>NZ_JAGHQP010000009.1 GCF_017744255.1 Brevundimonas sp. A19_0 | reverse complement strand
TGAACGGAGTCCGAGAAGTCGAAATTGAAATCCAGGAGCACGCTCGATGACGGTCGAAGACGATCAGGAATCGGAGAAAGACCGTGAGGAAGCGTCAGCCCAATCGATGCTCCCCTCGGCTCCACCAGGCGTCTTCCTTTCTCTATGATACCGGCAGTGCGATCCCCGCGCTTGTCCATGCGCAATATTTCCATTATTCGCCAAATATGGAAATGATCTCCGCCTCCGAAACCCTGTCGGCCCTCGCGCATGAAGGCCGACTCGCCCTCTTCCGCGCGCTGGTCAAGGCGGGTCCGGAGGGTCTGGCTGCCGGCCGCCTGGGCGAGGCCGTCGGCATGGCGCCCAGCACCCTGTCGAACAATCTGGCCATCTTGACGCGGTCCGGGCTGGCGACCTCCGTGCGCGACGGGCGCTCCATCATCTATGCCGCCGACTATCGCCGGATGAGCGAGCTGCTGGCTTTCCTGATGGAGGACTGCTGTGACGGGTCGCCCGAGATCTGCGCGCCGCTGGGCGATGTGCTGTTGCGGATGTCCTGCTGTCCGCCGGATGCCCGGCCCGGAGCTGCCTGAGCGCCATGTCGATCTTCGAACGCTATCTGACCCTGTGGGTCGCCCTCTGTATCGTCGTGGGTGTGGGGCTGGGCGCCCTGATGCCGGACGTGTTTGCCGGGCTGGGCGGGATGGAGATCGCCGCGATCAACCTGCCGGTCGCGGTGCTGATCTGGCTGATGATCGTGCCGATGCTGGTGCGGATCGATTTCGCCGCCCTGGGCCAGGTCAGCCGCCACTGGCGCGGCATCGGCGTGACGCTATTCATCAACTGGGCGATCAAGCCGTTTTCCATGGCGCTCCTGGCATGGCTGTTCGTCGGCGGCTTGTTCCGAGAGTGGCTGCCTGCGGATCAGGTCGACAGCTATATCGCCGGGCTGATCCTGCTGGCGGCGGCGCCGTGCACGGCCATGGTATTTATCTGGAGCCATCTGACCAAGGGCGAGCCGCACTTCACCCTGACCCAGGTAGCGCTCAATGACGCCATCATGATCGTGGCCTTTGCCCCGATTGTCGGCCTGCTGCTGGGGCTCTCGGCAATCATCGTGCCGTGGTCGACCCTGACGCTGTCGGTGCTGCTCTATATTCTGGCGCCGGTGGTGGTGGCCCAGATCATCCGCCGCCTGCTGCTGGCCCGGGGGCAGGACCTGTATGAGCGGGCGCTGGCCCGTATCCAGCCTGTGTCGCTGGCCGCCCTGCTGATCACCCTGGTGCTGCTGTTCGGATTTCAGGGCGAGCAGCTTCTGGCCCAGCCGCTGGTCATCGCCCTGCTGGCCGTGCCGATCCTGACCCAGGTCTATCTGAATGCGGGCCTCGCCTATGGGCTGAACAGGTTGACGGGGGAGGCGCATTCGGTGGCCGGCCCCTCGGCCCTGATCGGGGCCAGCAATTTCTTCGAGCTGGCTGTGGCGGCGGCGATCGGCCTGTTCGGGATCGGCTCGGGCGCGGCACTGGCGACCGTCGTCGGGGTGCTGATCGAAGTGCCGGTGATGCTGTCGGTGGTGGCTATCGTGAACCGCTCGCGCGACTGGTATGAGGCAGGCCGCGCGGTCCAACGCGTCCAGAAGGAGCCCCGTCCATGACCGTCACCGTCTATCACAACCCGAAATGCGGTACGTCGCGCAATGTGCTGGAAATGGTCCGGGCCTCGGGGGTCGAGCCGAAGGTCGTCGAGTATCTGAAGACCGGCTGGACGGCCGATCAACTGACCGATCTGGCCGAACGGACGGGTGAGGGGCTGAAGGGTCTGCTGCGGGTGCGGGGCACCTCGGCCGAGGACCGTGGACTGACCGCCGACGACGTCAGCGATGAGATCCTGCTGGAAGCGATGGTCGAGGACCCGGTGCTGGTCAATCGCCCGATCGTGGTCACGCCGAAGGGCGCCGCCCTCTGCCGCCCGTCGGAGCGGGTGCTGGATATGCTGGATCAGCCGCCGTCGCGCTTCGTCAAGGAAGACGGCGAGATCGTCGGCAAATAGGCTTGGTGCCTATTGATCCTCGTCAAAGCGACGGGCCACCAGATCGCGCAGGGCGGCGACCGCCGCCTCGGCATCCGGCCCCTCGGCCGCAATCGTCAGGCCGCAACCGTTGCCGGCGCCCAGCGTCAGGAGGCCCATGATCGACAGGGCATTGACCGTGACGCCGTCGCGCGTCACGCGGATGTCGGCCTCATACTCCGAGGCCAGTTTCACGAATTTCGCCGAGGCGCGGGCGTGCAGGCCGCGCGAATTGCAGATGTCGACGACGGTGCTGGCGGTCGGCGGGGTGTCGGCGTCGCTCATTTTTCCCCCGACAGCACCCACGAGGCGACCGAGATATATTTGCGGCCGGCGTCCTGCGCGTGGGCCACGCACGCCTCCATCGGCTCGCGTCCCCGCACGCTGGCCAGCTTGATCAGCATGGGCAGGTTCAACCCGGCGATGACCTCGGCGTGAGTCTCTTCCATGACGGAAATGGCGAGGTTGGAGGGCGTGCCGCCGAACATGTCGGTCAGCAGGATGACGCCGTCCCCGTCGTTGACCGCCCCTGCGGCATCGACGATGTCCCGGCGGCGGCGCTCCATGTCGTCGTCCGGCCCGATGCAGATGGCCGCGACGCCGCGCTGCGGCCCGACGACATGCTCCATGGCCGCCAGGAACTCCGACGCCAGACCGCCATGGGTTACGATCACAAGCCCGATCATACAGCCTTCACCACGACGGCTTCCGCCCCGACAGCATCCCCGGCCGGGACGTCCGGTCCGGGCCACAAGCCGCGCTTGATAGGGCAAAGCGGGCCCGGGTTAAAGCATCAAGGTGAGGCGGGTCGCCGCAGAGCCTCTGCGAGGGCCAGCGCTACAAGGCGGGGAGCGGCGGTGCTGTGGGCCCGCAGGGCGAGGGCCGGGAGCGCTGTATCCAGCCACACGGTTTGCGTCGGCTCGGGCAGTCGCTCGGGCTCTTCGGCGGTCAGGGTGACGGCCAGCGCCAGCCGGCAGTGGTCCAGACAGGGTACCGACAGAATGCTCAGCCCCCGCGCCTCGATCAGGCTCCGGGTCGGCTCGGGTGCGCGGGCCCACAGCCGCCCGCCGCTGGTCCAGACGAGCGCCCCGTCGTCGGCCACAAGCCGCCATCCCCGTCCGATAAGGGCCAGCGCCAGTCCTGACTTGCCCATCCCCGGAGGCCCGCTGAGGGCCACGCCGACCCATCCATCGGGAGACGGGCGGGCGACCACTGTGGTCTGGATTTGGACCGGACCCGTCACGCGCGCGGCGGCAGGGTGACGGTGAACCGGGCGCCCGCCACCCGGTCGGGGCTTTCGGGGTCGACGATGTTCTCGGCCCGGACCTCGCCGCCGTGGGCCTCGACGATCTGGCGAACGATCGACAGGCCGAGGCCGGAGTTGGTGCCGAACACGGTCCCCTTGGGCCGTGAGGTATAAAAGCGCTGGAAGACGGTCTCGAGATTCTCCTCCGGGATGCCGGGGCCATCGTCCTCGACCCGGATGCGCAACAGGGGCGAAGCTTCGTTCAGCCGGTCCAGAATGATCCGCACGGACCCGTCCGGCGGGCTGAAGGAGCGGGCATTGTCGATCAGATTGCGCAACACCTGACCCAGTGGACCATCGCGGCCGATGATGCGGGTCGGCCCTGGCGTCTCAATGGTCAGCTCAAGCGGTACATCCCCCGGCTTGGGCGAGGTCTGGTAGACATCGACGATGTCAGTGAGCAGGGCCGCGAGGTCCAGGGTACGCGGCCGGTCGCGCGCCAGCTCGGCATCCAGCCGCGAGGCATTGGAGATGTCGGTGATCAGACGGTCCAGCCGGCGGACATCCTGTTGCAACAGGGCGGTCAGCTTTTCGCGCTGGGCCTCGGCCTTGACCAGCGGCAGGGTCTCGAGCGCCGAGCGGATCGAGGTCAGGGGATTCTTGATCTCGTGCGAGACGTCGGCGGCGAAGCGCTCAATGGCCTCCATCCGGTCGGACAGGGCGCGCGTCATGGTCTCCAGCGACCGGGCGAGGTCACCGATTTCGTCGCGGCGCTCCTCCAGATCGGGCAGGGAGATGGCCCGGGTCTGGGCCAGACGTACGCTGTCCGCCGCCGCCGAGAGCCGCATGACGGGGCGCGCCACGAACAGGTGGAGCAGCAGGGACGAAAACAGCGACACGACCAGCGCCACGATGGCAAACGGCATCAGGGCTGCGCGCTGGGCTGCCAGAATTTCGTCGACGTCGGCGGCCTCCAGTGTCAGCACGCCCAACACCTGTTCCACATGCCGGACGGGGATCGAGACCGAGACCACCCGGTCGCCGCTTTCGGACCGTCTGAGCTGGGCCTGGGGTTCGCCGGTCAGGGCCGCCTCGACCTCGCCGGCCAGGGCCCTGCGGGCTTCCTCAAGCCGGGCCGATTCCCGGCGGGTCTGCTCTGGATCGACCTCGGCGGGAGGGCTGCCGGCGGGAAGGGCGGGCTCGAGCGGCCGGCCGGGGATGGTATCGGAGACCTCATAGCTGTCGATCACCAGCGCGCCGTCGGCATCGTACAGGCGCGCCCTCTGATTGCGCGGCACGAAGGTGTCGCGCAGCACAAGCCCGGCCTCATACGGATCGAGCGCCGGATAGGGCACGCCCTGGGTGGCGTCACGGTCGCCCAGAACCTTGGCCAGCAGCTCGGCCTGGGCGGTCAGGGCGTCCTGGCGTGCCTCTATCAGGCCCCGCCGCCATTCGTTGAGGGCCAGGGCCCCCACGAACAGGATCAGCAGGCTGAGCAGATTGAGGGCAAGGATCAGCGCGCCGAGGCGCGATCCGACCAGGCGCCGCGGCCGGGGCCGGTCCTCGCGCGCCTCGCCGGGATCAGCTTTCGCGGTATCGATAGCCAACGCCGTACAGGGTCTCGATGGCATCGAACTCCGGATCGACGACCCGGAACTTCTTGCGCATGCGCTTCACGTGACTGTCGATGGTGCGGTCGTCGACATAGACCTGGTCGTCATAGGCCGCGTCCATCAGGTTATCGCGGCTCTTCACGAAACCGGGGCGCTGGGCCAGGGCCTGCAACAGCAGGAACTCGGTGACGGTCAGCTTGACCGGCTTGCCGTCCCAGGTGCTCTCGTGGCGGGCCGGGTCCATGGTCAGCTTTCCGCGGCGGATGGCGCGCGCGGCGCTGTCGCCGGCCCCCTCGCCTTCGCCCACGCCAATGCCCGAACGACGCAGCAGGGCCTTCACCCGCTCCAGCAGCAGCCGCTGGCTGAAGGGTTTGTGAATGTAGTCGTCGGCGCCGAGGTTGAAGCCGAGGATCTCGTCGATCTCCTCGTCCTTGGACGTGAGCATGATGACCGGGATCTGCGAGCTCTGGCGGAGCTTGCGCAGCACCTCCATGCCGTCCATGCGCGGCATCTTCACGTCGAGGATGACGAGGTCCGGCGGGGAGGCCAGCAGCGCCTCGAGACCCGAGGCCCCGTCATGATAGGCCGTGATCTTGTGTCCGTGGCTTTCGAGCGCGAGGGACACGGAGGCGACAATGTTCTCGTCGTCGTCGACCAGGGTAATATTCGCCAAGGTTTACTCCTCAGAGGTTCGGCGCGGCACGCCGCCAGACGATCCAACGCGCAGCAAGCGTAACCGTTCGGATGCAATCGCGGTGACATTAGGGCGCGTCGGCCCGTGTCGCCATAGCGAAACCCCGCCTTAAGGCCTCATGGGGCACAACGGAGGCCAGTTGCGTTCTCAGGTGTATCATGGCCGGCCCCGTTCACTACGAAGTCTTCATCCGAAAGACCGCCCCCGCGCCATGGGCCCTGCTGATGGCGACAGAGAGCCGTACCCACGCCATCGAGACCGCCGAGGATACTCTGGCCGACAACCGTGCCGTGGCGGTCCGCGTGACCAAGGAGACGCTCGACTCCGAAACCATGGAGTTCTCCAGCGTCACCGTGTTGACCCGGGGCGCACCCGAGGTCCGCAAGAAGCGCGTCATTCCGGATGAGGAAGTCGGTCCACGCTGTTCGGGCGTGCAGGACTTCTACACGCCCCATGCCCGCGAGCTGATCGGCCGGGTGCTGGAGGACTGGCTGACCCGGCGCGGCATCACGGCTTTCGAACTGCTGCATCGCCCGGATCTGGCGGAGGTGCTCGAAGCTTCGGGCGTCGAGCTTCAGCATGCCGTCCAGAAGGTCTCCGTTCCCGAAAGCCAGGCGGTCGGCCAGCCGGTCCACGAGCTGATCCGCCACTACCAGAAGCTGGCCGACACTGCGATCGAGCGGCTGGTGGCGGCCGGCCGGTCGCAGCGGTTTCCGGGGCTGGAGGGGCGCTCGCTCGCCGATCTGGCCCACCGGCTGGCCGGGACTGCGGATCGCGCCTTCATTATGGGCGGGATTGTCTCGGGTGAGTTGAAGGACCTGAAGGGGGCCCGTGCACGACTGGACCGGTTGATGGACATGGCCGATGCCGCGCCGATGGACGGTCCGCCGCGCGCCATCGTCATGGTGGCGATCGAGCAGATCCTCTGCGAGATGATGGCCCAGCGCACCAGCCTGGCCGACATTCTCGGGCCGTCTCTGGACCAGGGCGCCAGCCTCGCGGCCGTGGTGCGAATGGTTGCTCCGACGGAGATCGAGGCCCTGATCGCCCAGGACCATCGCCTGCGCCTGCTGATCCCGTCGATAGAGGGCCCCGCCCGGCGGCTGGGCATGCGCCTGCAGGGGGCGGAATATCCGCTGTTGTCGGCCGCGCTGGCGCGCATGGTCCTGCGCGAACTGCGCTCGCCCCGGCGCCTGCGGCCGACCGATCCGGAGGGCGAGATCGACATCCTGCGGGCGCTCGCGGTGTCGCTGACGGCGACCGCCGGGCGCCTGCTGACGCTGGAGGAGGTGCAGGAGGCCTTCACCGAGCGCTCCAAGAGCCTGATCACGGCGGATTTCGTCGCCGCCTTCGTCAAGCCGTGCAGCACGGTGCTGTGCGAGGCCGAGCATCTGATGCGCCTGTGCGAAAACGTAACCGGTGCCGCCAACAAGCGGTCCGCCGCGCGCTGGCTGCACGCCTGCCTCAGTTCGCTGCGGTTCGAGACCGAGATGCGCAATGGCGATACGCCCCCGGGTCAGGTGCTGGCCACCCTCGCCGGACTCCAGCGGGCGGCGCGCAAGGTCGATCTGTCCGACACGGATGAGGGCCAGATCTGCGAAGCGCTGGGCAAGGTCGGGGCCTCGGTCGAACGGGCGGCCCGTCTGATCGACCAGATGGTCCGCGCGCCCGTGTCGGTGCCCCACAAGCTGCAGGTGCTGCTGCGACTGGCGGCCGGGGAAACCGGTCCGCAGGGTCCGGTGACCGACCGTGCCCGGGCCGAGGCGCTGAAGCTGCTGCGTCACCCCAAGGTGCGGGCCGAACTGGGCTCCACCCCGGCCGAGCTGGAGCCCATTCGCGAACTGATGCGGACGGCGGGCCTCGCGGCCTGAGCCGGCTCAGTCGAAGTCGAAAATCTCGAAAATACTGTCGCGCTTCTTCTTGCGCGGGCGGCTCCGGTCGTCATGGCGCCGGTCATCACGATAGGGGTCGTCCCGATGCGTCACCCGTCCCGGAGGCGCGGACCACGCCGGGGCAGGGGCGGCCGGGGCCGTCGCCCTGCCCTCGTCAGCAGCGGACGCCATCAGCTTTTCCAGCTCGCCCCGATCCAGCCATACCCCCCGGCAAGCGGGGCACATGTCGAACTGGACGCCAGAGCGCTCCAGCGTCTGCATGGCGGAATTGTCATTGGGGCACATCAGAAGGGGCATGGTCTCTCCGGGCACGGGACCGCCTGCTCTGCGGCAGGCCGTTGATCAGGAAGCAAATGCACCCGGTGCCGGTATCGTCTGAATGGGGTCAGGACCGACACCGGGCGCACCCGATGCGGTCCGACATCACACATCCCGGGGCGGAGGACGAGGGGGGCCCCGGAACGTGCCAGAGGGGCCCGTCCCGCGTCGCCAATCTCTCCGGCTTTACGCGACGGAACAAGGTGACAGGACGTCACAGGCCCGGCGGCGACCTTCCATCAGACGACCTGTCCTGCCGCCCAGCCAGAACTCCAGGCCCACTGGAAATTATAGCCACCCAGCCAGCCGGTTATGTCGACCGCCTCGCCTATGATGAACAGGCCCGGGACGCGCCGGGCTTCCATGGTCGTCTGGTCCAGTTCAGCGGTATCGACCCCGCCCAGCATGACCTCGGCGGTGCGATAGCCCTCGCTGCCGACCGGGGTGACGGTCCATTGGTTCAGTTGCTCCGCCAGCCGCGCCAGCACCTTGTCGGGCAGGTCGGCCATATTGCCTGACAGGCCGTGGTGGGCGGCGATTCGCTCGGCCAGCCTCTGGGGCACGATCCGCGACAGGATGGTGGTGACCTGGCGCCGGCCCTCGGCCTGCTTCTGGGCCTTCAGCCAGTCGAAGGTGGCCACCTCCGGCACAAGGTCGAGGCGGATGGCCTCGCCCTCGCGCCAGTACGAACTGATCTGCAGGATGGAGGGGCCGCTCAGGCCCCGATGGGTGAACAGCAGGCCTTCGCGGAACCGGGTGGTGCCGGTGGGGCGGCCCGTCCGGGGCGCGCCCTTCGGCAAGGTATGGGCGACCTCGGCCTCGACCGACACGCCCGAGAGACCCTCCCATCGCGAAAGAAAGCCGGGCTCGAAGGTCAGGGGCACCAGCGCGGGACGGGTTTCGGTCACGGCCAGGTCGAAAGCGCGGGCCGTGTCCAGTGCCCAGTCCGTCGCCCCCATCTTCGGGATGGACTTGCCGCCGGTCGCCAGCACCAGAGAGCGACCCCGCTGGGTGGTGCCGTCCGACAGGGACAGGACAAAGCCGTCGGCCTCCCGCGTCACCCGATCCACCGACAGCCCCAGTGACAGAGCGACGCCTGCATCGCGCATCTGGTCCGTCAGCATGCGGATGATCTGTTTGGCGCTGTCATCACAGAACAGCTGGCCGAGGGTCTTTTCGTGCCAGGCGATGCCCGCCTGATCCACCCGCTTGATGAAGTCCTGCTGGGTGAAGCGCTTCAGGGCCGAGGTGGCAAAGCGCGGGTTGCGGCCCAGGAAGGCATGCGGGCCACAGCCGAGATTGGTGAAGTTACAACGCCCGCCGCCCGAGATACGGATCTTCTCGCCCGGCGCCCGGGCATGGTCGATGATGCGCACGCTCCGGCCGCGACGTCCGGCCTCGATGGCCGCCATCATGCCGGCGGCGCCGGCTCCGACGATCAGGACATCGACATCCGTGGAAGACACGCGGGAAACCCTTTTCCGGCGACCGCCGTTGTGTGGCGCATCGCTTTGTGAGAGGCGGGTTCTAGCAGGGGGGTGTTGTCCATGACCATGACCTACGGCTTGCTGATGGCTGGCCTGGTGCTGCTGATCCTCGGCGGCGATACCCTGGTCCGTGGGGCCACCACGGCGGCGCGCAGCTTGGGGGTGTCGCCCCTGCTGATCGGCCTGACACTGGTCAGTATGGGGACATCCGCCCCGGAATTGGTCACCAGCCTGACGGCTGTGCTCCAGGGCTCGCCCGGCCTGGCCATGGGCAATGTGGTCGGCTCGAACATCGCCAATGTGCTGCTGATCCTGGGCGCGACCGCCCTGATTGCCCCCATCGCTGTGGACCGGGGTGCCTTCCGTCGCGATGGCTGGATGCTGATCCTCTCGACGGCGGTCTGCGTGGGCGCGGTTCTGGTCGGCACGATCGATGCGCGCTGGGGCGCCGCCATGCTGGTGCTGCTGCTGGCCTATATGGTCTGGGCCTGGTGGGGCGAGCGCCGGCACCGCGACCGCGAGGCCCGCAAGTTCGAACATATGACCGAGGATGCGCCCGACGCCCGGGGGGGCTTCTGGTCAGGACTGGGGCTGGCCGTGGTCGGGATCGCCCTGACCATCGGCGGGGCCCGCCTGCTGGTCGACAATGCGGTAATCGTCGCGCGCGACATCGGCGTATCGGACACGGTGATCGGTCTGACCGTGGTGGCGGTGGGGACGTCGCTCCCAGAACTGGTCACCTCGGTGGTCGCGGCCTTCCGGCGGCACGCGGATGTGGCGCTGGGCAATGTCGTCGGCTCCAACATCTACAACGTGCTGGGCATTCTGGGCGTCACGGCCGTGGTCACGCCCATACGAGTGCCGCCCGAGATCATCCGGCTGGACATCTGGGTCATGGTCGCGGCCACTGCCCTCGTGATCCTGTTCGTGCGCACGGGGATGCGCATCGTCCGCATCGAGGGCCTGGCCCTGCTGGTGGCCTACGGGGTGTACGTCACCTGGCTGGCGCGGGACCTGCTGCCGCTCGGCTAGTGGGCGTCGTCCCAGTTGTTCGCCGCCCGGGCGTCGACGACCAGCGGCACGCTCAGCGCGACGGCCGGCTGGGCCGCGCTCTCCATGACCTGACGGATGACGGTGATGGCCCGCTCGGCCTCGGCCTCCGGGGCCTCGAACACCAGTTCGTCGTGGACCTGCAACAGCATGCGCGTCTCGAGCCCTTCAGCCTTCAGCGCCCCCGGCATGCGGATCATCGCGCGGCGGATGATGTCGGCGGCGGTGCCCTGGATCGGGGCATTGATGGCCGCCCGCTCGCCGAACTGGCGCTCGGCGCCCGACTTGGAGTGGATGGCCGGAATGTGCACCTTGCGGCCGAACAGGGTCGACACGAAGCCGGCCTGTTTCACCTCGGCCCGGGTGCGGTCCATATAGGTGCGGATGCCCGGGAAGCGCTCGAAATAGGTCTTGATGTAGGTCGCGGCCTCGCCGTTATCGATGCCCAGCTGGGCCGCGAGGCCAAAGGCGGAAATGCCGTAGATGATGCCGAAATTGATGGCCTTGGCGCGCCGCCGGGTCTCGGATGACATGCCCTCGACCGGCACCCCGAACATTTCGGACGCCGTGGCGGCGTGAATGTCGAGGCCCGCGCGGAAGGCAGACTTCAGCTCGGGGATGTCACCGATGTGCGCCAGCAGTCGCAACTCGATCTGGCTGTAGTCGGCGCTGATCAGCACCTGTCCCGGTGAGGCAATGAAGGCCTGCCGGATCTGCCGTCCCGTTTCGGTGCGGATCGGAATGTTCTGCAGATTGGGGTCGGAGCTGGCCAGTCGACCGGTCGAGGCCGCAGCCAGCTGATAGGCCGTGTGCACCCGGTTGGTGGCCGGGTCGGCGGCTTCGGTGAGGGCGTCGGTATAGGTGCCCTTCAGCTTGGCCAGCTGGCGCCAGTCCAGAATGACCCGCGGCAGGTCGTGGCTCTCGGCCAGCGCCTCCAGCTGGGCGGCATCGGTGCCCCACTGGCCCGAGGCCGTCTTCTTGCCGCCGGGCAGGTTCATCTCGCCGAAAAGGATCTCGCCGATCTGGCGCGGGCTGGCGATGTTGAACGGGCGACCGGCCACTTCGTGGGCGCGGGCCTCCAGCTCGGCCATCTTCAGTCCGAACTCGGACGAAAGCCGCTTCAGACGATCCGGATCGACGCGGATGCCGGCCAGCTCCATGTCGGCCAGCACGGCGGGCATGCCCCGCTCCAGCGTCTCATAGACGGTGACCAGCCGCTCCTCGGCCAGGCGCGGTTTCAGGATCTGCCACAGCCGCAACGTCACATCCGCGTCCTCGGCCGCATAGGCGGTGGCGGGCTCCAACGCCACGTGGCGGAAGCTCTTCTGCGACTTGCCGGTGCCGCACACCGATTTGAACGGGATGGGCTCATGACCGAGATGCATACGCGACAGCTCGTCCATGCCGTGTCCGTGCACCCCGCCCTCCAGCACATAGGAGATCAGCATGGTGTCATCGATCGGCCCGACCGCGATGCCGTGACGGGCCATGACGGCCAGGTCGTATTTGATGTTCTGTCCGACCTTGAGCACCGCCGGGTTCTCCAGCAGGGCCTTCAGCAGGGGCAGGGCCTCGTCCGGCGAAATCTGGTCGATGGCTTCAGGGGCCGCGTCGCCGTCGAAATCCAGCCCGCCCGACTGTGCCTTCGGCTCGGCCTCGTGCGTCAGGGGGACGTAGCAGGCCTCGCCCGGGGCAACGGCCAGCGATACGCCACACAGGCCCGCATGGCTGGACGACAGGGCGTCGGTCTCGGTGTCGAAGCCGACCACGCCCGCTTCGGTCGCCCGCGCGATCCAGGCCTTGAGGTCGTCCACGGTCCGGACGCAGGCATAGGCGGTGGTGTCGAAGATCTGGGCCACCTCGGCGACCGCCGGACGGGGCGCATGCCGGGGTGCGGCCACCGGCGCGTTGAGCGCCTTCGGCCGGCCGTTGGGCGCGGGCTCGAGCGGGGTGGCCTTGCCGTCGCCGACCCGTCGCGCCAGCGAGCGGAACTCCATCTTTTCGAGGAAGGCCGACAGCGTCTCCGGGTCGGGATCGCGCACGGCAAAGTCGGCGATCGGCTCGGGCGCCGGAGCATCGCACGTCAACCGCACCAGCTGCCGGGACAGCAGGATCTGCTCGGCGTGGGTCTGCAGGGTCTCGCGCCGCTTGGGCTGTTTGATCTCGCCAGCCCGGGCCAAGAGGGTGTCGAGGTCGCCGTACTCGTCCAGCAGCTGGGCGGCCGTCTTGGGACCGATGCCGGGCGCGCCCGGCACATTGTCGACGCTGTCGCCGACCAGGGCCTGCAGGTCGATCATCTTGTCGGGCGTCACACCAAACTTCTCCATGACCGCCTCCTCGGCCATGACCCGGTCCTTCATCGGATCCCACATCACGACCCCGCCGCCGATCAACTGCATGAGGTCCTTGTCGGATGACACGATGATCGTCTCGCCCCCCGCATCCCGCGCCTTGCAGGCATAGGTAGCGATCAGGTCGTCGGCCTCGAAGCCCGGCAGTTCGACGCAATGGACGCCAAAGGCCGCCGTGGCCTCGCGGACCAGGGCGAACTGCGGCACCAGATCCTCGGGCGCCGGGGGGCGATGGGCCTTATAGTCCGCATACAGATCATTGCGGAAGGTCTTCTCGGAATGGTCGAAGATGGCGGCCAGATGGGTCGGTCCGCCCTCGCCCTTCATCTCGCGCAACAGCTTCCACAGCATGTTGCAGTATCCCTGCACCGCCCCGACGGGCAGGCCGTCCGACTTGCGGGTCAGCGGCGGCAGGGCGTGATAGGCCCGGAAAATGTAGGCCGAGGCATCGATCAGCCACAGGCGCAGGTCGCCGCCGGATGCGGAGGTGTCAGATTCGGGGAGGGAGGGCTCGCTCATGCGGTGACCATAGAGCGGCCGGGGCCGTCCGTCAGCCGCCAAGCACGGCGCCGCTCGTCAGAACTCGAACCAGCTGTCGCCCGGCTCGCGATCGCCCGGATCCAGCCGCTGTTGCCCCCAGGCGAAGATCATCAGCATCTGGTGGCTGCGAATGCGGAACTGGCCCGTCATCGGCACGATAGCGCCCAGCGCCTCGCCGGTCCTGGAATCGTAGACGAAGCCCGAGAACTCGGCGACGCCCACCCGGTCGCGCCGGCTGTAGACCGACAGTTCGGGAAGGGAGACGACATTGAAGCTGTCGTTGATCGGCAGGCGCACGGCCGGGATGCCGAACACGCGACGCATCTGCTCCAGCGACAGGGCTCCGGCCCGGATTTCCAGAATGACGTCGGCCTCGTCCCGGGTGCGGGCGAGGCGATAGCCGCCCTCGGCCACCGCGCCGCGAATGGCGCTGACGGCATAGGGGGCGCTCTCGGCGCGGAAATAGGTGTCGTCCACGAACACCCGCGTTCCGGGCGGCACCGGCAGGCGCAGGCTCTCGACCGCCGCGTCGGTCGCGCGCGCCACCAGCAGCTGTTCGGTCGCCGTCCGCCCCGGGTTGGTCTCGGTGGTCGAGGCGCAGGCCGCCAGCGTCAGGGCCATCAGGCCGGTCGCGAGCGCGCCCCTCACCAGCTGCCCTCGTTGGGCATGGAAATCCAGGGCTCGCACGGCGTCAGGGCCTCACCCTCCTGCAGCAGTTCGATCGAGATTCCGTCGGGCGAGCGCACAAAGGCCATGCGGCCGTCGCGGGGCGGGCGGTTGATGGTGATGCCCGCGTCCATCAGACGTCGACAGGTCGCGTGGATGTCCTCCACCTTATAGGCCAGGTGGCCGAAATTCCGGCCGCCGGTGTAGGTCTCGGGATCCCAATTGTACGTCAGTTCCAGCTCGGGCGAGCGGTCTGCGGCAGAGCGGTCCATGTCCTTCGGCGCCGCGAGGAAGACCAGGGTGAACCGGCCCGCCTCATTGTCCATGCGCCGCACCTCGGTCAGGCCGAGATGGTCGCAGTAGAAGCGGAGCGAGGCGTCCAGGTCGGACACCCGGACCATGGTGTGCAGATAGCGCATGACGTCAGGCCGGTTCGGGGAGAGGGAACAGGAGGGCCGAGGTCTAGCCGCTCACCGTCCGTCCGGGGAATCAATTCGCGTAAAAGGCGGAGGCGGTCGCCTCAGTGCGCGTCGTGTCGGGGGGCCGGGTCGCGATATTCGGCGTCGGCCACCAGCTCGGCGACCAGCACAAACCGGCGGTCGCAGTAGCCGCATTCGACGAAACCCTCATCGCCGATCTCCATATAGACCAGCGGATGTCCAAGAGCCCCGCCACCGCCGTCACAGGCGACGCGGTGATGGACGACGGCGATTTGCTCGGGGGTCAGTTCCGAGGAACCGGGAGCGGGAAGCGGGTGACGCGGCGGCATTTGTGAACCCTGATCTTGGCGTGGAGGCGGGCGAGGCATACCTATGCGGCGCGCCCATCGGCGTCAAACGCCTGATCTTGCCTCCCGGGACCTCATGACTTCTGATTCCTCGCTACCCGACTCCGCCATCCGTATCCGGGGTCTGACCAAGACCTACGCCGGGTCAAAGAAAGCTCCGCCCAAGGAGGCACTGAAGGGCATCGATCTCGAGATTCCGCGCGGGGCCATGTTCGGCCTGCTGGGCCCCAACGGGGCGGGCAAGTCGACCCTGATCAACATTCTGGCCGGCGTGGTGAAGAAGACCTCGGGCGAGGTTTCGATATGGGGGCGCGATATCGACACCCAGCCCCGGGATGCCCGCGCCGCTCTGGGGGTGGTCCCGCAGGAAATCGTCGCCGACGTCTTCTTCACGCCGCGTGAGGCGCTGGAGGTCCAGGCCGGGTTCTATGGCGTGCCGGCCGACGAGCGCCGGTCCGACGCCCTCCTGGCGGCGCTGGGCCTGTCGGACAAGGCCCATGCCTATGTCCGGGCCCTGTCGGGCGGGATGAAGCGGCGACTGATGGTGGCCAAGGCACTGGTGCACGCCCCGCCCGTGCTGATCCTCGACGAGCCGACCGCCGGGGTCGACGTCGAACTGCGTCGCCAGCTCTGGGAGTATGTGCGGCGGCTGAACGCCGAGGGCGTGACCATCCTGCTGACCACCCACTATCTGGAGGAAGCGCAGGAGCTGTGCGACTCCATCGCCATCGTCAACCGGGGCCAGGTCGTGGCCTGCGAGCCCACGCCCCAGCTGCTGCGCCGGCTGGATACGCGCAATGTGGTGGTGACGCCCGAAACGCCGCTGGAGACGCCGCCGGTGCTCGACGGCTTCGATGTGACCGCCCGGTCAGGCGGCGGCTTTGCCGTCACCTACCGCAAGGGGCGCTCATCGGTGGAACAGGTGCTGGCCGCCGTGCGTGCGGCCGGGGTGACCATCGCCGACATCTCGACGGAAGATCCGGATCTGGAGGACGTCTTCCTGGCCCTGACCTACGGCGACGAAGCCCAGGGCGATCCCACGAGGGACTGAGGCGCCTCAGTAGGCCATCACCGTGCCCAGCAGGAACCGTGCGCCGGACTGGCCCAGTGTCTGGTCGGTCGCGGCCTGCAGCTCGCGCGCCAGCCGTTCGACGTCCGGCGGGGCATCCCCCCTCAGACTGCCGGCCACGCGGGTGATCACGCTGTTGTAGGCGGCGCGCAGACGGGGAGCGGACTGTCCGGCGCGCGTGTGCAGGGCCGCATCGGCCACATCCAGCCCGGTCTCGACCGTCAGCACGCCCCGACGCCCGCCCGAACGGGTGTAGTTGGCTGTCGAGGTGCCGATCTGGATATAGGTCTGGCGGGTTCCACCGCCGCCACCGCCGCCCGACATGGCTGTCTCCCGAAACTGTCGTCGGGCCAGTCCTGCCACACCGGGCTTAAGGGCCGGTTACGCTGCGCTTGCGACCCCGGCAGGGCGATCCGTGATCATCGGCCTCAGGTCCAGCTGATCGAACAGACGGGTGTCGGCGTCGGCGTCCGGGTTGGCGGTGGTCAGCAGGCGGTCGCCCACGAAGATCGAGTTGGCCCCGGCAAGGAAGCACAGGGCCTGCATCTCGGGGCTCATGGTCTCGCGGCCTGCGGACAGGCGCACCATGGACCGGGGACAGACAATCCGGGCCACGGCGACCGTGCGGACGAATTCGATCGGGTCGATCTCGCCCTCGCGCTTCACCCGCTCGCCCAGCGGCGTCCCGGTGACGGGCACGAGGGCATTGACCGGCAGGCTGTCCGGATGGGCAGGCAGGGTGGCCAGGGCGTGCAACAGGCCCGCGCGGTCCCGCCGCGCCTCACCCATGCCGACGATGCCGCCACAACAGGTGCTCATCCCCGCGTCCCGCACATGCTTCAGCGTCTCCAGCCGGTCCTGCCAGGTCCGGGTTGTGACGACGTCGGCGTAGTAGTCGGGCCCGGTGTCGAGGTTGTGGTTGTAATAGTCGAGGCCCGCTTCCTTGAGCTGGCGGGCCTGATCGGCGGTCAGCATGCCCAGTGTCGCGCAGGTCTCTAGCCCCAGTGCCTTCACGCCCGAAATCATGGCCGCCAGCTTCGGCGTGTCCCGGTCCTTCAGCTCGCGCCAGGCCGCGCCCATGCAGAACCGGTCGGCGCCTCCGGCCTTCGCCGCCATGGCCTCGGCCAGCACGGCCTGGGTATCCATCAGCTTTTCAGCCTTGAGGCCCGTGTCGAAGCTGGCCGACTGCGAGCAGTAGCCGCAGTTCTCGGCACAGCCGCCGGTCTTGATCGACAGCAGGCGGCTCAGCTGGATTTCCGACGGGTCGAAGGTCCGGCGGTGCACCTCGGCGGCCTGGAACACCACCTCCATGAACGGCTGTTCGAACAGGGCCTCGACCTCTTCAAGGGTCCAGTCGTGGCGGGGGGTGGCGAGGTCACGGGTCATGGGGCGCTTGATGCGACGACCCGCGCGGCGGGGCAAGAGGGGCGCGGGATATAAGGATATCCTTATATGATTGTTGCCCCGGCGGCCCTTGCGGTCTATAGCGGCCCCCTGTCCGTGACCGGCCGAAAGGCCCCTGCCGCGAAGGTACCCCATGACCGACTACATCGTTCGCGACATTTCGCTCGCGCCCTACGGCAACAAAGAGATTGCCATCGCCGAGACCGAAATGCCCGGCCTGATGGCGCTGCGCGAGGAATATGGCGCGGCCCAGCCGCTGAAGGGCGCCCGTATCGCCGGCAGCCTGCACATGACGATCCAGACCGCCGTGCTGATCCAGACGCTCGAAGCGCTGGGCGCCGAGGTCCGCTGGGCCTCGTGCAACATCTATTCGACCCAGGACCACGCCGCCGCTGCCATCGCGGCCAACGGCACGCCGGTGTTCGCCACCAAGGGCGAGACGCTGGAAGAGTACTGGGACTATGCCCACAAGATCTTCGAATGGGCCGATGGCGGCTATCCGAACCTGATCCTCGACGACGGCGGCGACGCCACCCTGCTGTGCGTGCTGGGCCCCAAGGCCGAGAAGGACGCCTCGATCCTCGACAATCCCGAGAACGAGGAAGAAGAGGCCCTCTATGCCGTGATGAAGCGGTATCTGAAGGAAAAGCCGGGCTTCTATTCGGCCATCCGTGACGCCATCGGCGGCGTCTCGGAGGAAACCACCACGGGCGTGCACCGCCTGTACCAGATGGCCGAGCGCGGCGAGCTGCCGTTCCCCGCCATCAACGTCAACGACAGCGTCACCAAGTCCAAGTTCGACAATCTGTACGGCTGCCGGGAGTCGCTGGTCGACGCCATCCGTCGCGGCACCGACGTCATGCTGTCGGGCAAGGTCGCGGTGGTCTGCGGCTATGGCGACGTGGGCAAGGGCTCAGCCGCTTCCCTGCGTCAGGGCGGCGCCCGCGTGATCGTGACCGAGATCGACCCGATCTGCGCCCTGCAGGCGGCGATGGAAGGCTATGAGGTCCAGACCCTCGACGACGTGGCCGACAAGGCCGACATCTTCGTCACCGCGACCGGCAACAAGGACGTCATCACCGTCGATCACATGCGGGCCATGCGCAACAACGCCATCGTCTGCAACATCGGCCACTTCGACTCCGAGATTCAGGTCGCGGGCCTGAAGAACATGAAGTGGGACGAGATCAAGCCGCAGGTCGACCACGTCGAATTCCCGGACGGCAAGAAGATCATCCTACTGTCGAAGGGGCGTCTGGTGAACCTGGGCAACGCCACGGGCCACCCCAGCTTCGTGATGTCGGCCTCCTTCACCAACCAGACGCTGGCCCAGATCGAACTGTGGACCAACAAGTCGAAGTACGAAAACCAGGTCTACGTCCTGCCCAAACATCTGGACGAGAAGGTCGCGGCCCTGCACCTCGACAAGCTGGGCGCCAAGCTGACGACCCTGTCCAAGGCCCAGGCCGACTACATCTCGGTGCCGACCGAAGGGCCGTTCAAACCCGACCACTACCGCTACTAGACCGAAGTCGGTTCAGCTGACCTTGAAACGGGGCCGGAGGCGTTTGCTTCCGGCCCCGCTTTTCATGCCCGTAGGGGCTCAGAAGGTCGCCACCACCGACAGCCACAGGCGGCGCGGCTCCTGGTTGTTGGCGTACTCCGGCGTATAGGCGACCGGGGTCCCGTAGGGCAGCAGACTGACGAAGTCGGTGTCGAACAGGTTATAGATCGTCGCATTGACCGTGACCCGGTCATTGACGGCGTATGACCCGCCGAGGTGGACGAGGCCGTATTCGGCATAGTCGCCCCAGGCGTCGCGCGCCGCCCCCAGTCCGCGGAAGCGTTCGCTGCGGTACTCACCGCGCAGGGTGGCCGAGAACCGGTCCGTTGCCTGCCAGCGCAGCCGGGCGTTGACCATGTGCTCGGGCGTGTTGGTCAGGGGCAGGCCCTCGGCCGCGCCGCTCTTTTGCTCGCTGTCGGTCCAGGTGTAGTTGCCCGACACACTCCAGTCCGGCGACAGGTCCCGCCGCGCCGACAGCTCCACCCCCCGGGTGACCGCCTCGTCGATGTTTACCCGCTGACCGAAGGTGGCAAAGTTCGGCCAGAAACCGACGTCGATGCAGCCGGTCGTCGGATAGCCGCCGGCGTCGTACTGGGCCTGGGTCAGGCCGAAGGTGCAGTTGGCCACGGGCGTACCACTGGCGATCTTGTCCTCGAACCGGTTATGGAACAGCGTCACACTGGCCCGGAAACCGCCCCCGTTGTCATAGAAGGCCGCGACCTCGGTCGAGGTCGAGGTCTCCGGCTTCAGACCCGGCGAGCCCAGCAGCGGCAGCCGCCCCTGCTGTCCGAAGCCGTTGATGCCCTCGGCCAGCTGTTCCAGCTGGGGCGTCTTGAAGCCCTGGCTGATGCCGCCCTTGAAAGTCCACGCCTCGCTTGCGTTCCACACCAGATAGGCGCGCGGGCTGAAGTGCGAACCGAATTTCGAATGGTCGTCGTGGCGCGCTCCGACGGTCAGGGCGAGGCCGTCGGCCAGGCGCCACTCATCCTCGAGAAAGACCGCCCACTGGGTGTGCTCAAAGGTCGTCGGCGCGACGCCGTCAACCATCTCGGCCTCCCAGTACTGACCGCCGACGGTGAAGGTGTGGTCTCGCCACTGCGAAAACAGCTTGGTGTCGAAGATGCGGTTCTCGCTCTCCAGGGTCCGCGGGTTGCCGGCGCCGGCGACGCCGTTGGGAATGATCCGTCCGATCGTCTCGGTGCGTCCGATCGACAGATTGCTCTGCAGCTCGCCAAACGGAAGGCGCCAGTCGTGGGCCAGGGCGACCTGGTCGCGGTTGAACTCCAGCGCGTCAGCATAGCCGCCGGCGGTGGTGTTGGTCCCCATCTGGCGGTTCGAATTGTCGTACCATTGGCGCGCCACATCGATGTCGATCCACAGGTCGTGATCGGCATGCGGCGTCCATGACAGCCGGGCCCCGGCCGTCCAGATCTCGTTCTCGGTCGAGCTGCGGCCGAATCCGCCGACCGGTGTGGGGACACCGTTGACGTCCTCATAGGTCAGGCTGGATTGCTGCCGCCCGGACCAGCTGCCGCGCACGGCCAGACCCAGCCGGTCGGTGACCAGCGGCCCGCTGGCATAGAAGTCGCCGCCGTAGAGGTCGCCGAAGGCGTCGTCGGATTGCAGGGTGTAGTTGGCCGAAACCGCGCCGCCCCAGACGTCGCCGACCTTGCGGGTAATGATGTTGACCACCCCGCCCATGGCGTCAGACCCGTACAGGGTCGACACCGGACCGCGCACCACCTCGATCCGCTCGATGGCTGACGCCGGCGGCAGGAAGCTGGTCGACGTCTCGCCGAAGCCGTTCGGCGTCACGCTGCCGGCGGTGTTCTGGCGCCGGCCGTCGATCAGCACCAGGGTGTAGTCCGAGCCCATGCCGCGGATATTGATGGTCTGGCCCCCCGTCTTGCCGACCGCCGTACCGGTATCGACGCCCTCGACCCCTGACAGGATTTCGGCGATCGAGCTGGCCCGCTGCTGCTGGATTTCCGCGCGCGAGATCAGGGTGATGCTGGCCGGCGCCTGACGCACCTGTTGCTCAAAGCCGGCGGCGGTGACCACCACCTCCTCCAGCACGGTCGGCTCTTCACCTCTCTCCGGTTCGACGCTTTGCGCCGCCGCTCCGCCCGCCATCATCAAGGGAAGGCAGGCGCTCGCCAGCCAGGCTCCGCGACGGGTGAGAGAAGAGATGACAGCCATGAGAACGCCCCTTGTTTGAGAGCGCTCGTCAAGCCGAAGTTGCGAACCATTTGCAAGCTAATTCTGCGAACGTGTCGCATTTTCAATTCAATCCGCCGCTGGCGCTGCGACCGGCGCGGGCCTAGAACTGGATCATGGGCAACATCGTCGACATCCTGATCCTCGGCGCCATCGCGGCGGTCGCCATCACCCTGGGCTTTGGTCTCAAGGCGCTGTTCACGCCGGGGGACGCGGCCCGCAGCCGCTCGAACCATCTCATGCGCCTCCGGGTCGCGCTTCAGGCCGTGGCCGTCGTGCTGCTGGTCGCTGCCATGTGGTGGAAATCCACGCACGGGGCCTAGGCCATGGTGGTGCTCAACAAAATCTACACCCGCACCGGCGACGAGGGTCAGACCCGTCTGGCCAATGGTGCGCCGGTGTCCAAGACCGATCTGCGGGTCGAGGCCTATGGCGCGGTCGACGAGCTGAACGCCGTCATCGGCCTGGCCCGCCTGAACTCCGGCCAGAACGACCGGATCGACGCCATGCTGGCCCGCATCCAGAACGAACTGTTCGATCTGGGCGCCGATCTGGCCACCCCGCTCGACCCACCCCCCGAATGGGAGGCCTTGCGCATCATCGACAGCCAGGTCGAACGGCTGGAACAGGAAATCGACTGGATGAACGAGAGCCAGAAGCCGCTGGACAGCTTCATCCTCCCGGGCGGGTCACCGCTTTCGACCCATCTGCATCTGGCCCGGACGGTCTGTCGTCGGGCCGAACGGTGCGCCGTGCGTCTCGCCGAGGCCGGGGTGGCGGTGACGCCGGCCGCGCTGCGCTATCTGAACCGGCTGTCCGATCACCTGTTCGTGGCCGGTCGCCGGGCCAATCACCACGGCGCCGACGACGTCAAATGGCGCCCGGGCGCCACGCGCTAGCGCCTATTTGCCCTGCAGGGCCCGGACGCGGGCCCGTTCCGCATCGGTCGCTTCCTGCCGCGCCCGCCTTTCGGCCGCCACCTGTCGCTCCAGCTGGACCAGCTCCTGTCCCTTGGCCTTGGACGCCTCGGCCCGCGATACGCCCGGCGGTCGGCCGGTGATGTCGGGAATATAGATGGGCGTGGCGCAGGTGCGGGTCTCGATATCGTACCAGTTGCCCCTGGCCTCGCAGCGTTCGCCCGGCGTCACCCAGAAGAAATGGAACACCAGAACGCCCGCGACGATTACCCCGAACACGCTGAAGAACAGGACGGTCAATCGCGGAAGGGTCAGAAAGCGACGCATGGGGGCCTCAAGGCTCGATTACAGGGCGCGCGGCGCCTTTGCCGCAGAAAGCTTGACCCCACGTTACATTGACAGTCCGGTTCGACCGTTCCATGTCCCTCGCCACATATTGCGGCGTTTCAATGGATAGACTCATGAAGGTTCTCGTCCCTGTCAAACGGGTGATCGACTATAACGTCAAGGCCAGGGTCAAGGCCGACCAGAGCGGTGTCGACCTGGCCAACGTCAAGATGAGCATGAACCCCTTTGACGAGATCGCCGTCGAGGAGGCCGTCCGCCTGAAGGAAGGCAAGGGGCATCACGCGGCCAACACGGCCGAGGAAATCGTCGCCGTTTCGGTTGGCGTGACCCAGGCCCAGGAAACGATCCGCAACGCCCTGGCCATCGGCGCCGACCGCGGCATCCTGGTGCAGTCCGACACGGATCTGGAGCCGCTGGCCGTGGCCAAGGTGCTCAAGGCCGTGGTCGATGAGGAAAAGCCCGATCTGGTGCTGATGGGCAAACAGGCCATCGACGGCGACAACAATGCGGTCGGCCAGATGCTGGCCGCCCTGCTCGACTGGCCCCAGGCCACCTTCGCCTCGAAGGTCGAGATCAAGGACGGCAAGGCCCAGGTCACGCGCGAAATCGACGGCGGCCTGCAGACGATCGAGGTCGCCCTGCCGGCGGTCATCACCGTCGACCTGCGCCTCAACACGCCGCGCTATGCCTCGCTGCCCAACATCATGAAGGCCAAGAAGAAGGAGATCGCCACCAAGGCGGTCGCCGACTACGGCACCGATACGGCGCCGCGCCTCAAGGTCATCAAGGTCACCGAGCCGCCCAAGCGCGAGGCGGGGGAAAAGGTGGCCGACGCCGCCGAACTGGTTGCCAAGCTCAAGTCCAAGGGAGTCATCTGATGGCCGTTCTCGTCATTGCGGACCACGACGGCGTGACCGTCCGGGACACCACCCACAAGACCGTGACCGCTGCCTCGAAGATCGGCGGCGACATCGATATCCTTGTCGTGGGCGAAGGCGCCAAGGGCGCGGCCGACGCCGCCGCGAAGATCAAGGGCGTGCGCAAGGTCCTGCTGGCCGAGAGCGCCGGTTTGGGCAAGGTGCTGGCCGAGGCCGTCGAGGCCACCGTCCTGCCGCTGGCTGGGGGCTATGACGCCATCCTCGCCCCGGCCACGACGGACGGCAAGAATTTCGCCCCGCGCATCGCCGCCAAGCTGGATGTCGCCCCGATCTCGGACATCATCGAGGTCGTCTCGCCTGACACCTTCGTGCGCCCGATCTATGCCGGCAATGCGCTGGAGACGGTCCAGTCTTCGGATGCCAAGAAGGTCATCACCGTCCGCCCGACCGGCTTCGATGCCGCGGAAGAAGGCGGCTCGGCCTCGGTCGAGTCCGTCACGGGCGGTGATGCTCCGAAGACGACCTTCGTCTCGGAAGAGATGGTCAAGTCGGATCGTCCGGAACTGGGTGCGGCGAAGATCGTCGTCTCCGGCGGCCGGGCCCTTGGCTCATCCGAGGAGTTCCACGCGGTCATGGATCCGCTGGCGGACAAGCTGGGCGCCGCCGTCGGCGCCTCGCGCGCCGCGGTGGATGCCGGCTATGCCCCGAACGACTATCAGGTCGGCCAGACCGGCAAGGTGGTCGCTCCCGAGCTCTACATCGCCATCGGCATTTCGGGCGCCATCCAGCACCTGGCCGGCATGAAGGACTCCAAGATCATCGTCGCGATCAACAAGGATCCCGATGCCCCGATCTTCCAGGTCGCCGACTATGGCCTGGTCGCCGACTACAAGACCGCCGTGCCCGAACTGATGACGGCGCTGGGCTGATCCGTTCTGCAGACTGAAGGCAGGGGGCGCGGCGTCACGGACCCGCGCCCCCTTTCTCGTTCACCCACAGGAGCGCCCGTGACCATCGAAAGCGAAGACCAACTGGAAAAGCTGCGTGCGGTCGGCGGGCTGGTTGCGCGAACCCTGGCCGCCATGGGCAAGGCGCTGGAGCCCGGCATGACCACGCGCGAGCTGGACGCCCTCGGGCGGGCGATGCTGGAGGCGGAAGGCGCCCGCTCCGCGCCCGAGCTGACCTACGGCTTTCCCGGCGCGACCTGCATCTCGGTCGGACCCGACTGCGCCCACGGCATCCCGGACGACACGCGGGTGAAGGCCGGCGACCTGATCAACATCGACGTCTCGGCGGAGCTGGACGGCTATTTCGGCGACACCGGGGCCAGTTTCGCGGTGCCGCCGACCCGGCCGCGCGTCGAACGCCTGTGCCGTGACGGCCGTCGCGCCATGTGGGCGGGCATCCGGGCGGTCAAACCCGGCGGGCGCCTCAATGCCATCGGTCGTGCCATCGAAACCTTCGCCGACCGGAATGGCTACAGCCTGGTCCGCAACCTCTCCAGCCATGGCGTCGGGCGGTCCCTGCACGACGATCCGGCCGAGATCGCGACCTGGTACGAGCCCGAGGACCGGCGCGTGATCCCCGAGGGCTTGGTCTTCACCATCGAGCCCTTCCTCTCGCTGGGCGCGGACTGGGTCGATGAACGTGACGATGGCTGGACGCTGTACCCGCCTCTGGAAGAGCCCACGGTCCAGTACGAGCACACCCTGGTGGCGACCCGGCGGGGGCCTGTGATCCTGACGCTGGCCTGATGGCCCGACTGTTCGTGAAGCTCACACCCGGGGCGGCGCAGGACCGGCTGGATGGCTGGGACAGCGATCCGGAGGGGCGGCCCGTGCTCAAGGTGCGGGTGCGCGCCCGCCCGGTCGAGGGCAAGGCCAATGAGGCGCTCGTCCGTCTGGTCGCCGATGCCCTGGGCGTGCCCCGTCGTGCCGTCTCTCTCGTGCAGGGTGACCGCAGCCGGATCAAGCGGCTGGAGGTCGACGGCCTCGACGACGACAAGGTCCGGGAGCGCCTTACAGCTTTGTAATGAATCGGGCTTTGACGCGGCCAGCGGAAGCCTCTTGTAATCGCGTCTTCGCTCGCCCTGCCCGGGGCGTGTGACGATCCGGTTGACTGGGGAGCTGACCACCATGTTCACATCACGTCTGCGGGGGTCCGCGTCCGGGCCGCTCGCCCTTGTTCTGGCGGCCACGCTTGGCCTGTCGGCCTGTGCCACGACCGATGAGGGGTCATCCTCCGGCAATGGCGAGGCCACGCCCGCGCGCGAGGCTCGGGCCCTGCCGACCGGTATGGATGCCGCGACCAATCCGGACCCCTATCCCTCGACCTATCGCGGCCTGCCGCGTGAGAACCTGGCCATCGTCGGCGCCACGGTGCTGACCGGTGACGGCCGCAAGATCGAGAACGGCGTGGTCATCCTGACCGACGGCAAGGTCTCCGCCGTGGGCGACGCCTCGACGGCCGTCCCGGGCGGGCACCGGGTGATCGATGCGCGCGGCCGCTATGTGACGCCCGGCATCATCGATGTGCACAGCCACCTCGGCGTCTATCCGTCCCCCGGTGTTCAGGGGATGAGCGACGGCAATGAGGCCACCAACCCCAACACCGCCGAGGTCTGGGCCGAGCATTCGGTCTGGCCGCAGGATCCGGGCTTCAACACCGCTCGCGCCGGCGGTGTGACCACCCTCCACATCCTGCCCGGTTCGGCCAATTTGTTCGGCGGTCGCGGCGTGACCCTGCGCAATGTGCCCTCGGTCACCATGCAGGGCATGAAGTTCCCCGACGCCCCCTATACGGTGAAGATGGCCTGCGGCGAGAACCCCAGCCGCGTCTATGGCGGTCGCGGCCGCTCGCCGGCCACCGGCATGGGCAATATGGCCGGCTATCGCGCCGCCTTCATCGCCGCCCGGGACTACAAGCAGAAGTGGGACAAGTGGCGCGAGACGGGCGAGGGCTCGCCGCCGACCCGCAACCTGCAGCATGAGACACTGGTGGGCGTGCTGGACGGCTCGATCCTGATCCAGAACCACTGCTATCGCGGGGACGAGATGGCCCTGATGATCGATATGTCGAAGGAGTTCGGCTATCGCATCACCACCTTCCACCACGCGACCGAGGCCTACAAGGTGGCGCCCCTGCTGGCCCGCGAGGGCATCTGCGCGGCCATGTGGACCGGCTGGTGGGGCTTCAAGATGGAGAGCCTCGACGCGATCGAGGAGAACGTCGCCCTGGTCGACGCGCCGGAAGGCTCCTGCGCCGTGGTCCACTCGGATGACGCCGAGCTGATCCAGCGCCTGAATCAGGAGGCCGCCGCAGCGCTCGCCGCCGGTCGCCGTGCCGGAATGGACATCAGCGAGGAGCACGCCATCAGCTGGATCACCCTGAACGCCGCGCGCGCCATCGGCATCGACGACCAGACCGGCTCCCTCACGCCCGGCAAGCGCGCCGATGTGGTGATCTGGAGCGCCGATCCCTTCTCGATCTATGCCCGCGCCGATCAGGTGTTCGTGGACGGGGGCCTGGCCTTTGATCGCTTCGACCCGGCCTATCAGCCGGTCTCCGACTTTGAACTGGGTCAGCCGGGCTATGGCCTGTCGGCCGCCGGTACCCGTCAGGGAGCACGCTGACATGACCCTTCGTCTTTCACCTCTGAAGTCGCTGGTCCTCGGCGCTGTGGCCGCCGTCGGTCTGGCCGCAGCGCCCGCCCTCGCCCAGGACACCGTCGCCGTCACCGGTGGTCGCGTGCTGACCGGCACATCGGTCATCGAGAACGGCACCGTGGTCATGCGCGGGGGCCGGATCATCTCGGTCGGCACGGGCGCGGCTCCGGCTGGTGTCCGCGTCATCGACGCCACGGGCCAGGTCGTGGCCCCCGGCTTCGTCGCGGTCGACTCGGGCCTCGGCGGATCCGAGGTCTCGTCGGTCGGCGGCACCAATGACCTCCGTAACGCCTCCAACACCCTGAGCGCCGCCTTTGACGTGTCCTACGGGCTCGATCCCTGGTCCATCGCCCTGCCGGTCGCGCGGCTGGGCGGGGTGACCCGCGCCATTGTCGTGCCGAACCACCCCGGCTCCTCCAGCGGCCACTATCACGAGGAAGACACCGCCGGCGCGGGCGAGGGCGGCTATCACTCGCCGGGCCTGTTCGCGGGTCAGGCGGCGGTCATCCATCTGGCGGCGGGGACCGACATTCTGGTCAAGCCGCGCGTGGCCATGGTCGCCCCGTTCGGTGAAGCCGGGGCCGGTGTGGCCGGTGGGTCGCGCGGCGGGGCCATGGTCCTGTTCCGCGAGACCCTGGCCGAGGTGCGCCTCTATGCCCGCAACAAGGCCGCCTATCAGCGCGATGACCTCAGGCCCCTGTTGCTGTCGCGCGCCGACCTCGAGGCCCTGATCCCGGTGGCCGAGGGGCGGATGCCGCTGATCATCACCGTGTCGCGCGCCGCCGACATCCTGCAGGTCCTGCGCCTCGCCGAGGAGGAGGGCCTCAAGGTCATCCTCGACGGCGCCGAGGAGGGCTGGCTGGTCGCCGACCAGATCGCCGCCGCCGGCGTGCCGGTGCTGCTCAACCCCATCACCAACCTGCCCGGCAATTTCGAGCGCCGGGCCGCGCGGATGCAGAATGCCGCGGCCCTCAATGCGGCCGGGGTGGTCATTGCCATCAAGGGCAATGAGGGCTCGATCCACCGGGCGCGCGAGACCCGCTACAATGCCGGCAACGCCGTCTCGCACGGCCTGCCCTATGAGGCGGCGATCGCGGCGATCACGGTCAATCCGGCGCGCATCTTCGGCATGGACGGCCAGTTCGGAGAGCTGCGCGCGGGCGCCGCCGCCGATGTGGTCATCTGGACCGGTGACCCGCTGGAGCCGCTGAGCCAGCCCGTGGCTATCTACATCGGTGGCGTCGAGCAGCCGCTGGAGAGCCGGCCGTATCTGCTGCGCGACCGCTATCTGGGCGGGGGCGAGGGGGCGCGTCCCCCCGCCTACTCCGCGCAGTAGGCGGCGTCAGGCGCCCGGCAGGAAGGGCGAGAAGGTGATGACGGTGAAGGTGTCGCGGATGTGGGGCCGGGTCTGGACCTCCTTCGTGACGAAGGTGCCGATGTCCATCTCCTTGGGCAGCTGGAACTTGGCCAGCAGGTCGTACTGGCCCGAGGTCGAATAGACCTCCGAGACCCGCTCGACGTTGTCGACGATGTCGGCGGCGACGTCGTTGGCGTGCCCCAGCTCGCATTTGATGAAGACGAAGATGGCGGTCATCATGGGCGGTCCCTCCGGTCGGTCGGAGGTCTGTAGCGGAAGCGGACGGACGGAGTAAGGGCCTGGACCTCGAAGCCGAATACAACAACCGCCGGCGGGTGCCCGACCACGCGGCCGTCATGGCCAAGTGGGCCGACCGGGCCGAGGCGGCGCGCGCCGATCACCCGCACCAGCGCATCGCCTATGGCCCCGGCCCCCGCGAGGTCATGGACCTGTTCACACCGGAGGGGCAGCCGGAGGCACCGGTCGCCGTCTTCCTGCACGGCGGCTACTGGCAGGCGCTGGACGGGGCGGCCTTCCACGGCATTGCGCCTGCGCTGCTGAGCCACGGCATCGCGGTCGCCCTCCCCACCTATGACCTTGCGCCGACCGTCAGCCTGGGCCGGATCCTGCGGCAGGTGCGGACGGCGACAGAGCTGATCCGCGACCGGACCGGCTACCGCCCGCTGGTGTTCGGCCATTCGGCGGGCGGACACATGGCGGCGGCCCTGCTGTCCGAGGGCCGGGCGGGCGCGGCCGTGGCGATCTCGGGCGTGTTCGACCTCCTGCCCCTGACCCGGACCAGCCTGAACGAGGCGCTCCAGCTCGACCCCCTGATGGCCACCGCCCTGTCGCCGATCCACTGGCCGGTGCCTGACGGATCCAGTCCCGGCGGCACGACGCTGGACTGCTGGGTCGGGGCCGACGAGAGCGCCGAGTTCCGGCGCCAGTCGCGGGCCATGGCCGGGCGCTGGGGGGCGGCGGGGGCCGACGCCTCGGTCCGGGAGCTGGCCGGGCTGAACCACTTCACCGTGCTGGACCCGCTGTTTGACCCCGGCAGCCCCGAGGTCGCCCGGCTGGTCCAGCTGGCCAGAGACGCAGCAGGCGAAACCAGCCGTGAAGCCGCCCCGGCTTGACGCGCGGCCCGGTTGGTCGCACCCCTCGGACTGACCCAGCCTCCGGAGCCTGCCTCATGTCCGCCTATCCCGCCGACCGCCTGACCGTCGTGGCCGCGCTGGAGGCGCAGGGCATCTGCCCGGTCTTCTACCACCCCGAGGTCGAGGCCTGCCTCGGCATCATCCGCGCCTCGGCCCGCGCCGGGGCCCGGGTGATCGAGTTCACCGACCGGGGCGACCACGCCGCCGACCTCTTCGCCGAACTGTCCAAGACGCTCGCCCGCACCGACCCCGAGGTGATCCTCGGCATCGGCTCGATCGTCGATCCGGGCACGGCGGCCCTCTATCTGTCGCGCGGCGCCCGCTTCGTGGTCAGCCCCTGCGGCGTCGAGGCCGTGGCCAGGCTGTGTAACCGCAAGCGGGTGGCCTATATGCCCGGCTGTGGCTCGGTCACCGAAATCAGCCAGGCCCACGAATGGGGCTGTGACGTCGTCAAACTGTTCCCCGGGGCCCAGGTCGGCGGCCCGGCCTTCGTCAAGGCGGTCATGGGCCCCATGCCCTGGACGAAGATCATGCCCACCGGCGGGGTCGAGCCCGAGGAGGCCTCGCTCAAGGCCTGGTTCGACGCCGGCATCATCGCCGCCGGCATGGGCTCGCGCCTGATCCCCGACAAACTGGTCGACGAAGCCGACTGGGACGCGCTGGAAGCCCACATCGGCCGGGCGGTGCAGATGGCCCGGTCGGTGCGCGGGTAAAAAAGACCGTCTGAAGGGTCTGAAGGGTCTGAATGGTCTGAATGGTCTCCTCCCTATCGAAGATGGGGAGGTGGCGCGGCGCGTCAGCGCCGTGACGGAGGGGCTCCTGAGGGCGAGTGCGCGGTGAAGAGCCCCTCCACCACTTCGTGGTCCCCCTCCCCGGCTTCGCCAGGGAGGAGACAAAAATTACCGTCTGAATCGTCTGAATCGTCTCGATTGGCCTCCATCCGGTGAGGGGAGCGGGTAACCGGACATCCTGCACCACCCCGGGACCAGGGCGGGCAGATCGGGGCGGGAACGGGTGGGGGTGTTGAAAGGACTGCGAAAACGGCGGACGGGTGTGTGGGGGAACGGCAGGAGGTTCATCACAGCGAACACAGCGAGGCCACGGCGGGCACAGCGGGGTGTGCCGATCTCGACTCGCCGTGTTCGCTGTGAAATCGCCGTGGCCGCTGTGATGAACCCGCTTCGCGGATGACGGGCGACACGGCTGACCTTTTGCGCGCGCCGACAGCCCCCATCTAGAGCCAAAAGGAGCCCCCCATGACCGCATCGCCCAAACCCCTGCAGATCGATTTTGTCTCGGACGTCGTCTGTCCCTGGTGTGTGGTGGGGCTGGGCGGGCTGGAGACGGCGCTGGGGGCGTTGGCGGCCGAGGGGATCACGGCCGAGATCCATTTCCAGCCGTTCGAGCTGAACCCCGACATGGCGCCCGAGGGGGAGGACATCACCGAACACATCGGCCGGAAATACGGCGCCACCCCCGAACAGTCGGCCAAGAACCGCGCCATGATCCGCGACCGGGCGGCCGAGGCTTGGTCCAATCTTGGGCCCGACGACGGCAAGGGCTTCGAGATGCGGATGGGCGAGACCAGCCGCATCTGGAACACCTTTGACGCCCACCGGCTGCTGCACTGGGCGGGCACGGTGGGGCCAGCCGAGCAAAGGGCGCTGAAAGAGGCCCTGTTCCGCGCCCACTTTACCGACAACCGCCCCCTGCCTGACGCCGAGGTGCTGGCCGATGCCGCAGAGGCGGCCGGTCTGGACCGGACGGAAGCCGCCCGCGTGCTGGCCGACGGCCGCTATGCCGCCGAGGTCCGCGAGGCCGAGGCCCTGTGGCGCTCGCGCGGCATCACCGGCGTGCCCGCCGTGGTGGTGGAGGGCAAATATCTGATCAGCGGCGGCCAGCCGGCGGCGGTGTTCGAAGAGGCGCTGCGGAAGATCGCGGGGGAGGGGACCTGAAGAGGTTCATCACAGCGAACACAGCGGAAGGCACAGAGGGCACAGCGGGGGCGGTCCATTTTTAGCGCGCCGTCTCGACTTCTGGGCACTCCTTGACGTAATCGAGATCGATGCCGGTTCACGCCCCCGTCTTCGATGAACGTACCATCAAAGCCGAACTTCTTACGAAGCTGTGGCGGGAAGGCTCCATCGACAAGACGACCGTGCTGACAAGCGAGTTTCGACTGCAAAACACCGGCGTTCGAGCGGACATCGCGATCCTTACCAACCACCTCACCGGTGTGGAGATTAAGTCCGGTAAGGATTCTCTCAAACGTCTCCGGCAGCAGATGGACGTCTACCGGGCCTATTTCGACCGGGTAGTGCTGGTCGTCGCCCCAAAGCATCTCGCTTCGCTTGCCGAGATCGACATCGTGGGAGTTGAGCTATGGAGTATTGATTCAACAAAACATTTTCGCATGTTGAAGCCTGGCTCGATTTGCGACAACGCAGCCGCGCGTTACGCGAAAATGCCGGAGCGTGATCGAAAGAGGTATGCGCACCTCTCGGAGAGAGACGCCTTCGACATGATATTCCGCGACAGATTCCATCAAACGAGCGACGCTTTCTGGAAGTCGATCGGTAGAGCTCGAAGAATCCCGAAGGACAGCCTAAAATATTTGAGCCGGTTCCGAGAGAAACGCGAGCTTCATATCGAATGGGAACATAATCAGGAGCGTCGTTGGGTCGAGTGGCATCGAAAGGCGTCTGACGCATTTTCTAACAATGCGAGTAGTGACAAGACATCCGACTAATCACTCCAATCCTCGTCAGTTTCGTGAAGGCGTGCAGGCTCGCCGTAAAATAGCTGTTGGTGCAAATGGATGTTTATACGCACTGCCGTCGACCGAGCAGGTGAAATAATCGCATCCAAGTCGCCTAGCGACGTCCGTTCGATCATTTGCGTGCCCCATAGGCGTAGTTCCGGATCCCAAACTTGGGTATCGTCGATCAAGGCTTCAGCTTGAGCTTGGTAGTCTGACATTCGGTCTCCACCGTTGTCAGCCCTATAAAACCGCCAGCGGCTAGCCTGTGCGTAATCAATTCTTGGAGCTGGTAGTCCGCCCCCGCCGCCTTGCCTTTCCGCACGCGCACTTCCTCGGTCGCTGTAGATCAACTGGGTGCCAGGCAAAGCCAGCCGCACGCCGTCGAACAATTGCCGCTCATAAATCTCTTGATGGTCAACGCCAGCAAATGAGTCCGGGAATGATGAGGCTGAAAACGAGACCACTGCCAAGGGGCAAAGAGCGAAAATCGTTTGAGCATATCCTGCGCAGATAATTTGCTGTTGAAGCAGCTCTATGCCTGCTTTTCCGAAGTCCAACAGAAAGCAAACGTTCTGCCCGCCATTAGTCTCTTCGCTCACGGTTCGTGCAATACCTTCGATTTGATTGAAGGCACGCTGTGGCACAGGTACGACTAATCCCCGATCAAGACCAAAAAGTCGTTCAACTTGGAGCCTGATTTCTGCGGGCTCGTTCACCTGTACGGCCGGCATTACGTGGCGAAACTGGGAAACGAACCGGCACCAATTTGCATATCCATCCGCCGATACCCGCAGAGCAGAGAGTTCGTCGTGAACCGGACGAGGTGTCGCGGGTGCGGGCTCTTCTTCTGCTAAATCAAGGAAGTATGGACGCTCTCCGTATGCGTCCTCAATCCTATCAAGAGCGCTGGAAAGGTGGTGGGCGCCCGCCCACGGGCGAAGCTTGAAGCATGGCAAGAGCAGGTCTTTGTCGCGCTCTGGTAGCTCTTGAAGCGCCTTCATTTCAGCGGGTCGAATGGACAATATCGGTATGTACGAAACGCCGCCTAGCTCACGATTGGCCATGCCATTCCCTACTTATGCCAAGCCAAGTCGGATTTTCATTGCTTGCTCAGAAACATTGAACGCCTGCGCTAGGTATTCAACTGGATTCTCCACCCTGAGCGCCGTTGATCTTCGGAGCCACTCATCAATTAAATCGGCGGGCATGATGAGATCGGCAGCCAGTCGATTTGCTTCCGCTTCTCGCCGATCGGATAGACGTGAACGATAAAGAATGTCGTCCTTTATGCCGTCGCCAATTTGATCGCGATGAATAAGAAAATGGGCCAGTTCGTGGGCCACTGTAAAACGCTGGCGCTTCGGAGAGTCGTGTCGATTTACGCGCACGAGAAAACCACCCTGCCGTTCTGGGTCCGGACGAATTTCGCCGGAGATTCCCGCAGGGAGTGTCGAGGACTGGACACGAACGCCCAATACCCGGGCCAAAGATGAAAGCCTTACCGGCGTTTCCGCCTGAATGCGTTGTATTGACGTCTTTGTCTCAGCGTCGAGAGAATGCCATTCGTGGCTGGTTATGGCCATGGATCGCTACCCCTAAGCGTCGTCATCATTGTCGAGCGCTCGATCGATGGCATTATCGGTTCGTCTTCCGGGTATCATTTGGTGTATTCGAGCCTCGATCATTTGATTTAGTCTGTTGTCGTCATACCTGTCTGTAAGGAAATCCATCACGAGGGTCTCTATATTGGTTCGAAGGGACCCTGAATCTAGCTCGTCTTTCACGTGCTTCACTGCTGATTCCTCACCAACACGCTGAGCCATACGCTTCATCTCAGTGTAGCCAGCGAGTGCCAGTATGGCGACGAACACTCCTAGTGCTGTCACTAGGACCGCGACTGCCGTCAGAAGGACGGCACTGTAAGCAGTAAAATCTTCAGGCCCGGGTTGCCGAGGCCCGGCAAAGCCAAGCCAGAGCACGGCAAGCGTGGAAACCACCCCAAAGATGAATTTCTTCACTGAGTGCCCCCCATGGCCGATCTGCCCCGAATAATAGCAGATTGGGCGATGTTCTTAAAGTGTTCTATTTTGCACTCTCACACCTTCACCTCCACCACCCCGCCACCCGCCCGGAATTTCGCGCTCATCTCGGCCATGCCCTTTTCGGCCTCGTCGGCCTTGGCGGCGTCGCGGATGTCCTGGCTGATCTTCATGCTGCAGAATTTCGGGCCGCACATGGAGCAGAAGTGGGCGGTCTTGTGGGCTTCCTTGGGCAGGGTCTCGTCGTGGTATTTGCGGGCGGTTTCGGGGTCGAGGCCGAGGTTGAACTGGTCTTCCCAGCGGAACTCGAACCTCGCGCGGCTGAGCGCATCATCATGCAGTCTCGCCGCGGGGTGGCCCTTGGCCAGATCGGCGGCGTGGGCGGCGATCTTGTAGGTGATGACGCCGTCCTTGACGTCCTGACGGTCGGGCAGGCCCAGGTGCTCCTTGGGCGTGACGTAACAGAGCATGGCCGTGCCGAACCAGCCGATCATGGCCGCCCCGATGGCGCTGGTGATGTGGTCATAGCCGGGGGCGATGTCGGTGGTCAGCGGCCCGAGCGTATAGAAGGGCGCCTCGTGGCAGTGCTTCAACTGCTCATCCATATTGGCCTTGATCTTGTGCATGGGCACGTGGCCGGGGCCCTCGATCATGACCTGACAGCCGTGGTCCCAGGCGATTTTGGTCAGCTCGCCGAGGGTGCGCAGCTCGGCGAACTGGGCCTCGTCATTGGCGTCGGCGATGGAGCCGGGGCGCAGGCCGTCGCCGAGGCTGAAGCTGACGTCATAGGCGCGCATGATCTCGCAGATCTCGGCGAAATTCTCGTACAGGAAGGACTCGCGGTGGTGGCTGAGGCACCACTTGGCCATGATCGAGCCGCCGCGCGAGACGATGCCGGTCACGCGGTTGGCGGTCATCGGCACGAAGGGCAGGCGGACGCCGGCGTGGATGGTGAAATAGTCCACGCCCTGTTCGGCCTGTTCGATCAGGGTGTCGCGATAGACCTCCCACGTCAGGTCCTCGGCGATGCCATTCACCTTCTCCAGCGCCTGATAGATGGGCACGGTGCCGATCGGGACGCTGGAGTTGCGGATGATCCAGTCGCGGATGTTGTGGATGTTGCGGCCGGTCGACAGGTCCATGACGTTGTCGGCGCCCCAACGGGTGGCCCAGACCAGTTTGTCGACCTCGTCATCGACGCTGGACAGGACGGCGCTGTTGCCGATGTTGGCGTTGATCTTCACCAGGAAGTTGCGGCCGATGATCATCGGCTCGACCTCGGGGTGGTTGATGTTGTGCGGGATGATGGCCCGGCCGCGGGCGATCTCCTGACGCACGAACTCGGGCGTGACGAAGTCGGGGATCGAGGCGCCGAAGTCCTCGCCGTCCCTGGGTGGCGAGTGGCGAGTGGCGAGTGGCGAGGAGGGTACTGGCAGGGTGGAGCCGTCGGCGAGGGTGATGGTCTGGCCCTCTTCACTCGCCACTCGCCACTCGTCTCTCGCCACTTCTCTCCGCAGGTTCTCGCGGATGGCGACATATTCCATCTCGGGCGTGATGATGCCGGCGCGGGCATATTCCAGCTGGGTCACCGGGCGGCCGGGCACGCCCTTGAAGACCTTGTGGTTCGAGGTGTCGAAGCGCGGGGCGAGGTGCCGGCCCGAGGCATGGCCGTTGTCTTCCGGCTTGACCTCGCGCGGGTTGGCCACGGGGGCGATGTCGCCACGGTCCAGCTGCCAGCTGGATTTGACGGGGGGCAGGCCCTTCCTGATGTCGATGGTGACGGTCGGGTCGGTATAGGGGCCCGAGGAGTCATAGAGGGTCACCGGCGGCTCATTGGCGCTCGGGTGCACCGCGACCTCACGGAAGGGGACGCGGATGTCGGGGTAGAGCTCGCCCGCCACATAGACCTTGCGGCTGCCCGCCCGCTCGCCGGTCGGGATGGTGCCCGTCTCCTTCATCACGGCTTCCCGCGCATCCTTGAGAGGGAGGCTATCGCTCGCGACGCGGTCGCTCGCTGCTTGAGCCTCGGGAGTCTCGGACTTGTCGGCGGGGACGTGGATGTTCATGGCAGCCTCTGCGTGTGAGGGCGCCAGCGAACGGAGCGAGGGTCCTGTCGCGTGGACCTGTGTCTCATCCCTTCGCCGGCATGACCCGGATCAGGTTCGACGGGTCAGGACGCGGTCCTATCTCAGCCGCCTTGCGCGGCCCCCCGGAGAACCCGCGCACGATAGGCCGATCTCAGGGCTCGGACCAGCCCCGGATGCGAAATGGCGTGTCGGGGCCCGGGCGGGCGGGCAGGACGAGGCTGAGCCGCTCGCGGCCGTGGCCGGGGGCATAGTCGAGCGTGGCCGATGCCACGTCCGGGGCCGTGCCCCCCTCGACCGCGACCGAGGCGGCGGTGGCGTCGCCGCGATTGCTGACCTCGACCTCCGCCACCCACTGATCGCCCATGGGCCGGGCCTCGACCATGCGGACCTCCAGCGACGGGGGCGAGGGGCGCGAATGGGCATCGCGCAGCACCAGACCGACCGCTGCCAGCGTCAGCGCCAGCCCAAGCGCGCCCATGATCCACTCCAGCACCGGGCGGCCGGTGTCTGACTTCGGGCCCTTGCCCTTGGTCGCCATCAGACCAGCAGCCTTGCAGCGGCGGCTCCCAGAGAAGCGGGGAAGCCGAGGACCACGACCATGGAGACGATCTCCGACAGGGCCTGACCCTCGGTGCGGCCGAAGATCCACAGCATGAAGAGGCTGACCAGCAGCACCAGGCCGTAGCCCGCGAGGGTGAAGTGGAAGAAGGCGGTGACCGGCTGACCGGCCTCTTCCTGACCGGCGAATCCGACCTGGAAGACGATCACATGCATGAGGGTCAGCGACAGAAGCAGGAGGGCTACGGCGTGCCACGGCGTGGTCTGGACCGCGATGAGCAGGATTTCCTCGGTCGGGGCGACATTGAGGGCGAGGAACAGGGCGCCGGCCACCATCAGGAAGAGCTCGCCCGGATAGGAGGCCTGGTCCTCATCCTGTTCGCCGGAGTCGTCGCGGCCGCTGAGTTGCCGCCGGGCCAGCAGCGCGCCGATGGCGCCGGGTATGGCCTGCAGCAGGACCTGGCCGAGCGTCTGGTCGAGGGTGGCGTCCGCATTCAGGACATTGAGCAGAAGCAGCAGGATGCCGGCCGTGAGGAAGCCGACCGCCAGCGCCACAAGGGTGTCGAGCAGGTCGGGCAGCCAGCCCCGGTGGCGGCTGAACCCGGCATAGTGGGCAAGGCCGTAAAGCAGCGGCAGGGCCGTCACCACGAACAGGGCCAGCCGGGTGCGATCCAGATGCAGGCCGAAGCGCCACATCTCCATGGTCATCAGCAGGGGCACGGTGAACAGCAGGGCGCCGCCGAAGGCCCGCGCCAGATCGCGCCCGTAGGCGGCCTCCTGTGACCGGTCGATGCGGAACGCCTGGATCATGGCCCCGGAACGCACCAACCGGCCGGACGGCTCCGCTTCAGGCGGGCGGCAGCTGGCCCTTGATGACGGTGCCGCCGAACAGCCAGATCAGCAGGGTGACGGCGCCGATGCCCGCGCCCGCCAGCGCCAGCAGGCCCAGCATCCAGAACAGGGCGCCCGAGGCCGCCGCCAGCCACAGGATCAACAGGGCCGCGCCGAGGCAGGCGACGATCCAGACGACGATGAAGACACCCATGAGCAGGTGGTTGGTCAACATCCCGGGGCCCAGCTTGCGACACGAGGGGCAGCGCACGGCCTCGCCGCCCATGCCCTCGGACAGGCGATCCAGCTCGGCGTGGGCCGCCTCGACCGTGCCGTCATCGGGCTGGCTGAGGCCGCCGGCGTCACGCTTGACCTCGACCGTGCGGGTGAACTGGTAGCGGGTCGAACAGTGGGGGCAGTCGATGTCGTGGGTCAGGTTCCGCGAGAATACGAACTGCTGTTTCGCCATGGGGCGGTCCTCCTGCCGGGCTGGCGCCATAGGAACCGCGCCGGGCCGGAGGGTCAACCGCCGGCCCGGCTCGCGTCAGGCCCCGTCAGCTGAATTCGGCCTCGAGGTCGGCGAGGCGGGCGGCCTGGTCCTCGGCAATCAGGGCGTCGAGCAGGGGATCGATGTCGCCCTCGAGGATTTGCGGCAGGCTGTGCAGGGTCAGGCCGATGCGGTGGTCGGTCACGCGCCCCTGCGGGAAGTTGTAGGTGCGGATGCGCTCGGACCGGTCGCCCGAGCCGACCTGGGACTTGCGGGCGTCCGAGCGGGCTGCGTCCTTGGCCTGACGCTGCTGGTCGTACAGGCGGATGCGCAGGTTCTTCATCGCCTTGTCGCGGTTCACATGCTGAGACTTTTCCGAGCTGGTCACGACGATGCCGGTCGGAAGGTGGGTGATGCGCACGGCGGAGTCGGTCTTGTTGACGTGCTGGCCGCCCGAGCCGGAGGCGCGGAAGGTGTCGATGCGGATGTCCTTGTCCTGGATCTCGATCTCGACGTCCTCGACCTCGGGCAGGACGGCGACGGTGGCGGCCGAGGTGTGGATGCGACCCCCGGCCTCGGTGACCGGCACGCGCTGCACGCGGTGGACACCCGACTCGAACTTCAGCCGCCCGAACACGCCATCGCCCGAGACAGTGGCGATGATTTCCTTGTAGCCGCCGGCCTCACCCTCGGTCGCCGAATCCAGCTCGACCCGCCAGCCGCGAGACTGGGCATAGCGGGAATACATGCGGAACAGGTCACCCGCGAACAGGGCGGCCTCGTCGCCGCCGGTGCCGGCGCGGACTTCCAGGACGGCGGAGGCCTGTTCGTCGGCATCGCGGGGCGCCAGCAGCAAAGCCACCTGACGCTCCAGCTCGGGCAGCTGTTCGGACAGGGTCTCGCGCTCGGCCTCGGCCATGGCGGCCATTTCCGGGTCGTCGGCGAGCGCCTCCAGATCCTCCAGCTCGGAGCGGGCGCGGGCCAGGGCGCTGACAGCCTCGGCCACCGGCTTCAGCTCGGCATGCTCCTTGGACAGGCGGACGATCTCCTGACCGTCGGTGGCCGCGCCCATCCGGGCCTCGACCTCCTGAAAGCGGTCAATCACCTGATCGAGACGAGCCTGGGGAAGTCGCAAGGGAAGGGTATCCGCAATGGTTCAAGGGTGCAGCGAGGACATCGCCGCCGGTGCTGTATCACAAGCGAGGCGAGTCCGGACGGTTCCGAAGGGGCCTTGAACGGCAAAAGAGGGACGGAGCCAAGCCCCGTCCCTCCCTCAATCCTCGCGAAGCGGGTGGATCAGCGAACGCGCGTCCGGAAATCCACCAGGAAGAGGCGGATGTTTTCCTGGATCGACTTCTCATTGGCGATCCGGAGGCGTTCGGTGCCGACGAAGGCGTCGCTCATCGTCCCCTTGCCGACGGCCTCGATGGTCTGGTTGTAGATTTCCCGGTCGCCCTGGCGAACGACGTAGCGCACGCGGCTGGTGACGTTGAAGTCGATGCCCATGGCCGGCTGGTCGAGGCCCATCAGACTGACCTGAACGGTCAGGGGCTGGCCTTCTTCCCCCATATAGCCGGCCGCCTGCAGGGACTGTCTGACAGCGCTCTCGAGGGCCTCATTCGAGACCTGCGACGCCCACATGGGATTGGTCTCGCTGCCCCCGGAGGCGGTCACCGATCGTACGGACCGGTAGCCCGTCTGACCGGGTTGGGCGGTCAGGCCATCGACGGAGGTCAGCCTCATCGCCTCGGGCCGGGACGGGGTCGCGCAGGCGGCAAGTCCGAGCAGCGAGGTCAGCGCAAGGGCGGGCGCCAGACGGCGCAAGATGGTGGAGCGTTTCATGGATAATCCTATGGCGAATGACAGAACGATGCCCGCTGAAGGATTCCCGAAAACTCAACGCCTGAGCGTGCGAGGCGCACCGAACGCGCCACACAACCCTCAGGAGCCCCCCCTCATGAGCGAGCTGCAGTCTGCATCAGAACCCCGGTCTGTCAATCTCGACGAAGGACTTGCCACACCGCAAAAAACTGTCTCACTATGGGGACTTACAGAGGGGGCTCTCATGAAGATTCAAGGTCTGGCGCTGGCCGCAGCGCTTATGGTTTCCGCGTGCGCGAGTGGCAGCGGCAGCTCGGCCATACAACCGTTGCCTGCGGATGTGGCGGCCAATGCCCGCATCACCGGCGTGAGCGTGACCGGCGTTCCCGAACAGGGCGTGAGCGACGAATTCGAAACCGTTTTCGTGAGCCGCGTCCAGTCGCAGCTGAGCGACTGCACGGGCGGCACCCAGCCGCTCACCGTTGAAATCAGTCTGGACACTTTCGACCGCGCCAATCCGGCCATGACCTGGCTGATTGCGGATCAGAACGAGATCTCAGGCATCGCCCGGATCACGGATGCCTCCGGCGCGCTGGTGGGCGAATACCTGATCAAGCGCGCCTTCGTGGCTTCGGGGCTGGTCGGCATTGCCCTGATGGCCCAGGCCGAGGAGCAGATGAGCGACGCCTTCGGCGACGAACTGTGCAAACAGGCCTTCGCCGACTGACGCCGACTGGGGATCAGGCCGGCCGCGTTTCCCTGAAGCTCGGCCGGGCTTCCAGCCGCTCCGTCAGGGCGACCAGACGCGGATGGCCGGTGCGCCAGTCCATGTCGGGGTGGCGAAAGCCGGTCCAGGTGGTGGCGACTGCGGTGGCGATGACGCCGAGATCCAGCGCCGCGTCGTCCGGCAGGGTGTGTTCGAGGGCGTCGAACGACCGGTGCATGTTGCGCGTCCAGCGCTCGATCCACGAAGGGGACTGCTCGCTCTCGGGGCGGCGCCGCTCCAGCACGCGTTTGACCCCCATCTCCAGCGCGCCATGAGCGAGGGTCTGGAGGCGGCGGACCCGCCAGCGCTCCGGTCCTTCGGCAGGCAGCAGTCGGGGGCCGGTGGTTCCGTGGGCATCCAGCCATTCACAGATGACCGGGCTGTCGGTCAGCGGCAGGCCGTCGCCTGCGATCAGGGCCGGGACCTGCACCAGTGGGTTGGAGGCCATCAGGCCGGAATCGTCCGCATAGGGATCGGCGACGATCTCCTCGATGCCGTCAGCCAGGCCGCGCTCGCGCGCCACGATCCGGCACAGGCGGGCATAGGGGGAGGCGGTCGAGATATAGAGCTTCATGGTCACTCCGCTGCGGTGCGGGTCGCCTGACGGGCGGCTTCCAGCTCGGCGGCCTTGTCCTCCACCCGGGCGACGATTTCGTCGATCATGCCCTCATTGGCCTGTTTGTGGGCGATCTTGCCGTTCAGATAGACCATGCCCGCGCCCTTGCCGCCGCCGGTGAAGCCGACGTCGGTGTAGAGGGCCTCGCCCGGGCCGTTGACCACGCAACCGATGATCGACAGCGACATGGGGGTGGTGATGTGGGCCAGCTTTTCCTCAAGGATGCCGACGGTCTCGATGACGTTGAAACCCTGACGGGCGCAGGAGGGGCAGGCGATGATGTTGACGCCCCGGTGGCGCAGGCCCAGCGACTTGAGGATGTCGAAGCCGACCTTGATCTCCTCGACCGGATCGGCGGCGAGACTGACGCGGATGGTGTCGCCGATGCCCGACCACAGCATGTTTCCGAGGCCGATCGATGACTTGATCGTGCCCGAGCGCAGCGGGCCGGCCTCGGTCACGCCGAGGTGCAAGGGACAGTCGATGGCGTCGGCCAGCTGCTGGTAGGCGGCCACCGTCAGGAACGGGTCGGACGCCTTCACCGAAATCTTGAATTCGTGGAAGTCGTGGTCCTGAAGGATGCGGGCATGGTTGAGGGCGGACTCGACCATCGCCTCGGGGCAGGGCTCGCCGTATTTCTCGAGCAGCTCGCGTTCCAGCGAGCCGGCATTGACGCCGATGCGCATGGAGCAACCGTGGTCGCGGGCGGCCTGGACCACTTCGCGCACCCGGTCGGCCGAGCCGATATTGCCGGGATTGATGCGCAGGCAGGCGGCGCCGGCCTGGGCCGCCTCGATGCCGCGCCTGTAGTGAAAATGGATGTCGGCCACGAGCGGGACGCGGGCCTCGCGCGCGATTGCTTTGAAGGCGGCGGTCGACTCCTCATCCGGGCAGGAGACGCGGACGATATCGGCGCCGGCGGCCTCCAGCTGGCGGATCTGGTCGATCGTGGCGGCCGCGTCCGAGGTCGGCGTATTGGTCATCGACTGGACGGTGATCGGCGCGCCGCCGCCCACAGGCACATTGCCGACCATGATCTGGCGGCTGGGGCGGCGCTCGATATGGCGCCAGGGGCGGACGTGGGCGAGCTCGGACATGGCGAGGTTCAGATAGTCCCTATCGACGCCGATTGCCACGGCCCCCTATGTCACGGCCCTGATGCGACCGGAGCCGGTGTCAGCCCTCGGTGGCCAGTCCCTGGGCCGAGGCGACGGCGGCGCGGGTGCGACGGGCGATCTCCTCGCTGGCCTGACGGGCCAGGGCCTCGGCGCGGCGGTTCAGCTGCGACAGGGGGGTCAGGGCCTGTTCCAGACGGCCGCCATGCTCACCGTTCAGATAGACGTCGAAGGCGGCGGGATCGGCCACGTCAATGATGGCCTGAACGCCGATCGGCGCGCGCCAGGCCTCGCCGGCGGCCAGCTGGCGGGCGAACAGCACCCGGCCGTCCGACATACGCACGACCAGGATGGTCGCCTTGCGTGCCTGGAGTACCACATTGGAGGCGGTGGCCGCCGCGCCATAGACGGCGCCGCGCGGGTTGAAGGCCTTCTGCACCGGGACGGCCTCGGCCGCGGCGGCCGCAGCCGCCTCGCCCTCGGCGGCGTTGAGGCCGGTCAGTTCGGCCTCAAGGCCCGGGGTGACGTAGAGAGTGGGGATGGTCTGGTCCGGCGGGGCCGCGCGCGGCACGTCAAGGACCACGGCACCGTCCGTGCCCGGAACGGCGCCCACCGACCAGCTTTCCGGAACGGCCACGAGGTCCGACGGCTTGGCCGGGGTCATCAGGCTGACGCGCTGGAAGACGTTCCATCCGAGGACGGCCAGGCCCACGAGGACCAGCACGCCGATGATGCGGGGCGAATAGCGGCGGACCTCCTCGAAGGCCACGCCGACGGGGGCCTGCAGGGGGACCGAGGGATCGGGCACATCGCGCTTGAAGCGCTCGACCGCCAGCTGTTCGTCGAGGCCGAGGGCGCCGGCATAGGCGCGCACATAGCCGATGGAGAAGACACGCGAGGGCAGGATGGAGGCGTCGTTCTGTTCCAGGGCGCGCAGATAGCGGACGTGGACGCGGGTGACGGCAGACATGTCTTCGAGCGAACGGCCCGAGGCCTTGCGCGCCGCGCGGAGCCCGTCACCGAGGGTCGGTGCGTCCGTGATGGGCGGCACAGGCTCCCTCCAGTCGGGATGCGCCCGAAACTCGTCGGGGACATTCCCCGTATCCAGTGCCATGTGGCCCGACCCCACAACCGACATCGATGATGTCGTACTCAACCAAGACGCAGCGCCTAGCAGACCCGGGTGACGGCTGGTGCCTCCCCCCGGAGGTCGTCTGCGATCCTCTTGTGGATAACCCATCGGCGCCCTCCGATCAACGTCCCGTTAAGCATTCCGGACCGTTTCAGGGCGGGACGCTTCAGAGGGCGACGTTCAACTTCCGGGCCAGAGACTCGATCTCGTTGCGGATCGAGCCGGCCGACGAGCCGAGCAGGCTGGCCATGGCGCGCTGGGCCTGACCGAGGTCGGTGGACAGGCACATGCGCTTGACCGGGCCGACGCCGGCGGCCGGGGCCGACAGGCGGGTGAAGCCGAGGGTCAGAAGGGCAAAGGCCTCCAGCGGCTTGCCGGCCAGTTCTCCGCATACGGACACGGGCGTTCCGGTCTCGGCGCATTTGCGCTGGATCTCGGCCAAGGCCCGGAGCGCCGGGGGCGACAGCGGATCGTAGCGGTCCGAGACCATGGGATTGGTCCGGTCCGCAGCGAACATGTACTGCAAGAGGTCATTGCTGCCGACCGAGACGAAGTCGGTCAGGGGCAGCAGGGCATCGAGATGCCACAGCAGCGACGGGCATTCGATCATGGCGCCGACCCGCAGCAGGCCGGGCAGGCTGCGCCCCCGCCGGCGGGCCCAGGCACACTCGACATCGACCAGCTCACGCGCGGCACGGAACTCGTCGACGGTGGCGATCATCGGGAACATGACCCGCAGCTCGCGCCCCTCGGCGGCCGACAGCAGGGCGCGCAGCTGCAGCCGCAGCAGTCCGGGCCGGTCCAGGCCCAGACGGATGGCGCGACGGCCGAGGGCCGGGTTCTCCTCCCGCTCGGCCTCGAGATAGGGCAGCACCTTGTCGCCGCCGATGTCGAGGGTGCGGAAGACGACGGGACGGTCGCCGGCGGTGTCCAGCACCTTGCGGTAGAGGTTGGTCTGGGCGTCCAGCCGCGGCAGTTCCTCGGACACCATGAACTGGAATTCGGTGCGGAACAGGCCGATGCCCTCGGCCCCGGTCTGGTCGAGGTTGTCGAGATCGACGGCGAGCCCGGCATTGGTCAGCAGCTGGATGCGTTTGCCGTCGAGGGTGATGGCCGGGGTGTCGCGCAGGCGGGCGAACTCGGCCTGGCGCTTGCTGCGCAGGTCGAGACGCGCCTGAACGGCTTCGAGCACATCGGGGCGGGGGCGCAGATAGGCTTCACCCGTCTCGCCGTCGGCGATGACCAGATCGCCCTCGCTGAGGCGGTCGCGCAGGCCGGCCATGCGCCCGACGCAGGGGATCTGCAGGGCGCGGGCGACGATGGCGGCGTGGCTGGCGGCGGAGCCCTCCTCCAGCAACAGGCCCTTCAGCCGCTCGCGCGGATATTCGAGCAGATCGGCGGGGCCGAGGTTCCGGGCCACCAGAATGGTGTCCTCGGGCAGGTCGCGCTCGCCCGGCCGGTCCCCCGCAAGAAGGCGCAGCAGGCGGTTGGCCAGATCCTCGAGGTCATGCAGACGCTCGCGGATATAGGGGTCGCGGGCCTTGGCAAAGCGGGCGCGGTGTTCGTTGCGAACGCGGTCGACGGCCCCCTCCGCTGTCAGGCCCGAGCGAACGGCCTCTTCCAGCGAACGATTCCAGCCCCGGTCGACGGCGAACATCCGGTAGGTTTCCAGCACCTCGAATGAGGGGCCGGACAGGCCCTGGCTGCCGTCGAGCATGGAGTCGATATTGGCCTTGAGGGCCTCCAGCCCCTTGGCCAGGCGGATCTCTTCCAGCGCCGTATCGTCGGCCAGCAGCTTTTCGGGGGGCAGGGGCGCCTCGTGCAGCACCACATGGCCGAAGGCGAGGCCGTCCGAGAATTTCTGGCCCTTGAAGCGCTCGGGCCGGTGGGGCGCCACCTCGACATCGCGCAGTTCGTCGAGACCCATGAGTTCGCCCGAGGCGACCGTCTCGGCCAGCACCATGGCGATGGTCTGGATGTCCTCGATCTCGTCCTCGTCATAGCGACGCTCGGACTGGTTCTGGACGACCAGCACGCCGATGGCCCGGCCGCCGCGCAGCAGGGGGGCGCCAAGGAAGGCGTGATAGGGGTCTTCGCCCGTTTCCGGCCGGTAGGAGAAGCTGGGGTGGGCGGGGGCGTTCGACAGGCTGATGGGTTCGGCCACGCGGGCCACCTCGCCGACCAGACCCTCGCCGGGGCGCAGGCGGGTGTTGTGCACGGCTTCGCGGTTCAGGCCCTGGGTGGCGAACAGCTCCAGCTCGCCCGAGGCGCGCCGCAGATAGATGGAGCACACCTCGGCTACCATGGTCTGGGCGATGATCCGCACGACCAGATCAAGGCGTTCCTGGGCGGGCCCTCCGCCGGCCATAGCCTCGCGGATCTGGCGCAGCAGGTTCCTCGGTCCCCGTGTCGTCAATCCGCTAGCAGTCGGCATGGCCCCTCCGTCAGACCCGAAAGATAGGGGGTCCGGGCGATTTTCCCATCCTAGACCGACTCAAGGCCATAGGCGGCATGCAGGGCGCGGACGGCCAGCTCGGCATAGGCGGCATCGATCAGCACGCTGATCTTGATTTCCGAGGTCGAGATGGCCTGGAATTTGATGCCCTTGTCGGCCAGGGCGCGGAACATGGTCTGGGCGACACCCGCGTGGCTGCGCATGCCGACGCCGACGACCGAGACCTTGGCCACGTCCTCGTCGAGGCGGATTTCCTGAAAGCCGATGTCGGCCTGGGCGGCGCGCATCAGCTCCGCGGCGCGGGTGGCGTCACGACGGCCGGTGGTGAAGGTCAGGTTGACCGCGCCCTCGGTGCGCGACTGGCTCTGGACGATCATGTCGACATTGACCCCGGCGTCGGCCAGCCGGGTGAAGACGTCGGCGGGGGCGTCGGTCCGGTCGCCCAGGCCGAGCAGGGTGATGCGGGCCTCGTCGCGGCTCATGGTGACGCCGGACACGATACGTTTTTCCACGATCTCTTCCTCGTCGCAGATCAGGGTGCCGCCCTTGTCGGGCAGGACACCGTGGTCATCGGGTTCAATAAAGCTGGAGAGCACCCGCACGGGTACCCGTTTGGCCATGGCCAGTTCGACCGAGCGGGTCTGGAGCACCTTGGCGCCCAGGGAGGCCATCTCCAGCATTTCCTCATAGGAGATGCGCTCGATCCGGCGCGCGCGGCTCTCGATCCGGGGGTCGGTCGTATAGACGCCGTCCACGTCGGTGTAGATGTCGCACGGACAGTCGAGCGCGGCCGCCACGGCCACCGCCGAGGTGTCGGACCCGCCCCGGCCAAGGGTGGTGATCCGCCCGTCGCGGGTCATGCCCTGGAAGCCCGGAACCACGGCGATCTCGCCGCTGTCGACGGCCGCGCCGAGCGTCTCGCCGGGGATGTCCACGATGCGGGCCTTGCCGTGCTGGTCGTCGGTCAGGATGGGAATCTGCCAGCCCATCCAGCTGCGGGCGCGCAGGCCCATGTTGCGGAGCGTCAGGGCCAGCAGGCCGGCCGTCACCTGTTCGCCCGAGGCCACCACGGCGTCGTATTCATCATCGGAAGGATCGATGCCCTGGGCGGGGCGGCCGGCGCCGTCGGTCCAGGCCACCAGCTCATTGGTCTTGCCCGCCATGGCCGAGACGACCACGGCCACGCGCCGGCCGGCATGGTACTCCGCGGCCACGATCCGCGCGGCGCGCCGGATCCGGTCGAGGTCGCCCATGGAGGTCCCGCCGAACTTCAGCACCAGGCGCGTCATTCTGACCGGGATCCTCTCTTGCAACCGATGTCGGGGGCGTTCATGCCATAGCCTATGGGCGCTTCTAACGACACGGCCGAGCCGCGCAAACCGAAAACCGGTCCGGAGCGGACCTCAAGCGTCGATCCGGCGGATGTGGCGCGATTTTCGGCGCTTGCCGAGGAATGGTGGGACCCGAGAGGGCCCTTTGCACCGCTGCATCGCTTCAATCCCGTTCGGCTGGGCTTCATCCGGCGCGAGGCCCTGGCGCGGTTCGGTCGCGACGGCGCGGCGCGACGTCCGTTCGAGGGGCTGAAGCTTCTGGATATCGGCTGCGGCGGCGGACTGCTTTCCGAGCCCATGACGCGGCTGGGCTTTCAGGTCACGGCGGTCGATGCCTCGGAGCGCAACATCGGCACGGCGCGCATGCATGCCGAGGCGCAGGGTCTGGAGATCGACTTCCGGCACGGCACCGCCGAGGGACTGATGGCCGAAGGCGAGCCCCCGTTCGACGTGGTGCTGAACATGGAGGTGGTCGAGCACGTCGCCGATCCGGCCGCCTATCTGCGCGACACCGCCGCCCTGGTCGCGCCGGGCGGGATGATGATCGTGGCGACGCTCAACAAGACGCTGAAGTCTCTGGCCCTCGGCAAGGTCGCGGCGGAATATGTGCTGCGCTGGGTGCCGCCGGGCACCCACGACTGGCGCCAGTTCCTCAAGCCCGAGACCCTGCGGGACTGGCTGGAGGCCGCGCCCGGCATCGCCGCCCGTGGTCCCTATGGCGTGACCTATGATCCGCTGACCGGACGTTTCTCGGAAAGCGATGATGTCGACATCAACTATATGATGATCGCTGAGCGGGCCTGAAGCTTACCGCGAATTCATCCAGATTTCAGACTTGTAACGGGAATGCGCCGGGGGCGGGGGGTACAGGTGAGGTCCAAGCTTTACCGGAGATACCCCATGAAACGCCTGTTCCTGACCGCCACCCTGATCGCCGCCGGCCTGGCCACCTCGGCCTGTGTGACCATCATCGACGCGACCCATGAGGACGGCTGGAAGGCCACGGCCGCCACCCCGTTCGACGAGGCGCGCGACCAGTGCCGCCAGACCGCCGATGTGAACAGCAGGGCCTTCGAGACCTGCATGGCCGGGCACGGCTGGACCCGCGACTAGGTCGGGCATCGGGCGTTGAGGGGCGCGGCGTCGAAGCGCCACTCAACGCTGCGCGGTGCCCCTGAAATCTCGCCGTCGATGCGGGCCCTGAGCCCGTCGCCGTCGCGCTCGTAACGAATATGGGTGGGGAAGTCGTTTTCGGCATTCGAGAAGACGACATAGTCCTCGCCGTGATCGCTCATCGCAAAGGTCGTCTGCTGTTGTCCGGACGGCAGGACGACCATGGCCGGGCCTGCAGGCAGGACGGCGATATAGGCCAGCTCAAATCCGGGTCTTCCCGAGGCCGAAACGCTGAGGGACTGACCGACCATCAGGCCGCCGCGCGGGTCGCTCCAGGTTTCAGAGGCCTCGCGCCCGTCTGAACAGTCCAGCCAGTAGCCGCTCATCCAGGAGAGATCGGGCAGGGTCACGGGATCCTGATCGGGGGTGGTGCTCGCAAGGAATGCGGCGGCGAGGGCAGGCAGCAGATACATCGAAGAGCTCCGTTCCAGAGGCCTTCGTTCTAGGACGGCTCGGGTACGCCCGGCTTGTAGGTTTGCGACGCGATGGCCCGGGCCAGTTCGACCTGTTCGCGGGCCCATTCGGTCGCGGTGCAGCCGAGGAAGCGACGGAATTCACGGGCCAGCTGGGGCTGGTCGAAATAGCCGGCGTCCAGCCCGGCCGAGAGCCAGCCTTCGGCCTCGTCGGACATGGCGTGGTCGAAGACGCGCCGGAAGCGGACGACGGCCCTCAGGGTGCGGGGCGCGATGCCCACCCGGTCCAGAAAGCGCCGCTGCAGGGCCCGGCGGGCCGAGGCGTCGCGGGGCGGCGAGGGCTGCTCCGCGTGAAGGGCCTCGATCTCGGCCCGGACAAGCGGGTCGACGGACCAGTCGTCCCGGCGCTGGCCGGCCATCCAGTCGATCATCTGTCGGGCCTGCCCCTCGGGATCACCGGCGGGCGGCGAGAGGTCCCGCAGACGATCGGTCATGTCCAGACGCTGGTCGGTTGCCGTGCGCAGGGACTGCCCCAGCCAGTCGCGGGCGCCATCGGGCTGGAAGCGCAGACCGACCATCTCGACCGGTCCGGTCGGGCGAATGGCGATGGGCCGGGTCATCTGGCCCGCGAACAGGGCGCGGGACTGGAGGTGGAACGCGCCGTCCGCGTCGGCCTCCTCATAGGGGTCGCCGAGATCGAGGATCAGTTCGGGACAGCCGTCGGGGGCGATCCTCTGGATCGTGCGGCTGGGGTTCGGGCAGGCATAGGTCCAGACCTTGCGCACCCATGGCCTGAGCGCCTCGGGCGGGTCGAACTCGTGATAACGCTCCCCCCCGTCCATGGCCTAGTGCGCCTTTGACGGATCGGGGGGCGCGGCCGGAAGGGGCGCGCAGGGGATGCCGTCCTCCTTGAGCGCCCGGACCTCGTCGGCGGTGGCCTCGCCATAGATTTCGCGCTGCTCGGACGTGCCCTCGTGGATGGCACGGGCCTCGCGGGCGAAGGTGTCGCCGACATAGTCGAAATTGGCCTCGACATGGGCGCGGACCTTGCGGGCCATATCGGACATCAGGGTCTGGAGGGGGGCGCCCGTACTGTCGCGCTTCTTCGTGCCGGCGACGGCGGGCGCCATGATCTGTTTCGACACCTCGCGCGACCCGCAGAAGGGGCATTCCACGAGGCCACGGGCGGCCTGATCGTCATAGTCCAAGGAGCTCGAGAACCAGGCCTCGAACGGATGGTCGGCCGCACAGGTCAGGGCGTAGCGGATCATGCGTCGGATGCGGAGCGGAAGGGGCGATCGTGGGTCAGGGACGGGATGGCGCGCCTTGCCCGATCGACGGCCTCAAGGTCAAGCCGGGCATGCAGCACGCCGGGCTGGTCATGATCGAGGGTGGCGATGACCCTGCCCCAGGGATCGACGACGGTGGACCGGCCCCAGGTGGCGCGCCCGTCCTCATGGGTGCCGCCCTGGGCCGCGGCCAGGACGAAGGCGCCGGTCTCGATGGCGCGGGTCCGAAGCAGGGTCTGCCAGTGGGCCTCGCCGGTCGGCACGGTGAAGGCGGCCGGAATGGCGATCAGGCGGACGTCGGGCCGGGCCCTGGCAAGGTCGCGATAGAGCTGGGGGAAGCGCACATCGTAGCAGATGGAAAGGCCCAGCCCGCCCCAGGGGGTGTCGGCCACGACGGCGCGGTCGCCGGGGCGCACGGCCTTGCTTTCGCGCCAGCTTTCGCCGGTGTCGAGGTCGACGTCGAAGACGTGCAGCTTGTCGTATCGGGCCGTGATGCGGCTCTCGGGGTCGATCAACAGGGCGCGGTTGGCGGCGCGACCGGCGTCATCTTCCTCCGCCCGGACCATGACCGATCCGACCTGAAGCCAGATGCCCAGCTCACGGGCGAGGCCCCGCAGGCCCGAGACGGCGACGTCCGCGTCCTCGGGGGCGAGGGAGGCCCGCCCCTCGGGGCGACGCTCCAGCCGGTTGGTGGCCTCGGGCGTCAGCACCAGTTGCGCCCCGCCGGACGCGGCCTGCCGGATCAGGGGCGCGACATGGTCCAGACCGCCCTGGCTGGTCGCCGGCGTGCGGGTCTGGACCAGGGCGATGTCGAGCGTGTCGGCCATGGAGGAGCGTCAGGCCTCGAGCAGTTTGTCCAGCTCGCCCCGGGCGTCGAGGGCGTGCAGGTCGTCCGAGCCGCCGACGTGGCGCTCGCCGATGAATATCTGCGGGAAGGTCGCGCGGCCGCCCGACTTGGCCGTCATTTCGGCCTTCAGCTGGGGGTCGTTGGAGGCGACGATCTCCTGATAGTCCACGCCCTTCTTCTTCAGCAGCATCATGGCCGAGATGCAGTAGGGGCAGCCCGGCTTGGTATAGAGGACGACGTCGGACACTGGTGGTTACTCCGTTGGTTGCAGATGGGGGATGAGCCCCCGGACGGGCGGTTCGTTCCCTATCTAGGCATGGTGCGCGCACTCTGCACCCGGGCGACCACCGCAAGATCGACGGCGCGGGCTCCGGCGTCCAGCAAGGCCTTGGCACAGGCCTCGGCGGTGGCGCCGGTGGTCAGCACATCATCGACCAGCAGGATATGCCGCCCTCGCAGGCGCGCGCGGCGGGTGTCCGGCACCGAGAACACGCCCTTCACATTCTGGTGGCGCCTGCGGAAGCCCAGTCCGCCCTGGGAGGCAGTGCGGGTGCGCCGCACGAGGGCGTCGGGCAGGTAGTCGAGCCGTTCGGCCCTGGCCAGCGGGCGGGCGATCTCGGCGGCCTGGTTGAAGCGGCGGGCCAGCAGCCGGGAACGGTGGAGCGGCACGGGCACCACGGCGTCCGCCTGCTCCAGCAGGGGGCGGGCGGCGCGGGACAGCCAGCGGGCGAACAGCGGCGCCAGCGGCTGATCGTCGGCATGTTTGAAGCGCAGGATCAGCGGACGCGACCCGTCGTCGTACAGACAGGCGGCCCGCGCCCGTCCGAAGGCCATGGGATGGGAGAGACAGGGCGCGCACCGACCCTCGCCAAAGTCGCCGGAATCGACGGTGAAAGGGGCCCCGCAGCCGTCACAGACCGGGTCCTCCAGAAAGGTGATGCGCGACCATTCGAGCGGCGACAGGGCGGCCCCGATACGGCCGGCGGGGCCCGGCGCCTCGGGCGGGGGCAGGATCAGATCGGCCAGACCGCGCCCCACCGACCGCGCGAGGGACTGGACACGCGCGCCCGGACCGGCTTTCCAGAAGTCGCCCTCAGCCCCCATATCGATCCGCATGACCTCATCCGCACCGCCCCGACTGTTCGACCCTGCCCGCAGGATGGCGCGCGTGCAACGGGCGGAGGGGGCGGGGACGCCGGTCGACTTCCTGCACCGCCGCGCCGCAGAGGGACTGGCCGACAGTCTGGATGCCATTCCGCGAGATTTTCCGGTGGTGGTCGACCTGTCGCCCCGTGCCGGAATTTTCGCCGAGGTGCTGGCTGATCATGACGCCGCCGCGCGGCTGGGACCCGTGACGACGCCCGTCCCGGATTCCGGGCGGGCCGTGCCGGGCGAGGGCCCGCTGGGGATCGAGGACGGATCGGTCGATCTGATCGTCTCGGTGCTGGGCCTGCACTGGGCCAATGACCTGCCGGGGGCGCTGGCCCAGATCCGGCGGGCGCTGAAGCCGGACGGCCTGTTCCTCGGGGCGATGTTTGGGGCCGGGACGCTGACCGAGCTGCGCGATGTCCTGACGCGGGCCGAGCTGGAGGAAACCGGCGGGGCGGCGCCGCGGGTCTCGCCCTTTGCCGACGCCCTTGATGCGGCGGGCCTGATGCAACGCGCCGGGTTCGCCCTGCCGGTGGTCGATGGCGACACGGTGGCGGTGCGCTACCGCGACATGAGGGCGCTGGTCCGGGACCTGCGGGGCATGGGCGAGGCGGGCGCACCGGAAGGGCCAAAGCCGCCCCTCAATCGCCGGGTGATGGCACGGGCCTCGGCCCTCTATGACGCCCGTCATTCGGTGACGGGCGACGATGCGCGGCCGCGGGTCGTGGCGACCTTCGAGACCCTGTTCCTGACGGGATGGGCGCCGGCGCCGGACCAGCCAAAGCCCCTGAAGCCCGGCTCCGTGGCGACCGGATTCCGGGTGGCGCCGCGGACGGCCTAGCCGCCCATCGCGCTCCGCAGGGTGTTCATGGCGGTGTTGAAGATGCCGGAACTGGTGCCCCCGAATGCCGTGAGCGCTGACAGGATGACCAGAAAGATCAGCGAGACGATCAGGCCGTACTCGAGCGAGGTGGCGCCGGAGTCGTCGTCGAGGAAGCGGTGAAGTCTGGTCACGGCTCCTCCTGTGATGCCCGGGTGCCTGACCGGCACCATGGCCGACCGCCGGTTAAGAAACCGCGTTGATCGTCACAGAAGGTCGCGAAGCCAGGCGATCAGGGGCGCGTCGGCGGGCGGCATGGGCCAGTCCGACAGCTGGTTCGGCCGCACCCATTTGAGCGCCGCATGCTCGCGCGCCACGACCGTGCCCTCCCACCGGCGGCACAGGTAGAGCGGCATCAACAGGTGGAAGCTGTCATAGGCGTGGCTGGCGAAGACGAAGGGCGCGAGGCAGGACTCCTTCGTCTCGATACCCAGCTCCTCACGCAGTTCGCGGATCAGGGCGGCTTCCGGCCGCTCGCCCGGCTCGACCTTGCCGCCCGGGAATTCCCACAGGCCAGCCAGCTGCTTGCCCTCGGGGCGCTGGGCGATCAGCACCCGCCCGTCCGTATCGATCAGGGCGACGGCGACGACGAGAACGGTGGGGAGGGTCACGACCGGTAATCGCCGTTGATCTCAATGTAGCGCTTGGTCAGATCACAGGTCCAGACGGTGGCCGAGGCCCGGCCCGCGCCGACCTCGACCGTGATGTCGATCTCGGCATTCTTCATATAGGCGCTCATCTTCGCCTCGTCGTAGGTGGGCGAGGGGGCGCCATCGACCGCGGCCACATGCGGTCCGAAGCGCACGGCCAGCCGGTCGCGGTCGACGGCTTCCTCGGTCTTGCCGACGGCCATGACGATCCGGCCCCAGTTGGCGTCCTCGCCGGCGATGGCCGTCTTGACCAGCGGGCTGTCGGCGATCGACTTGGCCAGCTTGCGGGCCGAGGCAGGGCTGGAAGCACCGTCCACCGTGACCTTTACGAATTTGGTCGCCCCCTCGCCGTCGCGGACCAGCTGGTGGGCGAGGTCCAGCATCACGCCGTCGAGCGCGCGGGTGAAGGCCTTCAGCCGCCGATCCCCGACCCGGCCGATGCGCGGCGCGCCCGAGGCACCTGTGGCGAACAGCAGGCAGGTGTCGTTGGTCGAGGTGTCCCCGTCGACCGTCACCGAGTTGAAGGTGGTGCGCACATGCAGGCCCAGCATGGCCCGCAGCACATTGGGGTGGATGTCGGCATCGGTGACGATGAAGGCCAGCATGGTCGCCATATCGGGCGCGATCATGCCCGATCCCTTGGCGATGCCGGCGATGCGGACCTTGAAGCCCTCGATCTCGGTCTCGACATAGGAGCCCTTGGGGAAGGTGTCCGTGGTCATGATGCCCTGACCGGCGCGCGTCCATTGCTCGGCGGGCGGGGTGTCGGCGTCGAGGCGCGTCTCGATCTCGGACAGGCGGGCGGCGATCTTGCGGTCGTCGAGGGTGACGCCGATGACCCCGGTCGAGGCGAGCATGACGTCGCGCTGGCGACAGCCGAAGCGCTTGGCCACCTCGGAGGCGGTGCGACGCGCGGCATCGGCCCCCGGCTTGCCGGTAAAGGCATTGGCACAGCCCGCATTGACCACGAGGGCTCGCACATCCTTGCCCCCATCATCGGAATCCAGATGGCGCCGGCACCAGTCGACCGGTGCCGAACCCACCTTGTGCCGCGTGAAGACCCCCGCGCAGCTGGTGCCCCGGGCAAAGCGGAACACCACCAGATCGTCGCGCTGGTGCTTGTAGAAGCCCGCGCGGGCCGTGGCGATCTCGACCCCACCGACATGACCGAAGGCCGGAAAGGGCACGGCCAGGGGGGAAATCTCGAGCCCGGGTTTGCCCGGCGCTGCGGGGGTCTCGGGGGCAGCGACCGGCTTCCCGCCGCGCTTCAGGGCGGTGGTGATCGGGTCGAAGGCCTTTTCGAGCGCGTTGCGGCCGGCGGGGCGGGTCTTCGGAGTCTTCATTCGCCGGTTCCTGCGGAGACGGGCGCCGAGGCGGGTTCCTCGGCCGGGGACTCGGCCTCGGCACCGAGCAGAAGTTCGACATCGGCGCGGCCGCGCAGCTGTTCCAGAAGCTGGCGCACCCCCTCATAGGTCAGATAGCGGACGATCTGGGGCCGGGCCTGTTCCAGCGTCGGGGGGGTCTCGCGGCGACGGTCCTCGACCCGGACCACGGCCCAGCCGCCCTCGGTCTCGAACGGGCCGACGGTCGAGCCGGCCGGCTTGTCGCGCAGGGCATTGGCGAAGGCTTCCGGCAGGACATCCAGGGTGCGATAGCCCAGATCACCGCCCGAGAAACGGGTCGCCTCGTCGATCGAGCTTTCGGCGGCGACGGCCTCGAAGGCGGCCCCGGTGCCCAGCACGCCCATGACGGTCTCGGCCTCCTGGCGGGTGCGCGACAGGATCAGGCGGATGCGGACCTCCTCGGACGAGCGGGCCAGTTGCAGCTGCTCCTGATAGAGGGCCTCGACCGACTGGTCGGTGATGGTGCCGTTGACGACGGCCTCGACCAGAACGTCGCCCAGGATACGGTCGCGGGTGATTTCCAGACGGCGCTGGACCAGTGGGCTCTTGTCGAGGCCCCGGCGCTCGGCCTCGCGGGCCAGCAGCTTCTGGTCGATGACCTCGTCCAGCACCCGCCGGAACAGGCTGGAGGTGACGTCGAGGGGCTCACCCTCGCCGATCAGGCCCTGGGCCACCGCCTCGCGCTTGACGTCAGAGGCCCAGATGGTCTCGCCCGCGACCCGGGCCACGGCCTGATCGCCGGGCTGGGGCGGGCTGTCGCCGCCGCGGTCGCCGGTACAGGCGGACAGGGCAAGTGCCAGCATCAAGGCCGTCAGCAGGCCGGCAATCGGGTTGGACGACAGTCGCATGGTGCGCTCCTCGACCCGGGCGAGGGGGCGCCCCGGAGGCCGGGGAAAGCCTGACGGAATGCCCCTCGCGTTGACAGGGATAAGGCCGGTGCTTAAGTCCCGCCTGCGCCCAAGTCGAGGGGTTTCCACCGTTCGCGTGGCCGGGTTCCGGGGTTTTTGCCCCCGCCGGCGCCGGATGGCGCGAAGGCCCGCGCCGCGATGGCGTGTATCGCTGTTCGCCGCCGCCCCGAAGACAGGGCCCCACAGATTGAGCCCGCCGGCTCACCGTACCTTTCCCGGATCCCCCATGCTCGGCTTTGCCAAGAAATTCCTCGGTTCCTCGAACGATCGCAAGGTCAAGGGCTTCATGGCCCAGGTCCAGAAGATCAATGCCATGGAGGAGAAGTACGCCGCCCTTTCGGACGGTGAGCTTCGCATGATGACGGACGCCTTCCGCGACCGGTTGGCCAAGGGCGAGACGCTGGACAAGCTGCTCAACGAGGCCTTTGCCGTGGTGCGCGAAGCTTCCAAGCGGGTGCTGGGCCAGCGGCAGTACGATGTGCAGCTGGCCGGGGGCATGATCCTGCACGAAGGCGGCATCGCCGAAATGCGGACCGGTGAAGGCAAGACGCTGGTCGCCGTCGCGCCCGTCTATCTGAACGCGCTCGAGGGCAAGGGCGTCCACGTCATCACCGTCAACGACTATCTGGCCCGCCGCGACGCCGAGTGGATGGGCCGGGTCTATCGCTTCCTGGGCATGGAAGTGGGCGTGATCGTCAACGGCCTGTCGAGCGGTCAGCGCCAGGCCGCCTATGCCGCCGACATCACCTACGGCACCAACAACGAGTTCGGCTTCGACTATCTGCGCGACAATCTGGTCTATGACCGGCGCGAGATGGTGCAGCGCGGCCACCACTTCGTCATCGTCGACGAAGTGGACTCGATCCTGATCGACGAGGCGCGCACGCCGCTGATCATCTCGGGCCCGACCGAGGACCGCTCGGACCTCTACGTGACGCTGGACGGCATCATGAAGGAGCTGATCCAGGAGCCGTCCTACTTCGAAGTCGACGAAAAGCAGCGTCAGGTCCTGCTGACCGAGGAGGGCTCGGAAGCGATCGAGGCCATCCTCGAGGAACGCGGCCTGTTCGCCGAGGACACCACGGGCCTGTACGACGCGGCCAACATCACCCTGGTCCACCACATGAACCAGGCCCTGCGGGCCAACACCCTCTACCTGCGCGACAAGGATTACATCATCCGCGGGGACGAGGTGATGCTGATCGACGAGTTCACCGGCCGGATGATGCAGGGCCGCCGTCTGTCGGAAGGCCTGCACCAGGCGCTGGAGGCCAAGGAAGGCGTCAAGATCCAGCCCGAGAACCAGACTCTCGCCTCGGTGACCATCCAGAACTATTTCCGCCTGTATTCCAAGCTGTCGGGCATGACCGGCACGGCCGCGACCGAGGCCCAGGAGTTCCTCGACATCTACAAGATGGATGTGCTGGAGGTGCCGACCAACCGGCCGGTCCAGCGCATCGACTATGACGACGAGGTCTACCGCACCTCGCGCGAAAAGAACGAAGCCATCGCCAAGCTGATTGCCGAGCGCCATCTGGCGGGCCAGCCGATCCTGGTCGGTACGGTCTCGATCGAGAAGTCCGAGACCCTGTCGAAGCTGCTGCAGACCTATGAGTACAAGGTCGAGGTGGACCGCACGCTCAAGGCCGAGTTCAAGGGGCGCGAGAAGGAAGCCCAGAAGGCCGGCGATGCGGCCTATGACATCCGCTATGAGACCAGGCTGCGCGGCATCCCGCACAATGTGCTGAACGCCCGCCAGCACGAGCAGGAAGCCTATATCGTCGCCGACGCGGGCCTGCCGGGCGCGGTCACCATCGCCACCAACATGGCCGGTCGCGGCACCGACATCCAGCTGGGTGGTAACCTGGAAATGCGCCTGCAGCGCTGGCGCCAGGAACAGCGCAACATGGCCATCGAGGTCACGCCCGAGGCCGAGGCCGCGCGCGAGGCCGAGCTGAAGGCCGAGATTGCCGAGCAGAAGAAGATCGCCCTCGAGGCCGGCGGCCTGTTCGTTCTCGGCACCGAGCGCCACGAGAGCCGCCGGATCGACAACCAGCTGCGCGGCCGGACCGGCCGTCAGGGCGACCCGGGCACCTCGAAATTCTATCTGTCGTGCGAGGACGACCTGCTGCGCATCTTTGCCGGCGACCGTCTGGACTCGATCATGAAGACCTTCGGCGTGGCCGAGGGCGAGGCCATCACCCACCCGTGGCTGAACAAGGCGATCGAGCAGGCCCAGAAGAAGGTCGAGCAGCGCAACTACGACATCCGCAAGAACCTCCTGAAGTACGACGACGTCGTAAACGACCAGCGCAAGGCCGTGTTCGAGCAGCGTCAGGAGTTCATGGACGCCGACGACATGTCGGAGCTGGTTGGCGAATTCCGCCACGATGTGATCACCGACCTGGTCGAGCGCTTCATGCCGCCCAAGGCCTATGCCGAGCAGTGGGACATCGACGGGCTGGACGAGAAGGTCCGCACCACCCTGGGTCTGGAACTGCCGCTCAAGGAGTGGGCCGCCGAGGAAGGCGTGTCGAACGAGGAGTTCGAGGAGCGCCTGCTGGCCGCCGCCGATGCCCGGGCCGAGGAGCGGCTGAAGCTGATCGGGGATGATCGCATGCGGGGGCTGGAGAAGCAGTTCCTGATGCAGATGATCGACATGAAGTGGCGCGAACACCTGGTCCACCTCGACCATCTGCGCGGCGTCATCGGCCTGCGCGGCTATGGCCAGCGGGATCCGCTGAACGAGTACAAGACCGAGGCCTTCGCCCTGTTCGAGACCCTGCTCTACGAGCTACGCCACGATGTGACGCGCTGGCTGATGACGGTCGAGTTCCGCTTCGAGGCCCCGCCGCCCATGCCCGAGTTCGAGGAAATCCACCTCAATCCCGGCACCGGCGAGAACGAAATGGCCAATCCGAACGCCCAGCTGCCGGAAGGCCGGCTGGACGGCGACGACCGTTCGCGTATGCCGGTCGAGATGCTGCCGGAAGGCTGGCAGCGCACGGGCCGCAATGCGCTGTGTCCCTGTGGCTCGGGCCGCAAGTTCAAGCACTGCCACGGGGCGCTCGTTTAAGGCGCGTTGCGCCGCGCTAACGCTCGCGACGCGGTCGCTCGCTGCTTGAGCGAGGACGGGCGGACGGATGACAGCTTGGGAGGCTGACGCATGACCACGGCGCGCAAGGATCTGTTCAAACGGGCGCTCGCGGCGGCGCCGGGGCGGCTGCATTTCGCGGCCCACAGCCACCACCTGTGGCCCGACGCCAGCCTCGATGGCCAGGTCGAGGCCTGGAATGACGGCGTGCGGCTGGCGGACAAGAAGTGGGACCGCGTGTTCGGCGAGGTGGTGCCCGAGGCCCAGGGCCATGTGGCGGGCGAGCTTTCGTTGCCCGATCCCGAAACGGTCGTCTTTGCCCAGAACACCCACGATTTCCTGATCCGCATCGTGTCGGGCATGCAGCAGCGGCCTGTGCGCATCCTGACCACGGGTGGCGAGTTCCACGCCTTCCGGCGGCAGGCCGAGCGCTGGGAAGAGTCCGGGCAGGCCGTGGTGACCCGCGTCGCGCCCGACCCGGCCGAAACCCTGACCGAACGCTATCTGGACGCGGCTCGCTCAGGCGACTTCGATCTGTTCGTCATCAGCCAGGTGTTCTTCCGCACCGGACAGGTGTTCCGTGGGCTTGAGGGCTTGGCCGACCTGTGCCGCCGGGAAGGACCGTGGGGCATCGTCGACGGCTATCACGGCTTCATGGCGACCCCGACCGATCTGTCGGTGGTGGCGGACCGACTGTTCTATGTGACCGGCGGCTACAAATACGTCATGGCGGGCGAGGGGGCCGGTATCCTTCATGCGCCCCACGGCTATTGCGAGCGCCCGGAGATAACGGGCTGGTTCGCCGAGTTCGGCAATCTGATGGGCCCGCCCGAGGGTGTGCGCTATCGCGGCGATGCCGGCCGTTTCTGGGGCGCGACCTTCGATCCCACGCCGCTCTATCGCTTCAACGCGGTGCGCCGGATGCTGGCGGCCGAGGGGCTGACCACGCCGGTCATCACCGACCATGCGCTCAGCCGGCTGGCCCAGTTCCAGGGTGCCGTACAGGACGGGGAATGCGGCCTCCTGGGCACGGCCGAGATCGTCAATCCGATCGCGGGGGCACCGGCCAATGATCTGCCGGCGCGGGCGCGGTTCCTGGCCATCCGCCACCCCGAGGCCCAGGCCTGGCGCGCACGCCTGCTGGAGGCCGACATCATCACCGATGTGCGCGACGACATCATCCGGTTCGGCTTTGGCCTCTATCAGGACGAGGACGACGTCGCCCGCCTGATCGAGGGCTGTGCCCGGGTGCTGGCCGACTGATTTAGTAGAAGGTGGTGTCGTCCTGACGCTGGGCCTTGGGCGCCGGGCGCGGGGTGGACGGCTGACGTGGTGCCGGGCGGGCCTCGGACGACGTGGGCGTATCCGGGCCGGTCTCCGCCGCCGACGCGTCGCTGTCCGGGATCGGCGGCAGGTCCGGATATTCCAGCGGCGGCAGCGACCCTTCGGGCGACTGTTCAGGCTCAAGGCCCAGCTCAACCGGCGCGTCGGCATCGATGCGGTCCGGCGCGCCCAGATCGTCGCGGATGAACACCCATGACCGCGGATCAGTACAGGCGCAGGCGCGCATATAGCCCTGCTCGTCGCGCCACAGGATCAGCGGATAGCCCGGCTGCAGGCCCGAATTGCGCAGATAGCCGGTCAGGTCGGTCACGAATTTCTGGCCGGCGTCGACGACGGCGCTGCGGGCCAGATTGTCGTCGGCCGAGGGAATGCCTGCGGCGGTCCAGCTGGCGGTGGGGGTGGCCGTCCAGCGCTCGTAGAGGGGCCAGTCGCGGGTCAGCCACAGCTCCGCGACCGTGGCGCGCTCGGCCTCGGTCGATTGTTCCATGCCCTCGCGGTCGGGACGGGCGAAGACGATGATGCGTACCTCGGCACCGGCCGCTCGCAGCTTGGGCACTTCCTCGCGCTCGTAGCGTTGCATGGCGGCGCTGTCGCGATAGCCGACGATATAGACCGGCGCACCCCCGCCTCCGGCCGAGATCCAGCCTGCCTCGTCCAGGAGGGCCTGGATGGCCGCCTGATCGCGCGAGACTGTGACCGGCTGGAACCGGGCGTAATAGGTCCAGTAGGCCCAGTAACCGCCACCGGCGATCAACAGGCCTACCAGCGCGGCCAGGGCCGACCAGACGAGAAACCGACGCATCCCCGGAACTGCTCCTCAGTGGTTAGAGGTTAACCCTAGCACCGTTCTGTCGGCATTACGAAGACGGTCAAGCGGTTTCGCCCGGAGGCAGACCGCCTATCCCATCGTCGGGATGACGAAGGAGCTGTCGGCGTGTTCCAGCTCGCTGTCGGGCCAGCGGGCGGTGACGGTCTTGACCTTGGTCCAGAACTTCACGCCCTCCATGCCGTGCTGGTTGGTGTCGCCGAACGCGGAACGCTTCCAGCCGCCGAAGGTGTGATAGGCGACCGGCACCGGGATCGGCACATTGATGCCGACCATGCCGACATTGACCCGGGCGGCGAAGTCGCGGGCCGCGCGGCCGTTCTGGGTGAAGATGGCGACGCCGTTGCCGTACTGGTGCGTCGACGGCAGGGCCAGGGCCTCCTCGAAGCTCTGGGCCCGGACGATCTGCAGGACCGGGCCGAAGATCTCTTCCTTGTAGGAGTCCATTTCGGGCTTGACGTGGTCGAACAGCGACGGGCCGACGAAATAGCCGTTCTCGTGACCCTGCAGGGTGAAGCCCCGGCCGTCGACGACCAGTTCGGCGCCGTCCTGGACGCCCTGGTCGATCCACCCCTCGACGCGCGCCTTGTGCTGGGCGGTGACCACGGGGCCGTAGTGGGCGCCGTCATCGGTCGAGATGCCGACCTTGAGGGTCTCGATCTCGGCGATCATCCGTTCCCGGAGGATGTCGGCGGTCTTGTCGCCGACCGGCACCACGACCGGCAGGGCCATGCAGCGTTCGCCGGCCGAGCCGAAGGCGGCGCCTGACAGGTCCTTGACCACCTGGTCCATGTCGGCGTCGGGCAGGACGATGCCGTGGTTCTTGGCGCCGCCCATCGCCTGGACGCGTTTCCCGTGGGCCGCGCCGGTCTGATAGACATAGTTGGCGATGTCCGAGCTGCCGACGAAGCTGACGGCGTGGACCTGGGGGTGGGTCAGGATGGCGTCGACCGCCGTCTTGTCGCCGTGCACCACGTTCAGCACACCGGCGGGGGCGCCCGCCTCCATCATCAGCTCGGCCAGACGGACCGGCACGGACGGATCGCGCTCGGACGGCTTGAGGATGAAGGTGTTGCCGACGGCGATGGCCACACCGAACATCCACATCGGGATCATGGCGGGGAAGTTGAACGGGGTGATGCCGGCCACCACGCCCAGCGGCTGGCGCATGGAATAGACGTCGATGCCGGGGCCCGCGCCCCAGGTGTATTCCCCCTTGACCGCATGCGGGATGCCGCAGGCGAATTCGATGACCTCGAGCCCGCGCTGGACGTCGCCCTTCGAGTCGGCGATCACCTTGCCGTGCTCGCTGGACAGCAGCTCGGCCAGCTCGCCCATATTGGCCTCGACCAGACGCTTGAACTCGAACATCACGCGGGCGCGGCGCTGCGGGTTGACGCTGGACCAGCCCTCGAAAGCGGCCTGGGCCGCCTGGACGGCGCGGTCCATTTCCGCCTCGGTGGCCAGTTGCACGCGGGCCTGGACCTCGCCGGTGTTCGGATTGAAGACGTCGCCGAACCGGCCCGAGGTACCGGTGACGCTCTGGCCGTTGATGAAATGGTGGATGTCGCGCATGGGCGTCTCTCTCCTGGAAGGCGGGCGTTCTTGTGATTGCGGGCGGTTTACCGTGCGGAACCGGGCGAGGCCACCCCGTCCGCATCAAGCTGCTGCAACAGCGCGGCGCGGACGGCGTCGGGGTTCAGCATGGGCAGGAAATGCGTGGCCCCGGCGAGGCGCTCGCTGCGCACATGGGACAGGCCGGGCGGCCGGTCCGGCGCGTGACAGGTCGAGCGGGTCCGGGCCCTCAGGATGTGAATCGGTCCCCGGAACCGCGTCAGGGCGCCCCAGGGGTTGTGTCCCTGGGCGGCATAATTGGAGGCCTCCCATTCCGGACGACAGGACAGGGTCAGCCCCTCGTCGGCGGGCTTGAGGCCGGTTTCCAGCCATGCATCGAGCACCGCATCCGGCCAGCCGGCGAAGGCGCCCCGCCCGCGATAGGCCCTTCGCGCCGTCTCGCGATCCGGAAAGTCGGCACGCCGTTTCAGGGCATTGCGGACCAGCGGAATGCGTTCTGCCATGCGGCCCACGCCGGGCAGGTTGAAAGCAAGCGTGGTCAGCGGCAGCCAGATGACGGGGTCGAGTAACAGCAGGCTGCGGACCCGTTCAGGCCGGTGGGCGGCGGCCAGCAGGCTGACGGTACCGCCCATGGAATGGCCGGCCAGAACCGGGTCTCCTTCGGTCTGGTCGATCAAGGCGATCAGATCACCCCGCAAATCCTGCCAGCCGCGCCGTCCGGCCGGATCGGCGGGCAGGTCGGTCAGGCCGTGTCCGCGTTGGTCGACCAGCCATATCCGCCGCGCCTCGGCCAGTGGCGCCAGCAGGGGGCGGTAGGTGGACGCATTGAAGCCATTGGCGTGCAGGAAGACCAGATCGACCGGTCCCTCGGCCCGTCCCAGCTCCAGCACGGACAGGGCCCCCTCCGTCCCGACGGGCAGTGAGAGGCGGCGTTCCGCCGGCTTCACGCGCGGCAGGCCGGGCAGCGGCCGTGGGCCTCGATGGTCGTGTGGTCGATCACATAGCCGGCCGTGGCGGCCGCCCGGTTCAGGCTGACCGCCTGTTCGCCGGTCACCTCCTGGGTGGCGCCGCAACAGTCGCAGATGAGGAAGGCGGCGGCGTGTACGGGGTCGCCGTCCGCTTCGGGCTCGGCGCAGGCGACATAGGCACTGATGGAGGCGATGCGGTGGGCGAGGCCCCGCCGCTCCAGAAACTCCAGCGCCCGATAGACAGTGGGCGGCTTGGCGGCCTGCCCGTCCTCGCCGAAACGGGCGATCAGATCATAGGCCTTCATCGGCTCGCCGGACTCGACCAGCAGCTCCAGCACGCGCCGCCGGGGGGCGGTCAGGCGCTCGCCGTCGGCCCGACAGCGGGCATCGGCCACAGCGATCCTCTGCTGCACCGAGGCCGCGTCGGGCGGTGCCGTGTCGTGATCGTGGTCGCAGGCGTGTCCCATGGTCCCTCACAGCTAGCGATGCGGAGGCCCGGTCGCAACCGGGCTTGACTGGCTGTGATGTTATCTCATAACACTTCGCCGTCCGAGTATCTGACGTCTTCCCCGAGGTATCCATGTCCATCCGCTCGTCCCGCCTGGCCGGCGCCGCCCGCGCCGCCCTGCTGACCGCCCTTCTTCTTCCGGTGGCGACCCCCGTGCTGGCCCAGGCGGCCGGACAGGACCCGGAGGCGACCGAGCGCACGACGCAACTGGACGACATCATTGTCACGGGCGCACCGTTCGGCATCAGCGCCGAGGCCAGTCTGATCGCCGTCGATGTGCTGGACGAGGAGGCGCTGGTGACGGCGCCGTCGGGCACGCTGGGCGATGTGCTGAGTGGACTGCCGGGCGTGCGGTCGACGGCCTTTTCGCCCGGCGCCAGCCGGCCGGTCATCCGGGGCCTCGCCGGACCGCGGGTGCAGGTGCTGACCAATGGCATGGGGCTGATCGATGCCAGTTCGCTGTCGCCCGATCACCAGGTCGCCGCCGATCCGGGCGAGGCCGTGCGGATCGAGGTCCTGCGGGGGCCCCAGACCCTGGCCTTTGGCGGATCGGCCATCGGGGGCGTGGTCAATGTGATCGACGGCCGCATCCCGGAAGAGGCGCCTCTCGATGGCTTCGACGGCCGGGTGACGGCCCAGGCCTCCAGCGTCGACGACGGCCGCTCCATCGGGGCCGGGGTGACCATCGGGCAGGGTCCCTGGGTGATGACGTTCGACGGCATGGATCACCGCAGCCGCGACTATGACATCCCCGTCCCGGCCGAATCGCGCCGCCAGGTCGAGGACGAGGGCGAGGTCTATGAAGACACCGGCAGCACCACAGTCGAAAACAGCGCCTCGCACGTGCGCGCCTTTGGTACCGGCCTGAGCTACATCGGCGACCAGGGCTTCCTCGGCGTGTCGGTCAAGCGGACCGAGAGCGACTATGGCGTCCCCGGCCATGCGCACGAGGATCACGGCGGTGGCGCCACGCCCCCGGACGAGGAGGAAGAGGTCACCATCGGGCTGGAACAGACCCGTTACGACCTGCGCGGCGAGTGGCGGTTCGTGGATGCCCCGGTTGACCGGGTACGCCTCTCGGTCGGCTACGCCGACTATACCCACACCGAATTCGAGGGAGACGAGATCGGAACCGTCTTTACCTCCGAGGGTCTTGAGGGCCGGCTGGAAGTGGTTATGCCGCGCCGGGGCGGCTGGAACGCCGCCTATGGCCTGCAGGGGCTGAGCCGCGACTTCGATGCGGCCGGGGACGAGGCCTATGTGCCGCCGGTCGAGATCACCGAACTCGGCGTCTACACCCTGCATCGCTATGACCGGGATGACTGGGGGCTGGAAGGTGGCCTGCGGTTCGACACCCGGGACCTGGACAGCCCGATCGGCGGACAACGGGACTTCTCGAACGTGTCGGCCTCGGCAGGGGCCTATTTCAAGCCGGTCGACTCGCTGTTCCTCGGACTGTCGCTGGCCCGCAACGGCCGGGCGCCGACCGAGTCGGAACTGTTCGCCAACGGTCCGCACGTCGCCACGCGCGGGTTCGAGGTCGGGGACGCCGATCTGGACTCCGAAAAGGTCACCTCGCTCGAGGCGACCGTTCACTGGGAGCAGGGGCCCTGGGCCGCCGACATGCACCTGTTCCGGGCGGACTATGACGGCTTCATCGACCTGCGGCCGACCGGCGCCGAGGAGGATGGCCTGCCGGTCTTTGCCTATGTCCAGACCGATGCCGAATTTCACGGGCTGGAGAGCAAGCTGGACTACCGGGCCTGGGAGTCGGGCGAGGACAGCCTGACCCTGGGGCTGGGCTATGACTATGTCCGTGGCGACACGGACCTTGGCGCTCCGGCCCGTATCCCGCCGTGGGCCCTGAACGCCCGGGCCGAGCTGGATCTCGGTCCGTGGACCACGCGCCTGACCGTGCGCAAGGTCGGCGATCAGGACCGGGTGACCGATTTCGAGCTGCCGACCGACGGCTATACGACGGCCGACCTCTATCTGGGCTGGAGCCCGGATCGGGAGCAGGGCCTGACCCTCTACGTCGAGGGGCGGAACCTGACGGATGAGGAGGTGCGCGAGCACACCTCGTTCCTGAAGGACCTGACGCCGCTGCCGGGCCGCAACCTGCGCGCGGGCATGGCCTGGCGTTTCTGACGGGGGTGGAATTCCCTTCGGGGGCGGGCCGGTTTGCCGCCCGCCCCGGCATGGGCTAGAAGGCGCGACCTTCTTTCCTTCGTTCCAATCCCAGAGCCTTCATGACCGACACAACCTCCACGCAAACCGGCACCATGACCGGCGAACTCGCCGGCACCGTCCTGTTCTACGGCAAGCCCGAGCCCCTGTCGGCCGAGACCCATGGCAACCTGGGCATCAACCCGTCTGACAAGCCGTATGCCTTCGTGGCGCAGTCGAACATCGTGCCGCTGACGGTCACCGAGTTCGCGCCGGCGGCCCTGTCCTTCCCGGTCATCTTCGTGGGCGACAACCGCCAGCCGGTGGCCGTGCTGGGTCTGCGTCAGGGCGAGAACGTCTACGTCGAGGACGGCGCCTTCCGTCCCGACGCCTACATCCCCGCCTATGTGCGCCGCTATCCGTTCGTGTTCGCCAATGACGAGGCCCAGAAGCGCCTGATCCTGTGCGTCGACCGTGAGGCGCCCTTCCTGGTCGAAGGCGGCCAGCAGCCGTTGTTTACTGACGGCCAGCCCAGCCAGTTCACCCAGCAGGCCATGGAGTTCTGCAACAATTTCGAGCAGGAGCGCGTGCGTACCGAGTCGTTCGTCAAGCTGCTGCAGGACCTGGACCTGCTGGACGTGCGCGAGGCCAACTTCACGCCGCGCGGCCCGAACGGCGAGCCCGGCCAGCCCCAGAAGATCGCCGAATACTATGCCGTGTCGGAAGACAAGCTGAAGGCCCTGCCGGCCGAGAAGCTGGTCGAGCTGCGCGACAACGGCGCCCTGGGCCAGATCTACAGCCACCTGACCTCGCTGCTGGGCTGGGATCGTCTGATCGCCCTGACCTTCCAGCGCGCGGCCCGGCAACCGGCTGCCGCCAACGCCTGATCGTCTTTCCGACGGAAGACCTGACGCCCGGCCTGCGGATCGCAGGCCGGGCGTTTTCGTATGGAGATGGCGAAAATCCCCGCCGGGCTGACGCAGCGTCACGCAAGAAAGCCTGATAGGTTTCCGCAAAACGAAACGAACGGGGAGCCGATGCGCGATCTGGAGACTTTTCGGGCCGAGGTCAGGACCTGGCTGGAGGCTAACTGCCCGCCCGAGGTGCGTGGGCCCATGGAGTCCGAGAGCGCGGCCATCTGGGGCGGGCGCAAGGCGGTCTTTGCCACGCCGGCCCACAAGGCCTGGCTGAAGGCCATGGGTGACAAGGGCTGGACGGCGCCGGAGTGGCCGGCGGAATACGGCGGCGGCGGTCTGTCACGCGAGGAGGCCAAGGTGCTGACGTCAGAGCTGCGCCGCATCGACGCCCAGCCCGCCCTGATGAGCTTCGGCATCTGGATGCTGGGGCCGGCCCTGCTGAAGTTCGGCACCGAAGAGCAGAAGAAGCGCTTCCTGCCCGGGATCGTGCGCGGCGAAATCCGCTGGTGCCAGGGCTATTCCGAACCGGGGGCCGGGTCAGACCTCGCGGGTCTCCAGACCCGGGCCGAGGACCGCGGCGATCACTGGATCGTCAATGGCCAGAAGGTCTGGACCTCCTATGCCGACAAGGCCGACTGGATCTTCTGCCTCGTGCGGACTGATCCGGATGCGCCCAAGCATCTCGGCATTTCCTTCGTGCTGTTCGACATGGAGACGCCCGGCGTCTCGACCCGGCCGATCACCCTGATCTCGGGCAAGAGCCCCTTCTGCGAGACCTTCTTCGACGACGTGCGGGTGGAGAAGGAGAATCTGGTCGGTACGCTGAACCGCGGCTGGGACGTGGCCAAATATCTGCTGGCGCACGAACGCACCATGATCGGCGCCATGGGCGAGGTCGGCGGTGGACGTCCCCTGGGCCAGGTGGCGACCGGGGCCATCGGCACCGACGACGAAGGCCGGCTGGACGATCCCATGCTGCGGGCACGGATTGCGGAACTGGAAATCGACGCCGCCGCCTTCCGCCTCGCGCTGGAGCGGACCGGAGACCAGATGAAGGCCGGGCAGGCCCATCCGGCCATCGCCTCCATGCTGAAATACTACGGGTCAGAGCTGAACAAGCGGCGCCACGAACTGCTGATGGCGGCGGGCGGAATCGACGCGCTGGAGTGGGAGGGAGAGCGTTCGCACGACGGCGCCATGGCCCGCGACTGGCTGCGCACCAAGGCCAACTCCATCGAGGGCGGCACCAGCGAGATCCAGCTGAACATCATCGCCAAACACCTGCTTCAGCTGCCGGGAGCCTGACACGATGCCGCTGATCCTGACCGAAGAACAGGCCATGCTGAAGGAGGCGGCGGACGGCTTCCTCGGCGAGAATGCCCCGCTGTCCCACCTGCGCAAGCTGCGCGACAGCCGCGATGCGGACGGGGTGTCGCGCGAGCTGTGGCGCGCCTTTGGCGAAATGGGGCTGGCCGGCGTGATCATTCCCGAGGCGCACGGCGGCGCAGGCCTTGGCGCCGTCGAGGCGGGCGTGGTGGCCGAAAGCCTGGGCCGCACCCTGACACCTTCGCCCTTCATGGGCTCGGCCGTTCTGTCGGCGCGCGTGCTGGTCGACGGCGGATCGGACGCCCAGCAGGCCGACTGGCTGCCCCGGATCGCGGCGGGCGAGGCGATCGTGTCGCTGGCCGTCGACGAGGGGGCCAAGCATGCGCCTTCCCGGATCACCACCACGGCCGAGCGCTCGGGCAACGGTTTCCGCCTGAATGGCGCCAAGGCCATGGTGCTGGACGGCCATGTGGCCGACGCCCTGATCGTCGCGGCCCTGACCGAAAAGGGTCTGACCCTGTTCCTGGTCGATCCGAAGACGGCCGGGATGGAGGTCGAACGGACCGTCATGGTCGACGCCCACAATGCCGCGCGCCTGACGCTGACGGATGTCGAGGTCGACGCCGATGCGGTGATCGGCGCGGTCGACGGCGGCGAGGGTCTGCTGGAGGGGGCGCTCAACCTCGGCCGGGCCTGCGCGGCGTCCAGCCTGACGGGGGCCGGAGATCAGGCCTTCCAGATTACCATGGAGTATCTAAAGACCCGCAAGCAGTTCGGGCGCGCCATCGGCGAGTTTCAGGCCCTGCAGCACCGTGCCGCCCATTTGTTCTGCGAGCTGGAGATCGCCCGGGCGGCGACGCTGGGTGCCCTGCAGAGGCTGGATGCCGGCGATGAGGCCGCGCCGCTGGCGGTGGCCGTCGCCAAGGCCAAGGCCGGCCGCGTCGCCGAGCTGGCGGTGCAGGAAGCCGTGCAGATGCACGGCGGCGTCGGCATGACGGATGAGTTCGACGTCGGCCTGTTCATGAAGCGGGTGCGGGTGCTGAACGAGCTGCTGGGCGATTCCGGCTTCCATCAGGAAGCGGTGGCGCGCAGCCAGGGGTTCTGAGGAAGGCGGGCGCCTGATCCGATTGCCGCATGGGGTGGCGAGGTCCGGTCTGCGGGTCTAAATCTCCCGGCAAGGGAGAAACGCACCATGACGCGATCCAACGCGCCCACCTACATGCCGGGCTTTGGCAATCACTTCTCGACCGAGGCGGTGCCGGGCGCCTTGCCGGTCGGGCAGAACTCGCCGCAAAAGACGCCGCTGGGGCTTTATGCCGAGCAGCTGTCGGGCACGGCCTTTACTGCCCCGCGCACCGAGAACCGCCGCAGCTGGCTGTATCGCCTGCGGCCGTCGGCCCAGCACCCGGCCTATCAGAAGATCGACCGCGGCCTGATCCGGTCCGGTCCGTTCGATGAGGTGCCGCCCAATCCCAACCGCATGCGCTGGAACCCGCTTCCGGTGCCGGAAACGCCGACCGACTGGGTCGAGGGGCTGGTGACCTACGCCGGGAATGGCGATCCGGACGCCGACGCGGGGATCGGCATCCACCTGTATGCCGCCAACCGGTCGATGACCGACCGGGTCTTCTATTCCGCCGACGGCGAACTGCTGATCGTGCCCCAGCAGGGGGCACACCGCTTCGTGACCGAGTTCGGCATTGTCGAGGCGGAGCCCGGCCATGTGGTCCTGATCCCGCGCGGGGTGCGGTTCCGGGTCGAGCTGTTCGGGCCGTCGCGCGGCTATATCTGTGAAAACTACGGGGCGGCCTTCCGCATTCCGGACCTGGGCCCAATCGGCGCCAACGGCCTCGCCAATCCCCGTGACTTCGAGACGCCGGTCGCGGCCTTCGAGGATGTGGATCGCCCGACCGAGTGCATCCAGAAATATGGAGGCGAGCTGTGGACCACGACCTTTGACCACAGTCCGCTGGACGTTGTGGCCTGGCACGGCAACTATGCCCCCTGTCGCTATGACACGGCGCGCTTCAACACCATCAACACGGTCAGCTACGACCATCCGGACCCGTCGATCTTCACGGTGCTGACCAGCCCGTCGGACACACCCGGGACGGCGAACTGTGACTTTGTCATCTTCCCGCCCCGGTGGATGGTGGCCGAGGACACCTTCCGCCCGCCGTGGTTCCACCGGAACGTCATGAGCGAGTTCATGGGGCTGGTGACCGGGGCCTATGACGCCAAGGCCGACGGCTTTGCCCCCGGCGGCGCCTCGCTGCACAACCGGATGAGCGGGCACGGACCGGACCAGGCGACCTATGAGGCCGCGGTGGCCGCAGACCTGACGCCGCACAAGATCGAAGGCACCCTGGCCTTCATGTTCGAGACCCGGGCCCCGATCCGCGTCACGAAATGGGCGGAATCCAGTCCCCTGATGCAGCTGGACTATGACGACTGCTGGTCCGGCTTCGAAAAGGGCCGGGTCTGACGCATCAGGGAGTGACGAGGATGAGCCGGATGACACATATGGCCGGGGTGCTGGCCGGATTGGTGCTGCTGGCGGGGCCCGGGCTAACCTCGTGTATGGGGCAACCGATGACGCCGGAGCAGCGGGCTGAGGCTGACTGTTCCGCCCGCGGCGGCAAGATGCAGCGGGTGGGACGCCTGCAGAGCCTGCAGTGCGTGATCCAGTATTCCGACGCGGGCAAGACCTGTCGGGATGCGGCCGACTGTCAGGGCGACTGCCGGGTGCCGGGCAATGTGATTGTGGACGACGGCCGCGCGGTCGACGGCCAGTGCACGGCCGATTCCAACCGCTTCGGCTGCTACACCCGGGTCGAGAACGGCCGGGCGACCGCCGCCATCTGCGTCGACTGATACCCTGCACGGGCAAATGAAAACCGGCCGGACATTGCTCTCCGGCCGGTTTGTCATGTCAGCCTGTGACGGGGCCTCCGCAGAGGCCCCGCGGCCGGATCAGTAGCGGATCCGCAGGGTCATGCCATAGGTGCGCGGAGCACCCAGGAAGGCATCGATGGTCTGGGTGTCCAGCGCCGGGTTGTAGAAGGTCCCGTTCGGCTGGACAGTCGTCTGGAACGCCGAGCCTTGCAGCGGGGCGTTGTAGGCGACTTGGGTATATTCCTCATCCGTCAGGTTCTGGGCCCAGATGTCCAGCATCCAGCGCTCGTCTTCCGTACCGATCGAGATCCGGCCGTTCACCATGGTGAAGGCGTCCTGCGACTTGGTGGGCAGCAGGTCAGAGCCGGTGTTGTAGTCGCTCATGTATTTGGCCGACAGCGAGAAGCCGCCGCGCAGGCCGCCGCCCAGGTTGCGGTCAAAGTTCAGCGAGGCCGAACCGGACCATTCCGGAGCGAACGAGGCCGTGGCGCCCGGCAGCAGCGACAGCTGCGGGAAGTTCGCCGGGTTGGCCAGATCGGCCGCGACGAACTCGCCGTACTGGCTCTCGGTGTAGGTCACGCCGCCCGAGAAGGTCAGGCCCTCGATGGGCGAGAACCACAGGAAGTCGGCGTCGACACCGCGCGAGGTCAGCTCGGGGATGGATTCCACCACGAAGGCGGTGCCCAGGAAGGTGTTGAGCTGGAAGTCCTCGAAGGTCTGGTCGAAGTAGGTGGCGTTCAGCAGCAGGGTGCGGTTCAGCAGGGTCATCTTGACCCCCGCCTCATAGCTGTCGACCACTTCCGACGGGAACAGCAGGCTGGCGGTCGGGGTGATGCCCGACTGCACGCGGTCCAGGTTGTAGCCGAAGCTCTTGTAGCCGCGGGCATAGGACACATAGGCCATGACCGACTCATTGAGACGGTACGACGCCTTGATGGTGCCGCTCAGTTCGCTGTCGTCGAAGGATTCCGACACCGTGCGGTTGTTGAAGGCGGCGTTCGACCAGGGCAGGCAGAAGTTCCCGAGGATGGTCGAGGCGCTGGCCCCCAGAACCGTGCCGATGGCGCCGGCATTGGCCAGCGCACGGGCGCAGGTGGTCCCGTTGCCGTTCACGTTCATCTGCTGACCGTCGACGGACTTTTCGTCCATCGTGTAGCGCAGACCCAGAGTGATATCGAACTGGTCGGTCAGCCGGAAGGTGTTGTTGGTGAACACGGCGATCGAGGTCGATTCCTGCTCATAGGTGTCGGCATAGCCGGCGCCGACCGTGAAGCCGATGCCGCCCGTGCCGCCGAGCGCACCACCGGTGCCGAGGCAGGTCTGCAGGCCGACCGCCGTCTGCGACGGAGCGGTGAAGCAGGGGATGATGCCCGGGCTGATCGGGATCAGCGGGTTGGCGCCGTTCAGACGGGCGCTGAGCAGCAGCGACAGGAACGGGGTGTAGTCGGCCCCATAGTTCCAGGCATCGGCGCGGGTGATGTCTTCCTGGGTGGCGAAGAAGCCGACCAGCCAGTCCAGACGGTCAGTCGAACCGGCCAGGCGGAATTCCTGGGTCAGGTTCTCGACGCCGTAGCCGTACTCACCGTCATCGAAGCGATAGGCGATGTCGGCACCGGTGTAGTCGATGTCCTGGCCCTGATCGCCGGTCCACTTCCGCCACGACGTCAGCGACGTCAGGGTGGCGTTCATCGACGGCATGTCGAAATTGGCCTCCAGCGAGACGCCGCGATCCTCGACGCGCTGGCCGGTGCTGCGGTTGGCATAGGCCAGACGCGAGAAGGGCAGGGGGCCGAAGCCGGTGGCCGGCGGAGTCTGGCCGTTGCCGGTCGAGAGCATGTCCACAAACGGATAGGTCGGACCGACACGGGTCTGGACGCCCACGCAGCAGTATTCGTCGCGCGACGAATAGTCGGCGATGAAACGGAACGAGGCGGTATCGGACGGCAGCCACAGCAGCTGGCCACGGATGGTCCAGAAATCCTTGTTGGCGTCGTCGGTCTGGGTGCGCGGGCCGTCGCCGGTGTCGACCTCGTAGAAGCCGTCACGCTCGCTGACGCCGGCGTAGAGGCGCATGGCCAGGGTGTCGCTCAGCGGGCCGGTGACCGAGCCGTTCAGCGAACGGGCACCGTAGTTGCCGACCGTGATTTCCGCATTGTAGCCCGGGGTGAACGAGGGCTGCTCGGTGATGATGTTGATGACGCCGGCCGAGGTATTCTTGCCGAACAGGGTGCCCTGCGGGCCCTTCAGCACCTCGATGCGCTGCAGTTCGCCCAGGTCGCCGAAGCCGACGGAGTTCCGCGAGCGATAGACGCCGTCGATCACCACGCCGACCGAGCTCTCGAGGCCGGGGTTGTCACCCACGGTGCCGACGCCGCGGATACGGGCGGTGGTGGACGTTTCCGACGAGGTCGAGGTGACCGTCATGCCGGGGGTAAGGATCTGCAGATCCTTGATGTCGCTGACGCCCGCGTCCTGCAGGGTTTCCTGCGACAGGGTCGTGACCACGATCGGCACGTCCTGCAGGTTCTGCTCTCGCTTCTGGGCGGTAACGATGATGTCGTCGACCGTGGTTTCCTGTGCCGAGGCGATTCCGGCGAAACCGAAAGTCACGGCACCGACGACGGCGGCGGACGCAGTGGTACGAAGAAGGGTAGTGAGGCGCATGCTGGCTCCCGGCTTGATGCCCGACGGGGCTTAGGCCGCCGAGCCGTTTCCTGATCCCGTGGACCTGCCCTTCTCCGGGGCGAGGATCCTCCGACCCTTGGGGTAATCCAAGCCGGGGTCAGCGACAAGGCAAACGCCCTGTCGCCGCCGGGTTTTGGCCGTGTGGTGGACCTGACTGTGACGCAAAAGCGACAGAAACCGGTGACCCTACGTCAATATTCATCTAATGTTTGACAGTATCCGGGGCGGCTTCGGCCAATTCCTTGCGTTTCCGGATACGCGCCGCCGCGTTGAGCACCAGGCAGCCCGCGATGGCCGACAGGATGGAGCCGCCCAGCACGCCCAGCTTCACCTCGGTCTGGGCGACGGAGTCGATATCCCCGGGGAAGGCCAGAATCCCGATGAACAGGCTCATGGTGAAGCCCAGCCCGCAGAGCAGGGCGACGCCATAGACCTCCAGCCAGGTCGACCGCGTGGGTTTGGCGCCGATCTTCAGCCAGGAGGCCAGGCGTGCGGCCCCGAACACCCCGATCTGCTTGCCGAAGAACAGGCCCAGCGCGATGCCGACGACGAGGGGCGCGAACGCCTGCTCCAGCGACAGGCCCTGGAAGGAGACGCCGGCCTTGGCGAAGGCAAACAGCGGCAGGACGAGGAAGGCCACATAGGGGTGGAGGTCATGCATGGCCTCCTTGAGCGGGCTCTGGTTGTCCTCGCGGCGCGGGCGAACCGGCACGATCATGGCAAAGGCCACGGCCGTCAGCGAGGTCGACAGGCCGGACTCGACCGTCAGATACCAGACCGCGAGGAAACCGAAGACCCAGAAGGGCGCCGGAATCTTCATTCGCTGTGCCCAGACGGCGCCGATCGCCAGCAGGCCGGCGGCCCACAGCAGCGGGGTCACCACCATCTCGCGGCTGAACAGGATGGCGATCAGGGCGATGGCGCCCAGGTCGTCCACGATGGCCAGAGTCAGCAGGAAGATGCGGAGCGACGGCGGCAGGCCCCGCGCCACCATGGCGAAGACCGCGAGCGCAAAGGCAATGTCCGTGGCCAGCGGGATGGGCCATCCGCCCGTGGGGGCGCCCAGCACACCCACGACCGCCATATAGACGAGGGCCGGGCCGACCATGCCGCCCAGCGCCGCAATGATAGGCGTCGCCAGTTTCTTGGGATCGCTGAGTTCACCGCGCAGGATCTCGTATTTGATCTCGAGCCCGACGACGAGAAAGAAGACCGCCATCAGGCCTTCCTTGATCCAGGTCGAAATCTGCTCTTCCAGCCGGATCGGGCCGATCTGGACGACGTGATAGCTCTTGAGCCAGGCGAAATAGTCCGCCGACCACCAGGAATTGGCCACGATCAGGGCCGCCAGCGCCGCGATGCCGAGCACGGCCCCCGACGCGGTCTCGGTTCTCAGGAAGTCGAGCGTGTTCTTACGCGCCATCAGGCTCTCCGCTTCTAGCTACAGATCTTTGCGTGGCGACCGGTTGTCGACGGTTGCCGGACCGGATTCACCTGACCGCGAGGGTCAGACGCCGGCCAGACTCCTTCGGCCGCGACCGGGGGGAGCCTGATGCGTGGCCCTACCTATAAGGTCCCGAGAGCCGCGTTCAAGCCATTTGGGCTTGTTTGCGGGCAGGGGCCGGCGCATCTGCGGGGCATGCCCGTCGATCCTGCGTACCAGCCCGCTCCCCGTTTCCATGCCCTGGGCGACGAATTCTTCGATCCCGTGCGCGCCGCCGACCTGCCGTTGAAGGCCGTGCGTTTCCGCAATGATGCGGCGGCCGCGACTGTCGGTCTGGCGGGTCTGAGTGAAGCCGAATGGCGGGCGCATTTCGGACGGTTCGAGCCCCTGCCGGGACAGCCGGGCCCGATGGCCATGCGCTACCACGGCCACCAGTTCCGCACCTACAACCCCGATCTGGGCGACGGACGGGGCTTTCTGGCGGCCCAGCTTCTGGATGCTCGGGGGCGGCTGATGGATCTGGGCACCAAGGGCTCGGGCCAGACCCCATGGTCGCGCGGCGCCGACGGGCGACTGACGCTGAAGGGCGGAATGCGTGAGGTGCTGGCCGCCGAAATGCTGGACTCCCTGGGTGTGCCGACCAGCCGCGCCCTGTCGCTGATCGAAACGGAGGAGGCGCTGGAACGCGGCGACGAGCCCTCGCCGACGCGGGCCGCTGTGCTGGTCCGGCTGTCGCACAGCCACATTCGCTTCGGCACCTTCCAGCGCACAGCCTATCTGGAGCGCCCCGATCTGACGGCGGCCCTGGTCGAGCACGCGCGGGCGAACTATCACCCGACCGTCGCCGAGGGAGATGTGCCGGCCCTGATGGAGGCTGTGGTCGCGGCCTCGGCCCGTCTGACGGCCCGCTGGGTGGCGGCGGGCTTCGTCCATGGTGTGCTGAACACCGACAATCTGAATGTCACGGGCGAGAGTTTCGACTATGGCCCATGGCGGTTCCTGCCTCATTATGAGCCCGGCTTCACCGCCGCCTATTTCGACCAGTTCGGCCTCTATGCCTTTGCCCGACAGCCCGAGGCGGTGTTCTGGGCCCTGACCCAGCTGGGTGGCGCGCTGAAGCCGATTGCGGAGGTTGAGCCCCTGACCGCCGCGCTCAACACCTTCGGGCCCCGCTACATCGCCGAGCTGCGCCTCGCCTTCCTCGAACGGCTGGGGGTGAAGTCCCTGGGCGAGGCGGCCGACCAGCGGCTGGTCGATACCACTCTTGCCCTGCTGCGGGATGGGGGCGAGGCCCTGCGGTGGGAGCCGCTGTTCCACGACTGGTTCTGTGGCTTCTCCTCGTCCGAACGGGCGCTGCGGGGACCGCGGGCGCGCCTGTATCAGGGTGAGGCCTTCGACGCCTTCCGCTTTGCCCTGTTCGAACACGAACCGGACCGACCCGAGCGCCTGGCCCATCCCGTCTTTGCGGCAGCCGAGCCCGAGGAAATGCTGATCGATGAGGTCGAGGCCCTCTGGGCCGCGATAGACCAGGGCGACGACTGGTCGCCGTTCCACGCCAAGATCGACAGGCTGAGGGCGGCCCGCGCGGCCCGGCAGGGTTAACCGCCCGGAAAGCCCGTCGGGATTACACATCCGTATGGATACGGCCACGCTTTGGCCGTGGACCCGGCGCAGAAGGCGATCACGGATGGTTACGCTCACGCTTCGCACCCTTGCGGGACAGGCTCGCCGTTCCGACATCGACACTGTTACCAATAAAGCGAAGCCCCTCCCCGGGCCAAAGACAATGCACTCTCGGACCTATCCCACGGCGCAGGCGCGCCTGAACGCCAGCTATCTGAACCTGACCCTGTGGACCCTGCAGGGCTGGGTCGCGATGTTCTTCATCGCGGCCGGTTACGCCAAGCTGACCGAACCGCTTACCACCCTGACGGCGCTGATGGGCTGGCCGCAGTATGTGCCGGTCGACCTCGTGCGGGGCGTGGGTCTGGCCGAGGTCGTTCTGGCGCTCATGGTGCTGACGCCGCTGATCAGCTGGAAGATCGGGCGTCCCCTGCTGGTCGTCGCGGCGGCGGGCCTGCTCGTCCTCCAGACGGTCATGATGAGCGTGCACATCGTGATGGGCGATGTCGGCCATACGGTCGTCAATCTGGCCCTGATCCTGGCGACCGCGCCGCTGCTGTGGTTCCGGATGCGCGAGGCCTGCCCGCTCCGTCAGGCGCCCTTCGCCCGGCAACGGTCCGAGCAGAATTTCACCTGATCCCAGTCGCGCGCCCATTTGCGGCGCCAGCTGAACGGACGGCCACAGGCCGGGCAGACCTTCTCCGGAAGGTCTGCCTTTGCCGTGCCCCGGTCATTGACGTGACGTCGCGTCATCAAAAAGCTTCCCTTTACGTGCGCGTCAAGTTATGACGCAGGCATGGCCAGTGCCGACGATCATCGCACCTATTCCATCCGCCAGCTGTGCCGAGAATTCGGCGCGACCGCGCGGGCCCTGCGCTTCTATGAGGACAAGGGCCTGCTCACGCCGGCGCGCAAGGGCCAGACCCGCGTCTATTCCGCGCGCGACCGGGCGCGGCTGAAGCTGATCCTGCGGGGGCGCCGCATCGGCTTCTCGCTGCAGGAGATTCAGGAGATGCTGGATCTGTATGACCACAACGACCACAACGTGCACCAGATGGCGGTCGCCCTGCGCCGTCATCGCGCCCAGATCGAGGCCCTGAAGCAGCAGCGTCTGGACCTCGACGAGGCCATCGCCACGGCCGAGGAAGCCTGCCGCGTCATGGAGCAGCGCCTGGGCCAGTATCGGCCCGACCTGTTGCCCGGCGCCGAGGAATACGCCAGCCTGCTCAAAGCCCGCCTCAACCCCGACCACGGAGCTGTGCCGCCCGCGCACAGTCTTCACACCCCCCTTGCCCATTCCCAGAAGCCGAGAGTCTGACCCATGGCCTACAAGGCGCCTGTCCGCGACCTGACCTTTGTGCTGAACGAAGTGCTCGAGATCGACCGCTATTCCAACCAGACGGGATTTGCCGAGGTCAGTTCCGATCTCGTCCAGCAGATCCTCGAGGAAGGCGCCAAATTCGCCGAGGAGGTCATCGCCCCGCTGAACAAGGTCGGCGATCAGGAAGGCTGCACGTGGGATAACGGCAAGGTCACCGGCCCGACGGGCTGGAAGGAAGCCTATCAGCAGATGGTCGAGGCCGGCTGGCCCGGCCTGTCGTCCGACCCCGAATTCGGCGGTCAGGGCATGCCGGCCATCGTGGGCATGGCGTTCGGCCAGTTCACGGCAGCGGCCTCTCCGGCGTTCTCGATGTATCCGGGCCTGACCCACGGCTGCTACGAGGCGCTGCACGCCAACGGCTCGGACGCGCAGAAGGCCACCTATCTGCCCAAACTGGCGACCGGCGAATGGGGCGGCACCATGAACCTGACCGAGCCGCAGTGCGGCACGGACCTGGGCCTGATCCGCACCAAGGCGGTGCCGAACGGGGACGGCAGCTACAACATCACCGGCCAGAAGATCTGGATCTCGTCGGGCGAGCACGACTTCACCGACAACATCATCCACCTGGTGCTGGCCCGCATCGAGGGCGCGCCGGCGGGCATCAAGGGCATCAGCCTGTTCGTCGTGCCGAAATTCTTCGTCAATGAGGACGGCTCGGTCGGCGACCGCAATGAGGGCGTCCAGTGCGCCGGCCTCGAGCACAAGATGGGCATCCACGGCAACGCCACCTGCGTGATGTCGTACGAGAACGCGAAGGGCTGGCTGGTCGGCACCGAGAACAAGGGCATGGCGGCCATGTTCGTCATGATGAACGAGGCGCGTCTGGGCACCGGCCTGCAGGGTCACTCGATCGGAACCGCCGCCTATCAGGCCGCCGTCGAATTCGCCAGGGACCGCCTGCAGGGCCGTTCGCTGACCGGGCCGAAGAATGCCGACGGTCCGGCCGATCCGATCATCGTCCACCCCGACGTGCGGCGCATGCTGCTGGAAGCCAAGGCCTATGTCGAAGGCGGCCAGGCCTTCATCCTGTGGACCGCGCTGCAGGCCGACCTGCAGCGGTCGGACGATGAGGCGACCGCGCAGAAGGCCCGCGACTACATGGGCCTGATCACCCCGGTGGTGAAGGCTTTCCTGACCGACCGCGGCTTCCACGTGGCCTCGCTGGCCATGCAGGTGCACGGCGGCTCGGGCTACACCGAACACTTCCCCGCCAGCCAGTATCTGCGCGATGCGCGCATCACCATGATCTACGAGGGCACCAACGGCGTGCAGGCCCTCGACCTCGTGGGCCGCAAGCTGCCGGCCAACGGCGGCCGGGCGGTCATGACCTGGTTCGGCGAGATCGACGCCTTCGTGTCGGACAATGCCGGCAACGAGGCCGTCAAACCCTTCATCGACGGACTGGCCGACGCCAAGAAGAAGCTGCAGGAGGCCACCATGTGGCTGATGCAGAACGGCATGCAAAATCCGGACAACGCGGGTGCCGCCTCGACCGACTATCTGCACATCTTCGGTCTGACCGCCATGGCCTATGTCTGGGCCCAGATGGCGATCGCCGCGCATAAGGCCATCGACGGCGGATCGGACGATCCCTTCTACGCCACCAAGCTGCAGACCGGCCGCTATTTCGTCGAGCGCATCCTGCCCGACGCCGGTTCGCACCTGGCCAAGCTGAAGACCGGCGCCGAGGTCCTGATGCAGATGCCGGCAGAGGCGTTCTGACTTGGTTGAAGGCAGATGCCCCGTTTGTGGCTATGCCGACGGTTTGAGTTCGGAAGAACGCTATCAGGCAATTTGCCCGTGTTGCGGCGTTCAGTTCGGTTACGATGACGCTGGGAATGGCGCATCCCATGCCGATCTGCGTCGTCGATGGATCGCGGCCGGAATGCACTGGTGGTCTCGTTCCCTGCCCCCTCCGCCCGACTGGAATCCGCGCCAGCAGCTGACCCTGACCTTCTCTGGAGACCCGGAATGAACATCCTCAACAGCCCCGATCCCGACTTCATGCAGGACGAGGAGATCACCCTCTTCTCCGATTCCGTCGGCAAGTGGATCGACGAGCATGCGCCTCCGGAAAAGGTGCAGGAGTGGATCGCCAACTCCTCGGTCCCGCGCGAGCTGTGGACCCAGGCGGGTGAGGCCGGCCTGCTGGGCCTGTCGATGCCCGAGGAAGACGGCGGCATGGGCGGCGACTATCGCCACGAGGTCGTGCTGATGCGTCAGCTGGGCTGGAAGGGCGCGGACCACTTCGGCATCTCGCTGCACAACGCCATCGTCGCCCCTTACATCTGGCACTATGGCACCGAGGAGCAGAAGGCCCGCTGGCTGCCGAAGCTGGCCTCGGGCGAGCTGGTCGGCGCCATCGCCATGACCGAGCCGGGCGCAGGCTCCGACCTGCAGGGCGTCAAGACGACCGCCATCAAACAGGGCAACCAGTATGTGGTGAACGGGTCCAAGACCTTCATCACCAATGGCCAGCTGGCGAACTTCATCATCGTGGTGGCCAAGACCGATCCGTCGGAAGGGGCCAAGGGCACCAGCCTGATCGTGGTCGAGACCGACGGCGCCGAAGGCTTTGAGCGCGGGCGGAACCTCCACAAGATCGGCATGGAGGGCAATGACACCTCCGAGCTGTTCTTCAACGATGTGAAGGTGCCGGGCGAGAACATCATCGGCGGCGTCGAGGGCCAGGGCTTCGTCCAGCTGATGCAGCAGTTGCCGCAGGAACGCCTGAACATCGCCGTCCAGGGCGTGGCCGCTGCCGAGCGGGGCCTCTCCGAGACCATCGCCTACGTCAAGGAACGCAAGGCGTTCGGCAAGCGCGTCATCGAGTTCCAGAACACCCAGTTCAAACTGGCCGAGGTCAAGACCAAGCTGACGGTGGCCAAGGTGTTCGTCGACCACTGCATGGGCCTGCACCTGCAAGGCAAGCTGGATGCGGCGACCGCCTCCATGGCCAAATACTGGGTGACCGACATCCAGGGCGAGACCATCGACGAGATGCTCCAGCTGCACGGCGGCTATGGCTATATGAACGAATATCCGATCGCCCAGCTGTACAAGGATGCCCGCGTCCAGCGCATCTATGGCGGCACGAACGAGATCATGAAGCTGCTGATCGCCCGGACGCTTTAGTGCCTGACAATCTGATTTTTTCGGATGGGAACTATGAGGTGTTCCAACGCAAGGGCATCCTCGGGCGTCGGCTCCTTCTCCGCTACGACACCGGGGATCTATTCGGTACCATCCGGACAGATCACATCAGCGCAGGTGAGGCGGAACGGGTCATGGCAGGGGCAGGGCACGACGTCGTCATGGAGTTGAAGCTAAAGCTGGGGTGGTAGTCCGTTGGCTTGGGGCAGGCCGAGTCCTCCCATGAACGGTTCGCCGCTCCCCGACCTACCGCGCCATCCGCCCGTCGTTCAGGGCCTCGGGCTCAAACGGGAAGGCGATCGCCGGGTCGACCGGGCGGGTCGTGACGCTGAGGCCGTGCACGCCGAGGCGCTCCACCAGATGGCGCATGACGTTCAGGCGAGCCTGCTTCTTGTCGTCGGTGGCGACGATCAGCCACGGCGCGAGCGGCGTATGGCTGCGCAGCAGCATGGTGTCGCGGGCCTCGGAATAGGCGTGCCAGCGCTTCTGGGCCTCGGCGTCCAGCGGCGAGGTCTTGAAGTGTTTGAGCGGGTCCTCGACCCTGGCCTCAAGTCGCCGCGCCTGCTCGTCCTTGGTGATGTCCAGCCAGATCTTGATCGGGACGATATTGGCCTCGGTCAGCATGGCCTCGAAGGCGGGCACGTCGCGGATGAAGTCGGACTGTTCCTCTGCGGTCGAGAACCCCATCACCACCTCGACCCCCGCCCGATTGTACCAGGAGCGGTTGAAGACCACGATCTCGCCCGCCGCCGGGAGATGGGCGACATAGCGCTGGAAATACCACTGGGTCTGCTCGCGGTCGCTCGGCTTGGGCAGGGACACGACCCGGGTCTGGCGCGGGGCCATGTGCTCGGTCACGCGCTTGATGGCGCCATCCTTGCCGGCGGTGTCGCGCCCCTCGAACAGGATCAGCACCTTGCGGCCCTCGGCGATCAGGCGGGCCTGGCTCTCGACCAGCGCGATCTGGAGGGTGCGCAGCTCGGCCTTGTAGGCCTGTTTTTTCTTTCCCATGGCTGACACTGGAGCCAAGGCGGTCGATAGATGCAAGGGAAACCCGCCGCAGCTCCCGATCACCTGTTCATGATCCGCCTCTACATCCCCCAGCCCCTGTCGCCCGGAGCGGCCCTGGCCCCAGGCCTCGACCAATCGCGCTATCTGACCCAGGTCATGCGGCTGAAGGCCGGCGACGACCTGCTGGTCTTCAATGGGGCCGACGGCGAGTGGCGCTGCTCGGTGGCTGAGGTGCTGAAGCGGGGTGTCGTTCTGAAGGCCGAAGAGCGGGCGCGGGACCAGATCCTGCCGCCGGATGTCGAGCTGCTCATGGCCGCCGTGAAGAAGAGCCCGCTGGAGTTCGCGGTCGAGAAGGCTACCGAACTGGGGGTGCGCCGCATCCGGCTGGTGCGCACCGAACGCACCCAGCCCCAAAATCTGCGTCTGGACCGGCTGGAGACCATAGCGGTGGAATCCGCTGAACAGACGGGCCGCATTGATGTGCCGGACATCCTGGCCCCGGAGCCGCTCGAGGCTGTGCTCGACGGCTGGAATCCCGACCGGCGCCTGATGTTCTGTGACGAGACGGGCGGCCCGCCGGCGAAGGTGGCATTGCCGCAAGCCGGCGGCACCAGCTGGGGCATAGTGATCGGGCCGGAGGGCGGCTTTTCTCCGTCGGAGCGGCAGCGGCTTCGAGAGCTGCCGTTCACCACGCCCGTGTCGCTGGGCCCGCGTGTCCTGCGCGCCGACACGGCGGCGACTGTGGCGCTCGCCCTGTGGCAGGCGAGCCTGGGCGACTGGGAGCGATGAGGCCACTTGTGCCCGTCGTCCGGACTGCCCAATTGGCCAGACGAACGAGGGACCCCTTTGATGTCTGACGCCGAACCCCTGAGCCGCGAGGCCCTGATCGGGACCCTGTCGAAGGGGATCAAGCCCAAGGATCAGTGGCGGATCGGGGCCGAGCACGAGAAGTTCGGCTTCGACAAGGCTACCCTCCGTCGCCCGGCCTATGACGGCCCCGCCGGCATCCGTGCCATGCTGGAGGGCCTGCAGCGCTTCGGCTGGAGCCCGGTCGAGGAGGGCGGTCACGTCATCGCGCTCGAGCGCAGGAACGCCGAAGGGATGACCGCCTCCATCAGTCTGGAGCCCGGCGGCCAGTTCGAGCTGTCAGGCGCGCCCCTCAAGGACATCCACGACATCTGTTCCGAGACCGGCCAGCATCTGGTCGAGGTCAAGATGGTGGCCGACGAGCTGGGCCTGGGCTTCCTCGGGGTCGGCTTCGATCCGTTGTGGAGTCGCGAGGACGTGCCGGTCATGCCCAAGGGCCGCTACGACATCATGCGCGCCTATATGCCCAAACGCGGCGGGCTGGGCCTCGACATGATGCTGCGCACCTGCACCATCCAGGCCAATCTGGACTTCGATTCCGAAGCCGACATGGTGACGAAGTTCCGCACCTCGCTGGCCTTGCAGCCCGTGGCCACGGCCCTGTTTGCCAATTCTCCGTTTACGGACGGTCGACCGAACGGCTTCCTGACCGCCCGGGCCAATGTCTGGACCGACACCGATCCGGACCGCACCGGCATGCTCGATTTCGTATTCGCCGACGGCTTCGGCTTTGAGGCCTATGTCGACTATGCGCTCGATGTGCCCATGTATTTCGCCAAGCGCGACGGGCGCTATGTGGATCTGTCGGGTCAGTCGTTCCGCGCCTTCATGGATGGAAAGCTGGACGTCCTGCCGGGTGACCGGGCCAATGCCAGGGACTGGGCCGACCACCTGACGACCCTGTTCCCCGAAGTGCGTCTGAAACAGTATCTGGAGATGCGCGGCGCCGACGGCGGCCCGTGGAGCCGCATCTGTGCCCTGCCCGCGCTGTGGGCCGGAATCTTCTATGACGCGCCGTCGCTGGCGGCGGCCTGGGACCTCTGCAAGGACTGGCAGATCGAGGATCACGAGCGTCTGCGCCGCGAGGTGACGCGGCTGGGCCTGCGCGCCGAGATCGGGGGCCGGTCGCTGCGCGATGTGGCGGTCGATATGGTCGCCATCGCCCGCCAGGGCCTGAAGAACCGGGCGCGCTTCTCGGGCGGCATGGTCGACGAGCGCGGCTATCTGTCCGAGCTGGAGGACACTGCCGACAGCGGGGTGACGCCGGCCGAGCGCCTGCTGGACCTGTACCACGGACCCTGGGGCGGGGACGTGCGCCGGCTGTATTCCGACTTCGCCTACTGAGGCCCAGGCCGGGACAAGCGGACGCAGGCCGGAACTACGGTGGCGCTTGCGGGTTCAGTCAGCATGAACACCGAAAACCGCCCCCCCGAAGAGCCCACTGACGTCCTGCCCGGTGAGGGTCCCGCCGAGGCCGATGCCCGTGAATCCGATGGCCCCGTCGTGGATGCCCAACGGACCAAACAGGGCCGCAGCGGGCTTCGCATCGTGGTCGTTCTGGTGGTGTCGGTCACCCTCCTGCTGATCATCTATGCGATCATGGTGATGGCCAGCCAGCCGGGTCTGGATGCCGTCGAGGACGAGAGCAACGCCCGCCCGGTGCCCGAGGAACTGCAGCCCGTGCCGGAAGCGTCCCCGGAAGGATCGCCTGCGGCCACGGACTCCGAAGCCGGGGCCATGACCTCCGACTCGAACCCGCCGCCGGTGACGCAATAGCCCGGCGACCTCTGGACTTGTGACGACCAGTGCCGGACGATCCGCAGATCGACGGCACAGGGGCGCGGCATGAGCGGCAAAATCCACATCGGCATCGGCGGCTGGACCTATGAGCCGTGGCGCGGGGTCTTCTATCCCGAGGGCCTGGTGCAGAAGCGCGAGCTGGAATATGCGGCCGGCAAGCTGACCTCGATCGAGATCAACGGCACCTACTATTCGACCTTCAAACCCGACAGCTGGATGAAGTGGCGCGACGAGACGCCCGACGGCTTCGTCTTTGCGGTGAAGGCCAGCCGCTACTGCACCAATCGCAAGGTGCTGTCCGAGGGCAAGGAGAGCTTCGACCGGTTTCTGGATCAGGGGCTGACCGTGCTGGGCGACAAGCTGGGTCCGATCAACTGGCAATTCATGGCCACCAAGAAGTTCGATCCGGCCGATTTCGAGGGCTTTCTGAAGCTGTTGCCCAAGGACAAGGACGGCGTGCGCCTTCGCCACGCGCTGGAGGTCCGGCACGCCAGCTTCGACACGCAGGAATTCTATGATCTGGCGGCGAAGTACGACTGCGCCATCGTCTATGCCGAGGACGAAGAGGCGCCGGAATGGCCCCGCATTGACCAGCCGACCGCCGACTTCTCCTATGCCCGCCTGATGTCCAGTCGCGAGGACGAGCCGACCGGCATGTCTTCCGATGAACTGGACGCTGCGGCCGACCGCCTGCGGGGCTGGGCGAAGCGTGGCGATGTGTTCGCCTATATGATCGCGGGCGCCAAGGTCCGGAACCCGGCGGCCGCCATAGCCCTGATCGAACGGGTCAGCTGACTCCGCTGCCTTGCGCCCCGGGGCTTCGGTACACACCTGAAGGGTCGATTTTCGAGGAGTCCCCATGCCCATCGCCACCCGCGCCTTTGCCGCCGTCGCCGCCGACCAGCCGCTGGAGCCCTGGAGCTTCGACCGGCGCGATCCCGGCCCGGACGATGTGGTGATCGAGATCAAATACTGCGGCGTCTGTCACTCGGACCTGCATGTGGCGAAGAACGATCTGGGCGGCACCCGCTATCCGATCGTCCCGGGCCACGAGATCGCCGGTGTGGTGACCGCTGTCGGGTCCAACGTCACGCGCTTCAGCGAAGGCGATCGCGTCGGCGTTGGCTGCATGGTCGACAGCTGCCGGACCTGCGCCGCCTGTCAGGAGGGGCTGGAGCAGTATTGCGAGCCCGGCATGACCCAGACCTATGGCTCCGCTGACCGCAAGGGGGCCGAGGTCGGCCAGAAGATCACCCAGGGCGGCTATTCCGACCGGATCACGGTCGATCAGAACTATGTGCTCAGCATTCCGGATTCGATCCCGCTGGATGCCGCGGCGCCGCTGCTGTGCGCGGGGATCACGACCTATTCGCCCCTGAGAACCTGGGGCGTGGGACCGGGTTCAAAGGTGGCCGTGGTGGGGCTGGGCGGACTTGGCCACATGGCCGTCAAACTCGCTGCGGCCATGGGTGCCGAGGTGACGGTTCTGTCGACTTCCGACCGCAAGAAGGCCGACGCCGAGCGCATGGGGGCCAAACACTTCCTGATCAACTCCGACGCCGACGCCATGAAGGCGGCGGCCGAGAAGTTCGACCTGATCATCAATACGGTCTCGGCCACCCATGAGATCGCCAGTCACCTGAACCTGCTGGCGCGGGACGGCACCATGGTCATGCTTGGCCTGACGACCGAGGGCATGCCGGTGTTCGCCATTCCGCTGCTGATGCGCCGCCGCCGGGTGGCCGGCTCGCTGATCGGGGGCATTCGGGAGACGCAGGAAATGCTCGACTTCTGCGCCGAGCACGGCATCGCCTGCGATATCGAGGTGATTGCGCCCGACCGCATCAACGAAGCCTATGAGCGGATGCTGAAGTCGGACGTCCGCTATCGCTTCGTGCTGGATATGGCACAGCTGTGAAGTTGACCACCTAGCCGGGAACCCCGCGTTTCGTTAAGGCTTGGATGACGGAGGGGCGCGCTGAGACGCCCCCCGCACCGGAAACGCAAGGGACTGCATATGGCACGGGTGGCACTGGTCACCGGGGGAACCCGGGGCATCGGCAAGGCGATTGTTCAGCGGCTGAAGGAAGACGGCCTGTCGGTCGCGGCCGGCTATTCCGGCAATGCCCAGGCGGCCGAGGCGACGGCCGCCGAGCTGGACGTCATGGTGGTGAAGGGCAATGTCGGCTCGTTCGAGGACTGCGCGCGGGCCGTGCAGGAGGTCGAGGCCGAACTGGGCCCGATCGACGTGCTGATCAACAACGCCGGCATCACGCGCGACGGCTTCTTTCACAAGATGACCGCGGACCAGTGGTCGGACGTGATCCGCGTGAACATGGACTCGGTGTTCAACATGACACGGCAGGTGATCGGCGGCATGCGCGACCGGGGCTTTGGCCGTATCGTCAACATCAGCTCGATCAACGGTCAGAAGGGCCAGATCGGCCAGACCAACTATTCCGCCGCCAAGGCGGGCATGATCGGCTTCACCAAGGCTCTGGCGCTCGAGAATGCGCGCAAGGGCGTGACCGTGAACTGCATCGCCCCCGGCTACATCGACACCGAAATGGTGGGCGCCATGGACCAGAAGGTGCTGGATTCCATCATCGCCCAGATCCCCGTCGGACGGCTGGGCAAGGGCGAGGAAATCGCGGACATGGTGTCATGGCTGGCCGGCGAACGTGCCGGATATGTCACAGGATGTACGCTATCGCTGAACGGCGGACAGTATCTGGTCGGCTGACGGGCGCCTGCCCAAAATCTGCCGGGGTGCAGAGTCACACGTTTTGACATGACGCGCGGTAGACAGGTCGGATCGACATGGCGACCGGCGCCCTCGGCCGTATTGGCGGGGGTGCTCGCGCTCGTCTGTCTGGCCCAGGCCCCAGTGGCCCACGCCCAGTCCAGCGCCAATTTCCAGAGCGAGTCGGCCCGCAGCCAGCGCGAGCGCAGTCCATCGACCAATCTGCCCGACAGTGGACGCTATGTGTCCGAGACGGGACAGGGATTCATCCTGGACCGGTCCCGTCCGGCCACCCTGATGCGGTTTGACCGCTCGACCGAGGTCTGGGTGCTGCGCCCGTCGCCCGCCCCGCGCGGCGACATCATCTTCCGCAATGACGCCGGAGATCAGGTTCTGCGGGTCACGCCCGATGGGGGCATGACCCTTTACACCACGACCACCCCCCAGGGGTCACCCGTGTCACTGGCCGGCCCGGCACCGGAGCTTCTGGCGCCGACCCTGACGGCCTTCCAGTTGATGGATTTCATCCTGCGTCAGAGCGACCGGGCGACCCGCGCCGTCGGACGGATCGTGGTCGTGGACATGGACATCGAGCCGGGGTCCGAACCGGTGGCCACCGATGCCCTGTCGACCGCCGTCGACGCGATTGTCCGTATGGCCCGCTCGCCCAGCCTCCGTCGGGACGTGGCCCGCGTTCAGGCCATCATCATCACGGACATCGGCCCGCGCCAGGTCAGTTTTTCCCGGGGCACCCTGCGGATTGTGATCGATCCGGACGCCGGTTTCGCCGGGCGACCGTCCTCCGCCCGGATCGTGCGCGTCATCGCCGGCGCCGAGTAGTCAGCCGCGAAATTCGTCCTTGGCCGCGCGGCGGCGGGCGAAGGTCCCGGCATCGCCCGCCGTCAGGAACGGATTGAACCGCCGCTCTTCCCCCAGGGTGGTGGGCACGGTCGGCTGACCCGCGTCGATCCGGACCCGCAGGGCCTCGACATGGGTGCGCAATTCCGGTCGGTCATCGACGCTCAGCGCAAACCGGGCATTGGCGGCGGTGTATTCATGGGCGCACCAGATCTCCGTCTCGTCCGGCCAGGCCATCAGGGTCGCAAGACTGTCCCACATCTGTTCGGGCGTGCCCTCGAACAGTCGCCCGCAGCCGAGGGTGAACAGGACGTCCCCGACAAAGGCGGTCCGGCCCTCCGGGTCGTGAAACACCACATGGCCGAGGGTGTGGCCGGGGGCGGCGATGACATCGAGGCGCGTGTCCCCGACCTGGACGGTGTCGCCATCCCGGATCTCATGGTCGAGGGGCGCGGCACGGCGAACCTCGGCCGGGCCATGGATGGTGCACCCGGTCGCTGCCTTCAGTGCCGCATTCCCGCCGGTGTGATCCGGGTGCCAGTGGGTGTTGAGCACCTGACCGAGTGGTCCCCAGCCGAGGGTCGACAGCTCCTCGAGAATGCGGTCGGCATCCGGCGTGTCGATCGTGGCCACAGCCCCGGCGGTCCGGTCCCGGACCAGCAGGCCGTAGTTGTCCGACAGGCAGGGGAAGAGGTGCACATCCAGCGTCATGGCCATGACCCTAGCAGGGGATGGGCGTCCGGGGCTATCCTCAGCCCATGCGCATGCCCATCGAGGAGCTCAGGCAGTTCTACGGCGAGCCGTCCGGCCGGCTGGTCCGTCGGCTGCTGGCTGACCGGCTGGAGGGCGCCTGGGGCGAGGCCGACGGCTGTGACGTGCTGGGGCTGGGCTATGCGACGCCCTGGCTGGGGGCGTTCGTCGGGGCTCGCCGGCTGATCGCGGCCATGCCGTCGGGGCAGGGGGTCGAAGTCTGGCCGCGCGGCGCCCGCAACCGGGCGGTGCTGGTCGATGACCGGGCCTTGCCGTTCGCCGCAGGCAGTTTCGACCGTGTGCTGGTCGTTCACGCGCTTGAGGAGGCCGACGATGTTCGTGCCCTGATGGCCGAGGCGATCCGGGTACTCAGCCCCGCGGGACGGATCATTCTGGTCGCCGCTGCGCGCGGCGGCTTGTGGGCGCGGGCCGAGAGCACCCCGTTTGGCCACGGCCGGCCCTTCACGCGGCGCCAGCTGGAACGGCTGGTCCGGGAAGTGGGCCTCGAACCGGCCGCCTGGTCCCAGACGCTTTATGTCCCGCCATGGCCCGTGCTGTACGGGATGGCGGACGGCTTCGAGCAGGTGGGGCGCCGTCTCGTACCGGGGGCGGCCGGTCTCATCCTGCTGGAGGCGACCCGTCAGGCCTATGCCCTTGCCCGGACAGCGGAGCAGACCGAACGCGTCCCCCTGCTCGAAGGCGGACTGGAGCCCGCCCGGGCGGGACGAGACAGTCGCCGGGCTCTGGTCGAGCCGGTCGAACACGCCTAGAGCGTCGGCATGCACCGACTGATCCTGATGCGCCATGCCAAGGCTGAACGCGGCTCTCCCTCGGGTCGTGATCGCGACCGTCCGCTGTCCCCCCGCGGCGAGGCCGATGCCCTGCGCGTCGGCCGGATTCTGGCCGACCGGGGCCTGAAGCCCGACCGGGCCCTGGTCTCGTCGGCCGAGCGGACGCTGCAGACCTGGGAGCTGGTGCACGAGAGCCTGGGGGACGTCGAGGTCCGTCAGGTCGATGCCCTGTACGAGGCCGATGCCGCGACCCTGCGCACCCATGTCGAGGACGAGGCGGACCTGGCCGGCTGTCTGATCCTGGTCGGTCACAATCCGGGTATCCATCAGCTGGCCGTGGAGCTGCTGATGGAGGGGGCGGCGGCGCCCTCGGTGCTGGACCGGCTGGCGGCGGGTTTCCCGACGGGTCAGGCGGTGGTCTTCTCCGTCGACGTGGCCGGGCGCTATGCGCTGGAAGGTCTGGTGCGGCCCGAGGACAGCGACACGTGACCGGGACCATCTTCAAGCTGGTGGATGCGGAGGAGTGGGAGGCGGCGACCGCCGACGGCCACTATCCGGGCTCCGAGGTCGATCTGCGGGACGGCTACATCCACATGTCGACGGCTGAGCAGCTGCCGGGCACGGCCGGCAAACACTATTTGGGCCGGACGAACCTTGTGCTGGTGACCCTTGAGACGGCCGCGCTGGTGGATCTGGTATGGGAGCCCTCGCGCGGGGGCGCCTTGTTTCCGCACCTGTACCGACCCCTGCCCCTGGGCGCGGTCCGTGCGGTCGAGGCCTGCCACGTCGATGGGGAGGGCACCCTGCACATCGACGCCGGAGAGCCGGCATGAGCCTGCTCGACCTCGGTACGGCCCTGCTCCGGAAGATGGACGCCGAGCGTGCGCACGAGATGGCCATTGCCGGCCTGCGTTACCTGCCCTTGGGTGCGCAGAAGGACGACCCGATCCTGCGTACCCGCGTGGCGGGGCTGGGGCTGCCCAATCCGGTCGGACTGGCCGCGGGACTGGACAAGAATGCGGTCGCGATCCGGGGTTTGGCGGGACTGGGCTTTGGCTTTGTCGAATGCGGCTCGGTCACGCCCCGGCCCCAGACCGGCAATCCTCGCCCGCGCCTGTTCCGGCTGGAAGAGGACCGGGCGGTGATCAACCGGATGGGGTTCAACAACGACGGCCTGGACGCCTTTGCCGACCGGCTGGCCCATCGTCCGCCCGGTGTGGTGGTCGGGGCCAATCTGGGCGCGAACAAGGATGCCGACGACCGGATCGCTGACTATGAGACCGGCCTGCGGCGACTGGGCGGCCTCGCCGACTATCTCACCGTCAATGTGTCTTCGCCCAATACGCCGGGCCTGCGCGGCCTGCAGACCGTCGAGGCGCTCGAGCCCTTGCTGGCCCGCATCCAGGGCGCGCGCCCGGTCGACCGGCCGGTCTTCCTGAAGATTGCCCCCGACCTGTCGGACGCCGACATCGGCCGGATCGTCGAGGCCAGCCTGCAATACGGGCTGGACGGACTGATCGTGTCGAACACGACCCTCGATCGGCCCGACACCCTCAGATCGGCCCATGCCGGTGAGGCGGGCGGCCTGTCGGGAGCCGCTCTGAAGGATCGCGCGCGGCGGGCCCTGGCGGCGGCAGCGGAAGCGGCCGACGGGCGCCTGCCGCTCATCGCCGTGGGCGGGATCGCGGACGGGGCCGAGGCCTATGCCCGCATCCGCGCGGGGGCCAGCGCGGTGCAAATCTATTCGGCGCTCGTCTTCGAGGGGCCGGGTCTGGTCCGGCGGATCAAGGCCGATCTGATCGCGCGCCTGAAGGCGGACGGCTTTTCCACAGCGGGCGAGGCCGTCGGCACCGCGCGTTGACGGAGCGTTAGGCCTGACGCGCCATAGTGGTGAAAAGGGCTGAAAGGCCCACCCACGGGGATGCGAATGACCATGGCAACGGCCGACTTGTCGTCAGGCTGGGTTGAGGCAATCCGGCAGCGCCGCAAGGCGCTGCTGCAGCGACTGGGCATGGGCGCCGCCAGCGCCCTGGTGTTCAGCCCGATCCTGGGCTGGGACTTCTCGATCGCCTGGGTGGCCGGTTACTTCCTGGTGCAGCTGCTGGACCTGTGGGTGTTCGGGCCGGTCAACGCCGGCAAGTCCGAGTCCTTCGGCCTGCCGCGCTTTGCGGCCGCCTGCGTCATGCTGGTGGCGAACGCTGCCTATTTCGGCAGCCTGTCGGTGCCGCTGTGGCTGATCGGCGGACCCATGGGCGGGGTTTGCGCCGCGATCCTTCTGTCGTCAGGCGCCATCTATGCCGTGGTGAACGCGCCCCGGTCCCGGACGGTCCTGGCGCTGACCGTTGCGCCGCAGTTCCTGTATCTCGCGATCACACCGATCTTCATGGTGACCAACGGCGCTTCGGCCCCCTTTGCAACGGCCTTCGCCATCGCCATCGCCGTCTTCATGACCTACTGCCTCAGCACCTGGCAGCGGATGGAAACGGCCCGCAAGTCCGAGGAGGCCGCCCGGCTGGATGCCGAGAGCCGCCGTCTTCACGCCGAAGAGGTGATGGAGAGCCGACAGGCCTTTCTGGCCGCCGTCGGACACGATCTGCGCACCCCGATCAGCGCCATCATGGCCGGCGCGGGCGTCATCCAGGACAGCACCGACGACTATCACACCCGAAATCAGGCCCGCCTGATCACCGACGCCGGCCTGATGATGAAGGCCCTGCTCGACGACCTGCTGGACCACGCCAAGATCGAGGCGGGGCGCATGACGGTCGAGGTCGACGACTTCAACCTGCGCTCCCTGATCGCCCAGACCGCCCGCCTGTGGCAGGGTCCGGTGGCGTCCAAGGGGCTCAAGCTGCGCATCGAGGGAGCTTCCCAGGTGCCGGCCCATGTGCGGGGCGACGCCATGCGCCTGCGCCAGATCCTGAACAATCTGATCTCGAACGCGGTCAAGTTCACGGACACCGGCAGTATCACCCTGAAGCTCAAGGCCTGGGAGGAGGAACCCTCCGGCTATTCCGTGCTGATCGAGATTCAGGATACCGGGCCGGGCATGACGCCGGCCCAGATCCAGCGCCTGTTCAGCCCGTTCGATCAGACCGCCTCGGGCGTCAGCGCGCGCCATGGCGGAACGGGCCTCGGACTGGCGATCAGCCGCCACCTGAGCGAACTGATGGGCGGACGCCTGACGGCCCACAGCCGTCTGGGCGAGGGATCCAGCTTCACCGTGGCCCTGAGTTTCCCGCGCGCCAATTCGGAGACCAGCAGCCTGCCGCCACCGGAACGGGCCGGACGGGAAGTGGTGGCGCGCGCCCTCGGCGGTCTGCCGGACAAGGCGCCGGTGGCCCCGCCCGCACCCTCGCCTGCGCCGGCGCCGGCGGTCGAGACCGTGGCGGTTGCCGCCGAACCGGTCGAGGCTGCCCCCGTCGCCGAACCGGAAGCCCCAGTGGAAGAGGTCGCAGAGGATGATGCCCCCATGCGGGTGCTGGTCGTCGACGACCACGATATCAACCGGCGGGCCATCCAGCTGATCCTGCAACCCCTTGGGTGCGAGGTCACCACGGCTGCCGATGGCCTGCTGGCGCTCAAGGCCTGCGACGCCCAGACCTTCGACCTGATCTTCATGGATGTGCGTATGCCGGAGCTGGACGGTCGCGAGGCGACCCGACGCCTGCGGGCCTCGGACAACGCCAATGCCGAAGTGCCGGTCATTGCCGTCACGGCCGACACCAGTCCCGAGGACATCACCGCCTGTGGCGAGGCAGGCATGACCTATTTCGTGCCGAAACCGATCACGCCGGCGTCGCTGCTGGGTGCGGTGACCCACGTCATGAACGGTGCCACGATCCGGCCCCCGCAAGAAGACCGGATCGAGGCCGTGGCCTGACCTAGAGCTGGCCCAGAAGGTGTTCGGCCGAGGACACCTTGAACTCGCCGCCCTGCTCGATGTTCAGCTGCTCGACCACGCCGTCCTTGACCAGCATGGAGTAGCGCTGCGAGCGCTCGCCCATGCCAAAGCCCTTGGCATCCATGGTCAGGCCGACCGCGCGGGTGAATTCGCCATTGCCGTCGGCAAGCATGAGGATCTTGTCGGCGCCGTCCTGGGAATTGGCCCATGCGCCCATGACGAAGGCGTCATTGACCGAGACACAGGCGACGGTGTCGACGCCCTTGTCCTTCAGGGTGTCGAGGTTCTCGGCAAAGCCCGGCAGGTGACGCGCCGAACAGGTCGGGGTGAAGGCGCCCGGCACGGCGAACAGGGCCACGGTCTTGCCGTTGAAGATTTCCGAGACATTCACCGGCTTGGGCCCCTCGGAGGTGGCCTTCATCAGGGTGGCTTCGGGCAGGCGGTCGCCGATCGAGATGGTCATGGAGTGTCTCCGTTGGGGCTGGGGCCGTCGGGGCCGGTCCTGCCCAGATAGACATCCGCCGCGCCTGCACCAAGGGGCTTGGGGGCCAAAGCGCGCTCCCGCCCCTTGCGTCGGACCGGGCCAGACCCGATGATCCCCTCATGAACGGCTTTTCCTCCCTCGCCGGTCGTCTGCTCATCGCCATGCCCGGTATCGACGATGACCGGTTCCGACAGGCTGTCATTCTGATCTGTGCCCACGGGCCGGATCACGCCATGGGCGTGCGCATCGACCAGCCGCTGGAGGGGATCGATCTGTCGACGGTGCTGGAAAAGCTGGACATGCCCCCCCCGGCCGAAGGCTATGAGGCGCCGGTGCTGGTCGGCGGGCCGGTCGAGCGCGAGCGCGGCTTTGTGCTTCACACCGACGACTGGATTTCGGACGGGACCAGCCTGGCCTTCGGGGACGGTCTGGCCCTCACAGGCACCCGCGATGTGCTGGTGGCCATGTCCGATCCCGTTACCGGCCCGCGCCGGTCGCGCCTGATGCTGGGCTATGCGGGCTGGGACGAAGGCCAGCTCGAGGCCGAGCTGACCGAGAACATCTGGCTCACCGCCGATGCCGACACCGAAATGGTGTTCGACGACGATCACCCCACCAAATGGGCCCGGGCCCTGGCCGCCATCGGCGTGGATGCAGCCCGCCTGTCGGGCACCGGCGGTCGGGCCTGAGGCGTCAGTCGGCGAAGCAGCTTCGCTCGATGAAGCTGACCGCTGCGGCCTTGGCCTCGTTCGGGTTATGGCCTCCGGGAAATTCGAGGGCCGCGAAGGGTACCTCCGCCGCGCGCAAGGCCGCGACCAGCGGCCCATAGTGGTCCGTGAAAGGGGCCGCGGGGTCCGATCGGCCACCGGCCACGAAGACGGGCCGGTCCGCCAGCGCCGCCGCCTTCGGAGAGAACCGCGCCTCCTCTGCCCCGGCGATGGAAGCCTGCATGAAGGCCCCGGGACCTCCGGCGCCGAAGCGCGCGAGCTCGGTATCGGCGGCAAAGCTGTCCAGCTCGGATCGCCAAAGGGCCGCGTATTCGGGATCCCGACCCCATCGATCCGCGATCACGCCCATGTCTGCAGGAACGAGAGCGACCACGCATCGGATGTCGGCGTCCAAGGCCGCTGTATGCAGCGCCAGCCAGCCACCGAAGCTGACCCCGAACACCGCAACCTGATCCGGATCGATCCCTTCATGATGGCGCAGCCAGTCGACGACGGCCTGGCCATCCACCCGCGCATTGTCGAGGCTGAACTCGCCCCCGGACGCTCCGGTCCCGCGGTAGCTCGGCACGAGGACCGTGTAGCCGGCGGCCTGCAGTTCGCCCGCGACACGCGGCACATTCGATCCCGAGGGGAAGCCGTTGAACAGGGCGATGGCCGGTCGGTCCCCTTCCCCGTCGCCGACCAGAAGCCGGGCCGAAACGGTCTCGCTGCCGGAAGGGATCGATACCTCTATCGGCGCCTGCTGGGCCGTGGCCGCAAGGGGGGCGGACAGAGCAGCGAAGCAGGAGGCGGCGGCGGCAAGGAGGGTCAGTTTCATGGGGGCCTCGTGACACGAAATCCCCACTTCTTTGCCATCGGGTCCGCAATGGCACAGCTTACAATGCTGTAATTACGGATGTTTAATTTCGGCCGACGGCTCCTTCTGTCGGCAGACCGTCAATCACCAGCCGGCCGCCGGTGTAGCGACTGTCGTCGGTGACCTCGCGCGTGGCGAAGTCCGGCGTCGGATAGAGGGCCATGGCTTCCGGGTCCGGGAACTCGGCCTCGGCCATGATCAGGCCTTCGAGGGCTCCGGAGAAGACGTCGACCGATAGGTCCGCGCCGTCGACATTGCCGAGATAATGACGGGTCTTGGTCAGCCGGCGGCCGGGCAGGGTGGACAGCAGCCGGAACTCCTCGGGCGACAGGTAGATGGAGGTCAGCAGCCGGACGGCCGGGCTGACATCGGCCTTGCGGCCCAGCCGCAGCATCGCCGGTCCCCCGTCATCCGGCAGGGCCTCGCGCAGACGCAGCTGTGTGCCCTCGACGTACAGGTCAGTGAAGTGCTCGACCCGCACCACCCGGTCATGCGGGACCGCGCGGCACAGCCACCGTCGTTCGCGCTCGACCCACGCATATTTTGACTTGGGCCATCCGAGGGCGCGGGCGACGTCGGGATCAATCTCGGGGCTGCTTGGGTCCATGGCGTTATCCTGTGGCACGGGTCGCAACAGTGCACGGAACAGGGCGCGGCCGCTGCGGGTTCAGGACATATGCCAATACAGGAGGCTCCCATGCCCGACACCCCCGCGACCGAAACCGAAACACGCGCCGACAAGATCGAGCGTCTGGAAGACGAAGCCGAGGCCCTGGAACGCCCGGATCGCGTCATTCCGCTGGACGACGGCGAGGACGATGAAGGCGTCGGAGAGGTCACGCATCTGGTGCCCTGAGCGAAGCGTTGGCCCCGTCAGGCGCGCAGGATCTTGTCCATCGCCTTGCCCCGGGCCAGCTCGTCGATGAGCTTGTCGAGATAGCGGATCTCCCGCATCAGCGGCTCGGCGACCTCCTCGACGCGGATGCCGCAGATGACCCCGGTGATGGCCTCGCGCGCCGGGTTCATCGCCGGGGCATCGGCGAAGAAGGTCTGGACGTCCTTACGGTCCGCGATCTGCTGCTCCAGCCCCGCCTGGTCATAGCCGGTCAGCCAGCGGATCAGGGTATCGACCTCCTCGCGTGTGCGACCCTTGCGTTCGGCCTTGGCCACATAGGCCGAATGGACCCCGGCGAAGGCCATACCATAGATGCGGTGCCCGGACACGGACCTAGCCCGCCCCGGCGGCGATCTGCATCATGACCAGACCGGTGAACCAGGCGGCGGCCGTGCCGACGATGTAGCCGACCACGGCCAGAAGCACGCCGACCGGGGCGAGGGAGGGGTGGAAGGCCGCGGCGGCCACGGGGGCGGAGGCCGCTCCGCCGATGTTGGCCATCGAGCCGACGCCGAGGAAGAAGCTGGGTGCCCGGATCAGGAAGGCGACCAGAACCATCAGGGCCACATGCACCAGCATCCAGACGGCGCCGATCAGGAAGTAGACCGGGCTGTCGAGGATGGCCCCGATGTTCATGTTCAGCCCGACGGTGGCCACCAGCACATAGACGAACACTGACCCGACCTTGGCCGCGCCTGGGCCCTGCAGCTTGCGGGCCGGGGTGAAGGACAGGACCACGCCGATCACGGTGGCGATCAGCACCAGCCAGAAGAAGGCCGAGTCCAGCGACAGGCGCTGGGCCCAGGGCCAGGTCTCGCCGAACCAGGTGGACAGCGGGTCCGCGATCGCATGCGACAGGCCCACTGCGCCGAAGCCGACCGCGAGGATGAAGATCAGATCCTTGAGCATCGGGATGCGGGCGTGCTCGGCTTCATAGGCCTCGGCCTTGTCGCGGACACGGTCGACGGCCGAGGCGTCGGCCCGGAACAGCTTGTCGACGCGGCGCTGATTGGCGGCCATCCAGAGGACGACAGCCATCCAGACGTTGGCGACGATCACGTCGACGGCGATCCAGATCGAGAAGGTGTCCGGCCCCGCGCCATAGATCTCGTAAAGGGCGGTCTGGTTGGCCGACCCGCCGATCCAGCTGCCGGCCACGGTCGCCATGCCGCGCCAGATAGCTTCGGGGCCTGCTCCCATCAGTTCGGGCGCGAACCAGCTGGTCAGCAGCAGGGCCACGGGCCCGCCGATCATCACGCCGATGGTGCCGGTAAAGAACATGATCAGCGCCTTGGGCCCCAGACCCACGACGGCGGGCAGGTCAGCCGAGACGGTCAGCAGCACGAGTGCGGCCGGCAGCAGATAGCGCGAGGCGATATAGTAGAGCCGGGATTCCTCGGGATCGACGACGCCGAAGGTCGTCAGCAGGGACGGCAGGAAATAGCAGAGCAGCAGGGCCGGAATGACGGTGAAGAACCGCTTCACCCAGACGTTGTCCCGGCTCGAGATCCAGAAGACGGCGCCCAGGATCACGGCCAGAAGGCCCAGCACCACGGCGTCATTGGTGATCAGGGCGGTGGTGGCGGCCTCTTCGGTCGGCATGGACGTGTCTCCCCTTGGTTGGGGGCATAAGGGCAACCGGGGTGCGATTTGGCAAGCCGTGACAGGCCGTTGCATCCAACGGCGGCGCGCGGCAGGGAGAGGGGATGACATCCCTGATCATCGATTGCGATCCCGGCGTGGACGATGCCGTGGCCCTGCTGACCGCCTTTGGCAGCCCGGCTCTGGACCTGTTGGCCGTCACCACCGTGGGCGGCAATGTCCCGGTCGAAAAGACGGCCCGGAACGCCTGCATCCTGCGCCAGATTGCCGCGCGCGAGGATGTGCCGGTCTATCGCGGCGCTGAACGCCCGCTGGTGCGCGAGCCGGCAGGTGCCGGAGAATTCCATGGCGCCGAAGGTCTGGGCGATATGGCGCCCTTCGATCCGGCAAAAGGCTGTGAGCCCGGGGGCGCGGTCGAGGCCATCGTGGAGCGGGTCATGGCGCGGCCGGCGGGGACGGTCTCGATAGCGGTGCTGGGTCCCCTGACCAATCTGGCGCTGGCGCTGCGTGCCGAGCCACGGCTGGCGGAGCGTCTGGGGCGGGTCGCGGTCATGGGCGGCGCGCGGGCCGAGGGCGGCAACATCACGGCCTCGGCCGAATTCAACATCTGGGCCGACCCGGAGGCGGCGGCCGAGGTGCTGGCCAGCGCCTGCGACGTGGTCCTGTTCGGCCTCGACGTCACCCATCAGGTGTGCGCGACCGAGGCGCGGATCGCCGACGTCGAAGCCCTCGCTACCCCGCCGGCCTTGGCTGCTTCGTCAATGATGCGCTTCTCCCAGAGAATCGAGCGCGAGATCGTCGGCTGGGATGCGCCACCCGTCCACGACCTGTGTCCGGTGGCCTGGATGCTCCGGCCCGAGCTGTTCACCCTCCGGCCGTGCCATATTGCGGTCGAGACCGGCAGCGGCCTGACGCGGGGGCATACGGCGGTCGAGTTCCGCGACGGCGTCGCCGGGCCGCTTCGTCATCGGTGGGCGACCGCAGCCGATGCCGACGGCGTCTTTGACCTGCTGAAGGGAGCGACACGATGAGGATCACCGTGGTCGGGTCGATCAATGTCGACATGGTGGCCACCGCGCCGTCCCTGCCACGCGCGGGCGAGACGGTGACAGGGGCCGTGCTGGCGCGCCACCCGGGCGGCAAGGGCGCCAACCAGGCGCTGGCCGCGCGGCGTCTGGGCGCCGACGTTGCCCTGATCGGAGCCGTGGGCGAAGGTCCGCTCTCGGACGAGGCCCTGGTGCTGCTGGAAGACGCCGGCGTGGACCTGAAGGGGGTCGGCAGCGCCGAGGGCACGCCGACCGGCGTCGCCCTGATCGCCGTCGACCCGTCGGGCGAGAACCAGATCGTCGTGGCCTCGGGTGCCAATGGCCAGGTCCGGCCCGAGCATCTTCCCGCGCGGATCGAGGATCCGCTGATCGTGCAGCTGGAGCTGCCGGTCGAGACGGTCGAGGCCGCCGTCGGCCGCGCGACCGGCTTCGTCTGCGCCAATCTGGCGCCAGCCGCTCCGGTGTCCGAAGCCCTTTTGCGGCGCTGCGACCTGATCGTGGTCAATCAGACCGAGGCGGAATTCTATGGTGACGCCCTGCACTCCGGAGGCGGGCAGGTGGTCATCACCCGGGGGGCGGAGGGGGCGAGCCTCTACAAGCGCGGGGCGGTGGTCGCCGAGGTCGGGGCGCCGCGGGTCGAGGCGGTGGATGCGACCGGAGCGGGCGATGCCTTTGTC
>NZ_JAGHQP010000008.1 GCF_017744255.1 Brevundimonas sp. A19_0 | reverse complement strand
CCCCCCGGGTTCCTCCCCCCAAGGGTTTCAGTGGGCCGACGCTTCCTCCAAGCGAGCATCGCCCGTTCCGGCCATTCCCCCCTCCCCCCCCGGCCGGAGCGGGCGTTTGCGTTGGCGGGGACCGGGCAACCGGTCCCCGTCAGCCTCACTCCCCCCAGAGCAGGACAAAGCACGCCGCCCGGGCCGCATACGGACCGGCGCACACGCGCGTCAGGCTATCCGCGATCAGAGATTGAGCGTCAGGGTCACGGTTTCGGACCCGCGCGACACCACCAGACGGATCGAGCGACCGTTCGAGTCGAGCGCGCTGGACAGGGCCTGCAGGCTGGAGACGTTCCGGCCATTGACCGACACCACCAGATCGCCGGCCACCAGACCGGCGGCGGCGGCGGGGGTGCCGCCCTCGACCGCCTCGACCACGATGCGATGATCCTGACCGCCGCGCTCGCCGCTGCGGGCCTCTCGGAAGCCGGCGCCGTGCGCGACCAGGGCGTCGCGGCCCAGGGCGATGCGGCCAGGCTCGGTCATCTCGACCACCACCGTGGTCTGGCGCTCGACGCCATCGCGCAGATAGGCGACGTCCAGCCGACTGCCCGGAGCCGCCACGCCGACGGTCGCCAGCACGGACCCGGCATTGGCGACCGGGCGCGACTGGATACGGACGATCACATCATCGGGCTGCAGGCCCGCGGCCTCGGCCGGCGAGCCAGGCGCGACGTCGCGGACCACGGCGCCACGCACAATGTTCAGACCCAGTTCGCGAGCGGTGGCCGCGTTCAGCGAGCTGAGCAGGGCCCCGGTGCCGCCGCGGCGGACCTCGCCCGTCTCGCGGATCTGGCCGACCACATACATCATGATGCGGGTGGGCACGGCGAAGGCGATGCCGTCATTGCCCCCGCCGCCGCCCGACAGGATGGAGGTGTTGATACCGATCAGCCGGCCCCGGCTGTCGAGCAGCGGCCCGCCGGAATTGCCCGAGTTCACCGCGGCGTCGGTCTGGATATAGTCCTCGACCGCGTCGCCGAGGCCCGAGCGGTTGAGGCCCGAGATGACGCCCATGGTCAGGGTCTGGTCCAGCCCCAGCGGATAGCCGACGGCAAAGGCCAGGTCGCCGGTGCGCAGGGTGTCGGAATCGGCGATCTCGACCTGGGACAGGCCGGTGCCCTGGATGCGCAGGACGGCGATGTCCGTGGCCTTGTCGGTGCCGATCAGAACGGCGTCGAACAGGCGACCGTCAGCGAGGTCGACCGTATACTTCGAGCCGCCCTCGATCACGTGGTTGTTGGTGATGATGATGCCTTCGGCCGCGTCGATGATGACGCCCGAGCCGGTGGCGAAGGGCTGGGCCTCGGTGTCCTCGGAGCGGGGACCGCGCGACTGGCCGAGGGTGGTGACCTGGACCACCGCCGGAAGCGTGCGCTCCAGCCCGGCGGCAAAGGTGAAGACGCCGCGCGCCTCGTCATACGGAAGGGGACCGGCCTGGGCGCTGGCCATCCCGGCCGGGATCACACCCAGGCTGAGGGCCACCACGGCCGCGGCCGACATCTTCAGCAGGACAGACCGACGCATCGCATTTCCCTTATCCATTCCTGACCGAGTCTTAGCGCGAGAAACGCGCCGTGACGATGGCCCCCGGCGCGGCGTCATCGATTGTCAGGGTTCCGCCGTGGCGCCGCACCACCGCGCGCACGAACGGCAGGCCCATGCCGTGGCTCTCGACCTCGGGCCGGTCGGTCGAGTCCTCGGTATCGACCGCACCCCGGGCCCGGGCGGGATCCATGCCGGGGCCCTGATCGGCGATGGTGAAGGTAACCCCGGTGTCGGTCGGCCGTGTCGACACGGTGACCGTGCCGCCATCGGGCGAGAATTTGATCGCATTGTCGACCAGATTGGTCAGGGCGCGCTGCAACAGGGAGCGCACCCCGAGCAGGGCGGCCGGCTCGACGTCGGCCACCAGCCGGATGTCCCGGGCCTCGGCGAGCGGCTCATAGAGCTCGACCGTAGCCCGGACGAGGTCATCGAGCTGGACCGTCTCGAACACCCAGGCGGAGCCGTCGCGCAGGGCGAGCGTCTCGTTCATGGCGCGGGTCAGCTGGCGCAGGTCATCGCCGGCCAGCCGGGCGAGGCGGGTGCGCTCTCCGGGGGTGTCGGCCTCCTCCAGCCGCTCGAGCCGGGCGGTGGCGCGGGCCAGCGGCGTGCGGAAATCATGGGCCAGCTGGTCCGAGGAGTCGCGCAGCCAGCCCAGCAGCTCCTCCAGCCGGTCGAGGGTGCGATTGACCCGCAGGCTGAGGGGGCGAAGTTCCGGCGCGATGTCGTCGACCGGCGGGCGGCGCGAGAAGTCGCCCATGGCGGCCCGGTCGAGCGAGGCACTGACCTCGGCCAGCGCCTGGCCCAGCCGCCGACGGGCAAAGACGGCCGCGGTCAGCCCCGAAATCAGGATCAGCAGGCCGCTGAGACCCACAATCAGGGCGGCCCGGCCCCAGGCTTCGCCCGCGCGGTCCACCACCCGCCCGACGATGATGCTGAGCGCGCCCGTCTGGCGCTTGACCACCACCACCTCGACGTCGCGGCCCGGGCAGAGGGTGCCGGACGGCAGGCGGACCGCATAGACGTCGTCGCCGAGGCCCGGGAGGCGGCGGGCCCTGGCCTCCTCAAGCTCGGCCAGACCCGCAGGCTTGCCGGTCGGGGCGCGGATGAAACGGACCCCTGCCCCGCCGCGACCCGTGCGGCAGACTTCCTCGAGCGTGCGATCCTCGCGGTTCGGACCCGACTGGAAGGCGGTCAGCCAGGCCGAGAAATAGGCGGCGTCGGCCTCGGTGATCTGATCGGCGCCGAGGTAGGCCTGGACACCCAGCTTGTCGACCATGGCGGCATAGTCGGCCAGCGCCGAGAGGGCGGCCTTCTGGCGCTGGTCGGCGCGGACGGCCTGTCCCGTGATGACCACCGAGCCGGACAGGGCCAGCGCCGCCAGCACCGCCACGGCGACCGACAGCTGGGCCGTGGTGCGCCGCGACAGCCAGCCGCGCAGGAGGCCTGTCGGGCCCGTCACCCGGGCCTCAGCCGACGCCGTCGAGGTCGCGGAACACCAGACTCTGGCTCCGGGCCGAGACGATCAGCGGATGCATGGCCTCGGGCACCTCGGGGCACTGGTCCTTGAGCCGGCGACGCAGGGCGCTGATGCGGGCGTCGATGATGTTGACGAAATTGTCGGGGAGGAAATTCCACTCCACCCAGCATTTGTCCCACAGCATGGTCTTGGTAACGGGCTGGCCGCGCGCGGTCATCAGCTCACAGACGATAGCGAATTCGAGCGGGGACAGGTCGATGGCGCGCTGGCTGCCGTCGGCGGCCCGGATCTGCAGGGTGCGGGCGCCGGGCGACAGGGTGAAGGGGCCATTGGTGACATCGCCGCCGTTCGCCTTCGAGCGGCGGCCCGAGCGGCGCAGCTGGGCCGCGATCCGCGCCAGCAGTTCCTCGTCGCCCACGGGCTTGGCCAGATAGTCGTCGGCTCCGCCCAGCAGGCCCTCGACCTTCTGCCGCTCGGCGCCCAGCGCGGTCAGCATGAGGGCCGGGGAATCCGCCGAGGGCCCCGATCCCGCGCGGATGCGTTTCAGCGTCTCCAGCCCGTCCAGCCCGGCCGTCAGCCGGTCGAGGATCAGCACATCATAGGGAGTGTCGGCCACGGCCTTTATCGCGGCCTCGCCCGACTCGACCCGGTCCACCCGGGCAAAGCCGGCGCGCGTCAGCCGGCTGGCAACATGTTCGGAGAGGGCCGGCTCGTCCTCGAGCAACAGGGCGGTCAGGCCGGCGAACTGGTCGCGGAGGGCCGCAAAGGCGTCCGTTTCGTCAGTGATCGGGTCTGTCATCTGGCCTCCCCCACGCCCGGCAAGGATAGAGCGCAGACCGGGATTGGCAACGCTTGCCCGACCGGCCGGTGCAACCATGGCCGCAGGGCAACGTATGTAAGGGATGCCGGCGCGCCGGGGCGCTGACGTTTTCTGATGAGACCTGTCCATGAAGCTCCACCCCATGCTGCCTGTTACGCTTGGTGCCCTGCTGGTTGCCGCCTGCGGCACGCCCGGCGCGGCGCCGTCCGGCCTGCTGAGCAATTATGACGGACTGGTCGAACGGGAGGATACCGTGCGCGCCTCAATCCGGCAGCGCAGGGACGACGACCGGGCGGCCACGGTCGAGCGCCTGTTCCTTGAGCCTGCCCTGTTGGCGGACGGCGCAGGAGAAGGCCTGACAGAGGCCGAGATCGCGCTTGTCCTGCGCGAGGTCGACCGGCAGGTCTGCTACGAGCTGAGCGAACGCTTCACCGTGATCCCGGGGCCCGAGGCCGGTGCCGGACGGGTGCGGGCCGTGGTCAGCCGCATCGGGCCGACGGGGCGTGCCGCATCGGCGGTGTCGGCGGCCAGCGGCTTCTTCATTCCCGGGCCGATCGGCGTGCGGGTGCCCGGCACCCTGGGCGGGCTGTCGGCCGAGGCCGAGCTGCTGGCTGGCAACGACCGGGGCCAGGTGGCGATCATCCTGTGGTCGCGCAACGCCCAGGCCATCGGGACGGACAATCCGTCCCTGTCGCGGGTGGGCGACGCCGTGCAACTGGCCGAACCGTTCGGTGACGCCGTGGGCGACGCGTTCGCGCCGCCCGAGCGGGAAGTGCGGGCCATCGCCGACCCGGACCCCTGTGCCCGCTTCGGCCCGCGCATCCGGCCCGAGGGTTTTGCCGCGCGGCTGGTCACCGGCCTCTATTCGCCCGAACTGAGCGGGGCGGCGGCCGAAGAGACCGAAGAGTCGGACGGTTCGGAAGAGCCCTAGAAGGCGCTCTGGCCCGTGATGGCGCGGCCGAGGATCAGGGCGTGGACGTCGTGGGCGCCCTCATAGGTGTTGACCGTCTCGAGGTTCATGGCGTGGCGCATGACATGCATCTCGCCAGTGATGCCGGCGCCGCCGTGCATGTCGCGGGCCTCGCGGGCGATGGCCAGTGCCTTGCCGCAGTTGTTGCGCTTCATCATCGAGATGGCCTCGGGCACCCAGGCGCCCGTATCCAGCAGACGGCCGAGCGCCAGCGCGCCCTCCAGTCCGAGGAAGATTTCGGTCTGCATGTCGGCCAGCTTCTTCTGGACCAGCTGGCGCGAGGACAGGGGGCGGCCGAACAGCATGCGCTCGCCCACATAGTCGCGGGTGGCGTGGAAGCAGAACTCGGCCGCACCCATGGCGCCCCAGGCGATGCCGTAGCGCGCCTTGTTCAGGCAGGAGAACGGACCGCGCAGCCCCTTCACGCCCGGCAGCAGATTGGCCTCGGGCACGAAGACGTCGTTCAGGCCGATGTCGCCGGTGATGGAGGCGCGCAGCGACAGCTTGTCGCCGATCTTGTCGGTGGTGAAGCCATCGAAGTCGCGCTCGACGATGAAGCCACGGATCACGTCATCCAGCTTGGCCCAGACGATGGCCAGATCGCTGATGGGGCTGTTGGTGATCCAGTATTTGGCGCCGTTCAGGCGATAGCCGCCGTCGACCTTTTCGGCCTTCGTCTTCATCGAGGCCGGGTCCGAGCCGCCATCGGCCTCGGTCAGGCCGAAACAGCCGATCCACTCCCCGGCGGCCATTTTCGGCAGGAATTTCGCCTTCTGTTCGTCGGAGCCGAAGGCATAGATGGGGTACATGGCCAGCGACGACTGGACCGACATGGCCGAGCGATAGCCGCTGTCGACCGCCTCGATCTCGCGGGCGATCAGGCCGTAGGCCACGTGGGAGGCGTTGGAGCCGCCGTATTCCTCGGGCAGCATGGCGCCCAGAAAGCCCATCTCGCCCATCTCGGTCATGATCGACCGGTCGAAGGTCTCGTCGGCGAAGGCGCGCACCACGCGCGGCAGCAGCTGGTCGCGCGCATAGGACCGGGCGGCGTCGCGGATCATGCCCTCGTCGTCGGTCAGGCGGCTGTCCATATCCAGCGGGTCATCCCAGCGGAAGGTACGGGTGGGGGTGGCGCCGTCGGCCATGGTGCGCTCCTGAAGGTCTGCGGGCGGGTCTCCGGGCGGACCTCTTGTTCTGCCCTTGCCGCGGGGGTGTAGGACAGAACGTGCCGGACGGGTAGAGGGCCGCGCGGACTGCGGCTATGATCCGCGCATGAGCCGCCTGTTTCACCGTCTGTTCGTCGACCACCCGCGCGAGGTGGACGAGGGGTATTTCGAGCATATGGCCGCCTCGTCGCGGTTCGGCTTCCGCCTGCTGAGGCTGGCCGGCGCGGCCTTCCTGCATTCGATCGTGCCGGGCCTGTGCAAGACCACGGTCTCGCGCGAGGTCTGCTGCATGGCTGAGGAGGTGGGCAGCCGCGCCCGCGAGGCGCGCGAATGCCGCATGCGCGAGGCGGGTGTGTGGGATCCGGGGCTGTAAGACAGTGATGAGTGGCGAGTGGCGAGTGATGAGCGAAATTACCGCGACGCCGATGGCGCGACCGGACGCGGCTCGATGACCGACGGCCAGGGCCAGGATCGCCTCGCCACTCACCACTCGCCACTCGTCACTCCGAAAGGTCCTCTCTCCGGCGTTCGCGTTCTTGATCTCAGCCGGGTGCTGGCAGGGCCGTGGGCGACGCAGACGCTGGCCGATCTGGGCGCCGAGGTGATCAAGATCGAACGGCCCGGGGCGGGGGACGACACCCGCCTGTGGGGCCCGCCTTTCACCACCAGGACCGACGGGTCGCGGGGCGACGCCGCCTATTTCCTGTGCGCCAACCGGGGCAAGAAGTCGGTGGCGGTCGACATCGCCTCGCCCGAGGGGGCCGGGGCGGTCCGCAAACTGGCGAGGACCTGCGATGTCGTGGTCGAGAATTTCAAGACCGGCGGGCTGAAGAAGTACGGGCTGGACTGGGCCTCGCTGAAGGCGATCAATCCGAAGCTGGTCTATTGCTCGATCACCGGCTTCGGGCAGGACGGGCCCGACGCCCACCGGGCCGGCTATGACTATATGATCCAGGCCATGGGCGGGCTGATGTCGATCACCGGCCAGCCCGACGGGGCCCCGGGGGCCGAGCCGATGAAGGTCGGGGTGGCGGTCGCCGACCTGTTCACCGGGCTCTATGCGTCGAACGCCATCATGGCGGCCCTGCTGCATGCCCGGGCGACGGGCGAGGGCCAGCAGATCGACATCGCCCTGTTCGATGTGCAGGCGGCCATGTTGGCCAATCAGGCGACCAATTATTTCGTCTCGGGCACGGCGCCGACGCGCATGGGCAACGCCCACCCGAACCTGGCGCCCTATCAGCCCTTTCCGTGCACGGACGGTATGGTCGTAATCGCGGTCGGCAACGACAGCCAGTTCCGCGCCCTGTGCTCGGCTCTGGGCGCTGCAGCCATGGGCACCGACCCTCGCTATGCCACCAATGCTGTGCGGATCGAGCACCGCGCGACCCTGTCGGCCGAACTGTCGGCGATGACAGCCGGGCACCCCATGAAGGGACTGATGGCCGTACTGGAGGCTGCGGGCGTGCCCTGTGGTCCGGTCAATACAGTCGATCAGGTGTTCGAGGAGCCACAGGCGCGGCACCGGGGTCTGGAGGTCGAACAGGTCCGCGCCGATCTGTCGGAGCCGGTGCGCACCGTCGCCAGCCCGATCCGGATGTCGGCCACGCCGGTCGCCTATGATCGGCCGCCGCCCGCGTTGGGCGAGCATACGGATGAGGTGCTGGGGGACGTCTAGGGCAGGAACTCCCTGAGATCGTTGGTGTAGCCCAGCATCCAGACAATCAGGGTTCCGGCCGCCACGAGCCCGACACCCCACCATTTCAGGGCCGGTGCTCCCACCGTTCCATGAACATCCGCCTCGTCCAATTCCCCGATCTGGCCGGGAATGGCGTCTTCCTGCCAATCGTCAAAGTCAACCGGAGTCGCGAATTCGCCTGCCCGCGCGCGCACGGCGATGTCGCGGGCCGCGACGATCTGCTCTTCGTATGCAACGACCCGGATGCCGCCGAGAGCCATCTGCACGTGGGGCAACATGGTGGCCATGTCCCGATCCGGGAGCCATGCGCGGATACCATGCCGGCCCAACAGCGCGACCAGCAGTTCCGCTTCGGCAACCGTCAAAAATCGGGCGACTTCGAACTCTTCGGCCATTCGCCTTCCGGTACGATTGCTCCTACAGATCCAGCAGGAAGCGTTGCGGGTCCTCGAGGTGTTCCTTGATCCGCACAAGGAAGGTCACGGCTTCCTTGCCGTCGACGATGCGGTGATCGTAGCTGAGGGCCAGATACATCATCGGGCGGATCTCGACCTTGCCGTCGATGGCGACCGGGCGCTGGACGATGTTGTGCATGCCGAGGATGCCGGCCTGGGGCATGTTCAGGATCGGCGTCGACATCAGCGAGCCGTAGACCCCGCCATTGGTGATGGTGAAGGTGCCGCCCTGGAGCTGGTCCAGCGTCAGATCGCCGTCGCGGGCGGCGCGGCCCAGATCGCCGATGCCCTTTTCGATGCCGGCCAGCGACAGGACGTCGGCGTCGCGCAGGACCGGCACGACCAGACCTTTGTCGGTGCCGACCGCCACGCCGATATCGTAGTGGTTCTTGTAGATGATGTCGGTGCCGTCGATCTCGGCATTGACGGCGGGCAGTTCCTTGAGCGCCGCGACCGTGGCCTTCACGAAGAAGCTCATGAAGCCCAGCTTGATGCCGTGGTGCTTTTCAAAGGCATCCTTGTAGCGATTGCGCAGCGCCATGATCGCCGACATGTCCACCTCGTTGAAGGTGGTCAGCTGGGCGGCCGTGTTCTGCGATTCCTTCAGGCGGCGGGCGATGGTCTGGCGCAGGCGGGTCATCTTGACCCGTTCCTCGCGCGGACCGACCTCGCGCGGCGGAGCAGCCGGCGCGGCCTTGGCCGGAGCGGCAGCGGCCGGAGCCGAAGCCTGAGGCTGAGACGCGGCCTTCAGCGCATCGGCCTTGGTGATATTGCCCTTGGGTCCGGTGGCCTGGATGGACTTCGGATCAAGGTTGTTCTCGGCCACCACGCGCTGGACGGCGGGCGACAGGTGCGGCGCGTCCGAGCCCGACGACGCCCTGGCGGGCGCGGCCTCGGCCTTCGGCGCAGCGGCAGCCGCCTCACCCGAGGCGGCGATCTGGCCGATCACCTGACCTGGGGTGACGGTCGAACCGGCCTCGGCCGAAATGGTCAGGACGCCATCGGCCGGAGCGCTGATTTCCACGGCCACCTTGTCGGTCTCGATCTCGACCAGCAGCTCATCCTTCGACACCCGGTCGCCGGACTTTTTCTGCCAGGTCCCGACCGAGCCCTCGGCGACGCTTTCACCCATGGTCGGCACCTGGACCGGCACCGCGGCTTCGCTGTCGCCCTTGGCGGCCGGGTCGGCGGCGGGCTCGGCCTCGGCCTTGGGGGCAGCCCCGCCGGCGGGGGCGGCGGCGCCCTCGGTCACCTTGCCCAGCACGGCGCCGGGGGTGACGGTGTCGCCGGCGTCGAAGGCGATTTCAGCCAGGGTGCCGTCGGCGGGCGAGACCACCTCCAGCGAGACCTTGTCGGTTTCCAGCTCGACCAGAAGCTCGTCCCGCTTGACCGGGTCGCCGACCTTCTTCGTCCACTTCGCAATGGTGGCCTCAGTGACGGATTCACCAAGGGCGGGGGTCAGGATATCAGCCATGTCAGTTCCGGTTCCGGATAAGCAGGGGTCAGTTCGGGGTGGCGAGGGCGTCGGCGAGGAAGGCGTCGAGCTCGGCCTTGTGGCGGCTCATCAGACCGGCCGCCGTGGACGCCGAGGCGGGACGACCGACATAACGGGCGCGCTTCGACTTCACATCGAGCTTGTCGAGCGTCAGTTCAAGCCAGGGATCGACGAAGGTCCAGCCGCCCATGTTCTTGGGCTCTTCCTGACACCAGACCAGTTCGGCGCCGGGGAAGCGCGCCAGTTCGGTCATCAGCGACTTCATCGGCCAGGGATAGAACTGTTCCAGACGCAGGATGTAGATATCGTCCACGGCCTTGCCGTCCTTGAAGGCGGCCTCGCGCGCTTCCAGCAGGTCATAATAGACCTTGCCCGAGCACAGGATGACGCGCCGGATGTCGGGATCGCCCTTCAGCGTCATGCCGGCCACGTCGGGACGGGTCTGGGCGTCGTCGTGCAGCACGCGGTGGAAGGAGCTGCCCTCGGCCAGATCCGACAGGGGCGAGACGGCCTTCTTGTGACGCAACAGCGACTTGGGCGTCATCAGGATCAGCGGCTTGCGGAACGGCCGGTGCATCTGGCGGCGCAGGATGTGGAAATAGTTGGCCGGGGTGGTGCAGTTGGCAACCTGCATGTTTTCCTCGGCGCAGGCCTGCAGGAAGCGCTCCAGGCGGGCCGAGGAGTGCTCGGGCCCTTGCCCTTCATAGCCGTGCGGCAGCAGCATGGTCAGGCCGCACATGCGTAGCCATTTGCGCTCGCCCGAGCTGATGAACTGGTCGATGACGACCTGGGCGCCGTTCACGAAGTCGCCGAACTGGGCCTCCCACATGACCAGCGTATTGGGGTCGCTGAGGGCATAGCCGTATTCGAAGCCCAGCACGGCCTCTTCCGACAGGGCGGAGTCGATCACCTCGAAATGGGCCTGGCCGTCGCGGAGGTGGTTGAGCGGAACGAAGCGTTCTTCCGTGGTCTGATCAATGATGCCGGAGTGGCGCTGGGAGAAGGTGCCGCGAACCGAATCCTGGCCTGACAGGCGGACGGGGAAGCCCTCGTCCAGCAGGGTGCCGAAGGCGAGGCTCTCGGCGGTCGCCCAGTCGAGGTCCTGACCGGTCTCGATCATCTGGCGGCGGCCATCCAGCACGCGACGCAGGGTCTTGTGGACGTCGATGCTGTTCGGCGCGGTGGTCAGGCGGGTGCCGATCTCGACAAGGCGGTCCTTCGAGACGGCGGTCTCGCCGCGCAGCTCGTCGCCCTCGGGCTTGCCGATGCCGTGCCACTGGCCGTCCAGCCAGTCGGCCTTCTCGGCCTTGAAGGTCTTGCCGGCGTCGAATTCGGCGTCGAGGAATTCCTCGAAGCGGGTGATCTCGGCCTCGACCTCCTCGGCGGAGATCACGCCCTCGGCGACCAGACGCTCGGCGTAGAGTTCGCGGGTCGATTTCTGGGCCCGGATCTTCGAGTACATCAGCGGCTGGGTGAAGGTCGGATCGTCGCCTTCGTTGTGGCCGAAGCGGCGGTAGCAGAACATGTCCACCACCACGTCCTTGTGGAATTTCTGGCGGAACTCGGTGGCCACCTTGGCGGCGAAGACCACGGCCTCGGGATCGTCGCCGTTCACGTGGAAGATCGGCGCCTGGACCATCAGGGCCACGTCCGACGGATAGGGCGAGGAGCGGCTGTTGCGCGGAGCGGTGGTGAAGCCGATCTGGTTGTTGACCACGAAATGCACCGTGCCGCCGGTGCGGTAGCCCTTCAGCCCCATCAGGGCGAAACATTCGGCCACCACGCCCTGACCGGCGAAGGCCGCGTCGCCGTGGATCAGCAGGGGCAGCACCTTGGTGCGGTCCAGCGCCCATTCGGCCTCGGGCTTGCCGGCATTGGCCTCACGGATGTCGAAGGCCTGTTTGGCGCGTGCCTTGCCCAGCACCACCGGATTGACGATCTCGAGGTGGCTGGGGTTGGCGGTCAGCGACAGGTGGACCCGGTTGTCGTCGAACGACCGGTCCGAGCTGGCGCCCATGTGATATTTGACGTCGCCCGAGCCATCGATGTCGGACGGCACGGACGAGCCGCCCTGGAATTCGTGGAAGATGGCGCGATAGGGCTTGCCCATCACGGCCGACAGGACGTTCAGGCGACCCCGGTGGGCCATGCCGAGCACGATCTCGTCGACGCCCAGATTGCCACCGCGCTTGATGACCTGCTCCAGCGCCGGGACCATGGCCTCGCCGCCGTCCAGACCGAACCGCTTGGTGCCGGGGAAGCGCTTGTGCAGGAAGCGCTCAAAGGTCTCGGCCTCGATCAGCTTGTTGAGGATGGCCAGCTTGCCCTCGCGGGTGAAGGCGTTTTCCTCGTACTTGTCGGGGCCCTCGATGCGCGCCTGCAGCCAGGATTTCTCCTCCGGCTCGGCGATGTGCATGTACTGGATGCCGATGTGGCCGCAGTAGGTACGCCTCAGGATGGCCAGCACCTCGCGAAGGGTGCCGGTCTCGAGACCCAGCACGCCGTCGAGGAAGATCGGCTTGTCGAGGTCGGCCTCGCTGAAGCCGTAGAATTCGGGGGTCAGCTCGGGGTTCTGGACCGGCGGCTCCATGCCCAGCGGATCGAGCGTGGCCTGCAGGTGGCCGCGCACGCGGTAGCTGCGGATCAGCATCAGGGCGCGGATCGAATCGTGGGCGGCGGCGCGCACATCCTCGGGCGTCGCGGCCGAGGCGGCGGATGCAGGGGCGGGCGTAGCGGCCTTTCCCGGCTTTCCAGCGGATTTGGCGGCGGGCTTCGCTTCGGGCCAGCGGCCGTCGAATACGCCGGTATCCTCGGACGGTTCGCCCGCGCCCTTGCGGCCCCAGGCACCGGCGCCGGCCGAGGCCTTCACCGTCGAGGCGGAATCGCGCAGCTGGTCGAAGAAGGATCGCCACTCGGCCGAAACCGAGGCCGGGTCATCGGCCCAGCGCGCGTGGAGATCCTCGATAAAGGCGGCGTTCGCCCCGTAGAGAAAGCTGGTCTCGGCAAAGACCTGGTTCAGCCGACCGGCATCATCCGCCATCGTGTTCGTCGCAGTCCCTTGGCCGCGGAGCGGCACGCTCCGTCGGTGACGGGACATATACGCACGGTTCGGCGGCGGGTCATGACCGAAACGGGGCGAAAGGGCGGGAAATTTCGTCCTGCGACCAGAAATTTCCCGCAACAGCCCCGCTTCAGCCCTTCAGGACGTCGACCAGGGTGGTGCCCAGGCGCGCCGGGGACGGCGAAACCGTAATGCCGGCCGCCTCCATGGCCGCGATCTTGGACTCCGCATCGCCCTTGCCGCCCGAAACGACGGCGCCGGCGTGGCCCATGGTGCGACCCTTGGGCGCAGTCCGGCCGGCGATGAAGCCGACCATCGGCTTCTTGCGGCCCTTCTTCGCCTCATCGATCAGGAACTGGGCGGCGTCCTCCTCGGCCGAGCCGCCGATCTCGCCGATCATGACGATCGACTTCGTGGCCTCGTCGGCGAGGAACATCTCGAGCACGTCGATGAACTCGGTGCCCTTGACCGGGTCGCCGCCAATGCCGACCGCCGTGGTCTGGCCCAGGCCTTCATTGGTGGTCTGGAAGACGGCCTCATAGGTCAGGGTGCCCGAACGCGACACGATGCCGACCGAGCCCTTCTTGAAGATGGAGCCCGGCATGATGCCGATCTTGCATTCCTCGGGCGTCAGGATGCCGGGACAGTTCGGGCCCAGCAGGCGCGAGTTCGACCGGTCGAGGCGCGCCTTGACCCGCACCATGTCGGCGACCGGAATGCCCTCGGTGATGCAGACGATGAAGGGCACCTCGGCCTCGATCGCCTCGATGATGGCATCCGCAGCACCGGCCGGCGGCACATAGATGACCGAGGCGTCGGCGCCGGTCTGGTCGCGGCCCTCGGCCACCGAGGCGAAGATCGGCAGGCTTTCGCCCTCGGACCCGTGCCAGGTCTCGCCGCCCTTCTTCGGGTGAACCCCGCCCACCATCTTCGTGCCGAAATAGCGCAGCGCCTGTTCGGTGTGGAAGGTGCCGGTCTTGCCGGTCAGCCCCTGGACGAGGACCTTGGTGTTCTTGTCGATGAGAATGGACATTGTGGACCTGAATTGAGCGCCGCAGGGCGGCAGGCATTTGAAAGAAAAAGGTTTGGAGCGCTAGTTCGGAACCGGTCGCATGAACATGATCATGATCACGCCGTCCGAATCCCCCGTCATGACGACCCGCACCTGGCCCGAGTCGACCAGGGCCATCAGTTCGCCCTCGCCCAGATCGGCCGGCACGGCCTGCCGCCGGCCGTTGACCAGGGTGTAGGGATAGCCCCGCAGGCCGTCCATGCTCATGGTCGTGTTGGGCGTCATGCCGAGCCAGTCGGCCACCACGCGATCCACGGCCTCATAGTCGCCCGGTGTGGTCCCGACGGCGCAGACCGCCAGATGGACATTGCCGCTGTCGGTCAGGGTGCCCATTTCGTCGGCCATGTCGCCGGTCATGGCGATCACCATGCCCGCGCCCTCGAACTTGATGCGGGCCTGCATGTTGTCGAAGGGGGCGTCCGCACCCAGCAACTCCGCGGGCAGCACGTCCCAGCCCTGACCGTCCAGCTTGGCCATCGTGGCATTCGCGTCCCCATCCGCGGCGACACAGGCCGACTGGAAGGTGGACAGCAGGGGGTCAGGCTGGGCCTGGGCCTGGGCCGCAGCGGGGGTGAGGACGAAGGCCAGAGCTGCGACAGCGGCAAATGTTTTCAGAGACATTGGATTACTCGTCGAAGGGATGGGACGCCGTCCCGGATTGAAGGAGGTCAGGGCGTGGGGCCCGGCACCCTTTTGACATAGGTTATGGAAAGCACACGCCGCTGGCGGACGTATGCCACCGTCATTGTCTGGCCTCCCGGACCATCGGACCAGACATGCATCTCTTCCGGGCCCGGCATGGCCGACAGTGCCTGATAACCGCCCAGACCAATCTCCGCAGCAAGATCCTCGGCGGCAGGCAGCCAGTCATCGCCGACCGACTCGACCCTCACCGTGCAGGCCGCACCGTCCACCGCAGGCTCGCCCGGAAATTGCGGGATGGTCGAAAGCGTCACCAGACCCTCTCGCGCCTGGAAGCCAACATGCCAGCTTCCCGGTTCGGTCGATGAAGACGAGAGTCTGGCCCGGCGCCATCTGCGCTCCCGGCCGAGGCGTTCGAAAGCATCCTTCTGCATACCCGTGGCGATACAGGCTTCGCGCACCAGCTGCGTGGCCGCGTCACCTGGCTCGGGTGCCGCAGCGGTCGCCCAGGCACTCAGAAAGAGTGCGGCCAGCATCAGCCGACCGCCTTCACGATCTTGCGGGCGGCGTCGTCGAGGTCGTCGGCGGCGGTAATGGCGAGACCCGATTCGTTCAGGATCCGCTTGCCCTCATCGACATTGGTGCCTTCCAGACGCACAACCAGCGGCACCTTGAGGCCCACTTCCTTGACGGCCGCGACCACGCCCTCGGCGATCACGTCACAGCGCATGATGCCGCCGAAGATGTTGACCAGGATGCCCTCGACCCGGGGGTCGGCCGTGATGATCTTGAAGGCCGCCGCGACCTTTTCCTTGGAGGCGCCGCCGCCGACGTCACAGAAGTTGGCGGGCTCCTTCCCGTACAGCTTAATAATGTCCATGGTCGCCATGGCGAGCCCGGCGCCGTTGACCATGCAGCCGATGTTGCCGTCGAGGGCGACATAGGCGAGGTCCCATTTCGAGGCCTCGATCTCCTTGGGGTCTTCCTCGGTCTCGTCGCGCAGGGCGACGATGTCGTCATGGCGGAACAGGGCGTTGCCGTCGAAGCTGACCTTGGCGTCCAGCACGCGCAGGCGGCCGTTCTCCATGACGATCAGCGGGTTGATCTCGAGCAGGCTCATGTCCTTCTCGACGAAGGCCTTGTAGAGCAGCGGGAACAGGGTCTTGCCGTCGGTGGCGGCCTCGCCGTCCAGCTTCAGCGCGTCATTGATGCGGGCCACATCGGCGTCGGTCACGCCGGCCTCGGGGTCGATGGCCACGGTGACGATCTTTTCCGGGGTGTCGTGGGCGACGGCCTCGATGTCCATGCCGCCCTCGGTCGAGACGACGAAGGCCACGCGCCCGACCGAACGGTCGACCAGCAGCGAGCAGTACAGTTCGCGGGCGATGTCGGCGCCGTCCTCGATATAGAGGCGGTTGACCTGCTTGCCGGCCTCGCCGGTCTGGGCGGTGACCAGGGTGTTGCCCAGCATTTCCCGGGCGTGGGAGACGGCTTCCTCAACCGATTTGGCCAGGCGCACGCCGCCCCTGGAGTCCGGGCCCAGTTCCTTGAACTTGCCCTTGCCGCGGCCGCCCGCATGGATCTGGGACTTCACGACATAGAGCGGGCCGGGCAGGGACCGGGCGGCGGCCTCGGCCTCGTCCGCCGAGGTGATGGCCACGCCCGCCGCGACCGGCGCGCCATAGCCCTTCAGAACCTGCTTGGCCTGATACTCGTGAATATTCATGGAAACCGTCGCGACCGCTGATGGGAAAGGGTGCGAGGCTTATAGGCCCCGCCTGTTCGCAGGCGCAACAGGCGGGGCGTGTCAGATGGGGCGGATCAGTCGACCCAGTCGCGCTTCAGGGTGCGCGAGGCGCCGATCAGCAGCAGGGCCGCCAGCACATAGAAGCCCATGCCGGTGTAGATGGCCCAGCGCAGGCTTTCGTCGCCGAACTGCGGCCGGAGCAGGTCCGAGACGGCGCCGAAATAGTAGAAGCCCACGGCGATGCCGAGCAGGTTGTTGATCAGCAGGAACAGGGCCGAGGCGGTCGAACGCATCGGGGCGGCGACCAGATTCTGGATCGAGGCCGTGATCGGCCCCAGCCAGGCGAGGTTCAGCCCGGTCGGGATGATGAAGATCAGGAAGGCGACCGTCAGCGACTGGGCGCGGGTGCCCCCGTCGGCGAAGATCTGGGCGATCAACCAGTCGGAGTTCATCGCCAGGATGAAGCACGGGGCCGAGATCAGGAAGGCGATCGCCGGCACCAGCGGATAGGCGCCCTTGCCGCGCTTCGCCAGCTTGTCGGCGATCATGCCGCCCAGCCAGATGCCCAGGGTACCGCCGATCAGGGCGATGCCGGAATAGTACCAGCTGACCTCGCGCAGGGTCAGGTCGAAGCTACGCATGAAGAACAGGGGCAGCCAGCCCGCCACGCCGTAACCGCACACCGAGGACGAGGCCGCCCCCAGCGCCAGCAGCCAGAAGCTGCGCTTCGGAATGACGACCGAGGCGGTCGAGCGGGCGATCATCAGTGAAACACCGATCACAAGGGCCAGAAGTCCGCCGAAGCCCAGGACATTGCGGCTGGCGAAATCGATCAGGCCGAAGTGGACCAGCGCCGCCAGGACCATGAGACCGGCGCCGAGACCCAGCATGATCAGGGAGGCGATCCGGCCGACCGACGACGGGGCTGCCGGCGGATGCGAGGCGACGGGCGCCGCATCGGCGGGGGCGGCCGGGGCAATGGGTTTGGGCGTATCGGTGCCGCCGCGCTTCGGATCGCGCACCGTCAAGCGCAGGACCGGCGCCACGATCAGGCCAAGCAGGCCCACGGTGATGAAGGCTGTCTGCCAGCCGTACTGGGCCGCCAGCAGACCGCCGACCAGGGTACCCGCGGCGGTGCCCAGCGGAATGCCGAAGGCAAAGCCGGCGAGGGCGCGCGCCCGCTGATGGGGCGGAAAATAGTCAGCAACCAGCGAATAGGCGGGGGCCACGCCCCCGGCCTCGCCCACGCCGACGCCCATCCGGTAGAGGAACAGCTGGCCATAGGAGCCGGCCACGCCACAGAGAGCGGTGAAGCCTGACCAGACCGCGAGCGCCCCGGTCATGATCCAGACGCGGCTGTAGCGATCGGCCAGCCAGGCCAGGGGGATGGCCAGGGTGGAATAGACCGAAGCGAAGGCGATGCCGCCGAGCAGTCCGAACTGGCTGTCGGACATGCCGAACTCTTCCTTCAACGGCGCGGCGAGGATGCCGATGATCTGCCGGTCGAGGAAGTTCAGCATGTAGATGAAGATCAGAACCGCCAGCACATAGAAGCGGTATCCGGGGGCAACGGGCTTTTCGCTGCCGGTCTGCTCCGGGCCGGGCACGGTGGCTTCGGTCATGGACGATTTCCCCCTGGTGGTCTTGATGCCGGGTGGGACGGTAGCGCTCCCGGCCGCGCATTCAAAAGAAAAAGGGCGGCGGCCCCCGAAGGAACCGCCGCCCCGTATGGTGTCCTCAGACGGTCACCGCTCGCCGGATCAGAACTTGATCTGGATCGAGCCCGTGACGGTCCGCGGCGGGCCGTAGTAGCCGATGAGCGAGTCGTTGAAGAGCGCACCCGGGAAGCTGTAGGCGCCCACGCGGTATTCTTCGTCGGTCAGGTTCTTGCCGAACACGCCGATGCTCCAGCGCTCGCTGGGGGCGGTCCAGATCGCCGACAGGTCGACCAGCGCATAGGCTTCCTGATCGAGGGTCGGGTTCGGGAACTCGAACTGGCTGTAGTCGTCGCGATAGCTGACCGAGGGGGTCACCACCAGCTCGCCGCCGGCCAGCTGGCTCTGCCAGGTCAGGCCGAAATAGCCGGTCCATTCCGGAGCATTCTGCAGCACCACCTGATCCGAGATATCCTCGTACTGCATGGTGGTGAGGTTGTAGCGCAGGAACTGGTCGAACTCGGCGTTCAGATAGCCGACCGCGAAGTTGGCCGACAGGTTTTCGGTCAGGTACAGCGAGCCCTCGAACTCGGCGCCGTAGATGGTCGACTGGCCGACGTTGTCCACGAAGCTGGCGATCGAGGCGCCGGCCGGCACCTGGGTCGTGACCTGCTGGTCCTGATATTCGTTGTAGAAGATGGCCGAGCTGAACGACAGCGGACCGGCGCGGCCCTTCAGACCCATTTCGTAGCTGTCGACCGTTTCCGGATCATAGCCGTTGACGGTGTCCGGGGTCAGGATGGCGTCACCGCGCATGTCGAAGCCGCCGGACTTGAAGCCCGAGGACCACGAAGCATAGCCGGTGATGTCGTCCGAGAAGTCGTACGACACGGCGACGCGCGGCGAGACGTCATCGTAGTTGCGCGAGTTGGTGTAGTCGGTGCGCAGCAGGATCGGCGCCCGGGCCGAGCCTCCGAGCAGGGGCGAGCGCGTGGCACCCAGATAGTTGGCGCGGAAGACCTCGCCGGTCTTGGAGTCCTGCGTCCAGCGAACGCCCAGACCCAGGTGCAGACGGTCGGTCAGGTCCAGGTTCACGTCGCCGAACAGGGCCACGCTCTCGGTTTCCACCGAACCGCCGGTGCCGATGACAATGCCCGCGCCGCCGAGGATGGTGTCGAAGGCGCCTTCAGCGGTGGCGTCCAGATAAAAGACGCCGAACACGCCCTGGATCCGGTCATAGTCGAACTGGAACTGGAACTCCTGGGTGTACTGCTCGTCGGCATAGTAGGCCGGGATGTCGAGCGTGGGCGCGGGCGTGTTGTCGAAGTCGATGACGGTGTCCGTCCGCCCCTCGCGCCAGGCGGAGATCGCCTTGAAGGTCCAGTGCTCGCTGACGTCGATCTGGCCGGTGAAGGACAGGCCCTCGCTTTCGACCGAGTTTTCGTCACCGACGCCGGCGTAGGTGTCGTAGACGCTGCCCGGCGAGTTGGCGCCGTAGCCGACGCCGGCCACTTCGCGGTGGCCGTGACGCGGGTTGGAGTCATCCTGGGTCCGGTCATAGGCCAGACGGAAGAAGACTTCGTCGCGCGGGGTGAACTCGGCGCTGGCGCGGAAGGCGGTGACGTCCTTGTCGTAGTGTTCGGCGCCGGTGTTGATGTTCCGGCCGTAGCCGTCGCGCGTGAGGTTGGCGAAGGCGGCGCCGACGCGGAAGTTGTCGGTCAGCGGCAGGCTGCCCGAGGCGACCAGATCGATCTGGTTGTAGGTGCCGTAGGCGGCGCGGACGGTGGCTTCGGCCTCGGGCGACAGGCGCGAGGTGACGTATTTGATCGCGCCACCGACGGTGTTGCGGCCGTACAGCGAGCCTTGCGGTCCGCGCAGGACCTCGATGCGCTCGATGTCGAAGATGTCGAGAACGGCGGCCTGCGGACGGGCGATGTAGACGTCGTCGACGTACAGGCCCACGCCCGGCTCAAAGCCCCACAGGGGGTCCTGCTGGCCGACGCCGCGGATGAAGGAGATCAGGGTCGAGTTCGACCCCCGGGCCACCTGGACGGTCGCGTTGGGCGACTGCTGCTGGAGGGCGGTGATGTCGGTGGCGCCCGTTTCCTCGAGGCGCTCGGCCGAGAGGGCGGTCACGGCGACCGGCACGTCCTTCAGCTGCTCGTCACGACGACGGGCGGTGACGATGATTTCGTCCAGCGAAGTGGCGGTCGGCTCCTGTGCGGGAGCCTCTTGCGCAATGGCGGTAGCGGACAGCGCGCCCCAGGCGGCTCCCGCCAGGAGGACGGTCTTGACGAGTCTGTTCATTTGGAACCCCAATCTCTGTTTCCAGCCCGAGACGCTTTTATTCAGCGTTCAATGATTTTCGGCAGACTGACCCTGTTTTTGCCCTTCTGTCAAACCGTGACGCCTGTCGCGGAGGGGGAATGGGGCGGGCCTGTGGCAGGAATGCACAGGGCAGGAGCCCGGCCCCGGCGCCGATTGCCCCCCTTGACCGGCGCGACTAGCTTGCCGCCATGAGCAAGCCTTCCGCCCCGCCGGCCGCCGAGCCGCCCGTCGAGCGCAGCCATCGGACACGGCCCGGGACCCCTGCGGCAAAGCGGGGTCGGCCCGCCAAGAATCAGGCCGGGCGCAACGGAGAGACGCGTGATTCGATCCTGGATGCCGCCGAGGACCTGTTCTCGAAGCATGGCTTCTATGGAGTGACCATCCGCGAGGTGGCCCGCGAGGCCGGAGTCGATACGGCGCTGGTGCACTATTATTTCGGGGCCAAGCGCGACCTGTTTGACGCCGTCTTCCTGCGCCGGGCCGAGGTCTGGAACAATGAGCGGGTCGAGGCCATCAACCGCTATGCCCGCGAGCATGAAGGGGCCATGACGCTGGAGGGCCTGCTGGAAGCCTTCCTGCGGCCCCCGTTCCAGTGGTCGCTGAAGGGCGGGCCGGGCTGGAAACACTATTCCGCGCTGGTGGCCCAGACCAATGCCAATCCGACCTTCGGCGGCGAGACCATGGCCCGCTACTTCGACCCGTCGATCCGGCGCCTGATCGACCTGCTGCGCGTGGTGCTTCCGGACGCCAGCGACGCCGACCTGTACTGGGGCTGGCACAATCTGTCGGGGGCGCTGACCCTGACGCTGGGCGAGACCGGGCGGCTGGACCGGCTATCCGGCGGCCTGTGCCAGTCCGGAGATCTGGACAGTGCCTGCGAGTATATGGTGCGGTTTGCCTCGGCCGGCTTCCGCGCCGTCAGCGGCACGCGCGCCTAGGCGGCCTCGGGCTCGGGCTTGGCGGCAGGAGCGTCCTTGTCCTTGCCCTTGCCCCCCTTCTTGCCAGACTTTTTTGAGGCGGCCTTTTCGGCCTTGAGCGCGGCCTTTTCCGCCTTGCGCAGCTCCTTGAGGCGCTTTTTCTCGGCGCGGGCCTCGGCCTTGGCCTCCTCGGGGGCCGCATCGGCCGCACCGGCCAGTTCGGTCAGGATCTCGAGGAAACTCTCGCGCCGGGCCTTGGGCAGCAGGGCCATGATCTGGCGGTCGGCCTCGATCACGCGCGGGCGGGCGTCGGCGAGGGCGGTCTCGCCTTCAGGTGTCAGGTGGACGGCCATGGCGCGGGCATCCAGCGTCGAGCGCTCGCGCGACAGCAGGCCCCGCCGGGTCATACGGGCCACCAGATCGGCCAGGGTGGAGCGATCGATGCCGGTCGCCTTGACCAGATCGGTCTGGGTCAGGCCGCCCCGCAGGGAGACCGCCTCGAGCACGGCGAACTGGCGCTGGGTCAGGCCGTCCGATCCGACTTCGCGCGTATAGACGTCCAGCGCGAGCTGGAGGGCGCGATGGATCAGATGGCTGGGGGATTCGGCGAGCGCGCCGGCCTCGCGCGCCTTCTTGCCCGACTTGACCATACCGATCGCCTCCCCTCGGCGTTCCTGAACATCCAAGGGCTATCAGCGCCGCTTTACGCTTTGACGACGGCTGCGCGACATTTCTTCCGTTGGCGCCGCCGTTCGGTCGCCGATGTCACGGCGCGGCGTTGGGCCCCTCGATCGGCGGGACGCTCTCGTCGCTGCCCGGCTCGAGATTCCGCAGGATCAGGGGCAGGTTGCAGATGCCGAACACCGAGGACGCGATCCACAGGACGCCCCGGAAGCTGACCCAGACATCGGCGGGATCGATCCCCTCGCGCCCGATCTGGCTCATCGCCCAGCCGACAAGCGCCTCGCTGCGCACCAGTTCATTGGTCAGGCCGACCACGGCGAAGAACAGGCCGTAGCGCAGGGTCAGGATTCGCCAGGCGCGGTCATTGATCGGGATGACGCTGCCCAGCAGCAGTTTGAGCGGGTTCTTGCCCAGCCGCAGGCCCCCGAGCAGGGCGACCGCGAGCGTCAGGTTCAGCACCGTCACCTTCAGCTTCACCCAGATGTCGTCCTGGGTGACGAGCGTCAGCACGCCGAACACCAGGGCGAACCCCCCGACGATCAGGGGCATGAGGGCCAGCCGGCGCTCGACCACCGCCCCGACGATCACCGCGATCGCGGCCCCGCCGACGAGGAACCATGTGGCCTGGACCAGGGCCTCGTCGCCCGGCAGGCCCTTGATCCGGTAGAACAGGAAGGCGCCGCCGAAGGCCGCCAGCGCACCGAAGTCGACGGCCTGGCGAACCCAGGCGGGGGGCTGTTTGCGCGTGCTCATGACCGGGCCTCCAGACCCACCAGCGACCGGGAGAAGGCCTCGGCATCGAAGGGCTGGAGATCGTCGATTCCCTCGCCCACCCCGATCAGCTTGATGGGGGCGTCCGACGCCTGGGCGACCGGGACCAGCACCCCGCCCCGCGCCGTACCGTCCAGCTTGGTCATCACCAGACCCGAGACATAGGCCGTGCGGCCGAAGATCTTTTCCTGCTCCAGCGCATTGCGGCCGACGGTGGCGTCCAGCACCAGCAGGGTCTCGTGCGGGGCCTCGGAATCGACCTTCTTCAGGACGCGGACGATCTTCAGCAGTTCGTCCATCAGGGCCGACTTGTTCTGCAACCGCCCGGCTGTGTCGATCAGGACGACGTCATAGCCTTCGGCCCGGGCCCGGGTCAGGGCATCGAAGGCCAGACCGGCGGGATCGGCGCCGTCGCGGCGGCTTTCGAAGGTGGCGCCGGCGCGGTCGGCCCAGACCTTGAGCTGTTCGCGGGCAGCCGCCCGGAAGGTGTCGCAGGCCACAATCATGACCTTGGCGCCCTGCCCCGTCAGATCGGCGGCGATCTTGCCCAGAGTGGTCGTCTTGCCCGAGCCGTTGACCCCGACGAACAGGGTGACGAAGGGGCGCGGGCCGTCCAGCGGCTCATAGCGGGCCTCGTGCGAGCGCAGTTCATCGGCCACGGCCTCGGCCAGGGCCGTCTTGACCTCGACCTCGGAGGCGCCGGCGCCGAATCGCAGCGCGCGGAAGCGTTCGACGATGCGGTCGGTCGCGGCCGGACCAAGATCGCTTTCCAGCAGATGCTCTTCCAGCTGTTCAAGGGCCGCCTCGGACAGGGGTTCCTTGACGAAGGTGGCCACCACCTGTTCGGTCATCTGGCGCGAGGAGCGGGACAGCCCGTCGCTCAGCCGCTGGAACCAGCCTTTTTTCGGTGCGTCGTTCATGGGTCCGCTTTAGCGGTCGCCGTCGCCAGCGTCACCTGTGACACGAAGAAACCCCATCTTGGGAAATCCGCCCTCTATGTGCGACAAGGCGGCGGTCGGCGCCCAGATGCGCCCTCGGCGCGCGCCCGGATGGATTGATGGCCCAGACACATCCCTTCTTCAGCCCCGCGACCCACGGCTTTGTGCGCGTGGCGGCGGCCACCCCTGTCGTCCACCCGGCCGACCCGAAGGCCAACGCCGACGAGCATATCCGTCTGATCGAACAGGCGGCCGAACAGGGCGTCGACCTGATCGTCTTTCCCGAGCTGAGCCTGAGCGGCTATGCGCTGGACGACCTGCTGATGCAGGAGGCGCTGCTGGACGAGGTGGATCGGCAGATCGCGCGGCTGGCCGAGGTGACCGCCGATGCAGCAATCGCCGTGGTCGCCGGCGCCCCGATCCGTCACGCCGAGCGGCTCTACAACTGTGCCGTGGTGATGGCCGAAGGGCGAGTGATCGGCGTGGTGCCCAAGACCTATCTGCCCAACTATCGCGAATACTATGAGAAGCGCTGGTTCTCGCCGGCTTCGGCCGATGCGTCCTGCGGCCCGCCGTTCATCCTGAACGACGAGGAAGTCCCCTTCGGAACGGACCTGCTGTTCGAGGCCGACAATCGCCCGGGCTTCTGTTTCGGCGTCGAGATCTGCGAGGACTTCTGGGCGCCTCTGCCTCCCTCGACACGGCAGGCCATGGCCGGGGCGCGCATCCTGTGCAACCTGTCGGCCTCCAACATCGTGATCGGCAAGGCAGACGAGCGCGCCCTGCTGTGCGCCAGCCAGTCGGCCCGCAGCCTGTCAGCCTATGTGTTCTCGGCGTCCGGCTGGGGCGAGTCGACCACCGACCTCGCCTGGGACGGCCAGAGCCTGATCCACGAACTGGGCGCCCAACTGGCCGAGGGCGAACGCTTTGCCCTGACGCCGCATCTGACGATTGCCGATGTCGATGTGGCGCGCATCGGCGACGACCGCCTCCGGAACGGTACCTTTGCCGACTGTGCGCGAGCCGAGGTGAGCCCCTCCTCTTTTGACACCGTTCTTTTTTCGACCCGCGAGGCGTCCGCAGCCGCCGACCTGATCCGCCCCGTCGACCGCTTCCCGTTTGTGCCGGATGACCCCGCGCGACTGGACCGCGACTGCTATGAGGCGTTCAATATCCAGGTCCAGGGCCTGATGAAACGGATGACCGCCACCGGGTCGAAGACCGTGGTCATCGGCATTTCGGGCGGGCTGGATTCGACCCATGCCCTGCTGGTGGCCTGTCGCGCGTTTGACCGGCTGGAGCTGCCGCGCACCGGCATACGCGCCTGGACCCTGCCGGGCTTCGGGACGTCGGAGGGGACGAAGGCCAACGCCTGGGCCCTGATGAAGGCGCTGGGCGTGACGGCCGCCGAGCTGGATATCCGCCCGGCTGCGGAGCGGATGCTGGCCGACATCGGCCATCCGGCGGCGAACGGCGAACCGGTCCACGACATCACCTATGAGAATGTGCAGGCGGGCCTGAGGACCGACTATCTGTTCCGGCTGGCCAATCAGCACGACGGCTTTGTCATCGGCACGGGCGACCTGTCCGAGCTGGCGCTGGGCTGGGCCACCTATGGCGTGGGCGACCACATGAGCCATTACGGGGTCAACTCCGGCGTGGCCAAGACCCTCATCCGGCACCTGATCCGCTGGGTGGCCGACCGGGAGCTGGTCGGCGCCGAGGCCACCCCCGTGCTGAAGGCCATCCTCGACACCGAAATCTCGCCCGAACTGGTGCCGGCGAAGGACGGCCAGATCCAGTCGACCGAGGCGACCGTCGGCCCCTATGCGCTGAACGACTTCTTCCTGTTCCACTTCAGCCGCTATGGCATGGCGCCGTCCAAGGTCGCCTTCCTGGCCTGGCAGGCGTGGAAGGATGCCGGAAGCGGGCACTGGCCCTCGGGGACGCCGGACGCCGAAAAGGTCGAATACGATCTGGAGACGATCGTCTTCTGGCTGCGCAAATTCCTGGTCCGCTTCTTCCAGGCCAGCCAGTTCAAGCGCTCGGCACTGCCGAACGGGCCCAAGGTGGTGACCGGCGGGTCGCTGAGCCCGCGGGGCGACTGGCGCGCACCCTCGGATGTGTCCGCCCGCGTGTGGCTGGACGAACTGGATGCCAATGTGCCAGTCAGGACCGCTTCAACGAAAGACCCGACATGAGCGATACCCCGACCCGCGACGCCAACGGCAATGAACTGTCCGACGGCGACAGCGTCACCCTGATCAAGGACCTGAAGGTCAAGGGCTCGGGCGGGGTCACGCTGAAGCGCGGCACCATGGTGCGCAAGATCCGCCTGACGGGCGACCCCGACGAGATCGAGGCCAATGTCGACAAGGTGAAGGGGCTGGTGCTGCGCACCGAGTTCGTCAAGAAGGCCTGAGCCCCCTTCGCTCAGGGCACGTCCGACAGGAATTCGAAGATGGCGGCCCGCGCGGCGGGTTCGTCCAGCATGGGCGCATGGCCGATGCCGGGCACCTCGACATAGTCCATCCTGGGGGCGCGCTTGCGCATCTTGGCGGCGATGTCGGCGCTGAGCAGGTCCGAGGTTTCGCCGCGCACCAGCAGGGTCGGGCGCCCCTTGGCCAGTCGCCCGAACATGGGCCACAGATTGGGGACCAGCGCCTTGTCGCCCGCCTCGCGGATCGGCACCGAGATGTCCGGATCATAGTCGAGCACCGGCGTGCCCTCGGTGCCCTCGCGGAACACGCGCCTGGCAAAGGCCGCCCACTCGTCGGGGCCATAGTGGGGGAAGGCGACGCCATTGGTCTTCTCGACATAGGCGGCGGCGGCCTCCCAGGTCGGTGTGTCGACCGGCTGGCCGGTGTAGGCGGCGATGCGGGCCAGACCCGCCTTGTCCACCTCGGGCCCGATGTCGTTGAGGATGGCCGCCGCGATCACCCGCGACCGCAGGGCGGCAACCGCCATGGTGATCAGACCGCCCATGGAGGTCCCCAGAAACACGGCGCGCTCGATGCCCGTCTGGGCCAGCAGGGCCAGAACGTCCTTCGCATAGGTGGCGGGCTGATAGGTCATGGGATCGGGGGCCCGGTCCGAGCGGCCGCGCCCCCGGACATCGACCGCCAGGACGCGACGACCGCTCTGGGCCAGCAGGGTGGCGATGCCGTGGAAGTCGGCCGAATTACGGGTCAGGCCGTGGATGGCGATGACCGGCAGGCGCGCCTGACCGTCCGCCCCCGCATAGTCGCGGGCATAGAGGTCAAGACCGTCCTCGGAGGTGAAGCGACGCTCGGCATAGGTCCGGGTCTCGGTCATGGTCAGGGCTCCGACAGGCTGGGGCGGGGTATTTCACCCCATGTAGAATTTATGCCTCAGATCGCCAGCAGGTCGCGAACGAAATCGTCGAGATTTCCACCGTCGAACAGGAAGCCCGGAATGCCGGCACGGCGTGCGGCCTCCATGTCGCTGGGGCGGTCGCCGATCATGAAGGCGCGCTTCGGGTCGATGCCGTGGTCGGCGATGGCGCGGTGGATCATGCCGGGGTTGGGCTTGCGGTCCGGATGGTCCGGGTGGCGCCAGGCCGGATCGACCGCCTCGGCGTGATACGGACAGGCATAGACCGCCCCGATACGGGCCCCCTTTGCCGCCAGCCGACGCACGATCAGATCGTTGAAGGCTTCCATCTGCCCATGGGTGAACATGCCGCGCGCCACGCCCGACTGGTTGGTCACGATCACCACCAGATAGCCCAGGGTGTTCAGCCGACGGACGGCTTCGGCTGCGCCGGGCACAAAGGCCAGCTGATCCTCACGGTGGGGGTAGCCGACGTCGTCGATGAGAACCCCGTCCCGATCCAGAAATACGGCCGCAAGGCCGGCGGACGCCGGTGTTGAAGTCACGCCTTCTCCCGTGGGTGGCTGTCGGTCCGGCCCGTCCGGGGGACAGGCATTGAGGTCGCCCTGATTAGGGCGCATCGTAAAAAGCCGCAACGTGAAGTGACCGTTTCCCGTTTGGTCAGTGAGGCGCGCCCTTGCTATGGCGCGCCTCCGGACGCGGGGCACCCCGCCGCACAGGAAGACAGACGTTCATGAGCATCGCCTTCATCGACCTTCAGGCCCAGCGCCGTCGCCTCGGCGGCAAGATCGAGGCCGCCGTGATGGCCGCCGTGGAAAGCGGCGCCTGGGTCATGGGCCCGCCGGTCCGCCAGTTCGAGGAGGACCTGGCCGCCTTTGGTCAGGCTAAACACGCACTGGGCTGTGCCAACGGCACCGACGCCCTGATCCTGCCGCTGATGGCCTGGGGCCTGCGCACCGGCGACGCGGTGTTCGTGCCCAGCTTCACCTTCACGGCGACCGCCGAGGTGGTGCCGTGGCTGGGCTGCACGCCCGTCTTCGTCGATGTCGATCCGAAGACATACAATATGGACCCGCAGAAGCTGGAGGCCGCCATTGAGGCGGTGAAGGCCGAGGGCAAGCTGAAACCACGCGTGGTCATCGCCGTCGACCTGTTCGGCCAGCCCGCCGACTATCCGGCGATCCGGGCCCTGTGCGACCGCCACGACATGAAGCTGATCTCGGACTCGGCGCAGGGCTTTGGCTGTACACTGAATGGCGCCCATCCGCTGAAGTGGGCCGATGTCACGACCACCAGCTTTTTCCCGGCCAAGCCGCTGGGCTGCTACGGCGACGGCGGGGCAGTGCTGACCAACGACGCCGATCTGGCCGAGGAAATGGACTCGCTGCGCGTGCACGGCAAGGTCGTGGCCAAGGACATGCAGGGCCAGACCTTCGACCACGATCCCAAATATCTGGCCATGCGGATCGGCATGAACTCGCGCCTTGATACGATTCAGGCGGCTATCCTGATCGAGAAGCTGAAGGTCTTCCCCGAGGAGATCGAATGGCGGAACCGCATCGCGGCCCGCTACAACGAGCACCTCTCTCCGCATGTCGCGGCGGTGCCGCATGTGATCGAGGGCGGGGTTTCGGTGTGGGCCCAGTACACGATCGAGCACGACGACCGTGAAAGCCTGATCGCCCATCTGAAGGGCGAGGGCGTGCCGACCGCCGTCTATTATCCGGTGCCCATGCATATGCAGCCGGCCTATGCCCGTTTCCCGCAAGGGGCCGGGGGCCTGCCGGTCACCGAGCGGCTGAAGGACCGGGTGCTGAGCCTGCCCATGCATTCGGATCTGGACGAGGCCACCCAGGACCGCATCATCGCCGCGGTCGCCAGCTACAAGGGATAAGCCTGATGCAAGTTCTGAAGATCGGCGTGGCCGGCGCCGGCGTCATGGGCCGTAACCATGCCCGGGTGCTGACCGACATCCGCGACGTGAACCTGACCCATGTGTTCGACCCCGATACCGTGGTCGCCCAGGGCGTGGCCGAGGCCTATGGCGCCTCGCCCGTGACCAGCGCCGAGGCCTTTGCCGAGGCCGGTCTGGACGCCGCCGTGATCGCCACCCCCAACCGCACCCATGCCGATCTGGGCGTGGCCCTGCTGGAGCGCGGCGTCCATGTACTGGTCGAAAAGCCGATCGCGGCGACCGTCGCGGATGCCCAGCGCCTGATCGATTCGGCCAGGGCCAATGACCGGATGCTGATGGTCGGTCAGGTCGAGCGCTTCAATCCGGCGGTCGAGGCGGTCAAGCGCGCGATCAAGGACGAGGACGTCATCTCGATCCAGATCACCCGGGTCGGCCCCTTCCCGCCCCGTATGGGCGAGGTCGGGGTGGTCATCGATCTGGCGGTGCACGATATCGACATCATCCGCCACCTGACCGACAGCGAGATCGTCGAGGTGCAGCCGCAGCTGGCCCGCACCAAGGCCGAGCGCGAGGATACGGCCCTGCTGCAATTCCGGCTGGCCAACGGCACCATCGCCCACATCACCACCAACTGGGTGACGCCGTACAAGACCCGCACCCTGCAGGTCGCGACCAAGGCCAAATTCGTGGTGGCCGACCTGATGACGCGTCAGGTGACCGAATATTTCGGCCAGCAGCCCGACGGCAGCTATTCGACGCGCGGCGTCCATAGCTGGCCCAATGAGCCGCTCAAGAAGGAGCTGGAGGCCTTCGTCCACGCCATCCGCACCGGCGAGACCCCGGCGGTCACGGGCGAGGACGGCCTGCGGAACCTCGAGGTCGCCCTGAGGTGTCTGGGGGAATAGCCCCCCGAATTCGCGTGACGCTTGCGCCACAGGCGAAAAATGAGTCGCGCCCGGGGCAACCCCGACGGCGGCTTTGCATTGACCGTGCGAACGGCCAGTGTCTTAGCTTTGATCATAAAAGTGCCACGGGCGCGTATTTGCCTGAGGGTACCAACCAGAGTCGAAGGCTCGAAGGGCAGGAATATGCGCCACATGCGCACAGGACCGGACAAGGCCCCCCGCGGCCCGCTCGGCGTTTGCCTTGCCCTTCCGCTCGCGGTGGCGGTCGTGGGCCTTGCCCTGCTCCCGGCTCCCGAGGCATCGGCCCAGTCCCGCACCCAGACGTCCCCCCGCGCCCAGGCACCCGCCGTCTCGCTCAGCGATGCCGACCGCGCCGCCCGTTCGGGCCAGCGCCGGGGCCTGCGCGTCAATGAGAGCGGCCGCTGGGGCCTGGACTTCAACCTCAGCCAGCCCGTCGGTCGCGAGGCCGAGTGGGGCGATGTCGAGGCCGGCGCCTATTATCGCGTCAATCCCAGCCTGCGGGTCGGCGCGGCGGCCGGTCTGGCCACGCCCGACCCGGATCCGGCCCGGCTGCGCGAATCCGATACGCGCACCCAGCCGCGCGTCCGTCTGGAAAGCATCTTCCGCTTCTAGGACGCCTTGGGGCCAAAGGCCTCCAGCACCCCGTCGATCGCCGCAATCCCGCACAGGCCGCTGCCCGACAGCGCCCTGACGCTCCCGGCTGTGATCCCGCCCAGCCCATAGGCCGGCCGGCCGAGCCGGGCGACCCGTTGGGCCAGTTCTTCGGCGCCCAGCGGCGCGCGCGCGGCACTGGCCCCGCCCGCGCGGAACACAGGCGACAGCACCAGGGCGTCCAGCGCCCGGTCCGTGTCCGCTGGCACGGCTTCCGGATCGTGCAGGGCGCCGGTCAGGATCCAGCGTGGATGCTGACGGCGAAGGGTGGCGGCCCGGCCGCGCTCACGCTCGGGCAGGTGGACGCCGTCCGCCTCCACAGCCTCGGCCAGCCCGTCATCCTGACCGATCAGCAGCACCATGCCGCGCGCTGTGGTCACCTGTCTCAGGCGTCGGGCCTCCTCGCCCGCCTCTGCGCGACCGAAGCCCCGATAGACCACGCCCGACCCGGCGGGCATCCGGGCGGCCACCTCCCACGGCCGGGGCGTGCGCGCAGGATCGGTGAAGAACAGCAGGGGGGGCAGGGCGGAGACCGCCGGGCTGACAGCCGCCGCCGCGCGGTTTAGAGCCTGTGCGGCCTGCCAGAGGCCTCTTTCGTCCGGATTGCCCGCCATGTCCTCCTCTTCGCCCGACTCCGCCCCCCAGTCCATCGCCGCGCGTCTCGCCGCTGTGCAGGCGCGGATGGCCGCTGCCGCGCGCGAGGCCGGCCGCGACCCGGCCGACGTCACCCTCGTGGCGGTCACCAAGACCCAACCCTGGGGCCGGGTGAAGGCCCTGATCGAGGCGGGCCAGACCGTCTTCGGTGAAAACCGGGTGCAGGAGGCCGACGACCGCTGGGGGGCCTCCGAAGCAGAGGGTCTGGCCGGAGACGTGCGCCTGATCGGCCCGCTGCAGACCAACAAGGCCGAGGCGGCACTGGCCCGCTTCGATGTGATCGAGACGGTGGATCGCGACCGGCTGGCCGAGGCCCTTGCCCGGGCCGCCGACAAGCTGGGCAAGCGGCCGCGCGTCCTTGTGCAGGTCAATACGGGAGAGGAGCCGCAGAAGGCCGGGATCGCCCCGCGCGACGCCGACGCCTTCATCGCCCGCGTGCGCGATGTGCACGGCCTGTCGGTCGAGGGACTGATGGCCATTCCGCCCGTCGACGAGGCGCCCGGCCCCCATTTCGCCCTGCTGGCGAAGATCGCGCGCCGGAACGGCCTGCCGGTCCTGTCCATGGGGATGAGCGGCGATTTCGAGACCGCCATCCGGCTGGGCGCCACCCATGTGCGGGTCGGAACGGCCCTGTTCGGCGAGCGCGACCCGGGCTGAAACGACGGAAAACGCAGGCCTGCTCTTGGCGTGGGGCGCGACGCTCGCCATCATCGGATCATGCCCACGCCCAAGACCCTGCTGATCATCGACGACGACGACGACCTGCGCGAGGCGCTGGCCGAACAGCTGGCCCTCCACGAGGAGTTCGTGCCCCGACAGGCCGCCAATGCGACGGACGGCATCCGCATGGGGCGGGATTCGCGCGTGGACCTGATCCTGCTGGACGTCGATCTGCCCGATATGGACGGCCGCGAGGCCTGTCGTCTGCTACGCAAGGCCGGCGTCTCGACGCCCATCATCATGCTGACGGGCCAGACCTCGGACTCCGACACCATCCTCGGCCTCGACGCCGGGGCCAACGACTATATCGCCAAGCCCTTCCGCTTCGCCGTGCTGCTGGCCCGCATCCGGGCCCATCTGCGCAGCCACGAGCAGTCCGAGGACGCGGTGTTCGGCATCGGGCCCTACGAGTTCCGTCCGGCGGCCAAGTCACTGACCGCCTCGGGCGGGCGCAAGATCCGCCTGACCGAGAAGGAAACCAATATCCTCAAATACCTGTATCGCGCGGGCGCCAAGGCCGTGTCGCGCGAGGAGTTGCTGACCGAGGTCTGGGGCTACAACGCCGGGGTCACCACCCACACGCTCGAGACCCACATCTATCGCCTGCGCCAGAAGATCGAGCCCGAACCGGGCCAGGCCCGTATCCTCGTCACCGACCAGGGCGGCTACCGGCTTCAGCCGTAGGCGTCAGGGAACCCGTTTGTCATCCCGGAAGCGCCGAAGGCGCTATCCGGGACGCCACTCGCTGAGCACGGCGCCGGAGCCCCCGTCCTCGAACGCCACCCGGTCCAGCTGGACGGCGGCGATACAGATGGGGCGCTGGTCGATGCTGGCGGCGCGGCAGCGAATGGCGCGGCCGTCGGGGAAGGCGGCGAACCGGCCCTCCAACACCACACGATAGCCCATGGGCGAGGGCACGGGCGGGCGCCCGTCCTCGCCGCGCAGGGTAAAGCGATAGGCCTGGCCGTCGCGCCGGGCCAGCCGCGATCCGTTCGTCTCGTGCACCGAGGCCAGGCCGACCGTCTGGGCGGCCGGCTGGCCACTCACCCCGACCAGCGGGTCGCGCGTGATCTGCGGACAGGTCTCATTGCCCAGCCAGGGCCGGGGCACCCAGAACCCCTCGACCGCTTCCCAGCGATCCGAGGCACCCGATCCCACGATCAGCGCCGTCTCGGCCCAGTCATCGGGCGTCAGCGACAGGTTCAGGGTGGCCTTGTCCGTGCCCCAGCTGACCGTCGGCAGGCCGGCGTCGGTTTCCTCACGGGCCGGGGCGGCGTCGATGGGCGGGGCCGGGCGCGGCTCGCCACAGCCGAAGGGCAGTCGGATGGCAAAGGTCCGGCCGACCAGAGTGTCAGGCCCTTCCGGCGTTGACCCGGCGGCATAGGCCGAGCCCGCCCGGGAGACCGCGCCGAGGAAGGCGCTGCGGTCCAGGGTGGTCGGCGGCGGCATTTCGGCTTGCGCGGGCGTTTCATCGACGATGGGCGTGGCGTCGGCCGGCTCGGGCCGCGGCTCGCGGTCGCATTGGGTCAGGCCCAGGCCCAGCCCCACGGCCAGGGCCACCCGCCCCGCGACCAGACCCCGCCGTGATGCCATCGTCGCAATGCCAAACATGCCAAGGCCTTAGCACACTCCGGGCGGAAGACGAATTTCCGTTATCCGTATTGACGCCGCGCCCGGCGACGCGTCTTGAAGGCGGATGACTTTCGACCAGATCATAGCGCTGACGGTGCTGGTGGCCGTGGTCGGGGTGCTGATTCACGGCCGGGTGCGGTCGGACGTCGTGGCCCTGACCGGCGCCGCTGTCCTTCTGCTGCTGGGCGTGGTGCGTCCGGTCGAGGTGCAGGCCGCCTTTGCCAGTCCCGCGGTCATCGCCCTCGCCTCCCTGTTCGTCATTGCCTATGCGATCGAACTGACCGGCCTGCTCGGCCTCCTGATCCGTCAGGCCACCAAACTGTGCCTGCGGCTGGGCACGACCGGCGTCTGGCTGGTGATGGCCATGTGCGGCCTGCTGGGCGGCTTCATCAACAATACGCCGGTGGTGGTGCTGGCCGCGCCGGTCATCCGCGATGTGGCCAAGACGCTCGACCTGTCGCCCAAGCGCTTCCTGATGCCGCTGTCGCACATTTCGGTCATGGGGGGCCTGCTGACCCTGATCGGCACCTCGACCAATCTTCTGGTCAATGACATGGCGCGCAATGTCGGCCAGCCGGTGTTCGGCCTGTTCGAGATCACCCCCGTGGGTCTGGTGATCGCGGCCAGCGGCGCGGTCTGGCTCTATTTCGTGGGCGCGCGCCAGCTGGGCCGGTCGGTGGCCGCCGACGAGGCCGAGGCGCTCCGCCGCAAGCGCGCCGAGGAGGCCCGTATCGAGGCCGAGACCCAGCAGGCGGCGCGACGCTTCCGCCTGCCCTTCAACCTGCCGCGTCTGGGCGAGGCCCGTACCAATGAGGACGGCTCGGGCGACGCCCATCTGGGTGACGTCAGCCTCTACAGCGCCGCCGACCGGCCGTTTGAGTTCAAGCGCGCCATGGTGGCGCTCGCCATTTTCGTGGTGGTGGTCGTGGCGGCGGGCCTCGGCTGGATTCCCATCGCCGCGGCGGCCTTTGGCGGTGCGGTCGCCCTGATCCTGCTGCGGATCCTGACGGCCGAGGAAGCCTATGCGGGCCTGCGTCCCGACATCCTGCTGCTGATCGCCGGCATGGTTGTGCTGGGTATCGCCATCGAGGTCACCGGCCTGGCCCAGGCCGGCGCCGGCATGTTGATCGATGTGATCCGGCCTCTCGGGCCGTTGGCGGCCCTGATCATCCTGTACGGCGTGACCCTGTTCGCAACCGAGCTGCTGTCCAATGCCACGGTGGCGGTGCTGATCACGCCGGTCGCGGTGGCGCTGGCCGTCAGCCTCGGCGTCGACCCCCGGCCCTTCCTGGTGTGCGTGATGATGGCGGCCTCGGCGGCCTTTGCCACGCCGTTTGGTTACCAGACCAATGTGCTCGTCTATCAGATGGCCGGCTACAGCTATATGGACTTCGTCCGCATCGGCGTGCCGCTCAATCTGGTCACCTGGGTGGCGGCCATGGTCGCCATCCCGATCTTCTTCCCCTTCTAGGGCTCAGACGTCCAGGTCGACGCTGACCGGGGCATGGTCGCTGGGCCGGTCCCAGGCCCGCACCGGCTCGTGGATGCGGGCGCTGCCGGCCACGACCGCGGGCGTCAGGCCCGGGGAGGTCCAGATGTGGTCAAGCCGCAGGCCGCGGTTGGACTTGCGGAAATCCTGCGCCCGATAGCTCCACCAGCTGGCCAGTTTCTCGGGCTCGGGGAAGGCGTCGCGGATCACGTCGGAAAACTGCCCGGCCGCCTGCAGCCGGGTCAGGGTCTCGATCTCGACCGGCGTGTGGCTGACGATCTTCAGCATATAGCGGTGGTTCCAGACGTCGAACTCGCCGGGCGCAATGTTGAAATCCCCCGCCAGCAGCAGGGGGGCCTTCGGGTCCCGTCGGCCGACCTCGGCGGTCAGCCGCTCGTAGAAGTCCATCTTGTGATCGAATTTCGGATTGAGCTCACGGTCGGGCAGGTCGCCGCCGGCCGGAATGTAGAAATTCTGGATCTCGACGCCCCGCACCGTGGCCGACACGCAGCGCGCATGCCCTTCGCGGCACAGGCCCAGGTTCGGCGCCTCGTCCAGCGGCAGGCGGCTGGCGATCGCCACCCCGTGCCAGCCCTTCTGGCCGCCGATCTTCAGATGGGGCAGGCCCATCTCCTCGAAGGCGCGCACGGGGAACTGGTCATCCGTGCATTTGATCTCCTGCAGCAGCAGGACGTCCGTGGCGCTCTCGGCCACATAGCGGGCGACCTGATCGATGCGCAGGCGGACCGAATTGATGTTCCAGGTGGTCAGACGAAGGCTCATGGCCTCGGCTTAGCAGCCGTGAGCCGCCCTGCGTCAAGAATTTGCCGTCGCGGCACGGGCGCAAAAAAACGCCCGGCCAAGGGGGGAGACCGGGCGTTTCAAAGGTGTCTCTGCCGCAGGGAGGGGGATGACATCCGTAGCGGTCAAATGGCTGCTCCCAGCCTGTTGTGATTGTGCAACGCCCAAGGGAAAAAGTCAAACCGATAATCAGCGGGCCTTTTCTGTGACTGGCCCGCCACGATTCGCCCCCTGGGCGTCAGCGTCAACGATTGCGGCCGGGACGGCGTGTCGGGTCGCGCAGCTGGAACAGGCTGTTCGACAGCCCGCTCGCGGGGCGAAGGCTGGTCAGCTGGGTCCGGGTGCGGGCGCCCTGGGCGTCCACCACCGTCCATTCCTGCAGCCGCATCGGGTCGCCGGCAAAGGCCAGGGTCACCGAGCCGTCGTTGGGCCGGCGGGCGTCCCGCGCCACCAGGGCAAAGGCGCCCGAGTCGCGACGCACGACCCGCTCGATGCGCACGCCCTGGTCCAGACGAACCTCGCGCGACAGGAAGGTCGACAGCGGGGTCTCGCCCAGCGGCACCTGACGGAACACCTCGAGCCGCGGGTCATAGCGCATGACATTGTTGCCGTCCGAGACCACCAGCAGCCCTTCCGGGTTGGTGTACTCAAAGCGCATCTTGCCCGGGCGCTGCAGCCAGAACCGGCCGGTGCGGCGCTGGCCGCCGGCACCCGTCTCGACGAATTCGCCCTGGGCAGAGGTCAGGCCGCGCAGATAGGTCTGGGCGCGGCGCACCACGGCCTGATCGGCCTCGGACAGGCCGGCCTGGGCCATGACGGCGGGCGCGGCGACCAGCAGGCCGGTCACGCCCAGCGCGGCGCCCAGGCCGAAGTCGCGGCGGGAAAGAGGGGGCGTGGTCATGGAATCCATCCTTGATCGTTGCGGGGATCGAGGGTGCAGCATCCCCCGTCCGAAAGGCGCGGTCATGGCTCCAGCCTGACCATATTCCGGCGCTGCGATGAAGCCCCGTTCATCGAAATCGGGACATCACCGCACCGGCGGCCCCGATCAACGCCCTTCCCGCCCGCAGGTTCACGCCCTCAAACAGCGAGCGCCAGGGCGAAGAAACCTGCTCTCAAGCAGCGAGGCTCCGCGAGCCGAGCGGTAGAGCTACCTAAACAGGCGGCGGTCCGGCGAGCACATCGCGCTTGCCGGCGTGGTTGGCGGGGCTGACCACGCCTTCCTGCTCCATCCGCTCGATCAGCGAGGCCGCGCGGTTGTAGCCGATCTGCAGCCGCCGCTGGACATAGGAGGTCGAGGCCTTGCGGTCGCGCGTGACCACGGCCACGGCGCGGTCGTACAGGTCGTCGCCCGTGCCGCCCGCGTCGCCGCCGCCCGATCCGCCCTCGTCGTCCGGCTCATCGGTGATCAGGTCCAGATAGTCGGGCGAGCCCTGCGCCCGCAGATGGGCACAGACTTCCTCGACCTCACGGTCCGTCACGAACGGGCCGTGCAGGCGGGTGATGCGACCGCCGCCGGCCATATAGAGCATGTCCCCCTGACCCAGCAGCTGCTCGCCGCCCTGTTCGCCGAGGATGGTGCGGCTGTCGATCTTGGAGGTGACCTGGAAGCTGATCCGGGTCGGGAAATTGGCCTTGATGGTGCCCGTGATCACATCGACCGAGGGCCGCTGGGTCGCCATGATCAGGTGGATGCCGGCCGCGCGCGCCATCTGGGCCAGCCGCTGGACCGCCCCCTCGACGTCCTTGCCCGCCACCAGCATCAGGTCGGCCATCTCGTCCATCACCACGACCAGATAGGGCATGGGCTCAGGCCGAATCTTCTCGGATTCATAGACCGGGCGGCCCTGATCGTCGAAGCCGGTCTGGACGGTCCGCTCGAAATGCTCGCCCTTTTCCTGCGCTTCGCGCGCCCGGGCGTTGTAGCCAGCGATGTTGCGCACCCCCAGCTTGGACATGCGGCGATAGCGGTCCTCCATCTCCCGAACGGTCCACTTCAGCGCCACGACCGCCTTCTTCGGATCGGTCACGACCGGGCTCAGCAGGTGCGGGATGCCGTCATAGACGCTGAGCTCCAGCATCTTGGGGTCGATCATGATTAAGCGGCATTCCTCGGGGCTCAGCCGGTACAGGATCGACAGGATCATGGCATTGACCCCGACCGACTTGCCCGAACCGGTGGTCCCCGCGATCAGCAGGTGGGGCATGCGCGCCAGGTCGGCGACATAGGGCTCGCCGCCGATGGTCTCCCCCAGCGCCAGCGGCAGCAGATGGGCGGGCTTGTCATATTCGCCCGAGGCCAGCAGGTCGCGCAGATAGACGGTCTCGCGCTTGGCATTGGGCAGTTCGATGCCGATGGCATTCCGGCCCTGCACCACGCTGATGCGACAGGCGCGGGCCGACATCGACCGGGCGATGTCGTCGGCCAGGGCCACGACCCGGCCGTGCTTGACGCCGGGGGCCGGCACCAGCTCGTACAGGGTGACCACCGGGCCCGGCCGGATCTGGTCGATCGAGCCGCGCACGCCGAACTCCTGCAGGACTTCCTCCAGCAGGCGGGCATTCTGTTTCAGCGCATCCTCGTCGACCGCGCCATTGCGCTTCTCTGGCTTCGCCAGGGTGGACAGGGACGGCAGGTCAAAGGCCCCTTCCGGCCGCACGAAGTCAAAGGTGCGCTGATCGACGTCGACATCCTTGCGGGCGCGGGCCGTGCGGGTGGGGGCCACGCGGGGCTCCGAAGTCTCTGCGGGGGCCGTGGCCGTGCGGGCGGCCATGGGCGCGGGGACCGGGGCCTCATCGGTGTCGGGATCGACCGGCTTCGGCCGGGGCGGGGCCCGGCGCGGCGCGCGGGCACGGGGCGCTTCGGCGGCCGGCCTCGACCGGGCCTGTCCCCGGCCCCGGACCCAGGCCAGACCCTCGGCCAGATCGGCGGGCCTCAGGCCGAGCGCATGGCCCAGGGCCACGACAGCCCCGGCCAGAAACACCAGACCGATGACGGTCCGGGCAAGGGCGCTCTCCCCCGGCAGGCCCAGCGCACCCAGCCCGGCGGCCAGCACCCCGCTGAACCCGTCTCCGGCCAGACCGCCCATCCCGGTCACCAGCGGCCAGATGGCCGGCGGGGTCGGAGCGGACAGGGCTGCCGCCAGCACCAGCACCCCCAGGGTGGCCGTCAGGCTTCGCATCGGTGTCACCGTCAGCCGGTGCCGCACCGTATCGCCCACGGCGATCGCCAGTCCGAACGCCAGCAACAGCAGGGCGGCCGGCCAGACCGCCAGCCCCAGCGACTGCATGAAAAGGTCGGCGACCACCGCGCCCTGCGCGCCCAGCCAGTTGGTCGGGGCGTGGATCGAGGCGGCATTCCAGCTGGGATCGTCCCGGTTCCACGAGATCAGGGCGATCAGCAGCAGCACGGACAACAGGGCCTGCAGCATGCCGCGAAAGCGGACGATGGCGGGCGCCTGCCAGACGATGCGGGCACTCAGCCAGAGGCGGTGACTGATGGCGAGGGCGGCGGACATGGACGGACGGTGTTCCTCGGGCACGGGCAATCGGGCGACGATGCGCCAGCATGACCGAAGGAGGGTTAAGGGGCTGTTTACCTCACCGGCCACCTCGCCCCTTTGCGAGGGCCTTTCGCCGCACTGGACGGACGGCCCTCCCGGCGCGACAAGGGGGCATGAGCGAGACCACAGACACGGACGTCCTGATCGCCGGCGGCGGCCTGGCCGGGGCCAGCCTGGCCCTGGCCCTCCATCGGGCCGGGCTCGAGGTGACGGTGGTCGATCCCCAGCCGTTCGAGGCCCAGCTGGCGCCCACCTTCGACGGCCGCTCGACCGCCATCGCCTTTTCCACCTACCGCATGCTTCACACGCTCGGGCTGGGCGAGGATCTGGCCCCGCATGCCTGCCGGATGGACCGGATTCTGGTGACCGACGGACGGCGCCCGGGGGCGGCGGCGCACGCCCCGTCCTCGGCCTTCCTCAGGTTCGACGCGGACGAGATCGGCGCTTCCACCGGGGGCGAACCGCTCGGCTATATGATCGAGAACCGCCGTCTGCGCGTGGCGCTCGCGCGGGCGCTGGGCGAGACCGATGTGACCGTGCGCGCCCCGGTCGGGGTGACGGCGGTCGAGACCGGCATCGGCCGCTCCGCCGTGACCCTCTCGGACGGCGTGCGCGTGCGGGCCTCGCTGGTGGTCGGGGCCGAGGGTCGGCGGTCGGTGGTGCGGGACGCCGCCGGAATCGGCATCATCCGTCAGCCCTATGGCCAGAGCGGAGTGGTCGCGACGGTCCGTATGGCCGAGCCCCACGGCAATGTGGCCCACGAATATTTCCTGCCCGGCGGACCGTTCGCCATCCTGCCGCTGACCGACCAGCGCGCCAGTCTGGTCTGGACCGAGCCGACCCGCGCGGCCGAGGCCCTGCGCAGCGCCTCGGACCCGGCCTTCCTCGCCCATCTGACGCGGCGCTTCGGCGACTTCCTCGGCGAGGTCCGGCCCGAGGGGCCGCGCTTCGTCTATCCGCTGGAACTCAGCCTCGCGACCGCCATGACCGCGCCGCGCGTGGCCCTGATCGGCGATGCCGCCCACGGCGTCCACCCGGTCGCCGGGCAGGGGCTGAACATGGGGCTGAAGGATGTGGCCGCCCTCGCCGAGGTGCTGGCCGATGCCCGCCTGCTGGGCGAGGACATCGGCGCCGAGCCGGTGCTGGAGCGCTATGCCCAGTGGCGGCGCTTCGACACCGTGGCGCTGACCCTGGCCTTCGACGCCTTTGTGAAGCTGTTCTCGAACGACATTGCGCCCGTCCGCGCGGTCCGCGACCTCGGCATGGCCGCGGTCAACCGCATCGCCCCCCTGCGCCGCGCCTTCATGCACGAAGCCGGCGGCGCCACCGGCGACCTGCCGAAGCTCCTCAGGGGTGAGGCAGTCTAGATCGTGTACTCATGAGCGACGCGCGACGCCCTCCGAAAAGCGGACTCGCGGACTGTCCGCTATGGGTGGGAAGCGGACAGAATCAATCAGGGTGCTCATTCGCCCTTATAGCTGATCCGCACCACGACTGATGTGAGTCCGAGCAGAGTGATCGCTTGTTCCACGAGCCGGGCGCATTCGCCATTCTCCACAAGCCAGTTGAGAGCACGCGGCGGGTAACGGCGTCAGGAGGCTTGACCGCAGCGGAACCAGTCATTCGATCCAATAATGCGTACCGGGTACTCCTCGATAGTTTCATTGGTGTCCCAAGAGCTATCACCCGGCGTTCCGGCGGTTCGTGCCCAGCGCGAATAGCCCGGCCCCACCCAGAAATACCAGTGCACATGCGGATATTTCATCGACATGTAGCTGGCCGACGGGAGCCCGTAGTGGGGCATTATTCCGATAGCCCGATAGCGCTGACCGCCCGCCAGCCATTCGGCGCTTCTATCGCAAGTACGTTGCATCGAAACAAGGAAGCGCCCCGGGGCCTCAAGGCATTGAACGGCATCGTCTGAACAGTCGATGAGGCCTGAACTCCACCTTGGCGTCGTGACCGTCATGCGATCGACATCGATCGTCATCCCGACATACGCATCGGCATCGTCCCCGGAGGGTGTTGACGCACAGGCCGCGACGAGAAGGAGAACGGCGGGAGCGAATAGTCCGCCGATCAGGAAACGTGAGGACGTCATGGCCAGGCTCTCCTCCTTCATCCTACCCAAGGAGTCGCCACGGCGTGGCGTGACGTGTCAACCTTTACGAATGCAACCCCTTGCTCCCATCCTCAACGGGATTCCCAGTTGCGACCAAATCCCATCCACCTCAGACGGAATCCGGCCCTCTGAGCAGGCGGCGAGCTGACCTCCAAACGTCCCCTTTGAGTCGAAAGCGGACATTGATTTGCCGCTTGTAAGCGGACCCGTAGCGTCGGCGATTTTATGGGTACACACCCTAATCCAGCTGTCGCGCTTCGCCGACCAGCAGGATCGGCACACCGTCGCGGATTGGAAAGGCCAGTTTGGCCCCCTTGGACACCAGCTCCTGTCGCGCCCGGTCATAGCTGAGCGTGCCGCGCGTCACGGGACAGACCAGCACCTCCAGCAGGCGCGGGTCCACGGTCGAGGGGGTGTTGAAACTGTCGCTCATGCCGCAATCATAGAAGCCGCCGCGCGGGCGTCCAGCGGCATGCGGCCTATTGCATCGGGGGCGGATCGTCCTCGTCCCCGCTGTCGGCGGCATTGATGTCCAGCAGCGCGGTCAGGGCCTGCGCCCGCGTGCCCAGATCCTTCGCTTCGATCAGGGCCTGTTTTTCGGCCACCTCGAACGGCAGGGCCATGCACAGGCTGTTGACCAGGGCCTCGGCCGGCGCTTCACGCGCCGTATCCCAGTCGATGTCGAGACCCCGGTGATCCAGGAACCGGCCCAGCGCCTCCAGCAGACCGGGACGGCCGATCTCTGCACTGGACGGCGCGGGAACCAGATCGGCGGCATAGGCCTGAAAATCGGCGCGCACCTGCCGGTAGGGTGCCCGCGCGTCGATCTCCTCGACCGAGGCGAACCGGCACAGCCCGGTGAGGGTGATCATATAGCGGCCGTCGGGAGTCTCGGCGAAGCTGGTGATCCGACCGGCACATCCCACCGGGGCCAGATGCGGCCGGTCGAGGGGGCCGCCGGTGGTCTGGACCATGCCGATGATGCGATCGCCCGCCATGGCGTCGTCGATCATGTTCAAATAGCGCGGCTCGAAGATGTTGAGCGGCAGCTGACCGCGCGCCAGCAGCACCGCCCCGTCCAGCGGAAAGACGGGGATGACCTGGGGCAGGTCGGTCACCTTGACGATGCCCTGGGCCACCGCGCCGGCCCTAGGCGAACAGCAGCGACGACAGGCGACGCCGCCCGTCCTTCGCCACGTCAGAGTTCAGCCCCGCCGCCTCGAACACGGTCAGCAGCTGCTTGCGCGCCGCCTGATCGTTCCATTCACGGTCGGCGCGCACGATCTCGAGCAGGGCATCGACCGCCCCGGCCAGATCGCCGCGCGCGGCCATCAGCCCGGCCAGGTCAAAGCGCGCCTGATGATCGCCCGGATCGGCCGACAGCCGGTCCTTCAGGGCATTGATCTCGCTGTCGTCCGCGACCGGAGCCGCGCCCAGCGACAGCTGGGCCCTCACGCTCTGGACATCGGGGTCGGTCGAATTCGGCCCGACCATGGCGATCGTCTGCAGCGCCTGCTCCCGGTCGCCGTCGGCCAGATAGACCCGCGCCATGCCGGCGATGGCCTTGGGGTTGTCGGGGTCCAGCGTCAGCACCTGGGCAAAGGCCTGGGCCGCCCCGCCCAGATCGTCCAGCGACAGGGACTCCTTGCCCAGCGCCAGCAGTTGTTCGACGTCGGAATTGCCGCTCTTGCCGCCGGTCAGCTTGTCGATGAAGGCCTTCAGCTGGCTTTCCGGCACCGCCCCCTGAAAGGCGTCGACCGGTCGCCCGTCCACGAAGGCATAGACGGTCGGAATCGACTGCACGCGCAGTTGCTGGGCATAGGCCGGGTTCTTGTCGATATCGATCTTGACCAGGCCGATGGCGCCGCCGGCGGCCTTGACCGCCTTTTCCAGCATGGGCGTCAGCTGCCGGCAGGGGCCGCACCAGCTGGCCCAGAAGTCCACCAGGATGGGCCGGCTCATCGAGGCCTCGACCACCTGTTTCATGAACTGCGCGTCCGAGCCGTCGACGATCAGGTCTTCGGGGCTGGCATTGCTGTTCGGCTGGCCGGGGTCGATCAGGGACATTCAGGGTTCCTCGGAATGGGTCGGGGCGTCTGACGCCACATGGTCATCGGGCACGGGATCAGCAACCGGGTCAAGGATCGCAGGGCCGTCTTCCCCTGTGAAATCGACCACCACCGGCGTCCGTTCCAGCAGGGCCAGAAATCGCCGGAAATCGCCCTGGCCCAGGGCGGTGGTCGCCGTATTGGTCAGGGGGTGAAAGTTGACGACCGCCGCGGTCCACAGCGCCCGGTCCAGCACGAACTGCACCCGCCGCTCGACATCATTGATCAGGCCAAAGGCCGTGACCGAGCCGGGCGTCACCCCCAGGGTCTCGACCATGGCGGCCTCGGAGCCGAACGACAGCCGGTCAGAGCCCAGCCGCTTTGCCAGCTTCTTCAGGTCGATGGTCGTGTCCTGCCGCGCACTGACCAGCCACAGCCGGTCGCCCCGTCCCTTCAGGAACAGGTTCTTGGTGTGGGCGCCGGGCAGGGCGGCCTTGATCGCATGGCCCTGCTCCACCCGGAACACCGGCGGATGATCGTGAGTCTGCGGCCGAAGACCATGGCCGGTCATCCAGTCCAGCAGGCCGTCGCGGTCGAGGGGCGGGGTGGGCATAGCGCTCATCCCCCGATCATAGGTTTTGACCGCGCGCGGGGCCACCGGATAGAGGTGGGGTCTGAACCGATGCCGAACCGGAGGGTCCAAGGTGGAACTGGAGTGCTATCCCATGACGGCCCGGCCGCCGGACATGGTCCCGGGGCGCCAGTCGCGCGCCTGGATGGACGCCTTCGCCAGCCGCCACCCCTATCGCTGCCTGCCGCTCAACATGGCCAATACGACGGGCTGGGAGATCCTGTGCCCGGTCGACTTCACGGCCGAGTGGAACGGTGGCCCGCGTCAGGAAGATATCCGCATCCGCACCGACCGGGTGAACACCGACCTCAGCCACTTCGTCACCTCGCACTTCTCGCGCGGGGTGATCACAATGCATCCGCAATATCTGTTCCGGACTCCGCCGGGCTGGCAGATGATGGCGACCGGCGCGCCCAATCACGTCAAGGACGGCATCCAGCCCCTGACCGGCCTGATCGAGACCGACTGGCTGCCCTTCCCCTTCACGATGAACTGGATCTTCACCCGCCCCTGCACGGTCAAGTTCGAGCGCGGCGAGCCCTTCTGCTTCATCACCCTGATCGAGGCGCGCAAGGTCGAGCAGTTCCAGCCGGTGATCCGGTCGCTGGAGTCCAATCCGGGCATGAAGGACCAGTTCGAGGCCTGGAACCGCCAGCGCACCGACTTCAACCAGCGTCTGGCCAAGGGCGATCCCGAGGCCGCCAAGGAGGCCTGGCAGCGCTATTACTTCAAGGGCGAGATCCCCGAGGATCTGGGCTCGGCGCCCGAGACCCACGCCAACAAGCGGCGCCTGAAAACACCCCGGCTGGGCTGACCCGGCCGGGGCGTCCTCAACTGGCCCTAGCGCGCGATGCGCGGAGCCAGGTTGGCGATCACGTCGCGCGCGTCAAAGGCATTGGGGTCACCGGCGGGCTTCGGCCCCCGGCCCATGATGATCTCGGACGTCGCCTCGAAGCGGTCGATCTGGCGCACGTTCACATCGTCCCAGAACGGGTCGTAGCGGCTCCACGCCCCGCCCCGGTAGAAGCGCCAGTAGGGGCTCCAGCCGCGATAATACCGGTCATAGAAGGGGTCGCGCGTCCCGACATAGCGGGTGTCGCGGTCGGTCGCCCGGTCCACCGTGGCGAACCAGTCATAGCCCTCCTGCACCGTCAGCTCGGCGGCGCGCAGCAGCAGCGACATTTCGACCTGCTCGCGCGAGGTCACGGAGTTGCCGGCAAAGGCCACGCGGAAGCGGTTGGCCTCCAGCCGCTGCTCGGCATAGCCGCCCGAGCGACCGGGCTGCATGGGTCCATAGGCGGTCGGCGTCGCACAGGCCGCGACCGTCAGGGCCAGGGCGCTGGCCGCCACCGCGAACAGCGCGGGGCGACGAAGAGTCGAACGAAGGGTCATGGTCATCTCCGAAAGCGAGGGGCGTCCGGGACAACAGGTGCGCTCACCCGCCGCCCGAAACAAGAGCTTGGCTGTCCCCAGCCAGGGCCTTTTCACCTGAACGAAGGCTGAACGCCCCCGGTTCCGCCTCAGACCCGAAGGCCGATCAGCACCGCCGCCAGCAGCAACAGCCCCCCCACGGCCGCATCGAACCCGCGCCGGAACCCCGGCGCCGTCATCCGCCGCGCCAGCGCCGCCCCGCCCAGGCCATAGGCATTCATGGTGATCATATCCATGCCGACGGTCGCCAGCGCGAACAGCGCCAGCTGCGGCCCCAGCGGCCGCCCCAGATCCAGAAACGGCGGCAGCACGGCGGTAAAGAACAGCACCGCCTTGGGATTGGCCAACTGCACCATGAAACCGTCGAAAAACGCACTGCGCCCCAGCGTCAGGCTCGGCCGCTCGGGCCTCCCCGGCACCGCCCCGCGCACCGCCGCCCACAGCGCCTTGCCGCCCAGCCAGGCGACATACAGCGCCCCGCCCACGGCGATCAGCCGGAACGCCTCGGGAAAGGCCAGCACCAGCGCCCCCAGCCCCAGCGCCGCCGCCGTGAACCACACCAGGGTCGCCAGACTCATGCCCAGCACCCCGACCACCACGGCCCGCTTCCCCCGCGCCATGCCATTGGCGATCGAGAACAGATTGGCCGGCCCCGGCGTCACCGCCAGCACCGCCATCACCCCCAGAAAGGCCGCATACCGCTCCGGATCGACAGGCAAGACATAGGTCATGCCGCCCGATGAATGAGGCCACGGGTGCGGTCAAGAGCCACCTTACGTCTCCTCCCCACGCGTGGGGAGGGGGACCCTGCGTAGCCTTGGCGAAGCAGGGTGGAGGGGCTCTTTCCACACGCACCACCCCTCCCAAAGCGTCGGCGCGCCCGCGCGTCCGACATGCCCAGCTACCCCGCTGTCGGAATTCGCCGGCTCAGCAGGCGAATCGAATAGCCTGTTTGAAAGGGCCGGGGCGATAGTCGATGAAGGAATCGGCTTCTTGAATTCGATCGGCATCGCAGATGATTTTCGAGGTTACCCCCGCGCATATCCAGGCGCTTAACGACGTCGACCTTCGCACGCTCATAGGTCATCTCGCCGAGCGGGAGGTCGTGGCTGCCGGGCATTCGGCGGCTGCGGTGACGTACGGTGGCCACCAACTCGCGAAGGATGGTGGTATCGACGTTCGTGTGGCGTTAGCGAGCGGAAGGATCAAGGGTTTTGTCCCGCGGCTTTCCACTGGGTATCAAGCAAAGGCGGAGGACTTTAGCGCGGCGGCGATCAAGAGCGAGATGCGGCCCAAGGGCGAACTTCGAGAGAGCATTCGTGACCTCGGCAGGAGTGGAGGGGCGTATATAATTGTCAGCTCGAAGGGGTCGGTCTCCGATTCAAGCCTGGAAAATCGGAGAAAGGCGATGGCGGAGGCTATCGCAAACGAACCAGACGCCAAGCCGATTTTCCTCGATTTTTACGACAAGCGACGCTTAGCCACTTGGACGAACCAACACCCCGGTATCATTCCATGGGTTCGGGAGAGAGTGGGCCAGCCCCTTTCCGGATGGAGACCGTTTCAGGACTGGTCCAGCTCTCCGGAGAATGAAGACGGGCAGTACCTATTGGATGAAGGTGTTCGCCTTGTTGACCCACACCAAACCGGCGACGGACTGACGGCCGAAGAGGGAATCAATCGGCTCCGTTCGATACTGAGCGAACCCAAAGGCGTAGTACGTTTGGTGGGCCTGTCCGGAGTCGGAAAGACACGGCTAGTCCAAGCCCTATTCGATGATCGGGTAGGTGCGGCGCCACTAGACAGACATCTCGCAGTCTACACTGACATGGGGGACAATCCTGACCCCGTACCAGGAGAACTCCTGAGCAGGCTTCAATCTAACGGGCAGAGATGTATCTTCATTGTTGATAACTGCGGTATTGAACTTCATCGCAATCTTGCCACCCGTTTGTCGGCTAGCAATTTAATAAGCCTGATAACAGTAGAATACGACATTAGTGACGATGACGTCGAGAACACTGATGTGTTCATGCTCGAGCCTGCATCCAAAGACGTAATCGAAAGAATTTTGAATTTGAGGCATCCAACCCTCACAAACCCGGAGATCCGGACAATAGCTGATTTCTCTGAAGGAAACTTCAGGATTGCCTTGGCTCTGGCGAATACCTCGAGGAGTGGACAGTCGCTTGCGAACCTTAGAGACTCGGAGCTCTTTAATCGGCTGTTTCGGCAGAAAAACGAAGATGACCCCGCACTACTTCGGGGGGCGAAGATCTGCTCCCTTGTCTATTCATTCGATGTCGAAACAAGCGAGGGTGATAAAACTGAGCTGCCACTGCTAGCGGCGTTGGCCGGCCAATCTGTCTCAGAGTTCCATGGTCACGTTGCTGAGCTGAAGAGGCGACAGCTCGTACAGGTCCGCGCGCGATGGCGAGCGCTGCTCCCTCATGCGCTGGCGCATCGGCTCGCGAACCTCGCGCTGGAAGACCTGCCTCCCGGGGATATACAGACGTTTGTGGAGGCTGCGCCCGAGCGCCTTCTGAAGTCGTTCTCGCGCCGCTTGGGATGCCTACACGACAGCGCCCATGCACAAAAAATTGTGGGCGAATGGCTCGCAAGTGGAGGAATGATCGCGGAAGTGGAGAGCCTTAATCCGCTGGGGATGGTCATCCTTGATAATGTCGCGCCCGTTCATCCGGAAGCTGCGCTGAATGCAATTCAGCGGGCCACAGCGAGCAGCACGGGGGTTGTTGAAAACAATCCGAACGCCAGCGCGTTGGTTCGCCTTCTTCGTTCGCTAGCCTACGAACCCGCGCTGTTCGACGAGGCAACAAGATTGATTGCCGAGTTCGCCCGATCGAAAACACAGTCGAACAACATGAGCGACGCAGTAAATGTCTTTAAATCGCTGTTCCACATTCATCTATCAGGAACCCACGCTGCTCCGAAGCAGAGAGCGGATCTTCTCCGGAAGCTAGCCTCCTCGGGGGCAGATTCAGACCAAGCTCTCGTGTTGGCAGGGCTGGATGCCATGCTCGAGTGCTCCCACTTCTCATCCAGCTACGGATTTGAATTCGGTACGCGCAAGCGAGACTACGGTTTCCACCCTCGCACCTATGGAGAGCAATGGGATTGGTACGCGGAAACCTTTTTGCTGGCGGGCGACCTTGCGGCTCTTCCGGCGATGAGAACTCCAGTTCGCTCGATGGTGGCTGCCCAGTTCAGCTACCTCGCGCCGCGTGTGCGGCTCGATGACCTGATCGCACTTGCGGAGCGGTTCGTGAGCGATGGTGGATGGCCTGAAGGATGGGCGGGTGTCTGCCGCGCTTTGCGCCAAGCCAAGAAGGCCGAGATTTCCGAGAGCGTGCGTAAGCTCAGTGCTTTGGAGTCGAAGGTTGCGCCAGGATCGCTAGCGCATCGGATAGCAACCTATGTGTTGCCCGCGCGATGGAGCGCATTCGACGTCGCCGACATCGATATCGAAGACGAGAAGCGATACGGAAGAGCTCAAAGGAAAATCGAAGAAGTTTGCGAAGGCATTGGTGCTGAGCTGGCCCGAGACTTGGGAGCCCTTCGGTTGCACATCCCGGATTTGCTAGCGTCAAACTCCGACAGGGTCTTCACGCTTGCCAAGGCGGTCGGGAAGCAGACCTCTGACGCCGGCACTGCTTGGAAAATCATCGAAGACGCCGTGCTCTCAGCTGAGCGGAACACCACGATATACAACGTCCCTAGCGGGTTCCTGCTAGGGCTATCTGAGCGTGATCGCGATCACGCCAGCAAGCTGCTCGATGCCGCGCTCGCGAAGCCTGAATGGCATCCATTCCTGCCTCAAATGCAACTGAGTGTGGGCTTGGACAAGGCAGGAACCGAGCGCCTGATTGCCGTCGTGCAGTCGCCTGCCCTTCCCGCGGGAAACTTGGGTGTTCTGATCGGCGGGCGGGCAACGGACGACTTGGAAGGAGAGGACTTCAAGAAACTTATGGCGTCGATCGCGGCCAAGGAAGACGGCTTCGGCGTAGCGATCCAGATTCTGTACATGCGACTGTTTTCTTTGGGATCGGACAAGAAGCCTGTCTCAGAGGTTGAGCGAGACGTCGCGCGGCTTCTGCTTCCGGAAGCTATGTTCGACGATAAAAAGAACCGGGAACCCCACATGTTGGCGGAAGTCGTGCGGCTCTGTCTCCGCAATCCGGAAGATACCGAACTTGCTAGGGGAATTTGCCAGCGTCTCCTAGCTGCGATTGGTGAATGGAAGGTGGCCCCGTGGGACTTCAGCGAAGTCGTGACCGAGCTGGCCGCCAGTTTTCCACGAGTGGTTTTGGAAGCAGCTTTCGAGCCGGATGAAGCCGAAGCAGGGTCGCGTCGTGGACTTTTCGGACACTTTCGGGAGAGCCGCCCTTGCCCGCTTCGGAAGATCGCAGATGATGAACTACTCGGTTGGGCGCTTGAAAGGCCTGAGACGCGCTTCCCGGCACTCGCAGCATCCGTTCTTGGCTGGACGGGCACGAAGAGCGATTTGATCCGCGACATCGCGCCCGAGGATGAGGACGAGACTAGAGGATTGAAATGGACGCCGACCGCACTGCGTTTAATCCATGAAGCACCTAACCCGGTTGTTGTTCTCAAAGAGTTTGAGGAGAACTTCCGGCCATCGAGTTGGAGCGGATCGCTCGCGGAAATTCTTTCCCGTCGCGAAGCTCTAATATTAGCGCTCGCCGATGATCCGGACCAACGAATTCGGGATTGGGTACAAGCTGCTATTCCGAAACTTCGCGACGAAGTCGAGGCGACCAGGAAGTGGGAGGCAGACAACGACCGAGAGCGGCACGAACGGTTTGACTGGTAAGTTACGCAGTGGGTCAGCCATGACCCCCCAACAAAAAAGGCGCCCCGGTCTCCCGGAGCGCCTCTTCTGCTTGTTCAGCCTGAGTGGCCGGACGTCCCGGCTCGGGCTCGGGAGGCGCTGAGGCGCCTCCCTCGTTGGCCGGGTGACAGACTTCCTTAAAAGTCCATGCCGCCCATGCCGCCCATGCCGCCCATGTCGGGGGCGCCGCCGGCCGAGGCCTTCTTGGGGGCGTCCGCCACGGCGGCTTCGGTGGTGATCAGGATGCCCGCGACCGAGGCCGCGTCCTGCAGGGCGGTGCGGACCACCTTGGCGGGGTCGATGACGCCCATCTTCACCAGGTCACCATACTCCTCGGTCTGGGCGTTGAAGCCGAACGAGGCGTCCTTGTTCTCCAGCACCTTGCCGACCACGATCGAGCCTTCGACCCCGGCGTTTTCCGAGATCTGACGGATCGGGGCCTGGATGGCGCGGCGGATGATGGCGATGCCGGCGGTCTGGTCGGCGTTGTCGCCGGTCAGGCCTTCCAGCGCCTTGGTGGCCTTGAGCAGGGCGATGCCGCCGCCGGGGACGATACCTTCTTCCACCGCGGCGCGGGTGGCGTTCAGGGCGTCGTCGACGCGGTCCTTCTTCTCCTTGACCTCGACCTCGGTCGAGCCGCCGACGCGGATGACCGCGACGCCGCCGGCCAGCTTGGCCAGACGTTCCTGCAGCTTCTCCTTGTCGTAGTCCGAGGTGGTGTCCTCGATCTGGCGCTTGATCTGGGCGATGCGGGCCTCGATGGCGGCCTTTTCACCCACGCCGTCGACGATGGTGGTGTCGTCCTTGGTGATGGTGACCTTCTTGGCCTTGCCCAGCATGTCCAGGGTGACGTTTTCCAGCTTGATGCCCAGGTCTTCCGAGATCACCTGGCCGCCGGTCAGGACAGCGATGTCCTCCAGCATGGCCTTGCGGCGATCGCCGAAGCCCGGCGCCTTGACGGCGGCGACGCGCAGGCCGCCGCGCAGCTTGTTGACCACCAGGGTGGCCAGGGCCTCGCCCTCGATGTCCTCGGCGATGATGACCAGCGGACGGCCCGACTGCACCACGGCTTCCAGGATCGGCAGCATGGATTGCAGGCTGGAGAGCTTCTTCTCGTGGAGCAGGATCAGCGGCTCCTCGAGGTCGGCCTCCATCTTGTCGGCATTGGTGATGAAGTAGGGCGACAGGTAGCCGCGGTCGAACTGCATGCCTTCGACGACGTCCAGCTCGGTTTCGGCGGTCTTGGCTTCTTCAACCGTGATGACGCCTTCGTTGCCGACCTTTTCCATGGCCTTGGCGATCATGTCGCCGACTTCCTGGTCGCCGTTGGCCGAGATGGTGCCGACCTGGGCGATTTCGGAGTTGGCCGAGACCTTCCTGGCGTTGGACTTGACCTCGGCCAGCACGGCGGCGACGGCCTTGTCGATGCCGCGCTTCAGATCCATCGGGTTCATGCCGGCGGCGACCGACTTCAGGCCTTCCTGGACGATCGACTGGGCCAGCACGGTGGCGGTGGTGGTGCCGTCACCGGCCTTGTCGTTGGTCTTGGAGGCGACCTCGCGGATCATCTGGGCGCCCATGTTCTCGAAGGCGTCTTCCAGCTCGATTTCCTTGGCGACCGAGACGCCGTCCTTGGTCGAGCGCGGGGCGCCGAACGACTTCTGGATGACCACATTGCGGCCCTTGGGCCCCAGGGTGACCTTGACGGCATTGGCCAGGACGTTGACGCCCTTCAGCATCTTGTCGCGGGCGTCGGTGTTGAACTGTACGATTTTGGCGGCCATGTGCGGCAGCTCCCTATCTATCTGTTTGTGAGGGTGAAATCAGGCGCCGGGTGCTCAGGAAAGCACGCCCAGGACGTCCGATTCCTTCATGATGATCAGGTCTTCACCGTCGATCTTGACCTCGGTGCCCGACCACTTGCCGAACAGGATCCGGTCGCCGGCCTTCAGCTCCAGGGCGTTGACCTTGCCGCTGTCGTCACGGGCGCCGGGCCCGACGGAGACGACCTCGCCCTCCTGGGGCTTTTCCTTGGCGGTGTCGGGGATGATGATCCCGCCCTTGGTCTTGGATTCTTCTTCCACGCGCTTGACCAGCACGCGGTCGCCGAGAGGACGAAACGCCATCTGTGTGTATCTCCCTTTGGAATGGTCCCCCGCCCCGGCTTTGGCAGCCACAGGTCGAGAGTGCTAATGCGGCCTGCACGTAGGGTCGCGACCCCCGGCCCGTCAAGGGTCCGGCCCGGTCAGGCTGCGAAAATTGTCAGGGGGTCTGCAGGGTTTCTGCGAGGTCCCAGCTGGCCCGGACCTGCTGGGCGAACAGGGGCGCGGCGCGGCGCAGGGGGTCACGCCCCTCCAGCACCATGCCGTTGCGGGCGAACAGATCCCGCCGCGCCGGTCGCAACACGGCCAGGGCCTCGGCCGGCCGGTCCCGGTCGGTCAGGAAGCCCGCCATGGTGCCGGCCAGACGCGTCGCCTCGGGATGGCCGGGCGCGAGGCGCGCGGCCACGATGGCCTGCGCGCGGCGGTACAGACCCTCGGCCACCCCGTCGTCCCCGGTTTCCGCCAGCGCCAGCGCCCGCCCCTCCAGCGTCGTGACCAGATCGGGACTGTCGGCGCCCAGGCCCGGCTCCAGCACCGCCAGCGCCTCGCTGAACAGCGGCAGGGCCTCGGCATGACGCCCCTGCCCCGACAGGGTGATCGCCAGATTGGCCCGCGCAATGCCGGTAAAGGGATGCTCGGGCCCGGCCAGCTCCAGCGCCATGGCCAGCACCCGCTCGAACACCGGCTGGGCCTCCACATCGCGGTCCGCCATATGCAGATACCAGCCGAAATTGTTCAGCAGCTGGGCGAGCAGGAAGGGGTCGCCCACCCCTTCGGCAATGCCCACCGCCCGGGCATAGGCGGCCTCGGCCTGCTCCATCCGGCCCGTCCGGCGCAGCACATTGCCGAGATTGCTGAGCACCAGCGCCACCGTGTCGCTGTCGCGCCCATAGGCCACCTCATAGACCGACAGGGCCCGGCGGAAGATCGGCTCGGCCTCGGCGAACCGGCCCTGGGCCATCAGGGCATTGGCCAGCTGGTTCATCGTATCCGCGGTGAACGGATCATCGGGGCCCAGCAGGTCCAGCCTCAGGCCCAGTCCCAGCCGCGCGGCCGTCTCGGCCTCCGCGAACCGCCCCAGCGCGTCCAGCGCCCGGCCTTCCTCGAACAGCAGCTCAGCCACCACCACCCCGTCGCCATGGTCGGCCAGCAGGGCCCGCGCCCGGGCGATATTGGTCAGCGCCGCCTCATAGCGCCCCTGGATGTAATAGAGCTTCCCCTGAATCTGCAGCGGCAGGACCAGCGCCGGATCCTCCGGTCCCCGAGCGTCCTCGATCACCCGGACGGCCTGTGTCAGGGCCTCGCCCGCACCCTCGACCCGGCCATCCGCCAGCCTCAGCCGCGCCACATCGATCCAGGCGTTCGACGCCTCGACCGGCTGGTCCAGTCGGGCAAAGGCCTCGGCGGCCGAGACAAAGCCCGCCTCGGCCGCGGCGACATCCCCGGCGTCGCGTGCGGCCGCGGCCGCCTCCAGCGTCTGTCGGGCCAGCGCGTCGGGCGTGGAGACCCGGACATCGGTCGGCGGGGGTGGCGGCGGAGGGGGTGGGGGCGGTGGCGGTCGATCCTGCGCCATCGCCGCCTGGGCCAGCAGCAGCGCGACCAGCAGGGTCCCCGCTGCCAGCAGCAGATGGGCCAGACTTCGACGAAGAGGGGCGGCGCGCGCGATCATCGGCGGCAAGGTGCGCCGAACACCGCTTTCATACAAGGGCGTGCGCCTTGACGGAATCTGACCGGATGAACGGCGGATGAACGGTCCCCTCCCGGCGGGTTCAGGCCCGCGCCCCCAGTATGGCCTCATGAGCTTCACGCCACCTTCAGGAAAGGGACACCCCATGAACCGCTCCGAAAGCCAGATCCATGCCCGTGCCGTGGCCCGCCCCGCGCCGACCGCACGCCCGGCGGTCCTCGCCGGCCTGATCGCCGCCGCGACCGTGGCGACCGGCCTGATGGCGGCCGATCCGGCGGCGGCCCAGTCCTATCGCTATGACCGCTATCCGGACCGCGACCGGTCCTCCAGCACCGAAGATGTGCTGATCGGCGCCGCCGTCGGCGCCGTGGCGGGCGCCCTGATCGGCAATGGTGACGGCGAATACATCCTCGGCGGAGCCGTGGCCGGTGCAGCCATCGGCGCCACGGCCAACCGTGGCGACAACTGCGACTACTATCGCGACGGGCGCTGCTACCGGAACCGCGGCCACTGGGAGCGCGAGCACGGCATCAACAGCCGCGACCGGAACTACTACGGTCGGGATCGCCGCGATGATCGCTATGACCGTCGCTACGACCGCCGGTACGATCGTCGGGATCGCCGCGACGACCGCCGCGACTATCGCTACGACCGCCGCTGGTAGGCGTCAGGCCAGCCGGTCGAACAGAGATCGCGTTGACGGGTCCCACATCTGTGGGGCCCGTTTTTCGTGGGCCGCCGCCAGCACCCGCTTCGCCATCACCTTGCCCAGCTCGACGCCCCACTGGTCAAAGCTGTTGATGTTCCAGATGACGCCCTCGACGAACGTCTTGTGCTCATAGAGGGCCAGCAGCGCCCCCAGCGCGTGCGGCGTCAAGCGATCCATCACCACCGTGGTCGAGGGCCGGTTGCCGGGGAAGGTCCGGTGCGGGGCCAGACGGTCGGCCTCGGCCGGATCCAGCCCGTCGGCGATCATCCCCTCGCGCGCCTCGGCGGTGTTCCGCCCCCGCATCAGGGCCTCGGCCTGCGCCAGGGCATTGGACCACAGGGGGGCGCCGTCCACCCCGGGCATCGTCTCGCGGACGACGATAAAGTCGGCGGGCACCGCCTCCGGGCCCTGATGCAGCTGCTGGAAAAAGGCGTGCTGGCCATTGGTGCCGGGCTCCCCGAACACCACGGGCCCCGTGCCGTGCGCCACGGCCTGACCGTCGCGGACCACGCCCTTGCCGTTCGACTCCATCTCCAGCTGCTGCAGAAAGGCCGGCAGGCGACGCAGGCCGTGGGCATAGGGGGCCACGGTGCGGGCGCGCCGCTCCAGCCCCTCGACATTATAGATCTCGGCCAGCGCCATCAGCACGGGCGCATTCCAGCCCGGCGGGGTCTCCAGCGTGTGCCGGTCCATGTCCGCCGCCCCGGCCAGCAGGTCCCGGAAAGCCTCTCCGCCCAGGCCGATCACGCATGACAGGCTGACGGCCGACCACAGGGAATAGCGCCCGCCGACCCAGTCCGAAAAACCGAACACCCGGCCACAACCAAAGGCCTCGGCCCGGTCCGGCGCCGCCGACACCCCCACCAGATGGCGCCGCAGCCCCTCGGCGGGCAGGGCAGCGGCCAGCCAGTCGCGCGCCAGCGCCGCATTGGCCAGGGTCTCCTGGGTGGTGAAGGTCTTGGAGACCACGATGACGAGCGTCGAGGCCGGATCCAGTCCGCTCAGCGCCTCGGCCATCTCGCGCGGGTCGATATTGGCCACGAACCGAACGTCCACCTCGGGATCGACCGGCCGCAGCGCATCCCACACCAGCCGCGGGCCCAGATCCGATCCCCCGATCCCGACATGCACCACAGCGCGGAAGCGGGCGCCGGTCGCCCCGGCATGCTCGCCCGACCGGATCGCCTCGGCAAAGGCCACCATCTGGTCGCGCACCTGCTCGACCTCGCGCGAGACCGGCTCGCCCAGCGCCTCGAAATGCGCGCCGTCCGGTGCCCGCAGGGCCGGATGCAGCACCGCCCGCCCTTCGGTGTCATTGACCGCCGCCCCGCCGAACAGGGCCCGTTTCCAGGCCGGCACGTCACAGGCGTCCGCCAGCGCCAGACAGGCCTCCAGTCCCTCGCGGGTGAAGGCCTGTTTCGACAGGTCCAGCCACAGCCCGGCCGCCTCGAGCGTCAGCCGCTCCACCCGGTCGGGCTCGGCCTCGAACAGGGTCTCGATCCGCACATCGCGGTCACGCCGCGCGATCGCCTCAAGGGCCGTCCAGGCATCCGCCCGGCGTTTGGCATCGGTCTCGGGCAGGGCGGGGGTCATGGGCAGCTCCGGAACAGGACGGGGAACGTCAAGGCCTCGTTTACGGCTCGGGCGTAAACCGGTGCAATCCCCCCGGTCGACCTGATTCGGGATGCGCCGACGGGTCGACACCATTCAAGGGCCCCCGTGCCCGGAAAGGTCATCATGTCCTGTGGACTGGCGGTCGCCACGGCCCTGCTGCTCACCAATCCCGATGTGGCGCTCGCCGCCTCGATCGATCCGGCCGCCGTGCCGGCCGACCTGACCGGTCTGGTGACCGAGCCCCTGTTCGTCGACATCGTCTCGCGCGCCGAACACCTGAAGGGCGTCACCGAGGGCTGGGCCGCCAGCGGCGCCGTGCACCAGCCGAACTTCCTGACCGGCGAAGACTGGCTCAGCTTCCGTACCGAGGCGCTGGCCCTCAGCGACCTCGACATGCAGGGCCACCTGATCCTCAAGTCGCGCGAGAGCCAGGGCGACATGACCTGCATACTCCGGGGCCTGTCGGAGGACATGCCGCGCCGGATCGCCGACATGGAGGCCGCCGACACGCGCGAAAGCCGTGATCTGGCCCTGTCGGAACTGGTGCACCTGTTCGACGACAACATCGCCGTCATCACCGCCCCGGGTCAGACCTTCCCCGAATAGAGCCTCGGCTGAAGCGATCAGCGGCCCGCGTCGCGGACAGCCTCGGCCACCAGCCCCGGCGTCAACAGTTGCGGCAGGACGCGCGGCTCCGCCTGTCCGGGCGCATAGAGCAGATACAGCGGCACGCCCGAGCGCCCGTGACGCTCCAGCTCGCGGGTGATGGCCGGGTCGCGCACGGTCCAGTCGCCGACCAGATAGACGCCGCGGGTCTCCGCCAGCGCCTCGCTCACCTCGCCGGATGACAGGGCCACCCGCTCATTGATCTTGCAGGTCACGCACCAGTCGGCGGTGAAATTGACCAGCACGGGGCGCCCCTCGGCCCGCGCGGCCTCGACCGCTGCGGATGACCAGACCCCGGCGACCAGCGCTTCGGCCCCGTCTGCGGACGCGGCCGACACCTCCGGCTCCATCCGGGCGGCCACGGCCAGGGCGGCCCCTGCGGCCAGCAGCGAGATCAGGCCAAGGACCACCGCCCACCGCCCGGCGCCTGCCTGTCGCGTGCCCCACAGCCACAGGGCAAAGGCCAGCATCAGACCCGCCAGCAGGCCCAGCGCCAGCACCTCGCTGCCCGCTTGCCGTGCCGCTACCCACATCAGCCACAGCGTCGTCGCATACATGGGAAAGGCCAGCAGGCCCTTCATCCGGTCCATCCACGGTCCCGGCCGCGGCAGGCGTGCCAGCAGCGGCGGGCTCAGGCTGATGGCCACGAACGGCAGGGCCAGACCCAGCCCCAGCATCAGGAACACGATCAGCGCGGCCGCCCAGGGCATGACCAGAGCCGCGCCCAGCGCCGCCGCCATGAAGGGGGCAGTACAGGGCGCCGCCACCGCCACCGCCAGCACGCCCGTGAAAAAGGCCCCGGTGCCGCCCGGCAGGCGCGCCAGCCGGGCCTCGCCCAGCCCCTGAAGCGACTGGCCGATATGATAGACCCCCGACAGGTTCAGCCCCACCGCCAGCGTCAACAGCGCCAGCGACAGCACCACGACCGGGTTTTGCAGCTGAAAGCCCCAGCCGATCGCCTCTCCCGTTGCCCTCAGGCCCAGCATCAGCCCGGCCAGCAACAGGAAGGTGACCAGCACACCCGCCATAAAGGCCAGACCGTCGCGTCGCGCCTCGCGCGGATCATGGGCCGCGCGGGCCAGCGCCGCCGCCTTCATCGCCAGAATGGGGAAGACGCAAGGCATCAGATTGAGGATCAGCCCGCCCGCCAGCGCCAGCAGGGCCGCCTGCAGCAGGGCCGACAAATCGAACCCGCCCCGGGCCTGTGCGTCGCTGTCGAGCGCCCCCGAGCCGCTCGTGCCCTCCGGCAGGGGGCCGGGTCGGGCAATGATCTCATAGGCCCCGCGCGCGGTGGTCAGCACCCCGGCGATCGGCTCTGGCGGCCCGTCCGCAGGCCGGCTGCCCGGGCGGAGCTTCAGGGCCAGCCCCTCCGGCCCCCAGGTCCCGGTCTGGGGCGCGGCATGGTCGATCACATCCGTCGCGAACGGATAGAAATAGACCGGCCCCGGACCGCCCTCGCCCTTGAGCGCATCCCCGGTCACCGCCAGCGTCAGGGTGCCGTCATTGTCTCGCTCGATGCGGGCCTCCAGACCTGCGGGGCGGGGCGCGCTGTCCAGCACGGCCTGGATCGCGTCGGCATGGGGGGTCTCGAGCGCGCGTTGGTCGGCCGCCCCGACTGGCAGCCTCAGGGCCAGCTCCAGCTGGTCCGGTACGCACATTTCGGCGCTGCATACCAGAAACAGGGCGGTCACCGACAGATCCAGCCTCTCGCCCGGCACCGCATCGGCGGGCACGGCGACCGGCACCGGCAGATAGACGACGCCCTCATAGCCGTAGTTCATCAGCCCGGAGAGCGGCAGGCGCTCCGGTGTCGGCCAGACGATCTCCCCGGCTTCCAGCCCCTCGGGAAGGTGCCAGCTGAGGGTGGTGGCCCCGCCGGAATCCCCGGGATTGCGCCAATAGGTGTGCCAGTCGGGCCGGATGTCCTGTCGGACCGCCAGGATCAGGGTCGATCCCGGCGTGGCGCTGGCCGTCATCGACACCAGTTCCGCCGTGATCCGCTCGGTCGAGGCCGGGCCGGTCCTGGCCGCGATTGAGCTTTGCGCATGGGCCGGGGCGACGGCCGACAGCGCCAGCAGCGCCACCGGCAGCAGCCGTCGCAGGAACAGGAACAGGGTCGGCACCGGCGCTCTGGGCTCCCGAAGCAATGAGGACGGCGCGACCCTAGGCGCGCGCGCGCGCCGGGTCACCTCCCTCGGGGACGCTCATGCCTGATCTGCGACGGCGGGACGCACGGCCTAGCGCGGGGGCGCGGCCTCGATCAGCACTTCGGTCCGGCGGCGCAGCGGTACGGCCGTCCCGTCGCCCGACGTCGCGCCCGTATCGCCCGCCACAGCGATCTCGAACACCGGCAGGGGCCAGCCCTCGGCCTCCAGGGCCTCGGTCACCACAATGGCCCGGCGCTCCGACAGGGTCTGGTTGGCGGCCGACGATCCGGTCGACGAGGCCAGACCGATGACCACGACCTTGCGGATGTCACACCCGCGCAGCTGGTCGGCCGTCATGCGGATGGCCTGCATCGCCGGGTCCGTCAGGCGCGCCTGACCCTCGGCGAAATAGATGTCGAACCGCTTGGCGGTGCAGGTCGCGGGCTCGACCACCAGGTCGCTCCGGTCGCGGAACGGCCCGTATCCCGAACAGCTCGCCAGCCCGACACCGGCGACCGCCGCCAGTGCCGCAAAACGCGAAATCGATACCGATGCCATGCCATATCTCCCCAACCTGGCCCTCACCCTAACAGAAAAAGGCGGCCCCTCCGCACGGAAAGGCCGCCTTCTCCTTCAGATTCGGGTCCGATCAGTACCGCGGCGGGTTCCGACGCGTACCGTCTTCCCAATAGCAGTCCCCTTCGGGGTAGCAGTAGTAGTAGGCGCCGCGCTGCTGGTCGTAGTTGCGGCGCTGGTTGGCGCGGTCCTGGTTCGAGCCGCGGATGGCGCCGGCGGCACCGCCCACGGCGGCACCGATGGCCGCACCGGTGCCGGCACTGCCGTCACCCACATTGTTCCCGATGATGGCACCGGCGACTGCGCCGATGGCCGCACCGGCCGCGCCCTGACGGACGGTCTCGTTGGTCCCGCCGTAGCCGTACGGGTCGCTGGCGCAGGCCGTGGTCAACAGGCCGGCGGCCGCAATGGCGAAAATCGCTCTCTTCATCGTCAATCCCTTTTCCCTTCAGTTCGCCCCCGGGGTGAGAACGCTGGATTATGGCCCCGGTTCCTCGACTATATCTCGCATTAAGACTGTATTAAGGTCCGGGAGACGGGGCCGGGGGGCATACCAGCCGGGGCCCCTTCAAGAACCAGGGGGTATTTGCGTATGCGTTTCAACCAGATCACTCGGATGGCCGACGACGGGCATGCCAGCCCCGTGTGGGCCCGCAAGAAGCGCCGCTCGGGCGCCGGCCTGTCGGGCATCATCGGACTCATCATCGTCCTCTTGGCCGTGTTCGGGGCCCTGACGGTGGCGCTGGGCATCAAGGAAGGGTCTGTCGCCGAAGGCGGTGCCACGATCGACCGCTGGCTCACCAGCGGCGTGAACGGCGCCAGGGGTCTGGTTGGTCAGGCGCCCGAAGCGGCCGAAGCCGTGGCCGACGATGCCGGGGATCTGGCCGAAAAGACCGGCGACGCCCTCGAAGCCGGTGCCGAGCGCACGGCCGAGGAACTCAAGAACCCCTGATCGGGTCTTCGTCCCTGGCGGCTGGAACACCCGGACCTTCGGCACGTTCAGCCGCCATGGCGGAAACCTTGACCATTGAAGAGACGTCGACCGCGCGGCCGCTGACGTCTGCCGTGCCCCTGCGCTCGATCGTGGTGCTGGTCAATCCGCTGTCCGGCGGCGTGGGCGACGGCGCGCTCGAGGCAGTCGAGGCCATCCTCGCCGACTACGACATCCAGGCCACCCTGATCGCGCTGGACGCCGATAATTTTGACGCCCGGATCGACGAAGCCTTCGACGCAAAGGCCGATGCCCTGTTCGTGCTGGCGGGTGACGGCACGGCCGGGACCATCGCGGCCCGGGCGGGACCGGACGGCCCGCTCATCGCGCCCCTGCCCGGCGGCACGATGAACATGCTGCCCAAGGCGCTTTACGGCACTGCAGACTGGAAGAAGGCGCTCCGGAGCGCGCTGGAGTCCGGCACCGAGGTGCCGGTTGCCGGAGGGCGCGTCGTCGACCGCATCGAATCCCGGCCCTTCTACTGCGCCGCCATTCTGGGGGCGCCCGCCCTGTGGGCACCGGCGCGAGAGGCGGTCCGCGTGGGTCGCCTGCGTCTCGCCTGGCTGCATGGCCAGCGCGCCCTGAAACGCGCCTTCACCGGGCGCCTGCGCTACACCCTGGTCGGGGAAGGCCCCGGCCGCGCCGAGGCCCTGGTGCTCATCAGCCCCACCATTTCGCGCGCCATGGAGGCCCCGACGGGGCTGGAGGCCGCCGCCATGAACACCCGCGGGGCGGTCGACGCCTTCCGTCTGGCGGCGCATGCCCTGTTTGACGACTGGCGCCGGGATTCCTCGGTCCGGACCCGTCCGACCCGCTACGTCACCGTGTCGGCCCGCTCGCGCATTCCAGCGGTGATCGATGGAGAACCGACCCTGCTCGACGCCGAGGCCGAGGTCGTCTTCGACGCCGTGGCCTTCCGCGCTCTCGCCCCTGCCGCCGATGCGGAGCCGTCGGGGGAGGAAGGGGTCTAGTGGGGCGGATCATCCAGGTTTCGGACGTGCATTTCGGCTGCGAGATCCCCGAGGCGGTGACCGCCGTTCACGACCTGCTGCACGACGTCCGGCCGGACCTGACCCTGATCACCGGCGACATCACCCAGGTCGGCGCGCGCTCCGAATTCCTTGACGCCGCCCGCTGGATCGACAGCCTGCCGACGCCGGTGTTCGTCACGGTAGGCAACCACGACGTCCCCTACTGGGATGTGATGGCGCGGGTCTTCAATCCCTGGGGGGCGTTCGAGGACGCGGTCGGCCACCCGGCGCATGACCACCAGTTCAGCGCCCGCTTCACCGACACCGCCCTGATGGTGCGCGGCATCACCACCGCCCGTGGCTGGCAGGCCCGCCTCAACTGGTCAAAGGGCGTGATCGATCTGGACCAGACGTCGCGGGCCGCCGAGGCCCTGTCGCGCGCACCCGTGGGGGCACTCCGCATCGTCGCCGTCCACCATCCCCTGATCGAAATGGAGGGTGCGCCCGTCACCGGCGATGTGAAGCGCGGCCGCCGCGCCGCCCAGCTGTTCGCCGACGCCGGCGTCGATCTGGTGCTCAGCGGCCATGTCCATGTCCCCTTTGCCCTGCCCATCCAGCTGGGAGACCACAAATCCTATGCGGTCGGCTGCGGGACCCTGTCGCGACGGCTGCGCGGCGTGCCGCCCAGCATCAACCGCATCGAGTGGGACGACCGCTCCATCACCGTGACCGTGCTGGCCTTCGACGGAACGGCCTTCGTCGAGGACAAGGTCTGGACCCTGGCCCGCCGTCAGGACACCCGCCATGCCGAGACCGCCCCCCGCCCCGAGGCGGTGGCCGCCGACATGCAGCAGATGGCCGACAGCGAGGCGCGCTGATCTGCCTTCCGGCTGGCCGGGTGCACGGCGGGCGTGACCATTGCCGAGGGGAATGCTAGACGCGCGGTCCTTCCGCCGCCCTCCCCGCGCCCCTCCAGACCGAGCCCCGTCATGCCTGCTGCTCCCGACTTTCCGCCCGCCCCCGATGCCGTTCGCCCCGTCCGGGCGCTGATCTCCCTGTCCGACAAGGCCGGGCTGGTCGAGGTCGCGCAGGCGCTGAACGATCTGGGCGTGGAACTGGTCTCGACCGGCGGCACGCGGGCCGCGATCGACAAGGCCGGCCTGCCGGTGCGCGATGTCGCCGACCTGACCGGATTTCCGGAGATGATGGACGGCCGGGTGAAGACGCTCCATCCGGTGGTGCACGGCGGCCTGCTGGGGGTCCGCAATGCCCCCGCCCATGCCGCGGCGATGGAGCAGCACGGCATCGGCCCGATTGATATCGCCTGGATCGATCTCTACCCCTTCGAATCCACCGTTGAATCGGGCGCGGGCTTCGAGGCCTGTATCGAAAACATCGACATCGGCGGCCCGGCCATGATCCGCTCGGCGGCCAAGAACCACGGCCACGTCGCCGTCTGCGTCGATCGCGAGGCCATGGATCAGGTGATTGCCGCGCTCAAGGCCGACGGCGCGACCTCGCTGGGCCTGCGCAAGCAGCTGGCCGCGCGCGCCTTTGCCCGCACCGCCGCCTATGACGCCGCCGTCAGCGGCTGGTTCGCCGACCGGGTCGAGGATGCGGCCCCGGTCCGCAAATCGATCGCCGGCACCCTCGCCCAGACCCTGCGCTATGGCGAGAACCCGCACCAGTCGGGCGCCTTCTACCGCACCGCCGATCGCCGTCCCGGCGTCGCCAATGCCCGCCAGCTGCAGGGCAAGGAGCTGGGCTACAACAACATCGCCGACGCCGACGCCGCCTATGAACTGGTCGCCGAGTTCAGCGAGCCGGCCTGTGTGATCGTCAAGCACGCCAATCCCTGTGGCGTAGCCATCGGGACCGACCTGTCGGCGGCCTATCAACGGGCGCTGGCCTGCGATTCCGTCTCGGCCTTCGGCGGCGTGGTCGCGGTCAACCGGCCGCTGACGGCCGCCGACGCCCGGCTGATCACCGACATCTTCACCGAGGTGGTCATCGCCCCCGGCGCCGATGAGGAGGCGATGGCGGTCTTTGCGGCGAAGAAGAACCTTCGCCTGCTGCTGACCGACGGCCTGCCCGATCCGATGCAGGCCGGCTCGGTGTTCCGCTCGGTCGCCGGGGGCTTCCTCGTGCAGTCGCGGGATCTGGCGCGGATCACGCCCGCCGACCTGACCATTGTCACCAGACGCCAGCCCACCGACGCCGAGGTGCGCGATATGCTGTTCGCCTTCACCGTGGCCAAGCACGTCAAGTCCAACGCCATCGTCTATGCGAAGGACGGCCAGACCGCCGGCATCGGCGCGGGCCAGATGAACCGCCGCGACAGCGCCCGCATCGCCGCCATCCGCGCCCGCGAGGCCGGAGAGGCCCAGGGCCTGCCGTCTCTGGCCGAAGGCTCGGCCTGTGCCTCCGAGGCCTTCTTCCCCTTCGCCGACGGCCTGCTGGAAGCGGTCGCCGCCGGGGCCACCTCGGTCATCCAGCCGGGCGGGTCGATCCGCGACGCCGAGGTGATCGCCGCCGCCGACGACAAGGGCATCGCCATGGCCTTTACGGGCACCCGGGTCTTCCGGCACTGATAGTCAATGGACACGCTAGCGCAACGCTGGGCCCGGCTGGAGCCGCATGTGACGGTGGTGGGACCGGACGACGACCGGCCGCGCCCGGCGGTCCTGCTGTTCCACGGCTGCGGGGGCGTCCGCGACCACCTGCCCCTCTATGCCGAGGCGGCGAAGGCGGCGGGCTGGCGGGCATACATCATTGATTCCTACGCGGCCCGGGGCTGGAACCGCACGTTCGCCATGGCCACCGTCTGTACCGGTCTGCATTTTCGGGGACACGCCCGCGGCGGGGATGTGCTGGCCACCATCGACGGCCTGTCGCGCCGGCCCGAGGTCGATGCCGGACGCCTGTGCCTCGCCGGCTGGAGCCACGGCGGCTGGGGCATCATGGAAGCCATGAGCGCCGATCCCCGCCCCGGGGCGCTCGGCTTGTCGGACCCGGCTGCCTGCGACCTCGCAGGGGTGAAGGGCGCCTGGCTGGCCTATCCCTACGTCGGCTTCCTCGCGGCCAACCGGATGAAGCCCTGGCGCCATTGTCCGAAGACCATCGGCGTCATCGCCCGCACCGACCACCTGACGACGGTCCGCAATGCCGAGCGGGTCCATGCCATGGTCCGCAACTGCGGGGCTGACGTCGAGACCTGGATCGCCGAGGGCACCCATGCCTTCGACGAACCGATGAGCGCCCCGCCCATGCGCCACGACCCCGAGCTGACGAAGGAGGCGATCCGGCGCTTCAGCGCCCTGCTGACCGATCTGGCGCCCGCTCTCTAGACGGGCTCGACGACGACCTCGCCGCGGATCGAGTTGGCCAGATAGCAGGCCTCGTGCGCGCGGTGGTGCAGGTCGTCCAGCACCTCGGCCGAAGGGGTCTCGCCGACCCAGCGGATGTCGGGGCGCAGGGTCACGCGGGTGATCGAGACCTTGCCCCGATCGTCCCGGCCCATGTCGGCCACCGCGGCGTCGGTATAGCGGTCGACCGTCAGGCCGGCCCTGGCCGCAAAGGCCAGAAAGAACAGCATGTGGCAGGCCGAGACCGCCGCCACCAGCGCCTCTTCCGGATCGACAGCCGCGGGGTCAGAGCCCGGCACCGGCGGGGCGGACGAGCCCCGCACCACGGCGCCCCCGTCAAACCGCCAGTCGTGCGCCCGCGAATAGGCCCCGTCGGTGAACGGTTGATCGCCGCGCGACCAGTCGACCGTGGCGGTATAGGTGCTCACCTCAGGGCCTCCAGAAACCCACGATCTTCTTGACCTCGTCGACGACCGGATCGGCGACGGCCGAGGCGCGCTCGGCCCCGTCCTTCAGCACCCGGTCGATCTCGGCCGGATCGGCCATCAGGCGGCGCATCTCGGCCGTCACCGGGGCCATGGCGGCGACCGCCACCTCGGCCAGCTTCGGCTTGAAGGCGCCAAAGCCCTGCCCCGCGAATTCGGCCAGCACGGCCTCCTTCGTCTGGTCCGACAGGGCGGCATAGATTGTCACAAGGTTCTTGGCTTCCGGCCGCCCCTCCAGCCCGTCCATCGTCTCGGGCAGGGGCTCGGGGTCGGTCTTGGCCTTCCGCACCTTGGCGGCGATGGTGTCGGCATCGTCGGTCAGATTGATGCGCGACAGGTCCGAGGGGTCGGACTTGGACATCTTGGCCTGACCGTCGCGCAGGCTCATGACGCGCGGCGCGGGGCCCTGAATGACCGGCTCGGGCTGGGGGAAGAAGCCCGGCACGCCAAAGTCATTGTTGAACTTCTGGGCGATGTCGCGGGTCAGCTCGAGGTGCTGTTTCTGGTCCTCGCCCGTCGGCACCTCGGTCGCCTTGTAGACGAGGATGTCGGCGGCCTGCAGCACCGGATAGGTATAGAGGCCGACCGAGGCCCGCTCCTTGTGCTTGCCCGACTTCTCCTTGAACTGGGTCATCCGGTCCAGCCAGCCGAGGCGGGCGACGCAGTTGAACACCCAGGCCAGCTCCGCATGGGCGCGCACCGCCGACTGCGGAAAGATCACGGAGCGGGCCGGGTCGAGACCCGAGGCCAGATAGGCGGCGGCGATCTCGCGCGTCTGGGCGGTCAGCTTGTCCGGCTCCTGCCAGACGGTGATGGCGTGCAGGTCGGCGACGAACAGGAAGCACGGGGCGCCCGCGTCCTGCAGCTGGGTGAAGCGCTTGAGCGCGCCGAGATAGTTGCCGAGGTGCAGGGCACCCGAGGCCTGGATGCCGCTCAGAATGCGGCGCGGACCGGAATAGACGGGAGGCGTATCAGTCATGGTCAGGGCCATGCCCCAGCCGGGGCGGGGTGGCAAGAGCGGGCATCAGCCCTTGCCGCCGTTGCCGCGCTGGACCAGCGCCCTGAGCTCGGCAATCGTCACGGCCCGGGTCGCCAGCGCCAGCCCGGCATAGGCCAGTCCGCCCAGCGCCGAGACCAGCCCCACGGCGATCTCCTTGGCCCCCACCGACAGGCCGGCAGCAGCCAGCACGTCCTGGATCTCGGGCTGATAGTACGGCCGGGCCCAGCTGGCGAAGGCGACCAGCGCCCCCATGCCGGCGGCGGCCAGGGTGATCCGGATCAGGCGCGAGACGAGGGCGGGCCCCGGGCGGTAATGGTCGCGCCGCCACAGGGTCAGGGCCAGCAGGCCCGCGTTGGACCAGGCCGCGGCGCTGACGGCGGCGGCGATGCCCGGCACGCCCATGCCGGCATAGAACAGGCCGATGGCCAGCACCGCATTGACCGCCACCGACACCAGGGCGAACCGCATGGGGCTCTTCGTATCGGTGCGCGCGAAGAAGGCCGGGGCCAGGATGCGGATCAGCACAAAGGCCGGCACGCCCCAGCCGAACTGGAACAGGGCCCGGGCGGTGGCCTCGGCATCGACATCGAGGAAGGCGCCGCGCGTGAACAGGGCGTCGATCAGGAAATAGGGCATGCCCATCAGGGCGGCGGCGGCGGGCAGGGTCAGGGCCATGGACAGCAACACGGCCTGATCCATCGAGGCCTTCTGCCGGGCATGGTCATTGGAGGCCACGGCCGCCGACAGGCGCGGCAGAAGGGCGATCCCCACGGCGACCCCCACCAGACCCAGCGGTAGCTGGTACAGGCGGTCGGCGGTCGCCAGCCAGGTCCGGCCCCCGTCCACGAAACTGGCCAGATTACCCGAGATGAAGACGTTCAGCTGGGTCGCGGAATTGCCCACGGCCGCGGGGATGGCCGTGATGATGATCGCCTTGACCTCGGGCGTCAGCCGCGGGAGCGCCAGATGGATGTTGGCCCCGGCCTTGCGCACCGCCCACCAGCACAGGCCGGCCTGGGCCACGCCCGCCGCCAGCACTGCCCAGGAGGCGGCATAGGCGGCCTCGATCTGGCTGCCCTTGGCCGGCAGGACGGCGGCCAGCATGATCACGTTCAGCAAGATGGGATAGGCGCCCGAGACGATGAACCGCCCGCGAGCATTCAGCACCCCCGACAACAGGGCCGCGACCGCCATACAGGGCAGATAGGGCATGGTGATCTGGGTCAGGAACACGGCCAGCCTGTAGCGTGCCGGGTCCTCGAGGAAGCCGATGTTGATGACCATCATCAGCCACGGCATGGCCAGCTGGGCGAGGATCGTCAGCACTACGGTGACCATGGCGATCATGGCCAGGGCCTGGGTCGCCACCCGGTCGGCCTTCTCCGGCCCGTCCGTTTCCAGTGTCCGCGAATAGGCGGGCACGAAGGCGGCGGCGAACGCCCCCTCGGCAAAGATGCGCCGGAACAGATTGGGGAAGCTGAGAGCCGTATTGTAGGCGTCGGCGGCGGGTCCGGCCGAGGCGCCCAGCGCCGCCGAGATCACCACATCGCGCGCAAACCCCGCGCCCCGGCTGATCAGGGTCAGACCGCTGAAGATGGCCGAGGATCGCATCATCCCGCCGCCCCGCCGGGCTGGCGGGCTCGCGGGGGTGGTCCCGCCGGGGGTGGTGGTGGCCGTGGCCTCGGGCGTCGGAACGGTCTCGGGGGGCAGGCTCACCGGCAGGCTCGGATCAGGATCGGAGGAAATGTCAGCCATAGGCCGATTTCGACGATGGCGCACTCATCGATAACGGCGCGTGAATGGGCCGGGGCGACGAGGGCGCACGAAAAAGGCCCCGGCGTTTCCGACGGGGCCTCTTCCTCACAGAGATTGCGATCAGTCGCGACGACGGCCACGGCTGCGGTCGCGGCCACCGCCGTCACCGTCCCGCTTCGGACGGCCGCCGGTGTCTTCCGACAGGGGCGGCTCGCCCCGTTCGGCGCGCTCGGCGTTGATCTTGTCGGTGATGTCCTCACCGGTTTCCTGATCGACGACCTTCATCGACAGCTTGGTCTTGCCGCGGTCGTCGAAGCCCAGGAACTTGACCTTGACCTCCTGGCCTTCGGACAGGACGTCGGCCGGGTTGGCGACGCGCTCCAGCGAGATCTGCGACACGTGGACCAGACCGTCCTTGGCGCCGAAGAAGTTCACGAAGGCGCCGAAGTCGACGACCTTCACGACCTTGCCGGAATAGATCATGCCGGGCTCGGGCTCGGAGGTGATCGACTTGATCCACTCGCGGGCGGCGTCGATCTTGTCCTGTTCCGAGGCGGCGATCTTGACCGTGCCGTCGTCCTCGATGTTCACCTTGGCGCCCGTCTTTTCGACGATCTCGCGGATGATCTTGCCGCCGGTGCCGATCACGTCGCGGATCTTGTCGACCGGGATCTTGATCTGCTCGATCTTGGGCGCGTACTCGCCGAGCTCGGTGCGGGCACCGTCGATGGCCTTGTCCATCTCGTCGAGGATGTGCAGACGGCCGGCCGACGCCTGGGCGATGGCCTTCTTCATGATCTCCTCGGTGATACCGGCGACCTTGATGTCCATCTGCAGGCTGGTGATGCCGTCACGGGTGCCGGCCACCTTGAAGTCCATGTCGCCCAGGTGATCCTCGTCACCCAGGATGTCCGACAGGATGGCGAACTCGCCCGAGGGCTCCAGGATCAGGCCCATGGCGATGCCCGAGACCGGCTTCTTGAGCGGCACACCGGCGTCCATCAGGGCCAGCGACGATCCGCAGACCGTGGCCATCGAGGACGACCCGTTCGACTCGGTGATCTCCGACACCAGACGGATGGTGTAGGGGAATTCTTCCGAGGTCGGCAGCATCGGGCGAATGGCGCGCCAGGCCAGCTTGCCGTGACCGATTTCGCGACGACCGGCGCCGCCCATGCGGCCCGTTTCCCCGACCGAATAGGGGGGGAAGTTGTAGTGCAGGAGGAACTTCTCCTTGTACGTCCCGGTCAGGGCGTCGATGTACTGCTCGTCCTCGCCGGTGCCCAGGGTGGCGACCACGATCGCCTGGGTTTCACCGCGGGTGAACAGGGCCGAACCGTGGGTGCGCGGGAAGACGCCGACTTCCGAAACGATCGGACGGACCTTGTCGAGGGCGCGACCATCAACGCGGTGGCTGTTCTCGATGATGTCGCGACGCAGGACCTCGGCCTCGCATTCCTTGAAGGCGGCGGCGAACCTGGCCGGCTCGACGCCGTCCGGGTTCTCGTCCGTCTTCACCAGGGCCTCGGCGGCCTTCTTCTTGGCGGCGCCGACCGCTTCGTGGCGGGCGTGCTTGGCCTGGTGGGTATAGGCGGCCTTGATGTCGTCGCCGACCAGCTTCTTGATCGAGGCGACCACGTCCGAGTGATCCTCGGCGGTGAAGTCGAACGGCTCCTTGGCGGCGTGTTCGGCCAGGTCGATGATCGCATCGATGACCGGCTGCATGCCGCGGTGGGCGAACATCAGGGCTTCGAGGAAGGTCTCTTCCGACAGCTCCCTGGCTTCGGATTCGACCATCATCAGGGCGTCCTGGGTGCCGGCGACGAACAGGTCCAGATCGGAGTTCGGCATCTGGTCCAGCGTCGGGTTCAGCACCAGCTCGCCGTCGATGTAGCCGACGCGGGCGCCGCCGATCGGGCCCATGAAGGGCACGCCCGACAGGGTCAGGGCCGCCGAGGCCGCGACCATGCCGACGACGTCCGGATCATTTTCCAGATCGTGCTGCAGCACGGTGACGATGACCTGGGTCTCGTTCTTGAAGCCCTTGACGAACAGCGGGCGGATCGGACGGTCGATCAGGCGGGAAACCAGGGTTTCCTTTTCGGTCGGACGACCTTCACGCTTGAAGTAGCCGCCGGGGATGCGACCCGCGGCAAAGGTCTTTTCCTGATAGTTGACCGTCAGGGGGAAGAAATCGAGGCCGGGCTTGGGCGCGCGGCCATAGACGACGGTGGCCAGCACCACGGTCTCGCCATAGGTGGCCAGAACCGCGCCGTCCGCCTGACGGGCGATGCGGCCCGTTTCCAGCGTCAGCGGGCGACCGGCCCACTCAATGGTCTTGCGTTTGATATCGAACATATTTTCTCTTTCGTATCCCATGGCCGGATTGCCGATGGGGGCGGACAGTCAGGGCTATTCTCAGTCCTTCGGGCCCAGGAACCCGGATACGCCGTCGCATCCGGGCGGGGGTGGAAGAGGACCGGCGTGGCCCTCGCGTCGTGGAGGCGTCTGCCTCCGGTCCGCCGATGGCGGATAAGAGAAAGGGCCCGTCAAGCGGGCCCTTCCCGTCACCTGGCCCTAGCGGCGCAGGCCCAGCTTTTCGATGATGGCCTGATAACGGGCCGCATCTTTTTTCTTGAGGTGGTCCAGAAGGCCCCGGCGTTGCGACACCAGCTTGAGCAGGCCGCGACGGCTGTGGTTGTCCTTCTTGTGGGTCTTGAAGTGCTCGGTCAGGTTGGCGATCCGTTCGGTCAGGATGGCCACCTGCACTTCGGCGGAACCGGTATCGGCGGCGCCGCGAGCGTTATCGGTGATGACTTCGGCCTTGCGTTGAGGCGTAATCGACATCGGGCAGTCCTTTCTTGCCCTATCGCTCGGCCCGCGGGGCCTCGCTGCTTGAGGGCTGGAGGTTGAAAACGCGGTCGGGTTCAAGCCGACCGGCCCGCATCGAACAGAGGGCGACCAGGGTTCCGTTCCCGAATACCGAAACGGTCCGCGAGCCGGGCCGGAGCCGGGCTTTCAGCGTTTCGACGTGTCGGGGAAGCAGAACGATCGGCCGTCCCTGCCGAAGCGAGAAGGCATCCGTCTCGGTCACGGCCAGGTCCGGGATGTCGTCCAGAGCGGTCGCGACCGGAAGGAGACCTTCCGAGGCGGCGCCCCTATGCACCATTTCCCGCAGAATATCCAGTGTGACCGCCGATTCGGTCGAAAACGGCCCGACCCGCTCCCGCCGCAGCGCCGTGACATGGCCCTCGGCCCCCAGCATCGCCGCCAGATCCCGCGCCAGCGAGCGGATATAGACGCCCTTGCCCGTGCGCACGGTGATCTCGACGCTGTCGGTGTCCGACATCGTGATCGCCGCTTCATGGATGGTCACGGGGCGGGCTTTCAGCTCGAATTCCTCGCCATCCCGCGCCAGGTCATAGGCGCGCTGGCCGTCGACCTTGATGGCGGAAAAGCGCGGCGGCACCTGTTCGATATCGCCGACGAAGGCGGGCAGGGCGGCCTCGACCGCCTCGCGCGACGGCCGCACGTCCGAGCGCGCGATCTCGACACCCTCGGCGTCCACGCTGTCGGTCGACACGCCCCAGGTGACGGTGAAGCGATAGACCTTTTCGGCGTCCATCATGAAGGGCACGGTCTTGGTCGCCTCGCCCAGGGCGATCGGCAGGATGCCGGTGGCCAGCGGGTCCAGCGTCCCGGCATGACCGGCCTTCTGCGCATCGAACAGGCGCCGGACGATCGACACGGCCTGGGTCGAGCCCATCTCCAGTGGCTTGTCCAGACAGACCCAGCCGTCGACCGGCTGCCCGCGCTTGCGGCGGCCCATCAGTCGGCCTCGTCCCCGTCGTCCTGCAGGTCGGCCTGCACGCGCGGGTCGGCCAGCAGGGCGTCCATGCGGGCCGCGACCTCGAAGCTCTCGTCGTGACGGAAGCGCAGGTCGGGCGTGAACTTCATGTCGATCCGCCGGCCCAGCAGGCCGCGCAGGAATTTGGCGTGGGCATTCAGGGCCTTGACCACTTCGCTCTCGTGGCCGGCGACCGGCGCGGTGTCGATCCCGGCCCCCAGCGGTTCGACGAAACAGGTGGCGTGCTTCAGGTCCGGCGACAGGCGTACCTCGGTCACCGTCACCGACACCCCGGACAGGGCTTCGTCGTGGATGTCTTCCTCGCGCAGGATGTCGACCAGGGCGTGGCGCACCAGTTCGCCGGCGCGCAGCTGGCGCTGGCTGGGGCCGTGACCGGCCGTGTCGCTGTGTTTGCGTCGGCTCATGGCGGGTCCTTCCCGTTCAGCGACGCCCGGCCCCGGACCTGACGGCAAGGGGCGGACGGCAAGGGGGCGCGGTTTAGTCGCCCGGTGCGCCCGTGTCCAGCGTAGCGGCCCGGGCCTCCGCTCGCGCATCCGCCAGCACCGAGGCGGCCACAGGCGCCCGCCCCGGGTGAACCGTCAGGCCGGCGGCCGACAGCACCTCGGCCGTCCAGCGATTGCACATCCGCCCGATCCAGAAGGTCTCGTGCGAGGCATAGAAGCGGGTCCGCCCGTCCGGCGCCGTGGCGACCAGCCGGGGGCCGCCCTCCGAAACATCCAGAGAGGCCTCGATTCGTGCGGCCAAAGCCTCGAAGGCCTCCGGGGAAAGGCGGATGCGCACCTGCCGCTCCGGATCCCGCACCGGCCGCATCCGCGCGACAGGGCTGAGCATGAGCACCGAGGCATTGCCGCGCGCGAACAGGGCCCGCGCCCCGTCGGGCAGGCGCCCCATGATCGGCGTCTGGTCGACATAGAAGCGCGCATCACCCCAGCCGATCCGCACCGCCTCGCCCGGCGCCAGCGCCGCGACCCGCTCGGCCAGCGGCCCGCCCCGCGCCAGAAGCGGCGCGCGATCCATCACCAGATCGGTGTGAAAGCCGTTGCTCTCGATACTGACCGTGACGGCATCCGGGCCCGGCGGAGGAAGGGCCGGACCCTGCTCGGTCCAGCTGACCAGGCCCAGGATCGCGCCGATCAGGCCCGCGATCAGGATACGGATAGCCCCGCCCATTCAGTCTCTCCCCACGAATGTCGGCTCAGGGAAGACGGAAACTCAGGCGCGAACAAGGCCGCGCCTCGCCCTCCGGCCGGTCGGCAAAGGCGGCCAGTTCCAGCCGGTCCCCGCGCGAGGCCAGCGCCAGATAGCGGGCCGGATATTCGGGGCACAGGGCCTGCCCGCCGGGGGCCGGGTCCAGCGCCACGATCTCGCGCAACTCGACCTGATGCCCGGCCGGAAGGCGCAGGGCGGCCAGCGGCGGCTCGGACGCATCGGCGATCCGCAGCGGCCGGGTCTGCATCCGGCCGAGACCCGCGATGTCCAGTTCGGCCCCGTCCGCCATCAGCAGGGTCCACGGCGACCGCTCGTCCACCGCCGCAAACTGTCCGCGCAGACCATTGTCGACCGCCTCGGTCGGCAGGCTCGAGGAGGGAGTCTCCGCCCGGGGCGACAGGCGCGTCCAGACGTCATCCAGCCCGGCGCGGGCGCGCACGACCGTCTGCTCGGCCCCACGCTCGTCGAAGGCCGACAGCAGCAGGACCAGCACCAGCACCCCGAACAGGTCGAGCAGGCGCTTCATGCGTCAGGAAAGGTGAGGCGGGCGGGAGTCATTTCTCCCACGCTAACAGCGATCGCCGAGGCTTCGGAAGCCCTATCGCGCGGAGGGCGAGGTTTCGTCGGCCCGGGGCGCCGCGGCGCCGTCGGGCAGGCTCCATTCGCCGCGATAGGCATAGCTGAGCGTCACACAGTGGCGATAGGTGCCGTCGGCCCAGCGGCCCACGGCGTGCATGGCGATCGGATCGCCCTGGCGGATACGGCCGGTCAGCAGCCAGGCATCGTCGGCTCCCGGGCACAGGGCCCGCACCAGACCGCGGCCGTCGCCTTCCTTGACGATCTGATAGACGTCATTGGCCCGGACGCCGTCCGGCAGCACCGACCGTGTGGCGGCGGGGCCGCCCCGGCGGATCTCGGCCGAGCCGCGGGCCGAGGTCGAGAACAGTCTCTGCACGCTGACGGCGCCAAAGAAGTTCCGGTGGATCTCGATGGTGATGCCCTTGGTCAGGGCCTGGGTGACGCGGTCGGCCGCATCATAGGCCCAGTAGCGGGTCTCCGCCGCCGCCGGGCCCGCCGTGAGCGCCAGCAACAGAAGGCCTGTGGCAAGACGGATCATGGGCGGTCTCCGGACAGCGGGCGATCAGGCGCGACCTACAGCTCGCGCTTGATCTCCTCGACGGTGAAGCATTCGATGAGGTCGCCTTCCTTGATGTCCTGGAAGCCCTGGAACTGCATGCCGCATTCCTGGCCCGAGGGCACTTCGTTGACCTCATCCTTGAAGCGCTTGAGCGTATTGAGCGTGCCCAGTTCCAGCACGACGATGTCGTCGCGCACGATCCGGACCCGCGCGCCCTTGCGGACCACGCCCTCGGCCACCCGGCAACCGGCGATCTTGCCGATCTTCGAGATGTCGAACACCTGAAGGACCTTGGCATTGCCCAGCCAGGTTTCGCGCTGGATCGGGGCCAGCATGCCCGACAGCACGCCCTTCATGTCGTCCAGCAGGTCGTAGATCACCGAGTAGTAGCGGATTTCCACGCCTTCCCGGTCGGCCAGCTCGCGCGCCTGTTTCGAGGCGCGGACGTTGAAGCCCAGGATCGGGGCCCCGGCCGTCTTGGCCAGGTTGACGTCGCTCTCGGTGATGCCGCCGGCGCCCTGGAAGACCACCCGGGCACGGACCTCGTCGTTGCCCATGGCCTGCAGCGATCCGGAGATCGCCTCGGCCGAGCCCTGCACGTCGGCCTTGATGACCACCGGCAGCTCGCTGATCTTCTGGGTGCCCAGCTTGGCCATCATGTCGGCCAGCGAGACGGGGTTGGAGGCGGTTGCCTTCTCGCGCTGCTTGCGCTCGCGGAAGTCGGTCAGCTCGCGGGCGCGGGCCTCGGTCTCGACCACGGCAAACACTTCGCCGGGCGAGGGCGGCTCGTCCAGGCCGAGGATCTCGACGGGCGTCGAGGGTCCGGCCTCTTCCAGCTGGGCGTTGCGTTCGTCCAGCAGGGCGCGAACCTTGCCCCAGGCCGAGCCGGCCACGACGATGTCGCCGCGACGCAGGGTGCCGCGCTTGACCAGCACGGTACCGACCGGGCCACGGCCCTTGTCCAGCTTGGATTCGATGACCACGCCTTCGGCCGACCGGTCCGGATTGGCCCGCAGGTCCATGACCTCGGCCTGCAGCAGGACAGCGTCCAGCAGTCCATCCAGATTGGTGCGTTCCTTGGCCGACACCTCGATCACCTGGGTGTCACCGCCCAGGCTCTCGGCGATCACCTCGTGCTGCAGCAGCTCGTTGACGACCTTCTGCGGATTGGCACCGGGCTTGTCGATCTTGTTGACCGCCACGATCAGGGGGGCCTCGGCCGCCCTGGCGTGCTGGATGGCCTCGATCGTCTGGGGCATGACGCCGTCGTCGGCCGCCACCACCAGGATGACGATGTCGGTGACATTGGCACCGCGCGCCCGCATGGCCGAGAAGGCCGCGTGGCCCGGCGTGTCGAGGAAGGTGACGCGCTGGTCGTCCTTCAGACGCACCTGATAGGCGCCGATGTGCTGGGTGATGCCCCCGGCCTCGCCCGTCGCCACATCGGTGGTGCGCAGTGCGTCCAGCAGGCTGGTCTTGCCGTGGTCGACGTGGCCCATGACGGCCACGACCGGATAGCGGGGCGTGGTGGCGTCGGCGTCATCCGCCTCGGCCAGGAAGCCTTCCTCGATGTCGGAGTCCGACACGCGCTTGACGGTCATGCCGTATTCGTCGGCCACCAGCTCGGCGGTGTCGGAATCGATCACGTCATTGATCTTCATCATCATGCCCTGACGCATCAGGAACTTGACGACGTCGACGCCGCGCACGGCCATCCGGTTGGCCAGATCGCCGACGGTGATGACATCGGGGATGACCACTTCGCGCGGACGGTTCGGCACTTCCGACGTGCCGCCCTTGCGTTTTTCCTTCTCGCGTTCGCGGGCGCGGCGCACCGAGGCCAGCGAGCGCATCCGCTCGGCGGCGTCCTCGTCTCCACCGGCCAGGGCCTGGATGGTCAGGCGGCCTTCGCGACGCTTGGGCTCGCCGCGCGTGCGGCTGATGGCCTTGCCCGGCCCGGCGTCCGAGAAGCGCCGATCGCGATCGTCCTCACGACCGCCACGGCCCGAAAATCCTCCGGCCGAACGGCTGGGACGCGACACTTCCGGCGTGGCGGGCGCGGCAGCGGGAGCCCCGCGACCGGCGGGCGCTCCACGACCACCGGGGCCGGGGCGTGCGGCGCCGGGGGCCGGGCGCGGCGCATTGGCCGAATACCGAACGGGCTCGCTGGGCACGCGCGGGCGACCGGCGGCACCGCCGGCGGGACCGCTCAGGGCGACTTCACGGGCCGAACGACCGCCAAAGGCGGGGCGCTCGGGCGGATCGCGGCGCTGCTGGCCCGGCTTGGGCACGCGCTGGCCGAAATTGACCGCCGGGCGGGCCGGACGGGCCGGGGCCTCGGCGGGCCTGGCCTCGGTCGGAGCCGCCGGCTTCTCCTCGGCGGCCGGTGCGGGGGCCTGGGTCGGTTCAGCCTTGGCGGCCGGCTTGACGGGCTTTGCCTCGGCCTTGGGTGCAGCAGCCCCCAGTTTGGCGGCTTCGGCGCGGGCCGCTTCGGCAGCGGCGCGGGCGGCAGCGGCTTCCGACTGCGCGGCTTCGGCCTGTTTGCGCGTGGCTTCCTCGCGGGCGGCGCGCTCGGCGGCTTCGGCCTTCTCGCGGGCGGCGCGTTCGGCCTGGGCGGCCTCAATGGCGCGGCGGCGGGCTTCCTGTTCCTCGGACGACAGGCCACCGGCTTCGGTCGGAGCCGAAGCGGGCGCGGCCGGGCGCGGCGGCGCCGGGCGGCGTCCGGCGACGTCAAAGCCCTGGGTGCGCGGCTGCACGGGCGCTCCGGCGCGACGCTTCGTCTCGACCACAACCGTCTTGGTGCGACCGTGGCTGAAGCTCTGGCGGACCGTGCCGGTCGACACGGACCCCGTCGAGCGCGGCTTGAGGCTCAGCGGTGCGCGCGGACCCGTCTGCGGGGTCGCGGCACCAGAGGCCTTGGCGCTCGGGGTTTCGGTCGTCTTGCCGTCCTGGGTCTTGTCGTTCTCGTCGGTCATCCGGTCGCTTCGTCTGGACGCCGGGACAATCCCGACGCCACGTATCAAACACAAAAGGGCGAGCGCGCCCCGCCTCCCTTTCAGGAGTCGGAACCCTGCCCGTCCACAGCCTGCCCGGGCCCGTCGTCGGGCCCTTCCTTGCGAGGGTCGTCCGGTCCGTCCCCGGAGGGTCGCCCGGGTCCGGCCCGATCCCACTCCGGTGGATGAAGAGGCCGAAACCCCGCAAGTCGGTTGACCTCAAGGGTCCAGCGATCCGCGCGTCCACCTGCAAGCAGGACGCTGTGTATCGCATTTTCCAGCCCCAGGGCCAAACTCAATTCTTCGGCGTCAAACGCCCCGCACAGCCCCACAGGGCGCGGTGCGTGTCGCAACAGGGCCGTCAGACGCTGGCGGCCGTCGCGGGCGCCGTCCGACGCCTCGATCAGCCAGCCGGCCTTCCCGCCCCGGATCGCCGCGGCAGATTTCTCGAAACCGGAGATAAGCACGCCTTCGCGCCGGGCAAGCCCCAGTTGCTCAAGACAGCGCCGGACCAGCAGCCGCTCCACCTGGTCGGCAAGGTCGGCGGGCGCCTGCACCTGGGCCTTTGCGGCCCGCGAGAACAGACCTTTGGCGGCGGCCGTGACCGACGCGCGGTCGGCGGCCACCCACATGCCCCGGCCCGGCAGGCGGCGCGCCAGATCGGGCACGACCTGACCGTCCGGGGCCACGACGAAGCGGATCAGGGCAGACTCGTCCATGACCTGGCGCGTGACCAGATCGCGGCGTTCCCGTTCAGCCTGTGCTTCGGCGAGCCCCATGGACGGTCCGGTCTCCCATCACGCGTCGCGGTCGTCGAGGTCGGCGTCGACGGTGTCGGGGGTCTCACCCTCGACATTCTCTACGGCCTCGTCGTCGCCGGCCGGGGCCGCGAACACGGCGTCGGCGTCGAAGGACTCCTCGCCATACTCGCCGTCCTCGGCTTCATATTCGGGCTCCGGCTCGGGCTGCGGCAGCTCCGAGGCGTCGATCCAGCCGGCCGCCACGCGGGCCTGCAGGATCAGCATTTCGGCCTCTTCCTGCGCCAGGTTGAAGCTCTCCAGCACGCCGGCCAGCTTGACCCGCTCGCCGTTCTTCATCTCGTAGCCGCCCCGGATTTCGTCGGTGGCCAGATCGGCCAGATCCTCGACCGTCTTGACGCCGTTCTCGCCCAGGGCGACCGCCATCGGCAGGGTCACGCCCGGCACGTCCAGCACGCCGTCCTCGACGCCCAGTTCCTTGCGCTTGGCGTCCTGCTCGGCGGCCTGACGGTCCAGGAAGTCACGGGCGCGGGCCTGCAGTTCCTCGGCCGTTTCCTCGTCAAAGCCCTCGATGTCCGAGATCTCATAGGTCTCGACAAAGGCCAGGTCCTCGACCGTGGCAAAGCCTTCGGTGACCAGCAGCTGGGCGATCACCTCGTCGACGTCCAGGGCTTCCTGGAACAGGGTGGTGCGCTCGGCGAACTCGCGCTGGCGACGCTCCGAGTCCTGGGTCTCGGTGATGATGTCGATCTGCCAGCCGGTCAGCTGCGAGGCCAGACGCACGTTCTGGCCGCGACGGCCGATGGCCAGCGACAGTTGTTCGTCGGGCACGACCACCTCGACGCGGTCGGCTTCCTCGTCCAGCACCACCTTGGACACCTCGGCCGGGGCCAGGGCGTTGACGATGAAGGTGGGCTCGTCCGGGTTCCACTGGATGATGTCGATCTTCTCGCCCTGCAGCTCGGCCACGACCGCCTGCACCCGCGAGCCGCGCATGCCGACGCAGGCGCCGACCGGGTCGATCGAACTGTCGTTCGAGAGCACGGCCATCTTGGCGCGCGAGCCGGCGTCGCGGGCGGCGGCGCGGATCTCGATCACGCCGTCATAGACCTCGGGCACTTCCTGGGCGAACAGCTTGGCCATGAAGCCCGGGTGGGCGCGGCTCAGCATGACTTGCGGACCCTTGGCCTCGGGGCGGACGTCATAGATGTAGGTGCGAATGCGGTCGCCGATGTTGAACAGCTCGCGCGGGATCGAGTCATTGCGGCGCATGATGCCCTCGCCGCGACCCAGATCGACGATGGTGTTGCCGTATTCCACGCGCTTGACGGTGCCGTTGACGATCTCGCCGACGCGATCCTTGAACTCTTCGTACTGGTTGGCGCGCTCGGCCTCTCGGACCTTTCCGGTCACGACCTGACGGGCCATCTGGGTCTGGACGCGGCCGAACTCGAACGGCGGCAGCTCCTCGACATATTCCTTGCCGACGACGGCCTCGGGATCGCGCTTCAGCGCGTCCTTCAGGCGCACCATGGCGCTGTCGTTGAACTCTTCCAGCTCGTCCTCGGGCTGCCAGTCGTCCTCGACGATGGTCACATGGCGGGTCAGCGACAGCTCGCCGGTCTTGCCGTCCAGGCTGGCACGGATGTCGTGGTGGGCGCCATAGCGCGACTTGGCGCCCTTCTGGATCGCCTCCTCGATCGCCTCGATGACGATCTCGCGGTCGATATTCTTCTCCTGCGCCACGGCATTGGCGATCTGGAGCAGTTCGAGTCGGTTCGCGGAAACGCCGGTCACGGCCATGGATCAGTCCTCGGAATCGTCGGGGTTGGTTTCGGTGTCGGAAGCCGATCGGGCGGCGCGCTTTTCGGCGCCCGCCTTCATCAGCTCATCAGTCAGGACCAGCTTGGCATCCACCAGCCAGTCAAAGGGGATCAGGGCGGTGTCTTCCTCGCCCTCGAGGTCGATGCAGACATGGCCGTCCTCGGTGCCGGCCAGGGTGCCCTTGAAGCGCTTGCGGCCCTCGACCATGCGATCGGTTTCCAGCCGTGCCTCCAGACCCTCGAACAGCTCGAAGTCGGACAGCCGCGTCAGGGGCCGGTCGATACCGGGCGATGAGACCTCCAGCAGATATTCGCCCGAGATCGGATCGGCGGCGTCGAACACTTCGGAAATGGCGCGGCTCAGCCGGGCGCATTCCTCGACCGAAATGTCATTGTCGGAGGGGCGCTCGGCCATGACCTGCAGACGGCGCCGCTGGCTGCCCCCCATCAGGCGCACGCGCACCACCGCCAGGCCGAGGGTCTCGGCAATGGGGTCGATCATCTCGATCAGGGCGCGGTCTTCTGCGGTCCTGGCGCGCACGCGGGGTCTGCTCCAACAAAAAAGCGGCTGGCCCGTACGGCCGCCGCTTGATCACGACGCCGTTCGACGCCGGTCTAACGATGTGGCCTGCCCTATAGCGCCCTCGCGCCGCCTTGTCAGCCCCCCGGGAAAGGATCGGCCTTTGCAATGCCCGTTTCCTCGCCTACAGCCCCGGCCATGGAGATTCACTGGATACCCCAGGACACGCCCGGCAGCCTCGGCGTGTCGCGCCGCCCGCCCGGCGGCGAGGAGATGGAGGCCGTGCTGGTGTCCAATCTCGGCTATGTCGACCGGGTCATCACCCTGCTGGAGGCCGAGGAGGCCGAGCGGCTCGGCATCGCGGGCGAGGCCGCCGTCTGCAAGGCGCACGGCGTGGCCTTCGACAATCTGCCGGTACCCGACCATGACGTGCCGCCGGACGTGGCGGCCTTCGACCGTCTGGTGAAGCGACTGCGCAAGCGTCTGGAGGCGGGCGAGCGGATGGTCATCCACTGCAATGCCGGCCTCGGTCGCGCGCCGACCCTGGCCTGCTGCCTGCTGGTGGCCGGAGGCCTGCACCCGGACGAGGCCGTCTTGCGCGTGGGCGCGGCGCGCGGGCGCACCGTGCCCGAAATGGACAGCCAGTATGCCTTCATCCACGCCTTTGCCGAACGTCAGGCCGCGGCGGCCGCGCGGCGTTCGAAGAGCAAATAGACCGGCTCCGTATCGCCCAGCCGCTTTTCCTCATAGCGGGTGCGGATGTGGTCGGGCGGGGCGACGCGCCAGTCGTCGGCGCTTTCAGCCGTCCAGACGAGGCCCGGCGTCTCCAGAAACCGCTCCAGCGCCCAGTCGGCATAGGCCTTCCAGTCGGTGACGAAGCGCAGGCGGCCGCCCGGCTTCAGGATGCGGGCCAGCTCCGCCGCCACATCGCTCTGGACCAGCCGCCGCTTGGCATGGCGGGCCTTGGGCCAGGGGTCGGGGAACAGGATCAGAACATGGTCGATCGAGGCGTCCGGCAGGGCGGCGATCACGGCGCGCGCGTCGTCGGCATGGATGCGGACGTTCGACAGCCCGCCTTCCTCGATATGGCGCAGGGCTGAACCGACGCCGTTCAGGAAGGGCTCGCAGCCGATCATCAGGGTGTCGGGGTGGCGGGCGGCCTGACCGGCCAGATGCTCGCCGCCGCCGAAGCCGATCTCAAGCCACACCTGTTTCGCCCCCGGCATCAGCGCCCCGGGGTCCAGCGGTCCCGCGGCCGGATCGGGCAAGGCCACCCGCGGCAGCAGAGTCTCGAACAGGGCCGCCTGACGCGGCTTCAGGGCACGCGACTTGATACGGCCGAAGCTGCGGATCGGGCCATGGGAAGAGGGGTCGGACATGACTTTGAGTGGCGAGTGACGCGTGGCGAGTGGCGAGGAAAGCGTTGGGGGTCGAACCAGCCGACGATCCAGCAACCTCCCAGCCTTAAGGCGACACCGAGCGAGTTGAAAGGGTCTCGCCACACGTCACTCGCTACTCGTCACTCTCTTCAGGCCAGCGCCTTCAGCCGGTCGACCAGATCGGTCCGTTCCCACGAGAAGCCGCCGTCGGCATCGGGCTCGCGCCCGAAATGGCCATAGGCGGCGGTGCGCGCATAGATGGGCTTGTTGAGGCCCAGATGCTCGCGGATGGCGCGCGGAGTGCCGCCGCCGATCAGGCCCAGCAGCTTCTCCTCCAGCACCGTCTCGGAAATCTTGCCCGTGCCGTGCAGATCGACGTGGATCGACTGGGGCTTGGCGACGCCGATGGCATAGCTGAGCTGGATGGTGCACCGGTCGGCCAGACCCGCCGCCACGACATTCTTGGCCAGATAGCGACAGGCATAGGCCGCCGAGCGGTCGACCTTGGTCGGGTCCTTGCCCGAGAAGGCGCCGCCGCCGTGGGGGGCCGCCCCGCCATAGGTGTCGACGATGATCTTGCGTCCGGTCAGGCCGGAATCGCCGTCCGGGCCGCCGATCTCGAACACGCCGGTCGGATTGATGTGCCAGACCGTCTCATTGGTGATGAAGCCTTCGGGCAGGACGTCCTCGACCACCGGCTTTACCAGCGCGGCGACATCGACCTGCGACAGACCGGGGGCATGCTGGGTCGAGACCACGATCGAGGTGGCGCGGACCGGCTTGCCGTCCTCGTAGAACAGGGTGACCTGGCTCTTGGCGTCGGGCTCGAGCCGCTTCTCGCCGCCGTGACGCAGCTCCGACAGGCGGCGCAGGATGCGGTGGCTGTAGGCCAGGGTGGCGGGCATCAGCTCGGGCGTTTCGTTCGAGGCATAGCCGAACATGATGCCCTGGTCGCCGGCGCCCTCGTCCTTCGACTCGGTGGCGTCGACGCCGACGGCGATGTCGGCCGACTGGCCGTGCAGATAGTTGGAAAACGTGAGCGTCTCCCAGTGGAAGCCGTCCTGCTCATACCCGATGTCGCGCACGGCGGCGCGGACCACCTGTTCGATCTCGGCCTCGATACCGGGGGCCCAGGCCCCGTTCTCCCAGATGCCCTTGCCGCGGATTTCGCCGGCCAGAACCACGCGATTGGTGGTGGTCAGGGTCTCGCAGGCCACGCGCGCCTCGGGATCCCTGGACAGGAACAGGTCGACGATGGTGTCCGAGATCCGGTCCGAGACCTTGTCGGGGTGGCCCTCGGAAACGCTTTCCGAGGTGAAATGGAAGGAGGTACGGGACACGGGCAGGCTCCGATCTGGCGTGGGCGCCAACTGTAGGCCGCAAGAGATATAAAGATATGCTTATATGTTCAAGCGCTGTCGCAGGCCCAGAAGAAGGGGGGCGGCCAAGGCGACGATCGCCGACTTGACCACCATGCCCCACAGGAAGGGCACAACGCCCGCCGACAGGGCTGCTGCCGGGCCCAGCCGCAGGGCCAGCCCGGCCCAGCCGGGCGCAAGAATGAGGACATGGCCGACCAGCCCCAGACCGAGGGCGGTGACGATCTGTCGCCCCCGGCGCCCCCTGGCCAGATCGTCGCTCAGCGCGCCCACAAAACCGGCGGCCAGCACAAAGCCGGCCAGATAGCCGGCCGTCGGTCCCGCCAGCACCGACAGCCCCGAGGCGCCGTCCGCAAATACCGGAAGGCCCAGCGCTCCCGCCAGGACATAGAGGGCTGCCGCCGCCAGTCCCCAGCGGGGCCCCAGCGCCAGCCCGGCGGCCAGCACCACCAGGGTCTGCAACGACTGCGGCACCGGCGACCCCGGCACCGCCACATCCACCCGCGCCCCCAGCGCGATCAGCAGGACGAAGCCGAAACAGGCAAGGGCACACGGCAGCGCGTGTCGGAAAGGGGTAAGGATCATGGGAAAAGGTGGTGCCGCTTAGGTGACTCGAACACCTGACCCCCGCATTACGAATGCGATGCTCTACCAGCTGAGCTAAAGCGGCCCTGATCGGCGGGCCTGACCGACCCGGCGCGAGGGCGGTGTTTATACGGGGCGGGGCGGCTTGCCAAGCGTCTGTGCATCGAGCGTGTCGATCAGGGCCTGTTCGTCCGGACGGGCGGCGATGCGCACCCCGGAAAAGCCCAGCGCCTCCAGCGGCGCGGCGACGGCGGGGGACATTGCGAAGGCGAGGCGTCCGGGGGTCGTGTCGGCATGGCGGTCGGCAAAGGCGGCGGCGGCACGCGGCGAATGGAACAGCACGCCGTCGAAGGCGGCCGGGGCCGGATCGTCCGCCTCGACCGTGTCGTAGATGGCCAGGGTGTGCACCGGCGTCTCGCCGCCGACCAGAGCCGCCAGATCGGCGGCCGGGCGGGCCGGGCCGGGGGCGAGGACGGGGCCGGCGGCGTCCGGGCGGATCAGGGCGGCCAGATCGCGCACATCGCCTGAGGCCGAGTGCACATCGGTGTAACCGGCCGCGCGCGCGGCATCAGCCGTCGCATCGCCCACGCAATAGGCCGGACGGGTGCGGTCCGGGTCCTGTGCGCTCCAGAGGACCACGGCATTGCGGCTGGTGAAGGCGAGGGCGGTGTGGTCGGGCACCGGGCCTGTCAGCGGCAGCGGGCGCACGACCAGCAGGGGGGCGACCAGCGGCGAGTGGCCTAGGGCGGCGAGGCGCGCGGCGGTCTCGTGGGCGGCCGGCGCGGTGCGGGTGACCCAGAGGCGCATGGCCCTAGTTTTCGACCGGTTCGCCGTCGGCGAGGGCGCGGTTCTGGACCGTGTGGCCCATTGCCTCGGCGGCGGCCTCGACATCGGCGGTGAGCGGAATCCGGGCCGTCTCGCGCCAGCGACGCGTGCCATCGGGGCGCAGCCGCTCGGCGACCAGCACCAGATCGTCGCCGTCGTGCCAGGCATGGGCGCCGACGGCCGTGCGGCAGGACCCCTCGAGTGCCCGCATGGCGGCCCGCTCGGCCCGGACGGCCAGGGCGGTCGCGGCGTGATTGAGGACCGGCCCCCAGACCTCGATCGCCGGGGCATCGCCCTCGCGGGTCTGCAGGGCCAGGGCGCCCTGACCGGGCGCGGGCACGAAATCCTCGACCGGCAAAAGGGCGCGGATGCGATCGCTGTAGCCCAGCCGGTTGAGGCCCGAGGCGGCCAGCAGGATGGCCTCGAACTCGCCGTCGGCCACGCGCTTGAGCCGGCTGTCGACATTGCCGCGCAACAGTTCGATCCGCAGGTCTGGCCGGAGGGCCAGCAGCTGGGCCTGTCGTCTCAGGCTCGCGGTGCCGACGCGCGCGCCTTCGGGCAGGTCGGTGACGCTGTCGAAACGCTCGCTGACGAAGGCATCGCGCGGGTCCTCGCGGACCGGAATGGCGGCCAGCGCCAGACCGGGCGGCGGCTCGACCGGCACATCCTTCAGCGAATGGACAGCCAGATCGCAGCGGCCGTCGAACAGGGCGGCCTCGATTTCCTTGGTGAACAGGGCCTTGCCGCCGACCTCGAGCAGGCGCCGGTCCTGGATCCGGTCGCCGGTGGTGACGATCGGCACCAGCGGCAGGCGGGCCTCCATGTCGGCGGAGGTCACGCCCAGGGCGTCGGCCAGCGCCTGACGCACATGGCCGGTCTGGGTCATGGCCAGGGTCGAGCGGCGGGTGCCGATACGAAGGAGGTGCGTCATGGTCGGACCGTGGCCGTTGCGTCGCGGGGTGCGGGCCGCTACCTCGACCCGGTGAACAGGACTGTGGCCACACCGATGAGCATGGACACCAGGGCCGCGCCCTATAGCACGGGGCCGGAGACGGCAACCGGCCCGCTCATCCTGCTGGGCATCGAGACCAGTTGCGACGAGACGGCGGCCTCGGTCGTGCGCCAGCAGGCCGACGGCACGGTCGAGGTCCTGTCCTCGGTGGTGCACAGCCAGATCGACGATCACGCGGCCTATGGCGGGGTGGTGCCCGAGATCGCCGCGCGCAGCCATGTCGAGACCATAGACGGCATTGTGCGGCGCGCCCTGACCGACGCCGGCTGTGACTGGACCGCGCTGGACGGCGTGGCGGCGACCGCCGGGCCCGGACTGGTCGGTGGCGTCATGGTGGGCCTCAGCTATGCCAAGGGCGTGGCCATGGGTCGCGGCCTTCCGCTGGTGGCGGTCAACCATCTGGAGGGTCATGCGGTCTCGGCGCGGCTGGGCCGGCCGGTGGCCTACCCCTTTTTGCTGCTGCTGGTCTCGGGCGGTCACTGCCAGCTGCTGGAGGTGCGCGGCATCGGCGACATGACCCGGCTGGGCACGACTCTGGACGATGCCGCGGGCGAGGCCTTTGACAAGATCGCCAAGGCCATGGGGCTGGGCTATCCGGGCGGCCCGGCGCTGGAACGGCTGGCCGCGACCGGCACCGATGAGGGCGCCGAACGGTTCGACCTGCCCCGGTCGCTGCTGGGTCGGCGGGACTGCGACTTTTCCTTCTCGGGGTTGAAGACGGCCGCGGCCCGGCTGTCGCAGGGGCTGGAGTCCGACGCCGACAAGGCGGATCTGGCCCGTGCGGTGCAGACCGCCATCGCCCGCCAGCTGGCCGAACGCTCGACGCGGGCGCTGGACCTGTTCCGCGAGCATCACCCTAAACTGGACCGCCCGGCCTTTGTCGTGGCGGGCGGGGTGGCGGCCAATGCCACCGTCCGGGCGCGGCTGACCGGGATCGCCGTGGCCAAGGGGTTTGATTTTGTCGCGCCGCCGATGGCCTATTGCACCGACAATGCCGCCATGATCGCCCTGGCGGGAGCCGAACGGCTGCGTCTGGGTTTGACCAGTGACCTTGCGGTCGCGGCCCGCCCGCGCTGGCCACTGGACGAGGCGCGCGCCCTGTCCGATCCGGCTCACCCACCCGGGCGCAAGGGGGCCAAGGCATGAGCCGCCAGGACGGGAGTGAACCGATGCAGATGAAGACGGCGGGCGTGATCGGCGGCGGCGCCTGGGGCACGGCCCTGGCCCAGGTGGTGGCGCGCGCGGGCCTTTCGGTCACGCTGCAGGCGCGCGAGACCGAGGTGGTCGACAGCATCACCCGCGACCGGATCAATGCGGCCTTCCTGCCCGATGTGCCGCTGGATCCCGCGATCACGGCCACGACCGATCTGGCGGACCTGGCGGGCTGCGATCTGGTGCTGGCGGTGCCCCCGGCCCAGCACCTGCGCGCGACGCTGGAGGCCTTCCGGCCGCACTATCGGGCCGGCACCCCCATGATCCTGTGCTCCAAGGGCATCGAGCGCGGCACGCTCAAGCTGATGACCGATGTGCTGCACGAGACCCTGCCCGAGGCCACCCCGGCGGTCCTGTCGGGCCCCAGTTTCGCGGGTGAGGTGGCGCGCGGCCTGCCGACGGCGGTAACGCTGGCGGTCGCCGACGCCGGTCTGGGCGAGGCCCTGATGGCGCGCCTCTCGCCCCCGGGCTTCCGCCTGTACCTGACCGACGACCTGATCGGGGCCGAGGCCGGCGGCGCGCTCAAGAATGTTCTGGCCATCGCCTGCGGCATCGTCGAGGGGCGTCAGCTGGGCCGCAGCGCCCACGCCGCCCTGATCACCCGGGGCTTTGCCGAAATGACCCGCCTGTGTGTCGCCCTGGGCGGCCGCGCCGAGACGGTCGCGGGCCTGTGCGGTCTGGGGGATCTGGTGCTGACCTGCTCCAGCCCGCAGTCGCGCAATATGAGCCTGGGTCTGGCCCTGGGTGAAGGCCAGACGGTCGAACGGGCCCTGGCCGGCAAGCGCTCGGTCGCCGAGGGCTATCAGAGCGCGCCCGCCGTCCGCGATCTGGGCCTGAAGCTGGGTCTGGACATGCCGATCGCCTATGGGGTCGCTGCCCTGCTGGCGGGCGAGGCAACGGTTGACCAGATCATCGAGGGCCTGCTGTCGCGGCCGCTGCGCGCCGAAACCGACGGATGACCGACGGCGCGGCCCCCGAAGCGCCGGACCCTGAGCGCAAACGCGTCTGGAAGACCCCGCCCGGCGTCGCCCTGTGCGCGCTGGACGACATTGCCGAACCCGGCTCGCGCGGCTTCGTCCTCCAGATCGGCGAGGCGTATTTCCACGGCTTTGTGGTGCGGAAGGACGGCGAGGTCGCCGGCTGGGTCGACCGCTGCCCGCATCAGGGCTTTCCCATGGCGCTTGAGCTTGACCGCTATCTGACGCCGGACGGGTCCCTGATCCTGTGCGGCTGGCACGGCGCGGTGTTCGAGCCGCTGGACGGCGCCTGCGTCGGCGGGCCCTGTGCGGGGGCGCGCCTCACGCCCTGGCCGGTCGAGGCCTCGGGCGGGGTGATCCGGACGGCCTAACGCTTCAGACGTCGGGCGTTGGCCGTGGCCTTGTCGTGCAGGGGTTTGAGCGCCTCGGCCTGGGTCTTCAGCAGGCCTGAGTTGAACGCCATCATCTGGCTGGCGGCGCGGCCCCACCATCCCAGTGCATAGTTGAATTGGGCCGTGGCCGCGGCGGCCGGGGTAGGCGCCGAGGACACGGCGACCGCCGCCCGGCGGGCATGGTCCACCTCGGCCAGCGCCGACTTTGACGCCCGGGCGGCCAGGGTGCCCATATTGCCGGTGAGCGAGGCGGCCGAGGCGCTGAGCGCCTCCAGCTTTTCGGTGCCCATCAGGGACAGTTCACCGATGTCGGCCCGCAGGGGGTCGGCCATGGCGCGCGCCATGATTTCCATGCGCGCCGCGATGACGTCGGACGAGGCCGTCAGCATGTCCTGGCTGTCGCTGGCCGTGGTCAGTGCGGTTCGTGCATTGCGGGCCATGCGCTTGCCGTCGCGGGTCATCGATCTGGGGGAGGTCATGGGCCAGCCTAGACCATTTGCTCAGTCAGGGGCGACTTCATTCGTAAAGGCCGCGACATCCTTCAGCAGGGCCGGCACGGCGGCATCGATGATGCGCTGGCCCTTTTCGGGGCTGGCCTGGGCCGGGTCCGAGCCGATGCGGCCGTCGGGGAAGCGGGCGCGGTAGTCAAGCGCATCGCGGATCGGGCCTACGGGGGCGATCTTCGGCGAATAGTCGGCGGTCTTGATGTGGTCCGGATAGGCGGCCTGGGTCACGGCGATCTCGGACGGGGTGGCATGCATGCCGTGGCCGGTCGGGAAGATCGAGCTGCACAGGGCGTGGACCCCCGGCAGGTCCCACCAGTTCACCAGCTTGAGGGCAAACGGCGCCCGCTCCTCGAGGAAGCTCCACTCGGCATAGATTTCGGCGAAGGTCGCATCAATGGTTGAGACATTGCCGCCGTGGCCGTTCAGGAAATAGATCCGCTCGAAGCCGTGGCGCGTCAGCGAGCTCACCCAGTCGGAAATGGCCGCCATGAAGGTCGAGGGCCGCAGCGAGATGGTCCCCGGAAAGGCCAGGTGGTGCTGGGCCATGCCGATGTTGAAGGTCGGGGCGACGACCAGATCCTCGTCCTGGGCCTCGGCGGCGTGGGCGATGATCTCCGGGCACAGCCAGTCGGTGCCGAGCAGGCCCGTGGGGCCGTGCTGTTCGTTCGAGCCGATCGGCACCACCACCGTCCTGGTGGTCTTCAGCCGGGCCTCGATCTCGGGCCAGGACGACAGGTGGATCAGCATGGGGACAAACTCCGGATGGGGACGCAACAGGGCCGCCTTCCTACGCCGATCCGCCGGAGGGGCCAATGGCAGTGGCCTCAATCGGGGGCTCAGTCGGGGGCAAAGGCCCTGAGAAACCGCCGGGCCGTCTCGCGCGCCCGCGCAGGGATATCGGCGACCTGGGGCGGTGCGGCCCCCAGCACCAGACGCAGATGGCCATGGCCCAGCACCATGCCCGAGAACATCTCGGCCGCATGGTCGGGGTCGGGCACCCGCATCAGGCCCCGCCGGTCCTGTTCGGCCAGCCAGGCGGACAGTCGGCGCAGGCTCTCGCCCGGTCCGCTGTCATAGATGACTCGCCCGATGTCCGGCGCCTCGGGCGACATCAGGGCCAGCCCCCGCATGGACGATCCCGCATCGCCGCACAGGATCTTTTCGAGCAGGGCGGTGGCCAGCGCCGTGAGCACGGTCTCGGGATCGCCTGCGGTGCGCAGCGGCGCGGTCACGGCCTCGGACCGCCGGGCGGCCAGCGCCCGCCCAATCTCCAGCTTGGAGCCGAAGCGGTTGTAGAGGGTCTGTTTCGACACCCCGGCGCGGCGGGCGATCTCCTCCATCGTGGCCGCGGGGCCCTTTTCGGCGAACACATCGCGGGCGGCGTCCAGAATGGCCTCGCCCTTGCGCTCATCCACCTGTCCGAGGGCGCGCGCCATCAGTGGGCCTCCGCCGGGGGGGCGCCGGTCGGCCCCTTCACCGGCCGGGCGAACAGGGTGACGAAGGCCGCGACCGCACAGGCCAGTGCCAGGAGGGCAAAGGCATCGCCGAACGCCAGGGTGGTCGCCTGTTTCTGCAGCATGCCCCAGACGGCCTTGAGCGCCGAGGCATGAGGATCGACCGAGTCGGAAAACCGCTGCGCCATCCCGGCCAGCAGACCCTGCATCTGGCTGTCCGACTGGCTGATCCGGCTGGTCAGCTCGCCCATATGGACCGCCGTATTGGTGGTCAGGGAGGTGTTGAGGAAGGCGAGGCCGAAGGCGCCCCCCACATTGCGGGCCAGATTGACCAGACCCGAGGCGTTCTTGACCATGTGCGGGGGCAGGGTCGACATGGTGACCTGCTGCGCGGCGATCATGGCCAGCATGACCCCGGCGCCGCGCATCGCCTGCACGCCGGCGAACTGCCAGAAGCCCCATTCCTCGGTCAGGGCCCGGGCATCCCACATGCCCCAGGCGCACAGGATGAAGCCGACGAACATCAGGACGCGCACATCCAGCTTGCGCACCAGTCGCCCGGCCAGCGGCGCGGTCGCGAACATGGCGAGGCCCGAGACGACCATGGTGGTCCCGACTTCGGACGGCGAATAGGCCAGCACCCGCCCGAGGAACAGCGGCAGCAGGAAGGTCCCGCCAAACAGGGCCGCGCCGACGATGAAGGTCATGATCACGCCGACGGTGAAGTTGCGGTTGGCAAAGGCGCGCAGCTCGACGATCGGGTTACGATAGGTCAGCGACCTCCAGACAAAGGCCGGTCCGGTCAGGGCCGCGACCACCGCCAGGCCCAGAATGGCGGTATCCGCAAACCAGTCATTCCTGGCGCCTTCCTCCAGCACGAACTGCAGGCTCATCAGAAAGACAGCCATCAGGCCGAGACCGGCCCAGTCAAAGCCCTTGGACAGCGAGGCATCGCCGGTGTCGAAGCGCGCAAACCGGCCCACCAGAAACAGCACCAGCATTCCCGGCAGGACATTGATGAAGAACAGCCAGCGCCAGCTGAGCCATTCGGTCAGGTGCCCGCCCAGCGTCGGCCCGACCGTGGGGGCCAGGGTGACGATCAGGCCCATGACCACGCTGGCGGTCACGCGCCGCTCGGGCGGAAAGGCGGTAAAGGCCACGGCGAACACGGTCGGGATCATGGCCCCGCCCAGAAAGCCCTGAAGCGCCCGGAACAGGATCATCATGTCGATGGAGCTGGACAGGCCGGTGGCCACGCTCATCACGAGGAAGCCGGTGCAGGAAATCAGGAAGACCTTCTGGGTGCCCCACAGCCGCGACAGGTATCCTGACAGCGGGATCATCACGACCTCGGGGATCAGATAGGCCGTCTGGATCCAGCTGATCTCGTCGGCCGAGGCGCCGATGCCGGCCTGGATCTGGGGCAGGGAGGCGGCGACGATCTGGATATCCAGAATGGCCATGAACTGGCCGATCACCATCCCGGCAAAGCCGAGCAGCAGATAGGTCCAGTTGACCTCGGGCGCGGACTTCGGGGCGGCGGCGGGCGCCGGGGTCGCACCGCCGAGGGCGGTGGCGGTCATGGGCGGGCGACCGCCAGAACCGGCGCGCCCGCCATCTGCGGCGCCTCATTGCCGACCTCGGCAAAGCTGGCCCCGCCCGGGCTCCTCAGATCAACCTTGACCTCGACCGACAGGCCGGGGCGCAGCGACACCGGCTGTCCCCCGGCGCGGTCGACCACGATCCGCACGGGCACCCGCTGGGTGATCTTGGTGAAGTTGCCGGTCGCATTCTCGACCGGGATCAGGGCGAATTCCGACCCCGTCGCGGGGGCAAAGCTGTCGATCCGGCCGTGCAGGGTCTGGCCGGGGAAGGCATCGGCGGTGATCTCGACCGCCTGGCCCAGCCGCAGGTGATCCAGCTGGGTCTCCTTGAAGTTGGCGACCACATAGGTTTCGCCCAGCGGCACGATCGACAGCAGTTGCGATCCGGGGCTGACGTACTGGCCGGCGCGCACGCTGCGGGCGCCGACGACCCCGGCGACGGGGGCGCGGATCACGGTCCGGTCCAGCGCCGTGCGGGCCTGTTCGACCGCGGCACGGGCCTGTTCGACGGCCGCCAGACTCTGTTCGCGGGTCGAGCCGAGCACGGCGGCGGTGCGTTGTTCGGCGACAAGGGCGGCCTGGGCCTGTTCGACGGCGGCCTGGGCGGTCTGGGCCCCGGCCTGCTCGGTCTGCATCCGCTGCTGGGAGACCCAGCCCTGTTCGGCCAGTCGGCCATAGCGGTCCACCTCGGCCCGGGCCAGATCGGCCTGGGCGCGGGCCTGGGCCACGCCCGCGGCGCGTGAGGCGATCAGGGCCTGTTCCTGGGCCGCGCGGGCATCGACATTGCCGACGGCGGCGACCAGCGCCTGAAGATTGGCTTCCGCCTCGGCCAGCTTGGCCCGCGCATCGGCGTCATCCAGCCGCACCAGCACCTGACCGGCCTCGACCGCCTGGTTGTCAGCCACCAGCACCTCGACGACATAGCCGCTGACCTGCGGGCTGACGAGGGTGGTGTCCGCCTGGACGAAGGCGTTGTCGGTGGTTTCCCAGTGCTGCTTGTCCAGCCACCACAGGGTGCCGCCGGCCAGGACGACCAGACCGGCGATCACCCCGACGATCAGGGGCAGTCGGGCCTTGAGGGAGGGAGAAAGAGCCATATCGCAGTACTCGGGAGGGGGAGGTGCGTCATAAAATGGACCGAAGCGTCCAGAAATCAAGAACCCATGTTGCGGCGCAACAAACACGCTCTGTTTCAGACCCTGACTCGCCCGACGACTGGCCCACTCTTGACCCGGCCCGCCGGGGCGGCGATGCCCTTGGCCATGGCCCGTGCTCCCCGAAAGACCGCCGCCTCACCGCGCAAGGCGCCCGCCGCGCGTCGGGCCACCGGTGCGGTCGTCTGGCCGCCGGATTCCGACCGGGTCGAGGCCATCTTCGCCCGCCTGGCGGCGGTCATGCCCGAGCCGAAGACCGAGCTGAACTTCAGCAGCCCCTACACACTGGTGGTGGCCGTCGCCCTGTCGGCCCAGGCCACCGACGTCTCGGTCAACAAGGCCACCGACCGGCTGTTCACGGTGGCCGACACGCCGGAAAAAATGCTGGCGCTGGGGGAAGAAGGCCTGATCCCCTACATCGCCTCGATCGGCCTCTACCGGAACAAGGCGAAGAACGTCATCGCCCTCAGCCGCATCGTGCTTGAGCAGCACGGCGGCGAGGTGCCTCTGACGCGCGACGCGCTACAGGCCCTGCCCGGCGTGGGGCGCAAGACCGCCAGCGTGGTGCTGAACGAGCTGGAGATCGAACCGGCCATCGCCGTCGACACCCACGTGTTTCGCGTGTCGCACCGGCTGGGTCTGGCCAATGCCGGAACGCCGGACAAGGTCGAGGCCCAGCTGCATCAGGTCGTGCCGGAGGCCTGGCTGCCCAAGGCCCATCACTGGCTGATCCTGCACGGCCGCTATACCTGCGTGGCGCGAAAGCCGAAGTGCGAGGCCTGCGTGATCCGCGACCTGTGCCCGTCGGTCGCGCTCGGTCTCAACGATTGAGGTGGTCGGCGACGGCGGCGACGAAGGCCTGCCCGCCGTCGGGGGCGTGGTTGAGGTAGAAGTCCGGCTCGATCAGCTCCGCCTCCATCAGCAGCCACTGGCCGTCGGCTCCGCGCGCCAGGTCGATGCGGGCGTACAGCAGCTCTTCCTCGACCGTGGCCAGCACCTGGCGGGCCAGCTCCAGCGCCACAGGATCGGGATGCGGCTCGGGGGCATACAGGCCGCCGAACTGTTGCTGGATGCGGAACTCTCCGGCACGGGGGCGTTTGCGCACCGCGTGGCTGAAGCGCCCGCCAAAGAACAGCAGCGACAGCTCGCCCTCGGTCTCCAGCGCCGCGATGAAGGGCTGGATCAGGGCGGGGCCCTCCGGCGCCTCGGTCAGGGTCGCCCCCCGCGCCAGCCGCGTCGTCTGCCATCCGCCGCCCGAGACGCGCGGCTTGATCACCAGCTCGTCAGCGCCCAGTGCGTCAAAGGCGTCGGCGACCTGATCCGCCGTGACGCGGTCGCTCCAGAGCGTGGGCGGCACCGGCAGGCCCGCCTCGCCCAGCCGCTTCAGATAGGACTTGTCGGAATTCCAGGCCAGCACGGAGGCCGGGTTCATCATCGGCAGTCCGGCCGCCTGCCAGGTCGCGCAGGCCTTCATCCAGCGGACGTGGTCGCGGTGATAGCCCCAGGCCACCAGCGGCATGACCAGATCGGCCGAGGCCAGCCCGTCTGCCGCCTCGATATGGTCGGTCCAGGCCTCCGACCGGGCGTCGAGACCCCCGGCGGCAAAGGCGGCGACCAGCCGGTCGCGCACCTGCGGCCACTGGCCGGCAAACGAGGGATCTTCGGGGTTCGGGGTCAGGATCACGATGTCGGACATGGGCGGGTCATAGCGGAAATTGGTCCACGGCAAAGCCTCGACCCGTCGCCCCGCACTGGTCATGCGCGGACAGGCGGGCTAAGCGGCCTTCATGAACTCAAATGCCCCCACCCATGACGCCCCCGCTCACGACGTCTGCGCCGTCGGCAATGCCATCGTTGATGTGCTCAGCCCCTGCACCCCGGAATTCCTGACCGAAAAGGGTCTGGCGCCCGGCTCCATGCAACTGGTCGACGAGGACCAGAGCGCCACCCTGTACGCGGCCATGGCCGCCGGGGTCGAGGCCTCGGGCGGGTCGGCCGGCAATACGGTGGCCGGCATCGGCAGCCTGGGCGGGCGCCCGGCCTATATCGGCAAGGTGGCCGACGACCAGCTGGGTCAGGTCTTCAGCCACGACATCCGCGCGGCGGGCGTGGCCTTCGATACCCCGGTGCTGAAGGACGGCGCGGGCACGGGCCGCTGCCTGATCAATGTCACGCCGGACGGCCAGCGCACCATGTGCACCTTCCTCGGCGCCGCCAACCAGCTGGCCCCCGAAGACGTCGACCTGGCCCGGGTGGCCGACAGCGCCATCGTCTATCTGGAAGGCTATCTGTTCGATCCGGCCCCGGCCCGCGCGGCCTTCGAGGCCGCGGCCGACGCCGCCCACAAGGCCGGACGCAAGGTCGCCATCACCCTGTCGGACACCTTCGTCGTCGCGCGCTGGCGCACCGAACTGCTGGCCTTCCTCGACAGCTCGACCGACATCGTGTTCGCCAATGAGGCCGAGGCCTGCGCCCTGTTCGAGACCGACGATGTCGAGGCTGCCACCCGCGCGCTGGCTGAAAAGGTCGAGGTGGTCGCCGTGACCCACGGGCCGAAGGGCTCGGTGCTGGTGCGCGGCGGCGAGCGCGCCGACATCGCCGCCGAGCCGGTCGAGAAGGTCATCGATACGACCGGTGCCGGCGATCAATACGCTGCGGGCGTGCTGTTCGGTCTGGCGCGCGGCCTGCCGCTGGAAACCTGCGGGCGTCTGGGCGCCATTGCTGCGGCCGAGGTGATCGCCCACTGGGGCCCGCGCCCGATGACCTCGCTCAAGGATTTGGCCGGGGCCGCGGGGATCCGCCTCTAGTCCACGCGCTCCAGGGCGGCGACGAAGAAGCCGTCCAGACCGCCCCGATCTTCCCACTGGCCGGGCACGATGCGCAGCCAGCCCTCGGGTGTCAGCGCCTCGGCCGGAGCGCCCACGGCCGCCGGATCGGCGGGCACGGTGCGGAAGGCGTCGTTGCGACGCAGGAAGGCCGTGATCTGGGTCTCGCCCTCCTCGCGCTCCAGCGAACAGGTGCAATAGACCAGCCGACCCCCGGGCGCGACGCGGGCAGCGGCGGCATCCAGCAGCCTGTGCTGCACATCGGCCAGATTGCCGATATCCGCCGGCCGGGTAGCGCGCAGGGCTTCGGGATTGCGCCGGAAGGTCCCGGTCGCCGAGCACGGCGCATCCAGCAGAACCCGGTCGAAGGTCCGCGGGTCGTCCCAGGCTTCGGCCGGCGTGGCGATGACCTCGGCGGACAGGCCCGTCCGCTCCAGATTGGCGCGCAGCCGGTCGAGGCGCTTGTCGGAGCGGTCCAGCGCCGTGACACGGGCGCCGGTCGCCGCCAGCTGCAAGGTCTTGCCGCCCGGGGCGGCACACAGATCGAGGACCGTATGGTCTGGGCCGGCCGCCAGCAGGCGGGCGGGCACAGCGGCGGCGGCGTCCTGCACCCACCAGTCCCCCGCCTCGAAGGCCGGCCAGTCGCGCAGGTCACCCCGCCGGCGGGTGCGGACCGTGTCGCCTGACATCAGCTCGCCTTCCAGCGCCTCGGCCAGGGCCGGGCCGTCGGCCGAGGGCTTGAGGCTGAGGTCGGTGGGCGGTTCGGCAATCGCCGCCCGGGCCATGGCCTGAAGCGCGGCTTCGCCCCAGGTCTGGCGCCAGCGGGCGGCCAGCCAGTCGGGGAAGTTGGCCACCGGATCGGGCGCACTGAAGCCGTCCCGTCCGACGCCGCGCAGCACCGCATTGACCAGCGCCTTGTACGGCCGGGTGGCCGGATCGCGCTCGGCCAGCTTGACCGCGCTGGACACGGCGGCAAAGGCCGGGGTGCCGAGGCTGAGCGTCTGGGCCAGCGCGATCCGCATCAGGGTGCGCACCGCCGGCGGAGGCGGTCGCTTCAGCCGCCCGTCGAGGACGGCATCGATCTCGCCCAGTCGTCGCAGGGCCGCCATGGCCACCGCCCGCGCAAAGGCCCGGTCCTGCGGGGCCAGGGTCGAGACGGGCGGCTTGCCCAGGGTCTCGTCGAGGCCGTTCCGCCGCTCCAGCGCCGCATTGAGCAACACCCCGGCCGCATGGCGGGCCTGAATTCCGGGATCATCCGTCATGCGTCAGACCGACACCTGGGTGCCCAGCTCGACCACGCGGCCGGGCGGGATGTGGAAGAAGTCGGTCGGGTTGGCCGCATTCCGCAGCAGGAAGATGAACAGCCGATCCTGCCACAGGGGCATGCCCTGGGTGGCCGAGGCGACCACCGAGCGACGGCCGAGGAAGAAGCTGGTCGACATGATGTCGAACTTCAGCCCCTGCTTGCGGCACAGGCCGAGCGCCTTGGGCACATTGGGCCGCTCCATGAAGCCGAACGACAGGATGACCCGCTTGAAGTCGCCGTTGATCGGCTCGATCGTCACCCGGTCGGCCGTCGGTACGCGGGGGCGCTGGGCCGTGCGTACGGTCAGGATGATGTTCTTCTCGTGCAGCACCTTGTTGTGCTTGAGATTGTGCATCAGGGCTACGGGCGCGACCTCGGGGTCCGAGGTCAGGAAGATGGCCGTGCCGGGCGTGCGATGCGGCGGACGGGCCGACAACATGTCGATCAGGTCCGACAGCGGCAGGCTGTCGCGGCGCGTCTTGGCCGTCAGGATCTGGGTGCCGCGCACCCAGGTCCACATCAGCAGCAGCAGACCACCGCCCAGCACCAGCGGGAACCACGCCCCCTGCGGGATTTTCAGCATGTTCGAGGTCAGGAAGATCACATCCAGCGCCAGGAAGGGCGTGATGACCAGGAGGCTGAGCGGCAGCTTCCACTTCCACAGGTGGCGCACGACGAACCAGGCCAGCAGGCTGTCGACGAACATCGAGCCGGTCACCGCGATCCCGTAGGCCGCGGCCAGACTGGTCGAGGTCTGGAAGGTCACCAGCAGGGCCAGAACCCCCACCATCAGAAGCATGTTGATCGCCGGCACATAGATCTGGCCGGCCTGGCTCTCGGAGGTGTTGCGGATGTCGATGCGCGGCAGCAGGCCCAGCTGGACCGCCTGTTGGGTGACCGAGAAGGCGCCGGTGATTACCGCCTGACTGGCGATGATGGTGGCGATGGTCGCCATGACCAGCACGGGCCAGTAGGCCATTTCCGGTACCATCATCCAGAACGGGTTCTCGGCGGCCGCCCGGTTCGACAGTACCAGTCCGCCCTGGCCCAGATAGTTGAGCGTCAGGCACGGCAGCACCACCCACAGCCAGCCCGCCCGGATGGGCGACTTTCCGAAATGGCCCATGTCGGCATAGAGGGCCTCGGCCCCGGTCACGGCCAGGAAGACGCTGCCGAGGATGACAAAGCCCAGAAAGCCGTTATCGATCAGGAAGATCACGCCATAGTGCGGCGACAGGGCCCGCAGGATCGAAAGGTCGTCGAAGATGTGATAGAGGCCCAGCCCCGCCAGGATCAGGAACCAGACCAGAGTCAGCGGTCCGAAGAACTTTGCCACGCTGGCCGTGCCGCGCGACTGGATCATGAACAGGGCAATCAGGATGCCGGCCGCGATCGGCACCACGAACGGCGCAAAGGTATCGCCCATGCCCGGCGCGTCGCGCAGGCCCTCGATGGCGGACACCACCGAAATCGCCGGGGTGATCACCCCGTCGCCATAGAAGAGCGCGGCGCCGCAGACGCCCAGCAGGAAGACCACGGCCGAGCGCTTGCCGATGGCATGCTGGGCCAGCGCCATCAGCGACAGGGTCCCGCCTTCGCCCTTGTTGTCCGCCCGCATCAGGAAGACGACGTACTTCAACGTCACGACCAGGATCAGGGCCCAGAAGACCAGCGAGACGACGCCCAGCACCGCCAGCTCGGCGGCACCGCCCGAGCGGCTGTGATGCAGGGCCTCACGCATGGCGTAGAGCGGGCTGGTGCCGATATCGCCGAACACGACGCCGATGGCGCCGATCATAAGGCCCAGCTTGCCCTTGCCCGAGAGTCCGTGACCTGCGTGCCCGTCGCCCGGCGAGGTTCCGGGCGGGCAGGCGTCTGACGCTGTGGAGCCTGCTGCCTCGCTGGACGCGGCGGCATCGGCCCTGGGGGTATCCCCGATCATGCCAGGTCTCCGGGAGCCGTGGGAGGACGGTCCCTTCCGTGAAGCCGCGGGGCTTTAGACCCTTTCGACGGACGGTTCAATCGTGCCTCCCGGGACGGCCCCTGCCGCCATGGTTTGTGATTCCTCCGACAAACGCCTAAATCCGGATACGGAACCCGAACCTCATGTCCGACAGTCAAAGATTCCCCGTCGCGGCCCACGCCCTGGCCTATCTGGCCCACAAGGGCGCCTATGGTCCTGCCCAGGCGGTGCCCAGCGCGATCCTGGCCGCCTCGGTGCCGACCAATCCGGTGGTGATCCGCCGCGTCACCGGCATGCTCGCCCGGGCCGGCCTGATCGAAACCCGCTCGGGCGCCAGTGGCGGCGCCTGGCTGGTGCGCAAGCCCGAAACCATCCGGCTGGACGAGGTGCTGAAGGCCGTCCATGGCTGCGCCCATCTCGGCTCACCGCCCGCCGGGGCCAAGGGATGCCCGGTCGGCGAACACATTCCCCGTCAGGTGGCCCGGGCACTGATCGCGGCGGATCAGGCGGCGGGCGCCGCCCTGTCGCGCATCACCATCGCTGACCTGCTGGCGGACAATCCGCCCTCGCTGGCCGGTTTCGCCCTGCCGGCCGCGACCGGCGCATGACCCGGCGGCGGGTGCTGGTCACCGGCGCCTCGGCCGGCATCGGCCGGGCGCTCGCCACCGTCTATGCGCGTGAGGGCTGGGACCTGATCCTGACCGCACGGCGACAGGCCCCCATGGATGCGCTGGCGGCCGATCTGGCGGCGGCAACCGGCTGCGACGCCCGGGTGCTCCTCGCCGATCTGGCCGGGGACGGCGCGGTGACCGATCTCGTCGACCGGATCGCGGACCTGGGGCTCACGGTCGATGGCCTGATCAACAATGCCGGCTTCAGCCGCACCGAGGGGTTTCTGCATACCGATCCCGACGCCCAGCAGGCCATGATCCGGGTGATGCTGACCGCGCCGGTGGCGCTCAGCCGCGCGCTGGTGCCGGGCATGGTCGAGCGTGGCTTTGGCCGGGTGCTGAACGTCGCCTCGCTGGCCGGGCGGATGCCCGCGACCGGCGGCGACACCCTCTACGGGCCGATCAAGAGCTTCCTGATCAAGGCCTCACAGGGGCTGTGGCTGGAGATGCAGGGCACGGGCGTGCACGTGACCGCCCTCTGTCCTGGCTACACCCTGACCGAATTCCACGATGTGAACGGCACCCGCGAGGAGGTCTCCTCGGCCTATCCCGCCTGGATGTGGCAGACGGCCGACCATGTGGCCCGCGTCGGCTGGCAGGCCTGCGAGGCCAACCGCCCGCAGGTCACGCCGGGGATCATGAACAACCTCATGGCCGGCCTGGCCAAACATCTGCCCGACCGCATGGCCCTGTCCATGGTCGGCGGCCACGCGAAACGGCTGAAACGGATCTAGAGCCTGATCGGTTGAGGCGGAACCGCCTCGCGGTTCCGCCGATGCCGTGAATCAGGCTCCAGAGTAATACTGGACCGAAATCTGAGCCCGGTCGGACATGCGTCCAACCCAACCGATTTCGGTCTAGTGGCCGCCTGACGGATAGGGCGTGGTGACATCGCCCGAGAACATGCCGGGGATGGCCTCGCCGAGGCCCGCCAGAATGAACTGGATGGCCAGAGCGCACAGGATCAGGCCCAGCACCCGCACCACGATCGCCATGCCCACCTCGCCCAGCAGGCGGCTGATGGGTCCCGTCATGGCAAAGCAGACGAAGGTCGCGATGCCGGCGCCGGCGATGGCGACAAGGCCTGCGGCCTGGCCGGCGGGTCCGATCTTGGTCGCTTCGCCCGCCTGGATGATGATGGTCGAGATGGCACCCGGCCCGATCAGCAGCGGCATGGCGAACGGCACGATCAGCCGCTGGAAGCGCCGCCGCGCATAGCCCCGCACATCGGCCAGATCCGACTGGGCGTCGGCGTCGGCAAAGATCTTGAGGAAGTCCTCGCGGGCCATGTCCAGACCCAGCAGCAGCAGCAGGATGCCGCCCGCGATGCGGAAGGCGGCCAGCGAAATGCCGAAGAACTCCAGCAGCGCCAAACCGGTGAAGAAGAAGAAGACCAGAAAGGCGACGATGAACAGGCAGATGAGGGCCGACACCGACATCCGCTGGCTGAGCGTCGCGCCCGCCGTGGCGGCGGCGAAAATCGGGATGTTGCCGATCGGATCGACCAGGGCGAACAGGGCCACGAACAGGTTGACGCCAAGATCGACCGCGCCCATGACTGAATGCCCCCTGTTTCAGACCCGTATGGTGATGGTGCCGCGCGCCCCGGCGCGTCCGCGACCACCCATAGCCGCTTGCAAGGATGCCGTCGATGACCTCTCCTGTTCTGGCTGATCCGCGCCTGATCGTCGGCCTGGATCTGCCCTCGATCGAGGCGGCCGAGGCGCTGGTGGAGCGGATCGCCGACGGGGTTCTGGCCTACAAGGTCGGCCTGACCCTGCTGGCCCGGCCGGGCGGCGTGGCCTTCGCCCACAAACTGCGCGCCCGGGGCAAGATGGTCTTTCAGGACTGGAAACTGCACGACATCGGCGCCCAGGTGGAGGGCGCGGCCCGCGCGGTGGCCGAGGGCGGCTGCGACCTGCTGACCGTCCATGCCGAGCCGCAGGTGATGAAGGCGGCGATCCGGGGCCGCGATTCCGCAGGGTCCGACACCCGCCTGCTGGCCGTGACCGTCATGACCAGCCTGTCGGACGCCGATCTGGTCGAGATCGGCTATGGCCGCACGGCCTCGGAACTGGTCGAACAGCGGGTGCAGCAGGCGCTCGACATCGGCATGGACGGCGTGGTTGCCAGCCCGCTGGAAGCGGCGCGCGTCCGCGAACTGGCCCGCGCGGCGGGCCGGGATGAATTCTTGGTGGTGACCCCCGGTGTGCGCCCCGCAGGCGCGGACAAGGGCGATCAGCAGCGCGTCGCCACGCCTGCCGAGGCCCTCAGGGCCGGGGCCAGCCATCTTGTGGTGGCCCGTCCGGTGGTCGCAGCCGACAGTCCGGCCATGGCCGCCGCCCGGATCGCCTCCGAGATGCTCGAGATCGCCTAGCGGTCGTAGAGATAGACGTCCGCACAGCCGCAATCGTGACGGCGGCGATCGTACCGGTGGTCGCGGCGCTCATAACCCCGGTGCCGGGCCGAGCGCGGCCGGTCGTCCTGATAGCCGTATTCGTCGCGGTAGCCCTGATAGACGCTGTAGCCATAGCGCCCGCCCCGGTCGTAGCCGCGGTCATGGCGGTCGCCGTATCCGTCATGGCGCCTGCGATCGCGCCAGGCATAGCGGTCATGCTGGCGCGGCGGCTGGTACCAGACCTCACCGCGTCCGCCGTGGTCATAGCCATAGCGGTCGTCATAGCCGTAGCCGGAACGCCCGGTCGCGGCGGCACCCGTCGCGGCATAGACGCGCGTCTCGCCCTCATAGACGGGCCCGCTGACCCCGGACCGGCCATAGCTGTAGCCGTAGTCGTAAGGCGAGGGGGCATCATAGGCGATCACCACCCGGCCCTCGCTGCGGGCGTAACCCTGTGAATAGCGGCTCTGGGAGTAGCTGTTCTGCGAATAGCTGCGGCTGTAGCTCTGGCCATAGGCGTCACCGCCCCAGGTCTGGGCCACGGTCGGGGCGGCCAGCGTCGCACACGCCGTCAGGGCCGCGAGGCCACAGGCCAGACGCAGGCCGGGGCGGGAAGGGGAAATCGACATCGCCTTGTCCTCGAGATCGCCGGAGCGGCGGGTTTCGCTGAAAAGGTTAACGCCATATGGGCCGGATCGTTCGGTATTCCCCCGCGAGGCGACGGATTCCCTCAGAAGTCGACGGCCAGACCCTTGCGCTCCCAGTCACCATAGCGGGTCGGCTCGGGCCCGCGCGGTCCGCCGATCTCCTCCGTGGCCTCGGCGGCCTCGCTGGCCGCGCGGCGGGCGGCGGCTTCCTTGAGGGCGCGCCGTTCGACCTCGCTCAGGGGGCGGTCCGGTGTCGCACCCGGCACGTCGGCGTTGTGCTGCGGGGCTTCGGCCGGCGGGGTGGGCGATTCGGTCACAGGCGTGTCCTCTTGAGGCATCTCGGGCCCGGAGACACATAGGAAGACGGTCGCGACCCGACCAGCCCGCCTCCTCGTCCGGCAACTGTCAGAGTCTTCCTCCGGTGATGAACCACGCCAAGACCTTCATCCTGCTGGCGGCCCTCGCCGCCCTGTTCGTCGGCATCGGCTATCTGATCGGCGGCGTGACCGGCATGGTCATCGCCCTGGTCCTCGCGGCGGCGCTCAACCTGTTCAGCTACTGGAACGCCGACAAGATCGTCATGCGCATGTACCGGGCCCAGCCGGTCGACGAGCATCATCCCAATGCGGTGGTGCGCGCCTATGTGGCGGATGTTCTGGCCATGGCCGAGGCCGCCGGCCTGCCCCGGCCGGTGGTGGCCATCATTCCGAACGACCAGCCCAATGCCTTTGCCACCGGCCGCAATCCGGAGAATGCCGCCGTCTGTGCCACCTCGGGCCTGCTCGACCTGCTGACGCGCGACGAGGTGCGCGGCGTGATGGCGCACGAACTGGCCCATGTGAAGAACCGCGACACCCTGACCATGACGGTCACCGCCACCGTGGCCGGGGCGATCTCGGCGCTGGCCAATTTCGCCCTGTTCTTCGGCGGTGACCGCGAGCGCCCCGGCGGGTTGATCGGCACCCTGGCCCTGATGCTGCTGGCGCCGCTGGCCGCCGGTCTGGTGCAGATGGCGATCAGCCGTGCCCGCGAATATGAGGCCGACCGCGTGGGCGCCGACATCGCCGGCGATCCCCACGCCCTGGCCTCGGCCCTGCAGAAGATCGAGGCCCACGCCCGGCGCATCCACAATCCGGTGGCCGAGCGCAATCCGGCCTCGGGTCAGCTGTTCATCATCAACCCGCTGGCGGGCAAGGGCGCCGACAGCCTGTTCTCGACCCACCCGGCCACCGGCAACCGGGTCAAGGCCCTGATGGCGCTGGCGAGCTCCATGGGGGCGAGGCCGCGCCGGGCCGAGGTCTTCGCGGCCCCGGCTTCCGGCACGACCGTGCCTGCCACGCCGACCCGCGCACCGGCCCGCGGCCCCTGGGGCTGACCGCCGGCATTCCGGCAGGGCTTGCACTGACGGTCATCTGGTTCTTTAAGCGCGGCCAGCGTTTTTCCACGCGGCCCCTCCCCCGCCGCCTGACCCCTGTTTCGAGATAGCCCCATGTCCGAGCCCAAGCCCAAAAAGGTCGTCCTCGCCTATTCCGGCGGGCTCGACACCTCGATCATCCTGAAGTGGCTGCAGACCGAATACGGCGCCGAGGTGGTCACCTTCACCGCCGACCTGGGCCAGGGCGAGGAACTCGAGCCCGCGCGGGAGAAGGCCCTGCGCATGGGCATCAAGCCCGAAAACATCTTCATCGACGATCTGCGCGAGGAGTTCGTCCGGGACTTCGTCTTCCCCATGTTCCGCGCCAACGCCCTCTATGAAGGCCAGTATCTGCTGGGCACCTCGATTGCCCGGCCGCTGATCGCCAAGCGCCAGATCGAGATCGCCCGTCAGGTCGGCGCCGACGCCGTCTGTCACGGCGCCACCGGCAAGGGCAATGACCAGGTCCGCTTCGAGCTGGGCTATTATGCGCTGGAGCCCGATATCCGCGTGATCGCCCCCTGGCGGGAGTGGGACTTCAAGTCCCGCGAGGCCCTGCTCGACTTTGCCGAAAAGCATCAGATCCCGATCGCCAAGGACAAGCGCGGCGAGGCGCCCTTCTCGGTCGACGCCAACCTTCTGCACAGCTCGTCCGAGGGCAAGGTGCTGGAAGATCCGGCGGTCGAGGCGCCCGAATTCGTCTATCAGCGCACCATCTCGCCCGAGGATGCGCCAGATCAGCCGACCGTCATCACCATCGGCTTCGAACGCGGCGACGCAGTCTCGATCGACGGCGAGTCCCTGTCGCCCGCCACCCTGCTGGCCCGCCTGAACGATCTGGGCCGCGACAACGGCATCGGCCGTCTGGATCTGGTCGAGGGCCGGTTCGTCGGCATGAAGTCGCGCGGCATCTATGAAACGCCGGGCGGCACCATCCTGCTGGCCGCCCACCGCGGGATCGAGTCCATCACGCTCGACCGCGGGGCCATGCATCTGAAGGACGAGCTGGCCGTCCGCTATGCCCAGATGATCTACAACGGCTTCTGGTTCGCGCCCGAGCGCGAGATGCTGCAGGCGGCCATCGACAAGAGCCAGGAACAGGTCACCGGCACCGTCCGGGTCAAGCTGTACAAGGGCAATGCCACCGTCATCGGCCGCGAGAGCCCGTTCAGCCTTTACGATCAGGATCTGGTGACCTTCGAGGAGGGCGTCCAGGCCTATGATCACCGCGACGCGGCGGGCTTCATCAAGCTGAACGCCCTGCGCCTGCGGGTGCTGGAGCGCCGCAATCGCCGGACGGGCGGGGCCTGAATTCCGGCCTGGATTCCGGTCTGAATCGGGTTTGAGTCGGGGCGGGGCGCAGCCTTACCGCGATTTCACTTGAAGGAGCGCGGTGTTGGGCAGAGGTTTGGGCAACCTTCTTTCAAGCCCAGAGGCTCTCCCCATGCGTCGCCTGATCCTGTCCGCCGTTGCCGTCTCCGCCCTCGGGCTTTCTGCTTTCGCCCTGCCGGCCTCGGCCGCGCCGGTCGCCGCTGCCGTCGTCGCCCAGGACCCGATCACCGAGGCCGATGTCGAGGCCGCGGCAGAGGCCTTTGAAGTCACGCTCGAAGCCCTGGTCGCCGAGGTCGAGACGATCCGTGCCGACAGCAGCCTCAGCGAAGAGGACCGTCAGGCCCGCATGCAGGCGGCCATCGACCGCAAACAACCCGAGATCGACAAGTTCGTCACCCTGCTGAGCGGCTTTGTTCGCCAGCAGACCCTGGACGAGGGCGGCACGGCCGAAGACGCTGAAATGGCCGCCGCCATGATCGAGGGCATGTTCTCCGACATGCTGGTCCAGGGGCTGCTGTCCGGCGAAATCGCCGCCGAAATGGGAGGCGAGGGGGAATAACCCCCTCCCTCCGTTCCTTCCGGGAGATCGACCATGATCCGCGCCCTGTCCCTCGCCGCCGCCCTGGCCCTGCTGCCGGTCTCGGCCGCCTTTGCCCAGTCTTCTGATCCCGACGCCGCCGAGGCCGCCCTCGATGCGGCCGCCGAAGCGTTCGAGGTCCGCATGGACGAATTCGCCGAGCGGGCCGAGGCCATCGAAGAGGACGACACCCTGACCGACCGCCAGAAGGAGGCGGCCATCATGGGGCTGTGGGCCGAGTACCAGCCGGACGTGATGGCCTTCACCCAGTCGGTCGCGGTCGCCATCCCCGACATCGTGGCCGACGCCCTCGCCGAGGTCGACGTCGAGGCGGTGGTCGCCGAAGCGCTGGCCGAGGCCGATCTGGCCGGCGGCATGGGCATTGCCGAGGCGGTCGCCGTCGGCAACGGCATGATGACCAATGGCGCCTGGGCCAGCGACGACCCCGAACATCAGGCCACCTATGGCCTGATGGCCGACTACGCCCTCGGTCAGGCCATGGATTCCATGGAAGACGAGGCGGACGAGCCGTCCTCCGACGACTGAGCCGCCGGTATACTCCCTCCTTCTCCCCTTGTGGGAGAAGGTGCCCCCTGAGAAGGGGGCGGATGAGGGGTCGCGCCGAGATCGGAAGGCCATCGAGCCGACTGAAGCCGACCGCTCGTCACCCGACTGAGAGACCCCTCATCCGTCAGGCTTCGCCTGCCACCTTCTCCCGCAAGGGGAGAAGGACCGCTGGGTCAAACGCCTCGGCCATCATGGCCGTGCGGAAATTTTCCCGTTTTTTCAAAACTCCCACCGTTTCCCGTCCCGACTTCCTCGCCCCACCCCGGGCCTGTGCGAACCTCCCCGGGTCCTGTCGCACGGAGGGCTCGTAAGGCCTGCGACCTTGTGAGCGGCGGGAGCGATGGAGCGGGGTTGGAGGGGCCTCAAGCAGCGAGCCACCGCGTCGCGAGCGGTAGGCCATTTCAAACACCCTCGATCACCGCCTCCGGGTGCGTGATGAGGGCAAGGGTCGAGGGGGATACTCGGCCGTTCCGGGACTGAACGCAGGTCCAGCCCGCCCGCCGGAGGCGCTGCGGTAAGGCGATAACACCGCCACCCGACGCAAGCTTCCGGAAAACCACCGCGCGGAGCGTCAGACTTCGTCGAAACGGTATTTCTTGTTCTCATCCGGGCGAAGGCCCGGCGCTCCGCCTGCCCTCCAACCCGCCGCCAACACGGACGGGCGCTTCCGCACATCCGCGACTATTCCTCCCCCACCGGGGGAGGGGGACCCTGCGAAGCCTTGGCGAAGCAGGGTGGAGGGGGCAGCGCCGCCGTCAGAACACAGGAGCGCGCACAATCCTCACCCGCACCTCCGCCCCCTCCGTCACGGCGCTGGCGCGCCGCGCCACCTCCCCGCAAGCGGGGAGGTGATGAACAAGTCGATTTCAGACCATTCAGACGATTCAGACGGTGTATTCTCGCCCGACCCGGACGGTTGCTCTAGACACCCCTTCATGACCGCACCGCCGCCTTTCCAGCCTGACCCCGCGGGCCTCGTCGTCGTCATCGGCGCGGGTCCGGCCGGCCTGATGGCGGCCGAGCGCCTGTCGGCGGCGGGTCTGGCGGTCGCGGTCCATGAGCGCATGCCCTCGCCGGCGCGCAAATTCCTGATGGCGGGACGTGGCGGCCTCAATCTGACCCACAGCGAGCCGCTGGACCGGTTCCCCGCCCGGTACGGCGACCGGGCCTCCCAGGTGAGGGACTGGCTGGGCCGTTTCGATACGCAGGCCTTGCGCGACTGGGCCGACGGTCTGGGCGCCGGGACCTTCGTCGGCTCCAGCGGTCGCGTCTTCCCCCGGGCCATGAAGGCGTCGCCCCTGCTCAGGGCCTGGTTGCAGCGTCTTCGGGATCAGGGCGTGTCGCTTCACACCGGCTCGCGTTGGACCGGCTTCGAGGCCGGCCAGCCGGTGTTCGAGGGCGAGATCGGACGTCGACCCGTGCCCGCCCGCGCCATTATCGTCGCCACCGGCGGCGCCAGCTGGCCCCGGCTGGGCTCTGACGGACAGGCCCTGGACCTGCTGGCCGGACAGGGGATCGCCGCCCGCCCGTTCCGTCCCGCCAATGTCGGCACGGTGCTGGAATGGTCCCCGGATTTTTCCGCCCGCCATGCCGGTCAGCCCCTCAAGGCCGTGGCCCTGACGGTCGGGGATCGCACGGTCCGCGGCGAGGCCATGGTGACGCGAGAGGGGCTTGAAGGTGGCGCCGTCTATGCCCTCGGCCCCGATCTTCGCCGGGCGCTGGACCGGGACGGTCGCGCCACGCTCCACATCGACCTTCGCCCGTCCGAGACGGTCGAGAGCCTCGCGGCCCGTCTGGCGCGGGTGCCGTCCAGCCAGTCGCGGGCCAATCGCCTGCGCCGGGCCGCAAGGCTCAGGCCGGTCGAGGCGGGTCTGCTGCGCGAGGCGCCGCCCCTGCCACCCGACGCCGATGACCTCGCCCTCGCGGCACGGCTGAAAGCCATCCCCCTGACCGTCACCCGGCTGCAGGGGCTGGAGCGGGCGATTTCCAGCGCGGGCGGGATCGATCCTGCGGCCCTGACACCGGCGCTGATGGTCGAGGGCCACCCGGGCCTGTTCGTGGCGGGCGAGCTGCTGGATTGGGAGGCCCCGACCGGCGGCTATCTGCTGCAGGCCGTCATGGCCTCGGGTGTGGTCGCCGCGGACGGCGTCCTGGGCTGGATCGCCGGAGCTGTGCCCGCTAGGGAGGCACCATGACCGACGCTCCTGACATCCACGGCACCTGCCCCGCCCGCTTTGACGGGGTGAAGGCCGCCTTCCGGCGCAACTTTACCGACGGACCCGAGGGCCTCGACGAAATCGGCGCCCGCTTCACCGTCTGTCAGGGGGGAGAGGTCCTTCTGGACCTCTGGGCCGGCCATGCCGATACGGCGCGCACCCGCCCCTTTGCCGACGACACCCTCGTCCCCGTGTTCTCGACCGGCAAGGCCGTCATGGCGCTGATGATCGGCTGGGCCGTCGAGCGCGGCCTGCTGGACTACGAGGCGCCGGTGGCCGAGGTCTGGCCCGACTTCGGTCAGGCCGGCAAGTCCGCCATCACCCTCGGCCAGCTGATGAGCCATCAGGCAGGCCTGTCCGGCTTCTCGCCCGCCATCGACCCGACCGTCTGGTTCGAACCGGAAAAGGTGCTGGAGGCCCTGTGCCAGCAGGCGCCCCTGTGGGAACCGGGTACGGCCTCGGGCTATCACCCCATCACCATCGGCTATCTGGCCGGCGAGGTCTTCCGCCGCGCTGACGGCCGCAGCATGGGCCAGGCGCTCAAGGAGGACTTTGCCGGTCCGGCCGGCCTCGACCTGTGGCTGGGCCTGCCGGATGCCGAGCACGGCCGCGTGGCCCAGATGAAGAAGCCCACCTCGGCCCCGGACCTCGGGCCGATCGACGCCATCAAGACGGCGGCCTTTCTGGATCGCGGCTCGGCCCCGGCCGGGCGGGGCTCGGCCGACTGGCGCCGCATGGAAATCCCCTCGGCCAACATCCATGCGACCGCCGGGGCGCTGGCGCGGATGCTGGCGCTGGCCCTGCCCGAAGGGGTGGCGGGCAAGGCGCTGTCCGGGGCGACCCGCGCGGCCATGACGCGTGAACGCATCTCCGGACCGGATCGTGTGCTGCCGTTCGACATGTCCTGGGCGGCGGGCTTCACGCGCAATCAGGGGCTTGGCATCTTCGGGCCCAACCCGGACACCGTCGGCCACTGCGGCTGGGGCGGGTCGTGTGCGCTGGCCGATCCGGAGACCGGCGTGACGGCGGCCTATGTCATGACGCGTCAGTCGCCCCACCTGATCGGGGATCCCCGCGCCACGGCCCTGATCAACGCCCTCTACGCGGCGCTCTAGCTGGAGCGCGGCTCGGTGCCGGTCGGCGCCAGATCGGGGGCGTCCGGCACGGCCAGCGGGTCTTCCGCCGGGGCGCTTGCGGCAACCGGCGCGGTCTCCGTCCCGGTCTGCGCGACGGGCGACAGGTCCTGCAGCGGCGACACATAGTCGGCCATGGCGTCGAACTCCTCGAGGAAGACGGCACGCAGGGGGTCGGTCTCCATCAGCACTTCGTGCTTCGCGCCCGGCACCTCGACATAGCGGCCCCGGCCGAGGCGCTTGGAGGCCCAGCGGTTGGTCTGTTTCCAGACCCGGTCGTCCTCGCCCGGCTGGACGATGGCCACCGGAATCCGCACGGACTTCAGGGCCTTGGGCTTGAGCGCCCGCTCGCCCAGATCCAGCGCGAAGCCCAGCCAGCCCCAGGTCGGTCCCCCGACCGCCAGATGCGGGCAGGCGTACAGCTGCTGGCGCCACAGTTCGTATCGGGTCTCGTCCGAGGTCAGGGCGTCGTTCTCGAAGGTGTGCTCGAAGGGATCGTCCGGATCGTCCAGCACATAGTCGCCGGCCTTGCCGTGGCGCAGGTTCCAGCGCACCGCCAGCTTGACCGACCACATCGACCGCTTGCCGGTCTTGATCTTGAGCATGGGGGCGCTCAGCACCGCCCCCGAGAACCGGCTCTCGCCCAGCTCCAGGCTCATCAGATTGAGGGCCCCGCCCATGGAATGGCCGACCATGATCCAGGGCTTGGGCGCCCGCGCCTCAAAGGCGTCGAGCAGGCGGGCATAGTCGTCGAGGAACTCCTCGACCGCGCGGGCATGCCCCTTCAGCCGGTCGGGCAGCAGACGCGCCGACAGGCCCTGACCCCGCCAGTCGTGGGCAAGCACACAAAAGCCGCGCGCCAGAATGTTGCCGATGACCTCGAAATACTTCTCGATCGGCTCGGTGCGGCCCGGGCTGAGCACGACCGTGCCGCGGGGTTTGGCCGCGACCAGACTGGACGGCGTCCAGAAGGCGGCCCGCAGCCGCAGGCCGCCGGCACCCCGGAACCACTCACCCTCGCCATGCGGCGGGGCCGAGGCCCCGGGCACGCCCATCAGCGGGGCATTGGCAGCGTAGGCAGCGACTCGATTCACTCGGGTTTCCTGAATTTGAGCGTCATGCGATCGCTCTCGCCGATCTCGTCGTATTCGGTACGGTCGAAATCGGGGTTGGGGGGTTCGCCCTGCGGGGCCGTCAGTCGGACCGGCGCCAGGGTGTCGACGCCGAACGGATGATCGCGATCATCCCTTTCATTCGCGTTGATTTCCGACGAGGCCACGAAGATGAAGCCGGCCTCGGCCGCCAGCTGGCGGACATAGGCCTCCTGCACATAGCCGCTGGCCGCGATCGGATCCTGATCCTTCTCGGGCGACAGCCGGTGCTGTTCGATGCCCAGAATCCCGCCGGGCTTCAGCACGGAAAAGGCGTCGGCAAACGCTTTCTCGGCGATACCGGCCGCCATCCACGAGTGCAGCCGGCTCATGAACAGGACCAGATCCGCCGAATTGGCCTCGGCCACCGGGCCGCTGGTCGGGCCGAAATCGGCATAGGTGATCTCGCCGTACAGGCGCGGATTGGCCTGGTAGCGCTGCTCATAGGCTGTGACCATCTTGGCCTGGGCCGGATCGTTCCCCAGCCCCGCCTGGAAGTTCACCGCTATATATTTCCCGCCGTTGCGGGCCAGATAGGGCGCCAGAATCTCGGTGTACCAGCCGCTGCCGGGCCAGAACTCGACCACGGTCATCTTCGGCTGAAGATCAAAGAAGCGCAGGGTCTCGAACGGATGGCGCCATTCGTCGCGCGCCCGTTCCTCGCCGCGCCAGTTGCCCGCAATCGCCCAGGCCAGGCTGCCCTCCGGGGGGCCTTCGGGCTCGGGCGGGGTCTCCGGCGTCGGCTCGGGGGCCTTCCTGCCGCGATCGCAGGCCGCAACCAGAGCCGCCAGACCGGCGCCCACGAGCAAGCCGCGGCGCGATGGCCGGGTCAGGCCGTCGGCAGAAGGCCGGAGGGCGGGCGGGGTCGGATCGGACATGTCGCGTTCCAGGGACACTTCTCGGGTGCGGTCACGGG
>NZ_JAGHQP010000007.1 GCF_017744255.1 Brevundimonas sp. A19_0 | reverse complement strand
TGGCACAGGACGCAGGGCCTCCCCGCCCACCCACGACTGGGCCTGGATGTAAGCCACACAGGGCGGCCCCGCTTATGCAGGGCCGCCCCATCCCAGGGGGGAGCGGGGCGGGGAGGCCCTGCGTCCTGTGCCATGAGCGGAATCGCGGTTGCCAAACGGAGCACTGCGCGCCTATGCTGACAGCGCTGTCAAACAAGAATGAAAATGATCTGGGCGGGCCATGGCCTGATCCGGGTCGTCGGGGGAGTTGAATGACCGAATCCGCGCCGCAGACCGCACGCGTTACCCGGGGCACGGGCGCCGCGTTCGCCTATGTCACCACCCTGTTTTTTGCCTGGGGCTTTGCGACGTCGCTGATCGACCCGCTGATGGCGGCGACCCGGCGGGTGTTCGATCTCAGCTATACCGAGGCGACCCTGGCCGCGTCGGCATGGTTCATCGCCTATGCCATCGTGTCGGTGCCGGCGGCGGCCGTCCTGTCCAGGCTGGGATACAGCCGGGCCATCATCGCCGCCCTGGCGACGATGGTCGGCGGATGCCTGATCGTTCCGGTGGCCACCATACTGGACTGGTATCCGGGGGTTCTGCTGGCCCTGTTCGTGATCGCTTCCGGCGTCACGCTTCTGCAGGTCGCGGCCAACCCGCTGGTCGCCGCACTGGGTACGCCGAAGGGATCCCACGCCCGCCTAAACTTCTCGCAGTTCTTCAACTCGCTCGGCACGACGCTGGGGCCGTATCTCGGGTCGACCGTGCTGCTCACGGGCGGTGTCTTTGCGGCGGGTGCCGTCATCACGGAAACCACGCGCGCGGAGTCGCTGCGCAGCATTGATTTCGCCTTCGTGGCCATGGGGGGCTTCTTTGCCCTCATCGCCTTCTTCATCTTTACGGCCCGCAAGAAGATCAATGCGGCGGCCGCCGGATCCACGGTTGAAGTCTCCTCGCCGCTCAAGGCCTTTTCCTCGAAGTGGGCCCTGTTCGGGGCGGCGGCCATCTTCCTCTATGTGGGCTCCGAGGTGACGATCGGCGCGCTGCTGACCAACTTCCTCCACAGCCCCAACATTCTCGACATTCCGCTGGAGCAGGCCGGCAAGATGGTCAGCTACTACTGGGGCGGCGCGATGGTCGGGCGCCTGATCGGCAGCATCCTGCTGACCCGCATCAACCCGGGAGCGCTGCTGGCGATGTGCACCCTCATCGCGGGAGGTCTCTGCCTCGCTGTGACGCAGATGGACGGCGTCACGGCGGCCTATGCCGCCATCGCCATCGGTCTGTTCAACTCCATCATGTTCCCCACCATCTTCACCCTGACGCTCGAGCGGTCCTCGGCGGCGGCCTCGGCGACCTCCGGCCTGCTGTGCACAGCCATCGTCGGCGGTGCGGTTCTGCCGTGGATGGCCGGGATGGTGGCCGATGCCTCGACAACGCTGAACCCCGTCTTCTATGTGCCGCTGGCGGGCTATGCGTTGCTGACCATCTTCGCTGTGTCCTGTGCCCGGACGCCGGCGTCCCGGGCCGATGTGGTTGCCGCTCCGGGCTCGCACTGAGGGCGAACCCACCTTGCTGCCGGGCCGGGTCAGGTCGGTCTTTTCGGCCCGGGCTTCAGCAGGGGCGTGACCATTGGAATGGTCAGCATGGTCGATCCGACGGCCATCAGCAGCAGGGCCGTGAAGGCGTCATTGGTGATGATCTGCCGGTCCAGCAGGATGTTGGCGAAGATGATCATGATCAGGGCCTTGGTCTGCAGCAGCCAGCCGATGACCGAGGCCTCGCCCTTGCGCCATTTCAGGATCCGGCCCGCGAGGTGAACCCCTGCCAGCTTGCCCGCAACGGAAGCGACCAGCAGCACGCCCGCGGCCATGAAGACGGCGGTGCCCCCGACGTCCCAGTGTGTCCGCAGTCCGGTGCTCAGGAAGAAGACCGGCATGATGGCCAGCAGGATGTGGTCCCGGAACAGATCCATCCGGGTGCGGTCGAACCAGGCCTTGTCCAGCACCACGCCGGCCAGAAAGGCGCCGACCATGAAATGCAGCCCCGACCAGTCGCCGGCAAGGCCGCAAGCCGCCAGCCAGATGAGCCCGACGTACCAACGGTCAGACTCGGGAATGCGCTTCATCAAAGCGCGGACCGCGACGGCTGCGAGGGCGAAGCCGACGACGAAGGTGGCCTGGCGGCCGAGGCGCTCCCAGTCCAGCAGGATAAGCGCGAGGACGCCCCAGATCGCGATGTCGTCGAGGCTCGCGTAGCGCAGGATGCGCTGGCCCAGCGGCTGTCGCAGGATTTCCAGCTTGTCCCTGAACAGCATCAGGATCGGGAGCGCGGTGACGGCACAGGCCATGCCGATGCCGAGGACGACTTGCCACGCCTGTCCGCCCGGTCCAGCCCACCCCGGAAAGCGCAACAGACCGATCGCCGCGACGGCGCCGAACGCCAGCGGGGTGATGAGAGACAGGCCCGCGGTCACCCCGGTCTCGATCCGATGCTTCCAGGCCTCACTCAGGTCCAGCTCAAGCCCGGCGATGAAGACGAAGATCATTACCGCCCACCAGGCCACGCCGTTCAGCGCTGCGATCACCTGCGGGTTGAAGACCGCTGCATGGGCCTCGGGGAAGGCCGCGCCGAGAACGCCGGGCCCCAGCAGGATGCCGCCGACGATCTGCACAACCACCAGCGGCGCATAATACTCGGTCCGAAGGCCGCGCCAGATCAGATACGGCACGCTGAAGATGATCAGCATGGCGATGAGGAAGAGTTCCGCCGTGTGGGTGGCGTGATTCATGTCGGCGTTCCCGTCCGTCAGCCCATGCAAGGTCAGGAATGCGTATGATCCTGCTTCTGTATTTCCCCGGACCCTGCGGGCCTCTATTGTCCCTGCAACCCGAAGTGAACGGGCCAGGCCGTCCAAATGAGAGATTTGACTTGACTGACAGCGCTGTCAAACAAAGGTGGGGCATGGCATTTCTTCGCACACTGTTCACCCTCGTCGCTGGCGTCTCGACGCTGCTGTTCGCTGGCTGTGCCCTGTCGCAGACCCCCGTAGAGCGTCACGGCGCCCTGCGGATCGAGGGTGGGCGGGTCGTGGACCAGAGCGGGGCTCTGGTCGTTCTGCGGGGCATGTCGCTGTTCTGGAGCCAGTGGGGCGGGCAGTTCTACAACGCAGAAGCCGTGGCCCATCTGAAGTCGGACTGGAACGTGACGGTGGTCCGCGCCGCGATCGCGGTCGACCACGACGGCTATCTGGCCAATCCGGAACAGGAGATGGCCCGGACAGAGACCGTCATCGAAGCCGCTCTCGCCGAAGGCCTTTACGTCATCGTCGACTGGCATGCGCATGAGCCGCATCCAGAGGCCGCCGCGGCCTTCTTCGCCCGGATCGCCGCCAAATACGGGCAGCACCCCAACATCATCTATGAAGTCTACAACGAGCCGCTCAACACCCACGGCTGGGCCGAGGTGGTCAAGCCGTTCCACATGGTCGTGATCCCGGCCATTCGCGCCGTTGATCCCGACAACCTGATCATCGCCGGGACACCGTCATGGTCGCAGGACGTGGACATCGCCGCCGCCGACCCGCTGCCGTTTTCCAATGTCGCCTACACCCTGCATTTCTATGCCGGCACCCATCGCCAGGAACTGCGTGACAAGGCGTTGAAGGCGATGGAGCTGGGCGCCCCCCTGTTCGTCACCGAATGGGGTACCAGCGAGGCGAGCGGAAACGGCATTCTCGATGAAGCAGAGACCCGGCTGTGGTGGGACTTCATGGAGACCCACGGCATCAGCCACCTGAACTGGTCGATCACGGACAAGGACGAAACATCGGCGGCGCTGATGCCGGGCGCGTCAGGGCAGGGGGGCTGGACCGACGACATGATCAGCCCGTCCGGTCAGCTCGTTCGCCGGATGCTGCGTGAGATGAACCCCTAGGCTGCAGCAGCCATCGCGCAGTTGCGGGCGATAAAATCGGCATGGTCCGGCATCTGGGCCAGGCAGGCATCATAGACGCCGCGCGCGCCGGCCAGCCGCTCCAGGGTCTCCGCATCGGTCAGCACGTCGGCCACCGGGTCATAGGTTGCCGGCCACAGGTTCTGGCCGGCCATGACGGCGAACCAGCTGGTCTCGCTGAACAGCTCATCATTCTCGCGATAGATCCGGCCCCGGGCCCGATAGAGCTCGTACTTTTCCCGCAGGCCATCGGGGATTTCCATGCCGCGCATCTGGGCCCAGAAGTCGCCGGGGCGCTGGTTGGCGTGATAGTGCAGCACCAGAAAGTCGCGGATGCGGACATATTCCTCGCCGATCACGCGGTTGTAGCGAGCGATCTCGGCCGGGTCGAAGCCCCGGTCGGGGAACATGGTCAGCAGGTGGGCGATACCGCTCTGGATCATGTGGATGCTTGTCGACTCCAGAGGTTCCATGAACCCCGAGGCGAGACCGAGCGCGACGACGTTGCGGTTCCAGAAGGCCTTGCGTCGCCCGGTCGTGAAGCGGATCGGGCGGGGATCGGCCAGCGGTTTTCCGTCCAGATTGGCCAGCAGGGTCGAGGCGGCCTCATCATCCGACAGGTGGCGGCTGCAATAGACGTAGCCGTTGCCGATCCGATGCTGCAGCGGAATACGCCATTGCCAGCCGGCCTCGCGCGCCGTCGAACGGGTGTAGGGCGTCAGTTCGCCCGCGCTCTCGCAGGGTACGGCGAGGGCGCGATCGCAGGGCAGCCAGCGCGACCAGTCCTCGTATCCGGTCTGCAGGGCCTGTTCGATCAGCAGGCCGCGGAAGCCGGAGCAGTCGATGAACAGATCGGCCTCGATCCGCCGGTCATCCTGCAGCGCAACGCTCTCGACAAAGCCGTCGGCGGGTCGCATCGCGACGTCGACAATGCGCCCCTCGACACGCCGCACGCCTCGCGCCTCGGCATATTCGCGCAGATAGCGGGCGTAGAGGCCCGCGTCGAAATGATAGGCATAGGCGATGTTGGACAGCGGCGACTTGCCGGCGCTGATCGAGCGCATGAAGCGGTTGGCCCGGGCGGCCGACGCCTCCAGTGAATAGCGCGCCAGATCGTGCGTCTCGCCCAGCATCCGGCCCTTCAGATAGAAGGCGTGGAAGGACACGCCGGCCATATCGATGCCATAGCGGCCAAAGGGGTGAATGTAGCGGTCGCCCGGCTTGCCCCAGTCCACAAATTCGATGCCCAGCTTGAAGCTGCCGTGGGTGCGGCGGACGAACGCGTCGTCATCCAGCCCCAGCATCTGATTGAACAGGCGGATCTGGGGGATCGTCGCCTCGCCGACGCCGACGATGCCGATCTCATCGGATTCGACCAGGGTAATCTCGGCGTAGTGGGGCCCAAGCACCTTGGCGAGGGCTGCCGCGGTCATCCAGCCGGCGGTGCCGCCACCGACGACGCATACGCTGCGGATGCGGGCCGGGTGACCGGAGGGGGGCGGACTCATGAAGCCTCCAGGGTGCGCCAGTCGCAATAGCCGGCGATATAGGCGTCCTGTGTCGGCAGACTCGCGGCGGCCGAGGCCACGGTCTGGCGTAGTCGGGCCAGCGCCGGGATCAGCTGGGCCGTCTCCCGACGGTCCGCCAGCGGGTGCCAGCGTGCGGGGCGCACCCGCTGTCCCAGATAGACGGCGACCCAGCTCGGGTGAAGGAACAGGCCGTCGCGATACTCCTGCACCACGCCCCCTTCGCGCCACAGCTCCAGCTTCGCCGACAGGCTGTCGGGCAGGGTCATGGTGCGGACGTGGTTCCACAGCCCGGAATCGTCCCGTTCCGTGGCGCAGTAATGCAGGATGATGAAGTCGCGGATCCGCTCGAATTCCAGATCCATCCAGCGATTGTATTCGTCGATGGCCTTGGGCGCGAAGTCGCGGTCGGGCCACAGGGCGATCAGCTGGGTGATACCCTGCTGGATCAGATAGATGCTGGTCGACTCCAGCGGTTCGATGAACCCGCCCGACAGGCCGATGGCAACGCAGTTTCCGATCCACGTCCGTCGCCGCTGGCCGGCGGTGAACCGCAAGTGGTTCGGCGTGTTCAGCGGCGCGCCTTCCAGCAGGCCGGTCAGGCGCTCCGTGGCGGCATCGGGGCTCAGGAAGGCGCTGCAGTAGACGTAGCCGTTGCCGACCCGGTGCTGCAGCGGAATGCGGAACTGCCAGCCGGCCTCCAGCGCGCGGGCGCGGGTGTAGGGCACAGTGGCCTGATCGGTGGCACACGGAATGGCGACTGCCCGATCGCACGGCAACCAGTGTGACCAGTCGCGAAAGCCGGCGTTCAACACCTGCTCGATCAGCAGGCCGCGGAATCCGGAGCAGTCGACGAACAGATCCCCTTCGACGATCGAGCCGCTCTCCATCTCGACCCCTGTGATCAGGCCGTTTTCAGCGTCTTGTCGGGTTCCGACGATGCGACCCTCGAGCCGCTCGACGCCTTCCCCCTCGGACAGGGTGCGCAGAAAGCGGGCGTAGAGAGACGCATCCAGCTGATAGGCATAGCCATAGGTCGACATCAGGGACCGCGCGTTGCCGGACGGGGGCGCGAACCGTCCTTCCCGCGCCGCGACGATGGGCAGGGAATAGTCGTCGATCGGCCCGACGTCGGCTTCAGCGCTCGCCTTGAGCCAGTAGTGATGGAAGGGCGCATCGCCCCCCGGCATGCCGTAGTCGCCGAAGGGGTGAATGTAGCGGTCGCCGATGCGGCCCCAGTCCTCGAACTGGATCCCCAGTTTGAACGTCGCCCGGGTGGCCTTCATGAACTCGGCTTCGTCAATGCCAAGGCGCTCGTTGAAGGCCCGGATGTGGGGCAGGGTGGACTCCCCGACGCCCACCGTCCCGATTTCCGCCGACTCGATCAGCTGGATCGAAACGTCGGGGGTTTTGACCAGGCGGGCCAGGGCCGCGGCCGTCATCCAGCCCGCCGTACCGCCGCCGACAATCACCACACGCCGAATGCTGCGGCCGGTCATCGGACTCTCCGGATACCCATGACCGCGATTGCGCCCACAAATGCAAAGACCGCCGAAATCGCGAAGACCCATCGGAGCTCGCCGCCGAAGGCGAGGAGCACGCCCAGGCCAATCAGCGGGGCGGCGATCTGGGGCACGGTGATGGCCAGATTCATCACGCCCAGATCCCGGCCGGCGCTCGACCGATCGGGCAGCACCTCCGCGACGAGAGCGATGTCGACGGTCGAATAGAGGCCGAGGCCGATCCCGAACACGATCTGGGCCAGGAGGGGGCCCGGCCATACCGGCTGTGCCACCATCAGGCCCGCCCCCATCGCCATCAGAACGCCCCCGCTCATGACGAGCACCCGGCGTCGCCGCGTGCGGTCTGAAAGTATGCCCCCGATGAATCCGAAGATCAGCCCGCCGAGGGTCCCGGCGGTCATGAGCCAGCCGAAGGCCGTTTCCGCCGTGGCGGCGGACGCGTTCGGCAGGGTTGCCACGTCCTGGAGGTAGAACAGCAGATACAGGACATTAAGGGTGATGCTGACCTGCACCAGCAGGCGGGAGGTAAACGCCAGTCGGAAGTCCCGGTCGGTCAGGACCCCCAGGCTCAACCGGGGCCGCGTGGCGGGAAGGCCGGCTTCGCTATGATCCGGCACCAGCAGGGCAAAGGGGAGAACCAGCAGCGGAACGGCCAGGGCCGTGATCAGGAACCGCTCTGCTAGCCCGCCCAGGGCGATGGCCAGGACCACGGCGGAAAACAGCCCCGCCGTCGGGAGCGCGAGCCCCTGGAGTGCGGAGACGGTGCCCTTCTGCTGGTCCGGCACCCGGTCAGCCAGCACGGCGTTCAGCGGGCCAAACATCAGATTGAGGGCGATCTGGAACGCCACGACGGCGGCAATCAGGCTCCAGAGGCCGTCCGCCAGATAGACGAGTCCGTGGGCGGCGGCGACGGCGACAGCCCCGCCGGCAATCCAGGGCCTGCGCCGCCCCCACGGCCCTCGTGTCCCGTCGCTGATAACGCCGGCCGCCAGATTGGCGAACCCGGCCACGACGGCGCCGATCACCATGACCTGGCTGAGCAGCACGGCCTTGCCTGACAGATCAACAGCCTCGGCCTTGAGCGGCAGAAGCAGATTCAGCATCGGGATGAAGGCGACGAAGGCGCCGATCTGGGCCAGGGTGTAAAGGGCAATGAACCCGCCGGTCACCGCACCGTCCGACGGCTTTGGGATGTGATCAACGGGCATCGCGGTGGGCACTGTCATTGCTGCGGTGCCGCTATGCAACTTCGCACCGTCCATTTGCAATCTTTCGCCTCCCGCACCCTGTCTAACGCAAGGCTCTCCGGGCATAGTGCGCCGTCTTCGGACAGCGCTGTCAAGGCTCATCCCGTGATGGCAGTGAATACATCTGACGGCAGTTTCGCTCTCGCCATAGCGCGAGCCTCCGCTTAACCCGTCGTGCTGCGCGGCTGCGTTGCACATTGGCCCGCCGTCGAGCATACGCTCGCCCGCACGCTCACGGCATTCAGGGTCCGCTCAGCCAGGATACTGCGCGGACCCTGAGGGCCTTCCTGCTCGGCGCCCTGTCCGGGCGCTGAAAACAGGACGACGGGGCACGCCGACCACGGGGGCCGGCGCGCCCGCTTCCGCTCTAGAAGGTCGCCCGCACCACGAAGGAGAAGCGGCGGTCGTTCTTGAACCACGACCTTGGCGCCTTCAGCAGTTGGTCGTCCAGCACCTGGAAGGTGCGGGTGGTCTCGTCCAGCAGGTTCACGCCCTGGATACCGACCTTGAAGGTGGGGTTGACCGTGTAGAAGAACGAGGCGTCCAGCTGGCCCGTGTCGTCCGAATAGATCGGCGCGAACGGCACGATTTCGTCGCGCGTCGTCAACACATATTCGGATCGCCAGCTGTAGGCGAGGCGGGCCGAGATCGTGTCGTTTTCGTAGATGGCGGCGAAGTTGAAGTTATGCTCGGACAGCGACTCGAGAGGCAGCAGGCTGGTGTCGATGGTCGGTTCGGTCCCACCGGGATTGGCCTTGTCGGCCTGCAGGTTTTCCTGGGGCACGCCCGAGCTGTCGATATAGGTGTAGTTGGCCTGGATGCCGAAGCCGGACCACCATCCGGGCAGGAAGTCGTAGAACTGCTGATAGGCCAGCTCGAAGCCCTGGATTTCGCCGTCCTCGGACGCGTTCGTGGGCCCCCGGACATAGACGTCGTAGGTCTCCCCGCCGTTGGTCAGGGTCCGCTCGTAGAAGCCGTTGGTGATCACGCCTTCCAGTGACTTGTGGAACAGGGCGAGCGTCAGTGAGCCGGTCGGCGCGAAATACCATTCCGCGGACAGGTCGAACTGTTGGGACCGGATCGGTTCGAGGAAGGTGTTGCCGGCCTGGGCCTCGAAACCCAGGAACTGGTTGTTGACGACGCGCGGCGTGATTTGCAGCTGATTACGGGTCAGGCCGAGATCAGACCGCCGGATCGCTTCTGTATAGCCGAACCGCAGCAGGAATTCGGGGGTCAGCCCGACCTTGATGTTCACGCTGGGCAGCCAGTTGTCGTACGTGTTCTCCGCATTATTGGGGATCGAGGCCCCGGTCGCGAAGGCGAGGGCCCGGGCCTGCTCCGCCGGGGTCAGCAGGCAGAAGGCGGGGAGGGAACTGCCCGGCGCGGGGGGCGTACTGCAGTCGCCCGAGAAGACCTGGGCCTGAGTCGGGAAGCTGAGCGCACCCTCCGCCGTAATGGTGGTCTCGACGTAGCGGATGCCGACATTGCCGCTGATCGAGACGCTTTCGCCCCAGACAGGGTCAGCATCATTGCTGAACTTGATCAGGGCATAGGCCGCCCGCGTCTGTTCATTCGTCGAATTGATCTCGCCGGCCGTGTAGTCCGTGCCCGGCACGACATTGGAGCGCATGTTCAGCGGCACCCATCCGCCGCCGCCCCAGATCTGATTGATGCCGAGTGCGAACGCGACAGCGGCGTCGTAGTCGCTTCCGGGATTGCCGGCGTAGCCAAAGGCCGTGACCGGCACGCCCATCGGCGAGAAGTCGAACAGGCCTGCATTGCCCAGGCCGCCCGTCAGGCGAGGCGTGCCGACACTGCCCTGGTCCAGCCAGACCGGTCCGGTGGCGCCATTCCAGATTTCCGACAGCACACCCCAGTTGTACAGCGAGTTGCGGGTGGTCTGGTCGCGCTCGGCAAAGCGCGCGCCGACCTTGACCGAGTCCAGCCAGCCAGCGTCGAGATCGTATTCGCCGTCGGCCCGGAAGGCATATTCGTCGCCCTCACTGTCTTCCTTGTGGTCCATGGCATTGCGCCAGTAGTAGTTGGACGGGTCCGCGAGGAAGGCGCCGATATCGCCCGTGCCACCAGCGTTGGGCGGAAGCAGGCCAAGCGTGGGCGTGTCGCCTGTCAGGTCGATGACGTCGATGGCGAAGAAGGAGTTGGCGATCTGGAAGTCCGTGTTCTCGACCGTCGACTCCACATACTGGCCATCGAAATTCAGCCGCAGACGATCGGTCGGCGACCATTTCAGATTGAAGCCCAGGTCGCTGGTGACGTAGCGCTGATCGACGCCGCGTTTGACAAAGCTGTGCTGGATGCCTTCGAGCGGCACCGACGGGTCGGCCGAGCGCCATCCGGCGTTCGAGGTAATGATCCCGCTGGTGAAGATACCGTCGTCGTCATACTCCCAGGTGGTCCCCGGTAGCGGTACCCGATTGCCTGTGTCGTCGACGATGGATTCGATCGCATTCTCGGTCCATGCCTGGGTGGACTCGGATCGCAGATACTGGACCGTGGCCTCCATGGTGCGGTCGTTCGAGCGCCATTGGCCCGCCGCCGCCAGACCCGTCCGCTCGCGGTCGAAGGACTGGGTCCGGAAAGCGAGACCCGAGGGGGTCCACAGGTCCCTGCTGGTCGATTGGTCGAGCCGGTAGTTCAGCGATTGAAGGCCGTCGGAACGCGACTGGAGCTGGGAATAAACGCCGCTGAGCATGAAGCCGAATTCACCCGCCTCGGTGTCCCAGCGATCGCTGATCAGCGCCGACACTGTCGGGGTGAGTTTCTGCTCCAGGTCGCCGTAGTTGCCCTCAACCGACAGGGCCATCATTCGGCCAGGGCTGTCGAACGGACGGCGCGTGTTCAGGTTGACCGTGCCGGCAATGCCGCCCTCGATCATGTCGGCCGAGACGTTCTTGAAGACCTCGACGCTGCCCAGCAGCTCGGGGGGAACGTCGGCGAAGGACAGGTCGCGTCCGTTGTTGGCCGAAAAGGTGTCGCGGCCGTTGAGCTCGGAACGGACAAAGGTCAGGCCGCGGACCACGACGCCCGAGCCCTCGACCGAGAAGTGGTCCGGGTCGTTGGCACCGGCGAAGCGGCTGATGGACACGCCCGGCACGCGCTGCAGCGCCTCGGTCACCGATCGGTCAGGAAGGGCGCCGATGTCTTCGGCGCTGATGGCGTCCACGAAGACGTCAGAGTCCTGTTTGATGGACTGGGCATTGCGCAGGCTGGACCGGATGCCGGTGACGATGATGTCTTCGACCTGGGTCGCTTCGGGATCCTGCCCGGCTGCGTCCTGGGCCTGCGCCGGGGTGGCGAGGAGCACCGTCCCCAGAGCCAGACCCGAAGCACCGCAGAGCAGGCCGCGCAGACGTCCACGCACAGGGGCGCCCAGGCCCAATTGGATAACAGCCACGATTTCCCCCCTCGGAGATGTCTATTTAACGACAGTCTGACAGCGCTGTCATTTTGTGACACTATCATGCAGCTTGAATAAGATCAACGCGCCCTCAAGCGCCTGCCCCAGGACCCAGATGACGCTCGATTCCCAGGCCGCCGCTGCTGCCGACCGTCGCCCCCTCCGGCGCATTCTGATTGTCGGCGGCGGTACCGCCGGCTGGATGGCCGCCGTCGCCCTTGCGCGCATCGCCGCCAATGGCGTGACCCAGGTTTCCCTTATTGAATCGGATGAGATCGGGACGGTCGGGGTAGGGGAGGCGACCATTCCGCCAATCCTGGCGTTCAATGCCCTGGTCGGTATCGAAGAGTCCGAGTTCATGAGACGCACCCAGGCGTCCTTCAAGCTGGGCATCGAGTTCGTCGACTGGGGCGCTCTGGGTGATCGCTACGTTCATCCATTTGGGGCGATCGGCATGGACATAGAGGGTGTGCCCTTCGCCCAGGCCTGGCTCAGGGCGAATGCCGAGGGTTTCGGCGGGGATCTGGCGGCGTTCAATCTGTCCAGTGTCGCGGCCCTGGCCAACCGGATGTGCCTGCCGTCGCCGGACCCGCGCACAGTGCTGTCCAGCCTGAAGTATGCCTATCATTTCGATGCAGGTCTTTACGCCCGCTTCCTGCGTGAGATCGCCGGCAGCCGGGGCGTGACCCGGCACGAGGGCCGCATCGCCGATGTCATGCGAGACGCAGGCACGGGCCATGTCACCGCCGTCCGGACGGACGACGGACGCGAGCTTGAAGCCGACCTCTTCATTGACTGCTCGGGCTTCCGTGGCCTGCTGATAGAGGGGGTGATGCAGGCGGGCTATGAAGACTGGAGCCATTGGCTGCCGTGCGACCGGGCTCTTGCAGTCCCCACGCGCAACATCGGCCCGCTGACGCCCTATACGCGCTCCACGGCGCGCGATGCCGGCTGGCAGTGGCGGATTCCGCTGCAGCACCGTACCGGCAACGGCTACGTCCACGCCTCGGCCTTCACGACCGATGAGGTGGCGCTGGAGACCCTGCTGGACGGTCTCGAGGGGGAAGCCCTGGCAGAGCCCCGGGGCCTGCGGTTCACGGCGGGGCGGCGACGGCGCCAGTGGGTCGGCAATGTGGTGGCGCTGGGCCTGTCGTCAGGCTTTCTGGAGCCGCTGGAGTCGACCAGCATCCATCTGGTTCAGGCTGGAATATCGCGCCTGTTGGCGCTGTTCCCGGATCGCGATTTCGAGCCGCTGCTGGCCGCGGAATACAATCGCATGATGCAGCAGCAGTTCGAGCAGGTGCGCGACTTCATCATCCTGCACTACAAGGCCACGCGCCGTGACGACACGGCGTTCTGGCGGTACGTGGCCGATATGCCGGTTCCTGACAGCCTGCAGGGGCGCATCGAGCTGTTCCGGGCCACGGGGCGGGTCTTCCGACAGGACGACGAACTGTTCTCGGCTGACAGCTGGCTGGCCGTGCTGCTGGGCCAGGGCATCCGGCCGCGATCCCGGGATCCGATGGCCGACACCTTGCCAGCCGAAACCCTGCGCAACAGGCTGGCCGGCATCCGGCACGTCATAGGCCAGACAGCTCGCGCCATGCCGGACCATGAGGCCTTTCTCAGACAATACTGTCCGGCGTCACTCTGACAGGCAGACAGCATCGCCCTCATTGGAGGCCAGGCGAATCTCGGAGACGGACATCGTCAGTTGCCCGGACGTCGACAGCTGGAACGGTCGTTCCAGCGCGGTCAGATCGCCCCCGGCCTCTCCGAAACAGGACAGCCGAATCTTGATCGTGCGCCATTGCCCCAGCGGACCATTGGTCAGATACGGCGTCAGGTCGAGGCTGCCCATGCGGGCCGGATCGGCGGCACCCGCCGAGAGGGTCACCCGACCCGTCGGTGTCGCGTCGACCCGATATCGGAAGCTGAGTGCCATTTCGCCGTTGGCCTGGCGACTCAGGTCGACAGGATTTCCCCAGATCAGCGCGAGCTGGCGCGGTGCGCCGGCAAAGGTGAAGCGCCGTCCGCTCTCCTGGGCGAGATCATCGACGACCGACACGCTGACCGCGCCCCGCGGACTGGCGATGGCGGCCTCGGTGCCTGCCCGGGTCTGGCCACCGGCATCTTCCAGGGCAAGGGACCAGGGTTCGACCACGCGTCCGTCAACCAGATAGTCCGCGACGCTGGAGCCGCCTGTGGCGACGCCGCTTTCCTCGGACACGGGGCCGACCGCCCCCGGCGCCCCATAGCTGAGGCCGTAGCCATAGGCGAACAGGGGGTCATAGTCTTCGTCGCCGACGTTCACGGGAGTCCCCGTTGCGTCCCTGGGCCAGGAAAAGCTCAGTCGGCCGGTGAAGTCGTGCCGCGGCGTGCCATCCGGCCCGCCGATCAGGACGTCGGCGATGCCACCGCCCTCCGTGCCCGGAAGCCACGCCGCCACGAAAGCATCCGAGGCGTTCAGCTCGGGGTTGACCCACATCGGGCGGCCCGAGAGGAAGACGGCGACCGTCGGAATGCCCGCCGCCTGCAGCCGTCGCAGCATGACCAGCGGTTCTTCTGGCTGGAAGTCGACGTGGCTGAGGTCGCCCTGGAACTCTGCATAGGGCGTTTCGCCGAACACCACGATGGCGACGTCAGGCCGGGTGTCCCAGGTGCCGTCCACGCTTAGCGTTGCGGTGCCGCCGCCGGCGCGTACCGCTTCCTCGACCCCGCCCCAGATCGACTGGGCATTGGGGAAGTTGGCATTGGTGTTGCCCGTGCCCTGCCAGGTCAGGGTCCATCCGCCCGCCGCCTGGCCAATGTCGTCAGCCGCAGCGCCGACGACCAGCACATTCGCGCCGGCACGGATCGGCAGGACGCCGTCGTTCTTCAGCAGGACCAGGGATTTGCGTACGGCTTCGCGCGCGAGGGCCCGGTGGTCGGGCGAGCCCAGCAGTTCAAGCCGTCCCTCATAGGGGCGCTCTGTCCGGAAGAGCCCGGCCTTGACCTTGGCCCGCAAAATGTGACGAACGGCCTCGTCGACGCGTGCCATGGGGATCTCCCCCGACCGCACCTGGGCAAGGGTGTTCTCATACAGCGGCTTCCAGCTGTCCGGGGCCATCAGCATGTCGATGCCGGCGTTGATCGCCTGGGGGCAGCTCTCGTTGGAACAGCCCGGAATCTGGCCATGGGCGTTCCAGTCCGAGACGGTGAAGCCAGTGAATCCCAGAGGACCGTAAAGCACGTCGCGCAGGATGCTGGCGTTGCCGGAATGTTTGACGCCGTTCCAGCTCGAGAAGCTGATCATGATCGACAGGACGCCCGCGTCGATCGCCTGCGGATAGCCGCTGAGGTGGATATCGATCAGCTCACGCTCGGTTCCGACGAAGTCACCCTGGTCCTTGCCGCCGAACGTGCCGCCGTCGGCAAGGAAGTGCTTGGCCGACCCGGCAATGTGACCGTATGCGATGGGCCCATCGGGGCTCAGCGGGCCTTGCAGCCCCAGCGTCATGGGGGCCGCGTAGCTCCGGGCAATCTCGGGATTCTCGCCATACCCTTCGTATGCCCGCCCCCAGCGGTCGTCGCGCGGCACGGCCAGGGTCGGACCGAAGGTCCAGTCTGCACCGGTGGCGGCCACCTCCAGCGCTGTCGCCTCGCCGATGCGATGGATCAGATCCGGATCACGGGCGGCCCCCAGGCCGATGTTGTGCGGAAACAGCGTCGCTCCGACCACATTGTTGTGCCCGTGCACGGCATCGATCCCGAAGATCAGAGGCACCACGGTGCCGCCGCGCGCCAGGTTGGCAGCCCGGAAGTCCTGCGCCAGGTCGACCCAGGCCTGGGCCGGCGCGCGCTCGTCCCCGCCCGGTGAGGAGTTCCCGCCCGCGAGAATTGAGCCGATCGGATAGGTCAGCAGATCTTCGGGCGTGATCGACGCGATGTCCGCCTGTATCAACTGGCCGACCTTCTCCTCGACAGTCATCCGCGCCAGCAGGTCGTCCACGAACGCTTCGGTCTCCGCGTCCGACAGGGCCGCCGGGGATGCGGATCGCGGCCAGTTCGCAGGGTCAGCCGTTGCGGCACCGGGATCGACGGGGGCAGCGAGCTGGGCGAGGGCGGGCTGCCCAAGCGCCATCAGGAGGACCAGGGCGGAAACGGCAACGCGCATGAAGGGGCCTCAGCAGTGAAACAGGGGCGGCGACGGTTTCCCGCCGCCGCCAGGCTTCCAGGAGGAGCTGGCTCTGAACCTGGTCTTCGGATGCTCGGCAAGGACACTGGCGGTGCGGATTGATGTCACGCGCCGTTTCCCCTCCGTGCGATCAGATCACCGCTCCGGGGCGCACATTCGCGTAAACCTGACAGCGCTGTCAACCTGTCAGGGGCAAACGGCAGTGGATCCCCGGACCGCCAGGGAATAGGGCACGAGGACCACTGGATCGTCCCCGGCCCATTCGTCCTGGTCCACTGCCGGCAGCAGGCGGCGTGTCGCCTCTGCCGCCATCTCGGCTACCGGCTGACGAATGGTCGTCAGGGGGGGCGTACTGAACAGGGCGCTGGGCGTGTCGTCGAACCCGGCCACAGAAAGTTCGAGCGGCACGGAGATTCCGGCCGCGGCCGCGCCCTGAAGCACACCAAGCGCCATGTCATCGTTGGCCGCGAATACGGCGGTCGGCCGCTCGCCAGAGAGCAGCCTTTCAACGCCCGCGATGCCCGAGGCAAAGGTAAAGTCACCCTCGACAATGAGCGAGGGGCGGGGGGGCACACCGGCCTGCTTCAGTGCCTGCTCATAGCCTTCCCGGCGCAAGCTGCTGGCGGCATAGTTAGCTGGCCCGGAAATGTGCGCTATTCGCCGGTGCCCGAGTTCAATCAGATGCCGGGTCATGTCGAAGGCGGCTTGCCGCTCGTCCATCCGGACCGAGATGCCCCGTGCCAGATCCTTTTCCGGGCTGATGCGGGCGTAGGCCACGCCTGCGGCGTCCAGAATGTCGAGAACGAGCGCGTGATCGGAGTTGGGCGGCGTCAGCAGGACGCCGGCCGGGCGGATCGACCCCAACAGGGCCACCATGTCCCGCTCCAGGTTGGCCGAGCCATGGTCGACGAGTTCGACCATAAGGTGGTATTCGGCCTGACGGCATTCCATCAGGGCGCCCAGCTCCAATCGGCTTAGGTAGTCGTTGCCGCGTCCGCTCTTCCAATGCTCGATGGTCAAATCGGCGTCGACAAGGGCCGCGATTATCGTTGATTTCGAGCCGGCCAGCGCCCGCGCGGAAAGGCTGCGTCGATAGCCCAGTGCGACAACCGCCTCCTCGACCTTTTCGCGCAGGGCACGGCTGACATTCGCTTCCCGGTTGACCACGCGAGATACGGTCTTGATCGAGACGCCCGCGCGGGCGGCAACGTCGTAGATTGTCGCTCCGGCCATGGTTGTCTTCCAGCACCCCGTTCTATGACTAATGCAGCGCTTGAGGCACCGCAATGGAGTGCGTCGCATTGAAATCCAAGGATCGTTTCGAGGAATCCTGTCGAAGTCCGGGTTAGCAATCCGGCGATATAGCGGGGCCGCAAGCCGGGCCATGGGCGCCAGGTGCCCCTTCCATCACGATAAACCTGTCAGGAGTCTTCGCGCTGGCCGCCAGCACATTCCGGCTGGACAGGCGGTGGCGGAGAGGGGGGGATTCGAACCCCCGGTACCCGTAAAGGCACGCCGCATTTCGAGTGCGGTACATTCAACCACTCTGCCACCTCTCCGCGGGGCCGTCGTATCCGGTTGAACGGACGGCTTCTCTAGTCGCAGAGGGGCGAGGCTGCAAGGGGGCGAAAGACGGATTTCAGCGCAGGACGGGCAGCGGCAGGCCCAGGGTCTGTCCATCCAGCGGGTCGCTGGCGCTGCGAGTGAAAAGCTCCGCCGGACGGCCGCCGGTGCCGGTGCTGAAACGGCCCGTGGCGCGCACCAGACCCGTACGTTCGACGCCCCGTCGGAAATTCTGCTTGTGCAGGGTCACGCCCGTGGTCGCCTCGGCAGCCCGTTGCAGGTCCGAGAGGGTGAAGGTGCCGGGCATCAGGTCGAACAGCACGGGCCGGTAGCGAAGCTTGCTCCGCAGGCGGCCGAGGCCGGTGGCGAGGATCCGGCGGTGATCAGAGGCCATGGGCGCGCCGGAGGGCAGGGCCGGGGCCGGCCGGTCGGCATCGCGCGCAGCCTCGACCACCAGGCCCGCCTCATAGAGCAGCTCATAGCGTTCCAGCACGCGACTGTCCGACCAGCGGGCCTCCGCGCCCGGGGCGAACAGGGCCTCTACGCGGGCCTGTTTGCGAGCGTCGCCAGCAGCCCAGGTCTTGAGGGCGCCCTCCAGCCCCGTCAGGGCGGCGGGGCGGCCCTGGCGATAGTCTTCCCACGGGAAGAAGTCGAGCACCGGCCGCCAGCGGGCGTCTCCGTCGTGGCGCAGGATGGCGGCTGTGTCGGCGGCGTCGGCGGTCAGGGCCAGATAGCCGACCGAGACTTCGCGCAGGCGCTCGGGGCCCTGGGTGGCGCGGGGAGAATCCCGGCCAAGGTCACCGAAGGTGTAGAGTTGCTCGACATAGCCCGGGCGAAATCCGGTCTGGTCGGTCACGAAGGCGCGCAGGGCCAGCTCGAACGTCCGGTCGCGGGCCGGGTCGAAGGGACCGAAGGGCAGGGCGGCGCTGCCGTCTTCCGCCCGGGTGGTCAGAACCACGGCCTCGCCCAGCCTCAAACCGATGACCACAGCCGACAGGCCGATGCGGATCCCGGTGGGCGAGGCGGGGCTGTTCATGATCAGGCCCGGCGTCCGGAGGCCCGGCGCGGTGCGCGGGGCGTCCAGGGGGTTGCACGGGGCGCGGTCGCCGCATCCCGCGCGGCGACCAGGGCGTGGTAGCGATCCATGTAGCGTGCCTGGGCGATGGAGGCAGGCTCGGGCCGGATCTCGAGCTCGTACCCGGCCGGCGGACGACCGAAGAAGCCGAGCGCCTCGCTCTTGCTGAAGCCGGCCAGCTGGGTGGCCTCGAAGTAGGCGCAGGCCTTGTCGGCCTTCTTGATCAGGGTCTTGATCGCCCGGGGTGTGCGGGCCGGCAGGCCGAACCGCACATGGATGGCGGTCTCGAGCCGCGCCTCGAAGTCCTTGTAGTTGACGCCAAGCGCCGACTTGAACGGAGAGATCATGTCGCCGATCACATACTCAGAGGCATCATGCAGCAGGGCGGCCAGCAACCACTGCGGCTCGATCTCCGGCTCGATGTGGGCGACGATCTCCTGAACGACGACGCTGTGCTGGGCGACCGAAAAGGCATGGTCGCCGATCGTCTGGCCGTTCCAGCGCGCGACCCGCGCGAGGCCGTGGGCGATGTCCTCGACCTCGATATCGAAGGGGGAGGGGTCGAGCAGGTCAAGCCGGCGCCCTGACAACATGCGCTGCCAGGCGCGGGGTGCGCGCGACGATGAAGAAGCTTCAGCCAAGTCGGTTCCTTTGATCAGGCGGTCAGGTGACCGATCCTGAGCGCGGGATCAAGAGCCGGAAGGAATTCCGCTATTCGCCGACGTTGAGGGTCACGAGGGCGCGGGCGTCCTCGAACACGGGGTCCTCACCGGTTTCCTTGGCGCGCACGACGGCGATGACCAGCGGCCCTCCGACCGGACCGCGGGCTTCATAGCCCACCAGCCGCCAGCCTATGCCTGTGGTCTGCCCGTCGGTGACGATCCAGGTGGCGCGGGTGGCGTCGCCCGAAGCCCGGGTGCGGACGCGGGTGCCGTCTGCGGCGGCCTGCACGCTGACACTGCCCTCGTCGTTGGCACCCTCGATGTTCACCTGGGATGATGCATCGTCTGCGTCGATGGAAATGCCCCCGATGCGGATGCTGGCCCGCTCGCCGTCGGCATCGATGGACAGGCCCGGGGCGCGGATATTGGCCTTGTCGCCTTCGGCCTCGACACGCACGCCGGGCGCCTCGACCGTGGCCCGCTCGCCGGACGCGGCAGCGGCTTCAGCATCGGCGCGGTCCTTTGCGGCCGAGGCATCGATGGCGGCGATGGTTTGGGGCATGTCGGCCGAGAGCCGGTCCTCGAAGGCCTTGAGCACTTCATCGACCGAGGTGCCGTCCAGGGGCTGAAGGTGGAGGGTGACCTCGGCGCCACGCGGGCCGGCATAGACACAGACCTTGCCGCCGGCCTGGGCGGTGCCCTTGCGGGTCAGGCTGCCCTGGGTCTCGGGGCACTGCAGGGTGTCGACGACGCGCAGGACGCCCTGGCCCTCGCCCCCCGTGCGGGTGGTGGTGATACGGATGCCGGCGTCGTCTCCGCAGGCGGCGAGCCCGCCGGAAACGATCAGAAGCGATGCCAGTGCAAGCGGCGAATATCGCATGAGCTACAGATCCTCTCTGGCCGCATCCTGAGCGGGTCGATGGCCGGAAATCCAGTGAAATCGCGTTAAGGCGAGGCTCAGCCGCCGGGACGCGCGCCCTCGCGGCGGTTCAGAAACGCAAGACGTTCAAAGAGATGCACGTCCTGTTCGTTCTTGAGCAGGGCCCCGTGAAGGGGAGGAATGAGTTTCGATCCGCTGGATTCCCGGAGTGTCGCCGGGTCGATGTCGTCGACCATCAGCAGCTTCAACCAGTCGAGCAGTTCAGAGGTCGAGGGCTTCTTCTTCAGGCCCGGCGTGTCGCGGATTTCGTAGAAGGTGCGCAGGGCCTCGGAGACCAGCCTCGGCTTGATGCCGGGGAAGTGGACATCGACGATCGCCTTCAGCGTCTCGGCGTCGGGGAAGCGGATGTAGTGGAAGAAGCAGCGGCGCAGGAAGGCGTCCGGCAGCTCCTTCTCATTGTTGGAGGTGATGATCACGATGGGGCGGGTCTCGGCGCGGATCGTCTCGCCCGTCTCCTGCACGAAGAACTCCATGCGATCGAGTTCCTGCAGCAGGTCGTTGGGGAATTCGATGTCCGCCTTGTCGATCTCGTCGATCAGCAGGACGGGGCGGGTGGGGGCGGTAAACGCCTCCCACAGCTTGCCGGGCTTGAGGTAGTTCCGCACGTCGTGAACGCGGTCCTCGCCCAGCTGGCTGTCGCGCAGGCGGCTGACGGCGTCATACTCATAGAGGCCGTTGTGGGCCTTGGTCGTCGACTTGATGTGCCAGGTGATGAGGGGGGCATCGAGCGCTCCCGCCAGTTCGTAGGCCAGGACCGTCTTGCCCGTTCCCGGCTCGCCCTTGACCAGCAGGGGGCGTTCCAGCGCGACCGCCGCGTTGACCGCAATCTTGAGGTCATCGGTGGCGATATATTGCTGCGTGCCCTTGAACTGGCTCATCAATGGTCTCCCGGCCTGTCGAATAGGTGAAGCGGTGGTAGCCCATCGCCCGGGAGGTGAACAGGGTTCAGGTGATCTGCTTGGGCGCAGGCGGGTCGCTGGCCGGGAAGCTCTCCTCGACTGCCTCATCCTGCAGCGCGTCCTGACGGCTGCCGGATTCCTTGACCCGCTCCTTCAACTGGTCGGGCTTTCCGTGCTCACGCTCGGCCTTTCGGGCAAAGGGAGCATCCGTGTCGCTGTCGTCCTTGCCGGAGGATGCGTTCGTGGGGGCGTCGGCCATCTCAGGCTCCTGTCTTGATGCGGGTGACGGTGTCGCTGTCGGCCAGGCCGGGGTTCTTGTCGTCGGGCGCCGCGTCTCCCGGCTTCCGGGTGAAATCGCGAACCTGCGCGTCCTCATCGACCAGAATATCGGTGCCGTCCTCTTCGCCCGTGCGGGTCTCGTCGAAGGTCTCGGACTGGTCCTGTTCGTCGGGCATGTCATCGTCCTGGGTCATGGTCATCTCCTATTGCGGAGAGAACGGACGGCGCGGGGCGGCGTTCCGTCAGCCGGACGCTCTTTCGGCGAGGGCGGCCGCCACGTCGGTGATGGCGGCATCCCATCCGTCGAACGCCCGAGCGAAGGTTCGCATGCGAGGGTAAAAGGGGTAGTGATCCGTCCCCAGCAGGTGCCAGTCGTCCGGGGCGTAGATCAGCCAGGTTTCGGCCCCGACGGCGGCGGCGATATTGGTGCCGGCGATGCCCGGGCCGATGACGACATCCATGGCCAGCGACAGGGCGGCCAGGTCCTCCAGATCATTCTTGAGATCGATCGGGGGCGTCCACAGACGGATCCCGGCAGCCTCGGCGGCCGCGAGATCCTCACTGACATCGCCGCACTGCAGATTGACCATCACGCAGCCCGGGGTGGTCAGCACGGGTTTCCAGCGCTCGAAGCTCGAGAAGTAGCGGGCCCGAACGCCTGTCAGCACCAGGCTCTTCCAGTGAAGGCCGACCTTCAGGCCGGGACCCAGCGCTTCAACCTCGGCCTTCCAGTGAGCCACCCGGGCCGGATCCGCCGTCAGATAGCCGGCCCGGTCGGGGAAGGCCGCGACCGTGGGACGGAAGACCGGCATCAGGCTGGCCATCGGCACCCAGGCATCGGCCTCGGGTGCATCCTCGCCCTCCATGAAGGGGATGTAGCGATAGAGCCGGCCCTCCATCTTCACCGCCTTGTGCCCGCCCACGATCGCCTTCGGGAAGGTCCTCTGGAACAGGTCTACCAGACGGGCCTCGACGGCGATGATGACCTGCCCGTCGGGGCCGACCGCCTCGATCAGGTCGCCGAGGGTCGAGCCGAACACCATTTCATCGGCAATGCCCTGTTCGCCGATGACCAGCAGCTTCAAACCTTTGAGCGGCTGGCCGGCCGGGTCCCAGCGGGGCCGGTCGACGACGGCGTGCATGGCCTCCGGCATGTCCGGGCTGAGACGGACTTCATAATCGGCCCAGCCGCCTTCGAGATCGCCGGCGCCCAGTCTGAGCAGAGCGCGGGCCATGGTCATCATGGCCGTTTCATAGCCCGGCTCGGCGCCGGGGAGGGCGGCCTCGATATCCGCCAGCGCACCCTCAAGGTCCCCGAGGGGCTGGCGCACATTCGCGCGATTGTAGCGGGCCTTGGAGAAATCCGGCTCGAGCCGCAGGGCTTCCTCGAAGAAGGTCAAAGCGGTGGCCATGTCGCCCTGGTCGCTCTGCACCGTGCCCAGGGTGTTCCACAGCAGGGCACTTTCGGGCTCCACCTGGATCATGTCGCGCAGCACATCCACGGCCTCGGCATAGCGGTTGGCGTCGCGCAGGACGCAGGCGAGGTTGTTGGTGGCATCGACATGGCCGGGCTCCACCGCCAGGAATTTGCGCAGCAGCTTCTCGGCGATCTCGAGCTGGCCCAGTCGCTGCGCGAGCCGGCTGAGGTCATGGGCGATGTTGTTCTCTTCCGGCATCAGGGTGAGGGCCGCCTCATAGGCCGACAGGGCCTGGGCCAGATGGCCGGACTTTTCCTGACAGATGGCGAGCACGTGCCAGGCGAGGCCGCTCTTCTCGTCGATCTGCAGCACTTCAAGGCAGCGTTCGGCGCCGCGTCCGTAATCCTGGACCCGGACAGCGGCGACGGCCGACTTCAGCAGCTCGACCATCCGGCGCTGCGCCTTCGCGCTGCCGGCCCGTCCGGCCAGCTTGCGCGACAGCCGGTTGAGCGCGTCGGTGGAGGCCGCGTCACCGGCCATGCCCTGGGCCACGGCAAACGGGCCGTGGGCAATGGGCGCCTGGCCTTCGGTCGATGAGGCGGGGGCGGAGTTCGACATGGACAGGTCCGGATCAGGCGAGTGACGAAGGGCCACCCTGGACCGTCAGTCACAACACACGGTTAACCACGCTTGTTTAGAGGCCTTTGGGTACAGTCGCGCCAGATTGCCGGAGCGGGACTGGAAAAGGGAGGCCCGCAGAATGCCGCTTAAACTGTCCTTGAAACCGGGTGAGCGCTTCGTGCTGAACGGGGCTGTGGTTCAGAACGGCGACCGCCGCAGTGTTCTGGTGCTCCAGAACAAGGCCAGCGTGCTGCGCGAGAAGGACATCATGCAGCCCGAGGAAGTGAACAGCCCCGCGCGCCGCATCTATTTCCCCGTCATGATGATGTACCTCGACGAGGCCGCAGCCCCGAAATTCCATGACGAGTTCACCTTGCGGGTCAGTGAATTCATGGGCGCGACGCGCAATCCCGAGGCCATGGCGGACTGTGTGGCGGCCTCCCGCCACGTCATGTCCCGCGAGTACTACAAGGCGCTGATGACGGCGCGCAAACTGATCGAATACGAAGAGCAGAGGTTGGGTCATGTCGCTTCAGGCGTACAGCAAGGCCGCGACGCGGACTGAAACTCCGCGCGAGATGGAATACCGGCTGTTCGGCCAGGTAACGCGCGCCCTGATTCATGCTTCCCAGGTCGACAAGAGCGACGTGGCGACCCGGATCGATGCGCTGGACTGGAACCGTCGGGTGTGGTCGGCGCTGGCGACCGACTGTGCCGACCCCGGCAACGCCATGGGCGAGGCCCTGCGGGCGCAGATTATCTCCATCAGCCTGTTCGTCAGCCGTCACAGCTCGGAGATCATGCGCGGTGACGAGGATTTCGAGCCGCTGATCGATATCAACCGCATGATCATGCAGGGCCTGGCACCCGCTGCGTCGGAAGCTGCCTGACGGTTTTTGCCGACCGGGAAGTCCTTGCCGGTCCCGCGCAAATTCTCTGCAGAAAAAGTGTTTGAAATCATGCCGCTGAGCCCTCGGGGTCGGCGGCATTTTTCTTGCCTGTGCGGGGGTGAACCAGAACCGGTTCGACGGTCAGAAGACCGTTAACCCAACCGACCAGAATGGAAGGACCCGCCGATGAGCAATTCGGTCAACACCAACGTGGGCGCGATGATCGCGCTCCAGAACCTGAACGCCACCAACACCGAACTGGCGACGACCCAAAGCCGGATCAACACCGGCAAGAAGATCTCGTCGGTCAAGGACAATGGGGCCATCTGGGCAATCGCCCAGGGGCAACGGGCCGAAATCGGAGCGCTGGGGGCGGTCAAACAGTCACTGGACCGGGGCGTTGCTGCGGTCGATGTGGCCCTGGCGGCGGGCGAGACGGTCTCTGACCTCTTGCTGCAACTGAAGGAGAAGGCCCTGGCGGCGACGGATGCGTCGCTCAAGACGGCGGCGCGTGCTGCCCTGAACGAGGACTTCAAGGCCCTGCGTGACCAGATCGCGACAGTGACCGCCAACGCCGAATTCAACGGGATCAACCTGCTGAAGACCGGCGCCACCGGTTTCAACGCCCTGGCCAATGCGCAAGGCAACGCCACCATCACCGTTGGAGCGGAGGTGATGGCGCTCGGAAGCACCAATGTGACGGTCAGCGCGACCCAGTCGATCGAAACGCTCACCAAGGCGTCGGCCTCTCTCGCAGTGGTCAATGCCTCCATCGACAACGTCTCGGGCGCCCTGGCGCGTCTGGGCACCAAGTCGAAGGCCCTGGGCACCCACCTCAAGTTCGTCGGCAATCTGTCCGACACGCTCGAGTCGGGGGTGGGCAATCTGGTCGATGCGGATCTGGCGAAGGAGAGCGCCAAACTCCAGGCCCTGCAGACGAAGCAGCAGCTGGGAGTGCAGGCCCTGTCCATCGCGAACCAGACCCCGCAGCTGGTGCTGTCGCTGTTCCGCTAGGTTTCGGGTTCAGCCAACCTTGGGGCCGGAAGGTGATCCTTCCGGCCCCTCGTTATGTCGGGATCAGGACAGCCCGGGGAGGGCGTGGCTCCAGGCGTCGAAGGTCCACTTCAGCACCCGCCAGATGACTTCCCAGGCCAGCCAGACGAAGACGGTGAAGCCCACCACGCCGATCCATCCGGCCGCGATGAAATAGCCGTCCCTCTGCATCAGGCCGAAGCCGAAGGTCGCCATGACGATGGCCGGCACCATATTGCCGCCCCAGATCGGCAGAATCAGGATGGTGGCGAGCGCCGCCGAGGCGATACCGATGGCGATCTGGGCCACCTGCGAGGTCATGAACAGCAGACGCGGGCGCGACAGCCGCTCGAATTTGCGGATGGTCGGCAGCACACGCGCCACGGCCGAGCGGTAGGTGGAGCGATCCATCGACCCCTTCAGGGCCCATTTCGGCATCCATACCTGGTCCGACTGAAAGGTCAGCTGCAACGCCAGCAGCAACAGCGGCGCGCCCAGTACGGTGGTCGAGCCCGGCGGCAGGGGCAGGGCATTGATCAGCCCGAGGAAGACCATGAGGGCGCCGAAGCCGCGCTCGCCGAACGCATTGACCAGTTCGCCCATGTAGAGCTTGGGCCGATCCGGTTCGCCGAGGTCCTCAAGCACCGTCGAGAAGCGGCGCGCGTCGGCTTCATAATCATAGTCGGGCATGGCGCGTCAGCCGGCTGGAGGGGACACCCCATCTAGGCATGTCGGCGCGGTGGCGCCACTTAACAAACCGCAATGACCGGCCTTACGTTGCCTGGGCACCTTGTTCCAGGTCGACGTCCAGCCCCTGCTCGCGCACCTTGCGGTAGAGGGTGGAGCGGCCGATGCCGAGCCGGCGCGCGATCTCGGACATATGGCCGGCATAGACCTCGATCGCATGCTGGATCAGGTCGCGTTCAATCTCTTCCAGGGTCCGAAGGTGTCCCTTGCCGTCCAGGATACGCACGGGCGCATCGGGCATGGGCTGGAGATCTGCGGCAGCCGCCGCGGTGGTCGGCGCGGAGGCGGCATCGACCTCGGGCGTCGGCATGGCCACACCGGAAATCGCCGGGAAGTCATGCGGCTTCAGGAAGGGGCCGTCGGCCAGCACGATGGCGCGATAGACGGCATTCTCCAGCTGCCGGACGTTGCCGGGCCAGTCGAAGGCCTTGAGCAGTTCGGCGGTCTCGGGGGCGCAGCCGACGACGCGCTTGCCTTCCTCGACGTTGAAACGGCCAATGAAGTGATCGACCAGAGCCGGGACGTCCTCGCGCCGGTCGCGCAGGGCCGGGGCCTCGATCGGAAAGACGTTCAGGCGATAGAACAGGTCCTCGCGGAAGGCACCGGCGGCGACCTGCCGGTCCAGCTCACGGTTGGTGGCCGACACGATCCGCACATCGACCTTGACCGGCCGCTTGGAGCCGACCGGATCGATCTCGCCCTCCTGCAGCGCGCGCAGCAGCTTGACCTGCATGTCGAGGGGCAGTTCGCCGATCTCGTCGAGGAACAGGGTGCCGCCGTCGGCCTCCTTGAACTTGCCGAGGTGTTTGTCGTGGGCGCCGGTGAAGCTGCCCTTCTCGTGACCAAACAGGATGGACTCGACCAGATTGGCCGGCAGGGCGCCACAGTTCACGGCCACGAAGGGCCGTCCGGCCCGGTCGGAGGCACCATGAAGGGCGCGGGCGATGACTTCCTTGCCGACGCCGCTCTCGCCGGTGATCAGAACCGGAATGGTCGAACGGGCGGCGCGCACGCCCAGCGCCTTGACCATGCGCATCGGGGGGCTGTCGCCGACCAGATCGTCAAAGGTCGTGCGACCCGAATTGTGTTTCTTCAGACGTCCGACCTCGGCGGTCAGCTGGGTCATCTGCAGGGCGTTACGCACCCCCACCAGCAGACGCTCGGCGGACACCGGCTTGACGAAGAAGTCCTGGGCGCCGGCCTGCATGGCCTTGACCACGCTTTCGATGCCCGCATTGGCGGTCAGCACGATCACGGGGGTGGTCACGCCCGCCGCGCGCAGTTCCGCCAGGCACTCCAGCCCCGACATGCCAGGCATGACCATGTCCAGCAGGACCACATCGGCCCCGCCGCCGGTGGTGAGGCAATCAATCGCCTCGCCGCCGTTCTCGGCCTGGCTGACGGCGAAGCCCTCGCGCTCCAGTACCGCCTGGACCAGGCGGCGTTGGGTCGGATCGTCGTCGACGACCAGAACGGTCTTGGCCATGGGGCACCCCTTGTCATCACCTGTGGCCGATCTCGGGGCAGGCCCCGGACTGGCTCGTTTCGGGACGGGTGTACCCCGGATGCGGTGAAGATCGGGTTGTCCGGCGTGGTGTTCGGGGGGTTAACGGGGCCCGCCATCGATGTCTGCGTCCGCCCGGGAACCACTCTCGGGGCAAAGGGCGCGACTGTTGCTTTGTGGAGAAACCGCAGGACCGTCACCGAATGCGAGAGGCGGCCAGCGAGGTTCCTCGGTCCGGATGGGTCCAGAACGGAGTCTGTCGCCGGCGTCCCCCCGATCTCCGCCCACGCAACGCACGTGCGCGTAGCTCGCCTGCCGCTTCCACGCCCCATTCTCATCCCGTGCCCAGAGCGTAGTAAGGGCGCCTCGCGCGACGAGAATTTCGAGGTTTCCGTCGTTGTCGAGATCGATCGGTCTGGCGACACACACATACGCATCGCCGCATCCATAACGAGCGTCGCCCGGGCGTAGGGGGCCCAGAAAGTCCTTCGGCAGGTCGGTTCCGACGACTTCAAACGCGGGAGCGCGGGCGGGCAGCCCCTCCGTCTGGTTTTGCCACCGGTCTTCAAGTTCGTTGGCGTCGGTAGCACGGCGCGCCACCTCGGCGTCCTTTGACTTCGTCAGACGCTCCAGCGCGGCCTTGCCCGCCTTGCCGCTCTCGAAGCGGAGGAAGCGATAGTCGAACTGCTCGGGCGTGACGTCGCCGCGCTCAAGGCGGGCCATCTGGTCCATGACCGACAGGCGGGCGGGGTCCAGCACCGGGCTGAACAGCAGGACAATCAGCACCACGGCCAGCGCGCCGGTGCCGATATTGGTTCGCTCCAGCGGCCGCATCCAGTCGCCTCTCCGCAGGCTCGACAGGGCGGCCCAGCCGTAGCCGACGGCATAGGCGACACCGACGAGGATACAGGCCGCAGCAATGACCCGGTCCGGGGTCAGGCCGTACTGGCCGATCCGCAGGGCCAGACCTGAGGTGGCAACCCCGATCAGGGGGATGAGCAGGAACCCTCCGGCTATGGCGGCCCAGCGCAGCACAAGCGGCGGGCGGGTGTCTTCGGTGCCGTCCTGATAGGCGGTGTTGATCAGGACGATCAGGACGGCGGCAGCGGCCAGCATCAGAGCGGTGGCCGACCCCTGCTCCCACAGCCCGGACAGGCCGGTGAAGGGCAGGGCGAACAGGAAGGCGGCCGTCAGCGCTGCGATGACCGGCAACAGCCACGACAGCAGCATCAGGATAACGGCGCGCACCCCCCGGATCAGGCCGTCGCGCACATCGGTCAGATGGACGGCCAGGGCAAAGGTCACGCTGGTCAGCGGCAGGTTGATCCAGGGCTCGGCCAGCAGGTTTCCGAAGGCCCGGATGCCGATCAGGTAGAACAGGCCCGCCCCGAGGAGCAGCAGCAGCCAGAGGGCACCGGTGAAGCCGACCGACAGGGCCAGCTGCACACCGGCCTTCCAGGCGACATCGAAGTAGAGCGGGTAGGGGGCGATTCGTTGGCCGGCCAGGTCGGCCGGGACGATCAGGTGGTGGGCGATGAACAGGGCGGCCGCAAGGAAGGGGAACAGAGGGAGAGACAGGAAGGGCTCTCGCTGATCCATCAACGCCTGTCGCGCCACGTCGTACCAGCCAAGGAAAGCAAGCAGGGCGCAGGCGACCACGCCCCAGATGGCCAGCGATCGCAGCTTCAGTGGGCCCAGCCCGCCCAGCAGGATGACGGGCAGGTAGAGCGAGACGAGCGCCAGAGGGCCGAAAATCTCTGGTTGGGTCGCCGGCCACAGAAGGGGCTGGTCATCAATGCTGAGAAAGAGGCCGTAGAGCGCAAAGCCCTGGAACAGACCGATCAGCAGGCGCGGCAGGATCAGGCTGTGATGGCCGGACGCCATGGACGCCCGTGTGGTGGTGTCGGCATCGGTCATGGTGGTCCTCCCCTGAGGGTATCTGGACACAGTTCGGGGGATGGCGCCAGACGGTCCTTGGCCCCGCTGCCTTGCCAGCCCCGGGTCGCGACCCCATACCCAAGGGCATGAACGCACCCTTCAAGACGCCGCCCGCCGACCTGCCCCTCTGGGACCTGTCCGACCTCTACACCGGCAAGGCGGACCCGCGTCTGGCCGCCGACACGGATGCGGCCCGCGCGCTGGTCGACCAGATGAATGGCCTGTCCGGGCAACTGGTCGCCGCACGCGCAGAGCCGGCTCTGCTGGGCGAGCGACTGGACCGGGCGATCGGCCTGTATGAGCAGGCGGCGGACCGGCTGGGCGCGCTGGGGGCCTATGCCTTCCTCGAGGCCTCGACTCGCCGCGACGATGCCGAGTCCCAGGCCTTTGAGGCCGACGTCCGCCAGACCCTGACGGAGGTGTCGACCCCGACCGTCTGGCTGACCCTCGAGATCAACCAGCTGGAGGATGCCGAAATCGAGGCGGCCCTCGACGCCCATCCCGCCGCCGCGCGCTGGCGTCCCTGGCTGCGTCGCGTGCGCCTGATGAAGCCGCATGAACTGTCCGCCGAACTGGAAACCTTCATCGCCGAACAGATGCCCATCTCGTCACAGTGGCCGCGTCTGTTTGACGAGACCTTGGCCGATCTGCGGATCGAGGCCGGTCGGGATACCCTGACCCTCAGTGAGGCGCTGAACGGGCTGTCTGATCCCAAGGCCGCGCGGCGCAAGGCGGTGGCCGAGGGCCTGACCACAGCCCTGAAGGGTGAAACCCGCACCCTGGCGCTGGTTCTGAATACGGTCGCTGCAGAGAAGGCGCTGGAGGATCGCAAGCGCGGGTTCAAACGTCCGGCGGATAGCCGCCATCTGGCCAATGAGGTCGATGGCGAGGCGGTGGATGCCATGGTCGAGGCGGTCACCGCCGCCTATCCGCGCCTGTCGCACCGTTACTATGCGGCCAAGGCCCGGGCGATGGGTCAGAAGACGCTCAATCACTGGGATCGCAATGCGCCGCTTACGACAAAGGCCCCGCGTGGCTTTGACTGGAGCGAAGGCCGTTCGATCGTGCTGGACAGCTTTTCGGACCTGGGGCCGGAGTTCGCCGAGCGGGCGGACACCTTCTTTGACCGGCGCTGGATCGACGCGCGGCCCCGCGCCGGCAAACAGTCGGGCGCCTACGCCCACCCGGTCACCGCGGATCGCCACCCCTATGTCTTCCTGAACTGGATGGGCGAGCGGCGCGATGTGCTGACGCTGGCCCACGAGCTGGGCCATGGCGTGCACCAGACCCTGGCCGCCGAGGCCGGCAGCCTGCTGGCCGACACGCCGCTGACGCTGGCCGAGACGGCCTCCATCTTTGCCGAGGGGCTGACCTTTGACCGCCTGCTGGCCACGGCCCCCGAGAGTGAACGCCAGGGTCTGCTGGCCGGCCGCATCGAGGACGGTCTGAACACCGTTGTCCGCCAGATCGCCTTCCACCGGTTCGAGACCCGGTTCCATGATGCGCGGGCGAAGGGCGAGGTCGGTGCTGGTCGCATCGGCGAAATCTGGCTGGAGGAGATGGGGGCCTCCCTGGGGCCCGCCGTCATCTTGAACGACGGCTATGAGCACTGGTGGGCCTATGTCAGCCACTTCGTCCACTCGCCCTTCTACGTCTATGCCTATGCGTTCGGCGATCTGCTGGTCGCGGCCCTGATGGAGACCCGCCGCAAGGATCCGGACGGCTTCACGCCCCTGTACCGCGACCTGCTCGCGGCCGGGGGGGCGCATCCCTACGATGTCGCGCTCCAGCCGTTCGGGCTCGATCCGCGCGATCCGGCGTTCTGGACCATCGGTCTGGGGCGTCTGGAGCGGCTCGTCGAGGCGTTCGAGGAGACTCTCTGATCGAAACGGCGCGCGCGGCCATGTTTCCGGGGCAGGAAATTGCCCCGGACAGCCGTCGCCCTCGCTGATTTGAGCGAAATTTTACCGCAGCGCTCTTGCGATCCACGGGCCCGGCCCCGAAGGTGGGCGCATGCTGCATCGCAACCAGAAATTCCCGGATGTCGTCCGGCGTACACCGCCGAAGGTGTCGCCGGCGGAGCGTATCCAGTCCTTTCAGGAAATCTACGCCGACTTCGCAAATGCGACAGGCGTGGATCAGTCGAGCCGTTGCGCCCAGTGCGGTGTGCCCTTCTGTCAGAGCGGCTGTCCGCTGGAGAACGCCATCCCCGACTGGCTGAGGCTGGCGGCCGAGGGGCGGCTGGAAGAGGCCTGGCGGGCCTCGGAGGCGACCAGCGCCCTGCCGGAAATCTGTGGCCGCATCTGTCCGCAGGACCGGTTGTGCGAGGGGGCCTGCACGCTGGAGCGGGCGGGCTGGGAGACCGTCACCATCGGCTCGGTCGAGCGCTGGCTGGGCGATATGGCGTTCGAGCAGGGCTGGATTTCCGGGATCACACCTGTGCGCGAGCGTGCGGAGTCCATCGGCATCGTCGGGTCCGGACCGGCGGGTCTGGCTGCCGCCGACCGGCTGCGCGGGCTGGGCTATGCCGTGACCCTTTACGAGCGGCAGGACCGGGCCGGCGGACTGCTGATGTACGGCATCCCGGGCTTCAAGCTGGAGAAGCCGGTGGTGCAGCGGCGGATCGACCGGCTGGTGGTCTCCGGTGTCAGGATCGAACTGGGGGTCGAGATCGGGCGCGATGTCTCGTTTGACGACCTGCGCAGCCGGCATCAGGCGGTGCTGCTGGCGACCGGGGTGTATGCGGCGCGTCGCCTGACCCTGCCGGGCTGTGGCGCGGAAGGTGTGGTGCCGGCCCTCGACTATCTGACCGCGTCCAACCGCAAGGGCATGGGCGATAGCGTCCCGGAATTCGAGGGCGGGGCGCTGGATGCGCGCGGGCGCCGGGTGGTGGTGATCGGCGGGGGCGATACGGCCATGGATTGTGTGCGGACCGCCGTGCGTCAGGGCGCGGCGTCGGTGACCTGCCTCTATCGTCGGGACCGGGCCAATATGCCGGGCAGCGCCCGCGAGGTGGCCAATGCCGAGGAAGAGGGCGTGGTCTTCGACTGGCTGGCCTCGCCACGGGCCGTGCGGGACGCGGCCGGCCGGGTCTGCTCTGTGCGAGCCATGCGGACGGCCCTGTCCGAACCGGGACCGGACGGGCGGCGCTCCATTCGCGAACTGGCCGACAGTGCCTATGACTGCGAGACCGACATGGTCATCGAGGCGCTGGGCTTTGAGCCCGAGGACCTGCGCAGCCAGTTCGGCGCGTCCGATCTGGCGGTGCGCGATGACGGCACGGTCTGGTCGGCCGCAGGGACGCGCGCCACCACGCTGGAGGGCGTCTTTGTGGCCGGTGACATCTCGCGCGGGGCATCGCTGGTCGTCTGGGCCGTGCGCGAGGGGCAGGACGCGGCCGCCGAAATCCACGGCTGGCTTTCGGCCCGTCAGCAGGTGGCAGCATGAGCGTCGATCCCCGTAAATGGCTGGCGGATCGGCAGACGCTGATCGAGGCCGGGGCCTATGATCCCGACAGCGAACGCGATGCGTGCGGGGTCGGGCTGGTCGCGGCCATGGACGGCCAGCCGCGCCGCGATGTCGTCGATCTGGCGATCGCCGCGCTCAAGGCCGTCTGGCACCGGGGCGCGGTCGATGCCGACGGTAGGTCCGGCGACGGGGCGGGCCTGCTGATCGGCCTGCCGCGCGACTTCTTCCTGCGACAGGTGCGAGAGCAGGGCCGTGAGCCGCGGCCCGGCCCGCTGGCGGTCGGCATGGTCTTCCTGCCGCGCCACGATCTGGGCGCGCAGGAGCAGGCGCGGGTCGTGATCGAGCGCGAGGTGCAGGCCGCGGGCTTCTATCTGTACGGCTGGCGCCAGGTGCCTCACCGGCCCGCCATCCTCGGCGAGCGGGCAGCGGCGACCCGGCCCGAGATCGAACAGATCATGCTGGCGGCCCCCGAGGGTCTGGAGGGTGAGGATCTGGAGCGCGCCCTCTATCTCCTGCGGCGCCGGATCGAGGCCCGGGCCCGGGCACGCGGCATCGACGTCTATATCTGTTCCCTGTCGGCGCAGGTGGTCATCTACAAGGGGATGATGCTGGCCCAGGCGCTGGCGGAATTCTATCCGGACCTGACCGATCCGGACGTCGTCGCGTCGGTGGCCGTGTTCCATCAGCGCTATTCGACCAACACCTTCCCGGAATGGCGGCTGGCCCAGCCATTCCGGATGCTGGCCCACAACGGCGAGATCAACACCCTGCGCGGCAACGCCAACTGGATGCGCAGCCACGAGATCCGCATGACAGCGACCGCGTTCGGCGCGGACGACGATATCGTCAAGCCGGTCATCCAGCAGCGTGGCTCGGACTCCGCCGCGCTCGACAATGTGTTCGAGGTGCTGGTCCGCGCCGGGCGGTCAGCACCGATGGCCAAGGCGCTGCTGATCCCGGAAGCCTCCATTCCCGGCACGCTCAGCCCGGCCCATCAGGCCTTCTATGCCTATTGCAACGCCGTGATGGAGCCGTGGGACGGGCCAACGGCCCTGTGCGCGACCGACGGTCGATGGGTGGTGGCGGGCAAGGACCGGAACGGCCTGCGCCCCCTGCGGGTGACCGAGACCACGGACGGCCTCCTGATCTGTGGCTCCGAGGTCGGGATGACGGGCATCGCCCCGGAGCGTATCGCCCGCAATCTGCATATCGGGCCGGGTCGCATGATCGCCCTCGATCTGGACGAGGGCCGCCTCTACGACGAGACGGCCATCCTCGACCGTCTTGCCGCCGAACACCCCTATGACCGGTGGCTGGCCAACATCGTCGATCTGGAGCCCAGGGTTGGCCCGGGGCCCGAGCCGAGGCGGCTGGAGGGCGAAGCCCTGACACGGATGCAGGCCGCGGTGGGCTGGACCCGCGAGGACATCGAGACCCTGCTCGATCCTATGGTCGTCGACGGCAAGGAAGCCGTGGGATCGATGGGGGACGACGCCGTTCCCCGCGTCCTGTCCGGTCTCGACCGGCCCTTCAGCCACTATTTCCGGCAGGCCTTTGCCCAGGTCACGAACCCGCCGATAGACTCCCTGCGCGAGGGCGCGGCCATGTCGCTGCGCACCCGGTTCAAGAACCTCGGCAATATCCTCGCCCAGGAAGAGGGTCAGACCCGGGTGCATGTGCTGGACAGCCCCGTCCTGACTACCGGCATGTTCGACCGCATGCTGGATGTGGTGGGCGAGGGCGCGGTGGCCCGGCTGGACACCAGCTTCGACGGATCGGCTGTCGGTGGGCCCGCTGGCGCCGCCCTTCGCGAGGCCATCGAGCGTCTGCGTATCGAAGCTGTAGCGCAGGTCCGGGCCGGTTCCGGAATCCTGGTCCTGACCGACGAAGACATGGGGCCCGGCCGGCCGGTCATCCCCATGATCATGGCGACCGCAGCTGTGCACACGCGCCTGGTGGAAGAGGGCCTGCGTTCTTTTGTGTCTATCGTGGTGCGCACGGCCGAGGCTCTGGATGCGCATGCCTTTGCCGTCCTGGTCGGGTCGGGCGCAACCGCCGTCAACGCCTGGCTGGCTCAGGAAACCTTCCTGCAGCGGCAGGACGAGGGACGCTATGGGCAGGGTTCTCTCCGGCTGGCGTGCCTGAACTACAAGGCGGCGATCGAGGCCGGCCTGCTCAAGATTCTCGCCAAGAAGGGCATATCGGTCATCTCGGCCTATCGCGGGGCGTTCGAGTTCGAAGCCCTTGGCCTGTCCCGGGCGCTGGTCGCGGACATCTTTCCCGGCATGACGTCGCGGGTCTCGGGCATCGGACTGCCGGGACTGGAGGCGCGGGCCCTTCGCCTGATCGAGGCCGGATTCGGTCGTGACCGGTCGGGCCTGCGGCTGGGCGGGTCGCACCGCATTCGCGCGGGTGAGGAGCATCACGGCTGGGACGCCGAGGCCATTCACCGTCTGCAGGACGCCACCACCCGCAACGACTACGGGCGCTACAAGGCCTACAGCCGCCGCGTTCGCGAGCAGCCGGCCGGGGCCTTGCGCGACCTGCTGGATTTCCGCGACGCCACGGCGATCCCGCTTGAGTCCGTCGAGAGCGTGAATGAGATCCGCAAGCGCTTCGTCACGCCCGGCATGTCACTGGGGGCCCTGAGCCCTGAAGCGCATGAGACGCTCAACATCGCCATGAACCGGATCGGGGCCCGCTCGGTCTCGGGCGAGGGCGGCGAGGATCCCGAGCGCTACAGCACCCGCCCGAACGGCGACAATCCGAACAGCGCGGTCAAGCAGATCGCCTCGGGCCGGTTCGGCGTGACGGCCGAATATCTGACCCGGTGTCGCGAGATCGAGATCAAGGTCGCCCAGGGGGCCAAGCCGGGCGAGGGCGGCCAGCTCCCGGGCTTCAAGGTCACCGAATTCATCGCCCGCATGCGTCACGCGACGCCCGGCGTGGGCCTGATCAGTCCGCCGCCCCACCACGACATCTATTCGATCGAGGATCTGGCCCAGCTGATCTACGACCTGAAGCAGATCAATCCGGAGGCGCGGGTCACGGTCAAATTGGTCGCCCAGTCCGGGATAGGCGCGGTCGCGGCGGGGGTGGCGAAGGCCAAGGCCGACACCGTGTTGGTCTCAGGGCACAACGGCGGGACCGGGGCCGCCGCCATCAGCTCGATCAAACAGGTCGGCATGCCGTGGGAAATGGGCCTGAGCGAAGCCCATCAGGTGCTGAGCATGAACGGCCTGCGGGGGCGCGTGCGCCTGCGGACGGACGGGGGCATCCGCACAGGCCGGGACGTGGTGATCGCCGCCATGCTGGGAGCCGAGGAGTTCGGCATCGGCACGGCCAGTCTGGTCGCCGTCGGGTGCCTGATGGTGCGTCAGTGCCACTCCAACACCTGTCCGGTCGGGGTGTGTGTGCAGGACGAACGGCTGCGGGCCCTGTTCACCGGCACGCCCGACAAGGTCATCAACCTGTTCACCTTCATCGCCGAGGAAACGCGGGAAGTCCTGGCCTCGCTGGGGCTGGCGCGGCTGGACGATGCGGTCGGCCGTACCGACCTGCTCTACCAGGTCTCTCGCGGGGGCGACGATCTGGACGATCTGGACCTCAATCCGCTTCTGGTGCGGGTGGGCGATGCGGACCTGCGGGACGGCTCGGTGCTGCCGCGCAACCCGGTCCCCGACAGCCTGGACGCCCAGATTCTGGTGGACGCCGAGCCCTGCCTGCAGCGACGAGAGAAGATGCAGCTCAGCTATGCGGTGCGGAACACCCAGCGGGCCATCGGCACCCGCACCTCGTCCGAAATCGTGCGCCGCCACGGGCAGGACCTGCCGGACGGTCACCTGACGCTCAAGCTGAAGGGCGCCGCCGGTCAGTCGCTGGCTGCCTGGGGCATGAAGGGACTGCGAATCGAGCTGGACGGCGAGGCCAATGACTATGTCGGCAAGGGCCTGTCGGGCGCGCATCTGGTGATCCGGCCGGTCCGCTGGCAAGCGGGTCAGGCGCTGATCGGCAACACCTGCCTGTACGGGGCCACTTCAGGACGTCTGTTCGCGGCGGGGATGGCGGGAGAACGGTTCGCCGTCCGCAACTCCGGCGCCGTGGCGGTGGTCGAGGGCTGCGGGGCGCACGGCGGGGAATATATGACCGGCGGCGTTCTGGTGGTACTGGGGCCGACGGGCTGGAATTTCGGCGCCGGGATGTCGGGAGGCGAGGCCTTCGTCTGGGACGAGACCGGCCGGGCAACTGAGACCCTGAATGCCGAGTCAGTCATGGCCGGGCCCGTGGTTGGCGCGGCGGCGGAGAGGCTCAGGGGCCTGATCGCGGACCATGCCGCCGAGACCGGTTCGCCGCTGGCCTCGCGTCTCCTCGAAGACTGGGATGCGTCGCGCGGCGCCTTCCTGCATATTCTTTCGAGGGAGGCGGAACAGGTGGCCCAGGCCCGTCGGGCCTGAGCCACCGGGCGTGTCCTAACCGGCTGCCATGATCCCGCAGGCGACGCGGGCACCGGCGCCGCCGATCGGCTGGGCCAGGTGATCGTCCGCATTCTCGTGGATCACGAGCGCCGAGCCATCGTCGTCCCACAGCCACTGGCCGGGACCCTCGGGCGCGATCCGGGCGCGGGTGGTGAAGATCTCGGCGCGCACGCGGCCCTGGGCGTCGGCGTAGATGTTGGGCAGGTCACCATCGTCCGGGCCTTCGGCGTTCAGAAGGCCGTGGGGACGCTTGTGATCTTCGTGATTGATGTGGCTGCCGGCCGAGGTGAAGGGGGCGGAGCATTCCCCGACCGCATGGATGTGAATGCCGTGCCACCCCGGTGTCAGGCTGTCGGCCTCAACGCGGATCAGCAGGCCCGAGGGCCCCTGGGTGAGGACCGCGCGACCGATGCGCTCGCCCGACCCGTTGATCAGGGTGGCCTCGCCGAAGTCACCGATGCGGGCCACCGACTGATCGTCTCGGCCATAGTGGTTTTCGGTGATCGCCACACAGCCCGACATCAGCGCTCCCATGCCGGCGGTGGCAGCCAGTAGCAGGGGCAAACGGTTCAGGGTCATGGTCTCTCTCCTCAGGGCGATTCAGGGCCGGGGATATGTCCGGGGCAAACTTTGCCAGTGCCGGACGCCGATGCTAGTAATCCCCAAGCCCGGAAGTTGTTCTGATTCCGGCCAGATGAAGCCGAAATTCCTTGACCGACGACACAACCGATCACGCCGACCCGTCCGCAATTCCCGGTGGGGCAGGCGGCGAGCACATCGACAACATCACCATCGAGGACGAGCTTCGCCGTTCCTACCTCGACTATGCGATGAGCGTCATCGTCAGCCGCGCGCTGCCGGACGTTCGCGACGGCCTGAAGCCCGTCCATCGCCGCATCATCTATGCGATGCACGAGGAAGGCCGCACGTCTGACCGCAAATATGTGAAATCGGCCAACATCGTCGGTGACGTTATGGGTCGCTACCACCCGCACGGCGACGGCGCGATCTATGACGCCATGGTCCGGATGGCGCAGCCGTTCTCGATGCGGCTGATGCTGGTCGACGGTCAGGGCAACTTCGGCTCGGTGGACGGCGATCCGCCCGCGGCCATGCGCTACACCGAAAGCCGCATGACCAAGGCCGCCGAGGCCCTGATCGAGGATATCGAGAAGGGGACCGTCGACTTCCAGGACAACTATGACGGCGCCCGGCAGGAACCTGTCGTCCTGCCCAGCCGCATTCCGAACCTGCTGGTCAATGGCGCAGGTGGCATTGCCGTCGGTATGGCGACCAACATCCCGCCTCACAATCTGGGCGAGGTGATCGACGCGTGTGTTGCGCTGGTGGACGATCCCGAGGTCTCGGACGACGCCCTGCTGGACATTGTGCCCGGGCCCGACTTCCCGACCGGCGGAGAGATCATGGGGCGGACGGCGCCCCGCAACGCCCTGCGCGAAGGCCGGGGCTCGGTCATCGTACGCGGCAAGGCGGCCATTGAGACGATCCGCAAGGATCGCGAGGCCATTGTGGTCACCGAGCTGCCCTTCCAGGTCAACAAGCAGACCCTGATCCAGCGCATCGCCGAAATGGTCCGCGAAAAGCGGATCGAGGGCATCTCCGACGTCCGCGACGAATCCGATCGTCACGGTATGCGGATCGTCATCGAGCTGAAGCGGGACGCGTCGGGCGACGTCATCCTGAATCAGCTGTGGCGATTCTCGGCCCTGCAGAGCTCGTTCGGCGTCAACATGCTGGCCCTGAACCACGGTCGCCCGGAGCAGATGGGTCTGCGGCGCATGCTGGAGGCCTTCCTCGAGTTCCGCGAGGAAGTGGTGGTCCGGCGGATCAAGTTCGAACTGGCCAAGGCGCGCGATCGCGGCCATGTGCTGGTCGGTCTGGCCGTCGCTGTCGCCAACATCGACGAGGTGATCCACATCATCCGATCCTCGGCCGACCCCAGCGAGGCGCGCGAGCGTCTGGTGGGGCGTGTCTGGCCGGTGGGCGACATGATGCCGCTGGTCGAACTGATCGCCGACCCCCGCACCGTGCTGGTGGAGGGCAATGCGATCCGGCTGACGGACGAACAGGCGCGCGCCATCCTGGCCCTGACCCTGTCCCGCCTGACCGGTCTGGGCCGTGACGATATTTTCGGCGAGGCCCGTAGCCTGGCCGACACCATCCAGGGTCACCTGACCCTGCTCAGCGACCGGGCCAACATCCTGGCCGTGATCCGCGAGGATCTGCTGCTCATCAAGGACCAGTTCGCGACCCCGCGCCTGACGGTGATCGGCGAGGGCGATGCCGAGATGGAGGACGAAGACCTGATCCCGCGCGAGGAAATGGTCGTCACCGTCACCCACGGCGGCTATGTGAAGCGCGTGGCGCTGAACGCCTACCGGACGCAGCATCGCGGCGGCAAGGGCCGGTCAGGCGTGGCCATGAAGGACGATGACGCCGTGGTCGGCGTCTTCTCCGCCTCGACCCATACGCCGGTGCTGTTCTTTGCCTCGAACGGCAAGGCCTACAAGCTCAAGACCTGGCGTCTGCCGCTGGGCGGACCAACCTCGCGCGGCAAGGCCTTCGTCAACCTGCTGCCGATCGAGCCGGGCGACAGCATCATGAATGTGCTGCCCCTGCCCGAGGACGAGCGCGAGTGGGAAAACTACGACATCATGTTCGCCACGCGCTCGGGCGATGTGCGTCGGAACAAGCTGTCGGATTTCGCCACCGTCAACCGCGCCGGCAAGATCGCCATGGAGCTGGAAGAGGGCGACCACATGGTCGGCGTCGCCCTGTGCAAGGCCGACGACGACATCATGCTGACGACCGCCATGGGCCGCGCGATCCGCTTCAAGGCGGACGATGTGCGCGTCTTCAAGGGCCGCAAGTCGACCGGGGTGCGGGGTGTGCGCCTGCAGCCGACGGATATCGTGATCTCGATGGCCGTTCTGGGCCGGGTGGATGCAACACCGGAAGAACGCGCCGCCTACGTCAAACATGCCAATGCCATGCGACGGGCCGCGGGTGAGGGCGAGGACGACACGCCGGTCGATGCCGACGAGGAAGCCGTCGCCGACGCTCCGATCTCGCCCGAGCGGATCGCCGAGCTGGGCGCCGCCGAGCAGTTCATCCTGACCATCACCGAGACCGGCTTCGGCAAGCGCTCGTCCGCCTATGAGTACCGGCGGACCGGTCGGGGCGGGCAGGGGCTGACGGCCCATGGTCTGGGGGGCCGCGCGGGCGACCGTCTGGCTGCCTCCTTCCCGGTCGAGGACACGGACGAGCTGCTGATGGTGACCTCGGGCGGGCAGATGATCCGCACTCCGGTCAGCCAGATCCGGGTCGTCGGTCGCTCCAGCCAGGGCGTCACCGTGTTCCGTACGGCCGATGGCGAGAAGGTCGTCTCGGTCGAACGTCTGGCCGAGACCTCCGAGGGCGAAGATCCGGCCGACGGCATCCGGGTAGCGGACGAGGGTGGCGCAGACTAACCCTCGCTATCACTCTCGACGCGGCCGATCTTTGCGGCAAAGGTGGCGCTGCAAGGGATGATTGCCGGGGGGAGGGGCCATGCGGTTCGCACTAGCGTTCTTGTTGTTGATGCTGGCGGGCTGCTCCCTGCCTTCGGGGGATCAGGCTCGAGTAGAGCAGTCCCTCAGGGCCTATGAGCAGGTGCGCGACGGCGATGTTGAGGGGCTGAAGGCGCAAAGCGCGCCCAGCCTTCAGCCTCAACTCACCCCGTCCGCGTTCGAGGGCTTGCAGTCCTACACCGTCAACGGTTCGCCCGAAGAGACGAAGGTCCTGAGCTGGAAAGCCACCCAGGTCGGGAATGGAGAAGCCTACTACGAGCTCGTTCAGCAGCTTGAGTACGATCAGGCCACCGTTCTTCTTTCGACCGTTATGGTGCGTTCGGATGGGCGCTGGCAGATCGCGGGACTGCATTTGAATGTGGTGGATCCGGCTGTAGCCAGGGCCGCGGGGGCCTTCACGTTTGAGAACAAGTCACCGCTCCATTTCGGTGTGCTGGCTGCTGCGATCCTTGCGCCCATTCTGTGCCTGGTCACCTTCGCCGTGGCTCTCTGGCGTCGACGCTGGGGCTGGATGATCGGCAGCCTGTTCGGGTTTGGCCAGCTGGCCCTGAACTGGAATACCGGTGAATGGACGATGCAGGTCGCGCACTTCGCTCTTTTCAGTGCAGGATTCCTCAAAGGCGCAGGGCCTTTTGATCCATGGGTGCTGATGGTGTCGCTACCCATCCCGGCTATCCTGTTCTGGGTGCTGAGACGGGATCGGCCAAAGCGCGCGAAGCCGAAGAAAAGCCAATCCGTCGCACCTGCCGTGCCCGCCAGCGACGACGAGCCTCTGTGACAAATCTCTGGATCGATGGCGCGCCGGCGACGAGCGAGGGGCTGGCGCGTCAGGCTCTGGTCAACTACGGCGCCTATACGTCGTTTGCGGTCGACAACGGGGCGGTCCGGGGGCTGGACCGCCATTTGGCGCGGCTGGTCCAGTCCGCCGACGCGCTGTTCGGGGAAGCCGTGCCGGAAGGCGAAATCCGGCGCCAGCTGCAACTGGCTCTCGGCGACCGGACCCGCGGCTATGCGCGCATCAGCCTGTTCTCGCCCGAGATCAGCCCGCGCACGCCCGACGTCGAGGGACGGCCCAGTGTGATGGTCGGTGTCTTTCCGCCTGTCGCGCCTCTGTCGGAACAGCCGCTGCGACTTCAGGTGCAGACCTATGCCCGGGAATCCGCCGATCTGAAGCATGTGGCGACCTTCGGCCTGATCCGGGCGCGGAGGCTGGCACGCAGGGGCGGCTTCGATGATGCCCTTTTCGCGGACGCGGACGGCCGCGTGTCGGAAGGGACCTTGTGGAACATCGGCTTCCTGCAAGGCGATACGGTCGTATGGCCGGACGCGCCCATGCTGGCCGGCGTTTCGCAGGCGTTGATCCGGGATCATCTGTCGGAGGTTGGGTTGGGGCAGACGACCCGGGTCATCCAGGTTGAGGACCTGCCCCGCTTTGACGGCGCCTTTATCACCAACAGCGCCACCCCGGCCTGTGCCGTGGGCGCCATCGACGGGCACACTTATGGCGATGCCGGTGACCGGGTTGCGCGGGTGGCGACGGCCTGGGCGCTGGCTGCGCCGCAGCCGGTCTAGGAGCTGCGCGCGACCGATGCTAAGCCACTGAGACTGAGGGAGGCCGAGACATGCGCATCGGGCTGTATCCGGGAACCTTCGATCCCGTCACCAATGGCCATATGGACATCATCGGCCGCGCCGTGAAGCTGGTCGACCGGCTGGTCATCGGCGTGGCGCAGAATGACGAGAAGGGCCCGCTGTTCACGACGGCCGAGCGGGTGGACATGCTGAAGGCAGAGGTGGCGACCTTTCAGGCCGACATCGTCGTCCAGCCGTTCGATACCCTGCTGATGCATTTCGCCGAGTCGCTGGACGCCAGCGTCATCGTCCGGGGTTTGCGCGCCGTGGCCGACTTTGAGTACGAATTCCAGATGACGGCGATGAACCAGCGTCTGAACAGCGAGATCGAGACGGTATTCCTGATGGCGGACCCCCGGCATCAGGCGATCGCCTCGCGGCTCGTGAAAGAAATCGCACGGCTGGACGGGAAGATCGAAAGCTTCGTCAGCCCTGCCATAGCGGCGCGCGTCCGGGCCCGCGTCAAGGCCGCACGATAATCAAGGTATGTCCATGAATTTGAAGTTCCCCTCCGCCCTTGTCCTTTCGGCTTTGTTGCTGGGAGCGGGCCTGTCGACAGCGCCTGCGCCCGCCCGGGCCCAGGCGGCGTCCAGCTGGCGCTCGGTGCCGGCTGACCGGCTGCTGGTGATCGACACCAGCAAGGGGCGGGTGCTGGTCGAACTGCTGCCCGATGTGGCTCCGGCCCATGTGCAGCGGGTCACCACCCTCGCCAGCGAGGGCTTTTACGACGGGCATGTGTTTCACCGCGTGATCGAGGACTTTATGGCCCAGACCGGCGACCCGACCGGTACGGGCGGCGGAGGCAGTGCGCTTCCGGATGTCGAGGCCGAGCTCAATTTCCGCCGGGGTCGCGACAGCAGCTTCGTCCTGGTCGAGGACAGCGGCCCGGGCATGCGCGGTCTTATCCACGGCCTGCCGGTGGTCACACAGCCGGACAGTCAGATGATGGTCACGGCCGACTTCAAGGTGGGCGCCCAGACCCTGTTCTGCCCCGGCGTCGTGGGCATGGCCCGTGCCGGCAATCTGAACAGCGCCAACAGCCAGTTTTTCCTGATGTCCGGACGCGAGGACAATCTGAATGGCATGTACACGGCGTTTGGGCGCGTGGTGGGCGGCATGGATGTCGTGCGCGCGATCAAGACGGGACCGGAGGCCGAGGACGGCCGGGTCGGCGCGGATCCCGACACCATGGTAAGGGTCAGGCTGGCCTCGGCCATGCCCGAGGGGGAGCGACCGGTGGTTGAGGTCCTGCGCGACGCCAGTCCCGAGGCGGCGCAGGTCATCGCCGAGGCGCGAGCCGCCAGGGGAACGGACTTCAATATTTGCGATGTCCAGCTGCCGGCGCGGGTGGCCGGGGGGACGGCGCAATGAGGGCCGGCAAGATGAGTGTGCTTGTGGCCGCCATGGTCCTCGCCGGTGCCCTGCCGGCCCGGGCGCAGGAGCCCCCGCCCGTAACAGTCGCCACGACGCCCATGCCTTCGACCGACTGGCGGCTGGTCGAGCCCGAGAATCTGCTGATCATCGACACCAGCAAGGGACGTATCCTTGTGGAGCTGGCGCCCGAGGTGGCTCCGCTGCACGTCGAGCGCATCCGTCTGCTGTCGGGTCTGGGCTTCTATGACGGCCTGCCCTGGCACCGGGTGATCGACTGGTTCATGGCCCAGACGGGTGATCCGCTGGGCACCGGCGACGGCCAGAGCCCCTACCCAGACCTGCCGGGTGAATTCACCTTCCGCCGCGGCCCCGACATGGATTTCACGCCGGTCGCGGCGCCGATGGGAGCCCTGCTGGGCTTTGTCGGGTCGTTGCCGGTCCAGACCCAGCCGGCCGAGCTGATGCCGCTGACCAGCGACGGCAAGGTTCATGGCTGGGGTGTCTACTGCCCCGGCGTGGCGGGCATGGCGCGCGACGAGGATCCGGACACGGCCAACAGCCAGTTCTTCCTGATGCGGCAGGCCTATCCTTCGCTGGACAAGCGCTACACGGTCTGGGGGCGCGTGATTTCGGGTCTGGACGTCGTGCGTAGCCTCAAGACCGGTGACGACCCCAGCGGGATCGTGCCGGGCGAGCCGGATCGCATGCTGCGGGTGCGCGTAGCCTCGGACCTGCCGGTCGAGACCCGGCCGACGGTGCGCGTCCTGAATGCGGGCTCGCCCGTGTTTGCCACGACGCTTGAGACCGTGCGGCTGCAGAGGGGGGCGGACTTCTCGATCTGCGACCTCGATCTGCCGGTCCAGGTCGTCGACCCGACCATCGGCTGATCAGTCGCGCGGACGGCGACGACCTCGCCTGCGGCGACGGCGGCCCGAGCGCATACGCTCCAGCAGCAGGCCCTCTCGCAGACCCCGGTCGGCGACCCGCACACGGGCGCAGGGCCAGGACCGCTGGACGGCCTCGAGGATGGCGGCCCCGGCCATGACCAGATCCGCACGATCCGGACCGATGCAGGCGTTCTGCGCCCGTCCGTCAGGGCCCAGGTCAAGAAGCAGGCGGGCCGCGTCCTCGCAGTCGTTGCGTGACATCCAGAGGCCATCGACCCGGTCACGCTGATAGCGCGGCAGCTTCAGGTGGATTCCGGCCAGGCTGGTGATGGCGCCGGAGGTGCCGACCAGATGGGCATGGCCCTCGTCGAACAGCGCCTTGACCTCGCCATTGACCGGGGCGCACTGGATGGCGGTCGCCATGGCGCCGATCATGGCCTCGTACCAGGAGGCAGGATCGTCCAGGGATTCCGGGTGTCCTTCCGCCAGGGTCACCACGCCGACGGGCGCCGACATCCAGCCGACGGTCTCGAAGCCGCGATCCTTGCGCACCAGCCAGGACAGTTCCGTCGACCCCCCACCCACGTCGACCACCAGCACGGCGCGGGCCCGCTGATCCAGCAGGTTGCGGCAGCCCTCCACCGACAGGCGGGCCTCCTCGTCCGGGGTGATGATGCGCAGCTTCAGACCCGTGCCGCGCCTGACCCGGTCGATGAATTCCTCTCCGTTTTCGGCCGCCCGGCAGGCCTGGGTGGCGACGGCGGCGATCCGATCAGAGGGCAGGTTCTTCTTGGCGACCCGCTCGGCACAGATGGCGAGGGCGTCATAGGCCCGGTCCATCGCATCGTTCGTCAATCGACCGGTGCGGCTGATTCCCTCCCCGAGACGGACGATACGGCTGAACGAATCGACGACCCGAAAGCCGTCGCGCGCAGGTCGCGCGATCAGCAGGCGACAATTATTGGTCCCCAGATCCAGGGCGCCGTACAGCAACGACCCGGATGGCGCCTCGCCAAGGCTGGGGGACCGGGCGTCGCGCTCCACAGGCGCGCCGTCGATCTCCGGCATGGCCGAACTTTCTGTTTGGGAGCCCGTCTGGTTCCCGTCGAACACAGACTAGTCCGATGAGATCGTCCGCGCCAAGCGAGTCTGTCGCGAAAATGAACAGAGCCGTCGGGGAGGGCTCAGAGGAAGCCCTCTAGGGTCGTCCCATGATCAAGACGAAGGCTGCCAAATTCGGGCTGGGCCAGAGCGTGCGCCAGCTGGACGATGCATTCAATGGAGTAATCCTGGATGTCGATGCCCGCTATGACGGGCCCGCCGGGGACATGGGCGCGATCCCGACCGACCAGCCCTTTTACAAGGTTCTGGTGCTGGAGAAGGATTCGGGCGTGCTGGTCTATGCCGCCGAACAGAGCCTTGAGGCCGACCGCATGCCGGACAATGCAGCGCTTCCGCAGCTGAAGCGTTGGTTCCGCCATGACGATCAGGGGCGCCTGCAGCCGCGATTTGTCCACCTGCACTGAGGCGGTGTGAGCGGCGGGTGTATGGCCCTTGATCCTGCGAACGCCTAGGGTGTGCGTAGCGAAACAACCCGCAAGAAGAGGGCCTCATGTCCGATTTCGAGCACGTCTTCGAAGCCCCGCCCGAAGGGGCGGCCGAGGACTGGACCATTCCTCAGGACTGGTCCGCCTACACCCGGGTCGAACACGATACCTGGAATACGCTGTACGCCCGCCAGATGAAGATCCTGCCCGGCCGGGCCAGTGAGGTCTTCCTCAAGGGGCTGGAGGCGCTGGACCTGAACACCGGGGGCATCCCCGACTTCGAGGTCATGAACCCCAAGCTGCAGGCGCTGACCGGCTGGACCGTCGTGTGTGTGCCGGGCCTCGTGCCCGATGAGGTGTTCTTTGACCATCTGGCCAACCGGCGCTTCCCGTCCGGCCAGTTCATCCGCAAACCCGATCAGCTGGACTATCTGCAGGAGCCGGACATCTTCCACGATGTGTTCGGCCACGTGCCCATGCTGACCGACCCGGATTTCGCCGCCTACATGGAAGCCTATGGCAAGGGGGGGCAGCGGGCCGCCCGGCGCGGCATGCTGGCCAATCTGGCCCGGCTGTACTGGTACACGGTCGAGTTCGGCCTGATGAAGGAGGCCGACGGCCTGCGCATCTATGGCGCCGGCATTGTGTCATCGGCCACAGAAAGCGTGTTTGCCGTCGAGGATCCGTCGCCCAACCGGATCGGCTTCGACCTCGAACGGGTGATGCGGACCCTGTACCGGATCGACGATTTCCAGCAGGTCTATTTCGTGATCGACAGCCTTGAGGGGCTGAAGGACGAGACCCTGCGCGACTTCGGGCCGATCTATGATCGCCTCGAGGGCAAGGACGACATCGCCATCGACGCCATCCTGCCGTCCGACACCGTCTTCACCCGTGGCACCCAGGCCTATGCGACCAAGGGCGGGCGCTTCGCGGCCTGAGCCCTACCGGTCTGCGTCCCGCAGGAAGCGCGCCAGCCCCGTCGCCACGCGCGCCCCGGCCTGCTCGACCGTCGGCGGACTGCCGTCCGGGTTCAACGCGTAGGCGTCCACGATCACGCTTTCAAAAGCGGCGCGGTCCAGCCTCACTGCAAGGGGCCTGCGCACGGGAGTCACTCCGAGCCCCGGATATTTGCTCGCGAGCATCTTTTCGACGCGCTCCGCGTCGGAATAGTCCACGCTGTAGACCAGATATCGGTCGGAACGGGCCGGATTGAATGTGAGCATTGCATTCAGGACGCGTTCGCCCATGCCGGGCAGTGCGCGGACGCTGATGTCGTCGATCCGCAGCGTCCCGACATCGACGACCTCGCCAGCCGCAACGTCGAAGGGGGCAAACCAGTGGTCGAGCAGCGGCATCGTGCCCGTGGAATCGGCGGTGTAGAGACTTCCGCCAGCGACGCGGTAACGTCCCGGCGGGACGGCAACCATGTCCGGCCCGGCATTCACGACGTTCATTCCGCCATGCATTTCCACTTGGTACTGAAGGCCTGTGTCCACGTTGACGAAGCGGATGTAGGCGCCATACATCCCCGCGTATTCACGATAGGACATGATGATGGCCGACTGCTCCCCCGCACGGACGGCCTGCATCTGCTCCGGCGTAAGGGAAGGCCCGGTCGCGCAGGCGCCGAGTGCCATCAAGGTGGTCAGGGCAAATACCAGCCCGGCAAGTCTGTGGTGGATTGTCATGAATACCCCCCGATATCGCGGGGAGAATGGGCGCAGTTTCGCGACTCTGTCGAGCGCAATTATTCGGGGCGCTAGGACCGCTGGAAGGGATAGAAGCCGCTTCCCAGAGACAGGATGCCAGTCAGCTCGTCCAGCGCCCCGCGCGACTCCTCCAGCAGCTGTGGATCGGCCAAGTCGCGTGGCGTCAGCTCGTCCCTGTAGTGGCGACCGGCCCACTCGTTGAGCTTCGCGTGCAGCGCGGGCGTGAACCGCATGGCGTCGCTGGTGGCGGCCAGTTCCGCCTCGTTCAGCACCACCCGCAGGCGCAGGCAGGCCGGGCCGCCGCCGTTCCGCATCGACTGGCGCACATCGACGTAGCGGACCTGACCAATGGGGCCGTTCGAGCCGGCAATCCGCTCGGCGACCGCCCGGCTACGCGGATTTTCCTCGGTCTCGGTCGGGCAGATCAGGGTCAGGCGATCCTCACCGGGGATCCGGATCAGCATGGAGTTGAACAGATAGCTGCTGATCGCATCCGCCAGAGGCAGGTCGGTCGCGGAGACTTCGACGAACTTCGGCTCGAAACCGTCGGCCGCGCGTCGGACCGCCTCCAGAGTGGCGGCCGTGTCCTCAAACGCCAGCTCGTGGAAGAACAGGGTGTCCAGGGCGCCCACGCAGACCACGTCATTGTGGAAGGTGCCACCGGCAATCGCGGCCTTGCCCTGGCGGGCCAGCACCACGCCCGAGGCGCCGTGCCGACGGGCGAGGGCCTCTGACGCCTCGCGGGTCTGGCGTGCCGGGTAGGGGCCGTCCCAGCCCTCCCAGGCTTCGCGTCCCCAGACCAGCAGGTTGACGCCGGCCGATCCATGGTCGGCGCACAGGCGGACGTGATTGGCCGCGCCTTCATCCGCGAGATGACCCACCGACGGCAGGGCGTCGTGAACCGCAAAGCGGGCCGGGTCGGGGAAGAGGGCGTCGAGGGCCCGCTTCGTCTGGGCGTGCTCCAGCGAGCGGTGCAGATTGGTGACGAGATTGGCAGGCGTGAAATGCAGCCGGCCATCCGCGCTGTCGGCCGAGGGGGTCACTGTCGCGGCATTAGCTGCCCACATCGGCGAGGCCGAACAGGCCGCGGCGGCGAGGGAGGGCGCCTGTTTCCAGGCGGTCTCCAGCACCTGACCATCCGATCCGGCAAAGCCGAGGCTTCTCAGGAAGCCGATGTCCGGGCGTTCGTGCGGAGGCAGGACAAACTGGGGCAGGCCGAGGTCCGCCAGCAGCTTCATCTTCTCCAGCCCCTGAAGCACGGCTGCCCGGGGATTGGAGGCCTCACCCTTGTTCAGACTGGACGCCAGATTGCCCGGCGACAGGCCCGCATAGGAGTGGGTCGGCCCGATCAGACCGTCGGCATTGGCTTCGACGGCAGGTGAGGTCACGCCTTCAGGCCCTTGATCTCGCTCTCGATATTCTTGACGCTGTCGGCCTCGAAACTGGCCACCGGATAGGCGCAATAGTCGGCCGCATAATAGGCGCTGGGGCGGTGGTTGCCGCTGGAGCCCAGACCGCCGAACGGCATGTCACCGGCGGCGCCCGTGGTCGGCCGATTGAAGTTCACCACGCCCGCCCGGATGCGGTGGATGAAGCGGTCCCAGTTGGCGGGATCGTCCGAGACCAGCCCGGCCGACAGCCCATAGCGGGTCTCGTTGGCCATGCGTATCGCGTCATCGAAGGTCGCCACGCGGGTCACCTGGAGGAAGGGCGCGAAGATCTCCTCGTCCGGCACATGGACGCCGGTCGTGTCGATCAGGGCCGGCTTCACGAAGGCGCCGGACAGGCCGTCGATCGGTCCGCTGTCCCGGATGACCCGGGCACCCATGTCGATCCGGGCGCGCAGGGCCTCCCGGGCCTGGGTGGCGGCATGGGCCGAGATGAGGGGGCCGCCGAACGGCTCGGGGCTGCCGTTCCAGGGCGCATAGATCAGCCGGTCCATGAAGCCGACCACGGCCTCGATCACGGCATCGCCGCGCGGGCCTTCCTCGATGATCAGGCGCCGGGCGCACGAGCACCGCTGACCGGTGGTGACAAAGGCACTCATCGCGACAATGCCGGCGACAGCCTCGGCATCGGCCGCGTCCCAGACGACCAGCGGATTGTTACCGCCCAGCTCCAGAGCCAGAATCACATGCGGATTGTCGGCAAACAGCTTTTTGAAATGGGCGCCGGCCGCCCCCGAGCCCGTAAACATAAGGGCGTCTATGTCGCGCTCCAGCAGCGCCGCGCCGGTCTTCGCACCGCCCTGAACCAGATTGACGACGCCGTCGGGCAGGTCCGCGGCCTTGAAGCACTCGACCATTTCCTGACCGATCAGGGGCGTGTGCTCCGAGGGCTTGAAGACCACGGTATCACCAGCGAGCAGTGCGGGGACGATGTGACCGTTCGGAAGGTGGCCGGGGAAGTTGAACGGCCCTAGCACCGCCGCCACCCCGTGCGGACGGTGGCGCAGGGTGGCGCGGCCGAAGCCCGTCTCCTTGCTGCGCTCGCCGGTGCGCTCCTCATAGGCGCGGATCGAGATGTCGACCTTGCCCTGCATGGCGCCCAGTTCGGCACGGGTCTCCCAAAGCGCCTTGCCGGTCTCCATGGAAATGATCTGCGCCAGTTCGTCGGCGCGCGACGCCAGTACGGCCTGATAGCGCTTGGCGGCATCGATGCGCTCCTGCCGGGGCCGAGCCGCCCAGTCGGGAAAAGCCTCGCGGGCGCGCGTCACGGCCTCGGCGACGTCCCGTTGGCTGGAGGACGGGCCGCCCCAGACCTCTTCACCCGTGGTCGGATCGATCGAGGCGAAGCGGGGGCCGGAAAGCGGGGCTGCGGTCATGATTTCACTCGTATGGTTTCGCCGTCGCGCACCTTCAGGGCGGCGGCCGTCTCGCGATCGATATGGGCATGGTCGCCGTCGATCGCCGCCTTCTGACGCACTGCCCGGAAGCCCGAGACGCTGGTGGTCGAGATCAGGGCGGGAAGCTCGGCGTCGGGCTGGTCCACTATCCGGACGGTCAGGACCCGCGCATCGCGCACAGTGCGGATGTCGTCGCGCCGGCAGGTGACGGTCGGGCCGGCGTCGAAAATGTCGATCAGGCCATTGGGTCGGAAGCCCTCGGATTCCAGCAGGGCCATGGCGGGGATGCCCTGGGGGTGGACCTTGCCGATCACCGCCCGGGCGGGCTCCGGCAACAGCTCGACATAGACCGGATGCCGGGGCGCCAGATCGAGGATGAACTGCTTGTCGGTCGAGCCGGTCATCCGGTCGGCTTCCTCGAAATCCATCGGGAAGAATTTGTGCGCCACATGGTCCCAGAAGGGGCAGGCCCCGTCGGGGGTGAATACGCCGCGCAGTTCGGCCAGCACGGTATCGGCGAACAGGTCCGGCTCGGCCCCGATCAGCATGTAGCGCGACTGGCTGAGCAGGCGCCCGGCGCCGCCCTTCCGACGGTCAGCCTTCAGGAACAGGGAGCCCACTTCGGACCATCCGGTGCACTCGTTGACCAGCACCAGCGTCTTCTGGTCCAGTCGAATTCCGAGCGACGGCGAGGACTGGGTGTTGTTCACCACCCGGAAGCTGAAGAAGGGCCGGTTCAGGCCGACGGCGGCCTTGACCGAGCCGACGCCGTCGACGTCGCCGGTATCGCTCTCCTCGAGCATCAGGGTGTACCAGCGCTCCTGCGCCTCGATCCGGCCGCCGAAGCTGTCGCGGCTGAGGTCCAGCCGTTCGCTCAGCTGGTCGGGGTCTTCCGGCAGGCTGGTGAAGCCGGGGCCGGACAGGATGGCCAGCTCCAGCAGGGAATCCAGATCGCCGGGACCGGCGGGGCGAACAACCAGCATGAAACCTACCTGGACTGAAGACGAAGCTGTTTGAGGTGCGGGGCGTCGATTTCGCCCGAGGCGACCTTGCACAGGATCAGGGCGGACAGCTGGGCGCGCTCGACGAAGCTGTCGGGCCAAGCGAACTCCTGATCCGAATGGATCGCGCCGCCGATGACGCCCAGGGTGTCGATATTGGGCAGGCCCGCCGCGTGCAGATTATTACCTTCGCAAACCCCGCCCGAGGACTGCCAGCGCAGCGTCTGGTTTAACAAGGCCCCGGTCTGACGCACCGCCTCGAACAGGGCGGTCTGGGCGGCGTCCATGGGTTTGGGCGGGCGGGTGAACCCGCCGTGCAGTTCAACGGTCGCGCCCTGGATCGGTGGCCGGGAAGAGAGGTCGCGGATGCGGCCCTCAATCCATTCGGCATCCTCCGGGGTCGGAACCCGCACATTGAAGCGGACGACGGCTGTGTCGGCCACGACGTTCAGCGCGCCTCCCCCCGAGATTTTCGCCACATTGATGGTCACGCCCTCGCGCTGGCCGTTCAGGTCGTCGAGCGCGGTGGCCAGCCGGGCGGCGCCCGCCGTCGCATTGACGCCCTCATGGTAGGCGCGGCCGGCGTGGGCCGACTTGCCCCGCACCACGATGTGGAAGTTCCCGCTGCCCTTCCGGGCGCCAGCCAGACTGCCGTCGGGCAGGGACGGTTCATACGTCAGGCCCAGATGCCCGCGGGCGCCCAGCTCGGCCAGCAGGGGGGCGGAGCCGGGAGACCCGATCTCCTCGTCCGGAGACAACAGGACGGTCCAGCCGACCTTGTCGCGGTCGGGATGGCGCTCGAACGCCTCGAGGGCGCCCAGAAGCACCGAAATCCCGCCCTTCATATCGGCAATGCCGGGCCCGTTCAGGGCGCCGTCGGCCCGGGTGCCGACCGTCTGGAAAGGACTGTCGGCGTCGAACACCGTGTCATAGTGGCCGGTCAGGACCACCTGGACCGGGGCGTCCGGTCGCTGGACCAGCTTGAGAGCCGGAGCAAAGGTCAGCGGCACTTCGCGACCGTCATCCTCGATGCGGCTGGAGACCGAGGTCTCGACCCGTTCGGTCCGGCAGGGCAGGGCGCCCAGCGATTCCTCGATGGCCACGAGCACCCGCTCGAGCCCCCGGGTGTTGCGGCTGCCGGAGTTGATGTTGGCCCAGTCGATGGCTCGCCCGATCAAGGCCTCACGGCGCGCTGCGACGTGGTCGAGCACGATCTGGTCTTCAGGACGTATCTGCATGCGGGCGGACCCTAACGACCCTTCCGGGAAAGGTGAAGGGCGGGGATTTACGAGTTCGCGCGGCACACTCTAGGGTGGCGCCCTTAAATCGGGGGACAATCTGATGACTGACTGGATCAAGGCAATCAATCCGACGGCGCCGATCACCACGCGGCCCGAAGCCACGGCAGCAGCACGCGCCAGCGCGCTCGCCATCTTGCTGGGGGTTGCTTTCGGGATCTTTGGGGTGGTGAGAACCATGGGTGTCGGCACAGAGGCCATGGAAGCCATGATGGTGGAGAACGCCCAGGGCGACGCCGCGGTAGCAGGCATGGCCGGCGCGATGGCCGGCGCCGTCGTCTACTTTAGCATCGGCATGGTGGTGGTGCAGGCGATCTTCGGCCTGGTCCAATGGGCGAAACCCAACCGGTTCATCCCGATCCTGTTTATCATTCTGGTCGTCCTTGGCCTGTTGTCGAGCGTCTGGGGACTGGCGATGGCAAGCCAGATGGACGTTCCCGCGAATGTGCAAGCGCCGCTTTGGCTCACCGTGCTGACCCTTGTCGTGCTGCTCGTTGAACTGGTGCTGCACATCGCCGGCTTGCGCGGGGCCTCCAGGCTCGATCAGCTGAAAAAGGCCGAATTCCCCAACAGCTAGTCGCGTGTATTGGGCCTGCGGTCCCGGCGCTCGCCGGGTCTGCGGCTCTCGCGGCGCCAGCGGACGGACAGGCTGGCTTCGCCCTGTCCGCCGAACCGCGAGGTCACGGCCAGATTGCGCCGGACCTGCCATTCCACGCTGACGGCTGCGCCGCCCTCGCCGCCGCCGATCACCTCGAGATAGACGTCATCCGAGATGTAGCGGCCCCCGGCGACCGTGAGAGCCGAGGCCTCTCCGCCGAAGGACAGGCGGTCGAGTCCGGCCAGCTCGCGCAAGCCGCCGATCACATCGAAGCCACCGCCACCCGCCAGCGAGGCGACCCCTGAGGCCAATTGGGCCGCCTCGACCGGGGACAGTTGCGATGCCGAACGTCCGAACAGGACCTGGGACAGGATTTCGTCCTGCGGCAGGGCCGGGGTCGAGGTCAGGGCAATGACGGGCTTGGCCGCCGTTCCGGTCACGCGGATGCTGGCGGTCAGGACGGGGTCCTCGCGGACCGCCTCCAGGTTGAGGCGGATCAGATCGGGGTCGGTCGACAGTTCGACATAGCCGTCCTCGTCGAAGACGAAGCGCTTGCCCGCGAACTCGTAATCACCGCGCGCTACCCGGGCCATGCCCGACAGGGTGGGGCGGGTCAGGGTGCCGCCCACGCGGGCGTCGATATTCATCAGGACGTTCAGGCCCCGGCCGGAGACCTCGACATTGCCGCCCCGCGAGCGAATGCGGATGTTAAGGCCAATTTGCGGGCCGGCCGCCTGCTGTTCGACCGAGTCGTCGGGGTCACCGCCGGGCCGGTTGATTTCGACGACGTCCATGTTCACGACGCCGTTGTTGCCGGGCAGCTCCGGTTCGATCCGGGCCTCGTCGACCGTCAGATCGCCTTCCAGCGTGATGTTGCCGTCTGTGGCACGCGTGACGGTCAGTTCTCCCGACCCTCGGGCCGAGGCGATCTCGTTGTCGATCACGCGGAACCTGCGGAAATCGAGCTTGAGCGACGAGCCACTGCCTTCGCGCAGGCCGATACGGCCGCTGCCGTTGACCTCACCGCCCGAGCCGTCTTTGGCCGTGAAGGTCTGGATCAGGGCAGTGGTGTCGTCGAAGCGGGTGTCCAGTCGAAGGTCGCTGAGGCGCAGACCCGAGGCCGCATCCCGGAAGTCGCCCTCCGAGACGTTCAGCGTTCCGGTCAGCCGGGGCGCGTTCAGGGTGCCGCCGAGGGTGGCCTGCGCCTGGACCTGCCCCGCCAGACTGCGCTCGCCTCCGGCGAAGACATCCCAGAGCGGCTTGATCTGGCCGCGAATGTCGACCTCGCCCGACATGGGCTCTGTACGGGCGATGGCCAGCCGGAGCGGAGCGGCAGAGGCCACGACGGGCAGGGTCACATCGACCCGGGCGTCCACCGAGCCCTCGCCGCTGGCCACGAGGTCGATGTTCAGGCGGTTGTCGACCAGGGTGGCATCAAGCGTGCCGCCGATGGTCATGTTCGAAGGCGCGTCGATGCTGCGCACATTGGCAAGCGACACATTGGCGGATCCAGAGAGGTCATCTCCTGCACCTCGCAGTGAAACGCGGCCCGTCACCTGACCGCGCAGGTCCTCAAGGATGGAGCCCAGCTCGACGCGGGTCAGGTCGGCCTGGACGACCACCGAGTCCTCGCCCTGGCGCATTTCGCCCATCAGGATGCCGCCGCCTACGGCCAGGTCGACACGGGCCACCCGGCCGTCGTCGGCGAAGGCCAGCACCATCGGATTGCGGGTCGAGAAGTCGACATCGCGCACCTGTCCGCCGCCCGACAGGGTCAGGGTCTGGGCGGTATCGGTGCGGGCATAGACGGCGTCGCCCTCGAATTGGGCCGGGGTCGGGCCGCCCATGTCGAGCACCACATGGAAGGGCAGGCGCTCCAGCGAACCGCGACCGCCCAGCTGCAGGGTGCGGATGACATAGGGCGAGCCGGCGAAGCGCACGCCACGCCCGGTGATCGCGATGAGGGCGGCGTCTTGTCCGGGGGCGTCTGTGAGGCGCAGGCGGCCGTCAATCTCGCCCGCACTGAGGAAGGCGCCGGGCCGCGCCTGGAAGACGAGATCGGCTTGAGACGGGAAGCTGTTCGACAGGCCGATGTAGCCCCGCGCGATCACACCGCCCGCGTCGATGTCCACATCGCTGAGCTGGATGACCTCGTCCCCGAGATAGAAGTTGGCGATCGCCTTCGCCGGGCCAAAGGCGGAGTCGCCCGTGATGGCCACGCGACCATCCGAGGCGTCGGCGCCCTTGCGGAAGCTGAGCACCAGCCGGGTGTCCCGCAGATCCATCGGGCCGACCGCGACCCATTCGAACCCGGCGGTCAGGTCGAGACGCGGCTGGGCCATGGTTCCGGTCAGGGCACCGTCGCCCTGCATGGCGCCGTCGATCTCGACGGGGCCAACGCCGAACGGCCCGGTAGCCGACCAGTCGACCGCCAGTTTCAGCGCGCCGTCCAGACCGATCAGGCCCTTGGCCGTGGCTTCGCCCTTTTCGCCGTCCAGCTGTGCCTGGGTGACCTCAAGCTGGCCGTTCCGCAGGGTGCCGCCGAGGTCGAGACGGGGCGCAGGACCGAGCAGGCGGTCCAGTTCAGCCATCCCCGTCGACAGATTTCTGGCACGGCCGCCGAAGCTGAACGTCCAGGCGCCCGTGGACGGCGTGCTGGTCGCGCGGATCGGACCGCTGAAGGACCCCGAAGCCCGATCGGACAGGGCTGATACGTCGGTGATATCGGCACTGCCTGAGAAGCGTAGCGCGCCGTTCAGGGCGCGTCCGCCCGACCCATTCAACTGGATCGCGGCGCCATCCAGATCAACCTTGCGCAGCAGCACCGATCCGTCAGTGCCGTACACCAGATCGGCCTGAAGACGAGGCGTGGCGCCCAGCAGTCCACCGATCACCCCGGCGCGCGACCCCCCTGACGCAGCAAGACTGGTCGTAAGCGTATAGCCCCGGTCGCTGCCGGTCAGCGACAGCGGGCCCTGGAGCTGCAGCGCGCGATAGCTCGCCAGTTCTGTGTTGCGCAGGTCCACCTGACCCTTGAGCGACCAGTCTGACGCCTTGCCCGTGAACGTCCCGGAATAGGTCGAGGCTCCGGCGATCGGCACGCCCGCCAATCGGGACAGGGAGGGCGTTGCGATGTCGACCGACAGGCCGTCGGGGCTGCTCAGGTCGTCGACATGGACCTGGCCGTCCACCCTGGTGGTGATGTTGTCGGCATAGAGGCGCCAGGCGACGGCCTGCACGCCCTCTTTGTCCTCAAGCGGGATGCCCGCGAGGCCGAAGCGCGCGGTCCGGCCGATACGGTCGATGAAGGGGGCGAACAGGTCCGACCCGCTGAAGTTGACGTAGCCCGCAGCGCGGGCGCCCGCGTTACTGAAGCGCCCCTTCACCCGCAGAGGGACGAAGTCGCCCGTCTGTGCGGTCGCATCGATCACGCGGCCATTGGCAACGGCGGTGATCTCGAACGGCCGGTCAGGAGAATAGCCGAGAGCCCCGGCCAGCGGCCCGCCCCGCGCCTCGCGGGCCTCCAGATTGAGCTGCATCTTGTCGAGCGAGTCGCCCAGCGTCGCATCCAGCTTCAGGAAGTCGCCGGGACGGTCGAGGCTGTAGGCGTCGACCGCCGCCGTGGTCCGGCCCTTGCGCAGGACTTCGGCTTCGCCCTCCAGACGCCAGTGACCATAGGTCTTGCTGAAGTCCTCATGGAGTTCGACCTCGGCCGCGAAATGGTCGATGTCGATGTCCAGCGGCATGGCTGAGGGCGGGTCATTCGACACCTCGACGATCGGTCGCCGCAACAGGTGGATACGCTCGGCGGTGATCTCGTCGGCATGGAAGCGTCGGCCCAGCAGGGGCAGGTAGCTCCAGTCCACGCGAAGGTCGGTGACCTCCAGCCAGACGCCTTCTTCGTCGGTGACCGTGACCCGCGCGATGGTGAAGTCATTGAACAGGTCGCCGGTCAGGCCCTCGACATTGATGCGGCCGTACCGCCCGACCTTCTTGCCGTTGGCGAAGGTGCTGACCAGTTCTCGGCCGGCATCACTGAGCAGATAAGCCCGCCCGCCCAGCAGGGCGATGCCCAGCAGGACCACCAGAATACCCACACCAATCCCGACACCGATCGCGATGCGACGGGCCAGCGAGCGCTTTTTCCGGGTTTCGGCCGGGGTTTCAGACTCTGGGGAGGGAGGGGCGGGGTCGGTCAAAACGCCTGCCCGATACTGATGTAGATCTGGAAGTCGGCATCCGCCGGGCGACGCTCGAGCGGGAAGGCGATATCGGCGCGGATCGGACCGAAGGGCAGATTGTAACGCACGCCGGCGCCAACTCCATACCTCAGGTTGTTGAAGTTCGGTGTTTCCTGGAACCCGATGGCGCCCGCGTCGACAAATACCACCGCCCCGAAATTGCGACCCAGGTCGCGGCGGACTTCCAGGGAGGTTTCGAACAGCGACAGGCCGCCGCGCGGGGTATCGTCGGGCAGGCGCGGGGCTACCCCCTGATAGGCAAAGCCGCGAACCGAGCCGCCCCCGCCCGAATAGAACAGGCGGTCCGACGGAATGCTCAACTCGTCACCCCCCAGAATGCTGCCGAGACGCAGGCGGCCTGCCACGATGGTTCGGCCCTCGGAGTCGATCGGCACATAGGTGGTGGCCTGGGCCTCGGCGCGCAGGAAGGCCAGGCTGTCCTCGCCCGCCACGACCGTCGGCTGGGCCGATACGGTCAGGCGCCAGCCCCGGGTCGGATTCAGCGGGTCATTCGAGCGGTCCATATAGCTGCTGCCTCGCAGGGTCAGCAGCGCGAGGTCGCGGTCGGATTTGACCGGAAGCTGGGTGATCGGATCGAACCGGCTCTCGGAATACTGCCCCGCATCCAGCCCGATCCCGTAGCTGAAGTAGGAGGTCCGCCCGAGGCGCTGGTTCAGATCGGCCGCGAGGCTGATGCCGGTCCGGCGATAGGCGTCCGTATCTTCATTGACGATGGCTGCCGACAGCTTGGCGGTGCGTCCGGGACGGCGCCAGTGCGGCAGGCTGAGGTCCACGCCCAGCCGGCTGTCGATGCCGGCCAGCCGGGCCTGGTAGCGCAAGGTGTCGGCCCGCCCGAAGCGGTTGTGGTGGGTCCAGATGAAATCGACGCCGGCCCCCTCAGCGGTCGACAGGGTGGCGCCGGCCTCGAGAACCCGGGCAGGGCGGTCCGTCAGGCTGACGATGACGGGGCGGTTGCCGTCGGGGGTCGTCTGGCCGGGCGGAGAGAGCGCCACGCCCACACCGTCGTAGACGCCGGTCTCAAGCAGGCGCCGTTCCAGTTCGGCGACATTCTCGGGGTCGTAGACCTCTCCCTCGTCCCAGGGCGCCAATCCGGCGACCCAGCGCGGGTTGGTGACGCCCCGGGTCTGGAGCACGACCCCGTCGAGGGTCACCAGCGACCCGGAATCGATGCGGTATTCTGGCTCGACCGTGCGGGTCGCATGATCCACGACGACGCGGCGCGTTTCGGCCTTGGCGTCGGCATAGCCGCGGCGGGTGAGCCCAGCGACGATCCGGCCCTCTGCGGCGATCACATCGATGGCGCGCCCGGGTGCGCCCGGCTCCAGATCGATCTCCGAGCGGACCTCGGCCTCGATCTGGGGCAGGGGGGTCTCGTCGGTCCATGTCACCGTGGGTTCGGTGAGCACAAACCGGCGCCCGGTGTCGATCATGATGACAGCGACCGGTGTCTCCTCGCCCTCGACGACGTCTTCGATCTGGGCCTGGTAATAGCCCTCAGACCGCAGCAAGGCCTCTGCGGCCTCTGCGGCGGCACGGGCATGACGGCGGGCCTCGAACCGGCTGGCGGGGGGACCGTCGACCTCACCGATGACCTCGATGATCCGGTCCCGCAGATCGTCGTCCATATTGCCGCGAACACGCGCCTTCGGGTCCGCCAGCGCCGGGCTGGCGGACAGGCTGAAGACCGCAAGGGCGGTCAGCAGGAAGGTTCGGTTCTTCAGCAAGGGTGACCCGGACGGCAGGAGCGGCGGACGATCATCGCCGGCAGGGCCGGGACGAAAGCCTTATCAATAGAACATCGTGTCAGAGTCGGGGCGAACGGATTCTTCGGACGTCCGATCTTCTGCCGGAAGGGTGGGCGGAGGCTGGACCGGCATTTCCGCTTCAGCGGGCGGTTCGACCGGGTCGGGCTGCATCGGAACCTCGGGCTCCGCGACCTCGGGACCGATGGGCTCCAGCCCTTCGTCCGCCGGCGGATTATCGCAGGCTGACAGGGCGAGCATCGCCGCCATACCGGCAAGGCCGGTCAATTTGAGTGCCTTGGTCATGGAGATTCCCCTCAAACGTTGAACAGCTGTGGTCAGCATGAAATGCCCGGCTTCGCAAGGCGTTCCCCCGCGCCATGCAACCCATTGACCGGGCCGAAACAACCGGAGCGAGTAAGTGGCAACCATTCCTTTTACATCTTGTGCGACGGTGTCAGCGTTCGGGAGGCTGCGAATGCAGAATTCAGGTTATGCCATCGTCGCGGAGGTCCGCCACAGGGAGCTGAGAACGCGACTGGGGCTGGGGGCCTTTATTGGTGCCACAGCGTTCGTTGTGGCGCCGTCTGTCTGGCCCATCCTCTGGTACAGCGCCGTCCTGCTGGGACAGGTTCTGGACGAGATCGTCTTTTCGCCGCTGCGTCGCGACCCCCGCGTTACCCCCTCTGCGGCACGCAAGGTGATGTGCTGCGTCTCGGCGGCGCTCAATGTGGCCATCTATTCTTCTATCTCGGCCTATTGCTGGCTCTATGGCGGAGAGGTCGGCCGCGTGTTCGCGACTGTCCAGGTGGCCGGGGGGCTGCTGCACGTCAGCCTGCACATGCATCATCAGCGCGCCTTGCTGCTGTCTGCGGCCATCCCTCATGGCCTGTACTTCCTTGGCCTGCCGATCCTGTGGGCGGCGTGGAACGGCGTCTGGCATGAAATGCTGGTGGCGGTCGGATGCGCGCTCTACATCGGGCACCTCGTCGTCGCCGTCCGTCAGAACTCCGCCACGACCATGGCTCTGAGGGAAGCCAATCGAAAGGCCGACGAGGAGCGGGCCCGGGCCCAGGTCGCCAATGCGGCCAAGTCGGACTTCCTGGCCACCATCAGCCACGAGATTCGCACTCCGATGAACGCCGTCATTTCGGCCGCCAATCTGCTCAAGGCCAGCGAGCTTCAACCCGCCCAGCGCGATCATGTCGCCATGCTGGTGGATGCGGGGGATGTGCTGATGGGCCTGCTCAACGATGTGCTCGACTTCTCCAAGATCGAGGCCGGCAAGATGGAGCTGGAGCACGCCGAAATGGATGTGCGCGAGCGAATGGTGGCCCTGTCGCGCCTGTGGGAAGCGCGGGCCAGCGCCTCGGGTCTGAAGCTGGTCATGGCCGTCGATGAGGCGGTGCCCGATCGCGTCTGGACCGATCCCCTGCGGGTCCAGCAAATCCTGTTCAACCTCATTTCAAACGCCGTGAAATTCACCGAGGCCGGACAGGTCACGGTTCATGCCGGGTGGTGCGAGCGCCTTGAGGGTCTGCGCATCGAGGTCACGGACACCGGGTGCGGCATACCCGAGGACCGTCTGCCCCACATTTTCGAGAGCTTCGAACAGGTCGAGGCCGGCACCACCCGTCGCTACGGGGGCACGGGGCTGGGCCTGGCGATCAGCCGCCGGCTGGCGCGCCTGATGGGCGGGGACCTGACGGTCGAGAGCACACCCGGCGAAGGCTCCTGCTTCGTGCTGGAGGTTCCGGTCGCGCTTGAAGGTCAGGCAGCCGCCGACGCCGATGTCGTCGAACCAGAAGCCACGACCCTGGCGGGCATGTCGATTCTCGTGGTCGACGATCACGAGGTGAACCGCCGCATCCTGTCCCTCCTGCTGGAGCCGCATGGCTGTGAGCTGACCTTGGCCGAGAACGGGGCAGAGGCAGTGGAACTGGGTGCGACGCGCCGGTTCGACGCCATTCTGATGGACATGCAAATGCCGGTGATGGACGGGCTGGAAGCCTCGCGTCGCCTGCGCGAGGAAGGGGCCAACCGCGATACGCCGGTCATCGCCCTGACGGCCAACGCCATGGACACGCACCGCGCGGCATGGGACGTGATCGGAGTCGCCGACTTCCTGACCAAGCCGATCGATCCGGTGCGGCTGTTCAACAGCCTCGCCCACGCCTGCGCGTCGCGGTCGACCGCCCCTACGTTGGCCGAGGTTGCCTAGGACCAGCGGGACAGGGCGTCGGCGATATTGGTCTGACCGGCTGATGCCTCCGCCTCTGGGCGCGTGCCGTTGAACACCGGCGCCGGGGCAGGGGCCCCTTCGGCTGTGAAGGTGCCGCGGGCCTGGTTGTGGGCATTGCTCACGGCTTCTCCCAGACTGAGCACGGGGGTGACGCAGGCTTCGGTTCCGGCGAACCGGGCAGTCCAGTCGTCCCGGTCCCGCGTCGCGAAAATCGCAGCAAACCGCTCAGTGATCTCGCCCCACCGGCTGCGGTCGTATTGCGGCGCGTCCTCGGGTGTCAGTTCCAGACCGGCCAGCAGGGCGGCGTAGAACCGCGGCTCCAGAGCCCCCACCGCGACCTCGCCCCCGTCGCGACAGCGATAGCAGCGGTAGAAGGGGGTCGATCCGTCCAGCAGGTTGGCGTCGCGGGCCTCGGTCCACAGCCCCTGCGCTTTCAGCGCATGGAATAGGGCCGTCATCAGGGCCACGCCATCGGTCATGGCGACGTCGATCACCGCTCCCCGCCCGGTCGTTCGGGTCTGCAGAAGCCCGGCCAGCAGGCCGATCACTCCCATCATGGCGCCGCCGGCATAGTCGCCGACCAGATTAAGCGGCGGTCGCGCCGGTCGATCCGCTTCGCCAAAGGTGCTCAGCGCGCCGCTCAGCGCCAGATAGTTGATGTCGTGCCCGACGGCATCGGCGAGCGGCCCCGTCTGGCCCCAGCCGGTGACCCGCGCGAACACCAGACCCGGATTGCGCGCCAGGCAGGGCTCGGGTCCCAGACCCAGCCGCTCCATGACGCCGGGGCGGAATCCCTCGATCAGCCCATGACTGTGCGCGACCAGATCCAGTACCCGGGCATGGTCCTCCGGGTCTTTCAGATTGACCGGCACGGCCGTCCGCCCCCGGTGCAGGATGGCACCGCCCACCTCGGTGAACACCGCGGCTCCCGCGCTCTCTGACCGGGTCAGGCGCACAACGTCCGCGCCCAGATCGGCCAGCATCATGCCCAGAAAGGTGACGGGGCCCAGTCCGTCAAACTCAACAATGCGCAGGCCGGTCAGCGGAGACATGAAATTGACCTAGCGCCTGTCATTGAAAACAGCCACGGATTTCGGCTTGCCCCCACATGCGACCGCACCTATGTTCCGCGCCGTCCGAAATGACGGATGCGCCCCTAGCTCAGTTGGTTAGAGCATCTGACTTTTAATCAGAGGGTCCTCGGTTCGAGCCCGAGGGGGCGTACCATCCCCCCTACATTCAGCGGTTGGTGTCGTTGGCCCGCTCGGCGTCAATGAAAATCCCGCGAGCCCGGCAGCAGACGGACGTTTCTGGGGTGAGACCGTGGGGGCGGCAGCTGCGGGCGGCTGACGACGTCGGCCCGGGCCAGTTCGACGGTGGGAGTGTGGTCCTCGGCCAGGGTCAGCAGTGCGTCTGACCGGTCGAACACGCGACGGGCCACGATGTGCACCACCCCCTCGGGGCTTTTCTCGACATCCCCCTCGACGATCATCAGGCGGGCGGACATGACCTCGCGCCGGAACTGCTCGAACAGGCGGGCCCACAGGACGACATTGGTCACCCCCGTTTCGTCCTCCAGGGTCACGAAGATGGCATTGCCGTTGCCCGGGCGCTGGCGGATCAGCACGACGCCGGCCACCCGCACGCGCGACCCGCTGCGTCGCCCCTCGGCGGCCTTGCAACTGATCACCCTGTCCGGGGCAAGGGCCGGTCGGAGCAACTGCATGGGATGCGCCTTCAGCGACAGGCGCGTGGTCTGGTAATCGGCGGCCACATGCTCGCCCAGCGGCATCAGCGGCAGGCGGGCGTCGGGCTCCTCTGCCAGTTCGCTGGCGCCCCGGCGCCGGGCCTCGGCCGCCGCGAACAGGGGCAGGGGAGAGGCGTCGGGCAGACGCCGTATGGCCCACAGGGCCTCGCGCCGGTCCAGCCCCAGGGAGCGGAAGGCATCGGCATTGGCCAGCTTCTGCAGGGCCGCGCCCGGCAAGCGGGCCCGCACCGCCAGATCCTCGATGTCCTTGAAGGCGGCTTCCTGACGTGCGGCGGCCAGGTCGTGGCCCCAGACCTCCTTGAAGCCGGAGATCTGGCGCAGGCCCAGCCGCAGGGCGGGGCCTGATCCGGTGGGCTCCAGGGTGTTGTCCCAGTGGCTGTGCCCGATATCGATCGGCCGCACCTCCACCCCGCCGATCTCATTGGCCTCGCGGACAATCTGGGCCGGGGCATAGAAGCCCATGGGCTGACTGTTGAGCAGGGCGCAGGCGAAGGCTGCCGGATAGCGGCACTTCACGAAGGCGGACACATAGACCAGCCGTGCAAAGGACACGGCATGGCTTTCCGGAAAGCCGTAGGAGCCGAACCCCTTGATCTGGTTGAAGCAGCGTGTCGCAAACTCGGGCTCATAGCCCCGGGCAATCATGTTCGAGACCATCAGCTCCTCATACTGTTCCAGGTCTCCGTCGCCCCGGAAGGTGCCCATGGCCTTGCGCAGGCCGTTCGCCTGTTCGGGCGTGAAGCGCGCGGCCACCATGGCGATCTTCATCGCCTGTTCTTGAAACAGCGGCACGCCGAGGGTCTTGCCGACGATCTGTTCCAGCTCGTCCTGCGGATGACCCGGACCCGGGCGGGGATATTCGACCGCCTCTAGCCCGGACCGCCGGCGCAGATAGGGGTGCACCATGTCCCCCTGGATCGGACCGGGGCGAACAATGGCGACCTGGATGGCCAGATCATAGAAGGTCCGCGGCTTCAGCCGGGGCAGCATGTTGATCTGGGCGCGGCTCTCGACCTGGAAGACCCCGATCGAATGGCCCCGCTGAAGCATGGCATAGACGTCGGCCTGTTCGTTTTCGATCGTGGGCAAAGCGTAGGAAACGCCGTGGTGGGCATGGATCAGGTCGAAGGCCTTGCGGATGCAGGTCAGCATGCCGAGCGCGAGGATGTCGACCTTCATCAGGCCCAGTTCGTCGACGTCGTCCTTGTCCCATTCGATAAAGGTCCGGTCCGGCATGGCGGCGTTGTGCACCGGCACGATTTCATCCAGTCGCCCGCGCGTCAGGATGAACCCGCCGACGTGCTGGCTGAGATGCCGCGGAAAGTTCAGCAGGCGCGACGCCAGACCCACCGCCTGGGCGATCACCGGGTTGGAGGCCTCCAGCCCTGCCTGTTCGATGTGGGCCGGGGTTATGTCCCGGCCCCAGCTGCCCCAGTGGGTTCCGGCCAGACGCGCGGTCACATCCTCGGTCAGGCCCAGCACCTTGCCGACCTCGCGGATCGCACTGCGGGGACGGAAATGGATGACCGTCGCCACAATCCCCGCGCGGTGCCGTCCATAGTCTTCATAAAGGTACTGGATGATCTCCTCGCGCCGCTCATGCTCGAAATCGACGTCGATGTCGGGCGGCTCGCCCCGGCTGGAGGACAGGAACCGCTCGAACAGCAGGTCGTGCTGGGCCGGGTCGACGCTGGTGATGCCCAGCACATAGCAGACGGCGGAGTTGGCGGCCGAGCCGCGGCCCTGACACAGGATACCCTTGTCCTCCGCGCGCTGGACGATGCGATGAATGGTCAGGAAGTAGGGGGCGTATCCGGCCGTCTCGATGAAGGCCAGTTCCTTGGAGAGGGTCTCGCGGACCTTGTCCGGTACGCCGTCCGGATAGCGCATGTCGGCGCTGCGCCAGGTCAGCTGTTCCAGCCACGCCTGCGGGGTCTTGCCCGGTGGCGTCGTCTCGTGCGGGTATTCGTAGCGCAGGTCGCGTTTCAGGTCGAAATCCACCCGCGACAGGACCTCAAGGGACTCGGCCACGGCGTCCGGCGCGTCCTGGAACAGCCGCCGCATCTCGACCGTCGGCTTGGGATAGCGTTCGGCATTGGCCAGCAGGCGCCGCCCGGCCTTTTCCAGGGTGGTGCCTTCGCGGATACAGCTCAACACATCCTGAAGGTCCCGCTGCAGCGGGTGGTGATAGAGCACGTCGTTGACGGCCAGCAGGGGAACCTCCGCCTGCTGTGCGAGGGTTTTGAGCCGTGCCAGCCGGCGCCGGTCATCGCCCCGTCGCAGCATGGAGGCGGCCAGCCACACAGCTCCGGGCGCGGCCTCCGTCAGCCGGCCCAGCGTCTCTGCCAGACCAATCAGACGCTCCGGGGGCATGACGATCAGAAGCAGGTCCGCAGGATCGGCCAGAAGATCGGGGAGCCCGATCTCGCAATCGCCCTTCCTCGCCCGTCGATTGCCGAGGGTCAGCAGGCGGGTCAGTCGGCCCCAGCCGGTCCGGTTCTCCGGATAAACCACGATGTCCGGTGTGCCGTCGTTGAAGACCAGTCGTGCCCCCACTACCAGTTTGAAGGCCCGGGCCCTGTTCCGGACCTCTTCCGAGAGGGATGGGTCGATGGTGTCGTCCTGCTCTGTCAGCACCTCTCCGGGGCCGGACCCTTCGCGTCGCATATCCGGAGGCAGCAGGCCGTGCTCCCGCAGCGAGCGGAGGGCGCTCCAGGCCCGGACCACCCCCGCCACAGTATTGCGGTCCGCCAGCCCCATGCCGGCGTGCCCCTGCAGAACCCCCGCCGCCACCAGATGTTTGGGCGAGGAGGCACCGTGCAGAAACGAGAAATTGCTGGTGCCAGCCAGCTCGGCATAGCCTCCAGCTTCCGGCATCGCATGAGGATCGACGGTCATGCGAAAAGCCCGTGGATGAACCAGCGCGGCGGGCTGTCCTCGCCGTAAGCCCCCTGCCGGAACAGCCAGAAACGATGCCCTTGGGTATCCTCCACCCGGTAATAGTCCCGCGTCTTCTGCCCGGGGGCGCGCCACCATTCTCCGGCGATCCGCTCGGGGCCCTCGGCGCGCGCCACATTGTGAACCTGTCGCCGCCAGCGAAAGCGGAACGGGTGTCCATCCGGGGCCTCGGCCATGGTCTCGACCGGCTGTGGGGGATTGAACAGGTGCAGGGGGCGAAGGGGCGGGTCTTCCGGATCGCGGTCGCTCGGGCTCTCGACCGGCGTCGGGGTGCCACGCGCGCTGATCCAGCCGGCCGAGCGCTCGGGAATATGCGAGCCGTGGGGCTGGAAGCGCAGTACGGCCTCGGGCCCCAGGCGGGCCACCAGCTGATCGACCAGTTCGTCCAGCCGGACCGAGGCGTCGGGCGCGTCCTCCAGGCTCGACTGGAGGGGCATCAGGGCCTCGACCTGCCGGACGACCATACGGATCTGGTCGAAGCCGAAACCGGGGTCCAGCGGATGGTCCAGATGAGCCAGGCGTTCCCGGTACAGGCGCGCGACCGAGGACACATTGCGCGTGGCCCGGGCGACGCTCAGGCCGATGCGCCGGATCTTTCCGTCCGTGCGATAGAAGATGGCCTCGAAGACCCGCCCGCCCAGCCGGGCTTCTTCCAGCCGCGCCGTGGTTTCCTGCAACAGGTCCGCCAGAACGGCCTGGACGTCTGCATCCAAACTGATCGGGTCGAAGAACAGGCGGTCCGCATAAACCGGCGGCGGGGGTCGGTGCGGCGTGATGCGGATGTCCTCATCGCCCAGAATGCGCGCCAGCCGCGCGGGAAAATCGGCCCCGAACCGCGCCGCCAGACTGGCCCGGGGGCGATCATCCAGATCGGCCAGACGTTTCAGGCCCGCCCGCCGCAGGGCCAGATCATCCCGCTCGTCCAGCTCCAGGGCCCGCACCGACAGGCGCCGCAGGACGGGGCGTTCCGCTCCGCACGGCAGGATCCCGCCGCGGCCAAACCGGGCCAGGGCCCGTGCGGCCTGCGGGGTGGAGGTCAGGGCACAGCGATGGTGAAGGCCCGCCCGGGCCAGCCGATCCTGCACGGCCTTCATCAAGCCGGCCTCGCCCCCGAACAGATGGGCGCATCCCGTCACATCCAGGATCAGCCCGTGAGGGGGATCGAGGGCGATCATCGGGGAGAACCGGTCAAAGTCGATCAGCAGTTCGCCCAGCAGGCGGTCGTCTGCGTCCGGCCTGGCCGGAACCGCCCGGACCGCAGGGACGCGGGCGCGCGCATCGGCCAGGGTCAGGCCGGGCTCCAGCCCCTGACGGGCCGCATCAGGCGATACGGCGCTCAGGCGCAAGGCGCCCTTGACCTTTTCCACCAGCACAAGCGGGGGTTCAGGACTTTCCGGGGCGGTGTCAGCCTGTTCGGCGCAGGCCGGTCGGGCCTGCAACCGGTCGCTGGGCAGCCAGGGCAGCCAGACGGCCAGATACCGGCGCCGGTTCAACAAATGACCGGGCTTCACGGTCCCACTCCATGGTCCAGGTTCGAAGGGGTGCCCCCCGGCGATGGCGCAGAAGGGTGGCGGAAAAGGCGGGTCGGCCGGGCGCTCCGGCCATGAGGGGGGTTGAGGCGGCGGATTGTATCGACCATCGGCTCTCGGCCGGGCTGGCCCGGGGCGCGGCCGCTGCCCGCGACAGAAAAAGTCGCTTGTTTCCGGTGCGGGCCAGCAGGCCCAGCCGCCGTCCGGCCGTGAGGTTCAGCGCCCGATCCTCGCCCCAGGCGCTCAGCAGGACAGCCTCGACCCCCGGGGTGCGGAGGGCATCCTCGCCGACCCCCAGTAGGGTCGCGATATTCCGGGCCCGGACCAGCAACAGGTCCTGGGGCTGGATGCCCATCTCCTGCAATCCGGCGCCGTGCGGACGCCCGGTCTCCATCCCCGTGAGGTCATGGACCACCCACACCAGACCCGCGCCGGGCCGCCCGGACAGCATGACGCCCAGGGCGAAACCATGGGTGCTGACGGCATCGGCACCGCTGAGGGCGTAAAACTCATGCACCCCCGGCGTGCTGAGCGCGCCCAGAGGGGTTCCGGCCCGGGAACAGGCGGGATCTCCGGATAACTGGGCGGACAGGGGAAGGGGCATGAGGCTTTATGTTCGTGTTTTGTTCTCCTAAATTCCCCGGCGCTTCCAAGGAGTCAAGCGGACTCACGATCAGGCTGTGCACAGCCGCAGGGAAGAGGGTGTCAGCCTTGGGCGGCGGCGTGCAGACGCGCATAAACCTCGGCAGCCGTGATGCCCACGATCTGGGGATCGGAGGACTGGCCGTCCTCGATCAGGTCCAGCAACAGCCGCAGAACACCGGCCCGGTCCAAATCCTGACCCCCGGCGAACTGTTCGATGCGGGTCTTCAGGTCCGGTGTCGGCTCGATCGAGGCCGCATTGGCGCCCGAAGCCTCCGGAAAGGCCATGACCTCGGCCGCCGGCCGGGGCTCGGGCAGGTCGAACCGCAGCGGTTCGGCGTGGAGGATTTTCTGGGGGGTCTCGCGCAGTTTGGCGCAGCGACGGCACCGTTCGGCCCCGTGGCGCTCCGACCAGTAAAAGTCGTGGCGGCACAAAATAGCGTTAAGTGGCGCCAACATCTCCATCCCCCTGATTCGTCAAGTCGATAAGCGCTCGAATTAGGAATTTGTCAACAATTTTATCCCCCGGCCATCCCACTGGCGCGCCCGGAGGCAAGTGTGCTTAGGCTGGCGTATGATGCGTCGCCTCCTCCCCTGTCTGATCCTGACCCTCGCCGTCGCCGGGTGCAGTGGCGTGCGGACCGTGGCTGACGGGCTGGGGGATGCGGTCACGGCGCCGCTCGAGGATGTGGGCGTCAAGCGCGAGCGCATTCCCACGGTGCTGCTGCAGGCCCAGGCCAATCCCTATGACATGCGCAATCTGGATCGCTGCTCGACCATCGGGGCGGAGATTGGCCGTCTGGACGAAGCGCTGGGCCCGGACCTCGACGAACCGCCCGCACCCGACGGGCGGACCCTGGGCGATCAGGCGGTCGATGCCGCCGCCGAGGCCGCCCTCGACGTCATCCGCGACACGGCGACGGATTTCATCCCGGCCCGGGGCTGGGTCCGGGCCCTGTCCGGTGCCGATCGGCACAGCCGCGAGGTCCAGGCCGCCATCGAGGCGGGACGGTTGCGACGGGCCTTTCTGAAAGGGCAGGGGATGCGGTTCAACTGCGCACCACCGGCCGCCCCTCGCTGGTTCCAGCCGCGTCGCCGCTGATTTCGGAACTCCCCGCCCTCCGCCCGGTTGTCTTCATGACACCCAACAAGGAGAGCCCCATGCCCCATCAGAACGTCCAGTCCGGCACCGCCACGGCCCAGAACGCCGCCACCGACCCCCGTCAGCCCAATGACCGGGCGGTCGAGGAAAACGCCGCGGTCCATCCCGAACCGTCGCGCTATGCTGCCCCCGATGTGAAGGACGCGACGGTCGCGCCCCCCGCTGCCGGCGAAATGGCCGACTATATGGACGAGGGCGACGACTTGGATGGCGAGGAGGTCCACATGGGCCGGACCCGCAACAACGTCGCGGCCCACAGCCGCTCTGACGACCACGGCCCCAAGACCCAGGCCGCCATCGACCGCCAGCACAACGGCGGCTGACCTCAGGCTTTGGTGTGGCGGGCGTGGAAATCGCGGCGGAAGGCCTCGAACCGGCCCGCCGCGATCGCCTCGCGCATAGCCGCCGTCAGGGCCTGATAGAAGGCCATGTTGTGCCAGGTCAGCAGCACCTTGCCTAGAATCTCGTCCGCGCGGATCAGGTGATGCAGATAAGCCTTTGAATAGATGGATGAGGCCGGGCAATCGAGCGTCGCATCCAGCGGATCCTGGTCCTCGGCGAAGCGCGCGTTCTTGAGGTTCAGCGGCCCGTCCCAGGTCCAGGCCTGACCATGGCGTCCGGCGCGGGTCGGCAGGACGCAATCGAACATATCGACCCCGCGCGCGACGGCCTCGACCAGATCGACGGGCTTGCCCACACCCATCAGATACCGCGGCCGGTCGGCGGGCAGCATGTCGGGCGCATAGTCCAGCACCTCGCACATGGCCTCATGCCCCTCGCCGACGGCCAGACCGCCGATGGCATAGCCATCAAAGCCGATCTCCTGCATCTGTTCGGAGGACTGGCGGCGCAGGTCCTCAAAGGTCGAGCCCTGCTGGATGCCGAACAGGGCCTGGGTCTCGCGCGTACCGAAGGCAGCCTTGGACCTGGCGCCCCAGCGGATCGATAGCTCCATGGCGGCCTGGGCGGCGGGGCGTTCCGCCGGCCAGCTGACGCACTGGTCAAGCTGCATCGAGATGTCGGCGCCCAGCCGGTCGGCCTGAATCTGGATCGACCGCTCGGGGGTCAGCACATGTTTCGAGCCATCGATATGACTGGAGAAGGTCACCGCCTCCTCGGTCAATTTCGAGATGCCCGACAGGGACATGACTTGGAACCCGCCGGAGTCGGTCAGGATCGGCTTTTCCCAATTCATGAACCGGTGCAGCCCGCCCAGTCGCTCCATGCGCTCGGGCCCGGGGCGCAGCATCAGGTGATAGGTATTGCCCAGCAGGATGTCGGCGCCGGTCTGGGCCACCTGATCGACCGTCAGGGCCTTGACCGTCGCGGCCGTGCCGACCGGCATGAAGGCCGGGGTGCGGATGTCTCCCCGGGGCGTACGCAGGACCCCGGTCCGGGCGCGGCCGTCGGTGGCGGAAATGTCGAAGGGGAAGGGCAAGGCGGCGGCCACTCAGTCTGGCGAAACGGGAGGGGCATTTAGGCGCAAAGCGGCCTGATGGCCATATCAGAGGACCTGTGTCGGGCGCTGCGTCCGGCCTCGCCATCATCCCGTCCCATTGCGGCGGTGCAATATGGGCGAACCCGTCAGTTGCCGCAGTGGATTGCCGATGAAGTTCCCGACCCTTGCCGTTTCCGTTCTTGCCCTGGCCCTCACTGCCTGCGGAGCCCCGGACGACACCCGCGCCCAGGACAGTGTGTTCGAGCCCCCGGCCGAGCGGGCGGTGCCGCGCGATGCGGCCGAGGTGAAGGCCAGCTTCGCCCCGGTCGTGCGGGCGACGGCCCCGGCGGTGGTCAATATCTCGGCCCGCGGTGTCCAGACCTATCGCGATCCCTTCTGGGGCCAGTTCCGGCAACAGCCCACCGGTTCCGTCGGGTCGGGCGTCATCGTGCGCGCCGACGGCATTGTCGTGACCAACAACCACGTCATTCAGGGCATGGACGAAATCACCGTCGGCCTGAATGACCGCCGACAGTTTGCGGCCAAGGTGCTTCTGGCGGACGAGCGCTCGGACATCGCCGTCCTGCAGCTCCAGAATGTCGAGGAGCCGCTGCCGGTCCTGCGGATCGACACGGGCGAGGATCAGCAGATCGGCGATCTGGTGCTGGCGATCGGCAACCCCTTCGGGGTCGGCCAGACGGTGACCAATGGCATCATCTCGGCCCTCAACCGCACCGAGACCGGCATTTCGGACTCGGGCTCCTTCATCCAGACCGATGCGGCGATCAATCCGGGCAATTCCGGCGGGGCGCTTGTCGACATGGATGGTGACCTGATCGGCATTAACACCGCCATCTTTTCGCGCTCGGGCTCGTCCTCGGGCGTCGGTTTTGCCGTGCCCGCCACCATGGTCCAGCGCGTGGTCGATGCGGCGCTGGACGGCGAGACCAGTGTCGTCCGGCCCTGGCTGGGCGTAAAGGGGGAGCCGCTGACGGCGGAAGAGGCCACGCGCATGGGCCTGGACCGTCCGCGCGGGCTGAAGGTCACCGACCTGTTCGCCAATGGCCCGGCCGCGCGTGCGGGTATTCAGGCCGGGGATGTGATCCTGTCCGTCGGGGGCAATGAGATCAACGACCAGGGCGGTCTGAACTTCCGCGTCGGCACCCGCGCTCCGGGCGACACTGTGGCGGTTACCCTCCTGCGGGACGGGCGCGAGCAGCGTGTGAATGCGCGGGTTCAGCCCCTGCCGGGTGAGATCAATCTGGACGCCGCCGTCGTGATCCGTGAGGGTGCGCTGGCTGGCGCCCAGGTGCTGGCCCTCAACCCCGCCATCGCCGACCGCCTGCTGGGCGACCCGTTTGCCGAGGGGGTTATCGTCGGGGGGCTGACCCGTAACTCGATCGCAGCCCGGCAAGGCTTCCGCCGCGGCGACATCATCGTGTCGATCAGTGGCCGCCCGGTGTCCTCAGCCGATCAGCTGGCGGGACTTTCCCGTGGCACCCAGGTCGTCATTGAGCGTGGCGGTCAGCGCCTGAACGGGACCATGCGCTGACCGGGGCTCAGTCCCTGATCGGCGCCCCGATCGACCAGGTGTGGCCGAAGGGGTCCGTCAGCCGGCCATAGCGATCACCCCAGAACTGGTCGGCCAGGGGCATCACCGGAATCCCGCCGGCCACGATGGCGCGGTTCCACCATTCGTCGGCGTCATCGACCTGCAGGTGCAGGGCCACGCCGACGGGCTTGATATCGGCCTCTCCGCCGTACTCCGGAAATTCGTCCGAGAGCATGATCAGGCTGCCGTTGATCGTGAGCCGGCTTTGCAGCAGCCGCTCGCCGTCGTCGGCCAGGTTCCGCGCTACTTCCTCGGCCCCGAAAGCGGCGCGATAGAATTCCACCGCCGCCTGTCCGCCCCGCGACGGGATAGTCAGATAGGGGATCAGTCCGATCGGAGTAGGCGGGGCGGTCTCGGCCATGAGATGTCCTTTGTCGCGGCGGTGTCCGGCCCCTACATAGGCCCATGAGCGATCTTTTCGAAGCCTCGGGTATCCATCCCCCTGATGCGCCCCTGGCCGACCGCCTGCGTCCGACCACCCTCGACCAGGTGGTGGGCCAGGATCATTTGCTGGGCGAGGGCGGGCCGATCCGCCGCATGGTCGACAGCGGACGCCTAGGCTCCATGATCCTGTGGGGTCCGCCCGGCACAGGCAAGACCACCATCGCCCGCCTTCTCGCGGCAGCGGCGGGCTATCAGTACCAGCAGATCAGTGCCGTCTTCTCCGGAGTCGCCGATCTGAAGAAGGCGTTCGAGGCGGCCCGCGCGCGCCGGGCTGCGGGCCAGTCGACCCTGCTGTTCGTGGACGAAATCCACCGCTTCAACCGCGCCCAGCAGGACGGATTCCTGCCCTTCGTGGAGGAGGGGATCGTCACCCTGGTCGGGGCGACGACCGAGAACCCGTCCTTCGAGCTGAACGGCGCCCTGCTGTCCCGCTCACAGGTGTTCGTGCTGAAACGGCTGGATGATGACGCACTCGATCAACTGTTGACGCGTGCAGAGCGGGAAGAGGGCAAGCCCCTGCCGCTCACGCCGGAAGCGCGGCAGGCCCTGCTGGCATTGGCCGACGGGGACGGGCGATACCTGCTGACCATGTCCGAGGTGCTGTTCGGCCTGCCCGGTGAGGCCCCGCTGGACGTACAGGCCCTGGCCGGCACGCTGCAGAAGCGGGCGCCCGCTTACGACAAGAGCAGAGAAGAGCACTATAACCTCATATCTGCCCTGCATAAATCGGTTCGAGGCTCGGACCCCGATGCGGCGCTCTACTGGCTGGCGCGCATGCTGAACGGGGGCGAGGATCCGCTCTATCTGGCGCGCCGGATCGTCCGCATGGCCGTCGAGGACATCGGCGAGGCTGACCCGCTGTCCCTGCTGGTCGCCAATGCGGCCAAGGACACCTACGACTTCCTCGGCAGTCCCGAGGGGGAACTGGCGCTGGCGCAGGCCGTGGTGCATCTGGCGACCGCGCCCAAGTCCGTCGGCGTCTATGAGGCCTACAAGGCCGCGGCGCGCGCCGCGCGCGAGACCGGCAGCCTGATGCCGCCCGCCCACATCCGGAACGCCCCGACGAAGCTCATGAAATCGCTGGGCTACGGCAAGGGCTATCAGTACGATCCCGACACGCCCGAGGGGTTCTCCGGCGCCAACTACTTCCCCGACGAGATGGAGCGCCGCGTCTTCTACAAGCCGAAAGGCGAGGGTCACGAGGCCAAGGTCAAGGACCGGCTCGATCGCTGGGCGGCCCTCCGGGATCAGATGAAGGGCGGTTAGGCCTCCCCCTCCGAAAGCGTTGCCGTTTTCAGAGATCGGCGTAACCTCACCTGCGTCAACCTTGGGAGGGGAGAGACATGAACGCGATGACGGTGAGGACGCCCTGGCACCTGTGGGCCGTGGGCGCGGTGGCGCTGCTGTGGAACAGCTTTGGCGGCTTCGACTACATAATGACCCAGACGCAGAATGCGGGCTATCTGGCCCAGTTCACGGAAGAGCAGCGAGCCTATTTCGAAAGCTTCCCGATGTGGATGGAGGCGGTCTGGGCCATCGGCGTCTGGGGCGGTGTGCTGGCCTCTGTCCTGCTTCTGCTTCGCAGTAAATGGGCCTTCCCCGCCTTTCTGGCTTCGCTGATCGCCTTCGCCATCAGCGTCGTCTACGGCCAGATGTCAGGCGCGGGCGATATCATGGGCCCCACGGGCATGATCTTCAGCGCCGTGATCTTCCTGCTGGGCCTCGGCTTCGTGATGTACAGCCGGATGATGGCCCGCAAGGGCGTCCTGCGCTGATCTGAGGGCTGATCGGGCGCGGACCTCGGCGCGGATTTTGCTTGTCGCGGGTCACGGAGGTGAGCCGATGATCGCTGCGATGAACAGTTCTGCCTGGCTGACCGGGCTTGCTGCCCCCATGCCCGCCGCCGCGAGCGGCCGGATCACCAGTGCGGGTGACGGGCGACAGGTCGCCCCTCATGCGATTGATGGGAGCAGAGGCCCGGCCAGTCGGGGGGCCTCGACCCGCTCTGCGGTTGTGGCGGGTCCGTCGACGACACTGGTGCAGGAGCGTCCGCCCCACGCGTCGCCGGCGACCAGCGTCGCAATTCCCACCTCGAGCCTGATGATTCTTCAGGGAGAATCGTCAACGCCGTTCCGGGCCCTGGTCAACGGTGTCGCGTCCGCCGAGGCCTATGCGGTCACGCTGCCGGCCGAGGTCGAGGTGGTGCACCGGCCCGCGGCGCAGATCCGACAGGTGACCGGCGTGGGCTATTTTACCGAGGTCGGCGACACGGCCTCGCAGCGCGCCTCCACGGTCGCCCGCGTCGACGAGCTGAAAGCCCTGGCGCGGATCGAAACCGACCTGGCCGCCGGGTTCGGCGAGCCGGTAAAACTTGCCTGGGACGACGTTGCCGGCGAGCATGTGATTCTGCGTCCGGGCGACGAGGGTTACGACCGGGTGATGGGGGCCAGGGATCTGCTGGGTCGTCTGGGTCGTGACCTGAAGACGCTGCAGCTCTTCACGCCGGAGGAGATTGAGCGGTTGAGCGCCTGACAGCCCGCCGTTCGCGGGGTATGCACCCTCGGTGAGTTTCCAGCCGCCCGTCACCCTGTCCGATGAGGAAATCGCCGCCGTCCGGGCGTCGGTGGTGTTTGAGGACGCCCATGTGCTGGTGCTGGACAAGCCGGCGGGCCTGTCCAGCCAGGGCGGGCGCATCAAGGCCCATACGCTGGACGACCTGTTGTGGGCCTTTGCCCGCTCGAACGGCAAGCGGCCGCATCTGGTGCATCGGCTGGACCGCGACACATCGGGCGTCATCCTGGCGGCGAAGACCAAGCCGGCGGCCGGCTTCCTCGGCAAGGCGATCCAGAACAGGAAGCTGACCAAGACCTATCTGGCGCTGGTCGAGACGCCGCCGCCGCAGGACCGGGGCGTCATCCGCCGGGCCCTGTTGCGCCAAGAAATCGGCCGCGAGAGCTATATGCGGGCTGTGCCCGATGACACGCCCGGCGCCCAGCCGTCCGAGAGCCGCTATCGCGCGCTGGCGCGGAACGATCAGGCGGCGCTGGTCGAGCTGGAGCCGCATACCGGGCGGATGCACCAGCTGCGGGTGCACATGGCCGATCTGGGCAGTCCGCTGGTCGGCGACGTCCGCTATGGCGGAACGCTGACGCTGGGCGGAGCGAGGGCCGAACGGCTCATGCTGCATGCGGCCCGCCTGCGCTTCCCGCACCCTGAGGGGGGACTGCGGGATGTCGCAGCGCCCCTGCCGGACGACTTCTGTCGGGCCATGGCTGCGGCCGGCCTGTCCCTTCCGGAACGAAGCGCGGAAACAGGCGCTGTTTCCGGACAGAGTGGAGGAGACATCCGATGACGTTCACCCGTTTTATCCGGCCGGCGGCTGTGGCGATGGCCGGCGCGTCTGTGCTGGCGCTGGGCGCCTGCGCCAGTCTCGCCCCCTACGGCCCCCAGGGCGGTCCGGGTGGCCAAGGCTATGCCGAGACGGCGATCGAGACCAACCGGTACCGCGTGACCTACAACGGCGTAGGCGACCCCGCACCCGTGGCGGACTACGCCCTGCTGCGCGCCGCCGAGCTGACGCTTGAGCGCGGTTTCGACTGGTTCGAGGTCACCCAGCGCTGGACGGATGGCCGGCTGGATCCGCGGGGCGGCGTACGTCCGACCGTGTCGATCGGCGCGGGTTCAAGCCGCTACGGCGGCTATTCCAGCTCGGGTGTCGGCGTCGGTGTGGGCCTGAACCTGACCGGCCCGGGCGCCACCTCCACCACGCTCGAGGTCGTCATGGGGCAGGGGCAAAAGCCGGATCGGCCGAGCGCCTATGACGCCCGCGAAGTGACCCGCGCCCTGGGCGGGTACTAGAGCCTAGCGACCCCGCGTCAGGGCCCGGTATTCGACCAGGCGCTCCTTGTCGCGGCGCACCTGGTCGGCAACGGCATTGTCGACGTCCAGCGACGCGTACCGCACCCAGCTTTCGGCACCCAGCTTGTCCTGGATGGCCCCGACCGGGGTCTGCCAGCGGAAGTAGGACAGGACGCTGATCGCCACGCCGACGATCACCGCCAGGGCCTGCAGGCCGCGGAAGGCGGTGGCATCGATGGGCGGGGGCTGCTGGGCAAAGATGACCAGCCAGACGATCAGGATCAGCGGGGTCACGATACGCGACACCCAGCGCGTCCAGTAGCGCTCGCGCCGGACCCGCCACAGCTCCATCTGGACGTACTTCTCCAGATACTCCATGCGGGCGCCGATCCACATGGTGAGGCGGGTCAGGTAGAGCGCGCGCTGCCCCCAGCCCTTGCCGTCCATCTGGTATTGGGTTTCGGCCTGGTCGGCCATGGCGCGGGCAGAGGTGAACAGGTTCTGCAGCTCGCGGGTCTGCTGCACGATCTCGCGTGACAGCTGGTAGGAGTCATTCTCCAGCCGGAAGCGGTACTGGATGAACAGGATGGCCTGCAGCACCCAGTAGACGCCGAGCGTCAGCACCATGCCGCCGGCCGCCAGCCCCAGACCGATGGGGCGCGATCCTGTCCATTCAGCGAACCAGGTCGGTCCCAGCGTCGCCATGAGGGTCAGGGCCACAAGCGCCAGCGCCTGGGTGATCCGCTTGACGCCGACGTGCACCATCAGGGCTGCAAAGACGCCCCGGCCATAGTCGTGGATATGGCTGCGCAGCGGCATGTCGACCGGGAAGCGCTCATTGATCTGGCGGGTGAAGAGCACGTGGAAGCGGTCGGGCTTTCCGTCCTTTTCCCAGAACGGAAAAATGTCCAGCGCCTGATTGTAGTATTCGTCGATGTGAGCCGACACCATGGCCAGCTCATCCGGGTCATGGGAGAAATAGGCGCTGTCCTGGATCGGTTTCAGGATGCCATCGGCGGTACGCATGTGCGCGTCGCGGCGCGGCGGCCGGGGCGAGGGAGCCTCCCGATTTTCGACGTCCGCGGCCCCGGGCGGGGGCGCGTTCGGGGCCGGATGCGGCGCAGGAGCCGGGGTATGGGCCGGGGTCTCGGCGACCGGACCGGTCATCGGCGCAGGCTCGGAGCCCAGAGGCGGTGGCGGCGGCGTATGGTCGGTCATGGTCGAAACAGCCCAGCTTTACTGACCGGTCAGTATCGCAGATCACGCCCTCCGGCCACCGGCGTTCTCCCGACGCACGAAACCGGTGCGCCTGAATTAACCATCGTCGGGGAGGGGCTGTTCCGGCAAGTGAAGTTTTGGACAGTCAAACCAGCGGCCAGCGCGCCATGGCCGCGGCGGCCACCACCAGCAGGATCAGAAGCCCCGTTTCCAGAAGCAGGCAGCGCAGCACGCCGGCCCTCTGCGCGGCGGTCGGCTGGAACTCGGGATTGGCGCGTGCCGCCTTCGCCCAGCGCATGAAGGCCACGGTTGGCAGGATGGAAATCAGTCCGATCGCCGCGAACAGGCCCATCTTGGTCCAGAAGGCCGGGTTGTCGCGGTAGAAGGCCCAGCCCTTCGCGCCCCAGAGCACACGGGTCACGCCGACCACGATGACCAGCACGGCCGTGATTCCATAGCCTGCATCCAGCCGCACCAGGCGGCGGACATCGATCACCGGCGCCCGCATGAGCGCCAGCTCCATGGCCAGCATGATCGCCAGGCCGAACACCAGCACATGGTGCAGTGCCGCCATTCCAAAGTCGTGCATGAGCCCCCGCCCTTCGCTTCCCCGTTCCAAGGCTATATAGCCCACCCCATGATTCGTTTCATGCTCGTCGCGGCCGGAGGATCCCTCGGGGCCATGGCCCGGTACGGGGTCGGAACCGTGTTGCAGCGCTGGATGCCGACGGCTGCATGGCCCTGGCCGACCTTTGGCGTGAACGTCGCCGGGGGCCTGCTGATGGGGCTGCTGGCGGGATGGCTGGCGCAGCGGGGCGGGGCGCACGCCGACACATGGCGTCTGCTGGTCGGTGTGGGCGTTCTGGGCGGGTTCACCACCTTCTCGGCCTTTTCGCTGGAGGTGGCCCTGATGATTGAGCGGCGCCAGCTCGCCCTTGCAGCGTTGTATGCGGTGGGTTCGTTCGTTCTGTCTGTCGGGACCCTGTTCGTGGGGCTCTGGATCATGCGCCGTATGGCGGGAGGCGTGCTGTGAGCCGCGAAGTGAAGACCCTGCCTGTCGCCGCCGAGGAAGACGGCATCCGCCTGGACCGCTGGATCCGCCGGCGCTGGCCGCATGTCTCGCACATCCAGGTCCAGAAGCTGGCCCGGTCGGGACAGATCCGCGTCGACGGCTCGCGCGCCCGACCGGAGGACCGGCTGGCGGCCGGGTCGATGATCCGCGTCCCGCCGATCCCCGAGCAGAAGGAAAAGGTGCCGGGCGAGCGCAAGGCGCTGAACCCGCGCGATGCGGCCTATGCGCGCTCGCTGGTGATCTTTGAGGACGAGCTGGTCATCGTGCTGAACAAGCCGCACGGTCTGGCGGTGCAGGGCGGTACCAAGACCTCGCGCCACGTCGATGGCCTGCTGTCCGCCTGGGGCGAGGGGATGGAGCGCCCCCGTCTGGTCCACCGGCTGGACCGCGACACCACGGGCGTGCTGCTGCTCGGCAAGGGACCCGAGGCGGCCAAGCGGCTGGCCGGCGCCTTTGCCCGGCGTCAGGCCAAGAAGACCTACTGGGCCCTGGTCGCGGGGACGCCCAAGCCGGCCTCCGGACGGATCGAGCTGCCCCTGAAGAAGACCGGCATCAATGACTTCGAGATGATGCGGCCGGCCGACATCAAGGAGCATGGGGCGGAAACGGCAGAGACGGCCTTTGCGACGGTGTCGCGCGCCGGACAGAAGGTGGCGTGGATGGCCCTGCGCCCGTTCACGGGTCGCACCCATCAGCTGCGGGCGCACATGAAGGCGATCGGCCACCCGATCCTCGGCGATCCCAAATACGGCGACGAGACCTCTGCGGCGCTGTCCGGCGGGCTGAAGCTGCAACTGCATGCCCGCCGCATCGAGCTGGACCACCCGGGCGGAGGCAAGCTGATCGTCGAGGCACCCCTGAGCCCCGAGATGAAGGCCGGCTTCGAGAATTTCGGCTTCGTGGAGGACGAGTCCGATCACGACCCGTTCGCGGGTGTGCGGCGCTAGATGCTGGCGGTCTTCGACATCGACGGCACCCTGGTCGACAGTCGGGCGACGATCCTGAGCGCGACCCGGACCGCGGCGCGGGCCATGGGCCTGCCCGAGCCCGACTATGAGTTTGTGCGGGGCGGGGTCGGCCTGTCCCTGACCGAGGCCATGGCCCGCCTTGCGCCCGATCTGGGGCCGGAGGACGTTGACCGCTACACCGACCACTACAAGGCGGCCTTCGTCGCCATGCATGCCGAGCCGGGGTTCGAGGAGCCGCTTTATCCGGGGGCCATGGACCTGCTGGCGGACCTGAAGCGGCGAGGCTGGCGCCTTTCGCTGGCGACTGGTCAGTCGCGGCGTGGCGTCGCGCGCAATCTGGCGCGGGCAGGGTGGGCCGACCTGTTTCTGTCCAGCCACTGCGCCGAGGACGGTCCCGGCAAGCCCGATCCCGCCATGCTGCACGCCGCCATTGCTGCCTGCAGCGCGCGCGGCGAGCAGACCATCATGATCGGCGATACGAGCCATGACATGCGCATGGCCCGCAATGCCGGAGTGCAGGCCCAGGGCGTAGCCTGGGGCTTCCACACCGAGGCCGAACAGGTCGAGGCCGGCGCCCATCACGTGGCCACGACCTTCGACGACCTGGCCCGCCAGCTGGACACCTTTGCCGCCCGACAGAGGGAGACGACATGAGCCATATCCCGCCACTGGACCCCAATGTCGCTGCCGCCAAAGGCTTTCGCGAGCCCGGTGACCGGCCGAAACGCTTCTGGAAGGCCGCCGGTGTGGCCGCAGTCGAGGGCGGCCACGCCGTTCAGCTGGACGGTCGCACGCCGAAGACGCCGGCGGGCCGCCCGCTGGTCCTGCCGACGGCCGAGGCTGCGGCGCGGGTTGCCGCGGAGTGGGATCGCCAGATCGAGGTGATCGAGCCCGCCACCATGCCGGCCACCCGTCTGGCCTCAACGGCCCTGGATGCGGTCAGTGCCGCCCGCGGGGCCGTGGCGGACGAGATCGCCGCCTATGCCGGCTCGGACCTGATCTGCTACCCGGCCGAGGCGCCTGCCAGCCTGCGGGCGAAACAGGACGCTGAATGGGGCCGCTGGCGCGAATGGGCCGCCGAACACGGTATCCGATTGGAACCCGGCTCGGGCATCGTCCATCGCCCCCAGTCGCCCGAGGCGCTGGCCCGGGTGAAGGCGCTGGCGCTGGAGCTCGACGATTTTGCCCTGACCGGTCTGGCCTCGCTGGTGCCCATGTACGGCTCGGCGGTGCTGGCGCTGGCGGTGCTGAAGGGCGCCCTGACCGGAGATCAGGCCCACGATCTCAGCCGGCTGGACGAGGCGTTTCAGGAAAGCCAGTGGGGGGTCGATGCCGAAGCCGCCGAGCGCACCGCCGCCATGCGCGCCGAGGCCCTCGAGATCGACGCCTGGTTCCGGGCTCTGGGCCTCTGACTAGAAGGCCATCGCGGCCATCCAGACGGCCATGCCGACCATCATGACGTTCTCGGTCAGCGAGACGAAGCCCAGCGGCACGTTCGACCCACCCCCGACGCAGGCGCATTTCAGCTCGCGCTTGTCGATATAGACGGCCTTGAACACCGAGGCCGCGCCGATACCACCGATGAACAGGGCGACCGGCACCGACAGCCACGTCAGCACGCCGGCCAGCATCAGCACACCGGCCAGCAGCTCGGCGAAGGGATAGACGTAGCCGTACGGGACCCAGCGACGGGCCAGCAGGTCGTAGTTGAGGAACATCGACGAAAAGCTCTCGACATCCTGCAGCTTGAGCATGGCCAGCAGACACATGGCGGTGGCGATGAAGTTCGGCAGCACATGCCAGGTGATGCCGCCGGTGGTCAGGGCATCGACGGCCAGGGCGATCAGGGCGGCCACGGCGAAAACGGCGAGGACAGGGATGTAGCTGGTGCTGCCGGGCTCGGCGACCGGCCAGCCGAAATGGCGGCGCAGGTCGTCCCAGCCACCGATCCTCTGGCCGTCTATGAAGGTCTGGGGCGTGGTCTTGACCCCATGCTCGGCCTTGAAGGCGTCGGTCTGCTCGCGCGTGGTGAGGTGGCGGTCATCGACCGTGTAGCCCTTCTGTTTGAGCAACCAGAGCGACTTGAGGCCATAGGGGCAGACATGGCCGGGCATGACCATGCGGTACAGGGTGGCGGTGCGGGGGGATTGGGTCATGACAGGGAAGCGGAGCAGTGGGGCGCGGGTTCCATTTGCCGAGGGGACGGTTTGATCGCGAAATTACCGTCTGAACCGTCTGAAACCCGGGACGGTCTTGAACTCAGACGGTCGAAAACACCGTCTGAATGGTCTGAATGGTCTGAAATCACGCTCGCGTTCTCCGGTGGTTTGGGCAACCGGGCAGTATGGGCGAGGCGCTGACCCGGTCGAGAAGACCGGTACGGGAAAGGGCAGGGCTGTTGAAAGGGCGGGCGAATTCGGGCGCGGCCGTGATGGCGGAGGCGTTCGATCTGGCACGAGGTCCCTTCTCCCCTTGCGGGAGAAGGTGGGCCGCGAGAGCGGCTCGGATGAGGGGTCTCTCAGCCGGATGACGAGGAGTCCACATCGCCCGGCCAATTACGATCAAACCGCAGCGCGACCCCTCATCCGCCCCCTTCTCAGGGGGCACCTTCTCCCGCAAGGGGAGAAGGATCAGGTGGGCGGTGGTATCATCCCCGGAACAGCAGGCTGCCGTCGCCGTAGGAGTAGAACCGGTAGCCGGTCGCGATGGCGTGGGCGTAGGCGGCCTTCATGGTGTCGGTGCCCGCAAAGGCCGAGACCAGCATGAACAGGGTCGACTTCGGCAGGTGGAAATTGGTCATCAGCACATCGACCGCGCGGAAGCGGTAGCCCGGCGTGATGAAGATGGCGGTGTCGCCGTGGAAGGGTCCGATCATGCCGTCCGGGTCGGTGGCGGACTCCAGCAGGCGCAGGGACGTCGTGCCGACACAGATGATGCGGCCGCCGTTGGCGCGCACACGGTTCAGCGCCTCCGCCGTGTCGGCGGCGACCTCTCCCCATTCGCTGTGCATGCGGTGCTCGGCGATGTCGTCGACCTTGACCGGCAGGAAGGTCCCGGCGCCCACGTGCAGGGTGACGGCATGGGTCGAGACGCCCTTCGCCCGGATCGCATCCAGCAGGGCCGGGGTGAAATGCAGGCCCGCGGTGGGCGCCGCGACCGAGCCGTCGTGCTCGGCATAGACGGTCTGGTAGTCCGAGCGGTCGCGGTCGTCCTCGGCGCGCTTTGCGGCGATATAGGGGGGTAACGGCATGACCCCCACCGCGCGGATGGCGTCATCAAGCGCGGGACCGGCCCGGTCGAAGCGCAGGGTGATCAGACCGTCGTCGCCCTTTGAAACCACCGCAGCCTCGAGATGCCCGAAGGCGATGCGGTCACCGGGTTTGATGCGCTTGCCGGGTTTCATGAAGGCGGACCAGACATCGGGCGCATCGCGATGATGCAGCGTGGCCTCGACCGCGACGCTGAGCGCCTCCCCCTCCGGACCGACACGGTGACGGCTGCCGGCCAGACGGGCCGGGATGACCCGGGTGTCGTTGAAGACGAGGGCGTCGCCGGGCCGAAGGAACTCCGGCAGGTCGCGCACGATCCGGTCCTCAAGCCCCCCCTTTCGCACCACCAGCAGCCGGGCGGAATCGCGCGGCTCGACCGGTCGCAGGGCGATCCGGTCCTCGGGAAGGTCAAAGTCAAAATCGGCGGTCTTCATGCGGCGGCGGTTTTGGTCACGGTGGCGCCGTCGGGTCAAGCCGGGACCGTGCAGGGCTTAAGGGTTGCTTCAGGGCTTGTCGCCGATAAGTCCCTATGACTGTTACACTTCCCAGGCTGGCGGACGGCGCGGAACTGACGGCATGGGACAGCCTCAGGCGGGCGGTGTGGCTGTTCGATCCGGAGAGCTGCTTTGGCGTCTACGCCAACAGCGCGGCGCTGGCCCTGTGGGGCGCGACCGATCTGGAAGAGCTTCTGGCCCGGGATTTTTCCGCGCTGTCGCCGGCGGTGAGGGCACGGACGGACCGGCTGAGGTCGGTCACGGCGGGCGGTGACAGTGTGCAGGAACGCTGGACCTTCTATCCCAGGGGCCAGCCGCTGACAGTCAAGGCGATGATTTCGACGGTGGCGCTGGACGATGGCCGCCGGGTCCTGCTGTTCGAGGCCACCGAGACCGAGGTCGGCGAAGAGGAACGGCGCGCCGTAGAGGCGCTGCGCCATTCGGCCGGACCGGTCGCCCTGTTCGATGCCGGGGATGCGGTTCTCTTCGCCAATCCGGGAGCCTTTGCGACCTATGGCGAGGGCGTCGGTCTGGTCGCGCGGTTCGCGGAGGCCGGGGACGGCCGCGCCGTGCTCCAGAGCGCGCTTGACGGGCAGACGACCGACGCGGTTCATCGCATGACGACGCGCGAGGGGGCCCGCTGGCATCACATCGACTGTCGACCTGTGCTGGATCCGGTGACGGGGGCCATCAGCGTGCTGCTGAACGAGCGGGACGTGACCGACCGGGTCGAGGCCGAGGCCGCCCGCGCCGCCGCCGAGCAGAAGGTGGCCATGGCCGAGGCTCGGCAGGCCTTCCTCAGCCAGATGTCGCACGAGCTGCGCACCCCGCTGAACGCCGTGATGGGTTTTGCCGATGTGCTGGCTGGGGCGGGTCTGGAGCCCGAGCAGGCAGATCATGTGGGGCGCATCCGCGCCGCGGGCCAGACGCTGCATGTCGTGCTGGAACAGATGATCGACCTGTCGCACCGCGACGACTGGGGTACGCAGCTCGATAGAGATGCGCTGACGTCGCCCGGATCGGCTGCGAACCCGGGCATGCCATCCGCACCCGAAGCGTCCGTCGAGGTCGAGGACGAGGGGCGCGCCATGGTCGTCCTCTATGTCGATGACAATGAGAGCAACCAGGTGCTGGTCTCGACCCTGCTGGCCGCGCAGGGCGTGATCTGCGAGACCGCCGACGACGGAGCGCAGGGGGTCGAGGCGGCCCGGCGCGGCGGATGGGATGTGATCCTCATGGACATTCAGATGCCGGTCATGGACGGGGTCGAGGCCGCGCGCCGCATCCGCGCACTGGGCAGCGAGGTCGCGGCCACGCCGATCATCGCCCTGACGGCCAATACCCTGCCCGAACAGGTGCAGCAGTATTTCGCCGTGGGCATGGACGATTGTATCGCCAAGCCCCTGAACGCCGCCGGGATGTTCGAAAAGCTGTTCACCCAGGCCAGCCGCCCCTGGCGCGAAGGCTGGCAGGCCCAGGCGGCAGCGGCGGCCTAGTCCCCGTTCGGCGGATTGCGCTCCAGATCGGCGATCAGGGTCTCCATCTCGTCAATCTCGCGGCGCTGCGCCTCGATGATGCCGTCGGCCAGTTCGCGCACGCGGGGGTCGCGAATATTAGCCCGCTCGCTGGTCAGGATGGCGATCGAATGGTGGGGGATCATGGCGCGCATGTAGGAAACGTCGCCCACGGTGGCCTGGCTGCGAACCAGCCAGAGGCTGCCGGCGAAGACGATCACCGCTCCGCCGACAATGGCCAGATTGACGGCGCGCTCCTTGTACATCGACCACATGAAGCCGATCATGACCACGGCCATGGTCGCGCCCATCAGCAGCGCCATGTAGAGGCGGGTCTCGCTGAAGTGGACGTGGCTCCACTGGTAGGTGTTCAGATACATCAGGCCGTACATGATCACGGTCGAGGCAGCGATCATGCCGGCAAAGCGCCGGTAGGTCATTGGACGGTCCTCCATTCCTCTCGTGCAGGAACAACGACCGCAGGCCGGGTTCGATCCGGCTGAACCGTCGCTCGTCCAGCGTGTTCACCCTCCATGCGACATCTGAACCTGCTCCCCTCGCTCGTGATCGGCGCCGTTGCCGGCTCGCGGTCCATGACCCCCGGTGCCCTGATCGCGGGGGCGGGCCTGATGGGTCTGAGAACCCCCGGCCGCCCGGCGGGGCTGGGCAGTCGCGTCGGCAAGGTCGCCGCGCTGGTGCTGGGACTGGGCGAGCTGCTGGGCGACAAGCAGCCGTCCGCGCCGGATCGCACCGAGCCCGGCGCGCTGATGGCGCGGGCCCTGAGCGCCTGCATGGCTGGCATGGCGTTGGCACCGCGCGGACGGGCCCGACTGGGCGGGCTGCTGGCTGTGGCGACGGCTGTGCCTTCCGCCTTCGTCGGCCTCAAGGCCCGGACCCGGTGCACCGAGGCGGTGGGTCCGAAGAAGAGCGCCGTGATGGAGGATGTCGTGGTGGTGCTGGGCGGCCTCGCCTGCGTGGTCAGCGCGGCCCGGATCAACCGCTGAACCGGTCTGCCGTTGACCGGAGCGGCGTTGCGGGTCAAACGCTCGGACATGCTGCAGAACCTCGAAACCCTCGCCCGTGAGGCCCGCTCGTGGCCGTTCGAACAAGCCCGCAATCTTCTGGCCCATGTGCTGAAGAAGCGGCTCTCGGACGCCGAGTTGAATTCGGCCCGGATGCTGATCGATGCGGGCAAGGCGGACGAGGCGCTGGCGACCTTCGAGGCCCTGCAACGGCCGGTGATCCTGGAGACCGGCTATGGCCCCTCGGGCCTGCCGCATATGGGCACCTTCGGCGAGGTGGCGCGCACGACCATGGTGCGCAACGCCTTTCGCGCGCTGACGGGGGACCACTGGCCGACGCGCCTGATCGCCTTCTCGGACGACATGGACGGCTTGCGCAAGGTGCCGGACGGCGTGCCGAATCCGGAGATGCTGAAGGAAGACCTGCACCTGCCGCTGACGAAGGTGCGCGATCCGTTCGGCACGCACGACAGCTTCGGCGCCCACAACAATGCGCGGCTGCGGGCTTTCCTCGACAGTTTCGGCTTTGACTATGAGTTCATGAGCTCGAGCGAGCAGTATCGCTCGGGCCGGTTCGACGCGACCCTGCTGCGCATGCTGGAGCGCTATGACGCGGTCATGGCCATCATGCTGCCGACGCTGGGCGAGGAGCGGCGCGCCACCTATTCGCCCTTCCTGCCGATCAGTCCGGTGACAGGCCATGTTCTGCAGGTGCCGACGCTGGAGCGCAATGTCGAGGCGGGCACCATCACCTTTGACGATCCCGCAGTCGGCCGCACCGAGCTGCCGGTCACCGGCGGCCATGTGAAGCTGCAGTGGAAGCCCGACTGGGCCATGCGCTGGACCGCGCTGGACGTGGACTATGAGATGTCGGGCAAGGACCTGATCGAGAGCGTGCGCGAGGCGTCGAAGATCTGCCGCGCGCTGGGCGGCACCCCGCCGGAGGGCTTCAACTATGAGCTCTTCCTCGACATCGAGGGCAAGAAGATATCCAAGTCCAAGGGCAATGGCCTGACGATGGACGAATGGCTGCGCTACGGCACGCCCGAGAGCCTGAGCTGGTACATGTTCCAGTCGCCGAAGTCGGCCAAGAGCCTGCACTTCAATGTCATTCCGCGCGCGATCGACGACTATCTGAGCTTCATCGACCAGTTCCGCACCCAGGAGCCGGCCAAGCGCATGGACAATGCGGTCTGGTCGATCCACGCGGGCGATCCGCCCGAGGTCGCCAGCCCGGTCTCGTTCAGCCTGCTGCTGAACCTGGTCGGCGTGGCGAATGCCTCGTCGAAGGCGCAGCTGTGGGCCTATTTCGCCAAGTATCTGCCCGACGCGAGCCCGGAGAGCGAGCCCACGCTCGACCGGCTGATGGGGCATGCGCTGAACTACTACGAGGACTTCGTGAAGCCCGCGAAGACCTATCGCGCGCCGACCGAACAGGAGCGGGCGGCGTTCGAGGATCTGGCGGCGCGCCTGCGGGCCCTGCCGGCCGATACGACCGACGGCGAGGTGATCCAGAACGAGGTCTATGCGGTCGGCAAGGACCACGACTTCCAGCCGCTCCGGGCCTGGTTCGCGGCTCTGTATGAAGTGCTGCTGGGGGCCTCGCAGGGCCCGCGCTTCGGCTCGTTCGCCGCCATCTATGGCCTGGCCCAGACGATCGAGCTGATCGAAAAGGGCGCGCGCGGCGAACTGGCGGGGTAGGGGTAGGGCAGGCCCCCTCCACCATGCTGCGCATGGTCCCCCTCCCCCGATGGGGGAGGATATTCCGCGCTCAAGCAGCGCGGCTCCGCGAGCCGAGCGGTAGCGCAAGAATTATGAACCGAAAACAACAACCGGTTCATGGGAGCCTTTGTCTCCGGCTGCGCATTTTTACGGCATCGACCCCAGTAGAGGAGTGAGTCATGTCGAAGATGATCAAACAGGCCCTGATGGCCGGTGCGGCCGTGATGGCGGTGTCGGCCCTGCCCGGCGTGGCCAGTGCCCAGTCGGCGAACGGCATCACCAATTGCGACGCCCCGGGCGGTCGCCAGCAGGCGGGTGCCGTGATCGGCGGCGTGCTGGGCGCCCTGGCCGGCAGCCAGGTTTCGGACAATGAGCGCGAGCTGGGCGCTGTGGCCGGTGCGGCTGCGGGGGCTGCGGCCGGGTCCTACATCGGCTGCCAACAGCAGCGTGACCGGGCCCGGCAGGCGCCTGCCGCCTCCAGTTCGCTGCGCGCCACGACCAATCTGCGGGTCCGCTCGGGTCCGGGCACCAACTATCGCCAGATCGGCAGCCTGAGCGCCGGCCAGTCGGTACAGGCCACTGGCTCGCAGGGCGAATGGGTGCAGCTGAGCAACGGCGGCTGGGTCAGCGCCCACTATCTGACCTACTGATCGCGCCCTCTTAGGCGTAGAAACGGGGCGTGTCCGGACGGGCACGCCCCGTTTCGTGCCTACTGGCTGACCCAGAGGATACGCCGCACCCAGGCGACGTCGGCCGCAGCAAGGGTGCGGGGCGGGAAGTCGGGATTGATCGACAGCAGCTTCAGGCCCCGGGCGCCACTGCGCCCGATCTCCTTGACGAGGGTCTCACCCGAGCGCGTCCGCACCACGACGCGGTCGCCGCGTCGCACCGGGCGGGGTTCGGCATCGACGATCAATTTGTCGCCGGGCCGGTAAAGGGGCGCCATCGACTCGCCCGACACCTCGAGGCTGTAGAGGCCGTCGCGCGGCCGGGGCAGGTCGGTCTCCAGCCAGCCTTCGCCGGTGGGCAGGCCCGCCTCGTCGAAAAAGCCATCCTGGCCCGCCTGGGCCAGGCCCACCAGGGGCACGGCGGCGGGCGGCTCGTCTGCATCCTCGGCGAGGCGGGCGAACTGGCCCAGCGACACGCCACAGACCGCCAGCACCCGCGTCAGGCTCTCGGTCGAGGGCCAGCGGGGCCGGGCCTCGGGGGGCGGCCCCTGCCGCTTGGACGGATTGAAGGCCGTGGGGTCGAGACCCGCGCGCCGCGCCAGCCCCGACGCGGTCAGTCCCTCGGCCTGCGCCAGCCGGTCCAGCCCCCGCCAGATCTGCACATGAGTGAGCGGCACACCGGCCCTCCGGACGAATCACTTCGGCTGAAGGTTATAGGAAAAGATGCCCAGGGTCGCGGGAGCGGCATCCGTCCTTCCGATCTGGCCGTACAGTGTTACGGTGATGGCGCGTGGAGGGGCGACGATGCGGTATCTGGCCGGACTGCTGTTTCTGATGATGCTGGCCATGCCGGGCCGGGCAGCGGCGGTGCCGCCGACGGTGCCGGCCGTGCCGGAGCGGCTGGCGGCGGTGCCGGAAGGGTTTTCGGGCATTGTCGGGGCATGGCGTGCAGGGCGGCCGGTGCATCTGTCGGCGCATGGAGAAGGCGGCTCGCCCTTCCGGCCCGTGCGCTGGGCGTCTGTGACCAAGTCGGTCACGGCCGTGCTGGTATTGCAGGAAGTGGATGCAGGGCGTCTGTCGCTGGATGCGCCTGTGTCGACGTATCTTCCGGACTGGCCGGTGAACGGCGATGCGACGCTGCGGCAGCTGCTGATGCACACCTCTGGCCTGGCCGATCTGAGCGCCACGCCCGACGCGGACCGCGACGGCATGGCCGACGTCTATCAGGGGCAGGGGCCCGGTTGGCGCGCCCTGTGTGAAGGGCCCGCCCGGGCGCCCACGGGGGCGGGCTTTACCTACAACAACTGTGACTACCAGGTGTTGGGGCTGGTGCTGGAAGCGGTGACCGGCGAGGATTTCGAGACCCTGGTCCGCACCCGGATCAGCGAGCCACTGGGGCTGCGCAGTGTGCGCCTCGCGCCGCATGAACCGGTCAGCGAGGCCTTTGACGGGACGCGCCCCGAGCCGCTGATCGACGTGTCGGTCTATGGGCCGGCAGGCGCTCTGTACGGCAGTGTCGAGGCCTTGCTGGCATTCGATCAGGCCCTGATGGACGGCCGGCTGATCTCGGACGCTGCGCGCGCTGAAATGTGGAAGGCCGGTCCGGAGACCGGATACGGCGGCCTGTCGGTCTGGGTGTTTCCCGTCACCCTGACGGCCTGCGGGATCGAGACGCGGGTGGTGGAGCGGCAGGGGGCCATTGGCGGAGTGCAGGTGCGAAACCTGATCCTGCCGGAACTGGATGTCGCTGTCGTGCTCTGGACCGATCAGGCGACGCTGGACTTCGGCCAGACCTGGTCGGGGGAGGGGCTGACCATCGATCTTCTGGCCGCCGTGGTTTGCGGGCAGGGCGGGTGACGGCCTATTCCAGACCCGCTGCCTTGCGCTCTTGCCAGGCCCAGAAGGTGCCGACGGCGAGAGCGATCAGAACGCCGTAACCCGCAACGTTGATGACGCTGTAGTAGGACGAAACGGGCGGGCGAATGTCGAGCGACATCAATACGTGCGCCGTTACGACCAGCAGCTGGCAAGCGCAGGCCCAGGTGGGCCAGGTGCGATGAGACTTCCAGACCAGTGCCCCGAGAACCAGCAGCATGATGACGTCGATCGCCATCATGCTCCATTGGCTGCTGTACAGATTTGAATCCGTCTGAACGAGAAGCGAAGCGAACCAGCCCAGACCATACGCTCCGGCCGCGATCCGCTCGGTATCTTCGCCCTTGAGGAAGGCGAAGCCCAGCACCAGCACGATCACGACGGCGCCAATCTGGGCTGGCAGGGTGTCAAACATGAAATCGCCCCCCGAGCGAAACACTCAGAGGGCGATCATGCATTGAATTTCGCCTGACCGGAATGAGCCAGGCTAAACATTACGCCGAATTCAGGCGACGCGGAGGTGACCCTTGGTCGGCGGGGTGCCACCGATCGGGGTCTCCCAATCGTCGGGCTTGTTCACCGGGCCGACAGCGTAAACGCCCCAGCCCATCTTGCGGTGATCCTTTTGCAGCTCGGCGTGGCAGGCGACGATCGCCGTGCGGGCTTCGCTGAGGGCCGCGATGGTTTCCATGGCCTTGGCCTGGCTGGCGGCGCCGGACACCGGCGAGAGTTCGAGCACCGCACGGGCACCGATCATGGACTGGACGAGGGTGGTCGTCTGGGTGATGGCCGCGTCGATGGCCTTTTCGGTGGCGTGCAGTTCTTTCGCCACGCCGGCGACAACCTGAGTTCTGTCCATGAAAACCTCCTACCAACTACGGTAAAGAAAGTCTTAACACGGTTCCCTGTTCCGGGAAATACCTGTTTCCCGCGAAATGACACCGGTGACCCCACCGCCGATCGGAGGCTCATCACCGGGCTTGTCGACCGGCCCGACGGCAAGCGGATCAAGGCCGAGCGCCCGGGCGAGGGCGGCCAGTCGTTCGTGGGTTTTGACGATGTGTCCGCGTGCCTGGGACAAAGCGACCACCGACTGGGCGGTTTCCTCGAACGCCTTCTGGCCGGTGACGGCCGACAGATAGGCGTCCGACCGGGCCTCGGGCAGGTAGGCGGCGAGGCGGGCGGTCTCGATCAGGGCGGCGTCAATCGCGGCCTCGGCCGCATAGAGGCGCCCGGCCAGGGTCTGGCCGATGTCGGAACGGTTCATGTGCAATCTCCCCCCGTGGCTGAGCGCCACAGGAAGATGCAACCATGACTAATTATCGATTACAACTAAAAGCTGTCTTCCAACAGGAAGTGGGCAGTGAGGGCGGCGATCGGCTGGGCCTCGTCCTCCTGCCAGGCCTCGGCCAGCACATGGGCCACGCGACGGCCGGCCTTGTTGATTCGGGCGCGAGCCTGGACGTTCTGGGGACGGCCCGAGCGCAAATAGGCCACCGACACATTGATCGGGCGGGGCAGATGCATGCCGGGAAAGGTCTCGGCCACCTGGGCCATGGCCGTGATCTCGAGCAGGGCGGCGGTGGAGCCCCCATGCAGGGCCGGCAGCATGGGATTGCCGATCAGGTGGTCGGAGAAGGGCATGGTGACGGTCAGGACCTCGGCCTCCTGCTCGACCGTCAGGCCGAGGAAGCGGGCATAGGGCATGGCCTCGATGACGCGGCTCATTCGCCCGCCTCCACACGCGGCCGGCGCTCGGGCCGGGAGGAGGTGAGAATGTAGGCGGACTGGGCGGCCGCGACCGGGTCGTCCGGCGCGTCCTCGAACGCCCAGGCGCGCACGAAGGCGATGGACCGGGTGAGCCGGTAGCAGCGGGCCTCGGCGATCAGGTCGGTGCGCGGCCGGGCCGGGCGCATATAGTCGACGCGCAGATCCAGGGTGGCCAGCGGCTTGAAGTTATCCAGCGCCACCCAGACGGCCAGCCCGCCGACATGATCGAGCAGGGTGGTGACGCCGCCGCCCGCGATCACGCCGGCTTCCGGATCTCCGACCAGATCTTCGCGCCAGGGGACGCGGATCCGCACGCGGTCCCCGTCCAGCGAGTCATAGGTGAAGCCGAGCGCGTGGGTATGGGCCGCGCCGGAGGCCAGTTGCGGGAGTATGGGGGCGATCGCAGGAAGGTCCATGCCCTGTGCTTATCGCGCCGGGCCGGTCCTGCAAATGGCGCGATCAGCCCGCGGCGGCCTGGGGACCCTCGGCCTCGGCCTCGGCTTCGTCGTCGGCAGCCCCGGCGGAGAGGGCCGCATTCATGGCGTGGCGCAGACGTTCGGGCTTGATCGGCTTTTCGACCACGGCGGCCATGCCGGCGGCCAGATAGCGACGGGCATCCTCGGGATCGGCATTGGCGGTCAGGGCCACGATCGGCACCTGGCGCATCGGCCCCTTGAGCGCGCGGATCGCCTGGGTGGCCTGCAGACCGTCCATGCGCGGCATCTTGATGTCCATCAGAACCAGATCGAAATCCCGGGCCTTGATGGCGTCCAGCGCCTCCATGCCGTCCTCGGCTGTCTCGGACGTACAGCCGAACATTTCGCACAGCGCCTGGGCGACGACCCGGTTGGTGGCGTTGTCGTCCACGATCAGAATGTGCGGATTGGCGAGGGAGTCGGCGTCCATCATATCGGATACATTGCTCTCGGTCTCGACCGGACGCTCGGCACGTTCGGCCGAGATATCAAAGGCGAAGGTGGCCCCGCGGCCGGGGTTGTTCTCGGCCCAGATGCGACCGTCCAGGCGATCCATGATCTGGCGGCAGATCGCCAGGCCGAGGCCGGCGCCGTCAGGGCCGGAGCCATGGACGAAGGGTTCGAAGATGTCGTCGACACGATCCGGCGCGACGCCCGGTCCGTCGTCGCGGATACGGGCCTGCATGACGACGCGGTCGCCGTCCAGCCAGGCCTTCAGACCGGCCTCGACCATGCCGTTGCGGGCGAACTTCAGGGCGTTGCCGATCAGGTGGTTGAAGATCTGGCGGATCCGGACCGGGTCGATCATGGCCGCGAGTTCGGTGTCGCCCTCATAGCTGACGACCAGATGGACGTTGTCCTGGGCCGCGCGCGGGTCCCAGTGGGCAGCCAGCTCGTCCATCAGGGCGCGGAGCGGGGTTGCCTGGGGGGTCATGTCCAGTTCGCCGGCCTGGGCCCGCGAGAGGTCCAGGGCGTCCTGGAGGATCTGCAACAGCGTGTCGGCCGAGTCGACGATCGTCTGGACGTGCGACTGGGACGCAGGATTGAGCGGCTGGCGACGCAGCAGTTCGGCGACGGCCAGAACGCCGTTCAGGGGCGTCCGCAGCTCATGGCTCATGACGGACAGGAACTGGCTCCTGGCCCGGGCCGCGGCGAGCGCCTGGGTACGGCTGTCCGCCGCCTCGCGCGCCTGCGCGGTCAGTTCGACATTCTTCAGCCGTTGCTCGTCATTGATGGCCTTGAGCAGGGCGATGACCGTTCCCACGCCCCGGTAGCGGCCTTCATAGGTGACGATGAAGCCGCGGGTCAGGGCGCCCGGCCCCGAGCCCATAATGGCGTCGCAGAAGCTGTCGATGCGCACACCGGCGTCCACCACCGAGGGTTCCGGGTCCATGACCTCGGTGACGGGGCGATTGCTGTAGAGGGCATGGCCCAGCGGGCCGGCGATCTTGAGGAGGAAGGCGTTTCGCTCGATCAGGCCGACCGGTCGACCGTCCTTGACCACCGGTATCACCAGCAGGTCAGGTTCCGCCTTGAAGCGGGCAAAGACCTCCGCCCCGACCGTCTCGGGTGAGACCGGCACAGCCTTCTCGGTCAGTCTTTCGATCGTCGGCATAACTGACCGATACTCCCTCAACTGGAATTCAGGCTTAGCCGACAACCATTTTCAGAATGGTAAATAGCGGAAACGACCGTTTTCACGCCCCATTTTCGACGTTTTTGCATCGTCCGGCCCCGGGGTGTATGAGGCGTACTTCCCAGCCTCTCCGGGCTTTTTGTGCATGCGCGCGGCCAGCCGGCCGACCGCAGATTTGTCATGAGCGCTTTCGACCGACAGCCTGCCGCCTCGGCCCTCGTCCTGTTCTCGGGCGGGCAGGACAGTGCGACCTGCCTGGCGTGGGCGCTGGATCGCTATGAGCGGGTCGAGACGGTCGGCTTCGACTATGGGCAGCGGCACGCGGTCGAGATGCAGGCGCGGCTGGCGGTAAGGGCGGGCATGACCGGGGCGATGCCGGACCGGGCGGAGCGGCTGGGCGAGGACCACGTCGTCGACCTGACCGGCTATGGCGCCATCGCCGAGAGCGCGCTGACGGCCGACAAGGCCATGGAGATGGATGCCCGGGGCCTGCCGACCACCTTCGTCCCGGGGCGCAATCTGGTGTTCCTGAGCGTGGCTGCGGCGCTGGCCGACCGACGGGGGCTGAATGTGCTGGTTGGGGGCATGTGCGAGACGGATTTCTCGGGCTATCCCGACTGTCGCCGGGACACAATCGACGCCATGGAGCGCGCCCTGTCGCTGGGCCTCGACAAGCCGGTGCGGATCGAGACGCCGCTCATGGCCCTGACGAAGGCCGAGACCTGGGATCTGGCGGACCGGATCGGAGGCGAGGCGCTGGTCGAGCTGATCGTTGAGACCAGCCATACCTGCTACCGGGGCGACCGGTCGGCGCGGCACGCCTGGGGCTATGGCTGCGGGACCTGTCCGGCCTGCGAGCTGCGCGCACGCGGCCATGCCGAATGGGTGGCCGCATGACCTATTCGGTCAAGGAGACCTTCCTGACGGTGCAGGGCGAGGGCGGACAGGCGGGGCGCGTCGCCGTCTTCCTGCGCTTTGCCGGCTGCAATCTGTGGAGCGGACGCGAGCAGGACCGCGCGTCGGCGGTCTGCACCTTCTGCGATACCGACTTTGTCGGCACGGACGGCGACGGCGGGGGCAAGTTCGCGTCGGCCGAGGCGCTGGCGGACCATGTGGCGGGCCTCTGGAGCGGGCAGGGCGGACGTCCGCTGGTCGTTTGCACGGGCGGCGAGCCGCTGCTGCAACTGGACGAGGCCCTGATCGCGGCCCTGCATGCGCGCGGCTTTGACATCGCGGTCGAGACCAATGGCACGATCGCGGCGCCCGGCGGCATCGACTGGATCTGCGTCAGCCCCAAGGCCGATGCGCCGGTGGTGCAGACCACGGGGCAGGAGCTGAAACTGGTCTATCCGCAGGCAGCGGCCCGCCCCGAGCGGTTCGCCGACCTCGACTTCGAACGGTTCTGGCTGCAGCCGATGGACGGGCCTGATGCGGTCGCCAACACCGCGGCGGCCTTCGACTACTGCCTGACCCACCCCCAGTGGCGCCTGAGCGTCCAGACCCACAAATTCATTGGCGTGCGTTGATGCCCACTTTCGAGATCACCAAACAGGCCACCTTCGATGCGGCCCACCACTTCCCGAACGAGCCGGAGGGCAGCATCTATCGCCGGGTGCACGGCCATTCGTTCACGGTCGAGGCGACGGTTCGCTCCGAGACACTCGACGCCGAGCACGGCTGGGTCGCGGACCTGGGCGCGCTGGATCGCGCCTTGAAGGCTGCGGCCGAGGAACTGGATCACGGCCTGCTCAACGAAAAGCCGGGACTTGAAATGCCCAGCCTCGAGAACCTGTGCCTGTGGTTCGCCGACAGGATGAAGCCGGATTGGCCGGGCCTGTGCCGCATCCAGGTGGCCCGCCCGACCATCAACGAACGGTGCGTGCTGACGTTATGATCACGCTGAGGGCCATGCGCGAGGGCGACGCCGAAGCCATGGCGGGAGTCTATGAGCGCGCGGTCCGGGACATCGGCGCCCGCTATTATTCAGCCGAGCAAGTCGTGGCATGGGTGGGGCAGGGGTCGCGCGCAGAGCGTTTTCGCCGGAAGATCACGGACGGTCGGCGCGGCTGGGTCGCGGTCGATCAAGCGAACCGCGTGACGGGCTTTGCCGATCTGGAAGCCGATGGTCACATCGACCTCGTGTATGTCGATCCGGCCGTTGCGGGGCAGGGTGTGGCGACTCTGATGCTCGACGAGCTGGAAAACGCAGCCCGCTCGACGGGGATCACACGTTTGTTTGTCGAAGCCAGCGAGCCAGCGCGCCGCATGTTCGAACGGCGCGGCTATACGGTGACGGCGCGGCGTGACTTTGAAATCGGCGGCGTGGCCATCCACAACTACGCCATGGAACGGACGCTCTAGCAGTCGCGACCGTGGGCCCGGCGCTGTTCGCAGCGGCGTTGCTCGCGCTCATAGTCGCGCTGTTCGCGTTCACGCTTGAGCCGGGTTTCCTCGTCCGAGGTGGTGACGGCATCGACGCCCGCCCCCAGCACAGCGCCGGTGGCCTTGACCGTGCCGCCGACCACGGCCGCACCGGCGCCGACGACCGGGCCGACCAGACAGCCCTGGAGCATGAGGGCGCTTCCCACGAGGACAGCGAGCGAGATCAGGCGTTTGCGGGGCATGGCGGGTCTCCGGTTCCGCGACAGGCTGGCCCAACAGGGTGAAGGCCGTCTTAAGGGGTAACACGCGTCCGCTTGGCTTTCGCGTCGTATGGTGGAATGAGAGGACCGTCACCGGCGACAGGAGTGCCTCATGACCATGGCCGATCCCCATCATCTGCGCCGGGTGCAGCTGATCCGGAAGGGGGCCCTGGCCCTCGCCATCGTGGCCGTTGTGGTGCTGGCCGCCATCAGCCAGAGTTTGGGCGGGGAAACGCCCCTGCACGAGCGGCTGGAGACCTTCGGCGTGGCTCTGATCGCCCTGTGCGTGGTGGGGCGGGCGTGGTGCTCGCTCTACATCGGCGGGCGAAAGAAGGCCGAGATCGTCAACCTCGGACCCTATTCGATCAGTCGCAATCCGCTCTACGTCTTCAGCTTCATGGGGGCGTTCGGTATGGGCGCCCAGACGGGCAGCGTGACCATCGCCGTCCTGTTCCTGTTGATCGCGGTCGGCGTCTTCTATCTGACCGTCCGGCAGGAAGAAGCCTGGCTGGAGGCGACCTTCGGCGAGCCCTACCGCGCCTACAAGGCCCGCACGCCCCGCTTCTGGCCCGATTTCTCCAAGTGGCGGGACACCGATACGCTGGAGGTGAAGCCGGTGTTCTTCCTGACGACCCTGCGTGACGGTCTGGCCTTCTTCCTCGCCGTGCCGCTGTTCGAGGCGCTGGAAAAGGCCCAGGAAGTGGGCTGGGTCCACATCCTGTTCAGTCTGCCCTAGGGCGAAAGGGCGACACGGTTTCCCGCGTCGCCCCGGCCGTCAGCGACTGTCGACCATGACCAGTTCGGCATCCTCGCGGGCAGTGACCGTGATCGTAGGTTCGTCCTTGATCCCCGCGCCGTCGCGGGCATTCAGGGCCGTGCCGTTGACCTGGACCGCGCCGACAGCGGGCACCAGATAGGCGCGGCGGCCCTCGGCCAGCTCATAGGTCAGGCTCTCGCCGGCCTTGAGGGTGGCACCCAGCACCCGGGCGTCCGCGTTGATGTCCAGCGCGCCGTCATCCGGATTGCCCGAGGCCAGTACCTGGAATTTCCCGCTGCGGTCCGACTTCGGGAAGGGCTTCATGCCCCAGCCGGGCTTGGCGCCGGGTTTGTCGGTCTCGATCCAGATCTGGAACAGGGTGGTGGTCTCATCCTCGAGGTTGAACTCGGAGTGACGCACGCCCGTGCCCGCACTCATCACCTGGACGTCGCCGGCGCCGGTGCGACCCCGGTTGCCCATCGAATCCTCATGGGTGATGGCGCCCGTGCGGACATAGGTGATGATCTCCATGTCGGCGTGGGGGTGGGGCGGGAAGCCCGATTTGGCGGCGATCTCGTCATCGTTCCACACGCGCAGCCGGCCCCAGCTCATGCGGTTCGGGTCATAATAGTTGGCAAACGAGAAGTGATGGCGGGCCTTCAGCCAGCCGTGGTCGGCACCGCCGAGGCTGTTGAAGGGGCGGACGTCGATCATGATGCGGTCTCCCTGATTGCAGAACGCGGGTCAGCCCGCGCCGGTTCGGGCGCTATATAGGTAACAGTGTCGGTGGCGAAAAGGGGGTGGTTCAGTCAAGTCGGCGACCGAGCGTCACCACAGCCTGCCAGGTCATGCCGAGCGCCTCGTAGAAGCCCAGAGCTTCGGTGTTGTCCTCGCGAACCATCAACTGGACCTTAGGGGCGCCGCGATCCGCCAGCCACGTCTCGGCAGCCGTCATAAGGGCCCGTCCGAGGCCACGATGACGAGCATCGGGGTGCACAGCCAGATAGTAGACCCAGCCCCGGTGCCCGTCGAAGCCCGTCATGATGCTCCCGCAGACCCGGACTCCATCCCGGGCGACGAGCACGACGCTATCGGCGCTCTTGCGGGCCAGCGCGAGGTCCTGCGCGGGGTCATTCCAGGGACGGGTCAGCCCGCACGTCTCCCATAAGGCGATGACGGCTGCGACGTCGTCATCCTGCAGGGGGACAATGCGCATCACCCCGCTTGCGCCCGGTGCCGCAGCATCGCATCGGCCAGCACACAGGCGGCCATGGCCTCGACCACCGGCACGGCGCGCAGGGCGACGCAGGGGTCGTGGCGGCCCCTGGTGCGGATCTCGGTCTCGGTGCCGTCGCGGGTCACGGTGCGGCGTGGAGTCAGGATGGACGAGGTCGGCTTGAAGGCCACGCGCGCCGTGATCGGCTGGCCGGTCGAGATGCCGCCGAGAACACCCCCCGCATGATTCGACAGGAAGACGGGCTGTCCGTCCGGTCCCAGCCGCATCTCGTCGGCATTGTCCTCGCCTGACAGTTCGGCCGAGGCGAAGCCCGCGCCGATCTCGACGCCCTTGGCGGCATTGATCGACATCAGGGCGGCGGCCAGTTCGGCATCCAGCTTGGCATAGATCGGCGCGCCCCAGCCGACCGGCACGCCGGTGACCTCAAGCGCCACCACGGCTCCGATCGAGGAGCCGGCCTTGCGGATGCCGTCCAGATAGTCGGACCAGGGCTGGACGACCTCGCTGGATGCCGCAAACAGCGGATTGCTCTGAACGGCGTCGAAGTCGAGCGCGTCGTCCGGAATGCGATGCGGTCCGATCTGGACCACACCTGCGCGAAGGTTGATGTCAGGGCCGAGGATGCGCCGGGCGATGGCGCCCGCGGCCACGCGCAGGGCGGTTTCGCGGGCACTGGAGCGGCCACCGCCCCGGTGGTCCCGCACGCCGTACTTGGCTTGGTAGACATAGTCCGCGTGACCGGGCCGGAAGGCGCGGGCGATCTCGCTATAGTCCTTCGAGCGCTGATCCTCGTTCTCGATCAGCAGGCTGATGGGGGTGCCCGTCGTGACCAGGCCTTCGCCGTCGTCAAAGGTACCCGACAGGATGCGCACCGTGTCGCTCTCGCGCCGCTGGGTGACGAAGCGGCTGCCGCCGGGCTTACGCTGGTCCAGCCAGGGCTGGATGTCGGCCTCGGTCAGGGGGATCCGGGAGGGGCAGCCGTCAATGACACAGCCGATGGCCGGCCCGTGGCTCTCGCCCCAGGTGGTCACGCGAAACAGATGGCCGAAGCTGTTGTGGGACATGGCCCTCTGGCCTTAGGCCGCAAGCGGCGCGGTCGTCCAGACCCGGGCGAAGCGGTCCAGCAGATGCTCGGCGGCCGAGGGGGCGTCCTCGGCCGGGGTCAGGGTCACGAACAGGTGGCCCCGCGGATGGCGGCCGCGGGCGGGCAGGCCCAGATCGCGCAGGCGCAGACGGACCGGCGGCTCCAGCCCCGCGACCACCCAGGCGTTGCGCGGCCCGGCGTGGGTCTGGACCTCGACGCGACCCCCGTCGGCCAGCACGCGCGGCGAGACTTCGGTCTGCAGGAAGACGTCATTACCCAGCACCGACAGGCCGTCCGCGGGGCGGATGCGAATGGCGAGGAACAGGTCGGCGTCGTCGCGCCCGGCACCCTTGAGGCGTATGTGATCCCCTGCACGCAGGCCCGCCGGCAGGGTCAGACGAAAGGTCCGTCCCCGATGGGCGGTCTCGACCCGACCGCCGTACAGGGCGAGATGCGGGGTGATCGACAGGGTCGGGAGCGGTGCGGCCCGCCGGGCGGGCGGGGCCAGGGCCGGGCAATCGGGCGTCCGGGCCTGAATGGTGTGCCAGGCGGCGATGACCTCGCGAAAGCGCTCCGCATCGCCGTCGGCATGGTCGGGGCGGGCCGCCTTGACCGCGCGCAGGAAGGCCTGACGCGTCGTGGCAGGATCGACCGGACCCGGCAGGCCAAGGGTGGCCAGCGCCTTGTGGTAGGTCGAAAGGGAGGTGCCGGCGCCGCTCATGGACACCAAAGGCCACAAACAGGGTCAATGCCGGGTTAACCGTGACGCTGGCTCTCGCGGGGAGGCGCGGGCGGCGCTAGAAAGACGGCTATGAGCACCCCCGTCATCCCGCCCAGTCCCTCACGCGAGGAATACGCCCGCGACTATGCCGCCGCCCTGGCCGCCAACAGCGACGAGGCCGAGTTCGCCTGCGACGAGCCGTTCGACCTGCTGGACCGCTGGCTGGGCGATGCCCGGGCGCACGAGATCAACGATCCGAACGCCATGGCGCTGGCGACAGTCGATGCTGAGGGCATGCCCGATTGCCGGATGGTGCTGCTGAAGGATGTGGGGCCCGAGGGGCTGACCTTCTATTCCAACCGCGAGAGCGCGAAGGGGCGCCACCTGGCCGGACAGCCGCAGGCGGCCGTGCTGTTTCACTGGAAATCGCTGCGGCGCCAGATCCGGGTGCGTGGCCCGGTGGAGCCGGTCAGCGCCGCGGAGGCCGATGCCTATTTCGCCAGCCGCGCCCGCGAGAGCCGGATCGGCGCCTGGGCCTCGGACCAGTCGCGGCCACTGGCGGATCGCGCAGAGCTGGAGGCCGCCGTGGTGCGCGAGACCGCGCGCTTCGAGGGCCAGGATGTGCCCCGGCCCGAACGGTGGAGCGGCTGGCGTCTGGTGCCGCTGCAGATCGAGTTCTGGCGGGACCGGCCGTTCCGGCTGCACGACCGGCTGCGCTTCGACCGGGCGGGCCCCGATGCGGCCTGGGGCCGCGAGCGCCTTTACCCCTGACGATTCAGTCGAGGTCGGGCGCCGCAGGGTCGAGGTTGGGGCCGCCATAGCGTGCCAGGAAGGTCTGGACCGCGTCTGCCGCGATCTGGGTATGGCTGCGCTGGACGGTCGTGGAATCGCCCGTGACCATGGGCACGAAGAAGACGGGGTGCTCAAGCATGCCCATCAGCTGGCCGGCCGCCCACGATGGCTTGTCGCAGACCAGTTCGCCCCGCTGGCACAGGGCCTCGATGGCCTCGACCAGGGTGACGCCGATCCGTGCCTTGCCCCGTTCGTAAAAGTGCAGCGCCATCTCCTGAAACCGCGTCCGCTCGGCCAGCACCAGCCGGAAGACCGCGGTGACAAGGGGGTCGGCCATGAAGCCGACGTAGGCTTCGGAAAACCGCGTCAGCTGGCAGCGCGCAGGACCGTCGAGCGCGCGGACCTCGTCCATCTGGCGGACGAATTCGTCGGATGTATCGTCGATCACCGCCCGGAACAGATCAGCCTTGGACGAGAAGAAGGTGTAGAGAGTGGCGGTCGATACACTGGCTTCACGCGCGATCGGTTCGATTCGGGTCGAGGCGAAGCCCTGGGCCATGAAATGACGCCGCGCCTCGATGAGAATGGCGCGGCGGCGGGGGTCTTCGGTGTCCCCGTCCTGAAGGCCAGACGGGGACGGGGCAGCTTGAGCGAGGGTCATTAACCTCAAGCTTGGCGTGGATAACGTCGTGCCGCAAGATGAAATTCACTCGCTGTTACAAGGGGTCACGCGACCCAGCGTTGCAGAAGCGGGTGGGTGAGCACCGGAGCGACCAGTCGGTCCACCGATTGAGGGTCGGTCAGGACCACGGCCGCGGTTGCGTCCGCGACGATGAAATCGGCGTGCACCTTGGCCGGTTCGGTCAGCCGCTCGTGGCCGGGGCGAACGGTCAGCAGGTACTGGTCGATGACCGACTGGGCGGTACGGCCCCGCTCGACCTGGTCGCGCAGCAGGCGGCGGATGAAGCGAATGTCCGCCGGGGTGTCGACGAAGACGCGGATGTCGAACAGCTCCACGAGCGCCGGGGTGCACAACAGATGGGTGCCCTCGATGACGACGACGTCGGCGGCGGGTACCGGCTCGCCACCCGGCTCTCGCCCATGGGTGACGAAGGAATAGATCGGCGCCTCGACGGGCTGACCCGCCTTGAGGGCGGTCAGGTGACCGTGCAGCAGGTCGTGGTCCCGCGCCGCGACGTCGTCGAAGTCGAAGGTCGCGGCGTCGAAATCGGGCAGGGAAGCCGCGTCGCGATAGTAGGAATCCTCGCGCACCAGCGTGGCCACGCCCTCGGGCAGGTGGCGGATCAGGGCCTCGGCCAGGGTGCTCTTGCCCGAGCCCGACCCGCCGGTGATCGCAATCAGAACGGTCATGACGGCCTAGCGGAAGAAGCAGGTCATGCCGGCATAGAGGCTCTCAACCGTGGCATCGGGAGCCTCCGACGTCAGGAAGCCGCCGAGCGCGCCGCTCGAGAATTCCACGCCGAGCGTCGAGTCGGGCACCATGTCGACGACGCGCGCGGATCCCAGCTCTGCGCGGGTGCTGCCGACGCCCACGCCGTCGGCGGTGGTCAACCCGCCCTCATCGAGGAACCAGCCGACGAATTTGTCATCCTGAAAGGCCAGCTGCAGGCCGTTGGGGTATTCGGCGAACTGCATGGGCCCGGCGCCGCATTCGCTGTTGGTGGTCACCGAGGGGGTGTCCGCGCCCAGCATGGTCGAGACGGCGGTGAGGGTCATGTCCTGGGCCATGCCGAAGGGCAGGGGGCGTGCCGACCCCTGCTCGGTGAAGGCGCGCAGGCCCTCGCCCTCAAGCGCCAGGGCGCCGCTGGCCTGGGCCTCGGGCACGGGTTGGGGGGCGGCGGGCGCTTCTGCTTCTGGCGCGGGGGCCTCGGGAGCGGGGCTGCCGTCACAGGCCGCGAGGGCGAAAACGGCAAGGGCGGCCAGGCTGGCGCGGGCAAGGGACATGGTCGGCTCCTGAAGGGGCATGGAGGTCTGGATGGGGCCAACCTAACCCAGACTCGGCGTCCGCCCGCAAAGAAAGTCGTGCCCCCTGACGTTGCGTCACGTTGCCTATCCTTCACGCCGCCGATAGCGTGACCCCAAGAGCCGCGCCCAATGTCGGCCATACCCATGAATTCCGGAGAGGAACCGATGCACGGATTGATGCAGGACTGGCCCCTGACGGTCGACAAGATACTGGACCACGCCAGGAACTGGCACCCGCACCGCGAGGTCGTCACGCGCTCGGTCGAGGGGCCGGTGGTGCGCACCACCTATGCCGACATCCATGATCGGGCCCGCCGGGTCTCGAATGTGCTCAAGTCCTGGGATGTGAAGGTCGGCGACCGCGTTGCGACCCTCGCGTGGAATACGGGCCGCCATATCGAGGCCTGGTACGGCATCATGGGCATCGGGGCGGTTTGTCACACGCTGAATCCGCGCCTGTTCCCCGAACAGCTGATCTACATCATCAACCACGCCGAAGACCGCATCATCTTCGTCGACCTGACCTTCGTGCCCCTGCTTGAGGCCGTGCTGCCGCACTGTCCGACAGTCGAGCGCGTGGTGGTCATGACCGACCAGTGGAACATGCCGGCCACCAAACTGCCCAAGGCCGAATGCTATGAGCAGCTGGTCGAGGAATCCTCGTCGGATGTCGAATGGGGCGGGTTCGACGAACAGACGGCCTGCGGCCTCTGCTACACCTCGGGCACGACCGGCAATCCGAAAGGGGTGCTGTACTCGCACCGCTCGAACTTCATCCACACTCTGCTGGGCCTGCAGACGACCGTGCTGGGGGCTACGCCCAGCGAGGTGATCCTGCCGGTCGTGCCGATGTTCCACGCCAACGCCTGGGGCATCGCGTTTGGCGGTCCGGCGGCGGGCTCCAAACTGGTCATGCCGGGCGCCAAGATGGACGGCGAGTCCATCTATGAGCTGCTGGAGAGCGAGGGGGTGACCTTCTCGGCCGCCGTGCCGACCGTCTGGCAGGGTCTGCTGGCGCACCTGCGGGACAACAACCTCAAGCTCTCGACCGTCAAGCGGGTTCTGATCGGCGGCTCTGCCGTGCCCGAGAGCCTGATCCGGGCCTTCCACGACGAGTTCGGCATCGAGGTGCTGCAGGGCTGGGGCATGACCGAGACCTCGCCGATCGGCACCCTGTCGAACCTGACGCCGGAGCTGGCCGCCCTGCCGTACGACGAGCAGATGAAGTGGCGGACCAAACAGGGCATGCCGCCGCTGGGCGTCGAGCTGAAGCTCAAGAACTATGCGGGCCAGGAAATGCCACACGACGGCAAGACCTACGGCCGCCTGATGGTGCGCGGACCGACGATCGCCGGGGCCTACTTCAAGGACGAGGGTGGCAAGATCCTCGATAACGAGGGCTTCTTCGATACGGGCGACGTTTCGACCATCGACGAGCACGGCTTCATGCAGATCACTGACCGCGCCAAGGATGTGATCAAGTCGGGTGGGGAATGGATCAGTTCGATCGACATCGAGAACATCGCCATGGGCCATCCCAAGGTTGATCTGGCGGCTGTGATCGGCGCGGCCCATCCCAAGTGGGACGAGCGCCCGGTGCTGGTCATCAAGCTCAAGCCCGGCCAGACCGAGGACAAGCAGGAGCACCTCGATTTCCTGAAGGGCAAGATCGCCAAATGGTGGATGCCCGACGATGTGGTGTTCGTCGATGACATCCCGCTGGGCGCCACCGGCAAGATCGACAAGAAGGTCGTGCGCGAGCAGCTGAAAGACTACGTCCTGCCGACTGCGCAAGGCTGATCCCATGGCGCGGCATGGCCGATCGCAGTCCCTGACCCTGCTGCTGATGGCGGGGGTGCTGTCGGCGCCGGTTCTGGTGTTCGTCGCCATGTTCGGCCAGCGCTTCTGGGGCTGGAGCCGCGACCTGGCCCTCGACACCCTCACGCTGGCCGTCGCGCCGTGGCTGCTGGCGGTCGGCGCGATCTGTGCCCTGATCCTGCTCTGGCGCGCTGCCCGGTTCGGCGCCATGGGATGGCTGACGGCCCTGGCGGCTGTGGCTGTGGTCGGGGGAGGGATCTGGCTGTTCCTGACCAGCCCCTATGGCCCGATGGCCGGACCCGAGGGCCCGCACGATGTCAGCACCGATATCGTCGAGCTGCCGGCTTACTCAGCCCGGCTGCAGCGCCTGCATGGGGATGCCGTGGCCGCGACCTGTTCCGGCGTCGCGAGCATTCCGACCCAGCTTCAGGCCGAAGATGTGGGCGAGGCGCTGCAGAGAGCCGGATTCCGGCCTGCACCGTCGTCCCTGTTCCGCGTCGAGGGCACCCACACCGGTCTGTGGTTCCTGATGCAGCACGACGCCACGGTCCGCATCCGGCCCGGCCAGACTGATGTGCGGGTGACCGCCCGGTCGGATCGTCCGCAGGGTGACGAGGCCTGTCGCCTGCTGGCCCGGATCGTCCGCGAGCTTCAGCCCCGCAGGTGATAGGTCGTCGCGGCTGAGGGTTCGCCCGCAGCGATGACGTCTCCGCGCCGGTCAAGCCGGACCAGATGCGCCAGAAGGGACTGTGCCGCCGCCGGCCACAGAGCCCGGTCGATCCCGGCATACAGGGCCGGCACCATGTCCAGCGCCGAGGCCGGGCCGTGGACCAGCTGATCCAGCACCTGCCGGTCGCGCTCCAGCCGGTGGGCCTTCAGCGCCTCGAGAAAGGGCAGGGGATCGGTGACCGGACCCCCATGGGTCGGCCACAGGGTGTCGTAGTTGCCCGCGATCACCCGTTCGAGACTATCCATATAGGCGTCCATGTCGCCGTCGGGCGGAGACACCACGCTGGTCGACCAGCCCATCACATGGTCACCGCTGAAAAGGGCGTTCTCCTCGGGAAGGGCAAAGGCCAGGTGTTCGGTGGCATGGCCCGGGGTCGCGACCGCGCGGAGGGTCCAGCCGTCGCCCCGCACCTCATCTCCGTCGCCCAGCACCGTATCGGGCGCGACCGCTGCATGCCCCAGAACCGGTGCGCCGACAGCCTGGGCAAACGGCCTGGCCAGCGGCAGATGGTCGGCATGGCCATGGGTGACCAGCACAGCGGTGACGGTCTCTCCCTCGACCGCCTTCAGCAGGGCCGTCAGATGGTCGGCATCGTCGGGGCCGGGATCGATCACGGCGACCGACGCGCCGTTCCCGACGATGAAGGTGCCCGTCCCCGCAAAGGTGAAGGGGCCGGGGTTGCGGGCCAGCACCCGCCGGATCAGGGGTGTGAGGCGCTCGGCCTCGCCGTACCGGGGGACGAACTCACGCACGAACGGAATGGCCATGCTCATACCGGCTGCTCGCCCCGCGTCTGGCCCGGGCCTTGCGTTAAGAGGTCGTAAACCTTCTGCGGAGTGCTTTTCATGGCCCGGACCCTGGCTCTGGATGTGTCAAATCGGCTCTTGCCGGTCGCTGTCGCCATCCTGTGTATCATGGCGAGCCAGCTGGTGGTGGCGTCCTGCACGCCCGAGCCGGCCCCCTATGCGTCACGGGTCGCGATCATCCGCTAGCGCACGCGCGAAGCGGCGACTCACGCGGCTGCCCCCACGGAAAGATTTCGCGCGTGCCGAGGGTAGCTGCGCACGATCGTTCCCCGAACGCGGATACACGTGTGAGGCGTGACACCGGTTACAGCCTCCCCAGCCGTGCGAAAAGGGGAAAGAAAGGGTAATAAATACAGCGAACTGACTGCACTGTGGCCTGATTACGACAATGGCGCGACTAATGGGTTACGAACCTGTAATTGTCGTGCACCTCCCAAATCCGGGGTCTAAGGTTTCGAGTATTCTGTGCGCATTGGGGCGTGCAGATAATGGGTGTCGAGACGCGGGGGACCCCTCGGGGACTTCGTTTCGACTACAGGAGGACGAAGCTTGAAAACCCAGACCATTCGCCAACGCCTGTTGCATTCGACCATGATTGGCGGTGCCGCCCTCATGGCGATTGTGGCGGTCCCGGCTGTCACCATGCTGACGCCGACCACAGCAGTCGCCCAGACGCAAACGGGCGCCCTGCGTATCACTGTGACCGGAAACGACGGCCTGCCGCTGGCGGGTGCGACCGTGACCGTAAGCTCGCCGAGCAGCCTCGTGACCCGTTCGGGTGTCACCGACGCCGACGGCCGCGTCCGTATCGGTGGTCTCGACCCCGCGACCAACTACACCGTGGCGGTGTCGGCCCCGGGCTATGAGCCCTTCGGTGCCGAAAATGTCGCCGTCATCAGCGGCCGTGACCTGTCGGTCGGCTATGTACTGCTGGCCAACACCGGCAACGTCGCCACCGTCGACGACATCATCGTGACCGGCCGCTCGCTGGCCGCCGTGGACGTCACCTCGGCGACCGTCGGCACCACCCTGACCCTGGACATCGTGGAATCGCTGCCCACGGGCCGTAGCTATCAGAGCTATCTGCAACTGGTGCCGGGCGTGAAGCCCAGTGAATCGGGCAACCCGTCCTCGCGTTCGGGCGTGAACTATTCGGACATCGGCGGTACGTCGGGTTCGTCGTCGGACAACGTCTACTACATCGATGGTGTGGACGTGACCGACCCGACCACGGGGACCTTCGGCGCCAACTTCAACTCGGAAATCATCCAGGAACAACAGGTCATCGTCGGCGGCGTGCCCGCCGAGTATGCCGGTGGTTCGGGCCTGATCTCGCGCGTCATCACCAAGTCGGGCAGCAACGAGTTCCACGGCTCGCTGAACTACTACCTGCAGAACGACAATCTGGTTGCCGAGGACGAGCACAACACCTCGGGCGGCTTCTCGACCTACGACACGGCCGTGACCCTGGGCGGACCGATCCTTCAGGATCGCCTGTGGTTCTTCGCGTCGTACCAGAAGAAGCACCGCGAGGATGACGTCGAGGATCCGAACTCGGGCGCCCTGCTGCGCTCGGTGACCAACGACGGCGAGTACGGCTTCGGCAAGGTCACCTGGCAGATAACGCCGGATGATCGTCTGACCGCGACCTTCTTCAACGACCCGACGGAAATCAGCGGCTCGAACGACTCGGGCGTGCTGAACAACCGCGACCGGGCCCGCGAGCAGGGCGGCGACAACTACAAGATCGACTACTCGCACTTCTTCGGTGACCTGGTCGTCAACGGCTACTTCTTCCGTCACGAAGGGCAGCTGTCGTCGATCGCCGCCGACCAGTCGACGCGCGACAACGTCGCCTTCGCCAGTTCGGCCAACTCGACGCTGCAACAGCGCTCGCTGGGCGGCTTCGGCTCGAACATCGAGACCGAGCGCAACCGTGATGAGTGGGGTATCAACTTCGAATACTACCGCGACACGGCCTGGGGCAGCCACACCATCAAGGGTGGCTTCCTGAGCACCGAGAACATCTACGCCGAGACCAGCTCGATCCCCGGTGGCTCGAACTATGCGTCGCTGGCGGCGGCCTATGCCGGCACGACGTTCAACCAGTACACCACCGGCAGCTGGACCTCGACGTCCATCAGTGCGTCGGACAGCGGTCGTATCATCCAGGCCCTGAACGCCAACCCGACAGCGCGTGCGGCGGTCGATACCGACAACAACGGCACCGTTTCGCAGGCCGAGCTGGACGCCTACCAGTTCACCAGCACCGCGGGTAACCCGTACGGCAACGTCAACGTCTATCGCGTCACGCGTACGTCGAACGCTCCGTACGAAGTCCGCAGCGAAGGCCAGACCCTGTATCTGCAGGACACCTGGACCATGGATCGCCTGACGATCAACGCCGGTGTCCGCGCCGAGAAGTGGGAGCATTTCGCCTCCGACGGCTCGAAGGTCGCGACGTTCGACTGGGAAATCGCGCCCCGTCTGAGCGCCGTGTATGACCTGAACGGCGACGGCCGCAGCAAGGTGTTCGGCTTCGTGGGTCGCTACTATGACCCGATCCGCAACAACATGTCGGACTTCGCCGGTGCCCTGACCGGTCCGGTCGATGAAGAGCAGATCTTCATCGGTGGCCAGTGGGTCACGTTCCGGACCCGCGGTGGTACCACCACCCCGGACGCCCTGTTCGCGCCCTCGACCAAGACGCCGTACACCGACGAGTTCATGATCGGCTACTCGACCACCTTCGGTTCGAGCGTCGGTCTGTCGGCCAGCATCACCCGTCGCCAGACGCGTGACATCCTGGAAGACTTCGACCTGAGCCTGTACTCGGATCCGACCCTGACCGCCGGTACGGCCGGTGTCGGCTATGCGTACGACGGGTCGCTGTTCTACCTGCCGTACTCGTACTTCGGCTATTCTTCGGCGCCGAACTCGAACTACGTCATCGGCACCCTGCCGGGCGGCGAGCGGAACTACACCGGTTTCGAAATCTCGCTGACGAAGTTCAAGACCGACAACTGGCAAGGGCAGGTGTCGTACACCTACAACGACGCCGAGGGTAACTCGAACTCCGACTCGAACGCCGACTTCCAGGGTGACTGGATCGCGCTCGATCCGCGCGCGCCGAACATCTACGGTCCGCAACCTGGCAGCATCGAGCACCAGTTCAAGGCCTATGGCTCGTATGACTTCGACTTCGGTCTGCAGGTCTCGGGTGTGTTCAACTGGAACAGCGGTCTGCTCTACACGCCGTCGCAGCTGGTCTACGGCCGTTACCTGCCCCTCATGGGCGGCGTGACGACCTTCGGTGGCGTGCAGGATACCTACGCCCTGCCGAACATCGTCGGCTCGGAAACGGGACCGTCGTACTACACCTTCGACATGCGCTTTAAGTATGTGCGTGATCTGCCGGTGGGTGAGGCCGAGTTCTTCCTGGACATCTTCAACGTCCTGAACAACCAGGCCGCCACCAACGAAGAAGCCCTGTTCGCGGGTAGCGGGCAGTACGCCTTCGGTGAGGCCAACTCCTGGGTCGCCCCGCGGCGTGCCTATCTGGGGGTTCGCTTCTCCTTCTGATCCGGACCTCGGTCCTGATGGGGAAATGCCGGCGCGAAAGCGCCGGCATTTTTCTTTTGTGGGCCGTTTATCGAGGGCCAGGCGGAACCGCCGTCAAAATGCCCGGTTGAACGGTGAGGCTTCGGCCGACGACCGGGGGCCTCCCCCTCAGACTTCAGGACCACAATGATCGTTCGTACGCTTCTCCTTGGAACCACCCTCGCCCTCGGGCTCGCCGGCACGGCCGCCGCACAGGACGCCGTCATCCGGACGGGGGGCACCGACGCGGTGTTTGCCTCGCAGAACACCGAGCGCATGTGGGAAGCCGTCGCCTATTCCAACCCGCTGCCGCCCGGCGCGCCGACGGCCGATTATCCGCTGGTCGCCTGGTGCGAGGCCATGGTCAGCGGGCATGTAACCCTGGGGCAGAGCCTTGAAACCGATGACGAACTGGATCTGGAGCTGATCCAGCTGGGGCAGGCGGAAGCCCGCAAATTCACGCGTGCCCTTGAGGCCGCGGCCCCGCGCCAGACCCCGGAGAGCCTGGCCACCGCCGAAGCGGCCGCGGCGGCCGTCCGGGCCAGCTGGGCCCATGTCATGCAGCAGGACCTGGCGACGCGCGACCAGACCTTCGGCCTGTTCTTCGGCCTGCCGGGACGCTGCGAACATGCAGCGCGCCGCATCCGCGACAACATCACCACTCCGCCGGCGACGCTGGCCGAAGTGGGTCTGGAGCCTGCAGCCGCTACGGAATAGCGGGGCCCCCGTCAGCTACGGGGCGTGTAGTTGAGGATGGGCGCCAGCCAGCGTTCTGCGGTCGCCACGTCCCAGCCCTTGCGCGCGGCATAGTCCTCAACCTGGTCGCGATCGATCTTTCCGACGCCGAAATAGTGGCTGTCGGCATGGCCGAAATAGAGGCCCGAGACCGATGCCGGCGGCGTCATGGCGTAGCTGTCGGTCAGATCCATGCCCGCCGCCTCGCGGGCGTTCAGTATACGGAACAAGGTCGCCTTTTCGGTGTGATCCGGCTGGGCGGGATAGCCGGGGGCAGGGCGGATGCCGAGGTATTTTTCCTCTATCAGCTCCTGAACCGAAGTCTCCTCGTCGGACGCATAGCCCCACAGTTCGGTACGCACCGTCTTGTGCAGGCGTTCGGCGAAGGCCTCGGCCAGACGGTCGGCGAGGGCGGTCGCCAGGATGGCGGAATAGTCGTCGCCCGCCTCGCGGAAGCGCCGGGCGATCTCGAGCTCTCCGTGGCCGGCGGTGACGGCAAAGGCGCCGATATGGTCGGCCCCGTCTTCCGACACGAAGTCGGACAGGGCCAGATTGGGCTTGCCGTTGGCCTTGGCGATCTGCTGACGCAGGGTGTGGAAGCGGGCCAGCTCGGTCGTGCGCCCGGCGTCCGTCCAGACCACAATGTCGTCACCTCGCGCATTGGCGGGCCAGAAGCCGACCACGCCGCGGGCCGTGAACCAGCGCTCGTCGATGATGCGCTTCAGCATCGCCTGGGCGTCCTCGAAAAGGTCGCGCGCGGCCCCGCCGACGATGTCGTCTTCCAGAATCTGCGGATAGCGGCCGATCAGTTCCCAGCTGGCAAAGAAGGGCGTCCAGTCGATGTGATCGGCCAGATCCGAGAGGTTCCAGGCGTCAAACGTCCGTGTACCGATGAACGAGGGCGCGGCAGGAAGCGCGGCATCGTCGTCCGCTCGCCAGCGGTTGGCCCGGGCCTGTCCGATCGGCGCTCGGGCCTTGGTGTCCTGACTGCGCGCATATTGCTCGCGGATGCGGACATATTCCTCGCGCGTTGCGGCCTCGTTGCGGGCCCGGTCGTCCTTCGACAGCAGGCCGGACACCACGCTGACCGCGCGGGAGGCGTCAACGACATAGGTTGTCGAGCCCCGCGCATAGGCCGGCTCGATCTTGACCGCCGTATGGGTCCGGCTGGTCGTCGCGCCGCCGATCAGCAGCGGTATGTCGAACCCGCGCCGCTCCATTTCCGAAGCGACGAAGACCATCTCGTCCAGCGACGGCGTGATCAGGCCCGACAGGCCGACGATGTCGACCTTGTGCTCGACCGCGGCGTCCAGAATGCGATCGGCCGGAACCATGACGCCCAGATCGATGACCTCATAGTTGTTACACTGCAGCACGACGCCGACGATGTTCTTGCCGATGTCGTGCACGTCGCCCTTGACCGTGGCCATCAGGATGCGACCCGCCTGTTCGCGCGGTTTGCCGGCCTTCTCGGCCTCCAGGAAGGGCTCCAGCCAGGCGACCGCCTGCTTCATCACCCGGGCCGACTTCACCACCTGCGGCAGAAACATCTTGCCCGAGCCGAACAGGTCCCCGACGACATTCATGCCGTCCATCAGGGGGCCTTCGATGACATGCAGGGGGCGCTCGGCGGCCTGGCGCGCCTCCTCGGTGTCGGCCTCGATGAACTCGGTGATGCCGTGCACCAGGGCGTGCTCGATCCGCTTGCCGACCGGGGCATCCCGCCACTTCAGGTCCACGACCCGGGCCTGCCCCTTGTCGCCCTTGTAGCGGGGGGCCAGATCGACCAGCCGCTCGGTGTTCGACACATCGGTGCGCTGCGGCCGGTTCAGGATCACATCCTCGACCGCCTCGCGCAGGGTGGGGTCGATGTCATCATAGACCGGCAGGTCTCCGGCATTGACGATGCCCATGTCCATGCCGGCCTGGATGGCGTGGTACAGGAAGACCGAGTGGATCGCCCGCCGCACCGGCTCATTGCCGCGGAAGCTGAATGAGACGTTCGACACCCCGCCGGACACTCGCGCGTAGGGCAGGGCCTCCTTGATGACGCGCGTCGCCTCGATGAAGTCGACGGCATAGTTGTCGTGGTCCTCGATCCCCGTCGCCACGGCAAAAATGTTGGGGTCGAAGATGGTGTCCTCGGGCGGGAATCCGACCTCGTCCACAAGGATCCGGTAAGCCCGCGTGCAGATCTCGATCTTGCGCGCGGCGGTGTCGGCCTGACCGTCCTCGTCGAAGGCCATGACAACCACGGCGGCGCCGTAGCGCAGGCATTTCAGCGCCTGTTCGCGGAACTCGGCCTCACCCGCCTTCAGCGAGATCGAGTTCACGATCGGCTTGCCCTGGACGCATTTCAGCCCCGCCTCGATCACCTCCCACTTCGAGCTGTCGATCATCACCGGCACCCGGGCGATGTCCGGCTCGGCCGCGATCAGATTGAGGAAGGTCCGCATGGCGACGGCGCCGTCCAGCAGGCCCTCGTCCATATTGATGTCGATGATGGCCGCGCCGGCCTCGACCTGCTGGCGGGCAACATCCAGCGCCGCGCCATAGTCGCCCGCGACGATCAGCTTCCGGAATTTGGCCGAGCCGGTGACATTGGTCCGCTCGCCGACATTGATGAAGGTGGGACGCACTACGCTACCAGTTCAAACGGTTCGAGGCCGGACAGCCGCATGGCCACCGGCCGCTCCGGGATTTGCCGCGTCGGCAGTTTCGACACCGCCTCGGCCGTATGCCGGATGTGCTCCGGCGTGGTCCCGCAACAGCCGCCGACGATATTGACCAGACCCGAGGCCGCCCATTCCTCGATGAAATGGGCGGTCTGGTGGGGTTCCTCGTCATACTGGCCCATGGCGTTGGGCAGGCCGGCGTTGGGGTAGGCGGCGACCAGGGTGTCGGCCACGCGGCTCAGCTCGGCAATGAAGGGCCGCATCAGGTCGGCCCCGAGGGCGCAGTTGAAGCCGATGGCGAACGGCCTGGCATGTCGCACGCTGTTCCAGAAGGCCTCGGCCGTCTGGCCCGACAGGGTCCGCCCCGACCGGTCGGTGATGGTGCCCGAAATCCAGATCGGCAGGGGCTCCATCCCCTCGTCCTCGAGGTCCTTGATGGCCTTGATCGCCGCCTTGCAGTTCAGCGTGTCGGTGATGGTCTCGATCAGATAGAGGTGCACCCCGCCTTCGTTCAGCGCCTGAACCTGATGGCGATAGGCGTCATAGACCTGATCGAAGGTCACGCTGCGGGCGCCGGGATCGTTCACGTCGGACGACATCGACAGCATCTTGTTCAGCGGCCCGATCGAACCGGCGGCAAAGCGGGGCTTGTGCGGCTCTTTCGCCGTCCAGCGGTCGGCGGCGGCGCGGGCCAGTTTGGCGCCCTCCAGATTGATGTCCCGAACCGCCTGGGCATCCAGTTTGTAATCGTCCTGGGCGATGACGGTGGCGCTGAAGGTATTGGTCTCGCTGATGTCGGCGCCGGCGCCGAAATACTGGTCGTGCAGGTCGGCGATCACGTCCGGGCGGGTCAGACAGAGGATGTCGTTATTGCCCTTCAACTGGCCGGTATGATCCGCGAAGCGCTCGCCGCGAAAGTCTGCCTCGTCGAGGTTGCCGCGCTGGATCATGACGCCCCAGGCCCCGTCAAGGACGAGGATGCGCTCGCGGGCTGCGGCGTGCAGGGCTTCGATGCGGTCGGCACGGGTCATCGGCGATCTTCCGCCAGCTGACGTCGCAGCTCGGCCTCGAAGGCGTCGTGATAGGCCTTAACGATCTCGCCCAAGGCGGCGGAGTCGACGAACGCGTTGGCGTCGCCCGCGAGCTGGCGCTCCCGCCGTTCGAACAGATCAGCCACCTCGGGGTGGTTGGCCAGCACCACATCGGCCTTGATCCCGCCCAACCGTTGGAAGGTCCGGCGGTAGTCGGCGACGATCCCCGGATACTCCGTATTGCCGTCGAGGCGGTTCCCCCCGATGGAGGCACTGCAGAAGAACAGCACGTTGAGATCACGGTCGTGATCCCGGACCGGCAGGCTCCAGTTCGTGCAGCCTGCCGTGTGGCCGGGCGTGATGATGGCCGTCAGGCGAACGCCGCCGAGCTCGATCGTCTCGCCATCGGCGATCACCTGATCGACATGGACGGGCGGAAACCACCAGGTTCCGTAGTTGGTCAGGCCGTGATGGCGCCCTGACTCCAGAGCCCCCCGGTCGCCTTCACTGGCAATGATCCGGGCGCCGGTCACCGCCTGGAGTTCTGCCAGACCGCCCGCATGATCGACATGGGCGTGGGTGTTCAGCAGGATCCGGACGTCGGTCGGTTCAAAGCCCAGTTCGCGGATGGACTGGATGATGCGCGGAGCTGATTCCGGCAGGCCGCCGTCGATCAGGATGTGACCTTCGGGGGTCGTGATCAGCCAGGCGCCCAGCCCGGCGACACCTACAAAATGCACATTGCCCACAACGGTGAACGGCGGGGCGGGGCGGTTCCATTCCACCCGCGCGTCTTCTTCGTCCTGGGCCAGAGCGGGCGCCGCGCCCAGCATCAGGGCCACAGCCAGAAGGATGGATCGCAGCATCAGGCGGCCCCCACGGAGGTTTCTCGCACGCCCAGCACCCGGCAGATGGCATAGACCAGGTCGGCGCGGTTCAGGGTGTAGAAGTGGAAGTCGGAAAAGCCCTCTTCCTGCAGGCGCGCGCACATTTCGGCGGCGACCGAGGCGGCCAGCAGCTTGCGGGTCTCGGGGTCGTTGTCGAGGCCCTCGAAGTGCGCGGCCAGCCAGTCGGGGACGGCGGCGCCGCAGGCCGCACTCATCCGCTTCAGGGCATTGAAGTTCGAGACCGGCATGATGCCGGGGGTCAGGGGCACCGTGATGCCCGCCGCCCGAACCCGGTCGCGGAACCGCAGGAAGGCATCGATGTCGAAGAAGAACTGGCTGACCGCCCGGGTTGCGCCCGCGTCCACCTTGGCCTTCAGCACCTCGATGTCGTGGTCCAGCGAGGGGCTCTCCGGATGTTTCTCGGGATACACTCCGACCGAGATTTCCATGTCGCCGTGGCGGGCGATGGCGGCGGTCAGCTCGGTGGCATTGGCATAGCCGTCAGCCCGCGGCTGATAGATGCCGCCGATTCCGTTGCCGCCCGGCGGATCGCCCCGCAGGGCCACGATGTGGCGCACGCCCGCTGCCTTGTATTCGGCAATCACCTCGTCGACCTCGTCGCGCGAGGCCTCGACGCAGGTCAGGTGGGCGGCCGGGGCCAGGCCCGTCTCGGCCAGAATGCGCTGGACCGTCCGGTGGGTGCGCTCACGGGTCGACCCCCCCGCGCCATAGGTGACCGACACAAACCCGGGGTTCAGGGGTTCAAGGCGCCGGATCGCCTTCCACAGATTGGCCTCGGCCTCATCCGACTTGGGCGGGAAGAATTCGAACGAGACATTGACGGCATTGCGGTTGCTGCCCGCCCGCGCGACCGGTCCGAGGGGCGACAGCAGCAGGGCCCGGGCTTCGGCAAGCGAGGTCATGACGCGCGCTGCCGACGGGCTTCGGCCGGGCGGGTGGCCGTCCAGATCAGCACGGTCAGGCCGTCCTTGTCCGGGGGGAGGGCGATAGGCGCGCTGGCGGTCAGACCGGCATGGTCCAGCCACCCCTTGATCTCGGCGTCGGTGAAGCCCAGCCGCCGGTGTTGATGCTGGTCCCGCAATTCCTCGAGGTCATGGGGGGCAAAGTCCACGATCAGCAGCTTGCCTCCCGGCATGACCAGACGCGCCGCCTCGCTGACCGCGGCGGCCGGGTCGGACAGGTAGTGCAGGACCTGATGGACCAGCACCAGATCGGCGCTCTGCGAGGGCAGGCGGGTGGCGAAGATATCACCGTGACGCAGCTCAACCCGGCCCACGCCCGCCTGGGCCACCTTGGCGCGCGCGATATTCAGCATGTTCTGGGACAGGTCCAGGCCGACCGCCATGCGCGCCCGTCCGCCCAGCAGGGTCAGCATACGGCCCGAGCCGGTGCCCAGATCGACCAGCCGTTCGAAGGGGCCCGGGCCGGCGGCGCGCTCGATGGCGGCCTCGACCGCCGATTCGCAGACATACAGCGAGCGGATTCGGTCCCACTGGGGCGCGACCTGCTCGAAATAGGCCTCTGCGGCGGCGTCGCGGTCGCGGCGCACCTCTTCCAGCCGGCGATGGTCCTGCTCGCTCGAGCGGTCATCCAGCAGGTCCAGAACCGTGTCGACCAGCCGGCGGGCCGTGGGCTCGGACGACAGGCGGTAATAGACGCGCGCGCCATCGGGGAAGCGTTCGATCAACCCGGCTTCCGTCATCAGCTTCAGGTGACGCGATACGCGCGGCTGGCTCTGGTCGAGGATGTGCGACAACTCCATCACCGACAGTTCGTCACCGGCCAGCAACGCCAGCACGCGCAGGCGCGTGGGTTCGCCAGCGCCCCGCAAGGCCTCAATCGTCTGGTCGGCACTCCAATTCATGAAATCATATAAAGATATCCTTATACGATTATGCAAGCAAAATCCGGCGACGGAACGTGCCGGTACGAGCGTGAGTTTGTCGTAGGTGCAGCGCGGAGACAGAATATGCCGAAGATTTATCCATTCGGGGTCGTGGGCCTGATCCTGGCCGTGTCGGCCTGCGGGCCCGCTCCGGAGCGGGAGGACGATGCAGCCGCTGTGGCCACCGAGGCTCCGGCGCCGGAACCGACCGAGCAGGCCGCAGGAGAAGCAGCGAGCCTGCCGCCGCCGGGCGAGAATAGCGTCCCGGCCGGGGCGCCCCGGCCGAGGCGCGACCGGGGCGAGCAGACCCTGCGCGGTCTTGAGCAACGGATGCTGGCCGGCTTCGACCGTCAGGACATCGATGGTGACGGCCGCCTGACCCCCGACGAACTGGGTGCAGGCGAGGGGCCGGACGGGGCCCGCATGCTGCGCCGGGCGGATGAGGACGGCGACGGAACCCTGACCCGCGATGAGGTCCGCCGGGCTGCGACGCGCCTGTTCGCCATGATGGACGTGGACGGCGACGGTGTCGTGACCGCCGAGGAGCGTCCTGCGCGCCGACCCTAGTCCGCCGCGCGGTCGCCTGGCCGGTTGCGCGAGGCCGCGAGGCTGGACCAGCTGCGGAAATCGACCTTGCCCTGGGACGTGACGGGCGCATCAGTCAGGCTGGCCAGCCGCCGCTTGTTGACGTGGGCCTCGGCCTTGCGCGCGCCGTCCGGATACTGGCCCCGGAAGTAGAAACGCTGCCAGGCCTCGCGCAGCGCCGCCGGGTCACCGCCCGCCATCCGCTGGTTGAAGTCCGTGCGCTTTTCCTTCCACGCCTCATATTCCCCGGCCACCGCCGGATCCTGGTCGAGGGTCAGCTTGACGGGCTGGAAGGCCTCGATCTGGCGATGGGGCACGGGACTGATGAAGCAGAAGGGCTCGCCCTTTTCGAAGCGCACCTTGCCCGGACGGGTGAACTGCCAGTTCATGGTGAAGGGGTAGGGCAGCCAGTCGGTCTCGATCAGCCCCTCCAGCGCGGCGATCCCGTCCTTGGGCCGGTTGGGGGTGCCCGAGGCCCGAAGCGCCCAGCCCGGGGGCGTCCGGAACATCCAGCCCAGATGGAAGGTCAGCACCCCGTGGCTGAAGTGCGAGGCGACCACATGGTCCGGATAGAGGGCGCCCTCGTCGAACGTAAGACGGATGTCCTCGACATTCATGCCCCCGGTCCACTCGGCCTCGAAGCCGAAGGGGCACAGCACGTCCCAGCCCGTAGTATTTGCCATGGTCAGCGGCAGGCAGCGATAGGCATGGCGCGCGGCGAAGGCATCCATCCAGTCGCGTTCGGGGCGACCGGGCTTCAGTTCGGGCGGCTCGGGCGTGAGGGGTACGCATTCCAGGCGGAAGGCATTGGAGGCAGCAGGCTGGGTCACGGACACCCCTCACGAAAGGCAACAACAGGCGGCACAGACAGGCGCAATTCGCCCGCCCTGTCCATCGTCTAGTCCGTGACGGGACTGACCAGTGGCTGGTCCGCGAACAGGGCGGCCAGGTTCTGCATCAGCAGCATCAGCATGCCCTGGACCGACTCGGTTGTGGCGCCGGCGGTGTGCGGGGTCAGCACCGTGTTGGGCACATCGGTCCAGCGGTCCGGATCGGTCGGTTCGTCCTCATAGACATCAAGGGCTGCGGCCCCCAGCGTTCCGGCCCTGAGGGCCGCGATCAGGGCGTCCTCGTCGACCAGACTGCCCCGCGCGACATTGACCAGCAGGCCGGAGGGCCCCAGCGCGGCCAGCACCCCGGCATCGATCAGGCCGCGGTTGTCGTCGTCCGCCTTGCAGGCCACCACCAGAATGTCGGACTGACGCGCCAGCGCCAGAAGATTGTCGGCGCGCGGCCATTCGACGTCCTTGGGCCGGGGGCCCCACCAGTCGACGGCCATGCGAAGCGGGCGAGCCCGTTCTGCGATCGCCTGGCCGATCAGCCCCATGCCGACGATGCCGAGCCGGGCGCCCTTGAGCGAGGGGGTGATCAGACGGGACTCGGGCGTCCATCCTCCGCTGCGCAAGGTGCGATCGCCCTCGACCAGCCGCCGGCGCGAGGCGAGGATCAGGCCGATGGCATGGTCGGCGACGTCCTCGTGATTGACCGCCGGCGCGTGGGTGACGGGCAGCCCGCGGGCCCGGCACCAGTCGACATCGATGCCATCATAGCCCGAGGTGAAACAGGCGATCAGCTTCAACGCCGGCAAACGCTCGATCAGCACTGTGTCGAGCGGAAACTCCCCCGCGACGATCAGGGCTTGGATGTCCCGCTCGGCCTCGACCGGGGGATGCTCCCAGAACCGGTAGACATCATAGCTGGATTCCAGAAAGCCGGTCAGCGGCGCCAGATGCCGCTGCATGATCAGGACTGCGGGACGTTGGGTCATGGCTGATCCTTTCTCCTTCGCGGGGCGCTGGCAAGATCGGCGAACCTGTCACGGGTTTCATGCCCCTGCCTCATTCCTGACCCAATTCGCTACAAACGTAGCGCTACATTTGTAGTGAGAGAACGCCATGACCTCCGGCCCCCTCGAGACCCTGCCCAGACGCGAACGCGAGGTGTTCGAAACCCTGTGTCGGCTGGGATCTGCGACGACCGCCAGCCTTCGCTCTGCCCTCAGCGACCCGCTCAGCGATTCCGCGACCCGCACCCTGCTGGTCCGGCTGGAAGCCAAGGGCCTGGTCGCCCGATCCTCGGGGGCAGGGGGCATCGTCTACGCGCCCGTGCCGCGCACGGACTCGGTGGCCGCCGGCGCGCTGCGACGGATGGTCGACACCTTCTTCGCCGGATCGGCAGCCAGCGCCGCCACGGCCCTGCTGGGCATGGGCACCTCGCTCACCCCTGAGGAGGCCGAGGCCCTGCGTAAAACCATCGACAGTCTCAAGTCGTCGTCGGCGGAGGGCGAAGAACAATGATCGCCCCCCTGCTGGTGACTCTGACAGTCAAGGCCGCCGTGATCGGCATGGCGGGTCTGGCCGGTTCGCTGCTGCTGACCCGCCGCCCGGTCGAGCGCGTCGACATCCTGCGCGCGACCGTCTGCGTCCTTCTGGCCCTTCCGCTGGTCACCCTCGTTGTGCCCGCCTGGAATCTGGCGCTGCTGCCTGCGTCATCGGCGGCAGAGGTGGCCACCCTCCCGTCCGGACCGGCCTGGCAGGGCGAGATTGGTCCGGTGGCGGGCCTGTCCGTCTCGGCCGCCATGCCCTGGCCCGGTCCACTCCAGATCGCAGCCATCATCTGGCTCATCGGCAGTCTGGCGGTGGTGGCGCGGCTGGTGGCCGGCGTGATGACGCTGGATCGCTGGAGCGGGGAGGGCAGTCCCGTGACGCAGCCGGTCTGGCGCGCGGCGCTCGCCCGGCTGGCCTCCCGCCGGGCGCCCCGGCTGATCGCGACCCCCCGGCTCGGCGGCCCCGTCAGCTGGGGCGTGCCGCCCGGCACCATCCTGCTGGATTCCGCCAGCCTGTCCGACACCTCGGCCGCCGAGGCCATCCTTGCCCACGAGCTCGCCCATCTGCGGCGCGGCGACTGGATGTTCCTGATGCTCTCGCGGCTGATGCTGGCGGTCTTCTGGTTCAACCCCGTGGCGTGGTTGGTCCACGCCGCCCTCGTCGCGCGGAGCGAGGAAGCCGCCGATGCCGCCGCCGTCGCTGACATGGATCGCCAGACCTATGCCCACGCCCTCGTCCGGCTGGCCAGTCAGCCCAACCCTTCATCACCCGCCCTCTGGGCCTCGACCGCCATGGCGGGAGACGTCCGCCTTCTCAAGAAAAGGATCGCCTGTCTGATGTCTGAACATACCCCCCGTTCACGCCCCTTCGCTGTGGCCATGGCAGTGGCCGGCCTGTCGCTGGTCGCAACGCCGATCGCCGCCCTGCAGGTGACCCAGGATCCGCCGGGCCCGCCGCCGGTCCCGGCTGCGCCCCGGGCACCCGCTGCACCTATTCTGGCGCTCGCGCCCGTGCCGGCACCGCCCGCGCCGCCCGCACCCCCGCGCAGGCTTCAGGATCCGCCCGCCCCGCCGGCGCCGCCCGCGCCTCCGGCCAGCACACGCAGCACCACCACACACTACCGTGTGACGTCCTATGAAGACCTCTCGCCACAGGAACAGGCCGAGGTGGACCGCGCCCGGGCCTCGGCCGAGACCGCCCGTCAGGATGCAGAGGCGGCACGGGTCACGGCCCGGTCGGCCCGGGTGGAAGCCGAGCGCGCGCGGGCCGAAGCAGACGTTGCGCGGGCCGAGGCGGGAAGGGCACGGGCTGAAGCGGCCAGTGCGCGCCAGCAGGCGACCGCAGCACGTCGCGAAGCCGCGCGTCATATGGCCGAGGGCGCGCACGACATGCTGGCCGGCGCCCGCGAGATGCGGGAGGAGGCCGCCCGTCTGGAGGATCCGGCCTATCGCGCCGATCAGATCGCCCGTAGCCGCGCGCGCGGCGAGACCGTGACGGATGCCGAACTGCGCGCACTTGCGCCCCGGCTACGGGAACAGGCCGACGTGATGGAGCGTCAGGCCGCTGAAATGCGGGCCCAGGCCGCCAATATGAGCTGAAGAAGACGGGCGGCCCGGCGTGTGCGGGGCCGCCCTGTGGGGCTTACATCCAGGCCCAGTCGTGAGTGGGCGGGGTGTCGACGGGGTCGGCGCCGGGGGTGTCGGGCAGGTAGAGGCCGTGGCCGCGGCCCTCG
>NZ_JAGHQP010000006.1 GCF_017744255.1 Brevundimonas sp. A19_0 | reverse complement strand
CCCTCCACCCCTCCGGGGTCCCCCTCCCCCGCAAGCAGGGGAGGAGCCTAGATGTCCGATACCCAGAAACGCCTCGCCGGTGAGGCCGCCGCCCTTCGGGTTGAGGCGGGCATGAAGGTGGGCCTCGGCACCGGCTCGACAGCCGCCTGGTTCGTCCGGGCGCTGGCGGCGCGCAACCTGACTGACCTGCGCTGTGTGCCGACGTCGGAGGCCACCGCCGATCTGGCGCGCGAGCTGGGCCTGCCGCTCTCGACGCTGGAGGACACTCCCCGCCTCGACCTGACCGTCGATGGCGCGGACGAGGTCGGACCGGGTCTGGCCCTGATCAAGGGCGGCGGCGCGGCCCTGCTGCGCGAAAAGCTGGTGTGGGAGGCCTCGGACCGCTGCATCGTCATCGCCGACGCGGCCAAGGTGGTGAAGACGCTGGGCGCCTTCCCCCTGCCGATCGAGGTCGTCGCTTTCGGGCACAAGACCACCGGCAACCGCATCGCCGATGTGCTGGCCGACCATGACATCGCCATGCCGGCCCGCGTCCGCTCCGCCGAGCGCGGTCTGGTCAGAACGGACGGCGGCAATCTGATCTATGACGCCAGATGCGGCGCCATCACCGACCCCAGCCGCCTCGCGGATGACCTGAAACTGATCACCGGCGTCGTCGAACACGGCCTGTTCCTCGACCTCGCAGACGAGGCCATCATCGGCACCGATGACGGGGTTGAGGTGCTGGTGCCGTGACGGATGATCGGGTCTGAACGAGCGGGGGCAATGTAATGCTGGCGGAGATTGTCCTTTCATTGGTGCTGCAGGACCCACCGCCCGGTGCCGCTCCGCCGACGGCGCCGCCAGGGGTTGATGCGAAATCGGCGGAATTCCCATTGCGTGTTTTGCGGCAGCCGCTCCCCAGTTTCAGCGAGCAAGGTCATGCGGCGGGCCACACAGGGTCGGCCGTCGTGGAAGCAGTGCTCTACCCGGATGGTTCGCTTGGATCGGTGACACTTGTCCAATCTTCACGCTCCGAATTCCTTGATGCCGATGCGGTGGCTTCAGTGGAGGAGGCCGGGTTTTCGCGGTTGCCGGAAGAGCCTGTCCGGCTGAGACTAACCGTCGAATTTCGACCCGTTGACCTGCTGACCATGAGCTGTGGGGCCGTCGTGCAACAGATCCGCTGGTATGAATCGGCTTGGCCCGAGCGGACCTATGCCGACACGATCACCTACATCATGCAGCTCGGCTACGAAGTCCTCAAGCTGAGAGACAGCGCTGGCGTTAGGCAGTCCTTGGCGCTGGGAGAGACTTTCGGAGCGACTTTCGAGCGTACCCTGGCGGCGTGCGAAAGGTCGCCCAACCAGAACTTTCACGATACCCTGCATCGGGAGATGCGGCGCGGCTGAGCGGATCTCCAGGGGATGGGTCACTGACAGGCTACCGGCTCCTTGCCCCTCCCACCCCTGATCCCTAAGTCCCTGACGCGACGGGGGCCAGGCGTCCCCGGACCATGCCTGTCCCCAATTCGCCGGAGCGGATTCCAGACCCTTCAGACGATTCAGACGGTCTTTTTCACCGTCTGAATTCCGCACCGCCACCCGGTTTCAGACTATTCAGACCATTCAGACGATCTTTTTCACCGTCTGAGTTCAGGAGCCCCCAATGCCCACGACCTACGACTACGACCTCTTCGTCATCGGTGCGGGCTCGGGCGGGGTGCGGGCGGCGCGGCTGACGGCCCTGTCGGGCAAGAAGGTGGCCGTGGCCGAGGAGCACCGGGTCGGCGGCACCTGCGTCATCCGCGGCTGTGTGCCCAAGAAATTCATGGTCATGGCCTCCGAGGTCAGCCACGCGCTGGAAATCGCCGAGGGCTATGGCTGGGACATCGAGGGCGCGACCTTCGACTGGAAGCGCTTCCTCGAGGCCAAGGACGTCGAGATCGCCCGGCTGTCCGGCATCTATGTCGCCAATCTGGGCAAGGCGGGCGCCGAACTGATCCACGGCCGGGCCCGGTTGAAGGACGCCCACACGGTCGAGGTCCTGAACAAGGACGGTTCGGTTGACCGCACCGTCACGGCCGAAACCATCCTGATCGCCACCGGCGGTCGCCCCTGGGTGCCCGAAGACCTGCCGGGCATCGAGCACGTCATCACCTCGGAAGAGGCCTTCCACCTGCCGGAACTGCCGAAGAGCATCCTGATCGCGGGCGGCGGTTACATCGCGGTCGAGTTCGCCGGCATCTTTGCGGGCCTGGGCGTCGAGACCACCCTGGTCTATCGCGGTCCGAACATCCTGCGCGGCTTTGACGATGACGTCCGCGCCCATCTGGCGGGCGAGATCGAGCGACGCGGCATCAAGGTGGTGCTGGGCTGTCAGCATTCGTCGATCGAAAAGACCGCCGACGGCCTCGTCAGCCACCTCGAGAACGACATGAGCCTGACGACCGAGGCCGTCATGTTCGCCACGGGCCGCACCCCCTACGTCAAGGGTCTGGGGCTGGAAGAGGCCGGGGTCGAGCTGACCGAGGGCGGCGCTATCAAGGTCGACGAATATTCCCGCACCAGCGTCGACAACATCTGGGCCATCGGCGACGTCACCGACCGGATCAATCTGACCCCCGTGGCCATCCGCGAGGCCGTGGCCTTCCATGAGACCCGCTACAGGGACAATCCCTCGTCGTTCGACTATGAGGCTGTCGCCACGGGCGTTTTCAGCCAGCCGCCGGTCGGGGTGGTCGGCCTCAGCGAGGCCGAGGCCCGGCGTCATTGCGCCAAGGGAGTCGATGTCTATCTGACCCGCTTCCGGCCCATGAAGACCGTCTTCGTCGGCTCGGACGAGCGGGTGCTGATGAAGCTGGTGGTCGATGCCGACACCCAGCGCGTGGTCGGCGTCCACATCGTCGGCCCCGAGGCGCCCGAGATGATCCAGCTGGCCGCCATCGCCGTGAAAGCCGGCCTGACCAAGGCCCAGTGGGACGCCACCTGCGCCGTTCACCCGACCCTGGCCGAGGAGCTGGTCACCCTGAAGGACAAGCAGTCGGTCGCCGCGACCGCAGCGGAGTAGCGCCCTAGCTCCGCTCGATGCGGTGGCGCCCATACAGCTGGCGCACAAAGGGGCGCCCCGGGTCCTCGCCGGCCAGCCGTGCCTTCACCTCTCCGACGACGAAGCGGGTGATGGCGGGCAGGGGCAGGTCATCCAGATCGTCCAGCGGCACCCAGGCCACGCGCTCCAGCTCGTCGCCGTGCTCCGTGCGGGCGGGCAGGTCCAGCGCGTCCGCGTCGGCCAGGAAGAAACGGGCGTCGTAACGTCGGGGCCGACCCGGCGGTGTGATGGCGCGGGCGATGTAGCTGAGGCCCGCCAGGTCCGCCTGATGGCCGGTCGACAGGAAGTCGCGCCACGGACCCGCCACGCTGCGACCGACGGCGGGGCGTCCGACGATGACGCCGGTCTCTTCATGGGTCTCCCGCACGGCTGCCATGGCCAGCGCCCGCGCCCGGCGCTCGGTCATCTCGCGCGACAGCATGGCAAGTTCGCTTGCGGGCAGGTCCGCGGCGAACGGCGCGGTGAAGTCGGCCCGCTCGACCCGTCCACCCGGGAACACCCACTTCGACGCCATGAAGACGTGGCCCGGTGCGCGACGGCCCATCAACGCCTCGACCTTGCCCGAGCGGCTCCGGGTCAGGATCAGGGTGGCGGCGTCCCGGGGCCGGATCCGCGCCCCGACATCCGGCGAGTCCGCCAGATCGGCGCGGGCATCGAAGGGCTGCGTCATTTCCTTCGGCGCGGTCCCTTGGGCTTTCCGGAGCCCTTGCCGGGCGCGGCACGCTTGCCGCCGCGCGGCGGCTTGCCGGAGGGCCGGCCCCGCGGGCCACCGCCGGTCGGGGGTTTCCCCTCTTCGGCGTCGGACAGCATCTCCAGCACCAGGCCTCCGGTCAGGGGGGTGGCCTCGACCAGCTTGACCTCGACCCGGCGCCCCAGGGTCCAGCGCTGGCCCGACCGCTGGCCGACCAGGGCGTGGGCGGCCTCGTCGTGCTGGAAGTAGTCGCGGCCCAGTGACGAGATGGGGATCAGGCCGTCGGCGCCGGTCTCGTCCAGCCGCACGAACAGGCCAAACCGGGTGACACCGGTGATCCGGCCCGTGAAGGTCGCACCCACCCGCTCCTCGAGAAAGGCCGCGATGTAGCGATCGGTGGCGTCGCGCTCGGCGGCCATCGAGCGGCGCTCGGTCATGACCAGATGCTCGGCGATGGCGGGCAGTTCCGACACCTCGCGGTCGGTCAGCCCGTCCTTGCCCAGCCCCAGAGCCCGGATCAGGGCCCGGTGCACGATCAGGTCCGAATACCGCCGGATCGGCGAGGTGAAGTGGGCATAGCGGTCGAGGTTCAGCCCGAAGTGGCCGATGTTCTCGGGCGTGTAGATCGCCTGCATCTGGCTGCGCAGCACGACCTCATTGACGATCTCGGCGTGCGGGGTGTCGCGCATGCTGTCGAGCAGGGCGTTGAGCTTCCTGGTGGTCGGCGCCTCGCCCTTGTTCCAGGGCCGACCCAGCGTCTGCAGGAAGTCGGCGAGGTTGAAGACCTTTTCCTGGCTGGGCGTGTCGTGCACCCGATAGATCAGGGGGGTGCGCTTCTGCTTCAGTGTCTCGGCCGCCGAGACATTGGCCTGGATCATCATCTCCTCGATCAGGCGGTGCGCCTCCAGCGAGACGCGCGGTTCGATCGAGAGGATCTCGCCCTTCGGCGACATGTTGATCTTGCGCTCCAGGCTTTCGATGGCCAGCGGAGCCCGCTTCCTGCGCCCCTTCAGCATGACGCGATACGCGGTCCACAGCGGCTTGAGCACCGCATCGACGATCGGGCCCGTCACGTCGTCGAAACGGCCGTCGGCGGCGGCCTGGGCCTGTTCGTACGACAGGCTGGCGTGCGAGCGCATCAGGCCCCGGACGAAGCGGTGGCTGCGCTTCCTGCCCTCGGCATCAAAGACCATGCGCACGGCCAGACAGGCACGGTTCTCGCCGACCTTGAGGCTGCACAGGCCGTTGGACAGCACCTCGGGTAGCATGGGTTCGACCCGGTCCGGGAAGTAAGTGGAGTTGCCCTTGTCGCGCGCCTGCTGGTCCAGCGCGCTGCCGGGCCGAACGTAGGCGGCCACGTCGGCGATCGCGACCCAGACGATCCAGCCGCCGGGGTTCTTCGTGTCCTCGTCGGCGTGGGCATAGACGGCGTCGTCGTGGTCGCGCGCGTCGGCGGGATCGATGGTGATGAGCGGCAGGTCGCGCAGGTCTTCGCGCCCCTTGAGAGAGGGCAGGGCCTGATCCTCGGCCTCTGCCTCGACCGTTTCGGAGAAGCCGGTGGGCAGGCCGTGGGCATGGATGGCGATGAGCGAGGCCGCCCGCGGATCATCCTCGCGGCCCAGCCGCTCCAGCACCTTGCCGCGTTTGGGTCCGTGGCGGCTGCTGCCCTTTTCGACGGCGGCCAGCACCAGATCGCCGTCCTTGAGACCCTCGACCTGGCTTTCCGGGACGATCAGCGTGTCCTTGCCCCGACGGTCGACGGACTCAATGCGCACCTGTCGGGCCGACCGGCGGATCACGCCCAGCACCCGGTCGGCGCCGGTGTCGAGCTTCTTGATCAGGCGGGCTTCCCAGCCCTCTTCACCCCGGGCAAAGCGGACCAGCAGGCGATCTCCCAGTCCGGGCGCGGCGCCCACCGCCTTGCGATCGGGCATCAGAAGCGCGGTCGGAGCGTCGCCGGACGCCTCGACCAGCCGGACGATCAGCTCGCCGTCGATGTCGCGCTCGACGACGTCAGCCACGCCGACGGGGGGCAGGCCACCGGCCTCGCTGAGGCCCTTGCGCCCGCGCCGGCCGAGACGGCCCTCTTCCTCCAGCTCGCGGATCATCTCGCGCAGGGCGCGCCGGTCGGCGCCCTTCAGGCCGAAGTGACGGGCGATGTCGGTCTTCTCGGCCGACCCTGCCTCGCGCAGATAGGCCAGCAGGGTGTCCTTGTCGGGCAGCCCCGGGGCGGGGCGACGGGGGCTCTTTGTCATCATCCTCCCTTAACGCGTTTCGGCCCGCTTTGTCGTCAGGTTCCGGAGGTTGAGCGCCGGACGGCGGCGCGCAAGGTGCAGGCCTCATCCTGGAGCTTCACATGTTCATCACCGCCCTGGCCCTGTCCTTCGCCCTTTCGACCGCGCCGCAGGACCCCCCGACCCATCAGCAGGCCGTCAACTGCACCGGTGTGTTCCTGTTCACCGCCGTACTGGCCGCCCAGGTGGTCGAGAACGACCCGACGGACGAGAATCGGGAGACCGCTGAGCTTGCGGCCACCCTGCTGAAGGCCGCCGATGCCAGCCGACTGCAGGCTGCGTCGCGCGAAGGCCTGTCGATCGACGACAGCGGCAACGCCCTGACTGCCTGGCTGGATTCCAATGAAGACGGCGGGGACACCATCCTGGAGCGCGAACTGGATGGTTGTATCGGCCTCTACGCCTACGCCATTCCCTGAGGGTATGAGGCGTTCGGCTTGACCTGAGCGGGAGACCGGACCAGCTTCCGGCCCAAAGCCCAGGAGTCAGAATGTCGCTTGCCCCCAAGCCGGTCCTTGCCGGTCCTACCGCCTCGCTGCTCGATCTTATCGGCAAAACACCCATGGTCGAGGTGAGCCGCATGGACACCGGCAAATGCCGACTGTTCCTGAAGCTGGAAAGCCAGAACCCCGGTGGTTCGATCAAGGACCGCATCGCCCTGTCGATGATTGCCGCCGCCGAAAAGGAAGGCTGGCTCAAGCCCGGCGGTACGATCGTCGAGGCGACGGCAGGCAACACCGGTCTGGCCCTGACGCTGGTCGGACAGGCCAAGGGCTACAAGGTGCTGCTGGTCATCCCGGACAAGATGTCCAAGGAGAAGATCCAGCATCTGCGCGCCATGGGGGCCGACGTGCGGCTGACCCGTTCCGACGTACCGCACGGCCACCCCGAATACTACACCGACATGGCCGAGCGCCTCGCCCAGCAGATCCCGGGCGGCTACTACGTCAACCAATTCGCCAATGACGCCAACTCGGCCGCCCACTTCGACACGACCGGGCCCGAGATCTGGGAGCAGATGGACGGCAAGGTGGATGGCTTTGTCGCCGGCATCGGCTCGGGCGGCACCATCACGGGGATCGCCCGCTTCCTGAAGTCAAAGGGCTCGGATGCCAGGATCATTCTGGCCGACCCGGTCGGGTCGACGCTGGCCGGGATCGTCAACGACGGGGAGCCGGGACCCGAGGGCAGCTATACGGTCGAGGGGATCGGCCAGAATTTCGTGCCCGACACGGCCGACATGGACCTGATCGACAAGGCTTATTCCATCCCTGACGCCGAGGCGATCGCGACGGTGCGCGACCTGCTGCTCAAGGAGGGCATTCTCGCCGGATCGTCGTCGGGCACCCTGATCGCGGCGGCCCTGCGCTGGTGCCGCGAGCAGACCGAACCCAAGACGTGCGTGACCTTCGTCTGCGACACCGGGGCCAAGTATCTGTCCAAGGTCTACAACGACGCCTGGCTGGCCGATCAGGGACTGGGCGAGCGCGAGCTGCACGGCGACCTGTCCGATCTGATCACGCGCAAGTACGAGGACGGCGCGGTCGTCTTCGCGGGCCCGGACGATACCCTGGACACGGTGTTCAAGCGCATGCGCGGCGCCGATGTCTCGCAGCTGCCGATCTTCAGCGAGGGGCGGCTGGTCGGCATCGTCGACGAGAGCGATCTGGTGCATACGATGAACACCGACGAGATCACCCGCGAGGAGCGGTTCAAGCTGCCGGTGTCGAAGGTCATGACCCGCGATCTGGACACGGTGCAGGTCAATGAGCCGCTGGAGGCCCTCGTGCCGCTGTTCGACCGGGACCGGGTGGCGATCGTGCTGGATGGCGAGACGTTCGTGGGATTGATCACCCGCACGGACCTGATCAACCACCTGAGCCTGAACCGGTGAGATGACCCCGGACCGGCGCCAGCTTCTGATCGGAGGCCTCGCCGCGACGGCGGTCGGTGGGGCGGGCGCGGTCAGGAGCCAGGCCCAGGATCCGGCGGCACTGGGCATTTCGCTGGTCAGCTATCCCAGTGGGGCCTTTCCCATCAACGGCCTGCTGTTCTCGCCGGTCGGGGACGCGCTCAGCGGGCCCATGGCCGGATCCGCGGTCGCCCTGCTGCACGGGGGAGGCGGGGCGCAGGACGATGTGCACATCTTCACCGAGGGGGCCTTGTCCCTCACTGCGAGAGGCTATCACTGCCTGATGCCCAACTATTTCGACGCGACGCCCAGACAGCGCCGCACCACCGATGTGGCAGTGGAGCGGTGGCGGAGGGCGATCCTCGACGGTCTGGTCTGGCTGGGCGGGCAGCCGGGCGTTGAGCCGGACCGCGTCGGCGCCCTGGGCTTCTCCCGCGGCGGCTCGCTCGGGCTCGACGGGGTGCTGGAGGAGGGAGGCGCCGCAGCCTTCGTCGGGGTGGCTTCCGGCGGGTCGCTGGAAACGGACAGGATCGGTCACCGCCCGCCGGTGCTGCTGATCTATGCGGACGGCGACCCTCTGGTCGCGGCGCGTCGGGTGCGCGAGCGGGCCCGGACCCTCGCCGACGCCAATGTGCCGGTGGAGACGCACGAGTTGACCTCGCCCCGACACCGCTTTGACGCGGACGAATGGCGGACGGTGTTCTACGTGGCGGGGCGGTTCTTCGACCGCACCCTGACATGACCCGCACGCGCCGACAGCTTCTGGTCGCCGCCGCTGCCACGCCCTGGCTGGCGGGGCTGGCGCACGCGCAGGACGCGCCGTTTTCGGTAGAAACCCTGACCTTCCGCAGTCGACGCAAGGACATTCGGGCTGCGCTCTATCGCCCGACCGAACCCAATGGGGCAGGCGTGGTCTTCATGCACGGCGCCGGCGGCATCGGTCCGCCCTATCTGACGCTGGCCGAGCGTTTCGCCGCCGAGGGCTTCATGGCGATGGTGCCGGCCTATTATGACGCGGCGGCGGATGACGGGGTGCGGCCGGAGCCCATGATGGATGCCTGGCGGACTGTCGGCAGCAATGCCGTCAACTGGCTGATCGCGGACGGTATCGACCGCCGGCGCACCGGCATCATGGGCTATTCGCTGGGCTCCTACGTCGCTGTGGATGGAGCTCTCGGGAACAGTCGGGCCGCTGCGGCCATCGGTGTCGCAGGCGGCTGGGATGTCTATGTCCCGCGCCCGCCCCGTCGTCGCATCCCGGTGCTGGTCATCCAGTCCGAGAACGACAGCCACGTCTCGCCGGAAAGCACGCGGCGCTGGGTCGACTTCCTGCGTCGCGCCGATGTGCCGGTACAGCATGAGGTGGTGCGCGGGGCCGGGCACATCTATACGCCGGACCAATGGCTTGACGTGCAGCGCCTGGCCTCCGACTTCTTCCGCCGAACCCTTCTGTAGAGAGAGACCGATTCCGAATGACCGACCGCAAGAACCGTCCGGGCTTTTCCACGCGTGCCATCCACGCCGGACAGCGGCCCGATCCCACGACGGGTGCGGTCATGACGCCGATCTACGCCACCTCGACCTATGCCCAGGAAAGCCCGGGGGTGAACAAGGGCTATGAGTATGCGCGGGGCAAGAACCCCACGCGGGAGGCTTTCGAGGCCTGTATCGCCGACCTTGAGGGGGGCACGCACGGCTTTGCCTTCGGCAGCGGCATGGCCGCGACGTCGACGGCGCTGGAGCTGCTTGACGCCGGCAGCCACATCGTCACCGGCGACGACCTGTACGGCGGGTCGTGGCGCTTGTTCGAGCGGGTGCGTCGCCGGTCGATGGGGCTGGATTTCGCCTATGTGAACATGGCCGATCCGGCGGCGGTCGAGGCGGCCATCACCGACAAGACCCGGATGATCTGGGTCGAGACCCCGACCAATCCGCTGATGAAGCTGGCCGACATCGCGGCCCTGTCGAAGATCGCGAAAGCGCGCGGCCTGATCCTGGTGGTCGACAACACCTTCGCCACGCCCTGGTGCCAGCAGCCCATCAGCCTGGGTGCCGACATCGTCATGCATTCGGCGACCAAGTACCTGAACGGACACTCGGACATCGTCGGCGGGGTGCTGGTCACGGCCAATCCCGAGCTGGCGACGCAGCTGAAGTTCCTGCAGAACTCGGTGGGCGGGATCATGGGGCCGTTCGATGCCTTCCTCGCCAACCGCGGCCTCAAGACGCTGGGCCTGCGGATGAAGGCCCACTGCGAGAACGCCCTCGCGGTGGCGCGCTGGCTGGAGACGCGCAAGGGCGTGGCCAGGGTCATCTATCCGGGCCTGATCAGCCACCCGGGGCATGAGCTCGCGGCGCGCCAGATGACCGGCGGCTTCGGCGGCATGGTCAGCGTGGTCATCGACGGCGACCTGGAGCGGACGCGCCGGGTGCTGGAGCGGGTCGAGGTCTTCACCCTGGCCGAGTCGCTGGGCGGGGTCGAAAGCCTGGTGAACCATCCGGCCATCATGACCCACGCCTCGGTGCCGAAGGAGGTGCGCGAGGCGGGCGGCATCACCGACAGCCTGATCCGGCTGTCCGTCGGGGTCGAGGACATCGACGACCTGATCGCCGACCTCGACCAGGCGCTGGGCTAGGCGCCGCTGTCGGCCTCGGCGCCGGCGTAGTGCTCCCGGCAGAGGTCGCGCAGGGCGGCGTTGAGGGTGCCGCCATACAGGGACTCGCGGATGCGCTCGTAGCCCTCGATCTTCAGCTGGATCTTGATGTCGCCGACGGTGCGGCAGCGGCCCTCACGCGCCAGCTCATAGGCGCGCTCGAGTGTCGTGGGTCGAAAGGTCATGCCCCTATATAGGGGCTACGGCCAAGGTTTAGAAGTAGAAGCCGATGTTGGCGACCACGGCCGAGCCGTACTGGTCGCCGAACAGGGACGGGTCGGCGTCGGTGTCGTGATAGCGGACATCGAGGTCGATCGCGGGCGTCAGCTGCCAGGTCACGCCCGCGTCCCAGCCCGTGTAGTCGACCGACAGGTCCTGTTCGCGGCGGCCGATGCCGGCCGAGATTGCGGTGGTGAGGGTCAGGTCCCAGCTGGCGCGCGCCTCGACCCAGGTCCAGGATTCGGTCGGGCCGGTGCCGTCCGGCGAGTACTGCAGCCGCAGCTTGCCCTTGGCCGGGCCGATGGCGCGGCTGACGTCGGCGGTCAACTCCCAGGCGTCGTCGTCCGTGCCCGGATTGGCGTCGACCCGCCACTTGTGGGTGGCGTTCAGGTCGAAGTCGAAGCCGCCCCACTGGGGCCGGACGCCGACGCCGGCCTCGATCTCCAGATCCGAGCCCGAGCTGTCGATGGTTTCGGCCCCGGCACCCGTGTAGAAGAAGCCGTCGCCGCTGGTCCATTCCGCGAGCGCCCAGCCATAGGCGTCCGTGCCGGACTTGGAGACGTCCTTGGAGCGGTTGTCGGTGCCGGCGCCGACGCCGAAGGCCCAGTCACCACCGGCCATGCTCTGGGCTGCGGCCGGGGTCGAGACGGCCAGAAGGGGCAGGGCCGAAAGGGCGGTCAGGAGGGCGCGCATGATGGCTCCGTGTAAGGACGAATCCGTGGGAAGCCGCCCCCTTAGCTGAACTTGTCGCCGCTGGCGAATTGGGTCGCGGCGTGACGGTATTCCTGTTGCAGGCGCGCCACGAGGTCGGCGACCGGCAGGACGTCGTGGACGCCGCCGGAACCCTGACCGGCGGACCAGACGGTCTTCCAGGCCTTGGCCTCGTCGGCCATGTCCAGCTTGTGCTCGGGCAGGGTCTTGGGATCGATGCCGTTCTCGATCAGCGACGGCGTCAGGAAGTTGGCCGGAATGCCCGAGACGGCGGGCGTGTAGGTGATGTCCGAGGCCCCGGCCCGGACGACCATCTGCTTGTATTCGCCCTGGGCCATCGACTCGTCGGTCGAGATGAAGCGCGTGCCCATATAGGCGAAGTCGGCGCCCAGCATGCGCGCGCCCGCGACGTCCCGGCCGGTCGACAGACAGCCGGACAGGATCAGGGTGCCGTCAAAGAAGCTGCGGACCTCCTCGATCAGGGCAAACGGATTGACCACCCCCGCGTGGCCGCCCGCGCCATTTGCCACGAGGATCAGGCCGTCGACGCCCGCTTCGGCCGCCTTGCGGGCATGGCGGACATTGGCGATGTCGTGGAAGACCACCCCGCCGTATCCGTGCACCGCATCGACCACGTCGCGCACCGCGCCCAGCGAGGTGATGATCAGCGGCACCTGTTCCTCGACCGAGACCATCATGTCGGCCATCAGGCGCGGATTGGTCGGGTGGACGATGTGGTTGACGCCAAAGGCGGCGGCGTCGGGCTTCAGCCGCGCCTTGATGTCCTTCAGCCACTCCCGATAGCCCTCGGTGGTGCGCTGGTTCAGCGAGGGGAAGGTGCCGATGACGCCGGCGTTGCAGGCCTCGACCACCAGATCCGGCCCCGACACCAGGAACATGGGCGCCGCGATCACCGGCAGCTTCAGCCCCCTTTGCAGGTAAGCGGGAATGGTCATGGGCGGCTCCTCCGTTGTCTTTCGCTACGGATAGACGGCTGTCGCGGGGTAAGGCAACGGGGGAAGGCGGTGTAGAGGGCGCGAAAAATACCGTCTGAATGGTCTGAATCGTCTGAAGTGAGCGGCGGTGAGGGGGAAAAGTACCGTCTGAACCGTCTGAATGGTCTGAATTGGCCTTCCTCTGACAAGGTGGTCCCCTTCTCCCGATGGGAGAAGGTGGCGCGTGAGCGCCGGATGAGGGGCGGCGGTGTCCTCGGCGACAGCCGTGGCTGGACCGGTGCGACGGCTCACGCCGAAGAACATGGAGAGCCCCTCACCCCCTGCCCCCTCTCCCACGGGAGAGGGGGGTAATTTACCGTCTGAATCGTCTGAAATCATGGGATGGGATGTCCGGCGACCTTGGCAACCGGACAGTATGGGCGAGCCGCGAACCAGGGCGGGAAGAACGGTCCGGGAACCGGCGGGGGTATTGATAGAGTGGGGGAACTGGGGGGCGGCTGCCGCAGTACCCGTCTCCTCCCTGGCAAAGCTGGGGAGGTAGCGCGGCGCGCCGGCGCCGTGACGGAGGGGCTCTTGAGGGCGGGGGCCGGGTGGAGACCCCCTCCACCACCTTCGGTGGTCCCCCTCCCCATCGAGATGGGGAGGAGAGGAGGATAGCGGGCTCGACCTCGTTGTGCGCGCCGTGAATCGCCGTGGTCGTTGTGATGAACCCGCCTCGCGTAGGGGAGGCCGTATCAGCCCACCATTTTCAGCCCGACCGCAACCCGCTAAAGGCCTTCCATGACCACAGACACCTCCGGCCTGAGCCAGCTGGGCGCGCATACGGCGCAGCCGGCTGATCCTGACTCCGCAACGCTTGAGCGGGTGCCCAATCCGCACGCCGACACCCTGTATGTCGCGCGTTTCACGGCGCCCGAATTCACCAGCCTGTGCCCCGTCACGGGCCAGCCGGACTTTGCCCATCTGGTGATCGACTATGTGCCGGGCGCTTGGCTGGTCGAGTCCAAGAGCCTGAAACTGTACCTGACCAGCTTCCGCAATCACGGCGCCTTCCACGAGGACTGCACCGTGGCCATCGGCAAGCGGCTCGCGGAGCTGCTGGAGCCCAAATGGCTGCGGATCGGAGGCTACTGGTACCCGCGCGGCGGCATCCCCATCGACGTCTTCTGGCAGACCGGCCCGGTGCCCGACGGCCTGTGGCTGCCGGAGCAGGGCGTGCCGGGGTATCGCGGGCGGGGTTAGAGGCGACCGGCCCCGGTCAGACCGTGGGGATGGTGCCACCGTCGATCACATAGTTGCCGCCATGGATGGCAGAGGCGCGCGACGAGGCGAGAAAGACGATCAGTTCGGCGACCTCTTCCGGTTCGGCCGCGCGACCCAGCGGGATTCCGCCGAGGGCCGCGAGCACGCTCTGTCGCGCCTCTTCGATCGTGCCGCCGGTCCCTTCGGCGATGCGCTCCAGAAGGGCACCTGCGGCCTCGGTGGCGATCCAGCCGGGGGAGACCACATTGACCCGAACGCCCTGGGGCCCGAGCTCCTTGGACAGGGCCTTGCTGTAGGTGCGGAGCGCCGCCTTGGCCGCCGCATAGGCGGTCGTGGAGTCGGGCAGGGGCAGGGTGCTCTGGATTGAAGAGACGTGAACGATGGCGCCCGATCCGCGCGCGACCATCTGGGGCGCGAGGAGACGGTCCAGGCGGACCGCCGGCATGAGGTTGAGGTCCAGCTCACTCCGCCAATGGTCGTCGGTCAGGGCCGCATGGCCGCCGACGGGGGCGGAAGAGCCGCCCAGCACGTGGACAAGGATGTCGACGCCGCCCAGCCTGTCCATGGCCGCCCTGGCGAGGGCGTCGCAGCCCTCCGGCGTCGTGAGGTCGGCGGCTACGAAGATGGCGTCGTCCAGACCCTCGGGTGCTGCGCGGGCGGAGGTGATGACCCGGGCGCCCCCGGCGAGGAAGCGCGCGACCGTGGCACGACCCGCTCCCTTGGTACCGGCGGTCACAAGGACACGCTTGCCCTCAAACTCGCTCGACTCAGCACAGACGGTCACAGCGAGATGTCCAGGGCGCGGATGGTGGCGCCTTCGAGCGTGAAGCGAAGGGTGAAGCGCAGGGGACTGCCCCTGAAGTCGCCATGCGTCGGACCCTCGACGATCACCTGCCCGTCGGCGTGGCGCAGGGTGTCGGGGGTGAAGATGGCGCGACTTGCGAGGGTCGCCTGTTCGATCCATGTCCGGATGGCCGTATGGCCCTGGTGTTGACCGCCGTCGTCGCGCACGACGGCATCCGGCGCGAACGGCCGCAGCATGCCGTCGACATCGAGCCTCGCGTTGGCCTCGACATAGTCGGCAACCGGTTTGGGGAGGTCGGGGATCATGGTTTACTCCGCACGGAAACGTTGTCTCGGACCCAAACTGGAAGTAAGCCTTCTGAATGACAAGAACCGACGAAAAAGTACGGTACTTACCTGAAGGTAAGTATGCCGACTACACGCCGCAGACCGCCGCCGGGAGCACCCAGAATGTGATCCGGGTGCTGGAGGGGCGGTGGAAGCTGGTCATCCTGTTTCAGCTGTTCGGGCAACAGGTCCGGCGGTTCTCCGAACTCGAGCGAGCCATTCCGGGCGTGTCGCAGAAGATGCTGATCCAGCAGTTGCGCCAGCTGGAGCGGGACGGGGTGGTGGCGCGCATCGTCCACGCCCAGGTGCCGCCCAAGGTGGAGTATCACCTGACGGACTGGGGGCAGGCGCTTTGCCCGGTGCTGGACAAGCTGCTGAAGTGGGCAGAGGCGGCGCCGGACGATGTCCGCCAGCGGCTGATCATGGACCCGCAAGCTGAGACCTAGGCAACGCCGGGAGATACTATTGCGGCTGGCAACAGGCGCATCCTGCGGATAGCGTGCGTTGCATTGATCGCAGGATGGAGGGCGAAATGATTGGCCTGATGATCGTCTCCCTGTTGCTCGGCGCGGGAGGGCTGGCATCGCCCCGTCAGGACCCCGGGGGTGACTGGGACCACGCGGTCGCCGCGGACAACGCCTCCAGCGTCGCCAGTGTCGGCTATTCGAACGGACTGGTGATCGAAGTGACCTGCTATGGAGGCTCGGCGATCGGGGTGGAGGTGACGGGCCTGCCGCCGGCAATCGACGAAGCCTCTTCGGTCACGTTGAGCCGCGCTGATGGGCGCGCGACCACGATCCCGGCAAGCGTGAGAGTGCCCGGCAGGCTTGGTGTCGAATACGATGAGCGTATGGCACGGGTCATGAGGGGGGGCGGCGAACTGTCGATGCGCGTGGAGCGCGGGCAGTCGTCGCCGGTCGTGGTGCGGGTGGATCTGCCGGAGCAACATGCCAACCTTGACCAGGTCATCGAGAGTTGCGGACGCCGCCTCAATGATCCGCGCGATGCCTTGCCGATCCTGACCGAGCTGAACGCGGTTCCTCGCGCCACCTTTCCCCCCGCGAGGCGATCGCGGACCGGCTCGAGCGATTGGGCGCGCGTCGAGATCAGCTGCGTGGTGTCCGGGGAAACGCGGCTGGCCGACTGTCAGGTCAACCAGCAGGACGGAGGTAACGACTCGTATGGGACCGCCGTCGCAAGGGCCTATAACGGGGCCGGCGTCGATGTGGACGATCCGTCAGCGGCGACGGGCAAGGTTGTCTATGTCGTCGTCACCGGGGTGACGGCAAGACGCTGAGAATCCGCCTCTCACCTCTTCCTCACCCCCCGCTCATGACGCTCAGCGGTGCTCCGTGATCCAACCGGGGCATGAGCGCTTCCTCTCGCCGTCCGCCGCTGGAAATCCTGGGTCGCCGCTGGCTGGCGGGGGCGCAGGGGTGGGCGGATCGGGCAGCGTGGCGGGGGTATGCGTTCGAACTGCTGATGTTCGGGATCAAGCAGGGCTGGGCGTGCCTGTTCGGCGGCCTGTTGCTGGTGCTGATCGTCGCGACCTTCCTGTGGTGGCCCGAGGACCTCGGCGTGGCGCGCTACGACGCCTTGGTCGTCGGGGCGGTGGCGATCCAGGCGGGCATGCTGATCTTCAAGCTGGAGAGTTGGGAGGAGGCGCGGGTCATCCTGCTGTTCCATATCGCCGGGACCTTCATGGAGCTGTTCAAGACGGCGCACGGGTCGTGGGTCTATCCCGAGGCGTCAGTGCTGAGGATCGGCGATGTGCCGCTGTTCTCGGGCTTCATGTACGCGGCAGTCGGCAGCTATATCGCGCGGGTTCAGCGCATCTTTCACATCCGGGTGCGGGACTATCCGCCGGTGTGGATGACGGGCGTGCTGGCGGCGGCGATCTATCTGAATTTCTTCCTGCACCACTGGCTGCCGGACGTGCGGGGTGCGCTGTTCCTGATGGCCGGTGTGCTGTTCGGCCGGGGCTGGTGCTGGTTCACGCCGGACCGGAGGCGGCGGGCGATGCCCCTGTTGGCGGGCTATGCACTGGTGGCGCTGTTCATCTGGCTGGCCGAGAACATCGGCACCCTGGCGCGGGCCTGGACCTATCCAGGGCAGGCGGCGGGCTGGCAGCCGGTCTCGCTGGACAAGCTGGGCAGCTGGTTCCTGCTGATGATCATCTCGATCGTGCTGGTGTCGCTGGTGCACCGCCCGGAGGTGGAGCCGCGGAGCCCGCGCCGGATTCGCGCGCACGGGTCTTAAGAGACGTTAGCCATCGCGAATAACGCGATTTTATGACACCCGGGCGATAGTGGGGGCATGGCGGGGAATCCCACATCTCAAAGGCCTGATCTGCGGCGGGTTCTGCTCGTTGCCCTGCTGGTCGGCGCCCTTGTGCTGGCGGGGGCGGCGGGACTGTTCGCCTTTGCGGCGCGTTCCATCGACAAGATTCACAAGGATGAGGAAATCCACCTGGCATGGACGGGCCTGCAGCGGATGCAGGCGCGGACGCTGGAGGAAGTGCAGACCTCGAGCGTGTGGGCCGAGGCGGTGAGCGCCTTTGCCCGCAACGATACCCAGTGGATGAAGGACTATTTCGCGGACTACTACAGCGAGTATATGCACCACGACGTGACGGTGGCGGTGGGAAGCGACGGTCAGGTGGCCATGGCCGAGCGGGTCAGTGCGCCGCTGACCGACGCGGAGCGGGAGGCCCTTGCGGCCGCGACCCGTCCGGTGGCGCTGGCGCTGCAGCAAACCCACCCGCCGGGGCTGGGCCTGGAGGTCGCCCAGAGCTGGACCGGCATGATGGAGGTGAACGGGGTCACCTATGTGGTCGCGGCCTCGACCGTCGTGCCCGAGGATGACTCGGTCGCGCGGCTGGCGACCGATCCGGTCGTCATCTCGATGCGCAACATTTCGGCGATGGTCGATACTCTCACCCGCGATCTCGCGCTGGAAGGCGTCGAGTATGTGACGGAGCCGCGCGCCAATCAGGTGGCCTTCCCGATCGTCGGGCCTGAAGGCAAGCGGCTGGGCGTGCTGGCGTGGACCCCCAGCCGGCCGGGCGCAGCGGTCCTGAAGCGGGCCAAGCCGATGTTCATCGTGCTGATTTCCGCGCTGATCGGCGGGGCGGTGCTGCTGTGGGTGTCTCTGGACCGGATCGCGAAGGCGCTGGAGCAGAACCAGGCGGACCTGTCGGAGGCGCGCGACCGGGCCGAGGCGGCCAGCGAGGCCAAGACGCGCTTTCTGGCCAACATCAGCCACGAGCTGCGCACGCCCCTGAACGGGGTGCTGGGTATGGCCGAGATCATGGCGCACGGCGAGCTGAGCCCGATCCAGCAGGGCCATCTGAAGATCCTCAAGGCGTCGGGTCAGGATCTGCTGGGCATGATCGAACAGATCCTGCTGGTCACGCGACTGGAGCGCGAGCGGGTGGATCTGGAGACGGCGCCGTTCGACCTGGACGCCCTGATGGAGGACATCGCAGATCGCACCCGCGCGGCCGTGCAAACCAAGCCGATTTCGGTGCTGGTCGACTCGGGTGTGAAGGGCCTCTGGATGGGGGACGGGCCACACCTGAAACAGGCGCTGGAATGCCTGACCCGCAATGCCGCCAACTTCACCAGCGAGGGCCAGATTCGCCTGTCGTCCGAGATGAAGGGCGGGGTGGTGCACCTGAGCGTGTCGGATACGGGGCCGGGTCTCGACCCGGACTTCGTGCCGCGCATGTTCGACGACTTTGCCCAGGCCGATGAGTCCGTGACCCGCGCCCACGACGGGGCCGGGCTGGGGCTGGCGATCTGCAAGCGGCTGATCCGGGCGATGGGCGGCGACATTTCGGTGAACAGTACGCTCGGCCAAGGCGCGACCTTCACCCTGCGCCTGCCGATGCTGCCCGCGCCGGTCGAGGACGCACCGGCCAGGGCCGCCTGAGGCCTATCGGCGGACGACCTTGTCGGCCGGATCGGGGCGGGGGCGTTCCATGGGTGGGCATTCGAGCGTGCCCATATGGATGAAGCCGGCGATGCGCTCGCCCTCGCCGATGCCGAACAGGCCGAGGGCCCGGGGGTCATAGGCGTACCAGTCGGTGATCCAGCTGGCCGAAAAGCCGTGGGCGAAGGCCGCGTGGCTGAGGTTCATGGCCAGCGCCCCGGCGGACAGTTCCTGCTCCCAGACGGGGACTTTGTGACCGCGGACCGGAGTGGAGACCACCATAATGGTGACCGGCGGGGCGGTCAGCTTGGCGAGGACGGCGCGGGCCTTGTTGGGGTCGGGCTGGTCGTCGGCGAGGGGCTGCAGCGCATGGCCGAGGGCCGCGCGCGTGTCGGCGGACAGCACCACCAGCCGCCACGGGAAGAGCTTGCCGTGGTCGGGGGTGCGAAGGCCGATCCGGAGGATGGCCTGGAGGTCCTCATCGGACGGTCCGGGGCCTGCCAGGGCCTGGGCCGGAGCTGAGCGCCGGGTCGACAGATAGTCGATCAGGGCGGGGTCGCGGCGGGGAAGGGCGAGGGGGGCAGCAAGCTCGGTCATGAGCCCTAGCTAGGGGCGCGCGGGCGGGGCCGCCAGTGGCCGGGGTGGCGATATCCGGGTGGCGGGCCTATCTTTCGGCCTGAACCGATAAGCGAGGATACATGGCCACGCCCCGACTGGAGGCCGTTCCCGAAACGTCTGACCTGTGGAACCAGCTGCGGCGCGCCGCCGAGCAGGCCTCTCGCGATGAGCCGGATCTGGCCTCGCAGATGAATGCCGTGATCCTGTCGCATGGCAATCTGGGCGCGGCGTTGAGTTTCCAGATCGCGAGGAAGCTGGGCGATGCGGAGCTGGGCGCCATGACGGTGCGTGAAGTGTGTCTGGCGGCGTTCGAGGCCGACCCGGGGATCGTCGCGGCGGCAGAGGCCGACCTTCAGGCCGTCGAGGAACGCGATCCGGCGATCCGCTCGCTGTTGCAGCCGTTCCTGTACTTCAAGGGCTTTCAGGCGTTGCAGGGCTGGCGCGTGGCGCACTGGCTGTGGACCCATGGGCGCGAGACCCTGGCGCTGCATTTCCAGAGCCGCATCTCGGAACTGTTCCAGGTTGATATCCACCCCGGTGCCCGGATGGGCTCGGGCCTGTTCCTCGACCATGGCACCGGCATCGTCATCGGCGAGACGGCGGTGGTCGGCGACGAGGTGTCGATGCTGCATGCCGTGACGCTGGGCGGCACGGGTGCCGAGCGCGGCGACCGCCACCCGAAGATCGGCAAGGGCGTGCTTCTGGGGGCCGGGGCCAAGGTATTGGGCAATATTACGATCGGCGACTACGCCAAGGTGGCGTCGGGCTCGGTGGTGTTGAAGCCGGTGCCCGCCGGATGCACCGTGGCCGGTGTGCCCGCGCGCCTGGTCAACTGTCCGACCGATGCGACGCCGGCCCGGACCATGGACCACACCCTGGCCGACATTGTGTATGACTTTGTGATCTAGGCCCGGTCGGGCTTTCCCTTGCGGGCCGCCTTCTCTAGGGTCCGCGCCGAACGAACCGAGAGGCATCCCGTGAACGAGAACGACCAACGCCGGCTGGAAAGCCACCTGAAGCGCACCTTCAACCACGGAGGAATCAAGCTGAAGGCCCGCAAGACCGCCGACTCGGTCGAGGTCTATGTCGACGACGAATTCCTCGGCCTGGTCTTCGAGGACGAGGACGGCGACGGCTCCTTCATGTTCGAGATGGCGATCCTCGCCGAGGACCTGCCGCCGGCCTGACGACCCGCGCCCGCGCACAAGGAAAAACCCCCGCCGGTGCGACACCGGCGGGGGTTTTCTGTTTGGGCGGTCGCCGGATCAGCGCTTGCCGAAGATGGCGTCGAGGATGCCGCCGATGAAGCTCTTCTTCTCGGCCGGCCTGGCCGCGGTCGGGGAGGAAGCGGCCGGGGCGGGCGCCGGAGCCGCCGAGGTCGGAGCCGGGTGAACCGGAGCGGGGGTCACGGCTGCAGCCTTGGGCGTGGTGGCCGGTTTGGCAGCGGCGCGCGGGGCAGCGGCCTTCTTCGCCGCAGCCGGACGGGCCGGAGTGGCGCGCGAGGCGGCCGGCTTCTTCGCGGCCGGGGCGGCCTTGGCGGGAGCCGGCTTGGCAGCAGCGGGCTTCGCAGCCGTGGTCTTCGCCGCCGGCTTGGCAGCGGCCGGCTTGGTCGCCGCAGCGGGCTTCTTCACAGCCGGCGTTTTGGCTGCAGCGGGGGCCTTGGCGGCAGCCGGAGCCTTGGGCGCGGGCCGCGCGGCGGCCTTCGCAGCCGGGGCTTTCGCCTTGGCCGGAGCGGCCTTGGGCGCGGCCGCCTTGGCAGTGGCCGGCTTGGCCGTCGCCGCTTTCGCCGTAGACTTCGGCGCGGCTTTAGGCTTGGAAGCGCCCGATGCTGTCGCGCCCGGCTTGGACGCACTCGACTTGGATGGAACCTTGGCCATGTATTCCCCGACCCCTCGGATGGATTTGACGCGAGACGCCGCGCCGACGATTCATGCGATTCGGTATGATAGCGGCGTTTGAGAAATGTCAGAGTCCGCAGTTCAGATAATCGCACATGGGTCGAGAGACGCAACCGAAGCGCGGGTGGCGGCGTGGGACGCCGACCCCCTGCTGGAGGGCGTGACCTACTCCATCCTCGAGGAAGACGAGGACCGGGGCATCTGGCGCATCGACGCCTTTCCGACGACGGACGCCGAGGTTGAGCGACTGGTGACCTCGCTGAAGGGCGATACAGCCCTGAGCACCACGGTCGAGGATCTGGCCGATGCCGACTGGCTGGCGATGTCGCTGTCGGGTCTGCCGCCGGTACGGGCGGGGCGGTTCTTCGTCTATGGCGCGCACGATCAGGGGCGGGTGCCGCAAAACACCGTGAACCTGAAGATCGATGCCGGTGCGGCCTTCGGTACCGGGCACCACGGCACGACGGTCGGCTGCCTGATGGCGTTCGATGACCTGTTGAAGCGCGAGCGGTTCGAGCGGGTACTGGACGTCGGGGCGGGCACGGGCGTGCTGGCGATCGCCGCAGCGAAGACCGGCAGCCGGGTCGCGGTCGGGACCGATATCGACGCGCCGTCGGTGCGCATCGCCAACGAGAATGCGGCGCTCAACCAGGCGAAGGCCAGCTTTGTCCACGCCTCCGGCCTGAGCGACCAGAAGGTCCGCCGGCACGGCCCCTACGACCTGGTGTTCGCGAACATTCTGGCGCCGCCGCTGGTGGCGCTGGCGCAGGACATCAAGGAGGCGCTGCAGCTGGAGGGCGTCGCCATCCTGTCAGGCCTGTTGCGGACGCAGGAGCGCCGGGTGACCGCTGCCTATCTTTCGCGCGGCTTCGTGCTGGAACGGCGTATCCGCCGCGATGCCTGGAGCGCGCTGGTGTCGAGGCGAAAGGGTTAAGGAACGCGGGCACAGGCGGGGCCGTTTTCAGGTCTGAAGACCCTGAGGAGCCCTCCCGTGACCTACCTTGATCCGAACGACCCCCGCCAGCCGACCGTGATCGTCGAGCCGGCGCCCGCCTATTCCGAAACGACCGAGACCGTCATCGTCCGCGAGAGCAACACCGGCTGGTGGATTGCCGGGATACTTGGCGGGCTGGTGCTGGTGGCCGTCATGCTCATCCTGTTCAACCGTCAGGCCCCGCAGACCGAGCCGGTGGTGGTTGAACGCGAGGTGGCGGTGCCGGTCGCGGTACCGGTCGCGGCTGCCGAGGCCCCGGCCGGACCCCCGGCACAGCAATAGGCCTGCTCCCTTCCCGCACGGGCGAGGGAGATGCTAAGCCGCGCGCATGAGACAGACATTCGACGAGACCACCGACCCCGGCTTTGGCGAGCGCCACCTGCCGCTTCTGCGACGCGAGATGCAGGCCCAGGGCCTGGACGGCTTTCTGGTGCCGCACGAGGACGAGCACCAGAACGAGTATCTTCCGGCGGCCAATGACCGGCTGGCGTGGATTTCGGGCTTTACCGGCTCGGCCGGGGCCGGCGTGGTCATGAAGGACAAGGCCGCCGTGTTCGCCGACGGGCGCTATACGGTGCAGGTGAAGGCCCAGGTCGATCAGGGCCAGTTCGAGCTGCGCGATTTCAACGAGAGCGCGGTCGCCCGCTATCTGTCGGAGCAGCCCAAGGGGTCGGTCGTCGGATACGATCCGCGGCTGCACAGCCCCGACGCTTTGAAGCGCCTGCAGGCGGCGGCGAAGCGCGCGGGGGTGACCCTGAAACCCGTCGACAGCAATCCGCTGGACAGCGCCTGGGGATCGGAACGTCCCGCCCAGCCGCAGGCGAAGGTGGTGCCCCATCCGATCGACTATGCGGGCGAGGATGCGGCCGACAAGCGCGCCCGTGTGGGCAAGGCTGTGGCGGATGCGGGGGCCGATGCGGCCCTGCTGACCGCGCCGACCTCGGTCGCCTGGCTGTTCAACATCCGCGGCGGGGACGTGATCCGCTCGCCCCTGCCACTGGGCCAGGCGCTGGTCGAGGCGGACGGGCGCGCGCGGCTGTTCCTCGACCCGGCCAAGGTGACCAATGAGCTGCCCGGCTGGCTGGGCGAGGATGTGACGCTGGAGACGCCCGAGACCCTGGCCTCGGCGCTGGACGAGATGAAGGGCCGGTCGGTGCTGATCGATCCGGGCCAGAGCGCGGCCTGGTATTTCGACCGGGTGGAAGCCGCCGGGGGGACGGTCGTGCGGGGGCAGGACCCCTGCACCCTGCCGCGCGCGGTCAAGAATCCGGTGGAGATCGAAGGCGCGCGTCAGGCGCACATCCGCGACGGCGCGGCGCTGGCCCGCTTCCTCCACTGGCTGGACACCGAGGCGCAGGAGACCCTGCCGGACGAGCGGGCCGTGGTCGAAAAGCTGGAGCAGTTCCGCGAGGGCACGGGCGCCCTGATGGACCTCAGCTTCGACACGATCGCCGGGGCCGGTCCGAATGGCGCCCTGCCGCACTACAAGCCCGTGACCCGCACCATCCGGCGGATGGAAAAGGGCTCGCTGCTGCTGGTGGACGGCGGCGGGCAGTACCTGGACGGCACGACCGATGTGACGCGCACCATCGCCGTGGGCGAGCCGTCGGACGATCAGCGGCGCATGTTTACCCTGGTGCTCAAGGGCCATATCGCCATGGCCGTGGTGCGCTTCCCCGAGGGCACGACGGGGCATCAGCTGGACGCGCTGGCGCGGCTGCCGCTGTGGATGGCGGGGCATGACTATGACCACGGGACCGGCCACGGCGTCGGCAGCTATCTGGGCGTCCACGAGGGCCCGCAGCGGATCGCCAAGGCGGTCAACACCCAGCCGCTGCTGACCGGCATGATCGTGTCGAACGAGCCGGGATACTACCGCGAAGGCCACTGGGGCATCCGCATTGAGACGCTGCAGGTCGTGACGGCGCCGGAGGCCATTCCGGGCGGCGAGCGGCCGATGCATGGCTTCGAGCAGCTGACGCTGGCGCCGCTGGATCGTCGGCTGATCGACGTCGACCTGCTGACGGCGGACGAGCGGGCCTATGTCGATGCCTATCACGCCGAGGTGCTGGCCAGGGTCGGGCCGCTGCTGGACGGCGAGGTCCGGGACTGGCTGACGGTGCAGTGCGCCGCGCTCTGATCGCGCTGGCGGTCTGGCTGGCCGCCGGGCCGGCCGTGGCCCAGAGCCAGCCGAGGCTGCCCCGCGAGGTGTTCGATGTGATCCCGCCGTCCGAGCGGGTCACCGGACGGCGCGGGTCGATGCAGATCGTGCAGTCCGGCTGCCGGGTCGGCCCGACCCACTGGGCGCGCAGGCGGATCGTCGACGTGGCCGTGCAGGAATGGGGCGTGTTCGGCTTCCAGACCATCGACCTGCGCGGAGTCCGCGAGCGGCGGCTGCCGGAGGGGGTGGTGCCGGATGCGCTGAACCCGGTGCTGGCGACGCCGGAGCAGGACCGGGTGATCCGGGCGGTCGGACGGTGGGAGCACACGCCGTCGCTTGCGGCCACCATCGCCGGCTACTGGAGCGCGACGCCGGACGGGGCCGACATCCTGGCCCGCCAGAACCGACAGTGGCGGCAGGGGGAGGGCGAGATCAGCTGGGTCGAGCCGTGGTCGGCCGCCTTCATCAGCTGGGTCATGTGCGAGGCGGGGCTGGGCGCGATGGACCAGTTCGAGCGCGACATTTCGCACCGCGTCTATATCGATCAGGCCATCCGGGCGCGGGACGGCGAGCGCGCGAAGGCCGCCTATGTCGCCCATGACCGGGGCGAGGTGCCGATCCGGCCCGGGGACCTGCTGTGCAATTCGCGCGGCGGCGTCGACTATCGCCGCCTGGCCGACCGGCGGCCTGATCTGGGGCGCTATGCCGGGACCCATTGCGATGTGGTCGTACGGGTCGGGGAGGACGCGGTCGCGGTGATCGGCGGCAATGTGCTGAACGGCGTCAGCCTGACCCTGCTGCCGCTGGTGCCCACGGCCGGAGGCTATCCGGCAGTCGTGTCGGCGGACGATCTGGACGAGGCGCGAACCATCTTCGCCCATCTGTCGCTGCAGGCCGACCCGGTCGAGGACACCGCGCTGGACACCTCGCCGACCATCCGGGCGCTCAACACGCCTTGAAACCCGGCCCGGCGCCGACCACCTGAAGGGCTCTCCCGCCACGAGGACCTTTCCCATGAAGACGCGCACACTGGGTCCGAACGGCCCCGAGGTTTCGGCCATCGGCCTGGGCTGTATGGGAATGAGCGCCTTCTACGGGCCGCCCAGCGAGGAGGCCGGCGCCATCGCCGTGATCCACCGCGCACTGGATCTGGGGGTCACCCTGTTTGACACGGCCGAGATGTACGGCCCGCACACCAATGAGATGCTGCTGGGCAAGGCGCTGAAGGGGCGACGAAAGGACGCCTTCGTCGCGACCAAGTTCGGTATCGGCTACAACGCGGATCGCACGGCGCTGAAGGTCGACGGCTCGCCCGCCAATGTGCGTCGCGCCATTGAAGGCAGCCTGTCGCGGCTGGGGTTGGACCACGTCGATCTCTATTATCTGCACCGGGTCGATCCGGACACGCCGATCGAGGAGACGGTGGGCGCGATGGGCGATCTGGTCACCGAGGGCAAGGTGCGTTTCCTCGGCCTGTCGGAGGCCGCTCCGGCGACGCTTCGGCGGGCTCATGTGACCCATCCGATCACGGCGCTCCAGACGGAGTATTCGCTGTGGAGCCGCGAGCCGGAGGACGAGATTCTGGCCACCTGTCGCGAGCTCGGCATCGGATTTGTGCCCTACAGTCCGCTGGGCCGGGGCTTCCTGTCCGGGCAGATCCGGACGCCCGAGGATCTGGCGCCCGACGATTTCCGCCGGTCCAATCCGCGCTTCCAGGGCGAGAATTTCGACCGGAACCTGAAGCTGGTCGAGGCCGTCTCGGCGCTGGCGACCGACAAGGGGGTCACGCCCGCCCAGCTGGCGCTGGCCTGGGTGCTGGCGCAGGGCGACGATCTGGTGCCGATCCCCGGCACGCGCCGGATTCCGACGCTGGAGGAGAATGTCGCTGCCGTGGACATCTCCCTATCCGGCGACGAGCTGGCGGCGATCGAGGCGGTCTTTCCGAAAGACGCCGCCCAGGGCCACCGCTATGCCGAAGCGGCGCGGGCAGCCCTGAACCGCTGAGCCATTACGCCGAATTCACTGGCGAATAGCGGAATCGCCTGGCTAGTATTTGCATATGCAAACACTACAGACGAGCGATGAAGCGGAAGCCGGGCTGAAGGCGCTGGGGTTCACCGAACTGGAGGCGCGGCTGTACTGCACCTTGCTGCAGGCCGGGCCGTCCACCGGTTACCGGCTGGCCAAGCTGTGCGGAAAGGCGCCGCCGAATGTCTATCAGGCGTTGGGGCAGCTCACGCAGAAGGGCGTGGTGCTGGTCGAGGAGGGGGAGCCGTCGGCCTATCGGGCCGCCGCCCCGTCCGAAGTGCTGGCCGCGCTTGAAGCCGGGTTCGAGCGGGCACGGGTGAAGGCCGACGGGGCGTTGCAATCGCTGGCCCGGCCCCAGGACGACGACCGTATCTACCAGATCGGTGAGCCCGGACAGGTGATCGAGCGGGCGCGGGCCATGCTGGCGTCGGCGCGCGAGATCGTGCTGTTCGACCTGTTTCCGGCGCCGCTTGACGCCTTGCGCGAGGACCTGGCCCGGTGCGCGGCGCGGGGGGTGACGGTCGCCGGCCTGATCTATGGCGACAGCGCCGGGATCGAGGGGGTCATCCAGCGTCGCGCGACAGCCGAGGCGCGGGTGGCCTCGGACTGGCCCGGCCATCAGCTGACGCTGGTGGTCGACGGGCGTGAGCATCTGGTGGCCCTGATGGCCGAGGGGCTGGCCGGCGTCCACCGGGCCCTGTGGAGCGACAGCGCCTATCTGTCGTGCCTGCAACACAGCGGACTGTCGGCCGAAATCCGCCTGACAGGTCAGGACAGGTCTTCGTCTGATCCCCTTGCAAACCTGTCGCTTTTTGCCAGCGCGCCGGCCGGTCTGGCGGCACTGACGCGGCGCACCCTCCCGGAGATGAAACAATGACACGGACCCTGATGACGGCGGCCGTCTGGCTGGTGCTGGCGGGCCCCCTGGCGGCGCAGGACGCGTCGGTGACCGAGGTGGTCGAACGCTACCGCGACTGGCGCGGCGGCGCGGCCTTCGAGGCGATGACGGCGGTCCGGCAGGAGGGGCAGATCCGCGCCTCGGGGCTGGACGGCACACTCATTCTGCTGGCCGAGGCCGACGGTGACCTGCGCCGCGAGCAGGACCTGGGCATTGTCCGCACGGCGACGGCCCGCCACGGGACCGACGGCTGGGTCCTGACCAACTCGGGGCAGATCGAGCCGCTGAGTCCGCATGCCGCCGAGGATCTGAGGCGCGATGCCCTGTTGCGGTTCGAGGGGGTGCTGGACGATCCGTCGCGGCTGAGTCGTCGTCCGGACATCGAGATCGACGGCCGAACCCTGGCGGTCATTGCGGTGGATTTCGGCCCGGATGCCGATGACCACGAACTGTGGATCGACGCCGAAACGGGCGCACTCCACGCCCTGCGCATGGTGCGGGACCGCCGCGAGTCAGTGGTCACCTTTGGGGACTGGCGGGTGGTCGAGGGCGTACGCATGCCCTTTCTCGAGCAGGTGACCGGGGACGTCGGCGAGCCCGGCGAGGTCCGTTGGTCCACCATTGATATCGACCCTGTGACCACGGCTTCGGCGTGGGATCGTCCCGAGGTCGTGGCCGCTCACCGGATGGCGAGCGAGGGCGCGCCCGACAGCGGCCCCATCGCCTTCGATCTCCATGCCGGCACCCGCATCTACATCCCGGCCACGGTCAACGGCACGGCGACCCAGGTACTGCTGGACAGCGGGGCGGAGATGACGGTTCTGGACAAGGCGTTTGCCGAAAGCCTCGGCCTGGAGTTCGAGGGAGAGGTCGCGGCCGTCGGCACCGGCGGCGTGGGCGAGGCGCGCTTTGCCAAGGGGGTGACGCTGGATCTGGGCGGGATCGCCTTCGTCGACCGGACGGTTGCGGTCATTGACCTGGCGGCTATCGCTCAGGCGCTGGGCCGGCCGCTGCCGGTGATCCTTGGCAAGGACGCATTCAACGGTCTGGTGGTGGATATCGATTTCCCCGCGCGCAGCCTGACCTTCCACGAACCTGCGGGCTATGTCCCGCCGGAATCGGCGACCGAGCTGGCGCTGGTGTCGTCCGGCGCCATTCGCGCGGTGCCGGTGTCGATCGAGGGCCGGGCGCCCGTGCTGTTCGACTTCGACACCGGTAATGGCGGGGCCCTGATCATCTATCCGGCCTATGCCGAGGCCGAGGGCCTGCTGGAGGGACGTCCGGCGACGACAGTGATGTCGGGTGCCGTGGGCGGCGTGCGCGAGAGCGGTCTGGCGACCGTGAAGGCGCTGGAGATCGGCGGGTTCGAGGTGCACGACATCCCGACCGTCTTCCCGCCCGCAGGCCCGTCGGCGGTAGACGCCGACCGGACAGCCGGCAACATCGGCATGGGGTTGCTGGGCCGGTTCCGTCTGGTGACCGACTTTGCCAACAACCGGCTGTGGCTGTCAGCCACGCCCGAGGCGCTGGCCGCGCCGTTTCCGAAGGACCGGCTGGGGCTGGGTATCCGGCTGGACCCGGGCGTGATCGTGGTGACGCGGGTGTCGGCCGGATCACCCGCCGAAGCGGCGGGCCTGGCGCCGGACGCGCGCATCGTGGCTGTCGACGGGCGCCCTGCCGCCGAAATGGATGCCGGAGCCCTTCGCGCCATGCTGACCAGCCCCGCTGGCCGCGAGGTGGTGCTGACGCTGGAGGACGGCGCGACCGTCAGGCTGGTGGCGCGCGACTTCTACTGATCGCCGATCAGCGCGAGCCATTCGTCCTCGGTCAGGACGGTGACGCCGTGCTTTTCGGCCTCGGCCAGTTTGGAGCCGGCGCCCGGCCCCGCGACCAGATAGTCGGTCTTCTTCGACACTGAGCCCGAGACCTTGGCCCCCAGCGAGGAGGCGCGTGCCTTGGCTTCATCGCGGGTGAAGCGCTCGAGCGAGCCGGTGAAGACGACGGTCTTGCCGGTCACCGGGCTGTCGGCCTCGGGGCGTTCGGCGTCCTCGATGGTGGTCAGCTCGCCTTCCAGCGCCTCGACCACGTCGCGGTTGTGGGCCTCATGGAAGAAGTGGGCGACCTCGCGGGCGGCGACGGGGCCGACCCCGGCGACCGAGGCGATGCCGGTCAGGGCGAGGCCGGGGCCCTCGGTGCGGGCGATGTCGGCCAGACGGCGGATGCCCGACCAGTCGGACGCCAGATCCGCCAGCGCACGCCGGGCGGGCGAGGCGAGGCCGGGAAAGGCGAGGCTGAGCTTCTGGTCCAGCGGCGCCTCGGGCCAGGGATCGGTCCCGGCCAGATCGGCGTCGGCCAGGATCGACAGCACGCGCGCCGACACGCCGTGCCCTTCGGACAGGCGGGTCCAGGCCTCGGTCTGGATGCCGGTCGAGGCCTCGATGCCCGCCGCCTTGAAGGCGGACCAGCTGCCGAAATGCCGGGCCAGCAGCAGCGAGGTCTGGTCGCCGATGTCCGGAATGCCGAGGGCGTAGATCATCCGCTGGAGGGTGATGGTGCGACGGGCGTCGATGCCGGCCACCAGATTGCCGACGCTGGTCTCGCCATAACCGTCCTCCGCCCGGAGCTCGTCCAGACGGGCGGTGTCGCGGGCGAGGCGGAAGATGTCGGCGGGCTCGCGGATCCAGCCGCGCTCGTGAAAGGCGGTCAGCTGTTTTTCACCCAGCCCCTCGATGTCAAAGGCGCGGCGGCTGACGAAATGCTTGAGGCGTTCGACGATCTGGGAGGCGCAGATCAGGCCGCCGGTGCAGCGGCGGCGGGCCTCGCCCTCCTCGCGCACGGCCTCGGAGCCGCAGACGGGGCAGTGGGTCGGAAAGGCGTAGGGCTCGGTGCCATCGGGCCGCAGCTCGGGCACGATGCCGACGATCTGGGGGATGACGTCGCCGGCGCGCTGGACGATCACGGTGTCGCCGATGCGGACGTCCTTGCGGGCGATTTCGTCCTCATTGTGCAGGGTGGCGTTGGAGACCACCACGCCGCCGACGGTGACGGGCTCCAGCCGCGCGACCGGGGTCAGCGAGCCGGTGCGGCCGACCTGGATGTCGATGGCGTTGACGACGGTGCGGGCCTGCTCGGCAGCAAATTTGTGGGCGATGGCCCAGCGGGGACTGCGGGCGATGAAGCCGAGGCGCTTTTGCCAGTCCAGCCGGTCGACCTTGTAGACGACGCCGTCGATGTCATAGCCGAGGCGGGCCCGGTCGGTTTCGAGGCTGCGATAGACCTCGATCAGGCCGGCGGCGTCCTCGACCACGCGGCGGCGGTCGTTGACCGGAAAGCCCCAGTCGGCCAGCCGGTCGATCGCGCCGCTCTGGGTTTCGGCGAAGTCGTCGGAAAACTCGCCCCAGCCATAGGCGAAGAAGCGCAACGGACGTTTGGCGGTGATGGCCGGGTCCTTCTGGCGCAGCGAGCCGGCCGCGAAATTGCGCGGGTTGGCATAGGTGCGCCGACCCTCGGCCTCCGCCTCGGCATTGAAGGCGAGGAAGGCGTCGGTGGGCGTATAGACTTCTCCCCGCACCTCGATGACGTCGGGCCAGCCGCTACCGGACAGCTGGTCGGGAATGTCGGCGAGGGTGCGCAGATTGGCGGTGACGTCTTCGCCCTCGCGGCCATCACCCCGGGTCGCGCCGACGACCAGCTTGCCCTTTTCGTAGCGGAGATTGGCGGACAGGCCGTCGATCTTGGGCTCGGCGATGAAGGCCATCGGCGTGTCGGCGTCGAGGTTCAGGAAGCGCCGAACCCGGGCCACGAAGTCGGTGATGTCGCCCTCGTCGAAGGCATTGTCGAGCGACAGCATGGGGATGCCGTGGCGGACAGGAGCAAAGGCGCCGGACGGCGCGGCGCCGACCCGGGCCGAGGGGGTGTCGGCGGTGCTGAGCTCGGGGAAGCGGGTCTCGATCGCCAGCGCGCGGTGCTTGAGGGCGTCGTAGTCGGCGTCGGAGACCTCCGGGGCGTCCTCATTGAAATAGAGGGCGTCATGCCGGGCCAGTTCGGCGGACAGGCGGTCCAGCTCCACGCGGGCCTGATCGAGGGTCAGGGTCTCGACGTCGGGGGAGGTGGGGGAGGGGGCGTCGGTCATGGTCGGGTCCGGGAATCTGCAGCCCCCTGTCTAGCATCGTCGGCCCGGCTTCCCAGCGCCGATGACAGGAAGTTAATCTGACGGCGCTCGCGCCCCGGTCTAGGGTCCGGGCGAACAGTTCCGGAGGTTCCATGCGTCGTCTGTCGAAGCCCGCGTCCGCCGTGCTGGCCCTTGTGGCCGCCGGGGCGCTTGCGGCCTGTGTGCCCGGCACGTCCGAGGTGTCGTCGCCCGCCCGGCCGGCGGTCTCGTCGCAGCTTTGGGCTGACCTGACGACCCTGTCGGCGGACGACATGGAAGGACGTGGGACGGGGACGCCCGGCGGCGAGCGGGCCCGGGTCTACATCGTCTCGCGCTTTGAAGAGCTGGGCATTGCCGCGCCGGCCATGGGGCGTCTGCAGCCGTTTTCCGCCGAGGGACGCTCGCATGAGGGGCGCCGGACCTTCAACGGGGTGAATGTGCTGGGTCTGATCCCCGGCACCCGTGTGGGCAACCGCTACATTGTGGTGACGGCCCACTATGATCATGTGGGGATGTACGGCGGCCAGATCTACAACGGGGCCGACGACAATGCCTCAGGCGTCGCGACCATGCTGGCCCTGGCCGAGGAGCTGAAGCGCAATCCGCCCGAGCACAGCGTGCTGTTCGTCGCCTTCGACGGGGAGGAGCGGGGCCTGCTGGGGGCGAAGCACTTTGTCGAGGCGCCGCCGTTCCCGCTGGAATCGATCTCGATGAACCTGAACTTCGACATGACGGCCCGGGCGGAGACCGACGGGCATCTGTGGGTCACGGGCACCTATCAGAACCCGGCGCTGCGGCCGTATCTGGACGGGATTGCGCCGGTGGGGCCGGTGTCGCTGGCCTTCGGCAAGGACACGCCTGAGGACACGGGCTCGGACAACTGGGTCAGTGCCTCGGACCACGGGGCCTTCCACGCGGCGGGCGTGCCCTTCCTCTATCTGGGGGTCGAGTTCCACCCCGACTATCACAAGCCCAGTGACGACCCCGAGCGGATCACGCCCGAGGTTTTCCAGGCGGCCACCACCCTGTCGATCCAGTCCTTCCGGGCGCTGGATCGCGGACTGGACCGCTAGGATGAGGACGGTGACGCGCACCGCGACCCTGATCGCCGGGGGCATGGCCGCCCTGGCGCTGGCGGCCTGCGATCCGCCGCTGGAGCCGGCCGATGCGCCCAGGGACACCGGCGCGGAGACGGCGTCCCTGCCGGAAGGCTTCAGCAATGACCTGAGCGCGGACGTGTCGGGCTATTACCGGCCGACGACCGAGGTCCGGCAGGCCAGCTGGCGTCTGGATCATGTTTTCCTCGGACAGACGCAGGACTTTGCGGCCTGGGAAAATGGCGCGCGCGAGGGCCGGTTCGCGCCGGTCATGCTCGAGTTCGTCGATGAGTCGAGCCCGACGGTGCAGACCGAAAGCGGCGAGATCCACACCGGGCGCGTGCGGGTGCTGCCGCGCTTCTACAGCCTCGAGAAGGGCATGCTGCGCTTCGTCGGTGTGTCGGAGGAGCTGGGTGTGGTGCAGCTGGATGCCCGGCTGAATGGCGATGCGCTGGCGACGGCACGCCGTAATCTGGGCGAGGAAGGCTCGGCGCTGAACGGCACGCTCAGCATCGGTCAGGGGGCCCCTCAGGCGGTAGGCTTCCGCTGGTGGGCGGGGGACTGACGTCACCCCGCCCGGATCGGCGCAATCGATCTAGTTGACGGTCGCCTTGACGATCTTGCCCGGATTGCGGGGCGGCTCGCCCTTGGGCAGGGCGTCGACGTGTTCCATGCCCGACTCGACCACGCCCCAGACCGTGTACTGGCGGTCGAGGAAGGTCGCATCGTCGAAGCAGATGAAGAACTGGCTGTTGGCGCTGTTCGGGTCGTTGGTGCGGGCCATTGAGCACACGCCGCGCACGTGCGGCTCGGCCGAGAACTCGGCCTTCAGGTTCGGCTTGTTCGAGCCCGAGGTGCCGGTGCCCGTCGGATCGCCGCCCTGGGCCATGAAGCCGGGGATGACGCGGTGGAAGACCACGCCGTCGTAGAAGCCTTCCTGCGCCAGTTCGGTGATGCGCGCGACGTGGCCGGGGGCCAGGTCCGGGCGCAGGCGAATGACGACGTCGCCGCCGGTGTCATTGCCGGTGTCGAGGGTGAAGGTGAGGGTCTGTGCAGTCATGCGGGCTCCTTTTGTCGTGGCGGGGTCATAGCGGCTCAACGCGCGGGGCGCTATGTCGGGAGCCATGACCGATGAAGAAAACCCCGCCCCCCGACGCCGGATGGTGCGACCGCCGACCAAGGGTACGGCGGCGGGCCGGGGCATGGGCACCAAGATGAAGACTGCGGATGACAAGTCCATGTCCAGCCAGCAGTGGATCAAGCGACAGCTGGCCGACCCCTGGTCCGACCGGGCCCGGGCCGAGGGCTGGCGCAGTCGTGCGGCCTTCAAGCTGATGGAAATCGATGACCGGTTCGGCCTGATCCGCCCGGGCTCGCGGGTCATTGATCTGGGCGCCGCGCCCGGCGGCTGGGTGCAGGTGGCGCTGAAGCGCGGGGCCCAGGCCGTGGTCGGCGTGGACCTGCTGATGATCGAGCCCATCCCCGGCGCCGAGCTGGTGCAGGCCGACTTCACCCACCCGGGCGTGGACGGGCAGCTGATCGAGGCGCTGGGCGGGGAGCCGGACGTGGTCCTGTCCGACATGGCCCACAACACCATCGGCCACCGCCAGACCGACCACCTGAAGATCGTCGCCCTGATCGAGATCGCGGCCGAGTTCGCCCTCAGGACGCTGAAGCCCGGCGGCCATTTCGTGACGAAGAACTTCCAGGGCGGCGACGCGGGGGGCGTGCTGGCCGAGCTGCGCGCCGGCTTCCGCGAGGTGAAATACGTCAAGCCGGCGTCCAGCCGGAAGGACAGTTCGGAAGTCTATCTGGTGGCGATGGGACGGCACAGGGACGGCGCCGCATGATCCGGATCGTCCTGCTTGCGCTCGCCAGTGCCCTTGTTGCGGGCCCTGCGCTGGCGCAGGACGGGCAGGGACTGGGCACGACCTCGCGAGGGCGGGCGGGCAGCGATGCCTTTGTGGTCGAGGCGGCCCAGCGGGCGCTCGACGGTGCGGAGGCGGACTGTCGCGTGACCGGGGCCGTCTCGCGCGGCCGGGATGCCAATGGCGATACCCACTATGAGGCCGTTTGTGCGGAGGGGCCGGGCTATGTCGTGATCGGCTCGCCCCAGCCGCAGGCCTTCAGCTGTCTGGCGTTCGACGCCAGTGGCGGGCCGCTGACCGGCACATCGTGTCGGTTGCCGGAAAACCGGGACGCCCGACGCCACTATGCCCAAATGGCCGCCGACGCCGGTGTCGACTGCGAGGTCGAGGAGGGTCGGCTGATCGGCATGAGCGCGGACGGGCATATGCTGTACGAGATCGGGTGCCGCAGGGCCGCGGGCGTCTGGCTGGAGCAGGCAGGGGGCGACTGGGAGGTCACTGATTGCCTCACCGTCGCCTCGCAGGGGGGCGAGTGTCGCCTGACGTCGGACAGCCAGGCGCGGGCTTCATTTGCACTGCGTCTTGAGGGGAGCGAATTGGCCGGGTGCACCCCCGCCGATGTCCGGGCGATGGGACGCGGCGCCGATGGCGACTACTTCGAGCTGCTGTGCGCGGGCGGCCCGCATGTCGTGACGCGGTTCGATATGGATCGGCGACTGGCGGAGATCATTCCCTGTGCCGAGGCGCGCAAGATCGGCAGCGGCTGTCGCTACAATCCGGACGATATCCGTCCCTGACGCCCGGCCTCAGGGCTGGGGGTCGTCGGCAAGGCTGCCGTAGGTGGGCGAGGTGGGCGCGGCACGCCGGGCTTCGCGGCGCGCCTCGATCCGGGTCCAGATGCGGTCGTGCACGGTGAAGAAGAGCGTCTGTACCAGGGGCTCGACGATGCCGATGGCCAGGGCGATGCGAATGTCGCGCGTGATGGCGAAGGCGACGATGACGGCTACGGTGAAGTGCATCAGGCCGTAGGTGACGGTCTTGAGCGCCACCTGTTTGAACGAGGTGGGCAGGGCGTGACTGTGGCCCGCATGCCCGTGCGAGCGGGCCTGCTCGCGGGCGTCCATCAGTTCGAGGCGGGCGGTGAAGGCCTCGGCGGTTTCCTCGACCCGGGTCAGGCGCTTGCGGCGCTCGATCCGGTGCCAGATGCGGTCGTGGATGGAATAGGCGATGGTCTGGAAGAAGGGCTCGACCATGCCGACCGCCAGCGCCATGCGCCAGTCGCGGGTCAGGGCAAAGGCTACCAGAATGGCGACCACCAGGTGCATGACGCCATAGCTGGCGATCTTGAGCGCCAGGCTGCGCGCGGTTCTGAGGATCATTCGCACCATCGGATCGAAAATGGGCGGGAAGTGAGAGGGTTGCAACGTCAGAATTTCTATCTTGGCCATAAGCCCGGGTGACAGTTGCGCGGGAATGCGCGTCGCGGGGGCGATTGCCCCTTGCCGACTCGGCGCCGCCGCCGTTATACGCGGCCCGCAAAACGGAGACTCCCCTATGGAGATACGCGAAGGCCTTACCTTCGATGATGTTTTGCTCGAACCCGGCAAGTCGGAGGTCATGCCCGCCGAGACAGACGTCTCGACCCAACTGACCCGAAGCCTGAAGCTGAACATACCGCTCGTGTCCTCGGCGATGGACACGGTGACGGAAAGCCGGCTGGCGATTGCCATGGCGCAGGCCGGCGGGCTGGGCGTGCTGCACCGCAATCTGACGGTCGACGAACAGGCCGAGCAGGTCCGCGTGGTGAAGCGCTACGAGAGCGGCATGGTCATCAATCCGGTGACCATCCACCCTGACACGACCCTGGGCGAGGTGCGCGACATCGTGGCCCGCAAGAAGATCTCGGGCTTCCCCGTGGTGGACCGCGAGACCGGCCGTCTGGTCGGCATGCTGACCAACCGGGACATGCGGTTTGATACCTCGCCGGATCGCAAGGCCGCTGAGTTGATGACGCGCGATCCGCTCTACACGGTGCCCGAGGGGGCCGGGCGCGACGAGGCGATCGCCATCCTGCGCGAGCGCAAGATCGAACGGGTGATCGTGGTGGACGGTGACATGCGCGCCACCGGCCTGATCACCATGAAGGACATCGAAAAGGCCCAGGCCCACCCCTACGCCGCCAAGGACGATCAGGGGCGCCTGCTGGTCGGCGCGGCCTCGACGGTCGGAGACAGCGGCTATGAGCGGTCGCTGGCGCTGGCGGACGCGGGCGTCGATGTGATCGTGATCGACACGGCGCACGGACACTCGGTGCAGGTGTCGAAGGCCGTCGAGCGCATCAAGCGCGAGACCAACCGGGTGCAGATCGTGGCCGGAAATGTCGCGACCTATGATGCGGCGCGCGCCCTGATCGACGCCGGGGCCGATGCGGTCAAGGTCGGCATCGGGCCGGGCAGCATCTGCACCACCCGCATCGTGGCGGGCGTGGGCGTACCTCAGTTGACCGCCGTAATGGACGCGGCCCGCGCGGCCCGCGACAGCGGCGTGCCGGTGATCGCCGACGGTGGCATCAAATATTCGGGCGATCTGGCCAAGGCCATCGCAGCCGGGGCGAGCGTGGCCATGATGGGCTCGATGTTCGCCGGCACCGACGAAAGCCCGGGCGAGGTCTTCCTGTACCAGGGCCGGTCCTACAAGTCGTACCGCGGCATGGGCTCGGTCGGGGCCATGGCCCGCGGCTCGGCCGATCGCTACTTCCAGAAGGAAGTCTCGTCCGAGAAGCTGGTGCCGGAAGGGATCGAGGGACAGACGCCCTACAAGGGGCCGATCTCGCCGGTCATCCACCAGATGGTCGGGGGCCTCAGGGCTGCTATGGGCTATGTCGGGGCCGCCACCATTCCGGAGTATCAGGAACGCGCCCGGTTCGTGCGCATCACCAATGCGGGCCTGCGCGAAAGCCATGTGCACGATGTGATGATCACGCGCGAGGCGCCCAACTATCGGCAGGGCTAGGGGAGAGAACCGGCCATGGACATGACACCGGAATTCATCGCCCTGGCCGGAACGCTCGTGCTGGCGCTGGTCCAGATCCTGGCGGCGGGTGCGGCACGCACGGCCGAGCTGGGCGCCAAATGGAATGCCGGTCCGCGGGACGGCAATCCGCCCCCGCCCGGACCGCTGGCCGGACGCCTCAGGCGGGCGCAGGACAATCTGTTCGAGACCCTGCCGCTGTTCATCGCCGCTGTGCTGATGGCCGTGGTTGCGGACAAGTCCGGCGCGCTGACGCAGTGGGGCGCCTGGCTGTACCTGCTGGGTCGCATCGTCTACGTGCCGCTCTACGCCTTGGGTGTGCCCTATGTCCGCAGCCTTGTGTGGATGGCCGCCCTGGCCGGCCTGATCATGGTGATCGTGGCCCTGTTTGTCTGAAAGCCCTGAATGACCCCTGCTGCCCGACTGGCTGCCGCCGCTTCCATCCTCGACTCCATCGCGCAGGGTCGCCACCCGGCCGAGGTCGTCATCAAGGCTTGGGGGCAGCAGAACCGCTACGCGGGCTCCAAGGACCGGCGCGCGATCGCCGACCGGGTCTACAAGGTGCTGCGGGCCCGGGGCCGGCTGTCTTGGATCATGGGCGGGCGCGAGGACGGCCGGGCGCTGGTGATCGGGTCGCTGGGCGTGCTGGACGGCCTGTCCCTCGAGGAGATCGAGGCCCTTCACACGGGCGAGGGCTATGGCCCCGGCCCTCTGTCGAAGCATGAGCGCGGGCGACTGGCGGTCAAGGACAGCGAACTGCCCGGCTGGGTCGAGGCGGGGCTGCCGGAGTTCGTGGTCGAGGACCTGAAGGAGACCTTTGGCGATCAGTGGGCCGCCGAAGCCCGGGCCCTGATGGCGCCGCGCGCGCCGATCGACCTGCGGGTCAATACCGGACGGGCCAGCCTCGAGGCGGTCGAGGGTGAGCTGCGCGCCGCCGGACTGTCGCCCGAGCGCACGCCTTGGTCGCCGGTCGGCCTGAGACTGACGGCCGAGCCGCCGCCGAACATCCAGACGCTGGATGCCTTCCGCGAGGGGCGCATCGAGATTCAGGACGAGGGCAGTCAGGTCGTCTGTGCCCTTGCCGGGGCCCGGCCCGGCATGACCGTTGTCGACTATTGCGCCGGGGGCGGGGGCAAGACTCTCGGGCTGGCAGCCGCGCTTCAGGGCGAGGGGCGACTGATCGCCTCGGATGTGGTGCAGAAGCGGCTGGGCAACATCCAGCCCCGACTGGAACGCGCGGGCGTCGAAGCTGACCTGCGCCTCATCGGTCAGAACGGCGGGGGGCTGGAGGATCTGAACGGTCAGGCCGACCTGGTGTTCGTCGATGCGCCCTGTTCGGGGTCGGGGACCTTGCGGCGTCACCCCGAGGCGGCGTGGCGCCTCAAGCCCGACGAGGTTGAGCGCCTTCATGCCCTGCAGGTCCGCATTCTGGATCAGGCCGCAAAGCTGGTGAAACCCGGCGGCCGGCTGGCCTATGTGACCTGTTCGGTGCTGACGCGCGAGAACGAGGCCAGCGCCGATGCCTTTGAGGCGGCGCACCCGGATATGCGCCCGGTCGCCGTGACGCCGCCGTGGGCCGACGGGCCGATGACGCGGGTCCGCCTGTCGCCCGGCGCGACCGACACCGACGGCTTCTTCCTTGCCCTCTATGAGCGGGCGGCATGACAGGACGACTGGAGCGCCGGGGCGGAGTGACGGTGTTGCCGGTCATGGCTGCACCGGCCGAATACGGCGCGCATCTGAAGGCTCGCATCGACCCGCTGATCACCGGCGTGGGCCCGGTCGAGGCGGCGGTTTCGCTGGCTGCCGCCCTGGCCCGCCTGCAGGGGAGGGACGGACGGCCCGACCTGATCGTCTCGCTGGGATCCTGTGGCTCGCGCACGCTGGATCATGCTGCGGTCTATCAGGTGGCCTCGGTCGGCTATCGCGACATGGATGCCAGTGCGCTGGGATTCCCGAAGGGCGTGACGCCGCTGTCGGACCTGCCGGCCGTGCTGCCGCTGCCGTGTCCCATCCCGGGCCTGCCGTGCGCCAGCCTGTCGACCGGAGCCAATGTCGTTTCCGGGGCGGCCTATGACGCGATCGACGCCGACATGGTGGACATGGAAACCTGGGCGCTGGTGCGGGCCGCGCAGACGTTTGACGTGCCGCTGGTCGCCCTGCGCGGCGTGTCCGACGGTCGGACGGAGCTGACGGCGCTGGAGGACTGGACCGGCACCCTGCATCGGATTGACGAACACCTCGCCACGGCGTGGGATCGGCTGATGGACGTGCTGGAGGCCGAGGGCCTCGCCGCCCTCGACCGCGCCCCCTCCGCCCGCCCGGATATGTCCCAGCCCGCCTCCCCGGAACCGATCGCATGAGCCAGCCCGAACACCAGAAAGTCCTGATCGTCGATTTCGGCAGCCAGGTGACCCAGCTGATCGCGCGGCGCCTGCGCGAGGCGAAGGTCTATTGCGAGATACATCCCTTCCAGAAGGCCGAGGCCGCCATGGCGGCGATGAACCCGGCGGCGATCATCCTGTCGGGTGGGCCCGAGAGCGTGCACGAGGAAGGCAGCCCCCGCGCACCGCAGGCCGTGTTCGAGGCGGGCGTGCCGGTGCTGGGCATCTGCTACGGCGAGATGACCATGTGCGAGCAGCTGGGCGGCAAGGTCGAGGGGGGGCACCATCGCGAGTTCGGCCGGGCCGAGATCACGGTGCAGAAGGCCTCGCCCCTGCTGGAGGGCCTGGCCGGCGTCGGCGAGGACGAGCCGGTGTGGATGAGCCACGGTGACAAGATCGTTGCCATCCCCGAGGGCTTTGACGTCATCGCCACCTCGCCCGGGTCGCCCTATGCGGTGATCGGGGACGAGACACGGCGCTTCTACGGCATCCAGTTCCACCCCGAGGTCATGCACACGCCGCGCGGCGACCGGATGCTGAAGAACTTCACCCACGGCATCGCCGGGCTGAAGGGCGACTGGACCATGGCCGCCTATCGCGAGGAGAAGATCGCCCAGATCCGCGAACAGGTGGGCGACGCGAAAGTGATCTGCGGCCTGTCGGGCGGGGTCGACAGCTCGGTCGCCGCGGTGCTGATCCACGAAGCCATCGGCGACCAGCTGACCTGTGTGTTCGTCGACACCGGCCTGTTGCGCAAGGATGAGGCGAAACAGGTCACGACCCTGTTCCGGGATCACTATAACATCCCGCTGATCCACGTTGATGCATCGAAGGAATTCCTCGGCGAACTTGCCGGCCAGTCGGACCCCGAGACCAAGCGCAAGACTATCGGCCGGGTCTTCATCGAGGTGTTCGACCGCGAGGCCGGCAAGATCGACGGCGCCGAATTCCTGGCCCAGGGGACGCTGTACCCCGATGTGATCGAGAGCGTCTCGTCGTCCAGCGGCAAGGCCCATGTGATCAAGAGCCACCACAATGTCGGGGGCCTGCCCGACTATATGAAGCTGAAGCTGGTCGAGCCGCTGCGCGAACTGTTCAAGGACGAGGTGCGCGCGCTGGGCCGCGAGCTGGGCCTGACCGACGCCTTTGTCGGACGCCATCCCTTCCCGGGGCCGGGCCTGGCCATCCGCATCCCCGGCGAGATCACGCCGGATGCTGTGGCGACCCTGCAGGAGGCGGATGCCATCTACCTTGAGGAAATCCGCAAGGCCGGCCTGTACGACGACATCTGGCAGGCGTTTGCCGTGCTGCTGCCGGTCAAGACCGTCGGCGTGATGGGTGATGCCCGGACCTATGAAAAGGTGCTGGCCCTGCGCGCCGTGACCTCGACCGACGGCATGACGGCGGACTTTTATCAGTTCCCTTGGGAAGTGCTTGGCCGGACCGCCACCCGCATCATCAACGAGGTGCGCGGCGTGAACCGCGTGGTCTACGACGTGACGTCCAAGCCGCCGGGCACCATCGAGTGGGAATAGTCCGGGCCTTTCGGGGCCTTTCGAGATCGCTTCCGAATAACCCACTAAGCCACTGACAAAAAAGTGAATTCTCTCGATACCCTTCGGAGCCTTTCGGAGGGTCTCGAAACCGTGATGCCGTCAATTCTGACGGTATGGCTCCCCGTTGTCCGTACGGCCTCGCGCTCATACCGTCACCCCGATGAACCGGGCCTGACGGTATTTTTTCGGACCAAGTTCCTGATTTCAAAAGGAAAATTGAGTCCAAGAACCCCCGAAACGGCCTGACGGTATTTTGGTGGGAGTTTGCCATGCTTACGGACGCTGCGTTGCGGAATATCCGCGGGAAATCAAAGCCTTACAAAATGACCGACAGGGACGGTTTGTACGTGCTGGTTTCGCCCGCCGGCGGGATCGCATTTCGCTACGACTACCGCTTCAATGGCCGGCGGGAGACCGTGACCTTCGGCTCCTATGGGCCTGCCGGTTTGTCGCTCGCAAAGGCGCGGGAAAAGGTGATCGAAGCGAAGCGACTGATCGCCGACGGGGTGTCTCCGGCCCTGGAGAAGCAGCGCGCCAAACGCCGCCTGAAGGAGGCGCGGAGCTTCGGCATCGTGGCGCAGAAGTGGATGGATCATGCGCCTATGGCGGACAGCACCCGCAACATGCGGCGCGCCATTTTCAATCGCGAGGTGCTGCCGACCTGGCGGAGCCGGCTGCTGAGCGAGATCACGCCCGACGACCTGCGGGCGCACTGCAAGACCATCGTCGACCGCGGGGCGCCGGCGACCGCCATCCACGTCCGCGACATCGTCAAGCAGATCTACGCCTGGGCCATCCTGCATGGCGAGAAGATCGACAATCCGGCCGATGGGGTCGGCCCGGCGTCGATCGCGACCTTCCGTCCGCGGGACCGGTCGCTGTCGCCGGCCGAGATCCGCATCATGCTGGGCCTGCTCGGTGACGTCGCCACACTGCCGACCATCCGGTTGGGGCTGAAGTTCATCCTGCTCAGCATGGTGCGCAAGAGCGAGCTTCAGGACGGAACCTGGGACGAGGTCGACTTCGAGAACGCCGTCTGGTCGATCCCGAAGGCGCGGATGAAGCGCTCCCGGCCGCACAACGTCTATCTGTCGACCCAGATGCTGGACATCCTGATCGCGCTGAAGACCTGCGCCGGCAACTCCCGCTACATCCTGCCTTCGCGCTACGACGCCGACGCGCCGATGTCGCGGGCGACCTTCAACCGGGTGACCACCGCCATCGCCGAGCGGGCGCGGGAGAAGAGTCTGCCGCTGGAGCCCTTCACGGTGCACGACCTTCGCCGGACGGCCTCGACCCTGCTTCACGAGATGAGCTTCAACTCGGACTGGATCGAGAAGTGCCTGGCCCACGAGGAGCGCTCCTCGCGCGGCGTCTACAACAAGGCTGAGTTCGAAGCGCAGCGTCGGCACATGGCCCAGGAGTGGTCGAACGCCGTCGAGGCCTGGGAAGAGGGTAGGGCTTACACGCCCGTCCTGGTCATCCCGGAAGCGGCGGGCCCTCGCTTCGATCCGCGCCTCTGACGGGCCGCGCCAGCCGCTTGTGGACGTCGGGGGGCGCGGCGCGGGGGATGGGCTGCGCCCGGCGCAAGGCCAGCCAGGTCTCGACCTCGGCGAGATCCCAGACCACGCAGCGCGGCGTTAGGAGGAAGCGCTTGGGAACTGGCCGCGCCGCTCCATTTCCCAGATGGTGCTGTCAGCCAGCGGCACCATCTGGCGGAGCTGGGTCTTCTTGATCGTCCGGCGAAGGGGCGGGTCGGCTTGAACCATCGGTTCTCTCCACGCTCGTGTCGAGGGAATCGAACGCGAAAGCCTCCGACAGGACCAGCCGTCAGCCTTTCGTCCGTAAGGTCGCGGGGTTCCGTCCGGCGTCGGCGATTCCTACGTCTCTTCAGCGATCAGCGTCTTCACTGTCGCCATGGGCAGGAACAGGCGCAGCGGGTTGGTGGGAAGGGGTTCGAACCCGTATCCCTTATAGAGCGCCAACCGCCGCTCGACCTGTTTGGGGTCGCCGCAGTCCAGCACGTCCAGCATCACCACGGCGACGCCGAGCGCCTCGCTGGCCTGGGCGAGGCGGCGCAGGCAATCGATCAGCAGGTCGCCGCCATAGCCTTGGCCTTGAAAGCGCTGATCCACCCCGATCATCGAAATATAGGCGGCGGGAATTTGGCCGTGGCCCGGGCGGGTCCGCGCGTATTTGGGCGGGAGGTCCTGGTAATCGACGCTGTGGGCGTTGGTGGCGTAGAAGCCGATCAGAGCGCCCTTGGGGTCGGTCATTACCCAGACGCGCAGATTGTCGGCCTTGGACAGCTTGTTCGCCGTCTTCTTGAAGAAGTTGTCGACCTGTTCGATGCCGCAGGAAAAAGCCGTCCGATCATGGGTCTCAGGATCGAACGGCTCAACGATGTTCAGGGCGTCAGCTTCGCCAGCGCTCACCGACTGGCGACCGTCTCACGGTGACGGGCGAAGGCCGCACGGAGTTTGTCCGTGGGAGCCGGGGGCGCGTCCATGGCGGCGAAGAACGCCGCATGGTCCAGCGGAGCCAGGATCGTGCGCTCATGCGCTTCGATGGTCTCGCGGGCCGACTGGTAGGCCGCGTTCATCGTGAACACGGAGTCGTCCACGCCGGCCAAGGCCGCGGCGCGCTGAATGGTTTGCTTGATGTGCGGCTTGGTCCGGAAGTTCATCCGTTCCGTGCTGCGCTCATCGAGCGGGCTGATCTGGTCATTGAAAGCGAGCATGGCTGCCTCCGGTACTCCTCAAACGTGAAGCGTATGTACGCCGCAGTGGCGTACAAGTCAAGGATCGGTTGACTCCGGGCGGCCCTTCGAGACGCGCGCGCTCCCCGGCCATCCCCCTTTCTACAGGTCGAAGCATTAGCCGCGCGCCCTTTTGGGGGCGCGCGGTTTCTTGTCGCCGGTCCTGCAATCTATCCGAGCGCTCTTGGCATGAGTATGATCGGTGAACGACTCTCGCCGAGGGCGGAATCGGCGTTAGCGTAGAAAAACAAGAAAAGCAAAAATCGACTTTCCGGATTTTCTGCCCCGACGCGATCAGCGACGACGAGCGGGCTTCACGGACGCTCATAACCGGCGCTGCATGAGGCAAGGGGCAGGATGGCTCGACCGCTAACGAAATCGGGTGACAAGGGCCCCTTGATCCGACCGAAGGCCATCGAGGCGCAGATTGATGAAGCCATCGCTCTCGATCTGTCGGCCCTTCGGGTCCGGTTGGTTATCACTGACCGTCAGCATCCCCAGCATCTGCGCTCCGAAACCCTGGTCCATCTCGTTCGACACGCCCGGCGGGTCGGCGATCAGGTTCTGATCGGGGCGGCATTGCCCGTTTTGCTCGGGCGCTGTGAAGCCAATCTGCTCGTGAAGGTTCCAGACGGCCAACTCCCTGAAGCGGCCAGCGTTCGTGAAGAGATTCTAGGGCAGTTCAGCGAACTCTTCGCCAGCGACGATCACGGCGCCGCGCCCGACGAACTCGACTTCTACGAATGCAAGTTCAACCGAGCTTTCCGATTTTTCCGGATTGATATCGTTCGCCAGGAGATCGCTCGCCTGAAGCCAGCGGTCGATCTGCCCCAACCGACTGACGAAGAGGACGCTGACCCGCGGGAAGATGTGTTCGCACGCGTTTCCGAAGCGTTCCAGTCGCCGGCGACACAGGAGAGCATCGCTTTCCGGTCTGAACTGGAAGATGCGATCCTAGCCTTGCCCACGGACGAGCGCGACGCAGTCATTCTGGTCCACGCCCTCGGCTACCAGGAGGAGTCGGATGATCCGGATGAAGAGACCGCTGCAACGCGCTGCAACTGCACGGGACGAACGATCCGCAACCGACTGAAACGGGCGGCGGCGAAGCTCTCCCGATTTAAGGAGGACCTATGACCCCCACACTTACCGCCAACCCACCACCTGGCTTGCGCGATGCGCTCTATGCGCTGTCGACCGCGGAGACCGTGCCGAACGCCAATCTTCTCGACGATCTTGTGCGCCGTTTTCCGCAGTTCGGCGACGAACTTACGGACTATGCGATCGCGATCGCGATTGATGCATTGCGCGGTGAATGCGTACTCGAGGCGGCAGAGGCCGCGCTAGACCCCACGACCGTAAGCCCAGCGGTCGCCCGCGCTATGAGCCGCTACCAGAACCGACTACACGCCGAGACGATGGGACGTGCCTCCGCGGTAGCGACTGACCGTCCGTCCACCGCCGCAGTCAATCCTTTCTCGGCGCTCAGCCGCGAGGAGTTTCGTGGATTTGCGAGACGGCTCGACGTTAACAGCGTGTTCGTCGCCAAATTGCGCGATCGGCAGATTGACCCCGACACGCTCACATCCGGATTTCGGCAACGCGTCGCCAATGATCTACATGCGCCGCTGGAGGTTGTGGTCGCACATTTCGCGGCCGCTCAGGGCGTTGGCGCGCGTTCGCAGTTCTTCAAGGCCGACGGGAAGCCTACCGATGGTGGGCGACAGACGTTCAAAGACGCAGTGCGAAGCTCGGGACTGACCGAGGACCAGCAACGCGCCCTTTTGGCGCTATAGGTCGATGGACCCGTTCGATCCAATTCGGTCCGATGCCGCAGCGCTTCACGATGTGCTGGTGGAGACGGGCGCCGATCCGCTCGACCCGTTCGCCTTCGTGCAAGCCGGGGCTAAGGCTCTCGACTTGGAACTGGTGTGGCTCGCTGCCGGCGACCCCGCGCTGAAGGGGGCCCGTGCGCTGTATGACGACCAGAGCGGCACGATCTGTTGCGAGACGGCCGGCGACGAGGTCGCACGCGCCCTACTGGTGGCTCATGAGATCGGCCACGCCCGTCTGCATGCAGGGTCCGCGACGTGCGCCTCGTCCGACATCGATGCGACCCGGTCCACAGAGGCCGCGCCGGTCGGCCTTCAGCGTGTCGAAGACTATGGAGCGCGAGAACGGCGTGAGCTCCAGGCAAACGTCTTTGCGCGCGAATTCGTCCTGTCGCGCCCCCTCGCCAGACGCCTGCATGTCATCGATGGTCTCGGCGCGACGGACATCGCGACCCGCACGGGCCTTCCGCTTGCTCTGGTTCGCCAGCAGCTCTTTGACGCACTTCTGCTTCCCCCATTCGAGTCGGCGGACGCGGCGCCGGCATCGACCCACGTTCCGCGCCCTGACCCCTCCCAGGACCGGGCCGCGGCTCACCGAGGCTCGCCCTTCCAACTTCAGGCCGGGCCAGGCACGGGCAAGACGAGAACACTGGTTAAACGCGTGACGTCGCTCCTGGCCGATGGCATCGATCCCGCAGCCACGCTCATATTGACGTTTTCGAACCGTGCGGCGGGCGAACTCTCCGAACGCCTGACGATGGCTATGCCGGACGCTGCACCGCGTCTGTGGATCGGCACCTTTCACGCCTTCGGGCTCGACCTGTTGCGGCGGCATCACGATCGCCTAGGCTTGTCTCCTGATCCGGCCCTGTTTGATCGAAGCGATGCAATCGCGTTGCTCGAAGAGATCCTCCCGACCCTGCCGTTGGTTCACTATCGGAACTTGTGGGACCCGGCGATGGTGCTGCGCGATGTGGTCGCGGCCATCTCGCGCGCCAAGGACGAGATGGCGGACCCGACACGCTATCGCGCCTTGGCGACCGCGATGCGGGAGGCGGCCGGCGACGACGAGGCCGCCCAGACGGCTGCTTCCAAATGTCTGGAGATCGCCGACATCTACGATCTCTATGAGGCGGCCAAAACCCAGCATGGAGGCGTGGATTTCGGCGATCTGATCATGCGCCCAGCCCGTTTGCTGGAGGAAGACACGGCGCTGCGGATGGCGGTTCAACTGCGCCATCGTCATGTGCTCGTAGATGAATACCAGGACGTCAACCGGGCCAGCGCGCGTCTTCTGAAAGCCGTGGCGGGTGACGGCGAGCGTCTCTGGGTGGTGGGCGACTCCCGGCAATCGATCTACAGATTTCGAGGGGCCTCCTCGGCCAACATGGCGCGTTTCGGGGAAGACTATCCAAAGGCTGTCGTCGATCAGCTCGGCGTCAATTACCGCTCCACCGAGCAGATCGTACAGACGTTCGTCGCGACTGCGCCGCGCATGGGCGCCTCGGCAGGCATGTTGCCTTTGGCGCTGGAGGCGGACCGGGGTGAGGGGACAAGCCATCCCGAAGTGAGGCGGTTCGAGACGCTCGACGACGAGGCTGCGGGCGTCGCCGCCGGCATTCGAGAACTCGAGGCTGCGGGCGTGCCGCTGCGCGATCAAGCGGTGCTTTGCCGCTCCAACAATCGGCTCAATGACATCGCCGCCGCGCTCGAAGCCCGCGATATCCCCGTCCTTCACCTTGGAAGCCTTTTCGAACGTGAAGATGTGCGCGATCTGTTGGCGCTGCTCAGCCTGGCGATCGATCCCTTCGGCGACGCCTTGGTGCGCGTCGGCGCCATGCCGCGGTATGACCTCAGCCTTCAGGACGTATCCGTGGTCTCACGTCATCTTCGGGCGGCCGGCCGGCCGGCGCTGACGGGCCTTGGCGACGCGGCCGGCGCGACCGGCCTTTCGCCGGCTGGCCGTGAGGCGATCACCCGGCTGGCGGCCGATTTGGCAGGTTTGACGACCAACACGTCTGCGTGGGCGTTTCTCTCCACCTATATTCTCGACCGAACGGACTTGGGCCGTCGCCTGGGCGCCGCGATGAGCGTCACCCAACGGATGCGTGCGGTCGCGATATGGCAGTTCCTCAACTTCGTGCGCGAGCAGAGCCCGGTCGGCGGCGGACTGCCGATTCAGCGGACGCTCGACCGTGTGCGCCAGTTGGTGCTCTTGGCTGAGGAGCGGGATCTTCGGCAGGTGCCGGCGGCTGCGCTGCACTTGAATGCGGTCCGGCTTATGACCGTCCATGGCAGCAAGGGTCTGGAGTTCGAGGCCGTCCATCTGCCAGGTCTTACAGTCTCCAGCTTTCCGGCCTCCAACCGCGGCCAACGCTGTCCGGCGCCGATCGGGATGATCGAGGGGACGGAGGCCTTGTCACCCGCAGACGAGGCGAAACGGGCCCATGAGCACGAGGAGCAGTGCCTGTTCTTCGTCGGCCTCTCCAGAGCGCGGACACATCTGCGGCTCTATCTCGCCCGCAGGCAGCCGAACGGCAACAACCGGTCGGCGTCGCCTTACCTGGACTGGCTGCCCAAGGGCTTGGTGCAAGAGGTCGCCCGGCCCGCGGTGTCGCCCCCGCCGGGCGGGGCGCTAGGCCCGTCGTCGATCCGCGTCACCTGGCCCGAGGACTGGACGCTGACCGACAGTCGGCTTGGAGCCTATGAGAAGTGTCCTCGACGGTTCTTCTATACGCATGTCCTCGGTCTGGGCGGGGCGCGCAAACCCACCGCCTTCTCGCGCACCCACGATTGTCTGTACGAACTCCTTCGCTGGTTGGCTGACGCGCGGCGGACCTCGAGCCCGACGCTCGCTGAAGCGGAAGCGGCTTTTGCGGCCATATGGACGGTGCGCGGGCCCGTCGATCACGCCTTCGCCGCTGATTATCGACGGCTGGCGACCCGCTTGATCGCGGCCCTGGTCAATGCCGGCGCGGGGCGCCGATTCCGCGAATCCGAACCGCTGGCGATCGATTTCGCGAACGGTCGGGTTCTGGTCGAGCCGAACGAGTTGGCGGAACTGTCGGACGGTACGGTCGTTGTTCGCCGGGTCCGCACCGGCCACAAACGAAGCGATGAATACGATCGCCTCGAATACACGCTCTATCAGTTGGCGGCCGAGGCTCAGTTCGGCGCCGGCGTTGTCGTCCAGGCGCTGCACCTGACCGACGAGGCGGCTGAGCCGGTCGCGATCTCGCCCACCAAGCTCAGCAACCGCAAGACAAAGAGCGAAACCATGCTGGCGGGGATCGCCGCCGGGGACTTTCCGATCGAGACCGACGTGGTCACTTGTCCGCGCTGTCCCCATTTCTTCATCTGCGCCGCCACGCCGCGAGGGAAGCTCGATCTGAGCTAGATCGCCGCCTCGGCTTTCCGGATTCGCGCCCGGCCTCCGATCAGGGAGGTAAGGGACGAAAGCGGGGCAATAGGGCCTCACACCTCGATCCCCGGAGTGTGAACCCATGAAGACCATCGATCTGTTCTACCAGGGCGAAGGGGTCGGCGAGATCGAGCACCTCGAGATCGACGCCGAGGCCACCTTCGCCACCCTCAAGGCCCTGCTCGCCGAGAAGCACGGGATCGGACCGGACGCCCTGCTGTTCGTCGAAGACGAGGACGACCCGCTCGACGACGAGGCAAAGATCAAGGAGCGCGCCAGCGACAAGGGGCTCAAGGTCCACCTGAACCGCTGCCGCCACGTCGAGGTCAGCGTGACCTTCAACGGCGAAACCGCCGATCGGAAGTTCGCCCCCGGCGCGACGGTGGCGCGCGTCAAGCGGTGGGCGGCGGAACGCAAGTTCGGCATGACCGCCGAGGAGGCGGGTGAACACGTGCTCCAGATCTCGGGCACGCACGAGCGGCCGGCGCCGGGAACCCACATCGGCTCGCTGACGAACCGCAAGACCTGCGCGCTCGCCTTCGACCTCGTCGCCGACGAGCGGGTCAACGGCGCGCCCGGATGGGAGCGGTGATCGGGCCGGACCAACGGGCGTTCGAGGCGGACGTGGCGCGAGCCACGTTCCGCCTCGGCCAGGCCGAGGGGCGGTGGCGGTTGATCGAGGTCCGCTGGCCGCACGCCTTCATCGGCGTGACGGCCATGGACGGACGCGAGTACGTGCTCCGGCTGAACTGCTCAGGCTACCCGCAGACAGCGCCGACGGGGGGGCCTTGGGACATCGAACGCGACCAGATCCTTGCGTTCGATCTTTGGCCCCGCGGGCAGGGAGGGCGCGTCTCGGCTGTGTTCCGGACGGACTGGAAGAACGGCACCGCCCTGTACCTGCCCTGTGACCGCGAAAGCTTCGCCGGCCACGACAACTGGCGTCATGAGATGCCCTCGAAAATCTGGCGCCCGGCCACCGGCGTCGTTCAGTATCTGGAGCTCGTCCATGAACTTCTCCATTGCCGAGACTATGCGCCGCCTCTTCGCGCCGCGGCATGAACTGTCCTGTTCCTGGTTCCTGTGGGGACGCCTGCGCCGGGCGTTGCGGCAGCGTGGCCGGAACAGCAGCCGCGAAAGCGGCGCCTTCCTGCTCGGTCGTCAGGTGGACGGGCGGCGGCGCGTCGTCGACTTCGTCCTCTACGACGACCTGGATCCCCACTGTCTCGACAGCGGCATCGTCCGATTTGACGGCCGGTATTTCGGTGAACTCTGGCGGCTGTGCAAAGCCCGCGGTCTGTCGGTGGTCGCTGACGTTCATGTTCATCCGGGCGGTTCGGGGCAAAGCACCTCCGATCGCGACCATCCGATGATCTCGCGGGCCGGACATATCGCACTGATCCTGCCGCGTTTCGCCTCATCGCCCCAGCCCCGACGCGACATCGGCATCTACCGGTATCTGGGGGCGAAGCGGTGGGCGACGGTCGCCCCCGAAGCCCGTTCCACCTTCTTCCACATCGGCCTCTAGGAGCGCGTGATGACCCAGTACGTCCCCGCCGAGTCTTTGCACCGTCTGGTGAAACAGGCGATCGACAGCGGTGCGGCCGAAAGCATCGCCGAAGCCGAGGCCCTCTTTCAGGGCTTTCGCCTCACCGTCGAATTCCGTCCCGACGAGCCCAGCGATCCGATCAGCCAAGCGACTCTGCTGACGCTCGTCGCACTGGGTCGTCGCGTCTTCCTCGGCGGCGTTTCGGTCAGCGGCGCGCTGGAGACGTCCCTGACCGCGCCCCTGCCGCTCGGCTGCACCTTGGCCGAAGCGGTCCGGTCTCTCGGCGGTCGCGTCGAAGATGGCGCTCCGGGCGCGCCGGTCGTCGTGGTCGGGCCGCGCGGAGTGCGTCGTGAGGGGTTTTGCATTCGCACGGCGGCGGCCGGCTGGCGCGGCGGGATCGCGCCCCTGCATGCCTCCCAGACGCCGGAGGCGGGACCGGCGAACCCGCTGGCCGGCATGCTGGCGGCGGCGCTCGCCGTCAACGAAGCCTTTCTGCATGTCAGCGCCGTGGAGGCGGCAGGACGCCGGATCGTCGGTCTCTCCCTGTGGCGGCCGGGCGCTGATGTGGATTGGCTGCCCACCGACTCCCAAGAACCGCCCCTGACCTATCTGCCGTCGCAGCTCTGGCTGATCGGCCTGGGACACTTGGGGCAGGCTTATCTGTGGGGCCTCGGTCTGTTGCCCTACCGGTCCCCTGCCGAAGTCTCGCTGGTCCTCCAGGACATCGATACGATCACGCCGTCGACCGAAAGCACCTCGATCCTGACGGACGCGGCCATGGTGGGGCAGAAGAAGACGCGGGCCATGGCGGCCTGGGCTGAACGGCGGGGGTTCCAGACCTCCATCCAGGAGCGGTTCTTCGACGCCGGCTTCAGCCGTCAACCCGGAGAGCCGGCGATCGCGCTCTGCGGGCTGGACAACGCGGCGGGCCGGCGGGCCCTCGATCAGGTCGGCTTCGACATGATCGTGGAGGCGGGACTGGGACGGGGCCACCGGGACTACCGCACTATGCGGCTGCATACCCTGCCGGGGGCGCGGCCCACTGCCGAGATGTGGAAAGCGGCGGGCGCGGTTGAATCGCTCGAGGACCGCCCGGCCTATACGAAGCTCCTGACCGATGGGGATCTCGATCGGTGCGGCATGACGCTCCTGGCCGGCAAGGCGGTTGGCGCGCCGTTCGTCGGAGCGGTGGCCGCCACTCTCGCCCTGTCCGAGGTGCTGCGGCTCCTGCACGGGGGGCCTGTGCATCGATTGATCGATCTGGACCTGCTCGGTGTGGATCACCGACTCGCCTCGCCCCACGGCGACGCTTTCCGCCGCCTGAACCCCGGTTTCACTGCGGCGGCGTGAACGCGTCTACCGACTGCCAGTTCGGGCGGGCATCCCTTCAGGATCGAGCGGGCGCCTCATCCGGTCTCGATGTCGTCGATCATCGCCAGCATCTCCTGAAGCTTCTCACGGGCCGCTGACAGCTTTCGCGCGGCGACCAGGTCCTGGCGGTCGGCGAGCCGCAGGACGGCCTCAAGGACTTCGTCGGAGTGGCGCATCAGGATCACCAGGTTCTCGCCGCTCGGCGCGTTCTTGGCTTCGAACCAGTTGCGGACGGCGCGCTCGTTGGCGCGGGTCAGCCGAACGACCTTCTTCACAGCGCCCGGCGTGCCGCCGAACTCGCGCCGAAGCGCGTCGGCGATGGCCTCGGCGAAGCTCGGCTCCGGCTCCGGAACTGGCCGCTGAAGAAGACTTCTTCCGGATTCCGACCGAACTTTTCGGTCCTTCTGCGTAGGCGACATTCAGCGCCTCTCCCCCCTATTGGTCGCGACGTCGCCGCTTGGTGGAGGTGAGACGTTTGGAGGGAGAAGAACCCCTAATGAGCCGTTGGGAGTCCGATCCGAACGTCGCCGACCGCGCCCCTGTACGCGCGGCGCAATACGTCCGTATGTCGACCGAGCATCAGAAATACTCGACCGAGAACCAGGCCGACATCATCCAGGCCTACGCCGAGCGGCGCGGCTTCGAGATCGTCCGGACCTACGCCGACCAAGGCAAGAGCGGCCTCCGGATCGACGGCCGCGAGGCGCTCAAGCAACTGCTCGCCGACGTCCAGGCGGGGCGCGCCGACTACAAGGTCATCCTGGTCTACGACGTGAGCCGCTGGGGCCGCTTCCAGGACGCCGACGAGAGCGCCTACTACGAGTACCTGTGCCGCGAGGCCGGGATCAGCATCCACTATTGCGCCGAGCAGTTCGAGAACGACGGCAGCCTGACGGCCACCATCATCAAGGGCATGAAGCGGGCCATGGCCGGCGAATACAGCCGCGAGCTGTCGGCCAAGGTGTTCACGGGCCAGTGTCGTCTGATCAGCCTCGGCTACCGCCAGGGCGGGCCGGCCGGATTCGGACTGCGCCGTCAGCTCGTCGACGAGCAGCGCCGGCCCAAGGCCCTGCTCGATCGCGGCGAACACAAGAGCCTGCAGACCGATCGCGTCATCCTCACCGCCGGCCCGCAGGAGGAGATCGACGTCGTCCAGCGAATCTACCGGATGTTCGTGCTGCAGCGGCGCTCCGAGCGCGAGATCGCCGTCCTGCTCAACGGTGAGGGCGTCCTGACCGACCTGGGCCGGCCGTGGACGCGCGGGACCGTGCACCAGGTCCTGACCAACGAGAAATACATCGGCAACAACGTCTACAACCGCGTCTCCTTCAAGCTGAAGAAGAAGCGGGTGCTCAACGCGCCCGACATGTGGGTGCGGGCGGACGGCGTCTTCGACGGCATCGTAGATCCCGAGTTCTTCGCCGCCGCCCAGCGGATCATCGCCGACCGCACGCGCCGGTTCACCGACGAGCAGCTGCTGGACCGGCTGACGGTGCTCCTCGGCGAGAAGGGCTGCCTGTCCGGGCTGCTGATCGACGAGGTCGAGGACATGCCGTCGAGCTCGACCTACCGCCAGCGCTTCGGGACGCTGCTGCGGGCTTATGCGCTGGTCGGCTATTCGCCGGACCGCGACTACCGGTTCCTCGAAACCAACCGCGTCCTACGGGCGCTGCACCCCGAGGTGGTCGCCGGCGCCATCGCCCAGATCGAGCGCCTGGGCGGCTCGGTGGTGGTCGATCCCGCCACCGACCTGCTCACCGTGAACCAGGAGTTCAGCGTCTCCATCACCGTCATCCGCTGTTCGCGGACCTCCGCCGGCGGACTGCGCTGGAAAGTCCGGCTGGACTCCAGCCTCAAGCCGGATATCACCATCGCCGTGCGCATGGACGCGGCCAACGCCGACGTGCGGGATTACTACCTGCTGCCCTGGCTCGACGTCGGGCCGATGGGCAAGGTGCGCATGGGCGAGGCGAACGGCGTCTTCCTCGACGCCTTCCGCTTCGACGGCCTCGAGCCCTTCTTCGATCTCACCCGGCGGGCCGCGATCCGCGTGGCGGCATGACCGACGCCGCGCCTGAGATCCGCAGCATCCCGGTGGCGGCGATCACCGTGTTGAACCCGCGCTCGCGCAACAAGCGGGTATTCCAGGAACTGGTCACCAGCATCGCCAACCTCGGCCTGAAGAAACCGATCACCGTCAGCGCCCGTCCCGACGGCGGCTACGACCTGATCTGCGGGCAGGGCCGGCTGGAGGCCTTCGTGGCCCTGGGGCAGGCGGAGATCCCCGCCGTGGTCACGCTGGCCTCCGCGGAGGACTGCTTCGTGATGAGTCTGGTCGAGAACCTCGCCCGGCGGCAGCATCGGCCGCTGGAGCTGGTCCGGGAGATCGGGGCCCTTAAGGACCGGGGCTACTCGACCCAGGAGATCGCGACCAAGACCGACTTCAGCGCCGAATACATCTGGGCGATCTGCTTCCTGCTCGACAATGGCGAGGATCGGTTGATCGCGGCCGTCGAGCGCGGCGTCATCCCCCATACCGTCGCCATGGAGATCGCCAGGGCCGGCGACCGCGAGGTCCAGGAGGCCCTGGCGGAGGCCTATGAGCGCAAGGCCTTGCCCGGCAACCAGGTGCTGGCCATCCGCAAGATCATCGAACAGCGCAAGACCAGCGGCAAGGCGGGACGCTCCGGGGCCCGGGAAGGCGGCGGGCCGCGGGTCCGCGTGACCGCCGACGCCCTGGTGCGGGCCTACCGCAAGGAGGCGGACCGGCAGAAACTGCTCGTCAAGAAGGCCGCCCTGACCCAGAGCCGCCTGGTCTTCGTCGTCAACGCCCTGCGCCGACTGCTCGACGACGACCATTTCGTCACCCTGCTGCGCGCCGAGTCCATGCACACCCTGCCGCGGCCGCTCGCCGAGCGCCTCGGCGCCGCGGGCCGCTGACATGACGGAGACCGTCAGGGCGGCGTTCGAGACCCGCCTCGAGACCCTCCGCCTTTCGGACATCCTGCCGCTGCGACGGCTCGCCGACGAGGTCATCCGCTCGGTCAAGTATCGCCGCATAGCCCGGTCGGTGGCCGAGGTCGGGATCATCGAGCCGCTCGTGGTGGCGCGACCCAAATCACCCGGCGCCTGGATGCTGCTCGACGGGCATGTCCGGCTGGCGATCCTGAAAGACCTGGGCGAGACCGAGACCCGCTGTCTGGTCGCCGACGACGACGAGGCCTTCACCTACAACCGGCGGGTCAACCGGCTGGCGACCATCCAGGAACACTACATGATCGTCCGCGCCCTTGAGCGCGGGGTGTCCGAGGAGAAGCTGGCCAAGGCCCTCGATGTGGACGTCAAGGCGATCAAGCGCCGCCGCAGCCTGCTGGAGGGCGTTGCGCCCGAGGTCGTCGAGCTGCTGAAAAACCATACGGTCAATCCGGTGACCTTCGACGTACTGCGCAAGATGCGGCCGATGCGACAGGTGGAGGCGGCCGAGCTGATGCTGTCGGCGAACAACTTCACCTCCGCCTACGCCAAGGCGCTGCTGGCCGCGACCCGTCAGGCCGACCTCGTGCGCCAGGACAAGCCCAAGCGCGTCGGCGGCATGACCTCTGAGCAGATGGCGCGCATGGAGCGGGAGATGGCGTCGTTGACGCAGGACTTCCGGGCGATCGAGGCGTCCTACGGGGACGACGTCCTGCATCTCGTCGTCGCCAGCGGCTACCTCAACCGACTGTTGGCCAACGCCCACATCGAGCGTTACCTGACCACCCGGCATCCCGAACTGGTCGACGAGTTTCGGGCGATCATCAGCGCCGCCTCCCTCGACGACGGCGGCGACGCGGCGCGATCGGGCGAAGGACCGATCCGCGCCCGGCCCCCCGTCACGTTGGACGATGCGGCCCCTGAGCCCATGCGGGCCGGCCGCGAGCCCTCCGAGGGCGAAAGAGGCTAAGGGCTCCGCCCTCGCGCAGGCCAGGGTGAAGCGGCTGCGCCGCCGGACCGGCCGGTCTCCCCGACCTTCCGCGCCGGCGAGGAGGCTCAGCATCGTCATGGCCGTCAGGCTTGTGCAGGCCGGGCGATCCCCCTCCGGCCGGTCCGCCCTGGCCTTTGCTACCCCGGTCTCGCCGACGGGCAGGGTTTCAGGCGCGCGCCTCGCGTGCCTGCAACCCATGCCCAAAGGAGGCAGACATGAACGCTCAACCCATCGAAACCGCCCAGACAGCGGAAGCCACCGCGCCGCAGCACGGCGCGGAGATCACCGTGCCGCTCAACCGGCTCAAGGCCTCGCCGAGGAACGCGCGGAAGACCCCGCATGCGCCCGCCACCCTTGAGGCGCTAGCCGCCTCCATCAACGCCAAGGGGGTGTTGCAGCCGCCCGTGGTCGAGATCGAGCGGGACGGGGAGGGCGCGCCCACCGGCGCCTACCTCGTCACCATCGGCGAGGGGCGCCGTCAGGCGTTGCGGCTGCTGGCCAAGCGCAAGCAGGTCAAGCGCACCCATCCGGTGCGGGTCATCGTGGACGCCGACAACGACGCCCACGAGATCAGCCTCGACGAGAACGTCACCCGCGAGGCCATGCATCCCGCCGACCAGTTCGAGGCCTTCCGGCGGCTGGCCGAGGAGCGGGGCTACGGGCCGGAGGAAATCGCCGCCCGGTTCGGGGTGTCGGCCCATGTCGTGCGCCAGCGGCTGCGGCTGGGGGCGGTCGCCCCGGACCTCATCGGCGCCTATCGCGGCGGCGGCGTGACCCTGGACCAGCTCATGGCCTTCGCCGTCAGCGAGGACCACGAGCGCCAGCGGCAGGTGTTCGAGCAGATCGGGCCGCATACGCCCGCCTACGCCATCCGCCGCGCCATGACCGAGGCCAAGGTTCAGGTCGGGGACCGGCGGGTCCGGTTTGTCGGCGTCGAGGTCTACGCCGAGCAGGGCGGCGCGGTGCTGCGCGACCCCTTCACCGAGGACGGCGGCGGCTGGCTGGAGGACGTGGTCCTGCTCGACCGGCTGGTCGCCGACAAGCTGACCGGGCTAGCCGAGGAGGTCCGGGCTCAGGAGGGCTGGAAGTGGGCCGAGGCCCATGTGGACTTCCCCTACGGCCTCGGCTTGGGCCGGGCCTATCCGGAGGCGGTCGCGCGGTCGGAGGAGGACGTGGCGGCGGTCGCCGCCCTGTCGGAGGAGTATGACCGGCTCGTCTCGGAGACGGACGCCGCCGAGATGTTGCCGCCGGAGGTGGACGCCCGGCTGGAGGAGATCGACAAGGCCTTGCAGGCCTTCGGCCCGGACTTCGCCTATCGGCCCGACAATCTGGCGCGGGCGGGCGTGATCGTCACCCTCGGTCATGACGGCGTGGCCCGCTTCGAGCGCGGTCTGGTCCGGTTGGAGGACGCCCTGCCGGAGCCGGAGGAGACGGCGCAGCCCGACGACGAAGGCGGCGGCGAGGTGGAGGACAACGCCCCGGTTGGGGACGGGGAGGGCGCCGAACCGGGCGCGGACGAGGGGCTGGCGCCGCTCTCCGAGAAGCTGGTGCTCGACCTGACCGCCCATCGCACGGCGGGCCTGCGCGACGCGCTGGCGGCGGATGCGAACATGGCCCTCGTGGTGGTGGTCCACGCCTTCGCCCTGCAGGTCTTCTATCCGCCCTATGACCAGCCGACCGTGCTGCAGGTCCGGCTGGGCGTCATGGGGCTGGAGCGGTACGCGCCCGGCGTCGGCGAAGGCCCTGCCGGACGGCGGATCGCCGAACGCGGCGAGGCGTGGGCGGCGCGTCTGCCCAACGCGGCCCGGGACCTCTGGTCGGCGCTGGCGGCCATGCCGCCCTCGGACCTGCTGGATCTGCTGGCCCATTGCGCCTCGCTGGCGGTCAACGCCCTCCGCGACCCGCACGACCGCAGGCCCGGGGCGTGGGGCCATGCCGACACGCTGGCGACGGCGATGGGGCTGGATATGACGACGACCTGGACGGCGACCGCCACGTCATACTTCGGCCGGGCGTCCAAGGCGCGGGTGCTGGAGGCGGTGACGGAAGGCGTCGGCCAGTCCGACGCTGACCGCATCGCCGGGATGGAGAAGGCGGACATGGCCGAGGCGGCGGAGACGCTGATCGCCGGGAAGGGCTGGCTGCCGCCCCTGCTGCGGACGGCGGCGGTCGAGGCCGCGCCGGATGCGGCCGAAGCGCCGCCGGAGGACGACGCCTATCCGTTCGCGGCGGAGTAGCCGCAAGCGGAAAAACTCGCCGCGCGCCCTTTGGGGGCGCGCGGCTTTCTTTTGCGCCGATGGCATCGTACCGACGAAGGACGGGAAACGCCGTCGCCGTCAGGCGGCGGCCGGCCGGGCGTTCGAAAGGCTCGCCTCCATCGCGCTGACCTCACGGATCAGGGTCTCGGGCGTTTCCGCCGCGACCTTGAGGGCTTCGGCCCAATCGGGATGATCTGTGAGCCAGCGGTGCAGGACTTCAGCCGAATAGCCGAGACCCGGGAGATACCCCGACACGATCTTGGCGGGCAGGCGGGCGCGGACATAGTCGCGCGCCTCCGGTCGCATGCGCACGAAGAGATCGTAGGCCAGAGCGAACGACCGCAAGGACCCCGCTACCGCGAGGTCCGTCAACACCGACAGCATTTCGCCGCCAGGCCCCGTATAAGCGCCGGCGTTACGACGAAGCAGGGCGGAGGAGACCGCGGCGGGGTGATCAACGCCCAGCACGGCGAGCGCCTGGGTCAGCCTGACCTCACCTTCACCGGATTCGGGGGCGCCCTCGATCCAGTGCAGGGCCATGCCAACGGCGTCCTCCTCGACGGCGGCCTGGAGCCCCTGGGGCGCGCATACCCATAACGACGGGCCATCTCGCCCGTCCGGACGCCAATCCAGAACGCCGGCGTTCACAAGGTTGGCGAACTCGGTCTCGAAGTTCGGATGGTCGATGGTGGCGCGATAGAGGGTGCGCAGGTCGCCGCGATAGACGAGGGCGAGGCTGCGGGGGTCCAGCCATGGCGTCGGCGACGGGCCGCCGTGCTGATTGACGAGGAGGCCGATCACCAGGTCTTCGCGGAGTCTCTGTCCGGGACCCGAGCCGCGCCGCACCAGCGCCGTGTGCCGGCGATGCAGACCCATCGACGCCATCCAGTACGGGGCGACATCGGAATACCAGCGGGGCGGAATGTCCGGGACGGCGGTGTCGGGCGCCGCCGGCTCGCGGTTCAGCCAAGCGCGCGTGGCGGCGTGGCAGGGTTTGGGAAGGAAGTTCAGCAGACGCCGTCGCGCTGTGGCCGGATCGCCGGTCGCATCGGGCGCGGCAACCTGGTTCAGTTCGTGCCAGGAAGCATAGCCCCCGGCGCGGGCCATGGCCTCAAGGCAGTGACCATGGGGGACAACGAAGGCGCTGTCTTGCAGCGCTCTGTGAAGAGATGCGGCGCGCTTCTTGGCGCCGGAAATTGAGGTGTACATGCCGTCCTCTGTCTGGGCCTGTCGAAACGCGCTGCTCGCTTCATGGCCCGATCAAAGGAAAGGCGTGAAGAGGGGGAGTCCAAAAAGACGCTGATCCCGAGAGACCTTCGCCACAGCAGCGGGCGTGCCGACGTTGACGGCGAAATCAAGATGGGCCTCGAAGGCTGTGGGCGCAAGGCCGGCCTCGTCGCGATCTGGTCGTCCAGGACGCGGTCGTTCTGATCGCCTGCGATCCGTGGGTAGGGGCGGGCTGTCTACCGCCGCGCCCGCAAGGCCTCCGTGGCGCCGCTCTCCGATGGCGCGCTTTCAGAGCGCGCTCTGCCCGGATCGTGCCGCCACAGTGATCTTCTCCTCCGGCGTCATGGCGCGAACCTCCAGCGTCCAATATTCGCGACCGCGCGTTTCGATGATCTGCCAGTCCTCGTCGCGGCGGGCGAGTTCTTCGTTGAGCCACTCCATGGGAGGCAGTTCGATGCCGGCCGCGATCTCAGGCGGCATCGAATCCGCGACGAGCGGATAGAGTCTCACCAGATCGTCGATGACACCGCGTCGGCGGCGTTTCTCGGCCGCCGCCTTCGCATCTTCCGATGGAGTCAACGCGGCCAGCGCCTGTTCGGCTTCGCGGGCCATGGCGGGCGGAACGGTTGCCATTTTCCAGACGAAGGCGCTTGTCGCCAACGCCAGGGTTACGGCGAGGGTGATCAATCCGGTCTGCACCGGACTGCTGGTCAGGGCGTAGGCGGCGACGGCCGCGACGAGGGTGGGAATGACACTGAAGACGGCCTTGGCCGGTGATGCCCACGGCGTCAGCGCCAGGGTCTCGCGCGCGGCGCGTTTGAAAACAGTCGCCCAATAGGTCATGGGCAAACCATATCGCGCCTGACCGTCATCCGGACAGCTAAACTCGACGGTAGGCCGTCGCCAGCCGTGCGGCGGTGGTCGTGTCTCCGAAGAAGAAGCGCTCGGCCGCCCATCCCTCCGGCGCCGGATCGGCCTTGCCTTCGGTCGGCCATCCGAGCAGCTTTCGCGCGGACCAATATCCGTGAGCCGCCATTCGTTCGACCGTCTCCAGATGCTGGGACAAGACATACTCTCGCCATCGCGGCGAGTGCGCGACGACGCACAGCAGGTTGTGCGCGAGTTCGTCCCAGGTCACGGCCGCAGCCTCGACGCTTGAGAGGTCGCCCAGGTCGCGATCCCGCCTCAGCGCCCAGTAGTTCGGCGTGCGGTCGAGCAGTTGCAGCTCACGAGTCCACATCCGGCGCACCTGCTCCCTGGCCTGTTCGACCCGGAACCGATTGTGCCCGTCGCGACAGCCGGCGACGAAGCTGGCCGTGGCCCTCAGGGTCAGGCGTGAGATTTCGTTCAGCATCTGACCTTCCGGGGAGGTGACGATTTGCTGGAAGGACAGCTCCTCGCCGAGGTAGCGGTTCAGGGCGTGCAGCGCCCGGGCGTGCTCCTCGATCTCCGGTGCGACGTGGGCTAGAATCTTGAACTGACGGCAGGCGGCGGCCGACCAGAGCAGCACCGCCTGATGACCGGGCGAAGCGGCGAAATAGGTCAGGCACAGGTCAATCAGCTTCGCGATCGCCGGGGCAAGCGGCACGCTGGACTGGCCCACGCCGAGCCAGGCCGGCAGCCAACTTGGTTCGATCCCCGCGTCCTCCAGGGTGATCAGCACCCAAACCGCATGGGGCCAATAGAGGTGGTTCGCATCGCGAGGCAGGTCGTCGAGAAGCCGGTGCAGGACGGGAAAGGCGCCGCGCCCGCCCAGAGCCGTCAGGCGCTGGGCGATGATCTCCAGGTCGCCGAAGGACAGAGGCTGGAAGAGACGGATATCGACGAGTTCGGCGATGTCCCGGCTTGCGAGGTAATCCCTTCGCGCGGCGGCTTCCTTGGTCGACGACACCGAGGCGCGGAAGTTGTCGAGGATGCGTCCTCGCTTCTTCTGGACCCGCCGGTCGATCAGGTCGCGAAACTCCTCCACCCGGCCGAGATTGACCTCGTGATCGAAGACCCGGTCCACCAGCCGCACGATCCGTCGCCGTTCCAGAAACCACGCCTGCCAAGGGCCGAGGAGCGCGCGCAGGTCGTCGAACGAGGCCGCCAGATCGCGGCGGCGGAAACGAAGGATCGGACGAGCGACGCTGGTCTCCCGGTCGTATACCTCCCAGAGGTCGCCGTCCGTCAGCACCACCAGCGCGGCGTTGATCTCCGGATGGATCGCATAGTGAAGCGCCTGGTCGAGGTCGGCCTGCAAAAATCCGCGCGAGCGGGGTTTGGGGCGTTTGGCTTCGATGAGCCAGAAATTCTCGGACCAGACCGTGGCCGCGTAGTCGATCCGGCGGTGACCGTCGCGGAACTCGACCGGACGCTCGCGATCCACCGAGAACACGTCTCCCTTGCGGTAGCCGAGGAGCCGCACGACAGGGTCGATGATCTCGCCCCTGACGTCGGCTTCGTTCCAGCCGGCGATGTCGAGGGCCTGGAGTTCGGTGAGGCGTTGCTGATCGACGGCGGAAAGCGGCTCCAGAGCTTTGCTGTGGAGCAGAAGGTCGCTCAGGTTCAGCGTCGGCGCGGCGCGAGGTTTTGGAGAGCTAGGGGCCATCTTGAGGGCGTACGATCACGACGGTTCTGCTGTCCAGCCGCTGTCGTCAAGCCTTCGGCCGAGCGATGGCAGGGGACCGATCAGGGGCCGGCGCTCTGTAGGTGGTCGAGGTAGCCATCGCAGCCGCTGAAGTATCCGTCGACAGCGTTCATCACATCCGCCAGGGCCCCCAGATCGAGGCGGTCGTGGGCCAGCTCGATCAGTTTTCCCTTGGTGTCGACGGGATAGCGATAGGAGAAGGAGCCGGGATCGACCTTGGCGAACTCCGCCACAATGGCGGCCACCGCCTCGCTCCCTCCGTCGTCGTCCTGATCGCCGTATCGGCTGACCGTCTCGATGGTCAGGCCCAGAGCACCGTCAGCGAATGGGTCTTCCAGTTCGCCTCGACCCCAACCGACCGCCCGTAGCTGGCGATCAGGTATTTCAAAGAGAGTTCGATGTACTGGCGGTAGTTGAAGATGATCGGATAGACGAGCGCTTCCTGGTCGAAGCGGTTAGCGGTCGCCTGCTGGACCATCATGTCCGCGCCGCACTTGTAGCCGTTCATCATCATCACCAGCCGGCCATGGCCGTGCGGCTCCAGATGGGCGTTCCCGTCCCAGCGGGACGAGGCGCTGAACAGCTTGTCGCCCGCCTTCGGCCAGCGGAACGGACGGTTCAGGATCTCGGTGAAGTCCATGGTCTGCGCTCCGCTGGCTGAGAGAGGTTGCGACACCTGCCGCCAAGCTTTCTACATAGGCGTGATGGAAGAGCTTCCGCAGAGCCTGTTCGACGTCTACGCCCTCGCGCTGCCGCGCGGACATGGGTTTGGCGACCGTCCGCCTGTAGGCGCTTGGCGCGACGCCGACGGGACGGCTTGCGGTATCGCGAGGTGCGACGACATCACCGGCGTGTTCGGTGTGCTCGTCATGCGGCGCCGCGTCGATCATGTCTGGACTGTGGTCGCCGATGAGCACGGCTTCGCATCGCTTGAAGAGACCAAGGCGCGGATCAAGCTCCTGTTGCGGGAGGGCGAGCCGTTAGAGCCGCTTCCGGCCAACACAGCCGCCCGACCCGCCCTGCATGATTTGAAGGGGCGCGTTCCCAGCCAAGCCTTCGATCTGCTGCGAGCCCGGACGCATCAGCGGGCGGGGTGGATTCTCAATCAGCTCTATCTGGCGCTCCCAAACCCCGACAAGACCTGGGCCGGCGACTGCCAGACCGTGAACTTCCATACGCGGCTATGGGAAGCTCAGCTGCTCGCCTCGTTTCGGGAGCAGGGGTTGCTGGTGACCCAGCCTCATGAGTCGCCGGACTTCCACATCGAGAACCGGAAAGGGGACGAGGCCTGGGTCGAAGCCGTCACTGCCAATCCGGCCGTCCTCTATGAGCATGTCAATGCGCCGCGCGGCCAGCCGCCGCAGGCGCGTGAAGAGCTGTTCTTCGGACCTGCCGCGGTGCGGTTCGCCAAGACGCTCGGGAACAAGTTGGAGCGGAACTATCACGCCCTGCCGCACGTAGCCGGCAAGCCCTTCATGATCGCCTTGGCGGACTTCCAGGCCCCTGCCTCGATGACTTGGAGCCGGGAGGGCCTGATCGGCTACCTGTACGGTCAAGGCGCGGAGGTGGTCGAGGTCGATGGTCGACCCGTTCCCAAACCGGTGTTGGCCTCCCACCTTCTCGGACCGTCGGCGTTTCCGGCGGGCCTCTTCACGGATGATCGGCACGCCGAGTTGTCGGCGGTCATCTTCTCCAACGCCTGCTCGATGGCCAAGCTCAATCGGGTGATGGCTTCGGCGGCAGGTCCGCCGGACGGTCTGCGCTATGTCCGCATCGGCCGGTTCTTCGACCGAACCCCCGGCGCCCTCGAAGGCATTCCCTTCTGTCTCGACGTGGCCAGCGAGGCGTACCGGTCGCTCTGGCCTCAAAGCTACGAGCCGTGGTCGGCGGAGATGGAAGTGTTCCACAATCCGTTCGCGCGTCACCCTGTTCCCTTCGAACTCCTGCCGGAGGCGACGCATTGGTTCGACCAGGACGGCGAGATGATGTGTCGTGCCCACTATCCGCACGCCATCCTCTGGTCCCAGACCCTGATCCAGGACGCAGATGCGCCCATGCCGAGGCTGGGGGATTTCCTTCCCGCGCAAAGCAGGGACGACGAGATCGAACCTGGCCCCGATGAACCCTGAGCTCGAGACCCACCCGGCGATCCTTTCGATCCGACGCGACGGCTTCCTGTCCGAGGCCATCGCGCGAATGGTGCCGCGCCTGCGGGAACTGAATCAGCAGTGGTTCGACTTCGCCGACCGAATCAACGGCGTGGGCCAGCGCATCATGAATAGCGCGGAGGCCGCCTGCATCGGTCACAGCACCCACGAGCCGATCTGCATCGCCACACGGTTCCTGATCCGGACCCTGTCCGGGTTTCAGGCCGCCGTACTTCTCGCCGAACGAGGCATGACGCTGGAGACGGAGACGCTGGTTCGCGGTCTCTACGAGAACAGCCTTTGGTTGAGCTATCTCCACACGGCCCCGATCGCTGCGGTCGAGGCGCTTCGGATTGACGAGCTTCGCAGCCAACGTAGACGTGATCGAGCGCTGCTGGCCCAGATGGCGCGTTCGGGTGCCTCCGATCCGACCTTGGTGCCGTTTCTTGAGGCTCGGGTGGCGACCGCGGATCGGGAACTGCGTGGTCAGCCGCGGCTCGGAATCGAGGCGTTGGCGGCTGAGGGCCAGTCCGACGACTTCTACATGTTCTACAAGATGCTCTCCTCGGGCTCGGCGCATCCATCGTTTCATTCACTGGCCCGGCATCTGGAGATGAACCCGGACGGGAGTTGGTCGGGGCACGTCACGGGGCCCGACGGTGATGGCATCGCGCGCGCTTTGACCTTGGCGTCTCATGCCCTGCTGGCCTGTCTGGCCGCCTTCAATGGAACCTGGCCTCTTGGTGACGGGGCGAATGCTGTTCAGGACTTGCTGGAGGAGCATCTTCGACTGGCCGGGGTTCGGGTCGACGGCGAGCCGCAAACGACCGAGGCGAGCGAGTGACGACCGAAGACGAAGAAGACGAGGCCGCCGAGTTTGAGGTCCGCGAGGTGTTCGCCCACTACGGCCGAACCGTCTATGCCGCGAGCTGCGTGGAGACGGGCATGACCATCGCGCTGATGCAGATCGAACTCATGTCGCAGGTGCACGGTCGCGCGCGGCGGGAGCGTAAGGCGCCCAGTCGCACAGAGTGGGAAGCGATGTTCGACGCCTATATGGCGAAGCAGGAGCTACTGCCGCTCGGAACCCTCATCGATCGTTTCCGGAGCCTTCACAAGGTTGAGCCGGCGCTTGACGCGCTGCTGGCCGAGGCGCTGAGCCGGCGGAACTACATTGTGCACGGCTTCTTCCGGGAAAGTGCGGTCGCGTTCGCCCACGGCGCCGGCCGCCGCGCGATGATTGCGGAGCTCGTTCGGGACCATGATCTGTTCACCCGAACCGACGAGGCCGTACGGCAGGCCATGGCGCCGGTCATTCCCAGGCTCGGCATCGATCCGGAGCAGCACCAGCGCGAGATCGACGAAATCATCCGTTGTGAGTTGGAGGCGACCAGAGTGGACCAGGAGCCCTGATCAACCACACGGCGTCAAACCGTCGGCTGGCGATCTGGCCGCGCCCACGCAAAGGTTGCAAGGTTGGCGAACCAGTCCTAGTCGCTGGGTATGAACGAGCAAGCCTGCCTGCGGATCGAGACCCTGATCCAGGCTCAAGCCATGCGCTTGGGCGCTCCGGACTTGGGAGAGAGTTCGATCTATTCCGATGAGCGATCCGTGGACGGTGTCCGACGGAGGCTTCGTCCCCGGGAACGGCTGATCCGCCGGCTGGAAGCGCTGGAACGGCACATTCTCCTCCTGCACCGCGGGGTCTACGACGAGGCGATGGCCAAGATTCGCGGCATGCTTGAGGTCGGTGGTCACGAGGTAGAAGCCGTCAACATGCCGTCGACCGCGATCGCCGTGCTGCCCTCGGCGACGGCGGAGGGCATCGTCGAGTTCGACCTGGCCGACCTGCCCGATTTGTCCGAACCGCTTCGGCGCATCCGCGAACTGCGGGGCCGCATCCTGGAGGACAACGATGCCGGCCTTGGATGAAGCAGCCTGCGCCGATGAGATCATGGATATCTTCGGCCAGGTCACGGCGCTGACGCCGATGCAGATTGTTCATGCGGTCCACGCCGCGCGTGGGAAGCTGTACGAGGTCTATTGCGTCGGCCGGCTGCTCGCCAAGCTGCATAGCGACCACGGTCTCATGCCGGTCTACACCGGAGTTGGGCCGCTTAAGCTCAAAGCAAGCGGCGGCTTTGCCGATCCGACGGCGTCGCACTTCATGCTGTTCGACGCCGGAGTCCTTGTCGGGCGGCTTTATACGGACATCGAGGTCATGACCCTGGGGGCAGAGGTTGCTCTCTTGAACGGCTCGGCGATCAACGACCTAAGCGCCTATCATGAGATCGATATCGTGGTGTTGCGGGATCCGCATCACCCACGGCCTCGACCCGCTGAAGTGCTCCTGGGCATGGAATGCAAGGCCGTCGCCGACTTCGAAAAGGCGTTTGTCCGGGAGGTTCTCGGGCGACGTCGAGAACTCAGCTTCTATCAGCCGGATACCACGGTCTTCGGGACGGGCCTCATGGCGTCGCCTCCATCGGAATATTACCTCGCCTATATCGATCCCGCAGGCGACCAATACGCGCAAAGCCCGGCGATCTTCGAGGTGCGGCTGGAGCATTGGATCCCCACCGCTTGAGGGACAGCGGGGCACTGCTGGAACACCGGGCCTCAGCGGCAGGCCCTACGACCGAATTTGACGCATACGGCGATAGGATAGGGCGCGCGAGTCGCACAGGGAGACGACCATGACCATTCTTCGCCTCTATAGCCGCAGTCCCGATGGCCGCCTGGAAGATATGCAGCATGACATCGACCTGTCCGAATGCGCCGGCGTCTGTCCGGTCGTCGGCGACCACATCGTCGCCTCCGTGAAGGGAGATTCCGGAACGCTGTGGGAAGTAAAGGCGCGGTTCTTCAAGACCAGGGGCCATGACGACTACGTGGTCCTGGTGGTCGACGAGCGCGACGCCCGCCCCGGCGAAATCGATTTGTTCTGAGGCGCTGGTGATGTGGCGCTTAGAGCTTCCGGACTTCGCCTTCGCCGACGACGCGACGATAGAGCGGACGCTGCCATCGCTCGACGGCCGCTGGAGCGCGCAGACCCGAGGGTTGTTGGCCCAAGCCGGGACGACGCTGCTAGAGCTCAACGCCAGCTGGGCCTCGACGCCAGTCGACTGGTTCTGCCCGGTCTGTCTGCGGCGCAAGCCGCAGATCGCCAGGCTCACCTCGGCGGGCGTCCTGCTCTGCCAACTCGACCGGCACCATGACCATCTCGACGAAGAAGGCGCCGCCATCCTCTTCCGCAGTCAGGTCAAGCACGCCGACCGGGCGCGGCGCGACGCCGTCGGCAGCGCGGTCCTGGCCTGCCGAGCGCTCGCGGAGCGTTTTCACCCGACCCTGGTTTGCAACGATTGCAATGCCGCGGATGGGGCCGCCAAGGCCGCCCTCGAAGGGGTTGTCCATCCGCAGTTCAGTTTCGCGCCATCGGAGATCGCCCGCTTCATCCGCGTCGCGCCCAACAGAGCCCATGAGATCGATGACGACGTGGCGCGGACGATCTGGACCGAGGTCGCGGAGGATGTCGCCGATCGCTTGGCGTTCATGGAGATCATGGCACGGCGGATCGCCGATGGTCGCCATGTCCGTGAAGGCTCAAGCTACCCGCCCCATCCGCTCGCGGCGGTCACTAACGACTTACTTGAGAACGCCGGCCTGCCGTTCCGCGGCGAGGGCCTGCTGGCGGCTATCCATGCGCGTTCGATCCAGCGCGACGGGTTCGGGTCTTCAACCAGGAACGCCGCCCGCAAACCGACCACCGTGCCGACGTTGGACGATCTGGCCCGGTTCACTGCCGCCCGTCCGCCCAACGATGACTGGCATGGTCCCGGCGAGGACTGGCGATGCGAGACCTGCGAACGGTCGCGGTTCGAGATGCTGCGCAAGTCGCCCAAAAGCCGGCTTTGGACTGCGGGCGCTCATCGTCGCCGCATCTTCGCGATTGAGGCGCGGCAGGACGCGCTGCGACGACGCAATGGCTGGTACGAGGACGGGCTAACCTACGGCGACCATCGGTGGGTCTGGATCTGCAAGGACTGCCGGCAGATCGTCACCGACACCAAACAGACCGGTCAGCACCTCATCGACGACTGCCTGAGCATCCAGGATATCCGCAGCTTGCTGATCTCGGTGACTCCACACGAGCGGCCTGAATTCGACCGGCAGGAAGCCGCTCAGAGAGCCAAGCGGAACTTTGAGATCATGGCGGCCATAGATGACTACGACCGGCATCGCCAGCGCTGCCTCAACCTCTTTTATCGGCGCCGGCAACTCTTGCGATTCCACCGCGAACCGGACGTGGACGAGGCTCAGCTTGAGGAGATCTGGGAAGAGCACATCGAAGCAGATCAGCGTCGACATCAACTCGCGTGGCTGCTCGACGAGGGAAGGCGTTATTCCGAGGCGAACGCGCGCGACTGGAGTCCCGAGGGATACCCCAAGCCGGACACGGTGACGCAAAGATGATGAATGCCTTCGACTTGCGGCAACTTTCGTGTTCAGCGAGACTCCAGTGGTGAAAAAGAACCTCGATCATCTCCCGCCCCGGAAGCAGGCGGAACTGCGCCACGTGGTCGAGGTAATCCGCGCGTCCTTCGAAGACGCAATCTCCACGCGCCGCGCCGAGCGGTTGAAGAACGGAAAGATCCTTAAGATTATCCTGTATGGGTCATACGCCCGGGGCGATTGGGTTCACGACCCGGTCGGAAGATATTTTTCGGATTTTGACCTGCTGGTCATCGTCGACCACGAAGACCTCACCGACGGGGAGTTCTGGTACGAGGCCACCAACCGTACAATGCCAGGTGAAGGCGAGATCCGGACGCCCGTTAGCATCATCGTCCATAGCCTGGACGACGTGAACGACCAACTGGACCGGGGGCGTTACTTCTTCGCCGACATCCTGCGCGATGGGGTCCTGCTTTACGACACGCCAGGCGCCAAGCTGCACAAACCGGCGGACCTCAAGGCCAAGGTCGCGCTCGCCGAGGCGGAACAGCATTTCGAGAAATGGATGAGGAGCGCAACCGGTGCACAAGCAGGGACTCAGTTCTACATTGAGAACAACCAGCCCAATTGGGCGGCTTTTCTACTCCATCAAGCCGCGGAACACCTCTACCACTGCCTCCTTTTGGTAGTGACGCTATATAGCAGCAAGGCGCACAACCTCGCCTTCCTGCGAAAAAAGGGCGAGGGGATTGACGCCCGGTTGACGGCAGCCTGGCCGCGCGAAACCAAGTTCGAGCGCCGCTGTTTCGAGCTGCTGCGCGAGGCCTACGTCAAGGCGCGCTATTCTCCGCACTACAAGATCGCACCCGCGGAACTGACTTGGCTGACGGAGAGGGTCGAGGTGTTGCGCCAGCTCTCTACCATGGTCTGCGAGGAGCGCTTGACACAGTTGCGGGAGGAGGCAGCGAATGAGGTGTGACGCACCCGCTGAACTGCCCCGCTTCTTCATACCTTTTGCCGGCGCTTCGGAAACCGCCGAAGAAGTGTACGAGTCGGTCCGCGCCTTCATGCGCAAGGTAGCCTTCGCGCCGAACGAGCGTCGAATTTACAGCGTCGCCTATCGCCACAACGGTAGGGACTATGTCTCCACCGTCGGCGAGAGGGAACCCGAGGGCGAGACCGTCATAGCCATCTTCGAGACCTTCAACCCCGACCCGCTCTACATGATCTGTACCCGTAGCCGCGGTGTTGTGACAGGCGATCCGATCCTCGCGGGCGACGCGCAGGTGGTGGTTGATTTTGCTCCAGGAAGACAAGGCAATGACCATTAGGGACGAGGTCGATCGCGCCATCCTCGGTTATCACGGCGACGATCTGCAAGCCGTCACGATTGGCTACGACCATTGGGAGGATTTCTGTTCCGAGGCGGGGCTGACGCCGACCCCAGTCGGCGGGAGCGGCGCCGACCTTGAAGTCGTCTACCAGGGCATCAGCGTCCGCCCGGGTCTTTCGCCGGACAAGATCCAGCTGATCACAGGGTTCTGAGGCGGGCATGGCGAGGGGGCCGGCGGGCGGAGCGCGCAACGATCTTCCCGACAATGGGAAGATCACTTTTGCGCCGGTCCGAAAGGGCCGGGCCTGGGAAGTCCGCTACACACCCAAGGCCAAGGCGATCGAAACAAGTTTGCGAGCCGAGCCGGATTACACGCCCCCGCGCGGGCCGATCCTTATCGCGAAAGCCGACACCGAAGCCGGCTGGATCGAGACCTATCCGCTGAACGCCACGCGGATGGGCCATGGCCTGTTCGGACCGAAGTACGATGTCCTTCGGACGATCCGCTTCGAAGCCCTGAACCTATTCGGGGCGGAGGATTGGGAGAGCGCTCAGTATGCGCTGAAAGGGCTTACTGCCGGCTTCGTCGTCACGCCGGAGGCCGGCTTGGGTCTGGACTATGAACTGATCAGCATAGTCGACGAACTGGAGGCGGCAGGGGTATCGACACTCATAGTCCGCAACGGGCCCCGCAAGGGGCTGCCAACCTTCGACGCCGGAACGTTGACGGTCGCTCGCATTCAGTTCGACGAGGTGCGCCGGGGCGTGCGCACCATTCACCGCCGGGCGCTCGATCGCGCGATGGACGAGAAGCATCGGCTCGCGCACAACGCGCTGCTCACCGCCGCCGACAGTACACGCTTTCCCGAAACTCCGGTCTCGCACGAAAAAGGCGCGATCCTTGCCGCCATCCGCGCCGGCGTGGAGACGGTGCTTCCCAGGAAGGATCGCGAAGCGGCCTTGAGCGCGGTCGCGCCGCTTGCCCGTGATGTCGTGACTCGCAAACCGGCCGCCGTGCAGGCCCTAGCGCGGGAAGTCGAACTCATCACGCTCGAGGAACTCATCAAGCGCTATGAAAAGCTCCTCGGCGAAGATCGCGGCGAGGCGGCCTGGCAAACCTTCTTCAAGACCTATCCCTTCGCGCTCAAGCTCGCGTTCGGCTATCCCATCATCGCGATGGGCGATCAGGTCTCCGTCGGCGGGGGCCGGTTCGACGGCAAGGGCGAGAAGATCACCGACTTCACCGCGTCTGCGGCGCTGAGTGGCAATCTGGCGCTCATCGAGATCAAGACGCCCGATACGGCGCTGCTCGGGAAAGTCCCATACCGCGAGGGCGTCTATGCGCCGTCGCGTGACCTATCGGGTTCGATCACCCAAGTGCTTGACCAGAAGTACCAACTGCAGATCGACTTCGCGTCGAAGAGGCTGAAGTCGCGCGCGTTCGACCTGGAGGTCTACGCCGTTCAATGCCGGGTCATCGTCGGCCGCAACCCGGCGGGCGACGACGAGAAGAAGTCGTTCGAGATGTTCCGCCGCGATCTGCGGCATGTGTTGGTGCTCACGTTCGACGAGATGCTGCTCAAGTTGAAGACCATCCTCGATTTTCTGCGGTCAGACTTGCCAGCCGTGACTGAAGCGGATGCAGAAACAGCGTCTGTGAGCCCGCCCGCCACCGGAGCCTAGACGCCAGCCCACTCCTGCACCTGCTGGTCCTGTCGTAGCCGCAGGCGACGCCATTCAAGGCCGCTGAAGACATCGTCGAGATCGCGGATCCGTCCGACAGGAAGGGCCGCCTCCACCTCGCGCCAGAACCGTTGCGCAAGCGCTTCGTCCGCTTCCCAGGCCTGCCGCCACCAATGCTGCAGACCGTCGCGCGCCGCAGCCAGGGCGGCGGCGGAGGGCAGGCGATCACGCTTTGCATTGCGGTTCACGGTCGCGCGCGCTGGAAAGAGGTTCCAGAGATCGCCGCAGGGCCAGGCGGTCCAAGGCAAACAATGGTCAATGTCGAGGGCTTCGAGCGAGAGGCGTCCGCCCGTCCAGACGCAGTGCACCGGGCGATTGTTGGCGATCAGCCGCCGGGCGGTTTCCCGGGCCAGGGTCGTATCGCGCGCCGGGTCCAGCCAGCGGAGAGCGGCGTCCGTTTCGCCGGGGACGATCACGCGTCCGGACCGCAGCGCGAACCCTTCGATCAGGCGACTCCATTCGCTGACCAACACCGGCTCCACCCAAGCGCCCAGCCGCTGGAGGGTGCGCCAGACCGGGCCGGGCACGGTGATCGTGCCAAATCCGCGCAGCGTTTCCATGTCCAGCACGAGGTCGTCACGAATTCTGGGCGCACGCGCCGGCGCCGCGTCGAACACCCGGGTTTCAGAGTTCGGGTAACGGATAAAGTTCGCCGGCATTCGGCAGATGTTCGTGCGGGCGTCGGCTAACGCCCTGGCGATGATCGCCGCGCGTTCGCCGGTGAAACGGGCGCCGATCCGCAAGTCCTGTCCGGCGACACGATCAGCCAGCAACTGGCGAAAGGCCGCACCCGCGAAGCCCAGCCTGTCGGCGCCGCGATTGCCGGGAAGTTGAGGGAGGTCAGCGGCGGCGAGGGGCAGGTACATCCGCAGCCAGTTCAGAGCGACGGCCCCCAGAGGCAGGTCCACGACGTCTGCATCTGCCCGATCGATTGCCAGAGCCGGAGCGGTGTCGGCGATGCGGGCGATCGCCCTTAGCAAGCCAAGCTTGTAGGTCGCGGACTTGTCGTCGTTGAGGATGATCCCTCGAAGCAACGGGAGGGAGCCGGCGCCGTCGTCCGGAAGTTGGAGAACGTACGACGTCCAGTGGACGTCCTGCCGCGCCTGAAGGTCAGGCCCCTCGTTGATCTGCAAGATCGCGAGGCCGTGGGATCGGGCGTAGGATTCGAGTTCCCCACGGGCGACGGGCCACATGGGACGGTCAGCCGACCCGGAGCCATTCCGCACCGAGATCAGCAGGCGCCCGCCGGGCTTCAATAGCGTGACGATCTTGCGGAAGGCGCGGGGGCGCTCGTCCGGCGGAATGTGCATGAACACGCCGCTGAGAAGCACGACGTCGAAGGCGAGCCCCAGGCGGTGGGTCGCCGCGAGTGCAGGGAGACGGTCGTCGAGCCATCGAATCTTCTCTTTGCCGTGGCGGGCTCCGGCCGCATCCCTCATGCCGCGTGCGGGCTCGACCGCAACGACGTCGAACCCCATTCGGGTGAGCCAGGCCGCGTCGCGGCCCGAACCCGCGCCGATGTCGAGGGCCAACTTGTCCGGACCGGTCGGTAGGAAACTCAAAAAGGCGGCGTGCACGTCTTCCGCCCGCAGTTGCTCGTACCGCGCCGCGAGTTCTGCCCCCTGGGCGTCGTATCCCGCGATCGCTTTCATGAGGTCGAACCAGTTCCGCTGGGTGGTCAGCCTAGGGGCGCCTGCAGTTCGCTTTCAAGCCCTGGGCAGGCTGCTGTCGTCCGCTTGCGGCCATCGGAACTGATCTCCTCGATCTGGAGGCGGCATGTCTTCGTTGTGCGTTTACCGGGATTGAGCCGGCGTGGGGGTTTCGCTTCGAGGGTTGGAACCGTCCCGCTCAGCCGTCGCGTTCGGGCAACTCCCGCGCCGGCCAAAGCTCTTCTTGGCAGCACCGCCGCCTGCGCGGCCTCTCTATGGCCTGATCTGACCGAAGCCCGGCCAGCTTCGCAACCGGTCGATCGATTTTCTTCCCCGGCCTGCGGCCTTCCTCGCGAGACAAGAAAACCGCTCTCCCGGTCCTCCGCTCCGCTGCGGGCGCTCGCTGCGCTCGCCCTGCGGGCCGGCCGGCTTCCGGTCCACCGATCGCCATCGAGGCCGCGGCAGGCGTGGCCCGACAGCAAGGAGAGACTTCCATGGCCACCATCGGCACCTTCACCCAGCAAGCGGACGGCAGCTATAGCGGTTCGATCAAGACCCTCACCCTCAACGTCAAGGCGGCCCAGCTGCGCGCCAACGAAAAGACCGACGAGAAGGCCCCCGACTTCCGCATCTTCTCCGGTCAGACCGAGTTCGGCGCCGCCTGGAAGAAGACGTCCCGCGAGAACCGCGAATACCTGTCGGTCAAGCTCGACGATCCCAGCTTCCCCGCTCCGATCTACGCCTCCCTGGTCGAGGTCGAGGGCGGACACAGCCTGATCTGGTCCCGCTGACCTGAGCCGCGGCGGCGCCGACCCCGGCGCCGCCGTCTCCTTCCCAACATCCTTTCACGGAGGCCGCCATGTTGCGCCCCAACGAACCCGCTCGCCCCGACCTCTACGCCCGGATCACCGACAAGATCATCGCCCAGCTGGAGACGGGCGTTCGCCCCTGGACCCAGCCTTGGACATCGTCGGCCAGCGTCAGCCGGCCACTCCGCCACAACGGCGAGGCCTACAGCGGCATCAACGTCCTTCTGCTCTGGTCCGAGGCCATGGCCCGGGGCTTCCAGGCCTCAACTTGGATGACCTTCCGCCAGGCCCTGGCCTTGGGCGCCCACGTCCGCAAGGGTGAGACCGGCGCCACCGTCGTCTACGCCAACACCCTGGCGCGCGCGGAGACCGACGACGCCGGCGAGGAAAAGCTGCGCCGCATCCCATTCCTGAAGGCCTACACCGTCTTCAACGTCGAGCAGATCGACGGTCTGGGCAAAGGCCATGCGCCGGAGCCCGCGCCGGCCGTCAATCCGGACGCCCGGATCGCCCAGGTCGAGGCTTGGTTTGCGAAGCTTGGCGTGGACATTCGCCACGGGGGCAGCTCGGCCTTCTACGTCCCATCGACGGACCATGTGCAGATGCCGGCGTTCGAACAGTTCCACGACGCGCAGACCTACTACGCCACTTTGGGTCATGAATGCGTGCACTGGACGGGCCATGCCGCTCGTCTCGCCCGCGACTTCAGCCGGTCGACCCAAGCCTACGCCCGCGAGGAGCTCGTCGCCGAACTCGGCGCCGCCTTCCTCTGCGCCGACCTCGGGCTGGCGCTCGAGCCGCGCGAGGACCACGCTGCCTACCTCGACCACTGGCTCAAGGTGCTGCGCGGCGACAAGCGCTTCATCGTTTCGGCGGCGGCGCACGCCCAGCGCGGCGTGGCCTGGCTTCAGGCGCTGCAGCCTGCTGCGTCACCGTGAGGCGACGGCGCCCACGCCGGCCGGGTGCCTTCGGCCGGCGTCAGCCCTCCAGGAACCGGTCAGCCTTGTACTGGTCGGCTAGACTCATCACGCGGTGCGCGAAGGCGGGCGTCTGCCCGATCGAGCGATCGACGAGGCGCCGAAGGTTCTTTCGGCCCGCCTCCTGTCGAGGAGACAACGACCTTCGCGCCTGCACCACGTCGCCCATCTCGGCCGCGATGATCCAGCTGTAGAATTTTCCGACCAGGTCGACGATGGCGTCGGAAATCTGCACGCCAGGCTCATCTTCGGATCGGGCCACAAAGCGGAAGTTCCGGAAGGGCGCGCCGGCCAGGGTCAGCGGCATCGCCTCCAGCCGATCGATGATGACCGGCTCCGTATCGAGCACATGCTGTGCGTTCTTCAGCAAGCAGAGGCGGTGAAGGTAGAAGGTGCTGAACTCATCGATGAGGACGTTAGGTCGTTCCTCCTCAAGGAAGGGCAATCGGTCCAGCCGGAGGCCGATCTGCAGCAAGCCCTTCAGCATCTGGAAGCTGAAATGTTCCATCTCGTCGCGATGCGCCTCGAGCGCGTCCAGCAGTTCTGAGATGAAGGCTTTTCGCCGGTCCCGGCCGACGTTCGGATAGGTGTAGCGCTGGAAGAGGTCGATCATGCACGTGAGGTCCGCGCGCAGGACTCCGTGCAGATCGTTTTTCAGCGCCGGCCCCATCATCATCAGGATCGGGTTCTCGTCGTCCTCAGCCAGGATCGAATCCACGATATCAACCGTCGACCAGTAGAGCGGATCGAGCGCCTCATAGTGGATGAACAGTCCCTCCGCGTTCAGCCATTCTAACAGTGTTGCGACCTTGGAGGCGCCCAGCACATCGAGGAAGTCGCCCTTGGCCAAGTGGGAGAACTTCAGCTCCTTGGCGGAGGGCTGGAGCCGGAGCGCTGAGCTCAGGCGGTCGAACCCCAGATCGCGCATCGGACCGTCGTAGGCGATGCCACCAAGGACAAAGCATTTCGGATCGCCGACGTTCAGCCCCTCCGGCGTCACGTGGAGCCGCCGGATGTTGTTCGTCTCGTCGTAGTAGACGGTGTAGGCTGTATCGACGTTGATCAGGTCATGCATCGCGATGACGGGATTCCGCATCTCGTCCACGTCGATTGTGCGGGCGCCCAAGGGTGATTGATCGGAGGTCATGCCGACCGCCGGTCCAGGACCGCGGCCAGGCGGCGATTGGCCTCTTCTCCTGCGGATTGGCCCAGGGCCTCGGCCAGTTCGTAGAAGGTGTTCGAGGTCACACGGGCCGTGAACGCGAGATCGCCCTTGCCTGCGACCAGGCCCCGCGCCGTTTCCTGCCACTGGTCTCTGGGGAGGTCGTCGAAGTCCGGGTGATTGCGATGATAGCGCAACGTCCAATCCTCGCTGCCATTGTCCAGCCAGAGATCGGCCTCGTAGCAGAGGGTGTGCGGCGAGTGCACTGTCAGGAACATGTTGGTGATGGGGAAGCCGTAGCCCTCGTCGTTGAACTCGTCCTCGGCGGCGTAGCTCAGAAAGATCGCATCCAACGCCTCGCCCAGTTGATGAGGGCGCATGAACATCGGGTGGTCCTCGATCGGACGCGCCGGTTCGTCCTGGCGCTCCGAGCGGGGATCGACCGAAGCCTCCCGCAACCGGATAACGGCGAGGTGGGCATCCTTCGCCTGTCCGCCCGACATGGCGGCCAGGAGCAGGTTGGTGAGATCAGTCGGCGTCATCTCGGCTCCGCCTCGGCCCCTGCCGCCGCGGGTGATCAGCCCATGCTTGCGAAGGTGGGCGCCTAGCACCCTCACGGACGCGGGGGGCAGCCCCAAGGTGGAGGCGACGATCGGCAGCAGTTCGCTCAGCTTCATATCGAAATGAAATCATATTTCAATATGAGTCGCAATGCATCGTTTCGGTCGGTCGTCGGCGCACCCATATGCGACTAGGGGTAGAGCGGTGAACGTGATCGGCTCGTTGACCCAAGAGAGGGATTCCCGATGACCGACCGTTTCCAGGAAGCGCTCAAACGTAAGCTCGCCGTGCCACGCGACGACGTCGTGGCGAAGATCCAGGAAAGCGAGCGTCTTCTCACGGGCGAGCCGAAGTCCTTCCTGGTGACTTTTCGGATCAAGGCGGCCGATGTCCCCGGCAAGGGGACCTACGACGAGCGTCGAAACGCCTTGCTCAAGCGCATTGAGGCGCTCGCCGGCGCCAAGTGGCACCTGTCCACCTCGGTCTGGAAGGTGAGGAGCCGTCGCACTAGCGCGACCTTGCTGACCCTTCTGAGCGTACCGCTCGAGAAGAGGGTCGACTTCCTGTCGGTCACGGCGGTCGGAACCACCCGCACCTTCGGCGACGCCAGGCTCGAAGATTGAGATGATCGACGCGCCGAAGGAAAACCTCGATCGGGCGCTGTGGCGAGCGGTGGCTGAGGCCGTCACTCAGTTCACTCCGGTCACCGCCGCCTTGAGCCGTCTCTACCAGACGACCCATCCGTCTCAGTTCCAGAAGGATGTCGAAACTTGGCGTGACGCCGTCACCGACGCGAGCAATGATCACGAGGCCCGGCTTCAGGCCCTTGAGGCCCTGCACAATCCGAAGTTCCGGATGTCCGTCGAGGCCTCGGCCCTGGCGGTGTGGCTGGTGGAAACCTCAGAGTTTGGTCTTGAAGACCCGGTGACGTTTGACGCGATTCGTGTGGCGTTTCCGGATGTCTCCGTGCGGGACCTTGAGGATGCCGCCGCAGAACTCAGCGCCTTTGGATTAGCCTCCACGACAGCGGCGTCAGGTCATCCTGTTCGAAGCGTGCGGCCGCTCTATCCGCTGTTCGCGTTGTTCGATCCGGTGGTGAAGGGTGTGTCGCCCCAAGACGATGCGGCGACGCTGGCCGCCAAGGCGCTCGAACTGGATAGCGGCAATGTGCCGAATCTGATGGCGGCGCTGGACTGGGACGCGCGGCGTCTGAACCCAGCCCTGCAGCTTCTGATGTCCGTCATTCCAGGGCCGATCAGCCAAACGATCTCGCCCGATCTGGCCACGCGCTTTTTCGGAATGACTCCAGAGACGCGCGTTACTCTCAAGCGGCTTCGGCCTCACCCGTGATGGCCCAGAGCGCGCCGCGAATTCAGTTGGTCTGGCTTTGAAATCGGTGCTTGCGCCCGGCTGGGGGCGCCCTTCAGGGCGGCGGGCGAGCGGGCGCCTTTGCGGTCGCCGAGGGGAGGGCGGGGAGCACCGGAGACCTACGGGGCGAGGGGGATCGCGGTCTAGGGCAGGATAGGCTTTGCGCCGGCAATGTCACACAGAGACCGCTCCCTTGCCCCACTTCAGCGTCAGGCTCGACGACGATCTCGCCGCCCGGTTCGACGCCGTCGCCGCCGGCCGGGGCGGGCGCTCGCGGCTGCTGCGCCGGGTCATCGAGGAGGCGGCGGCGGGCGCGGGCGACGGGGTGGCCATTCGCCGAGGCGGGCCGACGTGCGCCAAGCTGACCCTGCGACTGACCGAGGCGGACCGCGCCGCCCTGGAGCGGGAAGCGCGGCGCGTGGGGCTCAGCCGCACGCAGTGGGCCGTGGCCTTGCTGCGCCGGCGCTTGCATGACCGGCCGCAGCTGACGCCGCCGTCGGCCCAGGCCTTCATCGGCGTGCAGCGCGAACTGCGGCGCATCGGCGTCAACGTCAACCAGATCGCCCGCGCCCTGAACGCGGCGGTCCTGCCCGGCCGGGTGCTCGACCTGGAGATCGCGCAGATGGAGGGCTTGGCCGATCAGATCCGCGATCAGCTGCGCGGCCTTCGCGCCGCCTTCGAGGGCGACCTCGGCTATTGGGACGCGGCGGGATGAGCGACTTCATCCAGGTGCGCGGGTTCGAGGAGACGGTGCGGCCGCCGATCGATCCCCGGCGGGCCCGTATCACCGACCGGACGGGGCGGGTCAGCCTCCGGTCCGGAGAGGCGTCGCCCGCCGCGCGGCTGGGGCGGATCGCGCGGCGCGTCCCGGAGGTGGTGGTCAAGATCACCGGCCGCACCCGGGACGGCGGCCACCTCTCCAGCCACCTGCTCTACATCTCCCGCAACGGCGCCCTGCCGCTGGAGGGCCCCGACGGCGAGCGGCTGGAGGGGCGGGCGGCGGTCCGGATGTTGGCCGAGGACTGGATGGCGGAGGTGGCCGCCGAGCCGGGCCGACGGCGCGACAGCAGCGTCAGCCTGTCGATCGTGCTCAGCATGCCACCCGGGACGGAGGCGTTCCGGACCCAGGACGCCGCCCGCGACTTCGCCGCCCGCACCTTCGGGGGGACGCACCCCTACGTTTTCGCCTGCCACACCGACGAGCGGCACCCGCATGTGCATCTGACGGTCCGGATGCTCGGCGAGGACGGCCGCCGGCTCAATCCGCGCAAGGCCGATCTGCAGCAATGGCGGGAGACCTTCGCCGCCGCCTTGCGGGCGCGCGGGATCGAAGCCGAGGCGACGCCCCGGCGGGCCCGCGGCGTGGTGCGCAAGGCCGAGCGCACGCCGCTGCGCAAGCTGCGCGAGCGGTTCGAGGCGGGGACGGGCCCGCCTTCGGAGCGGGATCGCGCCGCCTGGCGCGAGGCGATGGCGGAGGGCGCGGCCGAGCCGTGGACCGAGGCCCTGCGCCAGCGGCAGGCGAAGGTCCGACGCTATTATGTCGCCCAGGCCCTGGCGCTGCGTCGCTCGCCGTCGGCGGCCGACCAGACTCTGGCGCGGAACCTGGAGGCGTTCGTCAAAGCCATGCCGCCGGTGCGGACCCGCCAGGAGGCGCTCGAGCAGGCGGTCGTCCGACGCGAGAAGTCGCGCCGGGATGGCGGGGCAGCCGGGCCGGAGCGTCGGCGATGAGCTGCGGGGCGCGGGCCGTTCTTGAATGCTGTCAGAAACTCCTATATGTTTCTGACAGGAGAATCGCCGTGCAAGCCCTCGCCGAACAGATCATGGAACGCGCCCAGGCGCTCCCCGAAGGCGCGCCGATCGCCGCCAAGGCGCTGCTGCACCTGGGCAGCCGCGCCGCCGTGGACCAGGCGCTGTCGCGACTGGTGCGCGCCGGGCGGCTGCTGCGCGCCGGCCGCGGCCTCTATGTCCGTCCGCTGGAAAGCCGCTTCGGGGTTCGGCCGCCCGCCGTGGAGAAGGTGGTGCAAGCGGTCGGGGCGCAACGCGGCGAGGTGATCGCCGCCAACGGGGCGGCGGCGGCGAACGCCCTGGGGCTGACGACCCAGGTGCCGATCCGCATGGTCTATCTGACCAGCGGACCCGATCGCACCCTCAACCTCGGCAAGCAGACCGTCGAGTTCAAGCACGCGCCGCCCTGGCAACTCCTGCTCGCCGGCCGCCCCGCCGGCGAGGCGGTGCGCGCGCTCGCTTGGCTCGGGCCCGAAAAGGTCGAGCCGGCCCTGGAAATGCTCAAGCGCAAGCTGGGCCCCTCGGCCTTCGGGGAACTGGTGGCGGTGGGGCCGCGCCTGCCGACCTGGCTGGCCCGGTCCGTCAGCCGGTCGGCGGCGCATGGCTGAGCTCTTCCTGCGCCTGTCCGAGGCGGAGCGGCGCGACGCCCTGGGCGTGGCCGCCGAGGCCTCGGGCCGTCCGGCCCACCTGCTGGAGAAGGACGTCTGGGTCGTCTGGGCCCTGCAGGCCCTGTTCGAGGCGCCCTTCGGGGACCACCTCGTCTTCAAGGGCGGCACCTCCCTGTCCAAGGCCTACGACGTCATCCAGCGCTTCTCCGAGGACGTCGACCTCACCTACGATATTCGGCAGTTGCTGCCGGCCTTGGCGGAGGCCGGGGAGGACCCGCTCCCGGCCAGTCGCGCCGAGGAACGGCGTTGGTCCGACGCGGTCCGGCGAGGCCTGCCCGAGTGGGTCGAGACGCAGGTCCGGCCGGCGCTGGAGGCGCGCCTGGCCGCCGACGGGATCGCCGCGACCGTGCGCGTGGAGGACGCCAAGGCCTTCATCGACTATGCGCCGACCCGGACCGGCACGGGCTATGTCTCGCCCAGCGTGATGCTGGAGTTCGGCGCGCGGGCGACGGGCGAGCCGAGCGCGCCGCGGGCCGTAACCTGTGACGCCGCCCCGCACCTGGCCGGGCTGGTCTTTCCGGCCGCCAAGCCGCGGGTGATGGCGGCCGAGCGGACCTTCTGGGAGAAGGCCACCGCGGCCCACGTCTACTGTGCCCAAGGGCGTCTGCGCGGCGACCGCTTCTCCCGGCACTGGCACGATCTGGCGCGGCTCGACGCCGCCGGCTTCGCCGCTACGGCGATCGCCGACCGCGGGCTGGCGGCGGCGGTCGCGCGCCATAAGGCGATGTTCTTCCGTGAGACGGCCGACGGCCAGGTCATCGACTACGGCCAGGCTGTTTCGGGCCGACTGCGCCTGAAGCCGGAGGGCGCCTCGCTGGAGACGCTGGGCGAGGACTATCGCCGGATGATCGAGGACGGCCTGCTCCAGAACGACGCCGAGCCGTTCGAGGCCCTGATGGAGGCCTGCGCCGACTTGGCCGCCCGGGCCAACGCCGCGGTCGCGCCCACCGAGGGCTGAGCGCCTACCGGTCGCGTTCGCGGCGCCGATCGGCGTCGATCCGGATCGGGCCCGGTGGTCCAGGGCGCGTCCGCACCGGCGCGGCGCGCTCCAGATGCGCCGCGGCGCGGCTCCAGGCTCGCGCGAGCAGGCGCGCCCGAGCCTCCGGATTAGCGATCAGACCGCGGACGACGACGGCGGCGCGCCGCAGGCGGTCCTCCAGATCGGCCGCGCGCCGGGGCTCCTGGCCGTCGCGGGCGCGCGCGGTCTCCCGGTCCGGGGTCCGGGCGGGCTGGCCGGCGGCCTGCCGGTCGCGCTCGCTTGGCCGGTGGCCCTTCACGGTGATGTCCAGGGCCTGGGCTTGGACCCAGACCTCGCGCTTGAAGGCGGCGTCGCCCTGCACCCGGACCTCCGTCCAGCCGCGATGGCGGGCGATCTTCAGCATGTCGGCGACCACATCGGGATAGGCTGTCGCGGCGACGAGGGCGCGACCGGCGTCCCGGAACGCCGGCTCGGCGGCGCGATGGTCGCGGAAGAAGCGCTCGGCGCGCCCGCGCCCGTCGTGCTCGATCAGATAGCGGTCGAGGAGCGAGGGCGGCAAATCGCCCTTGAGCCGCGACATGGCAGCCGGCTGGCCCGAGGGCGCCAGCCGGTTCGGGGCGGGCTCGGCCTGGGGTTGGTCGAGACGGGACGGCGGCCTCATGGTTCGCGCTCCTGCGGGACGGGCGCAGCGGCCGCGTCGATCATCCGGTCCAGCCAGTCGCCGACCTCCTGCTCGCTGGCGCCGGCCTGCGGCGGCGGCACGCCTTCCTCGGCGAAGGCGCGGACGATGGCGTCGAACTCCAGCGGCGGCGATGCGTCGTCCTCACCAGGCGCGACCCCAGCGCTCTCGGCCGGCCCGGCTGGCGATAGGCACGGGGCGATCGGGATCGCCGGCGGGGGGCGCTGGCGGTCGGTGAAGACCCGCTCGCGCCAGTAGACGATCTTGCGCCCGCGGGTCGGCGGCAGGCCAGCCTTGAGGACGATCAGGGCGTCGGCGGGCAGCTGCATCAGCTCCTGGGGCAGCATCAACGGCCGGCGCTGGTCCGAGGCTGTGGTGCTGCGCCGGCCGGGGCTGAGGCCGGTCGGCCGGCTGCGGCTGCGGGCGCTGTAGGTGTAGGACCCGAGCCGCTCGCTGAGCTCCTGGGCGACCTTCAGTTCCTTGGGCGCGAAGACCACTTCGACGCCGCAGTTGGTCAGGATCTCCTCGGTGACGTCCGGCCCGTAGAGGGCGCGCAGCTGCGAGGGGCTCTGGATCACCGGCAGCAGCCGCAGGCCGTAGCCGGCCACGAACGAGAAGGCGTGGGCCAGCACGGGCGCAGGGCCCAGCCGGGCGAACTCGTCGAGCAGCACCAGCACCGGACGGTCGCCGGGGCCGGGCAGGGCGCGGCTGCTGAGGTCAATCAGCTGCTGGAACAGCAGGCTGTAGAGCGGCGCCACCCGCTGCATGTTATCCGGGGTGGCGCCCAGATAGAGCGAGACCCCGCCCCGGCGCAGGGCGCGCAGGTCGAAGTCGCTGGCGGCTGTGGCGGCGTCGACCGCCGGGTTCAGCCACAGGCCCATCCGCGTGGTGATCGTCTGGCGAACCGAAGCGAAGGTGTTTTCGCTGGATGCGCAGAAGTCGGTGAGGGCAGCGGCGCAGGGCCCCGACAGCGGCCGGCCCTCGCACCGGCGCGCCGCGATCAGGGCCGGGAAGCGGGCGCGCGGATCGCCCCGAGTCAGCTGGCGGAAGATCTCGCCGAGCGTGAAGGGCCGGTCCGGGGTTTCGGCGACATAGGCGCCGACGCCGATGAAGCCGACGCGGGCCGCCTCCGCCCAGAACGGATCGGCATGGTCGTGGCCGGGGAACAGCATCACCGCCATCCGCTGCAGTTCGTCGAGGACCGCGCCGGGGTCGGCGCGATCGACATGGCCGAGGGGATTGAAGCGGGCCGTGCGGCCGTCGCGCGCCAGCGGGTCGAACAGCAGCACCGTCTGGCCCGCGGTGGCGCGGAAGCCGGCGGTGGCGGCGAAATTCTCGCGCTTGATGTCGAGCACCACCACCGAGCCCGGCCAGGCCAGCAGGTTGGGGATGACCACGCCGACACCCTTGCCGGTGCGGGTCGGCGCGTAGAGCATCACATGGTCGGGGCCGCCCGAGATCAGCAGCTCGCCGCCGGCGCGGCCGAGCAGGACGCCTTCGCGGGCCCGCAGACCGGCCGTCCGCTGCTCGCCCGGCGTCGACCAGCGGGCGGCGCCGTGCAGGGGGCGGCGACGGTTGAGGATGACGGCAACCGCGACGACCAGCAGCAGCAGGCCGTGGGCGCTGGCGGCGACGCTCAGCCAGCGCCGCACCTGCGGGTCCTCGCGGTAGTACCAGAACCAGGCCGGGGCGCGGGTCAGGTCGACGTCCGCCTCCAGGCGGCCAAGGCCGGCGAGGGCGACCAGCGCTGTGCCGACCGCGGCGGCCGCCAGCAGCGCCAGCAGGGCGGCGGCGATCAGGGCGGCCCTAGCCGCCGGGCTGACGCTTTCGAGCCGGCTCATGCCAGACCTCCGTCAGCCGGAAGACGCCGTCGACCTTCTTCATCTGGACCACCACGTCGATCAGCAGGTGCAGCAGGGCGCGGATGTCGTCGCGCGGCAGGTCGCGGCCGCCTTCGGACTCGCGCACCAGCAGGGTCAGCTGCTCAAAGGCGAGGGCGGCGGAATCGGCGTGCACCGTGGTGATCGAGCCGGGATGGCCGGAGTTGACGTTGCGCAGGTAGAAGAAGGCGGTCCCGTCGCGTAGCTCCTGCAGCAGGATGCGGTCGGGCCGCATGCGCAGGGCGCTTTCCAGCAGCGCCTTGGCGGTGACCTTGGCCAGGCCCTGGCCGTCCTTGGAATAGATCAGGTGGACGACGTTGCGATGCGGCACGACGAGTTCGCGGGTGTCCTCGATGGTCAGCAGCCGCTCCTGGTCGGGGATTAGCGCCACCAGGGCCTTGGCGAAGGTGGTCTTGCCCGAGCCGGTCGCGCCCGAGATCAGGATGTTGCGCCGGGCCTTGACCGCCAGGTCGAAGAAGCCGGCCCAGTCCGCCGCCTCGCGCCGGCGGACCAACTCGGCGTCGGTCCCGTCCTGGTCGCCGCTCCGCGCCGAGGCCACCCGGTCGAACAGGCCGGCGGCCTGGAAGTCGGCCAGCCCCAGCTGACGCCGCGAGGGCTTGCGGATGGTCAGGGAGACCGCGCCGGCCGGGGTCGCCGGCGGCAGGACGATCTGACAACGCTCGTCGCCCGGCAGGACGGTGGAGCAGATCGGCCGCTCCTCGCCGACGTCCTGTTTGGTGAAGGCCGCCGCCGCGGTGGCCAGGGTGCGCAGCCAGGCCTCGGTGAGCTGCGGCGCCTCGTGCCAGACCCAGCGGCCGGCGTGCTCGACCCCGACCTCGCCGGGCCGGTTGATGACCACCTCGGTGACGTCGTCTGGCTCGAGGAAGGCGCGGATCGGGGCCACGTAGTGGTCGAGCACGGCGGTGTCGTCCATCAGCGGGCCCGCAGCCGGTAGACGCGTGAGAAGTCGAGGTCCTGGGCCACGAAGATCGACACCTCCGCCCCCTGCGCCTTGCGCAGGGTCGGCGGGATGCCGACCGACGCCTGCAGGGCGACGCCGGCGGCGTCGGAGGGCAGGCGGGTGGTCCCGGCCGGGCCGTCCTCGCCGACGGCGGCGTGGACGCCGTCGTCGACGACCGAGAGCAGCAGGGCGCCCCCGAAGCGCTGCCAGAAGTGGGTGTCGACCTCGCCGTCGAACCCGGCCCGGCCAAGGGCGTCGGCCGCCGGCGAGGCCAGGGTGACGGTGACGCCGGTCGGGGTCACCGCCCGGGTCCACAGCACAAAGAGGCGGCTGCGGCCCCGCTGCAGGCCGCCGCGGTATTCGCCCAGCACCCGGGTGCCGCGCTCCATCAGCACCACGGCGCCGTTGTCGGAATAGATGTCCTTGGGGACGACGCAGCTGACGTAGCCCGGCGTCGAGCTGTCCATCGCCGTCTGCAGCACGCAGGGCAGGGCGGCGCCGGCGACCAGCAACAGGTTGCGGTCGGGCAGCCGGCCGGCTTGCGCCCGGCCGATCGGGCCGGCCTGACGCAGGGCGTCGAGCGGGGTCGGCGATGCGGCCGGCGGCGACGCGAGGGCCGCCGCCGGTCCAGTGAGCGTCGGCGCCGACAGGGCCGGGCGGCTGTAGGCCAGCACCGGCGCCCGCTGGGCGCTTTCCAGCAGGGTGCGGCGCGGATCGGCCGGTGCGGGGCCGGGCCCGGCGGTGCGGGGCTCCAGGGCCGGAACCTCGGGGCCGGGCTCGCCGCCGAGGCCGGGGGCGAGCGGGTCGGTCGCCGCGTCGGCCAGCCGCGGCGGGGGCTCGCGGCGCGCCGGTTCGAACGGGACCAACTGGCGGGCCGGCGCATCGGGCTCGGCCGGCGGCTTGGCGGCGCCGTCGCGGTCCCAGGTGGCCAAGAGGAAGACGCCGCAGCCGGCGGCCAAGGCCGCCAGGCTGATCCAGCGCCGCTGACCGCCGAAGCGGCCGGCGATCGGCGAGATCGCCCGGTCCGCCTCCGCCGGGGCGGTTCTGACCGGGCCGTCGTCGGCCGGGGGTCTGGGGTCTTCGACGGTCATGGGCGGCCTCCCGCGGGCGCGCGCTCGACCTGGGGCGAGGCGGTGGCGGTCTCGCCGCCGACGCCCCTTGGGTCGAACGCCTCGTTGTAGATGCACAGCACCTGGCGGCCGCGGCGAAGGCGCAGGCCGCGCTCGACGCCGTGGATGACCACGTAGTCGCCGCGCACGTCGAACGGGACCAGCCGCTCGCTGCCGTTCTCGGCGACGGCGAAGATGGCCGGCACGGCCTGGCCGCCGGGGAAGCGCAGCACCGTGAACCGCCCGTTGTCCGAGACCTCGCTGGGCTGCAGGTCGGCCGAGCCCTGGACGGAATAGGCCAGGTTGCGCGGGCCTTCCAGCGCGCCCTGCTGTAGGGCGAGGCCGACCAGCCGGGTCTCGACGGCGGCGGCCGCGGTTTCCACCGCCCGCAGGGCCCGCGCCTGGTCGTCGGCCGGGTAGCGGAAGCGGATCTGATAGGCGGGCGTCCGGCCGCGGGCCTCGCCGGCGGCGAGCTCGAAGGCGTAGTGGCGGGCCTGACCGCCGCGGTCGGTGACCACCAGCAGGTTGGTGGCCTGGTGCCGCTCGCGGGGCTTGAGGAACAGCACCGAGCCCTCGGCGGCGACCTCCCAGGCGACGCTGTCGCCGACCGCCACATGGCGGATGGTCTCGTCGGGGGCGAACACCACCTGGGTGGCGGTGCGATAGGCGCCGGTGATCCGGTAGATGCCGTCCGGGTCATAGTCGACGATGCGGATGCGCGGGTCGGCCGAGTCCTCCGCCAAGGCGGCGGCAGGCACGGCCAGGAGGGTCAGGGCGATGGCGAGGGCGGTCGACAGGCGGTTCATCGGATGACCTCCGGATCGGCGCGGTACGAGGTGACCTGGAAACCGAGCGGGTTGCGCAGGCGGTCGGCCTCGGACATCGGGGCGCGGGTGTAGGTGAAGGCGATGGTGGCGATCCAGTCGCTCTCGACGACCTGCTGCGCCCGCCGCACGGTGCGATGGAAGCGGACGTTGGCGACGCCGTCGTTGATGAAGCCGATCGCCCGGATGTTGACGATCGCCTCGGCGTCGGGGCCGTAGAGGTTCTGCGGGCTGTCCGGATTGGAGCCGCGGTAGAGGTCGGCCCAGCGCCGTTGCTCGGCGCCGCCCGACAGGACCGAGACCAGGCGGAAGCTGTCCTCGGCGGCGGCGTCGAGATAGCCCTCGCGGGCCCGCACATACTGGGCGAGGAAGAATTTGCTGATCGCCTCGTCATAGGTCGCCGGGCCGTCGCCCGGACCGAGGCCGCGCACCACGTCGACGGCGCCGGTCGCCTGGTCGACGCGGATCACGAACGGTTCGGTGGTCTTCAGCGGCGTCAGCTCCGCCACGGCGCTGACGGAAATCGCAGCCAGGGCCGCCGCCGTCGCGGCCGCCGCCCAGGCCAGTCGGCGCGAGCGCAGGGCTTCGGCCAGGCGGTCCTGGTCCCAGCGCCGGGCCTCGGCGAAATAGGCCTTCAGATCGGGGGCGGGCACGCCGGTCATGCGCAGCCTCCGCCGAGCGAGGCCGAGGGTGGGGGTGCGGGCGCGGGCGCGGGCGGCTGCGGCTGGGCCGGCGCCGGGGCGGGGACGAGCGTCGAGCCGTGCGGGTTGGCCGGGCGGCGATGACGGCCGTCGCAGACCCGGGCGTCGTCGCGACCGAGGCTGGCGCAGCCGGCGAGGACCGTGGCGGCGGCGGCGAGGATGAGCAGGCGGGGGATGGTCATCAGCGGGCTCCCGTGGGTCGAATGGATCCGCCGCCGCGCGGCGGCTGGCGGCCGGCCTCCTGCGGTCCGACGGCGCGGCCGGAGCCGCTGGTCCCCAGCGCGGCGGCGTTGGCGAAGTCGGCTAGGCCGGCGCTGGCCCCGCCGGCGATGCCGGCGGCGATGGCCGGGGTCTGCAGGAAGAAGATCGCGCCGAGCAGGCACAGGGCGATGAAGATCAGGCCGCCGATCATAGGGTCGCCGCCCTCGATCGCCCCCCACTGGTCGCGCACCAGCGACAGCACCAGCTGGAAGATGACGATGATCAGGGCGAACAGGATCAGGTAGTTCACCGCCTGGCTCAGCCAGCCGAAGAAGAAGCGGCGGGTGGCGTCGAACAGGGCGCAGGCGATGAAGATCGGTCCGAGCGTGACCAGCAGGGCCAGGGCCAGCTTGGCGACCAGCACCACCCCGAAGCCGAGCGCGGCGGCCAGGGCGCCGATGATGAACACTGCCGCCGAGACGACGTAGGGGGCCGGATTGAAGGCGGAGGCGTCGCGGCTGATCTTCTCGCCGAGGTAGGCGGCATAGGCGAAGAACTGGTCGAAGGCCGCGCCGACGCTGGGCGTCCCGGCCCCGCTGATCGCCTCGGTCAGGGCGTTGGGCAGGTCGGTGAACAGCGGCCGGGTGACGAAGTCGCCGTAGGCGGCGGTGGTGGCCAAGAGGTAGATGAACACCAGCTTGATGCCGCGGATCGCGAAATCCATGATCGGTTCGCTGATCGCGCCGCGGAAAATGGCGTAGCCGTAGAGCACGATGTAGAGGACCAGGGCCACACGCAGCGGGCCTTCCACCTGGGCGATGACCGAGGCCAGCCGGTCGCCGAGGAAGTCGTTCAGCCGGGCGTCGATGAAGTCGTAGCTCGGCTCGAAGACCCGGAACTGCATCGCCGCCTCCTTCAGAAGGCCCGCCGGTAGGCGGCCATGCGCTCGCGGCGGCGGGCTTCGGCGAGGCCCGCCCGCGCCGCCGCGCAGTCGCCGCGGCGCTCGCCGGCGTCGCAGGCGGCCACGGTCGCGCGGGCGGCGACCGGGTCGGCGGCGAAGGCGTCGGCCGTGCGCGGGGCGGGCGAGCAGGCGCCCAGGAGCAGGACGGCGAGCGGGAGGGCTCTCACTTGAAGGCCCGCTCGTAGACGCTCATCCGCGCCGCCCGGGCCGCCTCGGCCCGTTCGCGGGCCCGTTGCTCCTCCAGGCGCGCCTCGGCGGCCTGCATCAGGGCCAGGCCCTGCAGCCGCACCTGTTCGTTCTGGATCAACGCCTGTTCGGCGGCCAGGCGGGCGTCGAGGTCCATCACCGCCCGGGCGTTGGGGGCCTCATCCAGCGCCCGGCGCAGGGTCTCCAGGCCCTCGAGCCGGGCGTCGGCGGCCTGGCCGATCGCTTCGCCGACCGCGAGGTCGCGGGCCGTGCGCAGGCCCGAGCGCTCGAGACTGTCGCGGTAGTAGGCCTCGGCCGGGCCGGCTTCGCCGGCCGGCGGCGTGTAGAGCCGGGTCTCGCGGCGGATGGCCTCGGCCCGCCCGGCCAGGGCGCCGAGCGCCGACAGGTCGCCGTCGGCGGCGGCCCGCAGGGCGGTCATGTCCGGCAGGGGGTTGCGGACCTCCGGCAAGCCCAGCCTGCCGGCCAGGGCGTTGACGTCCGACAGGTCGTTGAGGCTGTCGTACAGCTTCTCGCCCTGTTCGATCTGGGCCTTGAGGGCCTCCAGCTGTTCCAGGGCGGTGCGCGCGTCCTCGATCATTCGGGCGTAGGCCATCGGGTCATAGACGATCTCCTGGGCCTGGGCCGGGACGCCGGCCAGAACGATCAGGGCGGCGCCGGCGGCGCCGAGCAGTCGGGTCTTCATGGAAACCTCCTTTGGGCATGGAAGGGGTCGCGCCAGCGCGCGTAGTCGTCGCCGTGTTCGGCGCGCAGGCGGTCGAGCAGGGCCACGGTCTCGCTGCGGCCCGAGAGGATGGCCAACTCGTCGTCGAGGCCTGTCAGGTCGAGCTCGACCACGACGCTGTCGTGGCCCTGCTTGACCAGGAAGCGATGCGACTCCGGGGTCAGGACATCGCGGATCAACCGGAACTCTTCGCCGGTCAGGCCGAAGCCCTCGACGTAGTCGCGCGCCTGGCCGTGCGGGTTGGGCAGGAAGATCTTGGTGGCGCACTGTTCGAGGATGGCGTGGGCGATCGGCGAGCGCAGGGCATCGGCCGGCGACTGGGTGCCGAACACCATCAGGGCGTTCTGCTTGCGCCAGGTCTTCAGCCCGTCCTGGGCCAGGTCGGTGAAGGCCGGATCACCGAGCGCCTTCCAGAACTCGTCGATGTCCAGCACCAGCCGGCGGCCGTCGACCCGCTCGGCGATGCGGTGGAACAGATAGAGCATCACCGGGGTGCGGATTTCGGCGTGGTCGAGCACCTGGGTCAGGTCGAAGCCGGCGAAGCGGGTGTCCAGCGACAGGGCGTCGTCCTCGTTGTCGAGCACCCAGCCGAGCGGGCCCTCCCGGGTCCAGCGCTCCAGCCGCGCCCCGATCCCGCCGCCGTCGGCCTGACCGAGCACGCTGCGCAGGGCGGTCAGCGAGCGGCGCTCGCGCGGCAGGGCTTCGAGCGCCGCCACGCCGGCGTCGATGGCGCGGGCCTGGATGACGGTCAGGGGCTCGCCGTCGTGGGCCACCAGGGCCCGCACCAGCCCGACCAGGAAGGCGCGATTGCCGGGGCTGGGCGGCAGGGCCTTGAACGGCGCGAAACCGGTCGGCTCGCCGTTGCGCAGGGTCAGATAGGTCCCGCCGCAGGCGCGTACGAAGAGCTCGGCGCCGCGGTCCTTGTCGACGAACAGCTGCTGGGCGCCGAGCCGCTCGAGCTGGGCGAGCATGAAGCTCTGCACCACCGTCTTGCCCGAACCCGAGGGGCCGCAGATGAAGGTGTGGCCGAGGTCCCCGACGTGGAAGTTGAACCAGAACGGCGAGCCGGCCGTGGTGCGCAGCAGGGCGACCGCCGGGCCCCAGTGATTGCCGCGGGCCTGGCCGACCGGATGGGCGTGGAACGGGGCCAGGGCGGCGAAGTTGCGCGAGGTGATGGCCGCCGGCCGGGTGCGTCGGGCGAACGCTCCCGGGAACTGCGCCCAGAAGGCCGCTTCCAGGCCGAGGTCCTCGCGCGCCACCACCAGGCCGGAATCGGCCAGGAGGGCGCGGGCCTTCGAGAGGTGATCGGCCAGGTCCCCGGGCGCGGCCCCGTAGACCAGCACCGAGGCCTGGTGCTCGCCCATCACGAAGCGGTTGCTGACCAGGTCGTCCAGCGCGTCGGAGAGGCCGGCGATCTGCGAGGCGGCCCGGTCGCGCGCCGAGACCATCTGGTTCTGCTTGCGCTCCATCACCGCCCGGGCCGAGGCCTTGGATAGGAAGGCGAAGGACTGGCTGATCACGAACGGGAAGGGCGCGCTGAGCAGGGCGTCCCACAGGCCCGGGCGGGTCGAGGCCGGATACTCCTTGACCGCCAGGACGCCGGCGTAGCGGGCGTCGCCGACGTCGCGCAGCTCCAGGCTCTCGCGGCCGAAGATCGCCCGCACCGTATAGAGGGCCGAGCCCAGGTGGCCGCGGACGATGGGCACGCGACCCGGACGGCCGGTGAGGACCAGCCGCATGGCCTCCATCGGTTCGGAGAACCACAGGCCGCCGCGCGCATAGAGGCCGAGCGGCCGGGGCGCGTAGCGGGCGAGGTATTGGGCCAGGTCCCGGCCGGCCTCGTGCAGCCGCTTGACCGCCTCGGCCTCGATCTCGAGGCCGCCGCGCCGGGCCGCCTTCAGCCGCCCCATCATCGCCGCGGCGCGCTCGCTGCTCGCCCGGCCCGGGTGCAGGACCAGGGTGACGAACAGCTCGTTGACGAACATCCGCCGGCCGGCGAGCCGGGCCTCGTAGGCGGCGTTCAGGTCGCGGGCGAAGGCGGAGCGGAAGCCGGTCGCCGGCTCGGCCGCCACCTCGCGCCGGACGATGTGATGCCACACCGCCAGGCGGTCGTCGGCGAGGTTGCGCCAGGTCTGGTTCAGCTTGACGTGCCAGTCGTTCAGATCGCGCGCGTCCGCCGTCTCGAAGGCGGCCCCGGCGAGCTGGAAGCTCAGCATCAGGGCGCCGCTGTCCAGCGCCACCACCTGGTCGTCGACATGGCGCGCGAACGGCAGGTTGGCGCGGACGTCCGCCTCGCGCCGCAGCCGGGCCGGGGAGACGCTCGCCTCAGCCACGGGCCAGCTCCCCGATGCGGTAGCGGCGGACCAGGGGCAGGGGCGTGGGCGAGGAGCCGCCCCACAGGCCGCCGTTGCGGGCCCGCCCCTTGGTGTCGACGAAGACCAGCAGCAGCCGGAAGGCGTTGTGGTCGACCTTGCAGATGGCGCGGAAGACCAGGTGGAGGACGGGGGCGACCAGCAGGTAGAGCAGGCTGCCGCCGACCAGGAACACCAGCCCCGAGACGATGACGTTGACGCCCATCGCCTCCATCGGCACGCCCAGCACCATGGCCGGTCGGGTGCAGGCCAGGAACAGCGGGTCCTCGATCAGACGCTCCTCAGTCATGGGCGGCGTCCAGCAGCAGGGGCAGCGTCCAGGCCGCCAGGCCGAGCGCGCCGGCGGCGACGGCCTGGGCGAAGCGCTGCGGGGAGATCAGCCGCAGGGCCAGCATCAGGCTCAGGGCGCCCAGCAGGACGGCGGCGGTGACGAGGAGCCAGGTCAGGGCGGTCATCAGCCGCCCCCGGTGATCAGGTTGACGATCTCGGCGGCGCCGAAGACGACGATGATGCCGAGGATGACGATGGCCGCGCGGCGCAGGTCGAACAGGCCGAACATCCACAGGATGCCGACCACCACCACCGCCAGCACCGCCAGCAGGCGGGCGGTGTTGCCGGTCAGCATGTCGACGACGTTCTGCAGCAGGCCCTCGACATTGGCCTGGGCGAAGGCCGGCTCGGAGACGATCGCGAGGCTGGCGAGGGCGATGGCGCCGGCGGCGCCGGCGCGGCGCGCGCGGGAGACGCGGACGGTCATGGGAGGACTCTCCAGGGTTCGGACGGGACCGGGGCGAAGACGACGGTCGGATTGAGCCGGGCGCGGGCGAACACGTCCCAGGCCGGCGGCGGAGGCGGCTCAGGGAGGGGCGGTGCGGGCGGCGGCTCCGGCGAGGGACCGGGCGCCGCGAGGGCGAGACGGACGGCGGCGCGTTCGACGCGGGCCACATAGCCGTTGCGCAGGCCGCGCTCGGGATGGCCGGTGTTGTAGCGGGACAGCGCCGCCCGGAGCGCGACCTGGCGGTCGGCGGGGCTGGCCGAGGCGGGACGATATCCCGCCTGCAGCACCCGCCCGGCGGCGGTCAGGTTGCGGCAGGGGTCGAAGGCGTCCTCGACCGACAGCCCGAGCCAGCCGAGATTGGCGCTGTTGATCTGGGCGAGGCCGAGGTCGAGGTTGGCGCCGCGGGCGATGAGGGCGCGCGCCGCCCGGGCCGCCTCGGCCGGATCGCGGGGTCGGCGGGCCGGCCGCGGTCCCCGATTGACGCCGATGGCGAGCGGGTCGAACCGGCTCTCCGCATAGGCGACGGCGGCGAGGGTCTGCGGCGCCACCTGCGGCGCGCAGGCCTGGGCGAGGCTGAGGATGAGGCCGAGGTCCAGCAAGGCGAACTCCATGTCTGGCGTTCAGCAAACCGATCCCGACCCGCTCGCGCGACCCGCCAGCGGCCCGTGGGGAATCTACGGTAGGAAGCTTCGGGCCTCCGGCGCGGCGCGCGCCTCGAGCGCCAGCCGGGCCACCGCCTGGACCCTGGTGCGCACGCCGAGCGTCCGGCAGGCCAGCATCAGATGTTCGTCGACGGTGCGGGGAGACAGGCCGAGGTGTTCGCCGATCCCCGCCGAGGTGAGGCCCCGGGCGGCCAGCCGCAGGCAATCGCGCTGTCGTTCGGAGAGACTATCGAGGTCGCCGGGGGACTCCTGGCGGTTACTGTACGCGTACTGTGCCATCGGGCCGAAGCAAACCGGACGCGGCCGCTCCGCCGCCAGTCCGTAATGAGCCCGTCGGCCGTCCACGGTGTGCCGTCACCGGTGGGGCCATCCCCGTCACCGTTCGCCGGCGACACCAGGCGGCGCAGCCGTTGCTCGAGCCAGGCGTCGGCGGCGCTGTCGCGGCGCACCGACTGCACCGCCAGTTCCTTCAGGGCCTTGGTGAAGGTGTTGATGATGGTCCGGGCGTCGAGCTCGGTGATGGCGTCGCCGACCTCCTCGTCGAACTCCTGGACGGCGACGGTGAAGATGGTCATCAGCTTGTTGTCGGCGCAGCGCAGGGCGAAGGCCGGCGAGCCCAGCGCCAGGGCGGCCATGATGGCGTGCGGGTCGCTGTCGGTGACCTCGGCGAAGCGATGCACCCGCTCGAGATTGATGCGGCCGCCGCCGGCTTCGAAGTGCTCGTAGGACCGCAGCGCCATGTTCATCCCGCGCGCCACGTCGGCCGACTTCATCCGGCGATGGGCGCGGATCAGGCGCAGGGCCGCGGACAGGGTTTCGCTCTGGGATTGGCGGTCGGCGCGCTCCATGACCTCGACTTCACTCCTGCCGGCTGGGGCCGCCGAGACTACCGTTCTCGCACCCCTACTGGTTGAAAAATGCGGCGCCGGAGCCTCAAATGAAAGATGGCAAAGAAACGGTGTCGAAAACCTTGCGGCATGACGCAAAGAACCTGCGGATACATCGCGAAAGCTTGCGTAACGGCGTCCTATACCGCATTCCCTCGGGGCCCGACCCGCCGCGGGCCAGGTCCGGCGCGACAGTCGCGTCCTCCCGCCCTCATGCCCCGCGGCCGGGAGCGGGCGGGATGAAGGATCGCGATCCCTACCACAGCGCCCTCAACGCCCTGGCAGGTTTCGCCGCGGCGGGCCGCTTCGGCTGGGGCGAACCGCTCGTCGCCACCGCCCTGGCCGAGGAACTGCGCCTCAGCCCCACGCCGGTGCGCGAAGCGCTGGCCCGGCTGGCCGGGGAAGGGGTCATCGAGCATCGGCCGGGCCGCGGATATTTTGCGCCAAGCCCGACGGCGTCCGACATCGCCGATCTCTACGAATTGCACCGCCGCCTGACCCACTGGGCGCTGGACGTCGCGCCGGCGGCTGCCTCGCGCCCTGCGGAGGCGCCGTCGCCGCCCGATCTGCGCCTCGAAATCCTCTATGCGACGATCGCGGCCGCCGCCGGCGTCGACATCCTGACCCGCGCCCACCGCCGGGTCATGCTTCAGCTCCGCCCTATCCGGGCGTTCGAGAGGGAGGTTCGGCCCGCCGACATCGAACAGATCACCCGGCAAGAGCGGCTGCTGGCGACGGGCCGTGTCGCCGAATTGCGGGCCGAGGTCGACGCCTATCATGACGGTCGGCGGCTGGCCGCGCCGGCGGTGTTCGCAGTCATGAGGCGGTCGGGTCAAAGTATAGAGCGAATATAGTTTGAAAATAGGCTCATGCGCGCGCCGACTGCGCGGGCGGGCATCCCGTCCCGTGCAAGGAGGTTCCATCATGAACACCCAGACCACGCCGCGCCTCATCGGGCTCGGCTCCGCCCGGCGCAACACCCGCGCCGATTCCCACACCGGCGACATGGAGCTGATCCCGGTCCGTCTCTATGAGCCGACCGGCGTCCGCGCCGACGTCGTCCGGCTGGGCTCGGCCGAGCAGGCCACCCGCGCCGACTCGCCCACCGGCGATTTCGAGCTGATCCCGGTGCGGCTCTGGCAGCAGGGCTGAAGGCCAGGGCGCCGGCTGCGGCCGGCGCCCACCGCCTCCCGGCCGGACCCTCGCCGATGACCCGCCACCTCAAACCGGACGTCCACGCCGTCGCCATCGGGGCCGACCTGGCGGTGCTCGACATCGCCGGCGACGCCTACCTTTGCCTGCCCGGCGGCGCGGCGGCCCTGACCGCCGCAGGCGGGATCGCGCCCGGGCCGATGGCCGAGGCGCTGGGCGAGGCCGGGCTGCTGGCGGCCGAGCCGCCGCCCGCGACCCGGACGCCGCCGCCGTCGGCCGCAAGATCGATCATCCATGAGCCCCTGGCCGAGCCGGCGGGACCGCGGGCGCTGCTCGCCGCCGCCGGCGTCGTCGCCGATATCCGTCGGGCGCGGGCGGGGCAGGGGATCGCCCCCTATCTGGCTCTCGCCGAGGCCCGGAGCGACCTGTCGCGTGATCCCGACGCGGTGCTGGCGGCGGCGCGGCTGTTCTGGAAGATCAGCCCCTGGCTCCCGGTCGAAGGCGAATGCCTGCCGCGGTCGGCCATGCTGATCGCCTTCCTGCGCCGCCGCGGTCTGGCCGCCGACTGGGTGTTCGGCGTGCGCCTCTGGCCGTTCAACGCCCATTGCTGGGTCCAGGCCGGCGACGTCTGTCTCAACGACGATGTCGAGCGGCTCTGGGCCTATACGCCGATCTACTGCCGATGAAGGTCCCCGGTCCCGCCGACAACGGCTATCTGGTGATCGACCGGCGGCGCACCGGCGAGGACGACCGACGCGCGCTCGACCGGGTCCTGGCCGCCCTCGAGCGGGAGGGCTGGCGGTCGTTTGGTCCGATCGAGGAAATCCAAGTCCTGCTCGCGCCGCGGGCCCGCTACGCCGTCCGCCAGGTCGGCCGCCAGCACCTCCTGATCGGCGACTGGCGGGGGACCGATGGCTTCCTGTCGACGGTGATCTCGCGCAGCGCCGGCCCGGCCGACCTGGCCCGGGGCGCCGTCGCCTCGGGTTGGGGCCGATACATCCTGGTCTGGCGGGACGACGAGGGACGCCTCGCCCTGCTGCGTGATCCCAGCGGCGCCCTGGACTGCGTCTGGTGGCGCCATGGCGGGGCGGTGATCGCCGCCCGCGAGCCGCCGCGCCTGGTCGACGCCCTGCTGCCGGCCGACCTCGCCATCGACTGGCCGGTGCTCGGCGAGATCGCCAGGACGCCGGAACTGCTCGGCGACCGGCTGGCCCTGCGCGGCCTGACCGCCGTCAATCCGGGCGCGGTCAGCGTCATCGGCGAGGCGGCGGAGACCGCGGCCGTCTGGCGGCCCACGGACTTCTGCCGGGCCGGGCGTCGATGTGGCCTACGACATCGAGGTGTCCGGGCGGATGCGCCGAGGGCGGGCGACCGGATTGCTCACCGGCCAGGGCGGCGACGCGGTGTTCTTCCAGGCGCCCAACCCCGCCGTAGTCGTCGACCGCCGCCGCCGGGAGGGCCTGGCCGGGGTGTCGCCGGCCTTCATCGCCGCCGTGGCGCGCTGGACCCGGCACTCGGCCTGGACGGTGCTTGGCTACGCCCTCGGCGGCCCGTCGGGCGAGCGGGCCGACGCCGGGACGCGCCGCCATCCGTGGCTGGAGGAGGTCGACGACCTGCCGCCGGCCAAGGCCGGGCAACTGCGGCAGTTCGTCAACGCCCAGCTGTTCTGGGGCGACTGCCTGCGCGCCCGCGCGGGCGACCTCTTGCACCCCTTCCTCAGCCAGCCGGTGGCCGAGCACTGCCTGGCCATTCCGGCCGACCGGCTGATCGCCGGGGTGCGGGACCGGGGCCTGGCCCGGCAGGCCTTCGCCACGCGCCTGCCGCCGATGATCGTCGAGCGCCGCAGCAAGGGCGACCTCAGCCATTTCTACGGCCAGGTGACGCGCGCCAGCCTGCCGACCCTGACGCCGCTGCTGCTCGACGGGCTTCAGGCCGCCCACGGCCTGCTGGACCGCAAGGCGCTCGAGGCCGAACTGACGGAGGCGCGCCTGATCTGGAGCCCCGGCTACAACCGGCTACTGGTCGGCGCCGTGCTGGAGGTCTGGGCCCGGCGCTGGCAGGCGCGGATCGCCGACATCCGCCGGGCGCACATGGCGATCGAGCCAATCCAGGATGCGGGCGTGCAGGTCACGCAGGTTGGCCGGGCTGACGAAGACATGACCCTCGCCGGCGTAGGTGACCAGCGCCGCCTCCCGGCCGAGCCGGTAGAGGACGCCGAACAGCACGTCGGCGCCGGCGGGATCGAGGTCGCCCTCGATGAGCAGCGTCGGCGTGCGGATCCTGCTGGCGAGGTATAGCGGGCTGCCCGCGACATAGGCCTGGGGCTGGTCGGGCAGCGAGGCCCCGATCGCGCCCTGGCCGGTCTCGGCCCAGCCGACCAGGGCGTTGATCGGCACGCCATCGTCGGGCGAGACCAGGAAGTGGGGCGGCAGGGCGTAGACTCGCGACAGGTCGGCGTAGCCGGCCGCCGCCGCCACCGCCCGGAACCGGTCGCTCTGGGAGGCGGCCAGCAGCACCCCGTAGCCGCCGTAGCTGTGACCGACGAGGCCGACCCGGGTCGGGTCGATGGGGGCCTGGAGGGCGGCGGCGTCGACGATCGCCCCGATCCGGTCGGCCAGGTCGTCCAACCTGGGACCGGCGCCGGCGGGCTTGGGCAGGCTCGGCACGAGGACGGCGTAGCCGGCGGCGGCCAGCACCGACGGATTGATGTGCAGACGCTCGCCGCCGGGGCGCAGCCAGGCCGGGGCGGCGGCGTAGGCCGCGCCGGGATAGACGATCACGACCACCGGAAGCCTGTCGCCCGGCGCGGCGCCGGGCGGCAGCAGCAGCCAGCTGGTCAGGGCCTGGCCCTCGGGGCCCGTATGGGCGATGGGCGTGATCGTCCCCCAGGCCAGGGCGTCGAAGGCGGCGTTGACGGTGGCCAACTCGCGCGCGCCGTCCAGCGCGTGCAGGCGCAGGGCGGTCGATCCGCCCGGGGTTCGCCGCTGGGCGATCAGAAAGTCCCGCGTCGGGCTGACGGCGACCAGGGTTTCGTCGGCCGACAGCGGCGCGGGGCAGCTCGGCGCCGCGGGAACCGCCGGCCGGGTCACGCAGCCGTCCGGACCGACCAGGCCGCGCCGGCCCCGCTGGACGCCGTCCGGGTTCCAGCCCTGCCGGCTGCCGCCGTCCGCCGCCCGTTCGCGGTCCCACAGCCGGCCCGGCAGGACGGGCAGGGTCGGGTCGGCGACGAAGGAGTGCAGGCCGGCGGCGCGCTCGATCCAGGTGCGTCCGGCGACCTCGACCAGGGTCTCGCGCGGCTCGAGGACCGGGACCGAGACGGACCCGGGGGCGGCGCGAAGCCAGACCCTGCGGCCCGCGGCGGTGCGGACCTGCGCCACCGGCCGCCCCGCGCTCCAGCCAGCGCGGGCGATGGGGATCCGGCCGACCTCGGCGTCGAGCCAGGGGCGGGCCTCGCCCAGCCGGAGGGGTTCGGCCGACCCGCGGCGATCGAGGATCCAGAAGCGGCCCTCGCCCCAGAGGGACCCGGCGTCGCGGGCGAAGGCGATCAGCCGGCGGGAATCCGGCGACCAGGACAGCAGGTGCGAGAGGAAGTCCTGATCGGGCAGGGGCTCGACGGCCGCGCCCCGGTCGAGATCGATGAGCAGCAGGCGTCGCCGCCGGCTCGGCGTGCCGACATCGACCGGCGTCTCTCCGCCCGCCTGCAGGTCCTCGGCGTTGAGCAGGGCCGCGACGGCGCCGCCGTCCGGCGAGAGCTCCAGGTCGAACAGCTCGCCGCGCGCCAGCACCCGCTCCTCGCCGCCGGCGAGGTCGTAGAGGACCAGCCGCGGCGCGGTCGACCGTTCGCGGCTGTCGCGGGCCGGGCCGCTGGGAATGACCACGGCGGACGGTGCGTGGCCGGCGGCGAAGGCCCGCCACAGCCCCGTCTTGCGCGCCTCGGTCTGGGCGCCGAGGCGATACACCAGCGGCAGGTCGCCGTCCGGACGGGCGATGGCCACCAGCTGCGTCTCCGAACGCCAGGCGACGGTGCGGCCCAACTCGGTGAACTCCGGGGTCAGCGGCAGCCAGCGCACCTCGCCGGTGGCCAGGGTCATGACCCCCAGGGTGCGGGCGGTCTCGCGCAGGCGGACGACCAGCATCAGCTCGCCGCTGGGCGAGAAGGGCCCGGAGACGTAGCCGTTGGCGTGGCCCGGGTCCTCCAGTCGGCGCACCAGGTCGCCGGCCGGCGTATGCACCTCCAGCCCGCTGAGCAGATGCGGGGTCATCAGCCCGAAGCGGTAGGTGGCCGCCGCCGACCAGGCGGCCCGGCGCTCGACCACGATCCAGCGCCCGTTCGGGCTGATCCGCACCGACCCGAGGCTCTCCTGGTCCAGCAGGGCCTCGAGGATGACCGGCGCCGGCGCCTGGCCCATGACCGGTCCGGCCGTCGCCAGCAGCGCGACGGCCAGGCCGCAACCCACTATCCGGCGCATCACCAGGCCCGGGTCAGCTGCAGCGAGATGAAGCGGCCGATGACGTTGGTGTTGGCCGCGTCGTAACCGATGCCCTCGGGGGCGTTGTAGAAGGGCGGGTCGCGGTCGAAGGCGTTCTGGACGTTGAGGGCGATGGTCGTGCCCTGCAGCGGGCCGGACTGCGGCTCATAGCGGACTTGCAGGTCGAGGGTGGCCCAGGGGTCGATCCGGGCGCCGGCCAGGTCTTCGTAGCCATCGACATAGTTGACCGAGGAGGACAGGCCCCAGTCGCCGCGCGACCAGGCCAGCGTGCCCCGGCCGCGCAGCCCGACCGGATAGTTGGGGCGGTTGCGCAGGGAGACGGCCGCCGACTTGGGCGTGGCCTGGCTGTCGAACCGGCCGAGATAGGAGAAGGCCAGGTTCAGGTCGAAGGCGTTGGCCCCGACCTCGAAATCGTAGCCGGCGCTGACGTCCACCCCCTCGACCTCGACGCGGGCGGTGTTGACGTAGCGGGCGTCGACGATCGCCCCGTAGGAGGTCGCCGGAAAGGCGTCGGCGAAGCCGGTGGTCGGCAGGTCGAGGATGGCCTGGAGGGCGGCCCGGTCATCGGCGTTGTTGAGTGGATCGACCAGCCGCACGAACGGCGACAGGGCGGGGTCGGTCAGGGCGATGAGGATGTTCTCGAAGGTCGGCTGGCCGATGCGGTTGTCGAAGTCGGTGCGGAACCAGTTGGCGCTGAGACGCAGGCCGTCGACGGAGGCGGGCCGGTACTCCGCCCCCAGGGTCCAGGTGTCGGCCTGTTCCGGCTCCAGGTCCGGGTTGCCGCCGTAGAGGATCATCGACAGGACCTGCTGCGAGCCGCGCGGCAGGAAGGTCGGGCTGGCCCGCGCCGCGTCGTTGAGCTCGCGCAGGGCCGGCGCCCGGTAGGAGGCGCCGTAGTTGGCGCGCAGGGTCAGCTCTCCGGTCGGGCCCCAGACGACGCCGATCTTGGGACTGGTCGTCTGGCCGATGTCCTCATAGTCCTCGAACCGGGCCGCCATCGAAAGCTCGAGCCGCTCGAAGCCGGGCCGGCGGTTGTCGGCCCCGAACAGCGGGATGCGCAGCTCGCCGAATACGGCTGCCACCCGCCGGCTCGAGTCCGTGGGGACGCCGGTGGTGGGCGTCACCCCCGAGGTGAAGCTGTCGTTGCGGCGCCAGAAGGTCTCCTCGCGAAAGGAGAGCCCGGCGGCGAGCCGGAGCGGGCCGCCGGGCAGGGTGAGCACGGTCCCGTCGACCTGCAGGTTGGCCGAGGCGACGCCGGTTTCGCTCAGGGTCGCGGTGCGGCCAGAGCTGATGAAGTCGAGCACCGCCGCCGGGCTGCCGCCGCCGTCGCCGAACGGGTTGAAATAGCCGTCGCGCGCGGCGCTGAACGGGGTGGCGGGGTTGTCGGCCACGGCGCCCAGGGCCTCGCGCAGGAAGGTCGAGTTCAGCGTGCCGCGGGTGCGGTTCTCGCCCGCCTCCGAGGCGTAGGCGATGTAGGCGTCAAGCCGCCAGTCGTCGAAGAGGTCAACCTTGACCCCGACCGAGGCGCCGAAGCTCTCCGCCTCGCCGGTGATCTCGGGGTTCGGCAGGTCGTTCTCGAAGGAATAGGCGATGGTGTGCGAACTCGCCCCCGTCGGAGACACGAACCAGGGATTGCCGCCGTTGACCGTCAGCAGGATGGCCAGCGGCGTCGAGACAGTTTCGTACTCGCGCAGGCCGTAGCGGGCGTCGGCGGTGAGCACGACCCGCGATCCCAGGTCCTGCCGCAGCGCCGCGAACAGGCTGTGCCGGGTTTGCCGCGGCAGGACGTTCATGCCGAGCCGCTGGTTGCTCAGATTGGTCTGGCCGGCGAGGAAGTCGCCGGGCTCCAGGTCCGTCCCGTCCTGGCCGGCGGGGATGGCGTAGGCCGAGACGTAGCCGCCGCTGACGGGATCGAAGACGACGATGTTGCCGGGGCTGGCGTAGTTGAGCCGCCGGTCCGAGCCGCCGCGCCATCGTAGGTCCGCGTCCCCGGCCAGGCGCCGTTCCGACACGGGCAGGGCGCCGCGCTCGTAGAATTCGTAGGTTCCCAGCAGGCCGCCGGATGACCAGCGCCGGCCGAAGGTCTGGCCGAACTGGTATTCGTCGCTGGCCCCGTCGGCGGTCTGGCCGAGCCGGACCCGGGTCTCGGCGCCCTCGTAGTCGTCGCGCAGGATGATGTTGACGACCCCGCCGACCGCGTCGGCGCCGTACAGGGCCGAGGCCCCGTCCAGCAGCACGTCGATGCGCTTGATGGCGCTGGTCGGCAGGGTCGAGACGTCGGCGAAGTCGCCCATGGCCCCGGTGCCGGCCATGCGGCGGCCGTTGATCAGCACCAGGGTGGCGTCGCTGCCCAGGCCCCGCAGATTGACGCCCGAGGCGAAGGTGCCGTTGGTGGCGCTGCGGTCGGCGCCGTTCTGTAGCGCGCCTTCGTTGGCCGTGCCGCCGAAATTTTGCGGCAGGGCCGCGAGCGCCTGGGCCACGGTCGCGTAGCCGCTGCGATCAATGTCCTCGCGCGTGACCATGACGACCGGGGAGGGGCCGTCGGCCACCCCCCGGATCAGGCTGCCGGTCACCACCACCTCGTCCAGCGTGGTGGGCTCGGGCTCCGGCGCGCCGGCCTCGGCCCGCGCGGCCGGGTCGTAGACGACGAAGACGTTCGGCCGGCTGCGGCGCCAGGCGAGGCCCGAGTCCTTCAGCACCGCGGCCAGGGCCGCTTCGGGGGTGTGGGTCCCGTTCAGCCCAGGAGACCGGCGCCCGGCGACGAGGGCGGCGGGGTAGAGGATCTGCAGACCGCTCTGCCGGGCGAAGGCGGGCAAAGCCTGGTCCAACGGGCCGGGCGCGATCTCGTAGCGCCGCGCGGCCTCCTGGGCGGCCTGTGCGAAGGCGGGCGGCGCCGAGGCCAAAAGCAACGCGGCCAGCGCGGATGAACTGAAACCGTTACGCATGGTCTTCCCCCTGTTTTCTACCCGTCGTCATGCGGGATGGGGAAGAGACGACCGGGCGCGCGAGGCCCCCTAAGTCCGTATGCGATTTATTTTGCGGCGCTGTCCGAGAGGACGATGGTCCCGTCCGCCGAGCGGGTCGCCCGCAGAGGATAGAGATCGGTCAGGGCAGCCACGAAGCCGTCGACGTCGCCGGTGTTGAAGACGCCGCTCACCCGAATGGCCGCGAACTCGGTCGCCTCCAGTTCGATCGGGCGCGGACTGTAGCGGTTTACCTCGGCGACGGCCTCGCCGATCGGCGTCTCCCGGAAAGTCAGGCGGCCGCTGGCCCAGCTGGTCGCGGTCGGCACGTCGACGGCGGCGACCGCCGGGCGCGGCGCGGCGGTCAGGACCTGCTGTCCCGGCGCCAGCGACCAGGCGCGGTCGGACCCTTGTCCGTCCCGCACGGCGACGCGACCCTCGATGAGGACGACCCGGGCGCCTGAGCCGACACGGCGTACGTCGAAGCGCGTTCCCAGCGCCGTCACCCGGGTGTCGCCGGCGGTGACCACGAACGGCCGGTCCGCGTCGCCCTCGACGTCGAAGAGGGCCTGGCCCTCGACCAGCGCGACCGATCGCCGGTCGCGGCCGAGGCGCACCTCGACCTTCGAAGCGGTGTCGAGCGTGATCCGCGAGCCGTCGTCGAGCCGCACCGTGCGCTGCTCGCCGATCGCGGTGTCGTACGAGGTTGGTCGGGACAGGCTCCAGACCCCCAGGCCGACGACCAGGACGGCGACCAGGGCGCCGGCCGCGCCCAGCGGCTTGAGGACGTCCGAGAACAGCGCCCGCGCGCGGGCGGGCGCAGAAGCGGCGTCCCTGGCCTGTCTGGTCAGGGCGGCGATCTCCGGATCGTCGGCCAGGGTCTCGGTCGCCTCCCACACCGGCTGCATGCGGTCGTAGGCCTCGGCGTTCCCGGGAACGCGCCGCCAGGCGCTGAAGGCCTTGATATCGGCGGCCGAGACCTTGCGCTGGTTCAGGCGTGCGAACCAGGAAGCGGTCTCCTTGCGTCGGATGTCGGCGTCCTCGTCGACCGTCATCATGTCCCGCCTAAACGTCCAGCCGCGACGCGCAATGTTCGAGCGCCTTCGACATCCGCCACTCGACGGTCTTGACGCTGATCCCTCGCGCGCGGGCGATCTCCGGGTAAGTCATACCGCCAAAGCGGTTCAACACGAAGATGTCGCGGTAGAGCGGCGGCATCGTCAGGACGATCTGCTTGAGCAGGACCTGGTCGAGCTGCGAGGCGGCCTCGCCTTCGGCCGCCGGTTGCTCGTCGAGGACCCTGGCGCGGCGCGCCTGCCGGCGACGGTCGTCCCGCACGAGGTTCAGCGCGACCCGCAGCAGGAACGCCTTGGGGTGGCGGATGCTCTCGCCGTCATAGGGAGCGATCCGCAGATAGGTCTCCTGGACCATGTCGGCCGCCTCGTCCGGCCCGAGCCGACTCCGCAGACGCCCGTCGAGCCAGGCCGCATAGCGGCGAAACAGGCTGTCCAGCCTGTCCGCTGCCCCCGCCTCCAGCTCCTTGGCGTTGCTCACCACGCTCCTCCGGCCACAAGGGCGAGGCCGGAATCCGCAGGCGCGACAGCTCAGCCGATCAGTGCCGCGCGACGCACGGGCTCGGCCGCTGGACAAGCGACGACCGCGCGGGCGCGGGTCGTTGGGTTTTGATATCGCACAGGGGATTCCAAGCCCCTATCGGCGCGAACGCCGACTCGACGACCATGAATCAAATGGAATCAACACGCAAGGCGGAGGGGTCGGGCGTTGGAATCCTCTGCGATCGAGAGGCCCGCTACTTCGCCGCGGAGCGCCGCCTCCGCCATTGGCGAACCCCGGCTCCAGCCCCGCGCCTATCTCACGGCGCCCGACCGGGACCGTTTAGGCGCCGGCGGGACCGGCCGCAAGCGATGCCGCCCACACGAACGGATGTCCCAATCCAAGGCCGCAAGAAAGTCGCGGATAGCCCGCAAGACTCTGACGTTGCTTGCAAAACCGACGCGATTTACGGGGAGTGGGGCGCAACCATGAGGTTATGCTCCATGCGTCTGGAACCCATCCCGAACCCTAAAGAACCCTTGGCGCTCAGCCAGCGCGAGGCCGAATGCCTGGCCTGGGTCAGCCGCGGCAAAAGCTCCTCCGACATCGGCGCCATTCTTGGGCTATCTCCGCGAACGGTCGACAGCTACCTCGAAAAAGCCTGCGCCAAGCTGCGCGTCCGCACCCGGATCGAAGCGGTCGCGCTGGCGGTCCGCACGGGTCTGATCGATCCGGTCTGACGGGGGAGGGGGCGGGCCTGGAACTTCTGTACGGAAGCCCGGCGTTTCACAGCCGATCGCCGCCGACGCCGAAGCGTCCCCTGGCTCAAGATCGACCGCTATCGTTCCGGAACCCGCCGCCGCCTTCCTACCACGAGCCTCACGGATGCACATGCAGTGAGCGGAACCCGCAACTATTCGCCCACGGCGAGGGCCTGCGTGGCGAACTCCTCGGTGCTCGGGGTCTGGGTTAGAGATCGAAGATCTCGGGCCGCTTCGTCGACGAGCCGTCGGCCGAACAAAAGCACTTCGTCCCAACCCGTGGGTTCTAAGTGGGAAAGCTGTTCGTAGAAGACCCTATTGGTCTCGACCACAGACGCCGACCAAACGCCACCACGATCGCCAGACCGGATGCGCGAGATTTCGGCCATCTCAACTTCTATGGCTTGCTTCGGGGTCAAACCCCTGGGTCGGTAAAGGTCGACGAAATACTGCAGGTTGTCGCGCAGAAAAGCGTCGATGCCAGAGATGGCTGGGGGTCGATAGCCGCAGGGAGGCATGTCAAAGGCCCGTATGATGTTTGATGGTCTGAACCCCCTTGAAAAGGGCTCGGAACTGACTGAGGGCCAGCACGATAATCGGCGCATAAGTCAACAGTTGGACCATCTTAGACGGAAGCTCGTCCCCATCAAGCGCGACAGCAATATAGAACATTGCCCCCCCGATCAGGAACATCGTGAGGAATGCGCTGACGGACTCCTTGACGGAGGCGACGATGGCGGTCGCGAACTCTCGGCATGGAAAGTCCGACCTCAGGTTCTGGGGATTGATGCGATAAACCCAGATCGCGAACACCAGTCCCGAAACAAGTATCGCCAGATGGATGGTAGTCAGGATGGAGTTCGGCCCAAAAAGAAAGTGGAGGATTTCACCGAAGGCTTCGTCGGTCGACGCAATCTGACTCTGATGCGTAAGTGATGTTTGCGGAGGCAAGCTCATAGCGCTGCTCCCGCCGCTGTGTCCGTCAAGGCAGGACGCCGGCGCCAGCCGCCAAGGGCTAGATAGACGAGGCTTGAGGTTCCCACTGCCAGCCACGGACTAAGTTCGTAGGCGGCTTCTGCTGACCCAATGGCGAGCGGGGTGAGCGCACCAAGGCAGCCGACAATCATTGCCAGAGTCCGGGCAATGTGAGCGCCCCCTCGGCCAATCACGAGCCCAACGACGATCGGCACCATTGCGAGTTGGAAGGACCAACAGATGTAGAGCACTGCATCCACGCGATCGTTCGCTAAGGCGGATATTGCCAAATAGAAGGCGAGCTGAATAGCAACTACAATAACCGTCACAAATCGGGCAACGAGGAGCGCGTGCTGGCCCCCGAATCCCCCAAGGATGTCTTGCTGTATAGTGAACGATGTTGCCGCTACCAGCGAATCCAATGTCGAAAACATTATCCCGACAAGGGCGGCGACAAACACGAAGGCGAGTATGCCTGCGTGCGCGGAAGGCAACGTGCCAACCATCTTCAGAAAGCTTGAAAGTAGGCTATATGCATCCGATCCAGGTAGTAGCTGGCCAAGGAAAACCCCGAAAAGAACAGCTATTACCCAAGTCATACCGCTACACACACCGCCGGTAATCACGTTCCCTCGCAAAATTTTTGCGGCAGCTTTCAAATCGGAATTGTCGACTGCAAGCGATAGCAATCTCTGCCATTGGGTGACGTCGACGAACTGATACAGGGCATTCGCGATGAACAAGCTAACCGTTGCTAGCAAGGTGAACCCGAAGGAGAACTGACTTGAGGCGAAGGTGATTAGATCTGGCGACAGAGGGGCCGAACCCAACGCCCTATATGACGCGGCGGCGGAGAGGCCGAAGGAAATAATACCGACAAGGATGGATGTGATCCCTAGAAAATCGGCAGTGGTGCGGGGCCCTGTCTTCGGATCGAAATCCTTCAGATATCGCCTAACTTCAAGATCATACCTGACCTTTAGGATGGCGATCACGGACGCCGCCAGTAGGCCTGACAAACTAACCCAAAGCGCAAACCCGGCGCCAACACGCTCAAGGAAGAGAATTAGGGCCCCCGAAAACGCCGCGCAAAAGCCCCCGTACCCGATAGTCATTTGCAGTTGATCCAGTCGAACGACTCCTGGAAAGCCGCTACGGATCATGTAAACGAGGCTTACGAACAGGAAGGCGAGCGCAAGTCCTGCCCCAGATGCTGGACTCCAGGACGGTACACTTGCGGCGATCGACCGCCCGACAGTGAAAGCCTCGAACATCGCCGGACCGGCTAGGCCCACTAGTGTCATCAGAGCAGCGGTGATGCAGACGGAGCGAGCTTTGTTGTGATCCGCGAGGAAGCCGTGCAGTGTCCTAAAGGCTGTGTCCGCTGCGAAACGCTGAAGGAAGGTGTCAGAAAGCGCCCAGCTGAACAGGAAATATCCGGCTATCCAAAATATCGGTACGATAAGAGCTGCGAGCCCGTAGATATACCCCCAAGTTGCGAAGAGGGCGATCGCTGCGACCTGTAGGCCGTACATTATAGAACTATCGACGACGTCCGCTGGGTTCAGTCGCCGAGCGCCAAATTGATAGTCCTCCACGCCGGCTAGGCGCGGTGTGAACAGAGTCACTAGGATATACAGTAGCGGCCCGACCATTAGGCCGGCCATGATCCAAGCAAGCATTGACGCCCCCGCTATGTACCGCCAGCACCAATTCCAACGATGACACCGGAGATCGCGTTGGGCAACCGGTGATCGTTGAAGGTGAGTGCGGGGCGAGTTTGACAGTGACCCGCTACAAGGCTGCTCACCCTCGATGCGCGGGAAGGTCCATCTCGTCAGCAATCACCGCTAATCTGGGCGCGTCGCCCGCAAGGTGTGGCGCGTCTGGGCATCGGGCCGTCATGACAGGCGTAGGCATCGTCGCTATCCGTGATCGACGTGGATGATCGACCCGCACGGTGCCTTCTGCACAAAGCCGGCGACTGGCGGCACTCGGCTCGCTTCGCAACTGCCGAGCCATCTAGAAATATGTAATCTTCGTGCTACATATTGGCGCAATATGTAGCGTGAAGATCGCAAATGCCGACGCCCCATCAGCCTCCAGCCGCCGTTCGGCGCGCCCTGCGCAAGCTCGGCGCGGATATCCACGACGCCCGCCGCCGCCGCCGTTTGCCGATGGCGGTCGTGGCCGAGCGCGCCTTCACTTCGCGCTCGACCCTGCAGAAGGTGGAGGCCGGCGACACCGGCGTCAGCATCGGCATCTATGCCGCCGTGCTGCAGGCGCTTGGCCTGCTGGATGGCCTGGGTCAGGTCGCCGACATCGCCAACGACAGCGTCGGCCAGGCATTGGCCAGCGCGGAATTGCCCCGTCACGTCCACCTCAAGCGGCCGAGGGGGGCGGGCCGGGATGCCTGACTTCGAAGTGCACATCGATCTGGAGGGCAGGGTGCGTCCGGTCGGCCGGGCGCGGAGCAACCGTGTGCGGGGCGCCGAGACCATCCTTTTCGAATACGAAGAGGCATGGCTCCAGGATGCGGACCGGTTTTCGCTGGAGCCGGCGCTGACCCTCACCCGCGGCGCCTTCGCGCCTCCCGCCGGGGCGGCGACGTTCGGCTCGATCGGCGATTCCGCGCCCGACACCTGGGGACGCCGCCTGATGCAACGGGCCGAACGCCGGCTCGCCGCCCGCGAGGGCCGCGCCGTGCGCACCCTGTCAGAAAGCGACTACCTGCTCGGCGTCGCCGACGAGACGCGGCTCGGGGCCCTTCGGTTCCGCTGGGTCGGAGAGGAGGCCTTCCAGGCGCCGATCCGTGCCGGGGTGCCGGCCCTGATCGAGCTCGGACGGCTGCTCCAGATCACCGAGCGGATTCTCCGCGACGAGGAGACCGACGAAGATCTCCAACTCATCTTCGCCCCAGGCTCCTCGCTCGGCGGCGCGCGCCCGAAGGCCTCGGTGATCGACCAGCACGGTCGTCTCGCCATCGCCAAGTTCCCGAAGGAGACGGATGACTACAGCGTCGAGACTTGGGAGGCGATCGCGCTGCGGCTGGCCGGCTTGGCCGGTCTTGTCACGCCTGAGTACAGCCTGATCGATGTCGCGGGAAAGCCGGTCTTGCTGTCGCGACGCTTCGACCGTGACGGCGCGGTCCGCATCCCATTCCTATCGGCGATGGCGATGATGGGCGCCAGGGACGGTGAACGCGGGAGCTATCCCGAGGTCGTCGATGTGCTCACACGGCACGGCGCCCAGGCCAAGACGGACGCTCACGCCCTCTATCGGCGCGTAGCGTTCAATGTGCTGATCTCGAACGTCGACGATCACCTCCGGAACCACGGCTTCCTGTGGCTAGGCAAGGCCGGCTGGTCGCTGGCGCCGGCCTACGACCTCAATCCGGTCCCCACCGACCTTAAGGCGCGGGTGCTGACCACCAACATCGATCTCGACGAAGGCACCTGCTCGCTCGACCTGCTCGAAGCCGCGGCGGAATATTTCGCCCTCACGTTGGCGCAGGCCCGTGAGATCATCAAAGAGGTGGCGACCGTCACCGCGACATGGCGCGAGGTCGCCAGAGCCGCCGGCGCCCGGCCGGCGGAGATCAACCGCATGGCCAGCGCTTTCGAGCATGACGACCTGAACCAGGCCCTGGCGCTGTAGCGACTGGTCACGCGCGCCGCTCCTTGGGGAGGCGGAGCACCCACTCGTTTGAGGATGTGCGACGTCCATTCGGATCATCGATGATGCGCCAACCAGGATCGACCGGAGCATATTTTTCGATAGTATGGATACTTCGATGATCGAGAGAAGCCGATTCCCTATTCAAGCTTCACGAGGTCTGACCGCCGAAATAGGTCTCGAATGATAGCGTCATCACGCACATTTTATACCTCCTATATTTCCCAACTAAATCAACACCTAAGTATTTGTTCGTCCTTCTGGTCGGCGCCGGTGTCGGTATTGACGAAAAAATACCCGCAAGATCAATATGTTGCGGGATTTCGAGTAATCGAGTGGGAATAGGGCGCTAGACCCCGGTCCCCAGCGCGCCGACGCTGCGGTACAGCATATAGGCGGCGACGACGAAGATCAGGGTCGCAAAAACGGCGTTGAGCGCGCCCTTGTGGCTGGAGAGGGTCTTGGCCAGCCCTGCGCCAAGCATGCCACCGGCGATCCCGCCGGCCAGGAAGACGCCGGCCAGCGGCCAGTCGACCCAGCCGGACAGGGCATAGTTGGCGGCCGTCGTCAGGCCGAAGGCGGTGACCCCGACCAGCGATGAGCCGACGGCGTAAAAGATCGGCATGCGGGTGGCGTACATCAGGCTGGGCACGATCAGGAAACCCCCGCCAATGCCGAAGAAGCCGGACAGGATGCCGGTGGCCGCGCCGGTGCCGAGCAGCTTCGGCGCATTGCCCCGGGTGAGGGTGACATCGGGATCGCCCTCGCCCTTGCGGCCGCGCAGCATGAGGACACCGACGATCACCATCAGGATGGCGAAGAGGGCCAGCAGCTTCTGGCCGTCAAAGGCCTTGCCGAGCGAGGAGCCGAGCAACGCACCGAAGACCCCGGCGAGGGCGAACAGGCCGGCGATCTTCCACTTCACGGTGCCGTGGCGGGCATGGTTGACCAGATTGGCGGCGGCATTGGCGGCGACCGCCAGCGCGCTGGTCCCGATCGCCAGGTGCGGCTCCTTGACCCCGACCAGATAGACGATCAGCGGCACGGCGAGGATCGATCCGCCGCCGCCGACAAGGCCGAGCGAGAAGCCGACCAGCGACCCGGCGGCCGCGCCGAGTCCGTACTGCAGCAGGGAAAGGTCCACAGAAGGTGTCCTTGGAAGGGGCCGGCCCTAGAGGCGTGAGCGCAGGCCGGAAAGGTCGTAGCCGGCCTCGCGGGCGGCGTTGATCAGGGTGTGCGGGTCCGACTGCGGTGCGCGGGCCAGCGCCCAGAGCATGGCGGTGCGGGTGCCGCTGCGGCAGAAGCCGAAGATGGGAGCGGGCAGGGTGTCGAGCGCCTCGGCCATGGCCGCGACGTCGTCCGGACCGATGTTGCCGCCGGTGACGGGGATGTGTCGGAAGGCCAGTCCGTGCTTGTCGGCTGCAGCTTTCATCTCGGCCGCGGTGGGCTGACCCGGATCCTCGCCGTCGGGCCGGTTGGAGATGACCGAACGGAAGCCGGCCGCCGCGATGATCTCGAGCTCCTCGGGAGCCACCTGGGGCGAGGTGCTGAGGGTGTCGTCCAGTTTACGGCCTGCCATGGGGGGCTCCTTGAAGTGTGGGCACGAGGGTCGGGAGGAAGTGGAACAGGGCCATGCCTGCGAGCATGGCGGCAACGAAGACCACGCCCTGCCAGGCGCCGGTCGTCAGCGAAGCGAGGGCAGGCCCGGGGCACAGGCCGACGAGGCCCCAGCCGACGCCGAACAGGACAGCCCCGCCGATCAGCGGGCGATCGATCCGGCGGCTGGTCGGAATGGCGAAGTCTTCTGCCAGCATCGGGGCGTGCATGCGACGGTGGACCAGATAGGCGAGGCCGGACGGGATCAGGGCGCCGCCCATGACAAAGGCCAGCGCGGGGTCCCAGTCGCCGGTCACGTCCAGGAAGGCCAGCACCCGGGCCGGGTTGACCATGTCGGAGACGATCATGCCGGCGCCGAACAGGACGCCACAGAGAATGGCGATGAGCAGGCGCATCCTACAGCCCTCCGATCAGGTGGCGGGTGACGAAGACGGTCACGGCCGCCGTCCCCATGAACAGGGCGGTGGCCGCCAGCGACCGGGGAGACAGGCGGGCGATGCCGCAGACTCCGTGCCCGCTGGTGCAGCCGGAGCCCCACCGCGTGCCGAACCCCACCAGCAGGCCGCCGATGATCAGCAGCGGAAGGCTGCTGGTCACGATCACCTCCGGGCGACGGATCAGGGCACCGGCCAGCAGCGCCCCGCCCAGCAAGCCGCCGAGGAAGCCCAGGCTGAGTTCGCGGGGGCCGCTACCGCCCAGCCGCAGACCACTGGCCATCAGGCCGGATACGCCGGCGATGCGCCCGTGCATCAGCAGGAACAGCCCCGCTGAGGCCCCGATCAGCAGGCCGCCGGTCAGGGGCCAGATGAAGGACAGCTCGCTCACAGCAGGTTCAACGGCAGTTTGAGATAGCGGGTGCCGTTGGCCTCCGGCTCGGGCGGGCGCCCACCGTTCATATTGACCTGGACCGAGGGCAGGATCAGGCGCGGCATGGCCAGCGTCGCGTCGCGCTGGGTGCGCATGGCGACGAACTCGTCCTCGCTGATGCCCTCGCGCACATGGATGTTGCCCGTACGCTCGGCGCCGATGGTGGTCTCCCAGGCGAACTCGGTCCGGCCCGGGGGGGCCTTGTAGTCGTGGCACAGGAACAGACGCGCCTCGTCCGGCAGGCTGAGCAGCCGGTGGATCGAGCGATAGAGGGTGCGGGCATCCCCGCCGGGGAAGTCGCAGCGCGCGGTGCCATAGTCCGGCATGAACAGGGTATCGCCCGGGAAGATGGCATCGCCGATCACATAGGCCAGACAGGCCGGGGTGTGGCCGGGCACGTGCAGGACGGTGGCGTCCAGCGAACCGACGGTGAAGCGATCCCCGTCATTGAACAACTGGTCGAACTGGCTGCCGTCGCGGCGAAATTCGGTGCCTTCGTTGAAGATCTTTCCGAACACGTCCTGCACGGTCAGGATCTCGTGGCCGATGGCGAGACGCCCGCCCAGCTTTTCCTGAAGATAGGGCGCGGCCGACAGGTGATCGGCGTGGGCGTGGGTTTCCAGAATCCAGTCGACCGTCAGGTCCTGGGCCTCGACATACGCGATCAGGGCATCGGCCGAGGCGTGGGACGTCCGCCCCGAGGCCTGGTCGAAGTCGAGCACGCTGTCGATCAGCGCCGCGCGGCGGGTCGCAGGGTCGTGGACGACGTGACTGATGGTGAAGGTGGCCTCGTCGAAGAAGGATTTCACGACAGGGCGTTTGACGGAATCGGCCAGGGCGGCTTCGATGATGGAAGCGGCGTGGTCGCGGGCGGGGTCCGACATCGGCAATCTCCGTTCAGTGGAGTCCCGATATAAACAGTTTCATAATTACTGCAAGTATGTAATTATGTGGACGTGATGACGCACCAACCCCATATGTCCGACATGACCGTTGACACCCTGCCGCCCCCGGATTTCGAGGCCATGGCCCGCCTGAAGGAAAAGGCCCCCGAGGCCGCTGACCTGTTGCGTCAGCTGGCCAATCCGACGCGTCTGCTGATCCTGTGCCACGTCACCCGCCAGGAGCGGGCCGTGGGCGAAATGGAGCGGGACCTTGGCCTGAAACAGCCGGGTCTGTCGCAGCAACTGGCCGAGCTGCGTCAGGCCGGTCTGGTCAAGACGCGACGCGAGTCGCGCTCCATCTACTATTCGATCGCCGACGAGCGGGTGCAGGGCATCATGGGCATGCTGCACGACATCTTCTGCGCCGAGCCGGTCGGCGACCTGTGATCCAGGCCGTGGCGGCGGCGAGCACGGGATCGGCGCCCGCCGCGATATCGTCGGGCGTCCGGGCGATCTCGACATCTGGAAGCACCCCGCGATCCGGCTGCGGAGTCTTCGGGAAATAACCGATCAACGGCAGGTCGAACTCAAGGCCGCTTTCCGGCAGGCGCACGAAGAACATGGCGCCGGCATTGATGCCGCGCAGGTTCCCCCCGGTCTGCTCTCCGAACAGCCTCGCGAGGCCGAACTGCTTGACCCGCTGCGCAAAGTTGAAGGTGGCAGAGCTGTTGTGGCTGTCGCAGAGGATTGCCGTCGGCACTCCGGCCAGTGAGCCACGCGCCGCGATCCGATCGGCCGGCCGCTCCGGCGGATAACCGAAGAAGCCCCCTTCAAGCGGAACGCCCTGTTCGCCGAGCGTCCGGAAGCCCGGAGAAAAGGTCTCGAAATAGGCGTCCATATCGGGCGGGGAGCGGCGGAAGCGGACGCGGGGCTCATAGGTGTCGAGCACCAGATCCTGTGTCGTCAGCTGGGCAAGGATTTCATCGCCGCAGTTCAGCCCGCCCTCGTTCCGGCGAACGTCGACGATCAGCCCTCGGGCGTCACCCAGACCGTCCAGCTTGCCCGTCAGCCAGCCGCGCCAGTCCCAGCTGCCCCGGTAGACCACCCAGGTCGGCATGGTCAGGAGAGCAATGCCGTCGTCGCCGACGGTCCAGGACCAGAGGGGCTGGTCCCCCGGCGGGGGTGGGGGCGACATGGACAGGCGGTCCTCAAAGGAAGACGCCGGGACATCCACGACAGCGTGGGCTCCGTCCGGGCGGCGGATCTCCAGCACGAACCGTCCCGCCGAGGGCGGATGCAGCAGGCCCTGGAACACGTCGAAGGCGGGGTAGGGCTCTCCCGGCGTGACGGAGAGCTGGGCCCGGCGCTTGCCGTCATTGCTGCCGTCCGCCCGCGTGTAGGGCCACAGGTCGGCGAGCACGGCCGACGCATGCCTGCCGTTCAGGGTGAGGACTTCGGTGCCCCGTGGCAGCATGTCCGTGCCGCTGTGGTCCGAGGTGATGATCATCCGGTCGCCCCTCCATACAAACAGGAAGGGCAGGCGGGTCGCCCGGCGGATGACCTGCTGCTCTACGGTCTCCGACTGGTTATAGAGATTGCAGTGAGTGTGGCCGCACTTCAGTGTGCCCAGCAGGGCGGACAGGGCCAGAAACCGCGCCTCGATCGCGGGGCGGGCCTCCCATTCGGCCTCGAACGCCTGAAGTCTCTGCTCCAGTCGGGCGGGCGTGTTGTAGCGCAGGGCCCCCGGGTGGATCGCGATGGCCTGCCGGATGATCTCAAGGTCCGGAGACGCCCGACCGCGCGCCACGGCACGGGCGCCAGGGAGCATCGTGCCCAGACCGGCAGCGCCAAGGGCAAGGAAATGTCGTCGTCTCATGGAAAGCCTCCCGGGTTGAGGGGGAAGCTGTGGAGGCGACCGGCGGCTGCGGCGCCTCAGAGCTTGAAAGCTGTCAGAATTTCAGCGTTTGAGCCGTTGCCGGTAGGCCGAGGGCGAGCAGCCGAATTGGTGCTGGAAGGCCCGGTTGAAGGTGGCCTTTGAGGCAAACCCGGCTTCGAGCGCCAGGTCGAGCAGGCTGTCCTTGCGACCCTCGTCCAGCATGGCGGCCACGATGCGGCTGCGCTCCTGATTGACGAAGTCCGAGAAGCTGGTCCGGAGCCCCTCGTTCAGCGCCCGGGACAGATAGGAGGTGTTGGTGCCGAGATGCTGGGCCAGCGCCGAGAGGGTCAGTCCGGGATCGCGCACCCATCCCGCCGCCTCGATCTGCCGACGGTAGTCTTCGCCCAGGGCCCGCCAGTCGCGGCCAGGTCTCGGCGGCGGAGGGGGCTGCCCTGCCGGAAAGGTTGGCACCGGTTGACTGCCGGTGCGCCATCCCTCCACGCCGAGATAGAGGGCCACCCCGGCAATGGCGATGTGAAGGCCCATCAGGCCCTCGTAGCCGAGCGGGCGGACGGCGCCCCACACCTTGTGTCCAAGGGTGAGCAGTAGCAGCAGGCCGACGGCGGCGATGGCCCGTGCCAGCCAGTGGGCGGCGTAGCGCGCCGGGTCGCTTCGCTGTTCAAGGAGGACCTGACGGTACCGGCTGAGGGCCCGGTACGAGAGCCAGCTGTATCCCGCCAGACCTGCAACAAGGCCCACGTCCGCGAGGAGGGCCGTGCCCGGCACCGGACCGGTGAGCGCCGGCAGCACCTTCAGTGCCGCCTGCAACAGGGCGGGGACGAGGTGCAGTCCGAACCGGGACGGCAGGTGTCCGGTCGTCAGGGCGACCGTGTAGATCCACAGGAGCGGCATTACGGCCAGCGACAGCGAAAAGGGCACATGGCTGAGCCCGGGCCACCGATCATAGAAGCCGGCGAACCCGATCATCCACGGGGTCACGATCCCGGCCAGGACAAGCAGGAGCCCTGCCAGCGCCCGGTTGGCAAGCCGATTGTGCAGGGCTCCCGCAAGGCCGAAGATGAGCGGGATCAACGGCGCAAGGGCCGTCAGCAGAACCGCGCTTCTCCATCCGAAGACCAGACCGTCCACCATGGTTCGGACATAGCTGCACCGGCGGCCGGGGGCGAGGTGAATCGGTACGCGACGGGCAAGAGGTGGTCGGGACCCTTCGGAGGCGGCAGGATCGCGCCCCGTGATTCACAGGAGCTCCCCATGACCCTCACCCTCTACGGCATTCCCAATTGCGACACGGTCAAGAAGGCGCGGGTCTGGCTGGACGGGGAAGGGCATGCCTACGCCTTCCACGACTACAAGAAGGCGGGGATCGACGAGGGGCGCCTGCGCGGCTGGGTGGATCAGGTGGGCTGGGAAAGGCTGCTCAACCGCGCCGGCACCACGTTTCGGAAGCTGCCCGACGCGGACAAGGCCTACCTGAATGCTGACAAGGCGGTGGCGCTGATGCTGGCCCAGCCTTCGATGATCAAGCGGCCGGTGGTCGAGACGGGCAGGACGCTGCTGGTCGGGTTCAAGCCGGACGAGTGGAAGTCCGCGCTGGGCTAGACGCCGACAAACCGGGCCATCTTGGCGAAGTGGTCCGAGGGCCAGACATCGCCGACCGGCTGATCGCCGAGAATGGCGGCCTCTACCGGGCGGAACGCGCCGGCATCGTACAGGATGTGGTCGATCTGGACCGAGCGGTGGCCGAGCGCGGTGTTGAGCGTGGTTCGGTCGGCCTGATCGGGGTGGACGGTGCGCAGGGCTTCGGAGAAGCGGGCGCGGAGGGGCGCCATTTCCGGATTGTCGAGCGGCGCATTGAGGTCGCCGGTCAGGATCAGCGGCACGCCGTCGTTCGGCAGCCACTCCAGCAGATGGGCGATCTGGCGGGCCCGGATCGCGCCGCCCTCGGGCGTGTGATGGAAATGGGTATTGGCGAAGTCGACGACGCGACCGTCGGCCGTCCGGCAGCGGATGCGCTGGGCTGTGCGGTAGTCATCGAGGGGCTCCAGCTTGACCCAGTCGTAGTCAATTATCGGCAGCCGGGAGAGCAGGGCATTGCCATAGCGCCGCGGGCGGTCCGCGTCGTCGACCGAGCTGAAGACCATCTGCATGCCCAGCCGGTCGGCCAAGGTCTGCGCCTGATTGGGCAGGGCGGCGCCATCCTGGAGGATCTCCTGAAGGCCGATGACATCCGCGTTTGCGGCGCGCAGGGTGGCCTCGACCAGCGGCAGGCGGGCGGGCCAGTCACCCTGGTCGTGCCAGATGTTGAAGGTGGCGACGGTGGGCCCCGCGGCATTGCGGGACGGCAGGCCGGCACAGGCGGCGAACGACAGGGCGGGCAGGGCGGCAAGAAGCCGGCGGCGCGTGGTCATGAGGGGAGCCTTTCCGGTCGGCCGTGCCAACCTTACGAAGATTTCACCCGGGGCATCGCATCTGTTCAACCCTGTCGGCGCCTCTTCCCCCATAGAAGCCGGGAACATTCTGTTTCAGGCCCCTGAGAGGATTAGTCATGGAAGACTTCATTCCCGTCGTGGCCATTCTGGCGGTGTTCGGCACTATCACGGCCATTGTTGTCGGACCGAGCTGGCTGAAGAGCCGCGAACGCCGCGAGATTCAGGCCACGGTCAGGACCGCGATCGACAAGGGTCAGCCCCTGCCGCCGGAAGTGATCGACGCCCTGAGCAAGGACATCACCAAGAACCTGCCGTCGCGCACCCGGGACATCCGCCGCGGCGTGATGTGGCTGGCCGTCGGGATCGGCATCGCCGGGTTCGGCCTGGTCCAGGACCTGGGCGATCGCAACTGGAGCGACAACGTCGGTGACGGCATGCTGGCCTTCGCCGTGATCCCGGCCACCATCGGCCTGGCCTTCCTGGTGCTGAGCTTCTTCAACAAAAACGTGGACTGAGGTCGGGATCCGAGGGGACGAATGTCATGACCCGATCCGGCCTGTCCGACCGGCACGATGTAGAGCTGGCCGCCCTGGCGGCGGCCAGCGACCGCGCGGCCTTCGGTGAACTGGTGCGCCGGCACTCCTCGTCGGTCCGCGCCCTGCTTCGCCGGATGGGGGCGCAGCCCGCCCTGGCCGACGATATTGCGCAGGACGCCTTCATCGTCGCCTTCGAGCGGAGTGCCGAATTTCGCGGGGAGGGGACTTTCTCCGCCTGGGTCCGGCGTATCGCGGCGCGGCTCTATCTGAAGCGGCGCGACAGGGAAGCCCGCTATGTCTCCGAAGATGCGGCCGGGGACGAGGCGGTCAGCGTCGACCCACTCGGGCGGTTCGACCTGGATGCGGCCCTGCAGACCCTGAGTGAGGTGGAGCGTCTGTGCGTCTCCCTCGGTCACGGCGCCGGCATGACCCATCCGGAGATCGCGACTGCCCTAAATCTGCCGCTTGGAACGGTGAAGTCTCATGTCAAACGTGGTCTGGATAAACTCCGCCAGATCCTCGATCCGGGGATGGGCGAAAGCGGGGGGGCGTCACATGTCAGCGGATGAGTTCGACCCCTTCATCGAGCGCGCCTTCGAGCGCGCGGCCCCGATGGCCGACACCCCCCTGTTCGTGGCCAGTGTCGAGACGCGACTGCAGTCCGGTGCCCGTTGGCGCGCCGCCGGCTTGGGTGTCGCCGGAGCCGTGGGCGGTGTGCTGGCGCTCCGGGAAATGCTGAGCCTGGATGTCGATCTCTCCGGTGCCGAAACCGTGCCGGGCGTCCAGATGGCGGAATCGGCCTCCCGCTCGGTCAATATGGATCTTGCGACCGCGATCCACGGGGTTCTGGACAGCTGGGGCGTGGCAGACCTGACGCTCGGCGGCATGGGCAGCATGCAGATGTTCTGGATCGCCGCCGGCGCGCTGGTCGCCCTGGCGCTCGCCGGAGCGGTGCGCCTGTCGCAGGACGTCTGAGCGGCGGGTGACGCCGCGGGCGTCCGGGGCTATGCTGCACCGCAAAAGCCGACCGGGAGCCCACTATGTCGAGCCAGAAACAGGAAACCGTCCGCCGACTGGCGGCGCCGGACATCCAGGCCCGCAAGGGCAAGGAGCCCCTGGTCTGCCTGACGGCCTATGACGCACCGACCGCGGCCCTGCTGGACGATCATTGCGACCTTCTGCTGGTCGGGGACAGCGTCGGCATGGTGGTCCACGGCCTGCCCAACACCGTCGGCGTGACCCTGGAGATGATGATCCTGCACGGCCAGGCCGTCATGCGGGGCGCGCGGCGGGCCATGGTGGTCGTCGACATGCCGTTCGGCAGCTATGAGGGCGGCAAGGAGCTGGCCTATGAGAACTGCGCCCGGGTGATGAAGGAAACCGGCGCCCAGGGGGTCAAGCTGGAAAGCGGCCCGACTGTCCCCCAGACCATCGCCTATCTGGTCGAGCGGGGCATTCCGGTCATGGGCCATGTGGGGCTGCGCCCCCAGGCGGTGCTGACCGAGGGCGGGTTCAAGGCCAAGGGGCGGACCGAGTCGGAACGCCTCAGGGTCATGGCCGAGGCCGAGGCCACCGCCGATGCCGGGGCCTTTGCCGTGGTCATCGAGGGTGTGGCGGCGGATCTGGCGGGCGAGATCACCCGTGCCATCCCCGTCCCGACCGTCGGGATCGGGGCCTCGGCCGAGTGCGACGGCCAGATTCTGGTGACGCCGGACATGTTGGGCCTGTTCGACTGGACGCCCAAATTCGTGCGTCGCTATGGCGATATGCGCGGCCATATCGTCGAGGGCGTGGCGGCCTATGCCGATGACGTGCGGGCCCGCCGTTTTCCTGCCGAAGTCGAGACCTATTTCTCGCGCAAGCCGGTCGGCACCTAGCGGGCAATCCGCGACGGACGATTATGCGGTTTTTTTCAAGGGGGGACGTCTCGACCCGGGCGGAAAATGCTCTAGGGTCGCGCCGAACTCTGAACAACGACTTGGGGCGTGCTTTTCGTGACGGATATCTTCGAGCAGGTCGAGGAGGAGCTTCGCTCCGAACGCTACAAGCGTCTGGCCAGGACCTGGCTGCCGGTGCTGGGTGGCGTGCTGCTGCTGGCGCTGATGGCGGCCTTGGGCTGGTGGGGCTGGCAGGCCAATGAGACCTCGCGCGCCGGAAAGGCGTCGGTCGCCTATGAGCGCGGCATCGAGGCCCTGCGCTCGAATGATCTGGCCGCGGCCGAGTCGGCCTTCCAGGAAGCCGCCCAGATGGGCAATGGCGCCTACAAGTCGATGGCCCTGGCGCAGCGCGCCGGCCTGGCGCTGACGTCCAACCGGACAGATGACGCGATCGATCTCCTGGACCAGTCGGCCAAGGCGATCGGCGACCCGCTGATGTCGGACTCTTCGGCCTTCAAGGCCGCCCTGCTGGTGATCGATACGGACGCCAGCTACGAGGATGTTGAAAAGCGTCTGACCCCGCTGACCCGCGAGGGGCGCCCCTTCCGTGCCGAAGCGCTTGAAGCGCTGGCCATGGCGCAGATCCAGCACGGCAAGACGACCGAGGCGCGCGCCACCTTTGTTCAGCTGCAGCTGGGCCAGGATGTGCCGGACACGATCCGCCAGCGGGCCCAGGCGGCCATCGGCATGATCGATGCCGGCACGCTGGGTAGCATTGGACAGGTGCTGGAAGCCCAGTCGGCTGCCCCCGAGGTTGTCTCGCCCGAGGCCGCACCGGGCGAGGGATCGCCGGCGGAAGCCCAGGCTCCGGCCGCCGAATGACGTCACAGTTCAGGAGTTCTCCAATGAACCGGTTCGCCAGAACACTCATGGTCTGTGGCGCTGCCCTCACCGTCACGGCCTGTGGCACGGTCAGCAATCTGCTGCCGTTCAATCTCGGGCGCTCTGCGGCGGCCGATGCGGTGGCCTCGGAAGGGGAACGCCTGTCGGTTCTCGAGTTCGACCAGGCACTCGTGCCGTCGCCGGCACTGGCCGGTCGTGACTTCTTCCTGCCGGGCCCGCAAGCCGTCGTGTCCTGGCCCGCGCCGGGCGGCACGCCCGAGAATGCGATCGAGCACGCGATCGCAGGCGCCGACTTCACCATCGCCTGGCGCCGTGACATCGGGGCCGGTTCGGCGCGCACCCGTCAGATCATGGCCCAGCCGGTCGCCGAGAACGGCCGCATCTTCGTCATGGACGGCGAGGCCACGGTCTCGGCTGTCGACGCCCAGACGGGGGCTGTAGCCTGGCGTGCCTCGGTCAAGCCCGAGGGGCGTGAAGGCGGCGGCTTTGGCGGCGGCGTGGCCCTTGGCGGCGGAAAGGTGTTCGTGTCGTCGGGCTATCGCACCATGACGGCCTTCGACCAGTCGACCGGTGCCATGTTGTGGCAGACGCCCGTGGACGTGCCGATCCACGGCGCCCCCACCGTTTCAGGCGCCCGGGTCTATGTGGTCGACATCGACAACCAGATCATCGCCTTCAACACCCAGACCGGTCAGGTCGAATGGTCCTACCGCGGCATTGTCGAGCCGGCCCGCATCATGCGCGCCTCCAGCCCGGCGGTGACGGGCGACACGGTCATCGCGCCGATGTCTTCCGGGGAAGTGTTCGCCCTGCGTGCCTCGACCGGCCAGCCGGTCTGGCAACAGGAGCTGTCGCGTTCGACCCGCACCAGCGCCCTGTCGGACATTCGTGACATTGCCGGTCGCCCGGTCGTCAGCCGTGGCTTCGTCTATGCGGTCAGCCACGCGGGCGTCCTCGCCTCCATGGATGTCCGCAGCGGCCAGCCGCGCTGGCAGGTGCCGATCGCTTCGGTCAATGCGCCGCTGCCCGTCGGTGACGTGGTCTATGTGGTGTCCAAGCTGGGCGAGCTGACCGTGGTCAACCGCGAGTCGGGCCAGGTCTACTGGACGCGTGACCTGAACGAAGGCCGCGTGCGTCAGGAAGGCGGCTTCCTCGGCTTCTTCGACCGCACCGTGCGTCCGACCTGGTCGGGCCCGATTCTGGCGTCGAACCGGCTGGTGCTTACCAACTCGGACGGTGAGCTGGTGGCCCTCAACCCCAAGACGGGCGAGGTCACCGCGACCCTGCGTCTGGGCGCCCCCGCCTATGTCGCGCCGAGCGCCTACAACGGGGCCCTGCTGGTCGTCACCGATCGGGGCGAGCTGATCAGCATCCGCTGATCTGCCTTCCAGCCACGCCAGAAACAGGCTAGACGCCGATATGGCCCTGAAACTCGCCATTGTCGGCCGCCCCAATGTGGGTAAGTCCACCCTGTTCAACAGGCTGGTGGGAAAGCGTCTCGCGCTGGTCGATGACCGGCCGGGCGTGACCCGCGACCGCCGCTATGCCAAGGGCACCCTCGGCGATCTGGACCTGACCCTGATCGACACGGCAGGCTTTGAGGACATCACCGACGACAGTCTGGAATCGCGGATGCGCGAGCAGACCGAGGCCGCCATCAGCGACGGCGATCTGATCCTGTTCATGATGGATGCGCGCGACGGGGTGACCCCGCTGGACCGCATCTTTGCCGAACGCCTGCGGCGTCAGCCCAAGCCGGTCGTGCTGGTCGCCAACAAGTCGGAAAGCCGCGAGAGCGGCGGCGGCGTGGGCGAGGCCCACTCGCTGGGCTTTGGCGAACCGGTGCCGCTTTCGGCCGAGCATGGCGAGGGCATGGCGGATCTCTATGCCGCGCTGGTCGCCGCGGCCGGGCAGGAATCCTTCGTCGATGACGACGAGGATGAGGCCGACAAGCCGATCCGCATCGCCGTCATCGGCCGCCCGAATGCGGGCAAGTCGACCCTGGTCAACCGGATGCTGGGCGAGGACCGTCTGCTGACCGGCCCCGAAGCCGGCATCACGCGCGACTCCATTTCGGTGGACTGGGAGTGGGAGGGCCGGGCCGTCCGCTTCGTCGACACCGCCGGCCTGCGGCGCAAGGCGCGGGTGCAGGAGAAGCTCGAGAAGCTGTCGGTCGCCGACACCCTGCGCGCCATCACCTTCGCCGAGGTCGTCGTGCTGGTGATGGACAAGGACAACGCCTTCGACATCCAGGACCTGCAGCTGGCCGATCTGGTCGAGCGCGAGGGCCGGGCGCTGGTCTATGTCGCCTCCAAATGGGACCTCGAGGAAGAGCCCCAGGCGCGTCTGGCCGAACTGACCCGTCTGGCCGACAGCAAGCTGCCGCAGCTGCGCGGCACGCCCTTCGTCGCCCTGTCGGCCCATTCCGGCTGGGGCGTCGACCGGCTGATGCCGGCCATCATCAAGGCCCACGAGACCTGGTCGGTGAAGGTCAAGACCCGCGACCTGAACGACTGGCTGGCCATGGCGACCCAGCGGCACCCGCCGCCCGCCGTCGACGGCAAACGTATCAAGCCGAAATACATGGCCCAGACCAAGGCCCGGCCGCCCACCTTCGTGCTGTTCGCCAGCCGGGCCTCGGCCATGCCTGACACCTATAAACGCTATCTGATCAACACTCTGCGCGAGAGTTTTGATCTGCCAGGTACGCCGATCCGCCTGACGGTCAAGTCGGGCGGGGCCAACCCCTATGCCGAGGGCGGGGCCAAGTCGGGACCGGAACGCTACAAGGGCACGGCCAAGACCGCTCCGCGGCGGATCAAGAAGGCCGAAAAGGCCGAAGCCCTCTCGAACCTGCCCGGCAAAGCTCTGGAGCAGAAGAAGGCCAGCGGTCCCAAGCCCAAGGTCATCAGCGGCCTGAAGGCGCGCTCTTCCAAGAAGGCCGGCCAGAGCGTGGCCATCCAGAAGGGCGCTCGCGGTGGCGCCCGCCAGGTCAGCCGCTCCGGCCGCATCCGCACCGGCCAGAAGCACGCGCCGAAGAAGTAGGGTAAGGTCAGCCGGATCAAGCCGGAGGAGGGCCGACCATGATCGCAACTCTGATGGCGCTGGCCCTGCTTCAGGCGGACCCTGTCAGCTGTCATGAGGTCGCCGCGAAAGAGCGCCTTACCTGTGGCCGCCGCGCCGTCGAAGCGGCCGAAGCGCGCGTTGCAGAGTTCGACGTCACCGATTGTGCGGAGGCGATGACCACGCTGGAGATGAACGCCTGTGGCGCCCTCGACCTTGCCCGGGCTGAAGAGCAGATGTTCAAGTACCTGGATGCGGCGCTCGAACGCGCCGGTCTCTCGGACCAGGAAGCCACCGGCCCGGAGCCGGTGGAGAGCGCCCGCTATCTGGAAGCGTCCCAGATTGCATGGGCCGAGTATGCCAATCAGGCGTGCCTGGCCGTCTACGAGGACGTCAAGGGCGGCACGATCCGGACGATCGTATGGCTGGGCTGCCGACTTGAGCTGACACAGGCGCGGACGCACACGATCTGGGCAAACCACCTGACCTACTGGAATGACTCGCCGCCGGTCCTGCCGGAGCCCTAGACGTCGATGACCAGAGGTGTCGCCGTTCTGCTGACCTTGCTGGTGCTGGCCGCCGCGCTGTTTACCGGTTGGTACAGCAATCGCCGGGTCCTCTATTTCCCGCCCGAGTTTCAGAAGCAGGTCAACGACTGCGAGCTCCACGGCTTTCAGACTCGCGAACCGGTTCAGGACGACTTTCACGCCGCCTGGTTCTCGGGCGTGCTGGCCGATCTGGAAGAGCCATCCCTGTTTCAGCGCCCGGCGGGCTCACCGAGATCCGTCCGCTTCACCCTCATACCCAGCTTCCACCCACCGATTGCGGTGCGGGTGGAGACGCGGGACGACGGTCGTCTGGTGATGACCGAGAGGCGCCTCGCGCCGCCGGACTACGACTGGGAAAGGAAGGGCCGATTCTCGGGAGCGCGTGTCCGCCTGCTGTCCGATGACGAGGCCCGGTCGCTGAATTCTGTGCTGGCCGACTCCGGACTGCTCGAAGCGGCGTCAACCGGCTGTAGCGATGGCGTGATCGACGGAATGTCGTGGATCGTGGAAACGTCCGATCCCGAGCACGGCTATCGATATCACTATCGCCAGTGGGCACAGGACGAACCGGTTCGTGACGTCGGCCTACACATGCTGGGTCTGGGCGGCTGGGACTCCCTGCCGCCGGAACTCAGGCTCCTGAAGCTCTCCACTTCCTGAAGCTGACCATCACTGGTGGGACCTGTTCGCCAAGCCCTGAACGGGGGCGATCACAAAGCTCGAAGCTTATCCATTCAGCGAACGGAGGCTCAAGCGGATGAAGTCGTACACGTTCCTCGCGACGCGATAGTAGACGAACGCCGCCGGTTGAGGTTCCCTGCGCATGTAAGGGTTGTCTCCTGGGCAACTCGGGATGCATCAGGGGAGGGCGTCGTCTTGCAACCCGATATGGCCGCTACTTTCGAGATCGTCACCGGCCGCCGCCGCGTGATCGACTTTCTCCCATCACCACTGGGCCGCGCCGTGCTGACGGCAGGGAGGGAGCGATGAGGGGGCGTCAGATCTTGCCAGGGGGAATTCGCCATTTGGTACTGGCGGCCTCGATGGTTGCCTCTCTTGGGGGTTGCGTATCAGTCGCTCCCACGCCTGCGGAAGGCCGGGCCATGGTAGAGCAGGCCCTTGCAGAATCTGGCGAGAGTGGAGTTATCACGCTCTACTTTACCTATGGCCGCTGGCTGACAATCGATCAGGTTGAGCTGGAAGAGCAGGGCGTGTGCGGCCGGGCTCTATGGGAACGTGTCTCAACGGCCAATAGCTACCATACACATGAATATCGTGGGTATATGCCGAGACGTTGCCGCTATTACATTGGCATAGCGAGCGTCCGCTCAGGACATGATACGGGCCTCTGGGGCGCTATTCGCAACGCCTGGTGATCCTGCGGACTGGCGTGATGTGTTGATACGCATCAGGGCGCGACCTTTGGGTGCCGACATCAGGGCTGATCCGGCATTGGTCCCGGTATCTGTTCCCCTGCCGCCGGAACTCAGGCTCTTGAGGCCTTCCACTCCCTGAAGCTCTCCATCACCGGCGGCACCTGGTCGCCGCGGGCCAGATCGACGATCAGCGGCGCGATTTCGGACGGGTGGGGCAGGGTCTCGGGATCCTCGCCGGGGAAGGCCTGGGCGCGCAGGCGGGTGCGCATGCGGCCGGGATCCAGCACGGTGGCGCGGATCGGGGTGGACTCGATCTCGTCGGCCCAGCAACGCACCAGCACCTCGGCGGCCGCCTTGGTCGCGGCATAGCTGCCCCAGAAGGCCTTGGGCGCATTGGCGAGGCTGGTGGTCAGGTGGATGGCGCGCCCGGCGTCAGAGGCCCGCAGCAGCGGCTCCAGCGAGCGAATCAGCCGGTAGACGGCGGTCAGATTGACCTTTTCGATCTTGGCGAACTGACGGGGGTCGGCATGGGCGACCGGGGTCAGACCTTCGGCGCCCAGGGTGGCGGCCGTGTTGACCCAGATGTCCAGCCGGCCGAAGCGCTCGTAGAGGGCGCCGCCCAGCCGGTCGATCGCGCCGCCATCGACCAGATCGAACGGGATCAGGGTGGCGTGCTGGCCGGTCGCGGCGAAGATGGCATCGTCCAGCTCTTCCAGTCCGCCTTGGGTGCGGGCCGTGGCGACGACATGGGCGCCGGCGCGGGCCAGGCCAAGCGCCGCTTCATAGCCGATGCCGCGCGAGGCGCCGGTGATCAGGGCGATACGCCCGTCGAGGACCGTCATATCAACCATGGATCAGGCGCTGACCAGCAGCGACAGCTGGCGCGGATTGGAGCTGCGACCGCCTTCGGCGATCTCCCGGTCCAGAAGGCGGGTCGGATAGTCGCCGGTGAAGTAGTGGTCGGTGAACTGGGGATTGGCCGGGTCGCGCGGACCGGCCTCCATGGCGGCATACAGACCGTCGACCGACAGGAAGCCCAGGCTGTCGACCTCTAGGTGGGCGCACATTTCCTCGAGCGTCTTGTTGGCGGCCAGCAGCTGCTCCCGCTCGGGCATGTCGATGCCGTAGAAATCGGGATAGACGATCGGCGGGCTGGCCGAGCGCAGGTGAACCTCGGTGGCCCCGGCGGCACGCACGGCGCGCACCAGTTTGACCGAGGTCGTGCCGCGCACGATGGAGTCATCGATCAGCACCACCCGCTTGCCCTCGAGCACCGACCGGTTGGGGCTGTGCTTCATGCGTACGCCCTTCTGCCGGGCGCCCTGGCTGGGCTGGATGAAGGTGCGGCCCAGATAGTGGCTGCGGATGATGCCCATCTCATAGGGAATGCCGCTGGCCTGGGCATAGCCGAGGGCGGCGGGCACGCCAGAGTCGGGCACCGGCACGACCACATCGGCCTCGACCGCATGCTCGTGGGCCAGACCCTGACCCATGCGCTTGCGGACTTCATAGACCGAGCGGCCGTTCACCACGCTGTCGGGGCGGGCGAAATAGACATATTCGAACAGGCAGGGACGGGCGGCGCGCGCCGGGAAGGGCTTGAGCGAGCTGACGCCGTTCTCGTCGATCACCACGACCTCCCCATGCTCGACATCGCGGACGAAGGTTGCGCCCATGGAGTCGAGCGCACAGGTCTCGGAGGCCAGCACCCAGGCGTCGCCCAGCTGACCGAGCACCAGCGGGCGAATGCCCAGCGGGTCGCGGGCGCCGATCATCTTCTTCGGCGTCTGGGCGACGAGGGCATAGCCGCCCTCGATCCGGGCCAGGGCGTCGATGAAGCGGTCGACCACCCTTGCCTTACGGCTGCGGGCAATCAGGTGCAGGATGACCTCGGAGTCGGAGGTCGACTGGAAGATGGCGCCTTCCGAGACCAGCTGGTTCCGCAGGAACAGGAAGTTGGTCAGATTGCCGTTGTGCGCCACGGCGATACCGCCGGTGTCCAGATCGGCGAACATCGGCTGGATGTTGCGCAGGAAGCTGCCGCCCGAGGTGGAATAACGGGTGTGGCCGACCGCGGCCGAGCCGGGCAGGCGACCGGTCAGGTCGGTGCTGCCGAAGGCCTCGCCCACCAGACCAACGTGGCGCTCGGTGTGGAAATGGGTGTCGGCGACGCTGGCGATGCCGCAGGCTTCCTGTCCGCGATGCTGCAGGGCGTGCAGGCCCAGGGCGACGATGGAAGAGGCTTCGTTGGCCGCGGCGCCCCAGACCCCGCACACACCGCATTCCAGCCGCAGCTGGTCATCGTCGGCCTCGCGCTCGGGCCAATGGTGGACGACGGGATCGGCGAGGCGGTGGGACATCGTCGGCGGCTCCGATGACCTGGGGGAAAATAACTAGCGGGCGGTGTCGGGCGAGTTAGGCGCTGTTTGTGTTTTCGGCAAGGCATCCTGATCGGAAAACCCTTGGCGTACGGACGAGTCTACCACGGGCACGAGGGCGTCAGCGCCCCGTCCGATGCCGGGCAGGATGAACTGGATCGTGCGCGCCGCACCGGCGCTGACGGAATAGAGGGCGGCCTCGCCCAGCCAGCGTGGCGTCTTCTCTCCGGGCATGGCGGCCACGACCACCAGATGGATCGCCCCGATCAGGACCAGCGCCCGGGCCAGGCCGACGAAGATGCCGAAAAACCGGTCGATGCCGCCCAGATGCGGATGGGCCTGGGCCCGTCTCGACAAGGTCGATCCGAAGATGCGTACGCCGAAATAGACCAGCAGGAAGCTGGCGAGGGCCGCCAGCAGCGTCCCGGCCCAGTCGGGATCGACCAGCGCCTTGCCGATCGGGGCGGAGAAGGGCAGGGCGATCAGGGCGATGAAGGCCGCCAGCACAAAGCTGAGCAGGGTCAGAAGCTCGCGCGTGCCGCCCCGGATCCAGCCCGCGGCCCCCGAGGCCAGCAGGACCAGTACGGCAAAGACGTCATAGGCGGTCATGGCGTCTCCTCCCCATTGCAAATGGGGAGGGGGACCGCGAAGCGGTGGAGGGGCACTTTTCGCCCCGCTGACCTTTTCCGGATCGCCTCACAACCCCTCCGTCTCGTCGGCTGCGCCGCCGATCCACCTCTCCGTTCGCGGCGCGAACAGGGAGGAGACAAGCATCTAATACCTGCTTTGCGAGATTCGTTCGACCGCCTCGGCCAGACGGCTGAGCGAGGTGGCGGCCATGTCGGCTGGCTCATGACTGAGCGGGGGACAGAGTGCCTTGTCGAAGCCCAGCTTCATGGCCTCGCGCAGTCTTGCTTCGGCCCGGCCGACGGCCCGGACCTCGCCTGACAGGCCGATCTCGCCAAACACGACGCAGCCGCGTGGCAGGGGTTTGTCGCAGACCGAGCTGATCAGGGCGGCGGCGGCGGCGAGGTCAGCGGCCGGTTCATTGATCTTCAGCCCGCCGGCGACATTCAGATAGATGTCGCGGTCGCCGAAGCCGAGGCCACAGCGCGACTCGAGCACGGCCAGCACCATGGCAAGACGCCCGGAATCCCAACCCACCACAGCACGACGCGGCGTACCATAGGCCGAGGGTGCCGACAGGGCCTGGATCTCGACCAGCACCGGCCGCGAGCCCTCGATTCCGGCAAAGACGGCGGTGCCCGGTTCGCGCTCGGCCCGCTCGCCATTCTGGTCGCCGAGGAACAGCGACGAGGGATTGGTGACCTCGCGCAGGCCCGTGTCGCCCATCTCGAACACGCCGATCTCGTCGGTGGCGCCAAAGCGGTTCTTGCCGGCGCGCAGCACGCGGAAGGGGTAGCCGCGCTCGCCCTCGAAGTTCAGCACCGCATCGACCATGTGCTCGACCACCCGGGGTCCGGCCACCTGTCCGTCCTTGGTCACATGGCCGACCAGGATCATGGCCGGCCCGCCCGCCTTGGCCAGCCGCACCAGCTCGGAGGCACAGGCCCGGACCTGGACGATCGAGCCGGGTCCGGCCTCATGCACGTCGGACCACAGCGTCTGGACGGAATCGATCACCACCAGATCAAAGGTCTCGCGCTTCAGGGTGGCGACGATTTCGCGAAGCGCCGTGGCCGAGGCGAGTGCGACGTCGGCCTCCGACAGGCCCATGCGCCGCGCGCGCGAGCGGATCTGCTCGACCGCCTCCTCGCCCGACAGATAGGCGACCTTTGCGCCCTTCAGCGCCGCCCGGGCGCAGACTTCCAGCAACAGGGTCGACTTGCCGACCCCCGGATCCCCGCTGATCAGCAGGGCCGAGCCGGGCACCAGGCCGCCGCCGCACACGCGGTCGAACTCTCCGACGCCGGTGATCAGGCGGGGCGGATCGGGGCTTTCCGAGCGGAGATCCTCGAACTGGATGCCGCGTGCGCGCTTGGTCGCGGCGGGCTTGAGCGCGCCGGGCGGGGCGCTTGAGGTCTCTTCCGTCAGGCAGTTCCATTCGCCGCAGGCCGAGCACTGGCCCGCCCATTTGGCATGAACGGCCCCGCAGACGCGACAGATGTATTGGGATGAGTCACGAGCCATGCGGTCCGCTTACACCGAATCCCGAGGCGGGCGCAGCGGCGGAAATGGCGGCTACGACCGATCCTGACGTAGCCTCAGCCGGTGTAGGTGCGATCCACCCGGCTGCCGACCGAGGTCAGCAGCTCATAGGCGATGGTGCCGGTGTCGCGCGCGGCATCGTCGATCGGCCGGTTGGGGCCAAACAGTTCGACCCGGTCGCCCTCGACCACATCCAGTCCGGTGACGTCGACCGCCAGCGCGTCCATGGATATCCGCCCCAGAATCGGCCGCAGCTGACCGGCGACGAACACCTGGCCCCTCGGGCTGGTGGCGCGCATGACGCCATCGGCATAGCCGGCGCCGACGGTCGCGACGGTCAGCGGCTGGTCGGCCACCTTGCCCCGGGCATAGCCGACGCTCTCGCCGACGGGGACCGGGCGCACCTGCAGGATCGGCGCGCTGAAGGTGGCAACCGGCCGGATGCGCGGGTCGGGCCGCCCCTCGGGGCCACCGCCCCACAGGCTGATGCCGGGCCGAACGGCGTCGAAGGCATAGTCGGGCCCCAGGAAACAGCCGCCTGAATTGGCGAAGGAGGCGGGGATGTCGGGATAGTGGCCACGGACAGCGGCAAAGGTGTCGCGCTGCTGCCGGTTCATCGGGCTGTCCGGCTCATCGGCGCAGGCGAGGTGGCTGATCACCAGTTCCAGCCCGGGGAAGGTGGCCGGGGCCTGCTCCGGACGAAAGCCCAGCCGGTTCATTCCGGTGTCTATGTGCAGGCCGCACGCGCCGCCGCCGGCCTCCAGCCAACGGGCCAGCTGTTCGCCATGATTGATGACCGGGCGGAGGTCCGGCTCCCGCAGGGCGGCCGCAGCGCCTGCGGTGCATCCGTCCAGCACATAGATGACGGGGGTCGGTCCCATGGCCTCGCGCAGGGCCAGACCCTCGACCAGTCGGGCGACGAAGAAGGTGCGCGCCCCCGCCTGCATCAGCCGGGTCACGCAGGCCTCGGCCCCCAAGCCATAGGCGTCGGCCTTGACCACGGGCTGTACCGGGCGCCCGGTCAGGCGGGCCAGAAAATCATGATTGGCGGCAAGGGCGTCGAGATCGACCGACAGGCGGGCACGGGTCATCGGCCACTTATGCCGCAGAAATTGTGCGACGCAATAACCTAGGGCCTGAACCGGATCGTGAAGTGCACGGTCGACTCGCTCGGCGGCGTGTAGCGGCTCACATCAACTTGCCCGCTCCTGGCTGCCGACAGGGCCGCGTCGCCAAACCCGTGACCGGCCGGCGTTTCGATGACGGTACAGTCGCGGAGACGGCCATCTGCGTTGACGCGACAACTCACGGCCGCTTCACCAGAGATGTCCTGCTCCAAAGCAGGCATAACCATTCGAAGTTCCCGCTCGGTCACCTGCGGCCTGACCGCCCACCGCGGGTTGGTGATGATGCTTGGCCGTTCCGGGTCGGCCGGGATCAGCGCCGCAGGACGTATCGGGATCCGCACGGGCGGGGGTGCCGGCGCCGGATCCTGGGCCGAGACCAGCAGCGCGCTCAGCAGGGACAAGGTGATCATTCCTCACCCTATGTCTGCCGGTCGCACCCGGTCAAATCTCAATCGCCGTAGTTGCTGCTGTCGTAGCGGTTGTCGTGGGCGAGGTTGCCGAAGCGGGTCGTGTCGGCGTCGAACGACAGGCGGACGGTGCCGATGGGGCCGTGACGCTGCTTGCCGATGATGACCTCGGCGACGTGCTGCAGCTGGTCCATGTCCTGCTGCCATTTGAGGTGTTCCTCCGTGCCTTCGCGCGGCTCGGAACGGCCCAGGTAATAGCTCTCGCGATAGACGAACATGACCACGTCGGCGTCCTGCTCGATCGAGCCCGATTCCCGCAGGTCGGACAGCTGGGGGCGTTTGTCGTCGCGGCTTTCGACCTGACGCGACAGCTGCGACAGGGCGATGACCGGGACGTTCAGCTCCTTGGCCAGCGCCTTGAGGCCCCCGGTGATCTCGGAGACCTCCTGCACCCGGTTCTTCTGGCTGTTGGCGTCGCCCACGGTCAGCAGCTGCAGGTAGTCGACGATGATCAGGTCCAGCCCGTGTTCCTGGCGCTTCAGACGGCGGGCGCGCGCGGCCAGTTTGGAGATGGGCAGGCCGCCGGTGGCGTCGATGTAGAGCGGGCTTTCGCCGATCTCGATGGCGGCATCGCGCAGCCTGCCGTAATCCGAGGCGTCAATCTCGCCCTTTCTCAGCCGGTCGGACGAAATGCCCGAGGCGTCGGCCAGAATCCGCATGGCCAGCTGTTCGGCGCTCATTTCCAGTGAGAAGAAGGCCACCACCCCGCCCGAGACCGTCTTGCGGCCCTCCGGGGTCGGCTCCCAGCGATAGTTGCGGGCTACGTTGAAGGCGACATTGGTGGCCAGCGACGTCTTGCCCATCGAGGGGCGGCCCGCGAGAATCAACAGGTCGGAGGGGTAGAGGCCGCCCAATTTCTGGTCGAGGTCGTCCAGCTGTGTGGCCAGGCCCGCCAGCTTGCCGTCGCGCTGATAGGCTTCGCCCGCCATCTGCACCGCACCGGCCAGCGCCGTCGAGAAGCTGACGAAGCCTGAGGACGGCTTGCCGGTTTCGGCCAGGGTGTAGAGCGACTGTTCGGCGCTTTCGATCTGGTCCAGCGCGGGGGTCTCGGGGTCCGGGGCCGCCCGGGTGATGTCGCCGCCGATGCGGATCAGGTCCCGCCGCAGGGCTAGGTCATAGATGACGCGCGCATAGTCCGGCGCATTGGCGGCGGGCGGAGCCCGGTCCACCAGATCGGCCAGATAGCGCAGGCCGCCGAACTGTTCGAAGGCCGGGTCCTGCTTGAAGCGGCCCATCAGCAGTGTGGGCTCGGCCAGCAGGCCCTGGCGGATGTGATCCTCGATCACGTCATACAGGCGCTGGTGGAACGGTTCGTAGAAGTGGCTACCTCTCAGCTTGTCCGACAGGCGCTCGAAGGCCGAGTTGTCGAACAGCAGACAGCCCAGCAGCGCCTGTTCCGCCTCCAGGTTGTGGGGCAGCGACTGGGGGCCGGCGTCGGAGGGGGAGAGGGCAGCGAAGGCGTTCATTGGTTAACGTGTAACCGATGCAGCGCGCGGGCGTGAGGGGGGTGTCCCGCTTGGCCGGGGACGGATTGGCGGGGGCTGTGGATCAGCCGCCGGGACAGGGATAACGCGAGGCGAGCCAGGACCGGATGCCGTCGGTGACCGTCATGCGCTGGCGGCGGGACTGCGGAATGCCGTTCAGATAGTCCAGCAGCTGGCGCGGATTGAGGTCCAGGCGCTCGGGCGGGCAGGCGGGCGGCGTGCGGCCGGCGGCGCGAGCATCGCGGATCTCCCGGCCGACGGCGGTGAAGGCGCGCTCGGCTTCTCCCTTCAGTCGGTGGGCGTCGGGCATCAGCATGGCCGCAGGGTTCATGGGGATGCGGTTGGCCCGGGTGACGAAGGTGTCCAGGTTCATGGCCGCCTGGGCATGGGCGACGCCCGCCAGAACGACGACCGCCAGAGCGATCAAGGCACCGATACGCATGAGACCCTCCCTCGATGGCGGGAGAGTTGTCCGGCCTCGTGTCAAAACTGGGGCGCGGGACAGGCGGGGATCCGGCCACGAAAAAGGGCGCGCCTCCCGCAGGAGACGCGCCCTGATCTGTCGTCGATCCGCAGGGATCAGGCTTCTTCGCCGAAGCCTTCCTGTTGACCGGCGCCGCCTTCGATGAGGTCCGCGGCAGCCTGTTCGGCGGCCTGACGCTCGTCATCGAACTGCGAGCGGATGACGTCCTCACCGCGCGCCTGACGCTCGGCTTCATCGGCCGAACGCGCGACGTTCATCTTGACGGTGGCCGAGACCTCGGCGTGCAGGCGGACCTGCACCTCGTGGACGCCCAGCGTCTTGATGGGGAAGTGCAGCACGACCTGCGAGCGCTCGACCTTGCCGCCTTCGGCCTGGATGGCCTCGGCGACGTCGCGACCGGCGACCGAACCGTACAGCTGGCCGGTTTCGCCGGCCTGACGGATCATCACATAGGTCTGGCCGTCGATCTTGTCGGCGATCTTCTGGGCCTCGGCCTTGTTCTTGTCGTTGCGCGCCTCGATGGCGGCGCGTTCGACTTCGAAAGCCTTCAGGTTGGCGGCAGTGGCCCGGCGGGCCTTGTCGCGCGGCAGAAGGAAGTTACGGGCGAAACCGTCCTTGACAGTGACGACGTCGCCGATGGCGCCGAGGTTCTCGACGCGTTCAAGCAGAACGACCTTCATCTTACTTCACCACATAAGGCAGGAGGGCCAGGTAACGCGCGCGCTTGATGGCCTTGGCCAGCTCGCGTTGCTTCTTTTGCGACACCGCAGTGATGCGCGACGGCACGATCTTGCCGCGCTCCGAGATGTAGCGTTGCAGCAGCTTGACGTCCTTGTAGTCGATCTTCGGCGCGTTATCGCCCGAGAACGGGCAGACCTTGCGGCGACGATAGAACGGACGACGGGCGGGGCCGTCACCGACGGGGGCGCCCGGCTTGGGGGATTGGGTATCGGTCATGTGGCCGGTCCTTATTCCGAGGCGTTGGAGGAATCGTCGCGCGACGAGCGTTCACGCTCGCGCTCGCGACGGGCCAGCAGGGGCGACAGCTCCAGGTCGAGTTCCTCGACGCGGACGGTCAGCCAGCGCAGCACGTCTTCATTGATCGACAGCTGACGCTCGACCTCGGCCATGGCGGCCGGCGGGGCGTCGATGGCGAGCAGCGAATAGTGCGCCTTGCGGTTCTTCTTGACCCGGTAGGTCAGGTTACGCAGGCCCCAGTACTCGATCTTGGCAACGGCACCGCCGCCTTGCTCGACCAGACCCTTGATCGTTTCGTTGAGGGCTTCGGCCTGTTGCGCGCTGATATCCTGGCGCGACATGACCGTGTGCTCGTATAGAGCCATCGTCATCTCCCTTGTGGGGCTCGGCATGGAGTGACCGGGTAAGTCGGCTCCACGATGGTTCCCGAAGCGGCGGCCGGAAGGCATTCCCGGACCCTTTGACATTCCGCACCGGGACCGAGGCCCTGGAAAGCGGCGGCGTATAGGGGATTTCCGCCCGTACGGCAAGCACGCGCGGTCACCCCTGTCTATCCTGCGACCGAATGGCTTCAACCGTTTATTGTTCAGGAAGCTTCAACGTCCTATCTTGGCGGTATGACCCGCCGCTGGACCCCCGATAGCTGGAGAGAGAAACCCGTCGTGCAGATGCCGACGGACTATCCGGACGCCGGTGCGCTGGCGGCCGTCGAGGATGAGCTGCGGGCTCTGCCGCCGCTGGTGTTTGCGGGAGAAGCGCGCCGCCTGACCGACCGGCTGGCGGATGTCGAGGCGGGGCGGGCCTTCCTGCTGCAAGGCGGCGACTGCGCCGAGAGCTTCAAGGAGTTCTCGACCGACAATATCCGCGACACCTTCCGCCTGATCCTGCAGATGGCGGTCGTCCTGACCTTCGCCGGTCGCAAGCCCGTGGTGAAGGTGGGCCGGATCGCCGGCCAGTTTGCCAAGCCGCGTTCCTCCTCGGTCGAGGCCATCGACGGCGTCGAGCTGCCCAGCTACCGCGGCGACATCATCAACGGCATGGGCTTTACGCCCGCCGAGCGCGTGCCCGATCCCCAGCGCCTGCTGAAGGCCTATCACCAGTCGGCCTCGACGCTGAACCTGCTGCGCGCCTTCGCCGGCGGCGGCTATGCCGATCTGTACAACATCCATCGCTGGACCCTGGGGTTCGCGGCCGACAACACCTATGGCGCGCGCTACCGCGAGCTGGCCGACAAGATCGGCGAGGCCCTGGCCTTCATGGAAGCGGTCGGCGTGACGCCGGAGAGCCATCCCGACCTGTCGCGGGTCGAGGTCTTCACCAGCCACGAGGCCCTGCTGCTGAACCTCGAGAGCGCGCTGACGCGGCTGGACGGCGCCACCGGGGAATGGTTCGACACCTCGGCCCATATGGTCTGGATCGGCGAGCGCACCCGTCAGCCGGACGGCGCCCACATTGAATTCGCCCGCGGTATCCGGAATCCGATCGGCCTGAAGTGCGGGCCGACGATGGAGCCCGAGGACCTGCTCGCCCTGCTGGACATCCTGAACCCGGAGAACATCCCCGGGCGCATGACGCTGATCGGCCGGTTCGGCGCGGACAAGGTCGGCGAGCGCCTTCCGAAACTGATGCGCGAGGTGAAGGCCGCGGGGCGCCGGGTGATCTGGTCGATCGATCCGATGCACGGCAACACCCTCAAGGCCGGAAACGGCTACAAGACCCGCCCGTTCGAGCGGATTCTGAGCGAGGTGCGCACCTTCATCGATGTGGCCGAGGCCGAGGACGTGCACCCCGGCGGCGTCCATCTGGAGATGACGGGCCAGAACGTCACCGAATGCCTGGGCGGCGCCCAGATGCTGACCGAGGATGACCTGAGCAGTCGCTATCACACCCATTGCGATCCGCGCCTCAACGCCGACCAGGCGCTGGAGCTGGCCTTCCTGGTGGCGGAACGCCTGACGTCGGGACGCCAGTCCCGATCCGCCGCGGCCTGAGGTCGTCATGGCCCGGGGACGCGTCGCGTATCAGGGGGCTCCGGGGTCCTTCAGCCATGAAGCCTGTGCCGTACTGCGCCCTTGGGATGAGCCGGTCGGCCACGAGACCTTCGCCCAGGCCATCGATGCGGTCCGGCAGGGAGACTGTGACTGCGCCCTGATCCCCGTCGAGAACAGCCGGATCGGTACGGTGCAGCCCGCCAGCGATCTGGTCGCCGCGTCCGGGCTGGAGGTCCTGGCCGAAGTCTGGCGGCCCATACGCCTGGCCCTGATGGCGCCCGAGGGGGCGCGTCTGTCGGACATCCGTACGGTCGAGAGCCATCCGGCGGCCCTGGGCCAATGCACCGGAACCCTGGCAGACCTGGGGCTCAAGGCCGTCGAGGCCTATGACACCGCCGGGGCCGCCCGCGCCGTGGCCGAGGCGGGAGACACCAGCCGCGGGGCGCTGGCGCCGACCGGGGCGGCCGAGATCTACGGATTGTCGATTTTGCGCAACGACATGCAGGATTCGGCCGATAATCGGACGCGATTTGTCCTGCTGGGCCGAAAGGGCGCTTGACGGCGCACGATTTCTGCGGGCATCACCGACCCATGGCCACCGAGCGCGCCCTGACTGCCGCTTTTGACGCCCGCGCTTTCGCGGCGTCGGCCCCCTATGCCTACGGCTTCTATTTCTACGGCTTTCGATACGCCGGCTGAGGCGTCCGGACCCTGTTCCTGACCTCTCACCGGCGACCGCTCCCCCCGGAGCGGCGGACTTCGGCCCCCCCGATCCTCCCCCTCGAAAGTTCTGAAGATGCCCCTGACCCTTGTGAAATCCCCCGATCCGACCGCCGACCTTGAACGCATGACGCTGGCTGCCCTGCGGCATGAGATCGACGAGATCGACGCCGAGATGGTATCGCTGTTCCAGAAGCGCCTCGCCCTCGCGGACCGCGTCGGCAAGGCCAAGGACGCGCCGACCGGCGGCTATGTGAAGCTGCGCCCCGACCGGGAGCAGGCCGTGCTGGCCCATGTGCTGCAGGGTGCCCGTCCCGACACACAGGAGGCCGTCGAGGCCTTGTGGCGCGAGGTCGTGGGTCATGGTCTGGCGCGTCAGGGGCAGCTGGCGGTGCGGGTGTGGGCCCCGGTCGAACCCGCGCGAGCCTTCGACGCCGCCCGCCTGCGCTTCGGTCGCGCCGCCGAACTGAAGTCGGAGCGCGATCCCCAAGCCGCCCTGGCCTTCGCGGCCGAGGGCAAGGGGGTGGCGGTCCTGGCCATCAATGCGGGCGACCCGTGGTGGATGGGCCTGCGTCGCAAATGGTCGACCCTCAGCGTCTTCGAGGGCTTCGGCAAGGGTGTGCCGACAGCCCTGGCGGTCGGGCGGATTGATCCCGGGGCCCTGCCGCGCGGAGACCGGGTGCTGGTCACCGCTGGCGGTGACGCGGGCGATGGCTCGGGCGCAGGGCGACGCGGACTGGATACCCACCATGGCTGGAGCCTGTCGCTGACCTCGGCTGCGGTCGTGCCCGGTGGCCCCGAAGGTTGCGTGGGCGCCATCGCCTGACGGCGGCGGCTCAGACCGCCATATTATCGATCAACCGGGTGCGCCCCAGCCAAGCCGCCGCGAGGATGCGCAGGGGCGCGCCCGTGCTGCCGTCAACCGGTGCCAGCGAGTCGGCGTCGCGCACGGCGACATAGTCCACGCTGGTGAAGCCGTCCGCGACCAGGGCCGCAGCGGCGTCCTGTTCGACCGTGGCGATCGGGGCGCCTTCGCGGACGCGGGCGGCGGCGTCAGCCAGCCGACCATTGAGCCGGCGGGCGACCGCCAGTTCCTCGTCGCTGAGGTAGGCATTGCGCGACGACAGGGCGAGGCCGTGGCCGTCCCGTTCGGTCGGCACGCCGACGATGCGCGTCGGGATGTCGAGGTCCGCCGCCAGCCGGGTGATGACCCGCAGCTGCTGATAGTCCTTCTCGCCGAACAGGGCGACGTCGGCCTGGGCCTGGTTGAGCAGCTTGGCCACCACGATGCAGACCCCGCCGAAGAAGTGCGGGCGATGGTCGGTCTCCAGTCCGAGGGCGGGGCCGTCCATGGCGATCCGGGTGGCGAAGCCCTCCGGATACATGGTTGACGCGGTCGGGGCATAGAGCAGGTCGCACCCGGCCCCGGCCAGCAGCCCGGCATCGCGCTCCAGCGTGCGCGGATAGGTGTCCAGATCCTCGTGCGCGGCGAACTGGGTCGGATTGACGAACACGCTGGTGACGACGCGCCGGGCCTCCATGCGGGCCTGTTCCACCAGCCGCAGGTGGCCGTCATGCAAGGCGCCCATGGTCGGCACAAAGGCGACGGCCTCACCCGCCGCGCGCCACCCTGCTACCGCCGCGCGGACGTCCGCGGGCGTGTGGGCACGGGCGAGGGGGGATGCGGCTGTGGGCATGATCAGACCCCGTTAACCTATCTACTTAAGGGTGTTCGTGAACCGGGCTGAAATGCGCTCCGGGTAGGGTCGCCTTATGACGTCCGCAGAAGTGTCCCGTCCAGTGCAGAAGCGCCGCGTGGGTATGGCCCTGATCCTCGGAGGGGCCGTGACCCTGTCGGGGTGTGGCTGGGTCGAACATGACCCCCACCGGTTCGAACAGATGGCCGAGCGCGTCGCCGCCATCCCCGTCAGCCTCGACCGTCCCGGCAAGACCCCGCTGGAAACGCCCCGCAAGGCCGCCGAAATGGGCCTGCGCGAGGGACGCCCCGGTGCCGTCCGCGTCGAGGTCATGGATCCGCACGACCTCTGGGAGGCCCGCGACGGCGCCATGGAAGGCCTGGTTCAGGCGGCTGCGCCCGCCATCGCCGAGGCCGCTGTGGAGGCCGTCGAGACCCGCGTCGCCGATGCCGTGCCGGAGCTGCGGGCGCGCCCGGTCTCGACCCGGCCCGCTGCGCGGCAGCGCGAGGATGGGGCGCTGGTCCAGCTGGGGGCGTTCGGGAGCGAGGCCTCGGCCCGCACGGCCTGGGCCCGCATCCGCGCCGCCGCCCCCGAGGTGCTGGGCGACATGACCCCGCGCTATGAGCCGGTGACTGTCGACGGACGCCAGCTGGTGCGCCTGAAGGTCCCCGTCCCGGCCTCCGGCGCCGCCGCGGTCTGTGCCGCTGCGCGCATCCGCGACCCGTGGTGCCAAAGGGGCACTTAGGGCCGCTTCCCGGACCCTCCGGCCAAAGAGGCGTTGACCCGGAGGGGTCTGCCCCCGATTTTGCCCCGGGCCCCGCATGAGTCGCGGGACGGGATAGAGTGCATGAAGCAGCCAAAAGTCATCGTGGTCGGCAATGAGAAGGGCGGGGCGGGCAAGTCCACCCTGGCCATCCATATCGCCGTGGGCCTGCTGTACTCGGGGCGGAGCGTGGCGCTGCTGGACCTGGACCTGCGCCAGCGATCCATGGCGCGCTTCTTTGACAATCGCCGGGCCTGGATGACGGCCAACGGACAGAAGCTGCCCCTGCCGGTCGAGCCGGACCTGGGCGACGGCAAGGCCCTGGCGCGTGCGTCCGAGGAGGAGCAGCTGGCCCGCTTCGAGGCCGCCTTTGCCGAGGCCCGCCAGATGGCCGACGTCGTGCTGATCGACACCCCGGGCGGTGACACCCCCCTGTCGCGCAGGGCGCACGGGCTGGCGGACCAGATCGTCACGCCGATGAACGACAGCTTCGTCGACTTCGACCTGCTGGGGCAGGTTGACGCTGTGACCCTCGACCTGATCCGGCCCTCGATCTACTCGGAGAGCGTGTGGGAAGCCCGCAAGAACCGGGCGATCGCGGGCGGTACGCCGATCGACTGGGTGGTCGTGACCAACCGCCTGGCGGTGGCGGCGGCGCGGAACCGGCAGCGGCTGACCGACCGGATGAAGAAGCTGGCCAAGCGGATCGGCTTCCGCATCGGTCCGGGCCTGAGGGACCGGGTGATCTACCGCGAGCTGTTCCCGTTCGGGCTGACGGTGGCGGACCTGTCCAACGAGATCCGGCCGGTGGCGGTGTCGCTGGCCCATGTGGCGGCGCGGCAGGAGATGCGCTCCCTGATGATGGCGCTGGGACTGGAGGGGGCCGAGGCGGCCTTCGACGTCACGGAATGATGCTGCTGGCGGTCCTCGCGGTAGGGGTGGCCTTCTGGGCCCTGGTCCAGCTGGGCCGCCGCGCCGACGCCGAGAAGCGGGCCCGCAGGGGCGCCATGCCGCTGGCCGAGGCCCGGGCCCTGCTCGGCGTCGGCGAGGGTGCCAGCGCCCGGGAAATCAACGACGCCTGGCGGCGGCTGATGGCGCGGGCCCACCCCGACCAGGGCGGAACCGAGGGGCTGGCGGCGCAGCTGAATGCCGCCCGGGACAGCCTGCTGAACGCGCGCTAGAGGACGTCGAGCAGCTCGACGCGGAACAGCAGCACCGAGTTGGGCGGGATCTCGTCGCCGCCGACCCAGCGATTGCCATAGGCGAGATCGGCCGGGATGACGAAGTCATATGTCTCGCCGACGCGCATGAGGGCCAAGCCCTCGGTCCAGCCCTTGATCACCCGGTTCAGCGGGAACTCGGCCGGCTCGTTGCGGGAATACGAGCTGTCGAACTCGCGGCCGTCGATGAAGGTGCCACGGTAGTGGACACGGACGGTGTCGGTGGCGGCCGGCTGGCGCGCGTCGCGATGGGCGCGGCCGACCCGGCGATACTGCAGGCCGCTGTCCGTGGTGGTCCAGCCGCGCCGGTCGCCGTTCCAAGCGAGATAGGCGGCCTGACCCGCCTCCCAGCCCGCCTGGCTGGGCACGACCTCGGCAACGGGCGTGGCCGTGGCGCAGGCCGAGAGGGTCAGGGCGGCGAGGGCGGGCAGGGCGATATGGTGCAGCTTCATGCAGGCGACGCTATCAGGCCTTTCCGGCGAGGCAAGCCGGATCAGTTCGGTCGCACGACCATACAGGTGACATTGCGGGCCGAGAGGGTCTCGCAGGCCGCGCGGGCCTGGTCCTCGGTGAAGCCGGTGAAGCGCGAGCGGTACCAGCCCTGCGCCTCCTCCACCGACTGACCGCTGCCGCGGAAGGTGGAACGGAAGCGGCGGTTGACCTCGGTCAGCCAGTCGGCGGCCACGGTCCGGTCGCGGAAGGCGCCGACCTGGACACCCCACGACGAGGCCGCAGGCGCGCGGCGAGCGGGTGTGTCGCTGTTGAGGCGCGCGGTCGTGCTGGAGGGGAGGGTGGCGGGGCCGGACGTCAGGACCACATCGGGGTCGCGGTCGCCCATGGCCTGGGCCAGCGGCGCCGGCGGCGTCGGTGTGGCCGAGGCATAGACGACGGGCGGCGGACCGGGCGGGGTCGCCGGGCCGATGCCGTACCCCTTCTGCTCGAAATAGAGCTGGGCGACCTCGATCCGCTCGCCGTGGGCGCGCTTGTCGGCGATTTCGAAGCCGGTATCCATCAGCTCCTCGACGTGGGCGTTGCGGGTGGCGCTGCTGCGGCCGCCGAGCACGACGGTGATCAGGCGGCGACCGTTGCGGACCGCCGAGGCGGCCAGATTATAGCCCGAGGCATTGGTGTAGCCGGTCTTGATGCCGTCATAGCCGTGACCCGAGCGGAGCAGGCCGTTGGTGTTGCGGTATTCGCGGCCCTGATAGGTCCAGTTGGAGACGCCGAAGAAGCGGTAATACTGGGGGAAGTCGCGCATCACGGCGCGGGCCAGGACGGTGATGTCGCGGGCTGTGGTGATCTGGCGGCTGTCCGGCAGACCGTTGGCATTGACGAAGCGGCTGTCGGTCATGCCGAGAGACTCGGCCTTGAGCGTCATCATGCCGGCGAAGCGGGCCTCGGACCCGGCGACGTGTTCGGCGAGCGCGACGGCCATGTCATTGGCCGAACGGAGCGCCGTGGCCTGGATGGCGTCGGCAACGGTAATCGTCTGGCCGGCGCCGAGGCCCAGTTTGGACGGGGGCTGGGAAGCGGCGCGCGGCGAGACACGGATGACGTCGTCCAGCTGGATCCGGCCCTCGGTGATGGCCTCGAACACCAGATAGAGGGTCATGACCTTGGTGATGGAGGCCGGATAGCGGCGGCTGTCGGCGTGGCGGGCGAACATGACCTCGCCGGTTGCGGCATCGACCACAATGGCGGCGTAGCGCAGATTTTCCTGCGCCTGGGCCTGCTGCGAGAAGGCGGGCAGGGGGCCGACGGCCAGCAGCGAGAGGGACAGAAGCAGGGCGACGGCACGCCGGAGAATGAGGGACATCGAGTTGTTCTGCCTTCTGAATCAAACAAAAGCGTACACGCGACCCCGTGCCGATCGGCAGGCCGCACAGGCGGAATGGTCTTACCCTATCATGAAGATCGAGGGTTTCATCGGGGTTAAGAGCCGGTGAACGGAGTTGTGAACGCCCCGGGTGGCGAGTGGCGAGTGGCACGTCTCAGCTGTCGGGTCGGAAAATACCGTCTGAATGGTCTGAATGGTCTGAAAGCGGAAAACGTGGGCCCTCCCCCTCCATGGGGGAGGGTTGGGTGGGGGTGCTGGCAGGTCGCACGACACAGGGC
>NZ_JAGHQP010000005.1 GCF_017744255.1 Brevundimonas sp. A19_0 | reverse complement strand
GGGCAGGGCGGTCACTCCTCCCCCGAGGGGGGAGGAGTGACCGCCCTGCCCTCAGCCCCGAAAAGGACCCCGCCCATGCCGCATCCCCGACCGGCCCGTCCGGCCCCTGACCCGGAGGACGAAGGCTCCCCCGAGGAGCTGGAAGCCCTGCGCGCCGAACTGCGTAACCGGATGGCGCATCATCAGGCCGCAGTCGCGCGCCTGCTGGCCCACCGCGCGGCCGGCACCGATCCCTGGCGTTGCACGCCCCCGGCCGACACCTGAGCTGTGCGGGTCAGACAGGGGGCGGGATCAGAGGCCGCCCGTGCCCCGGTCGCCGGGACAGACCACAGCGGGATTGAGGCGTTCCAGATCGGCCGGAGGTCGACCGGTCTCTGTGTCGACGATCGCCAGGCTGCATCGCCGGCCGCCGTACCGCGAGGTCTGTTTCACGCTGTAGACGCGGCCCAGCTCGGGCGTGAACCGGGACACGTTCTGACACACATCGGTGACCGTCCCCAGGTTTCCGCGGCCCGTCGTGAATGTCGTCGACGCGGTGACGACGACCGCTTCGCCGGCCGGGACCCTCAGGGTCCGCATATCGGATGTGATCGCCCCGAGAACCGCAGCAACGCGCAGGGAGTCACAATAGTCGACGCCGGAGAACAGGTAGGTCTGCGACGCCCCCGTGAAAATGCTGTTGCCGGAGTAGCCCTTTTCCAGCCGGATCGCGGCGCCCGGCACGGCCGGGGCGAGGCTTTCATAGGGGGGAACACCCCCCGCACACCCCGTGAGCGACAGCGCCGCCCCCGCAACCAGGGCTATTCCGGCAAGACGGATCATGAGATTTCCTTTCGTCCGGGCCGACATGGCCATCGGGCTCCTTCAGTCGCGACAGGTGTCATAGGGCTGGAACTCGACGTCGGGGGGCGGGGCACCCGTGTCGAGATCGATGAGCGTCAGGGTGCATTCCGTGCTGCCCCGGCGGCCGGACTGGCGGACGCATAGGTGTGGCCGGCGCGGGGGGTGAAGGTCAGATTGTTGCTGCACCCGTTTCGCCCGAAATTGCCGATCGGGTGGCCGTGAGGCACCGCGACGTCGGTGCTCTGGGCATAGACCGTCGCCGCCCAGATGATCAGGGGGCGGTCGGCGGGCACCCGGACCGGGGACTGATCGCCCGTCGTCCAGGTGAAGGCCGCCGCCACCTCGGTCTTCGCGCACCGCGGATCGTGGCCAAAGGCATAGTACTGGTTGACCGCCGACGTATCGCCGGTGCCGGCATAGCTCTTGTTGAGCTGCACCGTCGCGCCCGGCTCGGCCGGATCGAGGCCCTGGTACCCCACGCCGCAGGCTGTCAGCCCCCCGGCCAGGACGGCCAGGACAAGGCATCCGATCTGTCGCATAGCCCCTCCCCGGCCGTCGCACTTACGGCAACGCTAATGAAGCCGGGCCATGGGGGCAATATGCAATGGGCTGTCAGGGCGTTCCCCTCCCCGACGCGACGCTTGACCTGAGGCCGTAACGGTTGCACCCCGGTCGCCCGATCTGACGGAGGCGACCCCATGCGCGCGACCATCCTTTCCGCCGCCCTTTCGGCCCTGTTGCTGGCGGTGCCCGGCGGGGCGCTGGCCCAGGACATGCTGATCCGGGGCGGGCCGGTCTACACGGGCGTGGAGGCAGCGCCCGAGGCCGAGGTGGTGCTGGTGCGGGACGGGCGGATCGCCTTTGTCGGGGCGGCGGCGGACCTGCCCGATCACGCGGGGGTGCCGGTCGTGGACCTTCAGGGCGCGGCGCTGTTTCCCGGCTTTACCGACGGCCATGCGCACCTGGACGGGATCGGCGCGCGCGAGATGACGCTGAACCTCGAGGGCGCAGCCTCGGTGGCCGAGGCCATGGCGCGGCTGGAGGCCTGGGCGGTGGCACACCCCGAGGGGCCGATCATCGGCCGGGGCTGGATCGAGACCCACTGGCCCGAGGGGCGGTTCCTGACGGCCGCCGATCTGGATGCGGCGGCGCCGGGCCGGTTTGTGATGCTGAGGCGCGCCGACGGCCATGCGGCCGTGGTCTCGACCCCGGTGCTGGCGCTGTCGGGCATCGACGCCGGGACGGTGGCCCCGGAGGGCGGCGAGATCCTGAAGGGGCCGGACGGGCAGCCGACCGGCCTGCTGGTCGATGCGGCCATGGGGCTGCTGCGCGCGCCCGAGGGCTATCGGGACTCGCCCGCCGCCCCGCGCGAGGTCTATCGCGCCGGCTTTGCGGTCTATGCCCGCTATGGCTGGACCGGCCTCCATTTCATGAGCGCGCCCTGGGGGGATGTGCCGCTGCTGGAGGAGATGGCCGAGGCGGGCGAGGCGCCGATCCGCGTCTATAACAGCGTGACCCCAGACGGGGCCGCCGCCCTGTTCGCCTCGGGCCCCCGCTCGGTCGCCGACGGGCGGGTAATCACCCGGGCGGTCAAGATGTACGCCGACGGGGCGCTGGGCTCGCGCGGGGCGGCCCTGTTCGCGCCCTATGCCGACCGGCCCGACACCACCGGCCTGATGCAGATGACGCGCGAGGAGGCCGTGCCGGTCTATGAGGCCGCGCTGCGCTCGGGCATCCAGGTGGCGACCCACGCCATCGGCGATCGCGGCAATGCCTCGGTGGCCGAATGGTATGCCGAGGCGCTGGAGGCCGTGCCGGCGTCGGAGCGTCCGAATGGCGCGGATGTGCGCTGGCGGATCGAGCATGCGCAGATCCTGCGGCCCTCGGATTACCGCTGGTTCGTGGACCTGTCGATCATCGCCTCCATGCAGCCCAGCCACGCGATCGGCGACCTGCATTTCGCCCCGGCCCGGCTGGGCGATGCCCGCCTCGACGGCGCCTATGCCTGGCACAGTCTGGTGGACCTGGGCGTCGTGGTGGTCGGGGGCTCGGACGCCCCGGTCGAGCGCGGCGATCCGGCCATCGAATTCTATGCCGCCGTGGCGCGCCGCGACCTGTCGGGCTTTCAGGGCCCTGACTGGCGTCCGGACGAGGCCGTAGACCGGATGACGGCCCTGCACATGTTCACCCTGTGGCCGGCCTATGCGTCCTTCCGTGAGGACGAGCTGGGCACCATCGAGGTCGGCAAGCGCGCCGACTTCACCGCCTTTGACCTCAATCTGATGACCGCGCCCGAGGCCGAGCTGCCGAACGCGAAGGCCGTGCTGACCATCGTCGACGGCGAGGTGGTCTACCGGGCGGGAGAGGACACCAGCAGGCCCTGAGCCTGAAGCGTCGCATCGGCGTTCTCGGTGACGCTGATGGCGACGGCCTCGATGCCGTGCTGGCTTTCCAGCGCGGCCAGCCAGCCGAACAGGGCCGCCGTGGGCGCCTGTTGCGCGCTGAACGCCAGACCGCCGTCCTCGCCGGGGGACAGCTCGACGGCCAGCCCCTGGGCCTCGGCCAGCGGACCGGCCACCTCGGCCAGACGGGCGGGGTCGGAGGTGGCACCGGGCCGCAGGCGCGCCTGCGCCGCCGCGATCAGCCGGGTGGCCTCGGTGGCCTCGGCCCGCCGCTCCGCCGCCGCCGCGCGCCAGTCGTTCAGCGGCTGAACAACGCCGTAGAAAACCAAGATGCCACCCGCCACTACGGCGAGTCCGATCAGCATCCAGCGCTCGCGCGGCGTCCGCCCCGCCAGCCAGTCCGTCAGCGCCTTCATGCCTTCGCTCCCACAAGGATGTCGCTGGCGATGCGGTTGCCCTCCTCCAGCGTGGCCTCCTCGACCATCAACAGGCCCCGCGCCTCGACCGCCTCGCGGATCGCCTGCAGGTCCTGAAACGCTGTGTAGCTGACCGTGGCCCGCACCCCGGCGACGGGATCGGCGGTCAGGCTGTCCAGCTCGGCCCCCGGCACGCCCTCCAGCGCCTGGAACAGGACCGAGGCCACCACCGCCACCCCGCCCGGCGGCGGGGTCAGGGCCAGACGCCGCTGTGCCTCGTCCAGCGGATCGGCATCGGCGGCCATGTCGGGGAACAGGACGCGGGCCCGCTCTGCCGCCGCGGCGTTCAGGCGGCTGGCGGCCAGGTCGTCGCGGAAGGCGGCCGCCGCGGTCAGCACCAGCGGCGAGAGCAACAGGGCCAGCGCCAGACCGGCGGCCAGCCGCCAGGCCTTCCAGCCCTCGCCGGACGCCGCACGGGTCTGGCCTCCGCCAAGGTCGACCGGCGGGGCAAGGGCCGTCGCGACCAGCCGGGCCTCGACCGCGGCCTCATTGTCGATCGGCTCGACGGTGCGACCGGCGGCGATCACCGGCACCAGATCGGGCTGGACCGAAACCGCCAGCCCCTGCCCCCGGACGGCGACCGCCGGACCGAAGGCGAGACTGCTCAGACGGTCGGCCTCATCCGGTGCGTCGGGCACCAGACAGTCGGGCACAAGGGTCGCGCCCTCGACACCGAGCGTCGCCAGACGGCCGGTCCACTCGCCGAGACGGGCGTCGTCGACTGCCGCCACCAGACGCGGCGAGCCTACGGCGTCAGCCCCGAGCGCGACCCGCATCGAGGCGGGATCGACCGCCAGATCCTCGCGCAGGGCCCAGAGGGCGGCGGCCCTCTGCTGGACCGGTCGTCCGGCGGGCAGGGTCAGCCATCGCACCAGCACCTCGGTGCCCGGGACGATGGCCACTGTCCGCACGCGGGCACCGGAGAGGACCGGGCCGTCCACGGACAGGTGGCCGCGCTCCAGCACCCGCCCGTCGGCGTCGAGCATCAGGAAGGGGGCGGCAGCACCGGGGTCGGCAGGCAGCAGCACAAGGCGGGTTCGGCTCATCGGTCGGCAGTCCAGCGATGGACGACCGTTTCGACACGGCCGTCGGGAAGGGTTCGGAACAGGGCGGTGCGCGTGACCCGCGCCCCCGCGAATTCGACGTCACTGCGAAAGGCGAAATAGCGGGTCGTCAGGGTCAGCTGGTCATAGACTTCGGAGGCTGGCGTCGCCTCGGCCATGGCGGGCTGGCTCCAGAAGGCGCCGATGTCGCGCCAGCCGCCGCGCGGGCGGGCGGCGATGGCGGCACGGGCCCGGGCGGGGTTCAGCCGCCCTTCGCTCAACATCACCAGCAGGGGGGCGTCATCGACCGAAAGCGTGTTCGGATTGATCGGCGACAGGTCGGGAGTCGGCAGGGCGCAGACGAAGGGCCGCAGCCGGCCATAGACATCGGCATCCACGCCCCGGATCAGACGCAGCTCGCCGGCCTCGAGCAACAGGGTGCCGGGGGTCCGCAGCGGCTGTTGGCGCCCGGCATAGGCGGCGGTCTCGGCCCCGCGCGGCAAGGGGGTCTGGTCGCTGTCGATCCAGTCGGTCAGGGCATCGGCCACGGCCCGCATCCGGCCTTCATCGACGCCGAGCGCCCGGCCCAGCGCCACCAGCTGTTCGGCCCCGCGCGGACGGGCGATGTACGCCCCCTCGATCCCGGAGACGACACTGTTCAGATTGAAGCAGGCCTGGCCATCGCGGACCACGGCGGTGATCTGACCGGCCTCGACCGGAAAGGCGAAGGGCGTCCCGTTCCAGGCGGGCTGGACCGGGGTGACCGGCCCGGCCTGGCGCAGCAGGCGCTGAATCCGGGTGCGGGCCAGGGCCTCGGCCCCGAGGGCGTACCACTGGGCCTGACCGACCGAGGACAGGTTCGAGGCTCGTCGTGTGCCGAACCGCACATCGTCCAGAAGGGCCACGGCGATGGCGGCCATCACCGTCACCATCAGCAGCACGGTCAGCAGGGCCATACCCCGCCTGTCCGCAGATCGGCGCTCGGTCCGGCGCCTCATCGACCGCTCCCGATCAGCAGCCACTGGTCGAGCGCGCCATAGTCCTCGAGCGCCAGCTCCAGATGCACGGCGTCGGGCATGGGCAGACGCAGGCGCGGCTCGAACACCGGCACCTCGGCGCCATAGACGACAAAGCGCGCCTCGGCCCGGCTGACCCCCGTCGCCAGCACCTGGACCACGCCCGGCCCGGGCGCGTCCGGATGCGGGCGCACCCGCCGCTCAAGCCGGTCACCGACCAGATGGTATTCGATGCCGATCAGGCCCGAACCGTCCTCGTCCAGACCGACACCGGCGCCAGTGCGGGTCAGGGCCAGAACGAGGGTGGGATCGGCCCCCGGCACCGCCCGGGTACGCAGGGGGGCCACGCCATCGCCGCCGGGTAGCGGACGGGCCACGGCCTGGCTGACATCGGCCTTCATCAGGGCACGCATCCGCTGGACCGCAGCCAGCCGGTCGGAGGCCGCCTTGACCGTAAAGCGGCTGTCGATCGACACGCCCATGACCGCCGTCCCTGCGGCCGCGATCAGGGCGAAGATGGTCAGGGCGATCAGCACCTCGGTGAGGGTGAAGCCCGCGCGGGTCCGTCTGCGCATCACGACACCGCCCGGAACAGGACCGCCTCGGCTGCCGTCCAGACCCCATCGTCCGAGACCCGCACCTCGATCCGGGTCAGCGACGGATCGCCTGTGCCGCTGACGATGCGGCGCCACATCCAGCGGCGACCGCCCAGCTCGGTTTCGCCCGCCGTTTCGCCGGGTGCCGGAGGGTCGACCGCCACCAGCGCCTGAACCGCCAGATTGTCGGCGACGATTCCGGCAAGGGTGCGGGTTTCCAGCTCGGCCGCCGTGCGGGTGTTCTCGGTCGTCATGCGCAGCAGGGCGAGCGCCGCCAGGCTGAAGACCGCCAGCGCCACCATCATCTCGATCAGGGTGAAGCCCCCGCGCCCGGCCCGACGTCGCGTCATTCGACCCGCACCTCTCCGGCGAGGTCGACGTGGACCGTGACGCGCGCGCCGTCCCGGCTGAGCGTCAGGGTGGCCGGTTCGGCCAGTCCCACAGGGTCGAACAGCACGGTCGTGTCCGGCGCAGCGCGCGTGCCGTCCTCCCACGCGACACGGTCGAACGGGCCGTCGGTCAGCGGCGTCCAGCCGTCCTCGGCGCGCACCCGAAAGCCATAGCCGGCCGGGCCGATGTCGACGGCCACCGGGCGATTGGTCAGCAGGGATTCCTCGCGGGCCCGCACCAGATGGGCAGCCAGTCGCTCGGCCTCGACCGGCAAGCGCGGCACCGGATCGGGCGCGGCCAGCACCACGGCACTGGCGGCCAGTCCGAGGATGGCCACCGTCACCATCATCTCGACCAAGGTGAAGCCCATCCTCCCCCGTCCTTTACGAGGGAGGGGGATCGCCCGAAGGGGGGTGGTGGGGGCGACCGTCAAGCGTCGGTGTCCGGGTTTTGCCCCCTCCACCACTCCGTGGTCCCCCTCCCCCGCTTCGCAGGGGAGGATATCAGCCCTGCCAGTTGCCGATGTCGGCGTCATTGCCCTCGCCTCCCGGCTTGCCGTCGGCGCCGTATGAGAAGACGTCGAAGGTCTGACCGTGCTCGCTTTCGCGGCGGTACTGATAGGCATTGCCCCACGGGTCTTCCGGCAGGCGCCGAATGTAGCCACCCGGACGATAGCGGTCGGCGCGGGTCGAACCGGACGGCACCGTCGTCAGGGCCGACAGCCCCTCGCCCGTCGTCGGGAAGGCCAGCATGTCCAGCCGGTATTGCTCCAACGCATTCTCGAGCGTGGCCAGATCGGCGCGCGCCTTGCCGATCATCGCCTTGTCCTGGCTGGGCAGCACATTGATGATCACCACCGTGGCCAGCAGGCCGATGATGACGATGGTCACCATCATCTCGACGAGGGTGAAGCCGGCCCTTTTTTCTTTTGCCCTACCGCTCGCGACGCGGTCGCTCGCTGCTTGAGGGCGGGGACGGGTGCGGGTCTTGGTCATGTGAGCCTCATACGGCGGCGAGGGTGTTGATCTGGAGGATGGGCAGCAGGATCGACAGGACGATCAGGGCCACCACACCGCCCATGACGATGATGATGCCGGGCTCGAGCAGGCTGAGCATGACGGCGGTGAAGGTGGCGAACTCGCGGTCCATGTAGTCGGCGGCGCGGTCCAGCAGGGGTTCCAGCCGGCCCGAGCCTTCGCCCGAGGCGGTCATGTGCACCAGCAGGGGCGGAAACACATCGGCGCGGCGCATGGCCCCGGACAGGGAGCCGCCCTCGCGCACCACCTCGGCCATGGTGCGGGTGGCGGCGGCCAGGCGGGTGTTCGAGACCGTCCGGGCCGTCAGGTTCAGCCCCTCCAGCACCGGCAGGCCCGAGGCGATCATGGTCGACAGGGTGCGGGCCATGCGCGCGGCGTGCAGGTCGCGGATCAGCCGTCCGACGACCGGCAGGCGCAGCAGGGCGGTGTCGGCCTTCAACCTGAGGGCCGGGCGGCGCAGGGCAAGGCCGGCCAGCGCCCCCGCACAGACCAGCACAAGGGCCGCCACCCAGCCCCAGTCGCGCATGGCGTGGGAGATGCCGATGATGATTCGCGTCAGCAGGGGCAGCTGCTGGTTCATGCTGGTGAACTGGTCGACCACCCTGGGCACGACAAAGGTCATCAGGGCGGTGATGACGGCCAGCGCCACGACCGCCAGGGCGGCGGGGTAGACCAGGGCGGTGATGACCTTGCCGCGCACTTCCTGCTCGCGCTCCAGCCCGTCGGCCAGCCGTTCGAGGATCGGCTGCAGCGCACCCGAGGACTCGCCCGCCGCGATCATGGCGCGGTAGAGCGGCGGAAAGGCCCGGCCCTGTTCACCCATGGCCTCGGACAGGCGGCGGCCCTCGACCACCCCCTTGTGCACGGCCTCCAGACAGCGCCGGACCTTCGGCTTTTCGGCCTGGAGCGCGAGGGTGCGAACCGCCTCCTCGACCGGCACGACCGCGATCAGGGTGGCCAGCTGGCGGGTGGCGAGCGCCAGCGCCCGGGCATCCAGCCGGCTGCCGCGCGCGGGGCCGGCGGTCCCGGTGCGCGAAACGCCCCGGCCGGGCTGGACCTCCAGCGGCATCAGCTGTTTGCGGCCCAGCTGATCGCGGGCCAGGGCGAGGTCGCGGGCCTCGACACTGCCGGTCACCGTGCGCCCGGCGCCGTCCACGGCCACATAGTCGAAACGGGGCATCAGGCCACCGCCTCGATCGGCGGCAGGTCCTCGGACCGGGTGCGGGTGACGCGCAGCGCCTCCTCGACCGAGGTGGTGCCGTCCAGCACCAGCGCCCGCGCCTGTCCGGCCAGCGTCCGCCCGTCCCCGAGCGCCTCGGCATTGATGGCGGCTTCGTCGGCCCCGGTGGTGATCAGCCGGCGCAGGGTGTCGGTGACGCGGATCGTCTCGTAGAGGCCAACCCGTCCGACATAGCCGGTCTGGCCGCAGGCGTCGCAGCCCGTGGGGCGCCAGACCGTCTCGCCCGCCGCAATGCCGACCAGCCGCGCGGTCGCCGCATCGGCGACCTCGGGCGTATGACAATGGGGGCACAGGCGGCGGACCAGCCGCTGGGCCATGATCAGGCGCAGGGTCGAGGCCAGCAGGAAGGGCTCGACCCCCATGTCGCGCAGGCGGGTGACGGCGCCGGCCGCATCATTGGTGTGCACCGTCGACAGCACCAGGTGACCGGTCAGGGCGGCCTGGACGGCGATCGAGGCGGTCTCGACGTCGCGGATCTCGCCGACCATGACCACGTCGGGGTCCTGACGCAGGATGGCGCGCAGCCCGGCGGCAAAGGTCATGCCGACCTTGGCATTCACCTGGGTCTGGCCGACACCCTCGACCGCATATTCGACCGGGTCCTCGACCGTCAGGATGTTGCGGGTGCCGGTGTTGAGCAGCGACAGGCCCGCATAGAGGGTGGTGGTCTTGCCCGAGCCGGTCGGGCCGGTGACCAGCAGGATGCCGTTCGGTTCGGCCAGGGCGGCGTGATAGGCGTCGAGCGTGGCCTCATCCATGCCGAGATCGCGCAGGCCGAGGCCCGCCTGATCCTTGTCGAGAATGCGCAGCACGACCCGCTCGCCCGCCCGCGACGGCAGGGTCGAGACGCGCACATCGAGGGTCTTGCCGCCCAGCGCCAGCGGAATGCGGCCGTCCTGGGGGATGCGCTTTTCGGCGATGTCGAGGCGGGCCATGACCTTGATGCGCGACACCACGACGGGCGTCAGGCGCGGGTTGAGGGTCAGGGCCTCCTTCAGCACCCCGTCGACGCGCATGCGCACGATCAGCGCCTGCTCATAGGGCTCAAGGTGGATGTCCGAGGCGCCCGCGCGCACGGCCTCGGCGATCAGGCCGTTGATCAGCCGGATGACCGGGGCGTCGTCGGTGGTGTCCAGCAGGTCGGCGGCGGCCGGCATCTCGTCGACCAGACTGTCGAGGCCGCCGGGCAGGGCCAGGTCGTCGCCCGCGTCCGGGCCGGCCAGCGGATCGCCCGCATAGGCCTCGGACAGCAGGCGATCGAAGGCGCTGCGGCTGACCGGTTCGACCTTCAGCGGGCACCCCAGCACGCGCCGGGCCTCGACCAGCGACAGGGGGTCTGCCCCCTCGCGCAGCGCCACCTCGGCCACATCGCCGAGCGCGATCACCGCCACGCCGTGGCGCTTGGCAAAGGCATAGCTGAGGGAGGGAACGGCCGGCGCGGTCATGGGATCAGGGCTGCACCGGCGGCAGGGTGTCGCCGTCGACCGGCGCGACCGGGGCGACCTCAAGGTACTGCGGCGGCACGGGCGGCTGGGTGCGGATGTAGTCGCGCAGCAGTTCGTCGAGGCTGGGCTCCTGATCCGGGGCCACACGCAGCTGCTCCTGACGCATATAGCCCCAGCGGTCGGCGGTCAGGCGCTGGGCGTCGGCCGGGCTGCGGATGATGGTCGGGCGGATGAAGATCATCAGATTGGTGCGGCCCCGCTGGCGGCTCTCCGAGCGGAACAGGCCACCGATCAGCGGCACGTCGGACAGCACCGGGACGCGGTCGACCGACAGCCGGTCGTTCTGGTCCAGCAGGCCACCCGCCACGGCGATGTCACCGTCGTCGACCACGAGGGTGGTCTCCAGCTCGCGCTTGTCGAGGATCAGGTCGTTGGCGTTGCTGCTGAGGATGCCGTTGATGCTCGACACCTCCTGGCGGATGAACAGGGTCACCGAGCCGCCGGCGTTGATCTGGGGCCGGACGATCAGCTTGACGCCGATGTCCTGGCGCTGGGTCGTGCGGAAGGGATTGTCATTGCCGTTCAGCAGGGTCTCGCCGGTCGTGATCGGCACTTCCTGACCGACCAGGATGGTGGCCTCCTCATTGTCGAGGGTCATCAGCGAGGGGGTCTGCAGCAGGTTCGAGCCCGAGTCGGTCTTGGCCGCATTGATGATGAAGCCGAACAGGGCATCGCCGATCCGGCCACCGCCGCCACCGATGAAGCCGTTGGCCCCCAGCAGGCCGTTGACCGCCGCGGTGGCCAGCTGGTCGCGCAGGGGATCGTCCGCATCCAGATCGCGACCGGCCAGCGCCCCACCGACCGACAGCAGGGGCGCAGCCCGGTCGGTGTAGTTGGTGGCCAGGACCGGATTGCCATCCTCGCCGGCCAGCAGCCACTGGACGCCCAGTTCGCGCACGGCATTGTCCGACAGCTCGACCACGATGGCCTCGATCAGGACCTGCTGGCGGCGGCGGTCCAGCTGGGCGATCACATCGCCCAGCATGCGCTGGGTCTCGGGCGGGGCCGAGATGACGAGGGCGTTGGCGCCGGGATAGCGGGCGATGGTGGCGCGCTGGCCGGGCGCGGGCGGCGCTGCCGCGCTGTCGGCCCCCTCGCCGCCCGCCGAAGGCGCCTCGGTCGAGACCGCCTGTCCGACGATCTGTTGCAGCACGGGCAGCAGTTGCTCCGCATCGATATGCTCAAGGAAGACCACGCGGACGTCGTCCGAGGTCAGGGCCCGCTGGTCGAGGTCGAAGATCAGCGACTGGACACGGGTCAGGGCCGCGGGCTCGCCGCGCAGGACGATGGAGTTGGAGCTCTCGACCGCCGTCACCTTGACCAGTCCCTGCCCTGCCTGACCGCCGACGGGGGCCAGAACCTCGTCCAGCACGGCGGCGATCTCGCGCGCTGAGGAGTTTTCGAGGGTGATGACGACGATGTCGGTGCGGTCCACGTCGATGCGCGCGATCAGGGCGCGGACGCGCGCCAGATTGTCGACGAAGTCGGCCACCACCACCGTATTGCTGTTGGGGTTGGCCAGCACCTGACCCTGCGGCCCGACCAGCGGGCGGATGGTTTCGGCCGCCGAGGCCGCGTCGATGTGGTGCAGTTGGAAGACTTCGGTCGAGAAGCGCTCGGTCCCCACGGTCGCCGGGCCCTGGGCCGCGCCCTGGGCGGGGGCGATGCGATAGGCGCCCGAGCCGGTCGGGATGACCACCAGACCGTTGGCGCGCAGGGTCGAGAGGAACACCTCATAGGTCTCGGCCGGCGTCAGGGGCCGGTCGCTGGTGACCGTCACCGTGCCGGTCACTGCCGGATCGACGATGAAGGTCCGGCCGGTCGAGCGGGCGATGTCCTGGATGAAGGCGCGGATGTCGGCACCCTGCACATTCAGGATCTGGCGCTCCTGGGCCCGGGCGGCGGTCGCGGGCAGCCCCGCCTGCACGACCAGGGCCGCGAGCATCAGGGCGGCCAGACGGCCGAAAAGTCGGGAAGACGACCGGATCACGGGCGGGTCCTTACGGTGGTGGTCTGGGGGGTGCCGTCCCGCTCGAAGCGGATCACGGCTTCCGGGGCCTGGGCCAGGTCGGTGCGCAGGCGATTGAGGGCGGAGGGGCCGTCCAGCGCGATGCCGTTGACCGACAGGATGACATCGCCGGCCCGCAGTCCCGCGGCGGCCAGCTGGGGACTGTCGCCCCGGGCGGTGACGGTCAGGCCGTTGACCGACAGGCCCTGCATGCGGGGGCGCAGGCCGGCCTCGGCCATCAGACGCTCTGGGTCGACAACCGCGGCCCCGGTCGCAGCCGGAGCGGTCGGCGTCGGGCGCGGCGGAGCCACAACCTGCGGCGTGGTCGGCGGTGGGGGCACGGACGCCGCCCCGACCGGCACCTCGCCGAAATCGATCCGGCTGACCGAGGTGCCGCGCGCGACCGTCACATGGTCTTCGGCCACGGCGCGCAGGATCAGGCCCGGCTGGATCTCCTCGCCCACCCCGACCGACAGCTGGGTGCCGTCGGGCAGGCCGAGGATGGCCGAGCCGCCCCCGCCGGCACCGGCCCGCACACCGAACAGGCGCAGCTGCTCGCTGCCCGCCTGGGTGATGCCCGCAAGACTGCTGGGCTCGCCCGTGTGGAAGAAGGCATCGAAGCGCGACAGGACGCCGGTGTCGGCGGCCGGCGCCTCGGCGGATGGAGCGGTCGGAGCGGGCGCCACCAGAAGGGCCCCCAGCCGCACCAGCTGAATGAGGATCAGGAGGGCGAGCGCGATCTCGGCCCAGCGACGTGGCGCGGGCAGACGCAGGCCCGTCCCGGCCGCCGTCTCACGACGGGCGGGCCAGGCGATCGGCCAGACCTGGGAGATGGATACGCTGCGGATCACCGACACTCGCCCCGCCGACCCGAACCGGGCCCCTGAAATCTTCAGGAGACGGACAAGTGACGTCCGCTCCGATTGCGGACGGTCTTACCCCGGACCCGATCACCCGAGCCCGCGTGGCTTGATGACATTGCGGCGTCTGAATCGCGAAGATTGCTCCGGATGCGGAGCCAGTTTCGTGGCGGCGTCACCGTCGGGCTGATTGCGGCACAGGAGAGTGGGTCCGTCCGAGGTCTGCCCCAAACCTCCCCTTCGCATCGACAGCCACCCTCTGGCAGTGCTCCACTATGGCCTGGAATCCAGCGCCACCATCCCTCTCGCTCGCTACATCCTCGGCAACCCGGATCAAGCCCGTCGTGTGGGCCCGCACGAGGATGATCCAGTTGATGGTCTGCGGGTTTCGAAAGCGGGCAAGGTCAAATTGTTCGAGTGCCTTGATCGACGACTGGTGGACCGACGTCCTCATGAGCGTGACGGCCACAGTGCGAACGTCCGCCCCCTCGCGCAGCCTGTCCAGCGCCATCTGGCAGGCGTCGTTGATGGATTCCATGATGGCCGCCAGGGCTCGCAACGTGGCCCGATGCCGCTGCCGCTCATCCCTCGCTGCCCGCCGCCAAGACCCGAAGGCCAATCCCAGTGCGACGACAGTGGCTGCGCACGTGCCAATAGCTTCCAGAGCCGGCCAGTGTACCGTGTCCACCCAACTGCTGAACATCGCGATCTCCCCCTGCGGCCCAGACTGGCACGAGGACGCCCCCATGACCAAGTGCAGCCGCGCGACCGTCACGCTGGGCGTACCCCGCTCGGCCGCGTTCCTGCACCTGACACAGCGGACATCCTGATCTTGCCGGAGTGAGGCGCGACCGCCGCAGTCAGTCTCGAGTCCGCCTGAGCGCCGAATCTGGAGCGGGTGAAGGGAATCGAACCCTCGTCGTCAGCTTGGGAAGCTGCTGCTCTACCATTGAGCTACACCCGCGGGACCGTGCGGTCGGGGGGAGCATAGTGTGGCGGCGGGCGGCGCGCTAGACTGTCGGGATGATCCGTATCGGCGAGGACGAGCTTGAATTCCGGTTCTTTCGGGCCGGGGGGCCGGGGGGCCAGAACGTCAACAAGGTGGCGACGGCGGTCGAGCTGCGCTTTGACGCCCGGGGCTCGCCCAGCCTGCCCGAGGGCGTGCGCGCGCGGCTGCTGAAGGCGGCCGGGCGGCGGCTGACCCTGGAGGGGATTCTGGTGCTGACGGCGACGCGCTTTCGCACACAGGAGCGCAATCGTCAGGACGCCATCGACCGGCTGCATACCCTGATCGATTCGGTGGCCGCGCCGCCGCGGCCGCGGATTGCGACCCGGCCCACGCGGGCGTCAAAGGAACGGCGGCTCAAGGCCAAGACCCGCCGGTCGCAGATCAAAAGCGGCCGGGGACGGCCGGACGCGGACTAGTTGGCGGTCGGGGCAGCCGCGGGAGTGGCTTCGGCCGGCGCCTCGCGGAACAGCAGCACGGCGATGTGGTCGTCGGCATCGAAGCCGATCACCCACTGGGTCAGCAGTTCCGAGAAGCGCACCTCGAACATGTCGGCCCCGTCCTGGCGCCCCACATAGGTGATGTCCTCGAGGTCGCCGAAGCTCTGGATGGCGCCGGTCAGCTCGGCCTCGACCGGGCGCAGGCGACCGGCCACATCCTCGCTGAAGGCGGTGAAGTCGAGCGCACCGTCCTGGGCGTCCTCGATGACGGCCATCAGGGTCTCGCGGCTACGGGCGACGTCGGGAGCCTCGTCCGTCGGAGCGGCCTGGACCGGCACGGGGGCCGCCGCGCGAGGCGGGGTCTCGAAGGCGTTCGGCAGGCTGGCCGCAGCCGTGTCCTGGGCCAAGGCGGTGCCGGACGTCAGGCCGAGGACGAGGCCGCAGGCCAGTGCGGCGCCCGCGACGGTGAGCGGCTTTCCAGTGATACGCATGCCTTGCCTCCGGGTGTGGCGGTACGGAACTGCCCCTACATTTGCGCTGTCAAAGCGACAGAACAAGGGCAGCCGTTGCGGCGCCCAGCGCCACAATTGACAGAACCGTGGGCCACCAGGAGGGGCGCGGCACCATGACCACCGGGGCGACCGGGGCGCCGTCGGTCTCGCGATGCAGGCGCTGGGACAGGGCGCGGAGGCCGGTGACGACCTCCTCGAGCGCATCGCGCACCTGGGCCTGGGGGCCGAGTTCACGCCGGATCCAGCGCTCGACCACCGGGCGGGCGGCCGCCCACAGGTCGTGGTCGGGATTGAGACGGCGGGCCACGCCCTCGACCGAGACCATGGTCTTTTGCAACAGGATCAGCTCGGGCCGCAGCCGCATGTCGAACAGGGCGGTGATCTCGAACAGCTGGCCCAGCAGACGGCCCATGGAGACCTGACTGGCCTGTTTGCCGATCACCGGCTCGCCCACCGCGCGCAGGGCCTGGGCGAAGGCCTGGACCGAATGGCTGGGGGGGACATAGCCGGCCTCGAAATGGACCCGGGCGATGCGGTCATAGTCGCGGCTGAGGAAGCCCCACAGGATCTCGGCGAGGTAGCGGCGCTCTTCCTTGCCCAGCCGGCCGACGATGCCGAAGTCGACCGCCACCAGCCGCGCGGGCGGGTAGGCGAACAGGTTGCCCTCGTGCAGGTCGGCGTGGAAGGTGCCGTGGTCCAGCGCCTGGATCAGGAAAGCGCGCACCACATTGTCGGCCAGGGCGTCGGTATCCAGCCCCGGCTGTTCGCGACAGGCGGGATCGGTCATGGGCAGGCCCTCGGCCCATTCCAGTGTCAGCACCCGCTTGCCGACCCCGTCCCAGACCACGCCCGGCGCGGTCATCAGGGCGCCGTCCCCGGCCTCGCCCTTCTGCATGACCTCGCCCATTTCGGAGGCGGCGGCGGCCTCGAGCCGCATGTCCAGCTCCAGCTCCATCGAGCGGGCGATGGTCTCGACGAAGGCGCGGGGCTCCAGACGGCGGGCGGGGGCGACGAAACGCTCGGCCCATCCGGCCGCGAGGCGCAGGGCGTCCAGCCCCTCGGCCACGCGCCCCTCCACGCCCGGGCGCAGCACCTTGACCGCCACCTTGCGGCCGTCCTGCAGATGGGCCGCGTGGGCCTGGGCCAGGGAGGCGGCGGCGATCGCGGGCTGCAGGTCGATGAACAGGCTTTCGACCGGGCGGCCGAGGGCCCGCTCGATCTCGATGCGGGCCTGCTCCAGCGGGAAGGGCGGCAGGCGATCCTTGAGACGGCCGAGATCGAGGGCGAACCGGGTGCCAAAGATGTCGGCGCGGGTGGCCAGCACCTGACCCAGTTTGATGGCGGCGGGACCCAGCTTTTCAAGCGCCCGCCCGACCCGCTCGCCGGGGCGGCCGGTCCGGGCCTCACGCCCCGAGAACAGGTGCAGGAGGGCCGCCACGGGGCGCAGCCAGGCGGGCAGCAGCGGGGTGATCTCGCGCGGCAACAGGGCGTCGTGGCGCACCAGGATCCAGCCCCAGCCGATCAGGCGCAGGGCCGCGGCCACCGGGTGGCGCACCGGCAGGGTCCGGGGCGGAGGCGGAGGCTGTCGGAACAGACGGGCCAGGGTCAGATCGCCCAGGCGTGGTGCAGCGCGGCGATGCCGCCGGACAGATTGGTCACGCTGACATTCGAGAAGCCGGCCTGTTCGATCATGGCCTTGAAGGTCTGCTGGTTGGGGAAGCGGCGAATGCTCTCGACAAGATACTGGTAGCTGTCGCGGTCGCCGGCGACCCAGCCGCCGATGCGCGGGATCATCCGGAACGACCAGGCGTCATAGGCCCTGGCCAGCGCCTCGCTGGTGGGATGGGAGAATTCGAGACAGAGGAAGCGACCGCCCGGCTTGAGGACCCGTCGCGCCTCGGCCAGGGCTTCCTCGATCCGGGCCACATTGCGGATGCCGAAGCCGATGGAATAGGCGTCGACCGAAGCATCGGGCAGCGGCAGGGACAGGGCGTCGCCGACCATCCAGGTCACTTCGGGCGAGGCTTCGCGGGCGCCGGCCTCGCGGGCCCGGCCTGCGGCGATCATCTCGGCATTGTAGTCGAGCACCAGCACGGTGGCCGGCTCGCCTCCACTGCGGGCGGCGGCCTTGCGGGCCAGCTTGGCATAGCGCAGGGCCAGATCGCCGGTACCGCCGGCCACGTCCAGAATGACCTCGCCCGGACGGGGGTTGAGACGGGCGGCCGCGGCGTCCTTCCACAGTCGGTGTACGCCGCCGCTCATCAGGTCGTTCATCCGGTCATAGGACGGGGCGACGCTGTCGAACACGCCGCGCACCCGGCGCACCTTCTCGTCGCGCGGCATGTCGCGGTAGCCGAAGGGCGAGAGGGACGGATCGGGGGAGGAAGCGCTCATGGCGGGCGGTTTAGCCTGTCGGTGCGGCGGCGTCACCGGTCCGTGTGGTCGCGGGCGTCAGGCACATACTCCGGATCAGGCGGCGACACGTCGCGGCTGGCCCAGATCGGCCATCACCCCGCGCACCAGGCCATAGCAGCCGCAGGCCGCCCCCTCGAGCGCGTCGCGGTCCAGAACCTCGACCCAGCCGCGGCCCCGCCGGATCAGGCCGCGGCCCTCCAGCTCGGCGCCGACCTCGCTGACGGTCGCGCGACGCACGCCGAGCATGCCGGCCACATCGGCCTGGGTCAGCTCGAGGCGGGCACTGTCGGTGCGGTCCTGGGTCGCCAGCAGCCAGCGGGCGAGGCGCTGGTCCAGCCGGTGCTGGGCGTTGCAGGCGGCCGATTGCTGGACCTGGGCCATCAGGCCCTCGGTAAAGCGGGACAGGGCGGCACGCATGGGCGCACTCTCGGACAGCAGTTCGGCGAAGGTATCGGCGTCGCAGCAGGCGGCCACGCCCTCGATCTGGCCGATGGCGCGCGTCGCGGCGCGCCCGTTCAGCGGGCCACAGGTGACGCCGACCAGGCCCTCGCGCCCGATGGCGGCGGTTTCCACGGCATGGCCCTCGTCCAGCACGGTCATCAGGGAGACTACCCCGTGCAGGGGGAACCAGATGCAGTCGACCGCCTCGCCGATGTCGTACAGCATGAGGCCCGTGTCGAACGGGCGCTCGGTCAAATGCGGGGCCAGCCGCTTGCGATCGACGGGTCGGAGCGTCGCCAGCCACAGATTGTCGGTGAACGCATCCATCAGAACCTCCCTCGAACTGACGGAGCAACGACAAGCTTGACCATTCGGTTCCCGCCTTTCGGAAGCGGCGAAGGGCGGTCTATAGAGGGCGGAACAGCAAGGGAGTGACGCCATGGGCGAGACGATCGGGGCCGAAAAGGCCGTCCAGACGCTGACGGACTGGTCGGTCGATCCGGGCGAGGGTGACGCCATCCAGCGGACCTTCCGCTTTGCCGACTTCAATGCGGCGTTCGGCTTCATGACCCGCGTGGCCCTGATGGCGGACAAGCGCGACCACCATCCCGAATGGTTCAATGTGTACGACCGGGTCGAGGTGCGGCTGACCACCCACGATGCCGGGGGCGTGACCGACAAGGATGTCGAGCTGGCCCGCTTCATGGACACGGTCGCCGCCGCCATGGGAGCCCGCGCATGACCGATCGCGTCAAGGACAAGACCATCCTGATCACCGGGGCCGCCGGGGGACTGGGGCAGGCCATGGCCCTGCGCCTGCTGGAGGAAGGGGCCAGGGTCGCCCTGACCGATCTGGAGCTCGGTGCGGTCGAGGCCCTGCGGGACCGGCTGGCGGCGGATCACCCGGGCCGGGTGTTCGCCTTCGCCCAGGACGTCACCCGCGAGGAGGACTGGGTGCGGGTGGTGGCCGATGCGGTCGCGGCCATGGGCGGCCTGTCGGTGCTGATCAACAATGCCGGGATCGGCGGCGAGCTGCGCTATGCCGAGGCCGACAGCCTTGAGAACTGGCGCAAGGTCCAGGCCGTCAACATCGAAAGCATCATGCTGGGCTGCAAGCACGCCATGCCGCATCTGCGGGCCTCGGCGCCGGCCTCGATCATCAATCTGTCGTCGGTGGCGGGACTGGCCGCCGCCCCGGGCATGGGCGCCTATAACGCCACCAAGGCCGCCGTCTGGATGTACACCAAGACCATCGCGCTGGAGGCCGCCAAGCAGGACTGGAACGTGCGCTGCAACTCGGTGCACCCGGTCTTCATCAAGACGCCGATCCTCGATCCCTTCATCGCCATGGCCGGCGGCGACGAGGCCAAGGCCCACGAGCGGCTGACGCGCGGCATTCCGATGAAGCGCATCGGCGAGCCCGACGATGTGGCCTGGTGCGTGGTCTATCTGGCCTCGGACGAGTCCAAATTCGTGACCGGCAGCGAGTTCAAGATCGACGGCGGCATGCTGGCGCAGTGACGCTTTCACGGTTCTCCTGACGAGCCTGAGCGCCTCTCGCCGCGCGCGGCAGAGGGTGGAGGGCAGGCGGAGCGCCGGGCCTTCGCCCGGAGAAGATGTGTTTTACCGTTTCGACGAAGTCTGACGCTCCGCGCGGTGGTTTTCCGGAAGCTTGCGTCGGGTGGCGGTGTTATCGCCTTACCGCAGCGCCTCCGGCGGGCGGGCTGAACCTGCGTTCAGTCCCGGAACGGCCGAGTTTCCCCCTCGACCCTTGCCCCCACCACACACCCGGAGGCGGTGATGAGGGTGCTCGGGCCATGCGGCCCGACCCCGCTCCATCGCTCCCGCCGCTCACAAGGTCGCAGGCCTTACGAGCCCTCCGTGCGACGGGACGGGGGGAGGTTCGCACAGGCCCGGGGTGAGGCGGGAAGAACGGTGCGGGAAACGGCAGGGGTGTTGGAAAGGCGGGGGAATTCGGGCGCTGTCTTTATAGCTGCGTCCTTCAATCCACCCTTACGAGGAGGCCATCGCGGGTGGCACCGATCCTCGGGTCAAGCCCGAGGATGACGGCTTTCTTTGTCTCCTCCCTAACGAAGTTGGGGAGGTGGATCGGGGGCGATAGCCACCGAGACGGAGGGGCTCTGGAGGGGTGTGCATCCGGTGAGGAGCCCCTCCACCGCTACGCGGTCCCCCTCCCCATCAGGATGGGGAGGAGACGCGGCGTCAGAGCAGGTCGGTCGGCAGGATCTGGCTGCCCAGCAGGCGTTCCATGGTCGACCAGTGGTCGGGGCCCTGGGACTCGACCCAGTCCTGCACCATGTCCCGGCCGAGGCCGTAGTTGATGATGTAGCTGCGGTAGGTATCGATGAAGCGGATGCGGCGTTCGGCCGAGCCGCGGCTATGCAGGCCGTATTTGATCAGGTGCTGGATGGTGGTCTCGCGGTCGGCGCGGCCGGAAAGATAGTCGTCGGCGATGGTGTATTCGGCGCGGGCCAGTTCGCGGGTGATGTCGAGGATGGCGGTCTGAAGCTCGACCTTCTGGGGGTTGAGGCCGGCCAGCGGATACAGGACCGCGCGCTCCCAGTCGCCGCGCGTTTCGCCCGGGAAGGCCAGGTCGATGCCGTAGTTGGCGCTGCCCTCGGCGATCAGGCTCATCGGGCTGTAGAGCGGATAGACGCTCATCTCGACCCAGCCCTTTTCGCGGACAAAGGTCTTTTCCAGCAGCATGTTGTAGACGTGGTGGCCGGGGTAGCCCTCGTGGCAGCCCAGATCGATGGCGCGCTCGATCGAGATCGGCTGGTCGACATTGATCTGGATCAGGCTCTGCGACTGGCCCTGGTACCAGTTGTAGCCCGACCAGGGCTTGTCGGTGACGAATTCGAGGGTGAAGTTCTCGCCTGCGGGCAGGTCGATATGGGCCTCGGTGCGGGCCTTGCACTCGGCAATGGCGGCCGCGATCACCACTTCCTGACGGTCGCGCGGAATGGCGGTGCCGCCCCGGAAGGCGCCGAGGCGGGCGTTGATCGACCCTTCGCCCGGCAGCAGGGCATCCAGCCGCGCCAGCACCGGATCGAAGCTTTCCAGCGGGCGCAATTCCGGACGGATGCCGAACAGGGCCTCGGCCTCGTCGGCAAAGCCCATTGTCTCGCCGGCGATCATGCGGAGGCGGGCGTGGGCGGCCGAGACGTGGGCGCGCAGATAGGCGCGACGCTGGCGCAGCTCGGGGGTCAGCCCCGCCTCGGGCACCGCCTCGATCCCGGCCAGCAGGGTGGTGGCCGCCGCGGTCAGCTCAGGCACGGAGCGCAGTTCGGCCCTGGCCTCTGCCGGCCATTCCTCGGGACCGTAATAGGCGTCGACATAGCCGGGCTCATGCTCGCCGATCTCGAGGATCAGGTGGACGTAGTCCTCGGCTATGACGTTCAGCGCGGCCTCGCGATCCGCAGCGGGCGGCGCGACACTGGCACAGGCCGCGACCAGCAGGACGACCACGGCGGCCACAAGACCGGGGACCACAAGACCGGGGAACGGTGAACGCATGAGACTGAACCTCCCGTAGCAGAGACCCAAGGCTTAAGGCCGGGACGGCGTGGCGCCAAGGCCGGACTTTCGGCCCGCACGATCGGGCCGCACCTTTTGCGCTTTGGGATTGAGGCCCGCCCCGCGATACGATAAGCACCGCCTCCTTGACCCGCACCCGTAGCTCAGCTGGATAGAGTGTTGCCCTCCGAAGGCAAAGGTCACAGGTTCGAATCCTGTCGGGTGCGCCAATCGTCTCCTTAAACTGTTGATTTACAATCACTTTATCTGGACCGCTTCATACCACCCCAACACCCGCCCCAGCACAGAGCACCGCTGCCCGGCCGCGTCCTTGGTGTTCACGCCGCGCGGTCGTGCTCAGCGAGCGCGATAGCGTCGCCCCCATCCCTGCGAATCAGAAGCCCTCGGAACGATTCTTAGTTCGGTGACCCAGCGGAGGTGCACGGGCTCCGGCTCACAGAAGACCATCCATGTGTCGGGCTGCCTTTCGGGCACCGTTAGAGCCGCTATCTTATGCTCTAAATTGCCTCAGGTTGATCGGAGCGTGGGGCCATCTCTCAACTGGCTTGCGGTTTCAAATGTGCCATCTGAACGAACCTTGACGGAAAACTCCATATCGCGGCCCGCCCCGGAGTCAGTCATGTCCACCGCCCCCCAGTCTGTCGTGATGTCAGTCCAGCAATTCTGCGAATGGTCCTCGATCGGGAGGACCAAGGTCTATGAAGAGATCGCCACCCACAGGCTCAAAACGCTGAAGGTTGGCCGGCGCAGGCTGATCAAGCGAGACGAGGCTCAGCGTTGGCTGGACTCCCACGCAAGCAAGGCCGAAGCGTGAAGGAACACCGCCCTTGGTAGTCGGACCCGGCTCTCAGGGCTTTGGCCTTGCGCCGCCCCCCTGCCCGGCGGCTAGGTCGCGTCCTCATAAGTGACGCGCGATGGCCCCCCAAAAGCGGACTCTCGAAATGTCTGCTAAGGGTGGGAAGCGGACATTGGCTGAGAATGGGACGTCGCTACCGGAGCGGCGGTCGCCCGGGCTTCAAACTGCGCGGTCATGGACCGGGGCGCAGCAGCTCGCGAACCGACTGCCACATCATGCTCATCTCGGAGTCTATGGTTAAGATGGACTCAGAGAACCGCTCTTCTGCGCTGGCAGTCCAGATGCGCTCAATGGTGATCTGCTGAGCATGCTCACCATCCTGGAGGCGGATGGTGGCTGGGGGCACTGTCAGCCCAAACTGATTGCGAGGTCAAACACGGGACCGTAGCGTCTCATGATGGCCAAATCGACGAACCCGTTCCGGTACTTTGACAGCTCGCCCGAGGTCATCCGCCTCGTGGTGATGATGTACGTGAAGTACCCGCTGTCGCTGCGCAACGTGGAGGACCTACTAGCCGAGCGCGGCATCGACATCTGCCACGAGACGGTGCGGCTGTGGTGGAACCGGTTCGGTCCAATGTTCGCCGCTGAGATCCGCAGGAAGCGGGTTCAGAAGATGCGCGCCTACACCCACTGGCGGTGGCACCTGGATGAGGTCTACGTGAAGATCAATGGCGAGATGCACTACCTCTGGCGCGCCGTCGACCACGAAGGCGAGGTGCTGGAATCCTTTGCCACCAAGACCAGGGACAAGCCCGCCGCACTGAAGTTCATGAAGAAACTCATGAAGCGGCACGGTCGCGCGCGGGCCATCACGACCGACGGTCTACGCTCCTACAAGGCTGCGATGAAGGAGCTCGGAAACGCCGATAAGCAGGAGGTTGGACGGTGGGCCAACAACAGGGTTGAGAACTCGCACCTGCCGTTTCGACGACGAGAACGGGCCATGCTCCGCTTCCGGCAGATGAAGACGTTGCAGAAATTCAGCTCCGTCCACGCCGCCTTCCACAACCACTTCAACCAGGACCGCCACCTCATCAGCAGAGAGACATACAAGGCCCAACGCTCAGCCGCCCTGGCTGAGTGGCAGACGCTCGCCGGGTAGGCTCTGCGTCCCCTGCCCTACCTGTGCTCAGTGGAGACGAGTTGTCGTTGGACTGACAGCACCCGCCAGAGCCCTCAGGGGCGACGCAGCCACCAGCGCAGCTGCGCCGACCAGAAGCGTGCGGCGGGAAAAAGTGTCTTGGTTCATCTCATCTTCCTTTCGAGATTGCATGGGTGGACTTGCCGGTCAGAGATCGACCCGCCTGAGCCGCAGGGCGTTGGTGATCACCGAGACCGACGACAGGCTCATCGCCGCCGCCGCGATCATCGGCGAGAGCAGAAGTCCGGTGACAGGGTAAAGCAGCCCGGCGGCGATGGGGACGCCAAGCGCGTTGTAGGCGAAGGCGAAGAACAGGTTCTGCTTGATGTTGCGCAAGGTGGCGCGGGCGAGCTTGCGCGCCCGCACGATGCCCATCAGGTCGCCGCCCAACAGGGTGATGCCTGCGCTTTCCATCGCCACATCGGCCCCGGTGCCCATGGCGATGCCGACATCGGCGGCGGCCAGTGCGGGCGCGTCGTTCACCCCGTCGCCCGCCATCGCGATCTTGTGGCCGTCGCGGCGCAACTGGTCGATCAGGTCTTTCTTTGCCTCGGGCAGGATGCCCGCACGCACTTCGTCGATCCCGAGCTTGCCTGCCACGGCTTGCGCCGTGCGCTCGTTGTCGCCCGTCGCCATGATCACCCGCAGTCCCTGGGCATGAAGTTCTCTGATGGCCTGTGCGGTGCTGTCCTTTATCGGGTCGGCGACTGCCACGATGCCGACGAGCGCGCCGTCGAGAGCGACGAACACTGCCGTCTTGCCCTCGGCGCGCAGGGTGTCGGCCTTTGACTCGGCCTGCGCGGTGTCGAGCCCCATCTCCCGCATCATCGCCGCGTTGCCGAGCGCCACCGCGCGCCCACCGACGCGGCCCTGCACGCCCTTGCCTGTGACGGCGTCAAAGTCCGTGGCCTCCTGACGCGGCGCACCCCGTGCCTCGGCTCCCTCGACGATGGCCTCGGCCAGAGGATGCTCGGAACCGCGCTCCAGCGCTGCGGCCAGCGACAGCAGGTCGGTTTCGGCAATGTCGCCAAGCGCCACAACGTCCGTCAGCTTCGGCTTGCCCATGGTCAGCGTGCCGGTCTTGTCCACGATGAGCGTATCGACACCCGCCATACGCTCCAGCGCCTCGGCGTCCTTGATCAGCACGCCCGCCTGTGCGCCGCGCCCGGCCGCCGTGGTGATGGAGATCGGTGTCGCCAGCCCCAGCGCACAGGGGCAGGCGATGATGAGGACCGACACTGCCGAGGCGATGGCGAAGATCAGCGCGGGCTCGGGCCCGAAGATCGTCCAGACGATGAAAGCTGCGATTGCGATGACCACGACCGTCGGCACGAATACCGCCGACACCCGGTCGGCCAGCCCCTGGATCGGCGCGCGGGACCGCCGCGCGTTCGACACCATCGCCACGATCTGCGCCAGCACGGTGTCGGACCCGACCTTGCCCGCCTCCATCACCAAGGAACCGTTCTTGTTAATCGTTGCACCGGTCACCGCATCGCCCGGGCCCTTTTCGACAGGCATCGACTCGCCGGTCAGCATGCTTTCGTCCAGGGATGATCGGCCCTCGATCACGACACCATCGACCGGAACCGCGTCGCCGGGGCGCACGCGCAGCCGGTCGCCCTCCATGATGTTCTCCAGCGGCGCATCGTATTCGGTGCCGTCCGGCAGGATGCGCCGTGCGGTCTTTGGCGCCAGATCCAGAAGTGCGCGGATCGCATCCCCGGTGCGTTCGCGCGCCCGCAGCTCGAGCACCTGGCCCACGAAGACCAGCGCGACGATCACCACCGCCGCCTCGAAGTAGGTACCGACGCCGTGGCCCATCCGGTACTGTTCCGGAAACACACCCGGCAGGAACGTCGCGACGAGCGAGTAAAGGTAGGCCGCCGCCACGCCGATGCTGATCAGCGTCCACATGTTGGGGCTGCGGTTCACGATGGAGTCCCAGCCGCGCCGGAAGAAGGGCAAGGCGGCCCAGAGGATGATCGGCGTGGCCAGCAAAAACTCCAGATAGCTGGCCGTCTGGTGCCCGATCCAGTCGCGCACCGGCAGCGCCACCAGTTCGCCCATGGTCAGGATGATGAGCGGCACCGCCGCCGCGGCGGAGATCCACATCCGGCGGGTGAAGTCGGTAAGCTCCTCGCTCGGCTCGTCAGAGGGGACCATCGGCTCCAGCGCCATGCCGCAGATCGGGCAGGAACCTGGCGCATCGCGAACGATTTCGGGGTGCATCGGACAGGTGTAGTGGACGTTGGCCGGCGCCGCCTTCTTCTGCCCGGCCGCCCGGCCCGAGGCGTAGAACCAGGGATCGGCATTGAATTTCGTCTGGCACTTCTCCGAGCAGAAATGGAAGGTCTCGCCCTGGAACTCCGCGTGTCGGCCATCCGGCTTCACCGCGACCGTCATCCCGCAGACCGGGTCCTTCGTCGTCTCTGTCCCCGCCGGAATGTCGGGCGCCGCGTGTTGGTGATCATGCTCCATGTTTTGCCAGCCTTTCAGTATTTCATTTCAGCTTGCAGCCTCCAGCCGTTGGAAGCTCAAGCTCTTTCATTGGGGGTCGTGAGCACCTTCCGGGGCGGGATTGCGTGCGAGGAAGATCCCGACAAACAGGAACACCAGCGCCATGCCGATCGCGCCCAGCACGACGATGAGAGGGTCGGACTGCCATTTCATCGCGGCGAATGCGGCCAGCACCACGGCATCAAGTGCGATGGCCGTCAGCAACACCCAGCCCCGCGCGCCGATGTCCTCACGCAGATGCCGGAACACGCCGAAATGGATGATCATGTCCATCACTAGATAGAAGAAGGCCCCGAGCGAGGCGATGCGGCTGAGGTCGAAGAAGACCGTTAGGAAGCCCGCGATCACGACCGTGTAGACGAGCGTGTGGTCCTTGATCGTGCCCGGCATCCCGAAATGGCTGTGCGGGATCATTTTCATGTCGGTCAGCATCGCCAGCATCCGCGAGACCGCGAACACGCTGGCGATCAGACCTGACGCCGTGGCCACCAGCGCCAGCGCCACCGTCAGGTAGAAGCCGGTCTGACCGAGGGAGGGCTGGGCCGCTTCGGCCAACGCGTAGTCCTTCGCCGCCACGATACGGTCGAGCGGCAGGCTGGAGCCGACCGCGAAGGCCACCAGCAGATAGACGACGACGCAGATGGCAATCGACCAGATGATGGCCCGGCCCACATTGCGGTGCGGGTCGGTCACCTCTGCGCCGCTGTTGGTGATGGTCGTGAAGCCCTTGAAGGCCAGGATCGACAGTGCAACCGACGCCACGAAGCCTGTGGCGCCCATGTCTCCCCCCGTCGCCTCGAACGAGATGCCGCTCGCCCAGAGGCCTGCTGCCCCGAAAAGCGCGATGCCGCCCACCTTGAGAACGGCCATGACGATGGAGAACAGCCCGACCGACCGGTTGCCCGATACATTCACGAGCCAGGCGAAGACGATCAGCCCGACGCCGAGGATTGGCACCAGCACGCTGTCCGGATCGCCGCCAAACGCCCGCAGCGTGTAGGTGCCGAAAGTGCGCGCGACGAGGCTTTCGTTGATCACCATCGACAGCGCCATCAGGAGTGCAGCACCCGCCGCGACCGTCGTCGGGCCGTAGGCCTTCTTCAGGATCATCCCGATGCCGCCCGCTGACGGATACGCGTTCGACATCTTGATGTAGGTGTAGGCGCTGAACGCGGTTACGATGGCACCCACGATGAACGAGAGCGGGAAGAGCGGTCCGGCGAGTTCGGCGATCTGTCCGGTCAGCGCGAAGATGCCCGCGCCGATCATCACGCCGGTTCCCATGGCCACAGCACCTGGGAGGGTAATACTGTTCTTCTCGTAATCGCTTTTCGTCATGGATTTTCCTTTTCAGGCTTTTGCCGCAGCGCCAACCAGAGCAGCGGCAGCCCCGTCACAAGCCCGAGTCCCAGCACCGCCCATGTCGCGCGGCCGAGGTCTCCGCTAACCGCCTCACCGCCGAAATGGGCCAGCAGGAAGCTTGCCGGTATGATCCCCGCCAGAGTTGCCAAGGCGAAACGCCAGGCGTGTAATCGGCTCAGTCCGGCCGCGTAGCTGATCATGTCGAAGGACACGAAGGGCATCAGGCGGCTGGCAAAAACCGTCGCCGTCAACGCGGTCTGCGAGCCGAGAAGCCCGGCATCGACGCGATCACCGAACACCCGCCGCAAGACATCATGCCCCAGAACCCGTGCTAGACCGAAGGCGATCAGCGCCCCGAGCTCGGCGCCGATGACGACCTGCACGGTCCCCCAGACATGCCCGTAAGCAGCCCCGGCCGCGAGTGCGATGGGGGCGCTCGGGATCGGGCTGGCGACGACGGCGATCGTCATCAGCGCGACGATCAGCGCCGGCCCCCAGAGACCCGCGCGCGCCACCAGCATTTCCAGACTCTCGACGTTCAACAGTTCGCGCCCCTCGGAGAATACCAAAGGCGCGAACTGCCAGACAGCGAGCAGTCCGATCCCGAGGATCGCAAGGCCCGTGAGGATGGCGGCGCGCAGGCTCATCTCAGATCGCCTCGACGGCTTTCGCCAGGAGGTCGCGCACCTCGCCCGCCACGGACGTCAGTTCGGCGTTCTGGATGGCTTGCATCGACGCCACCGGGTCGATGGCGCTGACCTCCACGCCGCCCCCGACCTCGCGCAGGATGACGTTGCAGGGCAGCATCGCACCCACGCGCGGTTCGATCCCCATGGCCTGATGCGCCATCTTCGGGTTGCAGGCGCCGAGGATGCGATAGGCCGGCATCTCGACATCGAGCTTCTTCTTCATCGTCGCCTTGACGTCGATCTCGGTCAGGACACCAAAGCCATGATCCGCCAGCGCCTTTCGCGCGCGAACGTCGACGTCGTCGATTCCCGCGTCCGAGATCATGCGATTGATCGTGTAGGTCATTGCGAAGTCCTTTCTCCTATTTCCGAAGATACTTGATCAACGCTGCTATGGCCAAAACCAGCAGCACAAGGATCAGCAGGCCGAACAGCCAGCCAAATCCCATTCCGTGACCCATTTCGTTCCAGTTCATCATGCCATCCTCCTGCTTTCTTGCTTGTGGCGTACGCATCTCGATCGGCTCTTGCGAGAAGATCGGGTAGCGCACCAGCGCAGCGGTCGGGGCGGCACTGTCAGCCCAAACTGATTGCGAGGTCAAACACGGGACCGTAGCGTCTCATGATGGCCAAATCGACGAACCCGTTCCGGTACTTTGACAGCTCGCCCGAGGTCATCCGCCTCGTGGTGATGATGTACGTGAAGTACCCGCTGTCGCTGCGCAACGTGGAGGACCTACTAGCCGAGCGCGGCATCGACATCTGCCACGAGACGGTGCGGCTGTGGTGGAACCGGTTCGGTCCAATGTTCGCCGCTGAGATCCGCAGGAAGCGGGTTCAGAAGATGCGCGCCTACACCCACTGGCGGTGGCACCTGGATGAGGTCTACGTGAAGATCAATGGCGAGATGCACTACCTCTGGCGCGCCGTCGACCACGAAGGCGAGGTGCTGGAATCCTTTGCCACCAAGACCAGGGACAAGCCCGCCGCACTGAAGTTCATGAAGAAACTCATGAAGCGGCACGGTCGCGCGCGGGCCATCACGACCGACGGTCTACGCTCCTACAAGGCTGCGATGAAGGAGCTCGGAAACGCCGATAAGCAGGAGGTTGGACGGTGGGCCAACAACAGGGTTGAGAACTCGCACCTGCCGTTTCGACGACGAGAACGGGCCATGCTCCGCTTCCGGCAGATGAAGACGTTGCAGAAATTCAGCTCCGTCCACGCCGCCTTCCACAACCACTTCAACCAGGACCGCCACCTCATCAGCAGAGAGACATACAAGGCCCAACGCTCAGCCGCCCTGGCTGAGTGGCAGACGCTCGCCGGGTAGGCTCTGCGTCCCCTGCCCTACCTGTGCTCAGTGGAGACGAGTTGTCGTTGGACTGACAGCACCCTTCAGCAGGTTCCGACTAGCCTAGGTTCGAATGTCTGCTTCGCAGCAATGAACCAACTTCCTTCACTGGCGCGAAGCGGCAGTCCCCTGCCCCGCCCCGGTTGCGAAATGCGCATAAGGTGGGTTGCCGGAAAGCGGACCATCCGGACGTCCGCTATGGGGGGCTTGCGGACGTTGAAGGGGCCGACCGGCTTCTGTAGCCTAGGCTGAGAGGAACTGTGCTCAAATGTACGACCAAATCTTTATTTCAAGCCAGGCTGAGGACCCCGTTTCAACGCTGGTCGTCGAAGGGCTCGCCCAGTTCAACCATGCTGAAGTCGGGGACGCAGGGAAAACAGCTCTAATCGCAAAGCCGGTTGGGGGTGATGGGCAGCCACTTGCTGCAGGCCTTGTGGGATACACCGTTTGGGGGTGGCTCTTTGTTGAGAAGCTTTGGGTGGGAGAACCTCTTCGGGGTAGAGGCCTTGCCGCAAAGCTCTTAGCTGCGGCTGAAGGCGAGGCTGTTAGCCGGGGCTGCAATCGGGCATGGCTCGACACGTTCAACCCAAATGCAAAGCGACTCTACGAGCGGCTAGGCTATGAGGTCTTTGGGGAGTTGCCTGAGTTTGTGGGATCGAACACCCGGTTCTTCATGAAGAAGCAGCTCGTCACCTGAGGTCCGCGCACCGACCGAGGCAGGGGAATGTCCGCTATGGGTCGAAAGCGGACATGGACATGCCGCTTGTAAGCGGACACGTGGCACCGCCGATTTTATGGGTACACACCCTAGGCGCCCCACCACCCCTTCCACCGCCTCGGCCGGGCCCGGGGGTCAACCGGCCATGACATTTGCATAGCGCGGCCAACGTTGTGGGCATGGGCAACCTCGAGCGCGGTCCCACCCTCAGCACCGACGCGCACGACCTCCAGAGCCTCCCTGCGACGGGCCCGCTCTTCCTGTCGATGGGAGTATTCCTCGGCCTCCCAGCCCTGATCGAGGGCTTCCCATGCGCCGTCGGCGAATGCGGAGAGCATGCCCAGTCCATGATCTTCACGGGCGGCCTTTTGAGCCGCAGGTCCAAGCGAGGTCGACGTGCTCCATGCCCGGCCGGTCTGCATAAGGGACGTCGAGCCTTCTTCAGCGCGCAGCAGATCTTTCAGTCGGTGCGTTCGCCGGTTTGCATCCTTCATTGCAACTTGCGGATCCACAGCAGCCCACATTCGCCGGATCCACCGCCACTGTCTCCCGGCCCGCGCCCGGGCCGTTCGTGCGGGTCGGGCACCTTCGCCGAACTCCGGGGCCTCGATGCAGACCGGCTCACCGAAGACCTGCTTGGTTTTCAACCAGGCCATCAACTCTGGGCCTAACTGGTCCGGGGCACATAGCACTGCATCGCAGGTCAGCTTGCCGTCACGCACCAGCCAAACGGCCAAGCGCGGAGCCTGTTCCTGCTGCCGTCGCTTCGTGAACTGGTCGACTTGGTGGAGGAACGCCGAGGTTTGGCGAACGAAGATCTCAACGCCCGTCACCGGGTCCGCGCTTATCGACACCCGCATGTTGAAGAAAACGCCATACTGCTGCGGAAGAAATGACGCCGCATCATAGATCGCCTCGGCCTGGCTGGCCGTCATCCATTGCTTTGGCCCCTCGCTTGGGCGAGCGCTGGCCCTCAGACGACGGGATCGAGACCGTGCCGGCGTCACCAGCACATCCCCGGCCGGCTTAAATTGTTCGGCCGGAGTCTGGCATAGAAGCAAACGAAACCGTGTGAGCTGGGACCTCAATGAGAGTTCAGTGGCCGCGCGGTGGTCGGATGCCTCCCAGAATTGGAGCAGGCTTGACCAAAAGGTCTGCTCGTCTAGCGCAGACGCGGAAACCTTGGCCCGGATGAGGTCGGCGAGACGCGCGCGCTCGCTTGGCGAAACGAAGTGGAAGGCGGCGTCCTCTACCGTCTGAACCCGCGGCACCGAGACTTCCCGATTAAACATGTGCAGAAGAAACGCATGCACAGCCGCCGCCTTGGCGGCAGGTTCCGCGCTCCATGCGGCCAGAGCCTCCTCAACCGCCTGAGGGTCATTGGTGAGCGTCGCCTCGACCACCGACACCAGATGGTCCGTCCACCGCATACCCAAACGCTGGCGAAGAGAGGTGAGCTCCAGGCGCCCATTCTCCTGCGCCTGTTCGAGTGTCTTGATGGCGTCTCGCACTGAACCTCGGGCGCGGTCGGCCACGACTTCGAGAGCGCGGGGATCCGCCTTGATCCCTTCCCTGCCGCAGATATCCCTCAACACCCCAATGATGGCCGGGCGAGGCACAGGGTTCAGCTGCACAATCGTGCACCGAGACCGAACAGCAGCGCGCAGCTTTTCAGGGTCTGTCGTTGCCAGAACGACGGCAGCTCCCGAAAAGGGTTCCTCGAGCGCGCCGAGAATGGCGTCCTGTGCCCCAGGCTCCAACGCGTGCGCCTCGTCGATGAAAATCGTATAACGGCCAAACGGAGGGTGTGACGTGTAATCCTGCACTCGGTCCATGACTTGGCGAGAGCCGTGCACGCCAGCATTCTGATCGAGATAATGGAAATCGGAACGACCGGCCTGAAACTCTTCGCAGACACTGCATTCGCCACAAGGCCCAGCGGCGTCGCCTTCGCATTTTCGAGCGTTCGCGTAGATGCGCGCAAGTGTCGTTTTTCCCGTTCCGGGAGGTCCGACGAGCAAGATTGTGGCGTTGTGGTCGGCCGCCACCCGCTCCCTGACGAGCTTAACAGCCTCATCCTGGCCAACTAACTCATCGAAGCGCCAGGGGCGGTATTTCCGGTCAAAACCAACGGGCATCGGTGGGACTCAGCTTGCGCTACCGTCCCGGGACTCTCCGGCTTCGCCATCGTCAACGTCGCCCTCCTCCTCTCCGACGATCGCACGGTTCAGCGAGGCTTGCGGCCCGCTACCGGACGTGAACATCTGGTCGTCAAGGTCGATTCCAAACTCACGCGCCATACGAGCCCGCGTTTCGGGACATTCGATCTCGCGGAGTTGCTCGCGCACATCGACTTCGGGGAGTTCCATTGGCGCTTCTCCATAGGCGTCAGTCGCAATTTGGCCTTTTGGGCGCAGCCTTCAAGCTTAACCTTGAGGCGGCCGCCGTGATTATGGCGGGGAATAGCGGCAAAGTAAGCAATTTGCCCTCGCGCCTTTTGCAGACGCGAGGTCCGAGCCGCCGATGAAGCTCCCGCTCTGGCAGGGCACGAGGGTGCAGCTCAGATGATGTCACTTACCGCAGAGAACCACTTGAGGACCTGCGATGGCGGAGCCGATCTTTGAGCTCGAGTTCGTACGAGAAATCCGGATCGAGGAGCTTGCCTGGATCGAAGGCGAGGACGCCGCGGATGATTCCGGCCTCGGTTGCAATCGCCACTACAGAGACCTTCGCGCCACTACATGGTCGGAGGTGGACGAGGTAATTGCGGTCGAACGGCAGAGATTTGAGCAGTCCCAGACGCGAGGCTTCATGGACTCTCACGAGATTCAGGAACTCGATGTGGGCGTAGCCGGCGCGACTTTCGCATTGGCGGCGGCCGGTTGCGTTCCGTTCGCGAGCTGCAACGGAGGGGGGCTGCGAGCGCGACTGCGAGCGCATCAGGCAGTGCTACACGGCGGCGGACACGCCCCGGAAAGCCGCCTTGGATGACATATTCATTAGCCTCACCGGCTACGCCCTCGGCACGCTGATCGACAAAGCGGGCTGGTGAGCGCCACCGCGGGCATAGGCAGATGTGGGTCACAACCGACGTGCATCCAACCCGGAGGTTGCGCATGTCAGCAAAGCGCTTGGATCAGACATCCGGCTATGGGTAGCAAACACACCTAAGCTCGAATAAGTCCTTGGCTCGTCATTCTGAGGGGCTCGCGTGGCGCTGGGGCGAAAGAACAGCGGAAAGCAACTGACCAGCCATCTGAAGCGCCTCTATGGCCGGCTGGGTGGCGAACTGCGTTGGATAGAGAACCCGCCCAAACTGAGGCAGAAGAAGTGGCGCGGCGGAGAGGCGTTCGCAGCCGAAGCCGCCGAGCGTGAAACGAGGGCTGAAGAAATCAGGGAGGCGCTTCCGCACATCGTCTACGTTATCCAGATGTTCGATCCGGAATGGGCTCCCGAACAAGAAAAGCTGATCAGGCCGCTCCGCCGGGGGCCTAACCGTCCGCCGCACGGATGGGCGGACGCGGCCTTCGACGTGTTGCGAGAGGACGGAGACTGGTTGACGGTTCGAGAGATGCTGGATCGCGTCGTCGAGCGCCACGATCTGAGCGTCGATGACGGTCCCGCCTACGTTCAGGCATACGGAGCCATCAACGCGGCGTTGAAGCGCGCTCAGCGGGGTTTGGTAAAAGATGGGGGACAGCCGCCTCGATGGGCGCTTAAGTCGCGACAGCGCGGGAACGGGACGACTAGCGCCGCTGGCGAGGACGGCTGGTAGGCGGCGGCGGCTCCCACGCGGCGACCACCGCCTCGCGGAAGCGTTGGCGCAGGCTGGAAAGCAGGCGACCGAACGGCGATGGATCGCGATCTCGGATGTTCAACGGCGCGGCGGTGCGCTTCAGCATCTCCTTCTCCACCGTCTTGTGATAGCCGCAGACCTTGTATCCGATCACGACTTCGCGGCGCAGCCATTCGCTCAAGGCCGCTTCGCTTGCGGAACGGCTCTTGAGGTCGCCGAGTTCGCCGGTCCCCGCGACCCAGTGGATGGCGAAGACCGATTGACGGAACGGCGAGCCCCCAATGCTTCCGAGGAGATGCGCGGTCACCCTCTCGCGCAGAGAGTAGCCTTCGCCAACGTATCCGTTACGCCACACCCCGTAGTCCCACGCCGGAAGTTCCGGATCAGGGAAATAACCAGCGAGGTTGAAGAGCCGTTCGCCGTTCCGAAGGAACAAGCCGTAAACGCCTGGGCTCAGGGGCATTCGCTTGGGATCGTCCATGAACTCGCCCGCCGATACGAACTCGAATCCGTCGCGCCAACGCTTCGCGGATCGGGCATCAGCGACGCGGGGGGTTTCGATTTCTCCGCTGGCGCGCTTGGCCTCCTTGCGCTCCCGCCGCCGCTCCTCGGCGCTCGGTGAACTCCACTCGATCGGCGCGCCGTCCTCGTTGATGATCTTGCAACGGCGCTTGGAACCGCCCGCCTTCTTCTTGAGGAAATAGCCAGCCATTGGCGAGCGGCCTGGTGTCATCATCGTTCCCAGGAGCGCGGCGAAGGCGTCGTCCGGACCGACGCCCGTGTGGCTTAAGCGCCACGTAAGCTGAGCCGTGTAGAGGTCGAGGCAATTGCCGAGGATGCGACGATAGATCAGCCGCATGCCCTCAAGGACGCGGAAGCCGCTTTCGGCCCAGTTAGTGCAGGCCTCCGGCGTATAGAAGTGGTGGTCGTGGATCACCCGCTTCAGCGCGCAATGATCACGAATCTGACCCCAGGGGCCGCCGTCGGCGAACACGACGGCGTTTGGGTCCACCACGTCGATGAACGGCGGGATGGGGTGATGCTCCTGCTTCGCGATCCATGCGCGGGCAGGACCACCCCGCTGGCGAGCCAGCGTCACATGAAACGTTCTGTCGGGCGCGCCATATGGAAAACGGTAGTGATCCTTCTCGTTGCGCACGTTCTTGGGGCGGATGTATCCTTTCAACTCCTTGCCGTCGATCTCGATCTCTTCGCGCAGGATCGTGCGCCGCTCGAAGGCCTGCATTGCGCATCTGATCTTGTGCAGCCAGACGAAGATCGTCTTGTAGTTTTTCACCTTGGCCCGCAGGTCGCGTTTGATCTCAAGGGCGCTGCGGCCCTGATAGGCCACGTTGAACTGCGCCAGGATCAGCAGGATCGTCTTGAACGGCAGCTTGCGGTAGGCGAACGGCGTGTTGGTGGTCAGGGTGAACTGCCTCAGGCACTGCTTACACTTGTAGAGCTTCCCATCTTGATAGGTCCAGGCCGCCGGGCATCCACAGCGATTGCAGGACGGCTCCCCGCCATTCTCGGCGAATCGATACCGACGAAACAGCGCACGCGCGTCATCCTCCGAGAGTTCGGCAATCTCGGTCGGCGTCACGGCGTCAAGAAGTGTGTCGCATATGTGCGCGTTTTATCGCGTTGACGAGCGATAAGTCGCATTGGTTGATCGGTCCGAGGAGTGATGGCATGAACGGTCATGGCTAAGCGCGCTGGAAACCCCGCCGACGTTGATGATCCCGAGGACGCTTGGCGGGAAAAGGCGCGAACGCTATTGCGGGTTGAGCAGCGGCGCCAGAATCTCACCTATGGCGACATTGCGGAGCGCATGCGGGCGATAGGGATCGAAGAGACCGAGGTCAGCGTTCGCAACAAGATCAGCCGGGGGACTTTCCCGGCGACCTTCATGCTGCAATTCATGCACGTGCTTGGGATCGACCTGATCCCCTTCAAGCCTCAGTTCACAGGGGAATTCACATTGCCACCAGAGCTGGTTGGCAATGTTCCGCAGGTTCGGCTGACGCCAGAGCTGATCGCAGCCTTGGTGGAAGCTCCGAAGAAGGATTGATCCATGTTCCGGTGGTTTCCGCCGGAGATTTGGGCAGCTCGGCCAACGCACCGACCGATGGGCACTCGCCAGACCCGGTGACCGGCTTCGACTCAATTGGCTGCGGGCTCGGTGGCCTAGCCCCCCTTCATGTCGGGCGGTGCGATAGCAGGATAATTCCTGAACCGATCAGGCACACGACCGCACCCAGCAGGTCCCAGCGATCGGGCGGTTGACGTTCGACCAGCCATAGCCAAAGCAGCGACGCCGCGATGTAGACGCCGCCGTATATGGCGTAGGTGCGGCCGGCGGCATCAACTTCCACCCGAGTGAGGAAGAAGGCGAAAGCCACGAGGCAGAGAATTCCCGGCACGATCCACCAGACCGAGCGATCCTGCCGCAGCCACATCCAGAAAGTGAAGCAACCAGCGATCTCGGCAATGGCCGCGAGACTGTAGTAGAGCCCGACCTTGATCGTCACTGCGAGGGGCCCTTGTCCTTGTCCGACGCGCTGCGCAGAATTCCGATGCCGCCTTTCACGGCGATCGCCGCGACCAGCATGCCGACGACCAGATCGGGCCAGGCCTGATCCAGCCACATGACCAGACCACCGGCGACGAGGATGCCGCCGTTCGAGGCGAAGTCGTTCAGGCTGAAGGTCTCGGCCGCTTCCATGTTGACGTCGCCGGACTGGTCCCGTCGCAGGAGCACCAGGCAGATCAAGTTCACGATCGCAGCGACGAGTGCCAGACCCATCATCGTCCAGCCGACCGGCTCTGTGCCGAACCACCAGCGCCGGCCGACGTCGATCAGCACGCCGGCGGCGAAGACCAGCAACAGGATACCGGACAGGCGTGCCGCGCCCTGTTTCCAGGACGCGGCGCGTCCGATCGCCACAAAGCTGATCAGGTAAACGATCGAGTCCGAGGCGTTGTCGACGGCGTTGGCCAGCAGCGCGCTGGAGTCGGCCATGATGCCGCCGATGCCGAGACCCAGGAACAGCAGGGCGTTGAGGATCAGGACGATCAGCAACGTGCGCCGCTGTTGATGGTCCGCCGAGGTCAGTTTGCTCAATCTTCCAGTCCTTCCGAAGCACGATGCCGAACCGCCTTGGCGGCGAACGTCGGCAGCACGAGCAGGGTCAACGCCGTCGCCGTCAAAAGGCCCCCGATCACGACCGTTGCGAGCGGCTTCTGCACCTCGGCTCCGGCTCCGTGCGCCAGAGCCATCGGGATGAAGCCGACGATCGCAACCAAAGCGGTCGTCAGCACCGCGCGCAGTCGGCTGGCGGCTCCTTCGATCGCCGCCACCTTGGCAGGCAGGCCCTCGTTCAGGCGTTGGCGGATGGCCTGCATAAGCACCAGTCCGTTCAGGGTGGCGACCCCTGACACGGCGATGAAGCCGACCGCCGCCGAGACCGAGAACGGCATTCCGCGCAGCAGCAGCGCGAGGGCGCCGCCCACCAAAGCCAGGGGGACGCAGGCGAAGACCAGACCGGCCTCCGCGAACGATCCCAAGGCGAGGAACAGCAGCACCCCGATCAGGACGAACACGATCGGAATGACGAGGCCGAAGCGTTGCTCGGCTCGCTTTAGGTTCTCGAACTGCCCGCCCCAATCCAGATAGACCCCGGCCGGAAGGTCGATCTCCGCGACCTGGCTCTGGGCGTCGGTGACGAAGCCCCCCAGGTCGCGACCGCGCACGTTGGCCTGGACCACCATACGGCGGCTGCCGTTCTCGCGGCTGATCTGGTTCGGACCCTCCGCCGTCTGAATCCGCGCGACCGAAGACAGGGGCACGATCACGCCGGTGTCGGATACGATGGGAAGCGCCGCCAGGGCCGCCGGGTCGTTGCGGGCGTCGTCGGGCAGGCGGACGACGACGTCGAACCGCCGGTCGCCCTCGAAGATGCGTCCGGCCTCGGCGCCGCCGATGCCGGCCGAGACCGCTTCGCTGACGTCTGCGGCCGACAGGCCGTAGCTGGCGGCGGCGGTTCGATCTACGCTGACGGTCAGGGTGGGCAGGCCGGACGCCTGCTCGACACGAACGTCGGCTGACCCGGTCGTCTCCCGCAGCGCGGTCGCGACCTGGTCCGCCACCCGCTGAAGGGTGTCGAAGTCGTCGCCATAGACCATGACGGCGAGGTCGGTGCGGACGCCGGAGATCAGTTCATTGAAGCGCAGTTCGATCGGCTGGCTGAACTCGAAATTGTTGCCGATCTGCTGGGCGGCCACGCCTTCGATCCGCTCGATCAGTTCGTCCTTCTCCAGGCCCGGATCGGGCCAATCCTTGCGGTCCTTCAGCACGATGACGCTGTCGGAGATGTTGGGCGGCATAGGGTCCACGGCGGCCTCGGCCGTGCCGGTGCGCGAAAACATGGTCTCCACCTCGGGCTGGGCCTTGATGGCGCGCTCCAACGCCATCTGCATCGCCAAGGATTGCTCCAAGGACGCGGACGGCACGCGCAACGCCTGCATGGCGATGTCGCCCTCGTCGAGCGTCGGGATGAATTCCCGGCCCAGCGCCATGAAGGAGGTGAGCCCGACGGCGAGGGCCGCCACGGCGGAGATCAGCACGATCTTCGGCCGTGACACAGCCGCCTGGATCGCTGGTTGGAGGAACCGCCGGGCGAAGCGGAGAAGCCAGGTCTCGTGCTCCTCGACCTGACCGTCGCCGCCGAGGTGAACGGACTTCGGATCGCGCACCAGCAAGGCAGTCATGGCGGGCACGAAGGTAAAGGAGAAGATGAAGGCTCCGACGAGGGCGAGCATGACGGTGGCGCCCATCGGTTGGAACGTCTTGCCTTCGACCCCCTCCAGAAGCAGCAGCGGCGCGAACACCAGCAGGATGATCAATTGACCGAAGGCGGCCGGCTTCACCATCTGGCGCGCGGACTGAACCGCCACGTCCAGCCGCTCGTGTCGGGTCAGCATCCGGCCGAGTTGAGCCCGTCGCTGCGTCAGCATCAGCAGGGTGTTCTCGATCACCACGACGGCGCCATCGACCATCAGGCCGAAGTCCAGCGCGCCCAGGCTCATCAAGTTGCCGCTGATGCCGAACCTATTCATGCCGATGACGGCGAACAGGAACGACAGCGGGATCATCAGGGCCGTGATGGTGGCCGCCCGGATGTTGCCCAGCAGCAGGAACAGGACGACGATGACCAGCAGCGCGCCCTCGGTCAGGTTCCGAGCGACGGTCGAGATGGTCGAGTTCACCAGTTCACTGCGGTTCAGGACCGGCAGGGCGACGATGCCAGGAGGCAGGCTGTCGTCCACCACCGCCAGCCGCTCGGCCGCCGCCTGGGCCACCGTGCGGCTGTTGCCGCCGGCGATCATCAAGGCGGTGCCAAGGACCGCTTCATGTCCGTCGCGGCTGGCGCCGCCCAAACGTGGAGCCTGCCCGATCTCGACCGTCGCGACGTCGGCGACCCGGACGACCAGACCGCCGCGATTGACCACGGGGGCCTGGGCCAGATCGTCGATGGTCAGCGCCAAGGCGTCCGTGCGGACGACCAAAGCCTCGCCCGCACGCTGGATATAGCCTGCGCCTGCTTGGGTGTTGGCGCGTTCGACCGCCTCGACCAGATCGCCGAGGCCAAGACCATAGGCGGACAACCGAGCGGCATCGGGCCTGACGGCATACTCCTTGACGTAGCCGCCGATGGTATCGACGCCGGCCAGGCCGGCGGTCGTGCGCATCTGCGGCGCGATGATCCAATCCTGGACGGTGCGGAGATAGGTCGCGCGCTCCTCGGGCGTCGTCAGTCGCTCGCCCTCGGGTGTCAGATAGACGCCGCCCGCCTGCCAGCCCGGCTGGCCGGGGCTGGCAAGATTCTCGGTGTTGAAGGGGATGTAATCGACCGTCCACATCAACACTTCGCCGAGGCCGGTGGTGATCGGCGACAACCCCGGCTCCACGCCTTCAGGAAGTCCCTCGGACGCGGCGGCGAGCCGTTCGGCCACCTGCTGACGCGCGAAATAGATGTCGGTCTGGTCGGTGAAGATCGCGGTAATCTGGCTAAAGCCGTTGCGCGACAGCGATCGCGTGCTGGTCAGGCCGGGGATGCCGGCGAGAGCAGTTTCCAACGGATAGGTGACCTGCCGCTCGATCTGCTCGGGCGCCAGGGCGGGAGCGACCGTGGTGATCTGGACCTGTCTATTGGTGATGTCGGGAACGGCGTCGATGGGCAGTTTGGTCAGTTCGAACAGACCCAGGGCCGCCACGAGGCTGACCGCCAGGATGACGAACCAACGGAAGCGGACGGATGCCGCGATGATTGCGCTGAACATGCTCTCGCTCCCTAGTGGCCGTGCTCGGCCTCGCCCTTGGCGAGTTCGGCTTTCAGGAGGAAGGCGTTGGTTCCGGCGATGCGCTCGGTGCCGGTGAGGCCGCTCAGGATTTCGGTCCGGCCGCCGGCCTGCCTGCCGACCAGGACGGGAGCGGCGCGAAAGCCCGTCGCGGTGCGCACGAACACCACGTTCGCGCCCTCCACCGTCTGAACGGCGTCGGACGGGACCGTGAGGCCGCCTACGGACTGGCCCGTGACCACAATGCCGGAGACGGCCGATCCTGCCGGCGGCAGACCCCCGCCCGCCGGTCGGGCGCGGATGATCGTGGCTCCGCTTTCCTCGCCTGCGTCGGCGGCGACGCCGGTGACGACGGCGTCGAACTCGCCCGCCGGTCCCTGCACGCGCATGGTCGAACCCGCGCGAACCTGCGCGGCGAGTGCGGGAGGCGCCGTGAAGACGATCTCGACCCGCGCAGGATTGGTGACCTCCGCGATGACGCCACCTTGGGCGGCGAAGCCACCCGGCCCGACCTGAACGCTGGTCACGATCCCGCTGATGGGGCTGACGACGCTGAGTCGACCCGAGGAATTGGGAGAGCCGGCGGCCGAGGCGCGCGCGCGGGCGGCGCGGGCCGCCGCCTGGGCGCTGAGCGCCTGGGCATGAGCGACCTCGGCGTCCCGGCGGGCCACGACACCCTGATCGGCCAGGCTCTCTTCGCGACTATGCGCTTGTTCGGCGGCTATCGCATTGGCCTCCGCAGCGTCGGCGTCGGCCCGAAGGCTGGCGGCATCGCCACTGACCAGAATGGCCAAGGGCTGTCCCGCGCGCACGGATTGACCCGGTGCCACCAGCACGCGCTCGACCCGGCCGCCGACGGACGCCGCCACGACGGCCCTCGCGTCGATCATCGGTTCCACCCGGCCCGACAGTCGGGTTTCGCCGCCCCCGCCGCCGGTCACGGCGACGATAGCGATGTTGGCGGCGGTGATCTGGGCCGCCGTCAGGACGACGACGCCTTCTTCGCCGCCCGCTTCCTCGGCGTGCTCGCCTTCCGCTTCGGAATGTTCGGCTTCCCCCTCCGCTGCTGGAGCCTCGGCGGGTGAGCGGACCATGGCATAGAGCCCCGCGCCACTCAGGACGACGACGGCGGCGACCCCGGCCATCAGCCAGGTCTTGTTGATCTTGGGCGTGCTTTTCATAGCGATGTTCCAAACGGGGCGCGTCCTTGCAGGAGCGCTAGATCGACTTCCGCCCGAACGCGCGCGAGGCGAGCGTCCACGGCGGCGTTGCGGGCGGCGATGAGCGCCGCGCGAGATGAACTGAGTTCGAGTTGCGAGATGCGACCGGCGTCAAATCCGATCCGTGAGAGGCGATACGCCTCCTCAGCGGCGGTCACCCCTGCGTCGGTGGCCCACACGCGACTGCTGGCCGACCGAAGCCTGGCTTCGGCGCCGGCTAGGTCCGCCTGAGTCGTCTGCCGCGCGGCCATCACGCGGGCGTCGGCGGCGCGGAACTCGGCCTGTGCGGCATCGTAGTTGCCCCGGTTCCGGTCGAAGAGGGGCAAGGGCATGCTGAGGCCAAACGTGAGAGCGGTCGCGTCTTCAGCCTCGTAGCGGCGGACGCCGACCGAGACCCGAACGTCCGGTCGTGCTCGCACCCGCTCCACCTCGATCCGGCTTTCAGCGGCGTCGCGTTCGGCCTCCGCCACCCTCACCTCCGGTGACGCCGAGGATGTCGGGACGACGGCAGGGGGCTCGCGGTCCAGCAGGCTATATTCGATCGAAGTCGCCGGGTTCGGCAGCATCGCCACGGCGGTCAGTCTTGCGAAGGCGGCGTCCCGTTCAGCCTCGGCTTCGTCAAGCGCTGCCCTCGCCGCCGCTGCCTCGCTCTGGGCCTGAATGCCGCGAAACAAGGGCTCGCGCCCCTCTTCCACCAGGATCATCAATGCGCGAGCGTCCGCGATCGTCAGGTCGAGGGCTTCCTGAGCGAGGACGAAACGCCGGTCGGCGGCTTCGGCCTCGGCATAGGCCAGCGCGAGCCTGCCAGCGGCATCCAGGGTGGCGAGATCGCGCCGGAGAAGGGACGTTCTGCCTTCAGCTTGGGCCACCCCGACCCTTGCGCCCCGCCGTCCCCAGAGTTCCAAGTCCTGGCTGACGGACAAGGTCGTCTCGGCGTTCCCGTAACCCGAGAAGGGGCCGGTTCCGAGAGCGTTTTCAGCTTCGAGACTGAGTTCCGGGTTCGGCCTCACGCCGGCCTGACGAGCGCGGGCTTCGGCCGCATCCACCAAGGCCTCCGCCTCTAGCGCGCCCGGTGTGAGCCCGATGCGCTCAAGCAATTTTTCATATGAGGGCACAGGATCGGCCCAGGCGGGGCCGATCGCGGCGGTCGCCATCGCGACCACGGCGCAGCCGATCGCGAGACGCGATCGGCCAGATTTCAGGGGTGACATGTTCCATATCCCAGAAGTTCCAGACGATTGACGCGCGCCGAAAGGCGCAGGACATCGTCAGGCTCTGGGAGGGCGTTCCAGGCCGCCGGGCTCGCGAGACGCCAAGGGCTCGTCAGTCGGGCGCAGCAGGTTCGGAGCGACTATCGCCGTCACCGCGACGGATTGGGTCGATGACGGCATCGCGGTGCCGCTGTGATGACAGTGGCCGTGTGAGCAGATGGCATGGTCGTCGGAATCAGACGGCAGATCACCACCGTCGTCGGCGACCGACGCCGCCGCATGAGCGGGTTCCAGTTCCACGGCGCAGGCCGCAGCATCGACGGTCGGGATCAGAACGAACACGGCGACGAACAGCGCAAAGAGCGCCGCGATGATGCTGTGCCTGTTCTCCGACCGGACCATGCCGTCGTTTAGCACGGTTGGCGGCGACAGCAACGAATAATCGGTTGCGCCGCGAGCGCGGACTTCAGCGGATGGCGTTCAAGATGTGGTCGTTCCGCGTTTGGCGATTCAGGTGCCTGGCGCGCCCGCCGCCTCATCTCTCAGGCCCTTTCGCCAGCACGTCGCCTTGATCAACGCCCGAGCCACGCTGGCTCGGTCAGCCGCGGTCGCGACGACTCGTCCGTTCCGGAGTCCGATGAACCCCCGACCATCGCGCTCTGGCGCGATCTGGCAGAGCTGGTTTCCGTGGAAGAAGGAGATGCTGTTCATCGAGTCAGCTCCAGCGGGACGGTAACCGGCTGCTCGAACTGCTTGGTCGCCAAAACCCAGCCCTGCGGTCCCGACGCCATAGGCACGGCGCGAACTCGTCCGGCTAGCCGCAAGGGCCTCAGACAGGCTCGAACACGTCTGGCCATCGTGACTTCCAGAGTCCTGTCTTCGGGGTCGAGTTCCCGCACTTCAACGACGGCGCGAGCCAACTCTCTCGACGTCACCGGTCCGTCAGCTTCTCGCAGACAATCGACGACTATGCCGGTGATCTCTCCCGGCGCAGCAGCGTGAACTGGCCGGGCTCGCTTCGGGGCGATTTCACCGATGTCGATGTCCGGCTTGAGCAGGACAAGGACCGCGTCCAGGTTCTGGATCGTCTTCTGAAGGTCGCGGACGAGTCCCTGATGTTGCTCCAACTCCCCGTCCAGCTCGGCGCGTTTACGGACGAGGGTGTGAAGGGCGACAGAGTGCTCGGTGCCGAAAGGGATGATCGAACTTGCCATGCCCTCAACATAAAGACACGGCTTCTCACGGTCTCGTCCGTCAAGGTGTGTTTGCTACCCATAGCCGCAGACATCGACGCACCTCCCGGGAACCCTTGCTCAACAGCGGCGGTCGCCGTGCAGCGTCGATGGCGTAGCGGGGCGGGTGCATTTGGATGGCGCACAACACACTGAAACCTGCTGGTGGACGGGGCATGGCTGGAACAGCGGCGCTCCCGCATTAGCCGGCGCGCCGGACTGCTGATCGTGGGTCTCCGCCGCACCGGACCGGTCAGGGATGACCGGCGCCGTTGCAGCGGGGCCTCTGACGGCTGCGGCGGCTTGGCGATCGTGTGAAAGGCTCTTATCGGGGACCGGGTCGCCACCGCGATGGGAGGTCTTTAACCTGCGCAACATCACCAGCCCGTGCAGCTTCGAGGACGGCGTCCTCGTGCCGTTCGTCTTCGGTCCATTCTTGCCCGTATCCGAGCAGGACGCGGATGCATTCAACGACGCCTTCTCGGACGAACTAGACTCGGCCTTCACGTCCAGCATCGGCTGCTGTGACTTCTGTTACGCCGATTTCCAAGAAAAATGGCCAGACGTGAGCTTCCGGCGCGACGGCGGCGACATGCTGTCAATTGACGCCCTGTGGGCCGTAGACGAAGCCCGTCTGGCCGGGGCCTGGTGGCCGCTGGAGTATTCGACGCTCCGGCGCCTGGTCCGATGTCCGAGGTGTCAGCGCTACGGCCCGGCGAACATCTATCTATTCGAGCACCGTATCAGCGATGTCGAAGCGATGGAGGAAGACATCGCCACCCTCTCTGCGCTGGGCGCAGCAACACCGTTCCTCATCCTCGAGCATCCCTTCGCACAGACGGTTCTGGCGGAGATCCGGGCCGAAGCCTTGCGGGTAAGCGCTAGTGTGCAGGATCGCCCAATGTACCGCGCGAGGCGAACTCTGGATGTCGCAAAGCAGGGTCAGGATCCAACCAATCCGGCAACCTACGGCCCCGCTCCCGCGCCCCACACTGGCGAAGGCCGCTTCAACCACGCCGGCGCCCCCATGCTCTATCTGGCCAATTCGGAAGCCGTCGCGGCGGCAGAACTCGGCGTACCCGGAGAGGACTGTCTGGTCGGCCGAGTGACCATTCTTCCTCCGCTGAAGATCCTCGACCTCATCGACGCAGATGGCGATGCAGTCGACTCCGAGCTGTTCAATGCCTTGGCGAACTCCGCCTTGCTCATGGCGCCGCGCACTGGTGAGGGATGGGTGAAACGTCAGTACTTGTTCTCCAGATTTGTCGCCGACTGCGCCAGGTCGGCCGGGTTCGATGCAATCAGGTACGGCTCGACCAAGGATCGGAACGGCGTAAACTACGTCATCCTCAGTCCGCCCGAAGACCTCGCCACCCTCATGAGACTCGATGGCGTATCGCAGATCGCTTGCCCGGACCCCGCGCCTCGGTACTGACCGCGCCGCCGCAGCCAGCGAGGAGCATCCAGAGCTATCCGCGGGGCGGGGTGCAGACGAAAGATATCGCTTCCGAGGACCCGGACGGGGTATCATGGGCCATGACAGTGACATCTCCTTCCCTCACAGCCAGCGACGAAATTCTCGTGCGCTTGGCCATGGACGACAAAGATATCGAGACGGCCGGAATGGCCGGAGAGTTCGCGGCCAGCAAGGTTTTCGACCGGGCTGGCGTCGCCTGGATCGACCTCGGCCAGTCGCCAGACCATCACAGCACGTCCCTGAAGCTTCTCGCGGCCCATCGCCCGGATTACCTGGTGCTACACGGCGGCGGCAGCCTTTTAATCGACGTCAAGACATACACACCCCGCCGCCAGGCTGGCGACGCTCACCGGTTTGGCGTCACCGACATCGAATGGGCCGCCCTCAAAGCGACCCAAGACATCGGAGGGGTCCCGGTCGCGCTTCTCTTCTGGAACAGACGGGCCCCTGGACGATTCAGCTACGTCATCTGCCTTCTGGATGAACTGCAAGTTCCTCACGCTGACGACGCCGGGAGCTGGCGGTGCCGAGATTTCGCTGCCGATGAGTTCTCAACGATCCGGCTGGCCGCCGCCTGAAGCCGGGGCCTCACCCTTACCTGACCCGGTCGTTGCCGCCTCAACCGCAAAGGCCCCCAGACCAAGCCTCGCGCCGTCCCATTGAGGTCAGAACGGAACGAGATGAGCGCCGCTATCTTGGCTTCTATGAGAACATAACTTGCACAAATGGGGGCACTGTTTTGCGTGCCTTTTGGCCAACGGATTCCCCTGTGGGATGGACGTTACCGCTCAACAAGGATGAGGCCCTCTGCCTACGCCGGACCTTTGCCTCGGCTCTATATGACCCCAACAACTTACGAGGGTCATATGCCGAAGTCCGATCGCTACTACCTCCCCCTACACCGTCCCGGCGATACGCCTCGGATGACGGAAGCCGTAACCTGGGCTGAGAAGGCGGGTCTGGACCCACTCTATCGCCCCCATCCTGCTCAGTTGAAGTTCGGGCCGATTAACTTCTGGCCGAACACGGGCAAGATTTATATCGACGGGGAGAAGCGGTCCACGGATCGCGGACTTGATGCTTTCAAAGCCGCTGTCTTGCGCGTTCATCGCCACCCCGATGCCCTTCCCGATTGCGACCACCTCAGACGCTGACCGAGACAATCCCTCGCGGAGTGAGGCCCTAATCGCGTCGCAACCGTCTTGACCCTGTGCTATTTTAAAGACCCCCGCCGACGCTGCATCTAACCTAACCTCTAACTGCCTGGATCTGCCTAGGGCCCTATAAGAAGGGCCCCGCCTTTCAGGGAACAATTCGACCCGAGATCAAGGTGGGGTGCTCGGTGTGGTTCTGGGCGGGTGCAGATGAATCCGCTTCCTCAGCAACGACGAGGAAGCCATGGACCTCTTTCCCCCTGACCGCCTGCCCCTCGTGCCGGAAGCCTACCTGAAGGCGCACAAGGTCAATCATCCCGCAGACAGCCGCTTTCGCACCTGCGCCCGCCTTCTGCAGGCACTTCATCGTGAGGCCGCAGGCTGGGGGATCGGGACCTACACCACCGCCTCCGGCCGCCGTCGCAAGATGGGCCATCTCGTCAGCGTCTTCGACGGCGCAGCGGGCGCCAACTTCCTCAACCGTGACATCCAACGCCTGGCCCGGCGTGAGCTCGCATACCGCGAGCCGGGGGCGATGTTCGAAGAGCGGCGGCTCTACGAAAACCTCCTTTCCTCCACGCCCCTCGCCCTGAACCTGCTCGGGCCGATCAAACTGGACCGGAACCTCGCCGAGGCATTCGTCCGCGAAGCCCTGCCGGACCTGGCCGGCCGTGTCTGCTCTGTTTCCTTCGAACATTCCCCGGGACGGGGCGACCCGACCTTCACCGACGACGCCACCGCCTTTGACGGCTTCATCACCCTGCGACTGGACGACGGACGCAAGGCCTTCATCGCCATCGAGATCAAATACTCGGAAAGCTGCGGCGAACCCGAACCGCGCATGCGCGAGCGCTACGACTCCCTGAGCGCCTCGAGCGAGCTCTTCATCGATCCGGACGACCCGGCCCTGCGCCGCAACCCCATCCAGCAGATGTGGCGGCTTCATATGCTCGGACAGTCGATGATCGACGCGGGCCTCTATGACGCCGGCGCGGTGGTGGTGATCGCACCCCGACTGAACGACCAGGTCCAGCGGGCCGTGAGCCAGTACCGGACCCACCTCGCACCCACGACTACCGGCAAGGCCAGCTTCATCAACCTGCCGCTGGAAGATGCCATCGCGGCCCTGGCCCTGGCCGGCGCCCCCGACATGGCCCGCGCCATCACGACCCGGTACGTCGACTTCTCCCCCATCCACGACCTGATCTGATGGGGGCGCTTCCTCTCTTCCCGCAAGGCGACCCGGGGCGTGACCGCGCCCTGGGAGCGCTCCTCGGCGCAGCCCGGGGAGCGCGGGAGGCACGACGCTTCATGGGCTGCACCACAGCAGCCGACTGGCCCGACGCACAGGCGGTGATGATCCACACCGCCCACACCCTGCTCGAGACCGGGACCCTGGCACCCGCTGACCTCCTTCGTCGCCTCCTGACCGACTGGGCGCAGGGCATGGGCCGCCCGCGGCTTATTCGCGTCACGGACGGGTACCGTCCCCAGCGAACCGGCCACGGCTTCATCGCCGGGCTCGCCGTCATCAGCATCCTCCGCAAAACCGACCGCAGAACCGCCCAACAGGAAGCCATTCATCTGGCCGCCCTCCTCAATGCCTCACCGGCCGAGACCGAAGCCCTCGAGGTCGCCAGCATCTTCATCCGCCGAGCCCTGCTGAGCGGAGACCCCGCCCACACCTTCGAGCCTATGGAGTGGGAGGGCGATGACCGCGTCGCCGCCGTGTCCAAGGGTCTATCCCTGCCAACGGACGAGCCACGCGACCTCGTCTCTGCGCTGGATCAGGCGCGGACCCTGGTTCTCAACACGGACAGCCTCACCATCGCCTTCGACGCTCTGGTCAGAGTAGGGGCCAGCCCCGCCGCCTTCATCATGACTGGCATGTTCGCGGGCGCCGTCCGGGGAGCCGCCGACCTCGGCTTTATCGCCAATCACCCTGACCGCCACCCAACGACCACCGCGCGTTTGGAAGCGCTCGGCGGGCAACTCATGGCCCGAGCCCACGACGCCCGGGCATCCACCTGTTCCTAGCCGAGGCCCCCTCGATGACCTTCCGCTTCACCAAACTCCAAAAAACCATACTGGTCGCTGCGTGGGACCGCCTCGAGCAGGCCCTCGCCCATGGCGAGGCCTTCGATCCCGTGCCGGTGGTCAAGCTGTTCACCCCGGACGCGGGCGCCACATGGCTACTCGCCGCCATCAGCCCGGACGAGACCACCGCCTGGGGTGTGGCCGACCTCGGCCTCGGCTTCGTCGAGATGGGCGACGTAGATCTCGCCGAACTTCGTCAACTGCGCGGCAAACTGGGGCTACCCGTTGAGATCGACCGGTGGTTCAAACCCGACAAATCGCTCTGGGGCTATCAGCGCGACGGCCAACTGAGGGGCAGATTGGTGACCTAGGCAGGCCGCCCCGCCTCACGCGTCTCGGAGTTAGGTAGCCAGCAGCATTTCCGACAATCCGTCCAACTCCTCCTTAGCCTCTCGCCAGCCAGGCATGTGTCGGTCCAGCAGCCCATAGAAGCGGGGGCTGTGGTTGTGCTCGGAGAGGTGGCAAAGCTCGTGAAGAAGGACGTACTCCACACAATGAACGGGGGCCTTGATCAAAGCGGGGTTCAGCGTGATGGAGCCGCGCGGAGAGCAACTGCCCCAGTACCGCTTCATCTTCAGAAGCTTTACCGGGGGCGGGACGGAAACCCACGGCAGATTGGCCGCCAGCCGCGCCGTCCTGACGTTGAAGTACGAAAGCGCCCGCTGGCGGTACCACCGCTGGAGAAGAAGCCGGACATCATCTGCGTCATCAGATGCGGCTGTCACTTCGAGCCTGCCGGCGACCAAGCGGACCGAACGGCGGGAGTTTGGCTCTACAAGGACCTTCAGCTTGTGGCGGCGACCGAGATAGAAGTGCGTCTCGCCGCTGCAATAGTCGCGGGGTAGTGCGTGCCGACGGAAGTCCTCAAATCGCTCAATGTGGTCCATGATCCACCGTGCACGCTTTTGGACGCCTGCCCGGATCTCGGTCTCCGGAGTACCGACCGGAGCTTCGACCACCAGCGTGCCCGTAGGCTCCACATGGATGCGAAGCCTGGCCGTCAGCCCCGGGTTATCCCTCACATCGTAGTCAGCGGACCTGGCACCATAGCGCAGCGTCAACCGCATCAACCGACGTCCCGGGTGAGCCCCGCCCGCGTCACCTCGACAACCTGATCGGTGATCGCTCGCGCCAGATCGAGGCCGGTCAGGGAGAACAGCCTCGGCAGAACCGCCTTGCGGATTGCGGCTTCAACGCTTGCAGGGTTGAGCGAGTTTTCCGCGACAGCGGTTTGGACGATGTGGTCGATGTCGACGGCGGCGGTGGTGAAGCTATCAACGTCTGGGCCAAGCGCGAGACCGTCGCCAACAGCGAGCCGGATGATGCCAAAATAGGCCGTGGCGTGGCGGTTGCCGTTTAGAGCGCTTGGCGTCCCATCCACCTTCCTCTGGCCGACCTGTTCCTCAACATCCTTGAAAAGCGCGTACTGTTTGAGGGGGTGGTCGAACAGGGCTGACGCCTCTGCGATGGCGGCCTTCAGCAGTTCTGAGAAGTGCCGTTGCGCAAACGGATCGTCGACCAGATCCTGCTCGATGGTGCGCGTCAGCCGGGTGCGGATGATGTCAGTCTCGTTGCGGGTCTTTTCCTCACTCCACTCCGCCGGCGCAATCTCCTTCGCCAACTCGTTGACGACCAGCACGTTGCCGTCGGAGGCGACGTCCTCGCCGATGACATACCGATCGACGATCTTGCGGATCTGGTCCTCGTAGGCGCTAAAATCGACGGTCTCGTGGGCATCCTGCTTCGCCATCCGACGCAGGTTGGAGAAGAATTTCAGGTCCCGCTTGTAGGTCGCGATCTGGGCCTCCGAGAACGCCCCATCCTCGAAGAATGACCGGGTCGCCAGGGCGGTCCGAAGCGCCATGCCAAACGCGGTCAACGCCTCGTAGAAGTCTTCACGGACCTTCTGATGGACGTCGGTGGAATGTCCCGCCTTGTCTGCCGCGTGCCTTGGCACCAGCACCTGCCGGTACTGCTCGATGTCACTTCGGTTGCGCACGCTGGCGAAGATCGCCCAGAGCGCATCGTGAAGCGCAGGCAGCTTTTTGTATTCGGTGCTGACGTTGGCGTAGAGGTCTTCGATGTCTTCGATGTCGAACCCGCCCTGGGTCTGATCGGCCAAAGTTTGGTACTCGGTGAGCGCCGAATCCAGCTCCTTCAGGATGCCGCGATAGTCGATCAGAAGCCCGAACTTCTTCTGCTCGTGCAGGCGGTTCACCCGGGCGATCGCCTGGATCAGATTGTGCTGTTTGAGCGGCTTGTCGATGTAGAGCACTGCGTTGCGTGGCTCGTCGAACCCGGTCAGAAGCTTGTCGACAACGATAAGCAGATCGGGCCGACCCTCGGTCGAGAAGTCCTCAATCATCTGGCGCTCGTAGGCCTCGGCGTCGCCGGGCACGTTGTCCTTCCACCACTGAAGCACCTCCGGCAGGTCGGCCTCATCCACCTCCTCGTGACCCTCGCGGGTGTCGGGCGAGGAAATGATGATGGCGCTGCTGACGAGGCCGGTCGCGTCGAGAGCCTTCTTGTAGCGGATCGCCGACAGCTTGCTGTCTGTCGCAATCTGCCCCTTCAGGCCCAGATCCAGATCCTTGAAGTTGGTCTTGAAGTGGACGGCGATGTCCCAGGCGATCAGGTCAATCCGGTTCCCTGACCCGTACACCGGCCCCTTCTTCCCGTATTTCGCCTTCAAGTCACTCTGCTGCTTCTCCGAAAGGCCGAGCGTAATTTTCTCGAACCAGTTGTCGATCGCTGCGTCGTTGATATCCAGAACCGGCCGTCGCTCTTCGTACAGCAGGGGCGTCACAGCGCCGTCACTTACGGCGTCGCGCATGGTGTAGGCGTGAATGATGCGCCCGAACTTTCCGGCGGTTTTGTCGTCCTTGAGCAACGGGGTCCCAGTGAAGGCCACATAGCTGGCGTTGGGAAGCGCCTGACGCATCCGCTCGTGGTTCTCGCCGCCCTGGCTTCGGTGTCCCTCGTCGACCAACACGATCATGTCGGGGCTGGCGTTGTGGCATTCCGGGAGCTTCGAGGCGCTCGCGAACTTGTTGATGATGGTAAAGATGATCCGCTCGGTTCCCTTGCCGATGCGGCGGGCGAGATCGCGGCCGGACGAGGCCTTGGCCTTGGCGCCCTCCTTGTCGGCCAGCCCGGAGCCGAAGGCGCCACCGGTCAGGAAGTTGCCGGCCAGTTGCTTTTCCAGATCGCGCCGGTCGGTCACCACGACGATCCGGCAGTTCTTCAGCGCCTGATCGAGGATCAGCGCCTTGCACAGCAGCACCATCGTGAAGCTCTTGCCGGAGCCGGTGGTGTGCCAGATGACGCCGCCCTCACGACCGCCATCGGGGCGCTGGGTACGAACCCGTTCCAGCAGCGCCTTGATCCCGAAATACTGCTGGTGACGGGCGGCGATCTTCCCGGCCTTCCGGTCGAACAGCATGAAGGACCGGGTGAAGTCGAGCAGGCGTTCAGGCGAGCATAGGCTGATCAACAGCCGGTCCTGACCCGTGACTTCCTGCTCCTCACTCCACAGGCTGACGAAGTGGGCTTTCACGTCCGAGAGCCTGTCGCGCAGCAGGGCGTCGCGGGGATCTGTCTCCAGCGCCTGGTTCTTGATCCGCTTGAAGTGGGCCTCGTCCAGAACCTCCTCGCGCCAGCGCCCCCAGAACTTCTTCGGCGTCCGGGTCGTGGCGTACCGTCCGTCCGTCATGCCGATGGACAGCAGCAGCTGGGCATAGGCGAACAGGCGTGGGATCTCGTCCTGACCCTGGTTTCGGATCATCTGGCTGATGCCTTCATCAACCATCGCTTTGTTCGGGTTTCCGCTGTCGGGCCGCTTGGCCTCGATGACCAGCAGGGGAATGCCGTTGACGTAACCAACGATGTCCGGCCGCCGTGTGTGGACGCCGCCTGTGGCCAGCAGCTCCACTTCCTCAGTGGCCGTGAAACGGTTGGCCAGAGGGTGCTGCCAGTCGATGATGGGCACCGTTACGCTGTGGCGCTTGCCGTCAACGAACTCGGTGACCGTCACACCCAGGGTCAGGGCGTTGTAGAGGCGCTCATTGGCGGTCAGCAGGCCTTCGTTCAGGGCCGGTGAGGCCAGTTCCCGCACGATCTGGTCGATGGCGTTGGTCGACAGCGGATAGGTCTTGCCCTTGTAGTCGAATGTCCGCGCACGCAGCTCTTCGACGAGCACGGGCAGGAGCAGTACGCCCTGATTGCCGCCTCGCGCCGCTATGCACTCGGCCGGGGACATGTAGCCCCATCCCATCGCGATTAGAGTCGCGAGGGCGGGCACGTGGGAAGAGTAGATCTCCGCAGTGTCGGGGGCGCGGTTCATGGAGCCCCCCAGACATTGGCGGAAGCAGCGTCGTAGAAGGCCACTTCGAGAGGATAAGCAGCGGTACGGAGCCGGGTGAGCGCATTGGCCCGCGCCATAATGCGCTGGCTGTCGGGCAAGTTTTCATCGCCATAGATGCCGACGTAGAGCTTGGGGAATCGGCCTCGGCCGATGCGGGTCAGGATGTGGTCGTCGTTTTCCGCCAGTGAGTGGCCGTAGATGAAGAGACAGTGCGTTCCGACTTTGACGTTGGCCGTAAACTGCTTGAAGCCCTGATACAGGTAGGCGTTGTGCCGGATCTTCGCCTTCTTCTGCGCGCTCGTACCCTCCGCTACGAATAGCGGATAGGCATCGGCTGCGATCGCCTCACGGGCTTGCTCGATCAGCCGTACCTGCTTTCGAACCCACGTGTACTTCTTCAGCTCTGAGCCGGAATCGAAGAGGTGGAGCGCCCCGTGCAGGAAGTGAACTTTCGCGTCGTGGGCTCCGGTTTCACCTTGCCAGACCACGTAGTCGGCGTCGGGATCGTCCTCGTCGTTCCCGAAACCGTCGTTCGTTACGAGCGCTACTGGGTCTCCGAACGGCATGTCGTCGTGCATCAGCGTCCAGTAGAGGAGGAGATCGTAGTTGAGGGTGAAGATTTGCCCGGCCTTCGGCCCCGCCAAGAAGTGAGCGAGGAAGCGACGGCAAGCCCAGAACCGCTGGTCAGCTATGTCAGACGGGATGTTGGGATGGTTGCCGGCGATCGTTTGAACGAGAACTTCCTTCAACGCAGCGGCATGCTCCAGCATCTTCGCCGCCGCAGCTGCGCCATGGGGGTCATAGGACGGAAGGATGCGCGCGGCGTTTTCAAGCGCGCGAATGGCGGCCTCAAAATCCTGCGTTGCCAAGGCTTGGAAGACCGCTTGAACCTCTGGGATATGTAAGAAGTCCGCCTGGGCGTAAAGCGAGCCATAGTGGAAGATGTCAGCTCGGCAGGCGATGCTGAATCCGTTGCCGAGGAGCAAGTGACGCTTGGCGAACCGCTCAGAGTCGGTGATCGCCTGTTCGAAGGTCATGAGAGGCATCAGGCAGCCTCGCCTTCGGTAAGCTCAACCCGCCGCTTGCCGGTCAGCAGCTGTTGCATCAGGGAAGCCTTCTCTTTGCGAAGGGCGTCGCACTGGTTGATCAGCATCTGTTCCGCGCGTTCGGCATTGTTGATGACGGCAGCAATGGCGACCTGTTCATCACGGCCGGGTGTGTGGAGCGAGGTGTCGAAGAAGTCGACGACGCTGACATTCAGCAGCCCGTGGTTGCGAGCGCCCTCCTGAGCGATGGCCGCGACTTCGCGGTTGAACATGCCGGCCTCGAAGTAATGCCGCATGAAGTCGTGGTCATAGTTCGCGCTCGCCAAGCGGAAGCAGATGTAGAGGCTGGACACGATGCCCCGATCATAGCGCTCGAGCGGCTTAAAAGCACCGAGCGGATATCCGTCGGAATAGCTCTTGTTGTACGCGAAATCGCCAAGCCTAAGCAGGGTATAGCCCCGGACGTCGTCGCTCGCGACAACCTTGTTGAAGTAGTCAGTCTGACTGACAAGCCCGTGCTGAGCTGAGATGGTCAGAACATTCGTGTCGCCCACGTCGTTCTTGTCGCGTACCCGGTTGAAGGCGTCGGAAAACTTGGTCCAGCTCCAGTCATCGGCAAATCCCGGCAGGCGGGTATGGCCGGTTAACAGCGTCTGCATGAGCGCCCTCTTCTGCTCGCGGGCGTTGGCGACAAGAGCTTCAACCGTCTCGATGGCTTCGTCCCAGGTGGACAGGATGTCAGCGATCCGTCGCTGCTCATGCAGTGGCGGGCACAGGATTTCGACCTTCCGCAGGTCGTCCAGCGTGATCTCCACGAAGGTACTTCCCTTTGTGGCCGCATTGATCAGCCTCTGTGTCGATGCGCCAGCGATCTGTTGCCGAACAAACTCTGAACTATGTTCCTTCGACACCGCGATCCGGGCAGTCCCTTGGGTCAAGTTTGCTTCCCGCAAGTCAGGGGGCACGACACTAGTCGCGCCCGTGTTCCCCCGCAGGGAGATCACGATGTTGCCAGGGACAACTTTCGACCTGCCAAATTTGGCGTGGATTGCCAGACTCGTCCTTTGAAGTCCCTCCGGGGCTATCCTGCCGCCGACATCAGAGCTCTTCAGGTACGGCACGCCGTTTGGATCGTGCGGTCCGGCTTGTACAATCCCGTAGACGATTTTCTCCGATGCCACGTCACGCAGCGGAAGTGAACGCCACCCGTCGGGGAGGCCTGGCTCTTTAGAAGGCGGGCTCACGACTTGCCCCCCTTCGCCAGTTTCGGCCGGCCCGCCTCGATAGCCTTCGCCTTGCCAATCGCTTCCACGAAGTGCTGCTCCACCACGCTGGGCGCGTTGATGGCGCGGGCGTGCCAGGCGTCGTACTCGGCATCGACCTTTTTGGCGGCGACCTTCGCTTGGATCCTGCCGGCACCAGCCAGCAGGGGGTGGTCGCCGAGCTTGAGGAAGTCGTCGAGCTTGGTGATCCAATCGACCATGTGCATGGGCTTGCGGTTCTTCGCCATGGCCTCGGCGAATTCCAGGAAGGCGACGGTGATGCGGTTCAGCGTCTCCATCTCCTCGGGCTCTAGGTAGTTCTTGGCCACCTGGGCATCGACGCGGGTTGGGAGTTGCCCGCGGCTCTCGCCGGGCCAGCTGGTGATGCCCATCATTGGCTTGGAAGCGTCGGCCCGGGCCATCTTCGTTTCAGCCGCAGTCTGGCCGTGCGCCGCGTGGTGCATCTTATTCTGCACCGTCTGGAAAAACTGCTGGCTGGTCTCCGCCTTGGGGTCGTAGTCCGCCGCGGTCGCGTAGATGTCGAGGACCTTCTTGTAGAACAGCTTCTCCGACGCCCGGATGTCCCGGATGCGGGCCAACAGCTCTTCGAAATAGTCGGTCTCTGGGTCCTTCAGCCGGGCGTCATCCATGACGAAGCCCTTGACCAGATACTCACTCAGGGCGGCGGCCGCCCAGCGACGGAATTGAGCGCCGCGTAGCGAGCGCACGCGAAAGCCGATCGCCATGATCATAGACAGGCTGTAGTGCGCGATCCGCCGAGACACCTCCCGGGTGCCCTCAGTTCGAACCTGTAAGTAATCGTTACAAGTTGCCGCTTCCTCCAGCTCGCCGTCCTCATAGATCGCGCGGATGTGCTGTGTGATCGCCTGCGGCGTCACTTGGAACAGCTCCGCGATCTCCGCCTGGCTGAGCCAGACGTTGCCGTCACGGGCCTGAAGGCGGATGACCGTGACGCCATCCTCCGTCTGGTACTGGATGATCTCGCCGGCCATCAGTAGCCGAGCTCCGTGAGGTAACCGTCCATCTTCCGCTCAAGCTCGGCCAGCTCTTCCTTGAGCCGAAGTCGTTCGGCGCGTACGGCGACGAGATCGATCTCGACCTCCTCCTCGAAGGTGTCGACATACCGGGGGATGTTGAGGTTCCACTCGTTGCCGGCGATCTCTTCCGGCGTGGCAAGGTGGGCGTACTTCGGCACGGAGACCCGCGCCTTGTAAGTGTTCACGATCTTGCGGACGTTGCTGTCCTCGCCTTCGACCGTCAGCTGGTTCTGGTTCTTACCCGCCTTGAACTCGCGCGAGGCGTCGATGAAGAGCACGTTCCGGTCCGACTTGGCCTTGCGCAGGATCAGGATCGCGGCAGGGATGCCCGTGCCGTAGAACAGCTTTTCGGGCAGGCCGATCACGGCTTCGAGCAGGTTCTCTTCGATTAGCTTGCGGCGGATCGCACCTTCGGCGGCGGCCCGGAAGAGAACGCCATGCGGCACCACGACGGCCATGCGGCCGGTCCGGGGCTTCATGGTCTCCACCATGTGCAGGATGAAGGCGTAATCGGCCTTGGTGCGCGGCGGCAGCCCGCGCCGGAACCGACCGAAACGATCGCTCCCAGCAGCCTCATGGCCCCACTTGTCCAGACTGAACGGCGGGTTCGCCACCACCACGTCGAAGTGCTTCAGCGTGTCGTCGCTGTCGAGGAGCTTGGGATTGCGAAGGGTGTCGCCCCACTCGATTCGGTGGTTGTCCTCGCCGTGCAGGAACATGTTCATCTTGGCGAGGGCCCAAGTGCTGCCGATCGATTCTTGGCCGTAGAGGGCGTATTTCTTCGACCCGTGCTTTGCCTGAACGCGGCGCCCACACTTCATCAGCAGCGAGCCGGAGCCACAGGCGGGATCACAGGCTTCTTCACCTTCGGCCATGTCCATAATGTCCGCCATCAGCTCGGACACCTCGGGCGGCGTGTAGAACTCGCCGGCCTTGCGACCCGCATCCGACGCAAAGTTCTTGATCAGGAACTCATAGGCGTTGCCGATGATGTCGAGCGTACCGATGCGCGACGGGCGCATGTTCAGCTCGGGCTTGGCGAAATCCTCCAGCAGGTGGCGGAGCAGGTCGTTCTTCTGCTTCTCCTCGCCCAACTTGTTCGAGTTGAAGCTGATGTCCTGGAACACATCACGCAGCTTGCCGATGTTGGCGTCCTCGATCGCGTGGAGCGCCTTGTCGATCCGCTCGCCGTTACCGGGTTCGTGCCTCCGGTCATGAAGGGCGTAGAAGCTCGCCCCTTCCGGCAGGACGAAGCGCTCGCTCCGCATCAGCTCGGTGATGAGCTCCGGCGCGTCGCCATACTCCGTCTCGTACTTGTCGTAGTGATCCTTCCAGACGTCACTGATGTACTTCAGGAACAGGAGGGTGAGGACGTAGTCCTTGTAGATATCGGGCGAGACGGTGCCCCGAAATGTATCGCAGGCGGCCCAAACGGCCTTGTTGACTTCGTCCTGGGTGATGGCGTCGGCCATTGGCTTTAATCCTCGATGCTGTGGTGTAGCGCGGCGGCAAGCGCGTTCATTTGGTGTTGGCGGTTTTCGATCAGGGCGGAGAGCTGGCGCTTCTCGCGCGCGGCACCCTCCGCGAAGGCGACGATCGCGACCTGACGGGCCAGCGACGGGACCACGATCTCCAGTCGCTCAATCACCTCGCGGCGGATATTCAGGATGTGCGAACCTGTCGCCTCGCGCTTGAGGTATTCCTGCGCCGTAGTCTGGTTGATCTGCCAAGCCAGAAACCCAGGGTCGATTTCGCGGGCCCGGAGACGCAAGACGAAAAAGTGCGGCGAGCAAACCGCCGGCAGTGGCACCTCCCCCAAGGCGACCGCATAGGTGCGAGCACCTCGGGTAGAAAATATCACATCGCCTTGGCCGAGAAAGTCGACACGCCTTGCGGGCGGCAGCTCCACTTTGGAGACGCCTGCCCAATCAATCCCGGCCTCCGGATCGACGTTTCGCATCTGGATGACGCCAACGTCTCCAGCAGGGAGCTCATCGACGCTCTTTCTCAAAGGGTGGCCGGCCGCAATTTCAGCCACCTCAACTAATACCGATTTTTGTGCAGCATGCGCTTTCATGCCACAAAAATGGATCGACAGCCGCCGAATGTCGAACACTTTTGGTGCATCATCGCGATTGATGCAATCACGACCGGTCCGGCTGGTGGAGACAGCGTTCGTTTCGCAGGCACCCGCCCCCCAGTGAATTCCGGATCAGCGGGCCGAGCCGCAGTGTGCAGCCCAGTCTGACATGACGATACGTCGTCGATTCAAAGCATCACCGCGTCGGTAGGACTGTTCTGTCTCATTTCCGATAACGTGCGCCAGGCACTCCTCTGCCAGCTCGCGCGGATGAGAGGTCTCGTTGCCGACCCAATCGCGGAAGGAGCTGCGGAACCCGTGCGGCGTCCCCCTCACACCCATTCGCTCCATGAGCTTCTTGAAGGTCATGTTGGAGAGCGGTCGACCTTCTTTTTCACCGGGGAAGATCAGCGTGTCCGCCTCAGCCCCGTACACCTCCCGAAGGGCCAGAAGGATCTCAAGACATGCCTCAGGCAGCGGCACACGGTGAACGCGTCCGGCCTTCATGTGCGTGTCGGAAATGGTCCAGATCGCCTTGCTCAGATCAACCTCTGACCACTTCGCCTTGCGAACATTTCCTGGCCGGCTGGCGGTGAGCACGGAAAACTGCAGCGCACGCGCTGCAGTACTAGTCTGGCTGCGCAACCGCTCCATGAAGACTGGAACGTCGGCGTAGGGCATCGCCTCATGGTGGCGCGTCGTCAGCACGGGTCGAGGTAGCAGAAGGTCGAGATGACCCTTCCAGCGCGCAGGGTTTTCGCCTGTTCGATGCCCGCTGGCCTTGGCCGCATCCAGCACCTTTTCGATGTAGCCGCGCGCGACTTCCGCCGAGCTCTGCTTATCGATCCAGATGGGTTTCAGGGCCGCCACGACGTCCTGCGTGCCAACGGCATTCACCGGTAAGGGCCCAAGGGCTTTGGCGTAACCAAGCAGCGCCCGGGTCCAACGGGCATGGCTCTTGTCCGAACGGACCGAGGCTTTGCTGGCCTGAATCCACTCTTCGGCCGCTTCTTGAAATGTGGGCACATCCCTCTGGTTCTGGCGGGCCGCGATCGGGTCAATTCCCTCGCCTAGAAGACGTCGCGCCTCACTCGCCAACTCTCTGGCTCGCTTCAGCTCCACCCGATGGATCGAGCCGAGCCCCATCTCCCGGGATCTGCCTGGCCCGGGCTGGCCCGGCCGCCTCCACCGAAACATAAACACCCAGCGCTTGGCTCCACTGGGATCGACAACCAAATAGAGGTTCTGGCCGTCGCTGTAGCGTCCTGGATCCTTGACAGACGCGACCGTGCGGGCCGTAAGCTTGTTCGCACCGCCTTTCATCTGACCGACCTTTCACCCGCGAGCCCTAGCAGCTTGCACCCTAGCATTTACCCTAACAGGCGTCACGGTTTCAGTGGAATGAGACCGAACATCTGCGGACATTGAAGACGGAATTATTCCTTTCTTTCAACGCTCGACCGACCGATAACGAACCTGCCCGAATAGGCTTACGCCGCATGTCGGGTGCGCCAGTCAATCCGGGTTTCCAGACCCGCCCTTCCAGACGGACCGTCCAGATGAACGATGAGGCCGAACTGCCCGCGGGGATGCCCGTCGGCCGGGTAATCGCCATGCCGGCGGACACCAACCCCGAGGGCGACATCTTCGGCGGCTGGCTGCTGGCGCACATGGACCTGTCGGGGGCCACGCCCGCGTTCGAGCGGGCCCAGGGGCGCTGCGTGACCATCGCCCTGGACGGGATGGTGTTCCACAAGCCGGTGTCGGTGGGCGACGAGGTGTCCATCTATGCCGAGATCGTCTCGACCGGACGCAGCTCGATCCGGGTGCGGGTCGAGGCGTGGAAGCGGCCCCGCAACCAGGCCCATGCCCGGTCGGAACGGGTCACCGAGGGCGTCTTCACCTATGTCGCCATCGGCGATGACCTGCGGCCGCGGCCCTTGCCCCCGGTCGCGGTCTGACCCTGGAGGTGGCGTTCGAAGTCCATGCTGTGATGCAGGACGCGGACGATCAGAAGGGGCCGGGGCGTCGGTCGGTAGAAGATGACGTGCGCCTGCTGGCGTATGCGGCGCAGACCCGGCGACAGCTCGTGGGCGCTCTGGCCGAGCAAGGGATTGTCTGCAATCGAGTTCAGACAGGCTTGCAGCTGATCGCGGTAGCGCCGGGCCTGCTCGATGCCAAAGGTGGAAATCGTGTAGTCGGCGATGTCTGCCAGATCGCTGGCGGCGCGGTGGCTGATCCGCAGATCAGCCACGGGAAGCGGCATGCCGTTTCTCTGCGGCAGTCCAGATGTCGTCGAGCGAGGCGTCGCTGACGCCGCTGTCGAGACCTTCGGCAATGGCCTGTTTCAGGGCCGACAGACGGTTCCGGCCTTCCTGATCGCGGCGGATGAGATCGCGAACGTATTCGCTGTCATTGGTGAAGGCGCCACGCGCGACCTCGGCCTTGATCCAGGCGTCCTGGCTGTCGCTCAGGGTGATGGTTTTCCGGACGGTGGCCATGGGATGTCCTCGAAGCTGATCATCATACTATTGGTGCAGGGCGGCCTTCACGCAAGCCGGCGAAGGGGCGCGACACCCGGAAATCTTGACCTTTCGGGGTATCGAGCCTACCTCGACCCCATGGCCATCCGACGTATCCTGACCATCGACAATGCCGCTGATCTGGCGGTTCTGAAGCGCGTGTCCGAGCCGGTCGAGGGGCCGGTCACCGATGAGCTTCGCACCCTGATGGATGACATGCTCGAGACCATGTACGCCGCGCCGGGCATCGGCCTGGCCGCCGTGCAGATCGGCGACCTGCGCCGGGTGATCGTCATGGATCTGGCCGACAAGCCGGACGTGGCCGAGGACGCCGGGGACGCCGACCGCAAGAATCCCCGCTTTTTCGTCAATCCGGAGATCCTGTGGACCTCTGACGAGACGGCTCCGTACGAGGAGGGCTGCCTGTCGGTGCCGGAGTATTTCGACGAGGTCCAGCGCCCGGCCCGCGCCCGTATCCGGTATCTCGACTACAATGGCGAGACCGTCGAGGAAGAGGTCGACGGCCTCTATGCCGTCTGCATCCAGCACGAGATGGACCACCTGAACGGGGTGCTGTTCATCGACCATCTGTCACGGCTGAAGCGCGAGCGGGCTGTGGCCAAGGTCAAGAAGCTCGCCCGGATGGCTGCCTGATGACCCGACGCGCCCCGAAACGCACCCCGAAACGCACCCCCCTGAAGCGCTCGCGGGACCGGATCGTCGATCCCAGCGGACGGCGCCGCCTGACCCGGTCGGAGAAGATCGGCATCGGCAGTGTCGCGACCCTGCTGGCCGTGGGCGCGCTGGGCGTGATCGCGGGCGTCATCATCGACCGGCTGCTGGACTTTGACGACACGCTCGACACCGGTGGCGAGTGGGACGAGGGCGGCGGCGTCTTCACGCGCTGGGATTGATCACACTCCCCGGTCTGCCGCTCCCGTCGGCTCCCCGTCTGGCTCACCCGAGGTAATTTTTCATGCGTCTGGCCTTCATGGGAACGCCCGCGTTCGCCGTGCCCTCGCTGGCCGAACTGGTCGCATCGGGCCATGAGGTGGTGGCGGTCTATTCGCAGCCGCCGAAGCCGCGCGGGCGGGGCATGAAGCTGACCCCCTCCCCCGTCCAGGCGTTCGCCGAGACCCTGGGCCTGCCGGTCTTTACCCCCGAAAGCATGAAGGCGGCCGAGGCCATCGAGACGTTCCGCAGCCTCGATCTGGATGCCGCCTGCGTGGTCGCCTACGGTCAGATCCTGAAGCCCGGGGTGCTGGAGGCGCCGCCGCTGGGCTGTCTGAACCTGCACGGGTCGCTGCTGCCGCGCTGGCGCGGGGCCGCGCCGATCCAGCGGGCGATCATGGCGGGCGACGCCCGGACCGGCGTGCAGATCATGCAGATGTCCGAGGGGCTGGACGAGGGGCCGGTGCTGCTGTCCGAGACGGTGGCGATCAGCCCGCGCGACACGGCGGCCAGCCTGTCGGAGCGGATGGCCCACATCGGGGCGGGCCTGTGGCCCCGGGCGCTGGCGGCGCTGGAACGCGGCGGCGGGCAGCCGGTCGAACAGGTCGGCGAGCCCACCTATGCGAAGAAGATCAGTCCGACCGAGGCGCGCATCAACTGGACCCGGTCAGCGCGCGAAGTGGATGCCCATATCCGCGGCCTGTCGCCCTTCCCCGGGGCCTGGTTCGAGGTCGACAGCGACGAGGGGCCGGTGCGGATCAAGGCGATGATGTCCGGTCTGGCCGATGGGTCGGGCCCGGCGGGCACGGTGCTGGATGACGCCCTGACGATCGCCTGCGGGGATGGCGCGGTGCGACTGGAGCGGGTGCAGCGCCCGGGCAAGGCGGCCCAGAACGCGGAGGAGATGCTGCGCGGTTTCGCCATTCCGGCAGGAACGGTCCTCCCCTCAGGCAGCGAGCCGCCGCGCGGCGAGCGGTAGGGGAGAAACACCATGCCGCGCTACCGGCTGACGGTGGAATACGACGGGTCGGGCTATTGCGGCTTTCAGGCCCAGGCCGATCTGCCGACCGTGCAGGGGACGCTGGAGCGCGCCATTCTGGCCTTCAGCGGAGAAGCCGTCAGGATCGCGGCGGCCGGGCGGACGGACACCGGCGTCCATGCCACGGCCCAGACGGTGCATGTCGACCTGACGCGCGACTGGCCGGCGCAGACGGTCATGAACGCCATGAACGCCCATATGGCGGAGGAGCCGGTGGCGGTGCTGGCATGCCGGCCTGTGTCGGACGACTGGCATGCGCGGTTCTCGGCGACGGGGCGGGGCTATCTGTACCGGATCCTGAACCGCCCGGCCCCGCCGGCGCTGGACCGCGGGCGGGTCTGGCATGTGCGCAAACCCCTGGATGCAGAGGCCATGCAGGCGGCGGCGCAGGCGCTGGTCGGCCTGCACGACTTTACGACCTTCCGGGATGTGAACTGCCAGTCGGCCTCGCCGCTCAAGACCCTGGACGTGGCGCGGGTCACACGGGTCGGCGAGGAGGTGCATCTGGTGTTTGCGGCGCGCAGCTTCCTGCACCGGCAGGTGCGCTCGATGACCGGCACGCTGGTGCAGGTCGGGCTGGACCGCTGGGCCGTCGAGGATGTGGCGCGGGTGCTGGCGGCGCGCGACAGGGCCGCCTGCGGGCCCGTGGCCCCGGCCGAGGGATTGTACCTCGACCGGGTCGACTATGAGGTCGAGGGTTAGTTCTTGGCGTCTTCGGCGCTGTTGGTGACGGCGCCGCCGACCGCTTCGACATCGCGACCGATGCCGGAGATGGTGTTGCAGGCCGAAACGGCGAGGGCCGAGGCGATGAGGGCGAGGGTGATGATCTTGCGCATGGTCAAGCTCCGTTATTGCCAAGCTCAAACGCCGATCTGCACGGCGGGTTGCACGCCCTGGCGATGGTCAAGACAGGCTGTGATCTGCTAGCAGCAGGGGCATGAGTCAAAGCCCCCATACCGCCCGTACAAGCGCCGCCCACCGGCTGGTCCAGACCCTGGTCGCCAACGGCATCGACACCGTCTTCTGCGTGCCCGGCGAAAGCTATCTGGCGGTGCTGGATGCGCTGGCCGATGTGCGTGACCAGATCCGGGTCATCACCTGTCGACACGAGGCGGGCGCCGCCAATATGGCCGAGGCCTATGGCAAGCTGACCGGCAAGCCCGGCGTCTGCATGGTCACGCGCGGGCCGGGCGCGACCCATGCGTCGATTGGCGTGCATACAGCGCATCAGGACTCCACGCCGATGATCCTGTTCGTCGGCCAGATCGCCCTGACCGACCGGGGGCGCGGGGCGTTTCAGGAGGTCGACTATCGCGAGGTGTTCGGCGGGCTGGCCAAATGGGCGACCGAGATCGAGACCCCGGAACGCACCGTCGAAATCGTCGAGCGCGGCATCGCCACGGCGCTGCAGGGGCGGATGGGACCGGTGGTCATCGCCCTGCCCGAGGATATCCTGCATGACGACGGCGGACCGGCGCCCGTCCGACCCGTCACCCCGGCGCGCGCGGCTCTGGACCCCGCCACCCTGCGCGAGATCGAGAGCCGGCTGGCCAAGGCGGAACGGCCGCTGCTGATCGTCGGCGGCTCAGGCTGGACCGACGAGGCGGCCCATGCGCTGGCGGCCTGGTCCGAGGCGCTGGGCCTGCCGATCTCCGGCTCGTTCCGGCGGAAGGACATCATCGCCAACGACCGTCCCAACTATGCGGGCGATCTGGGGCTGGGCTGCAATCCCAAGCTGATGGCGCGGGCCCGTGAGGCCGACCTGATCATCGCCATCGGGGCCCGGCTGGGCGAGAACCCGACCCAGGGCTACACCCTGTTCGACCGCGACCACACGGCCCGGGTGCTGGTGCACATCCATCCGGGGCCCGAGGAGCTGGGCCGCGTCTGGCCGACGCTGACGTCCGCCGTGGCCGACAACAGTCTGGCGGCGCTGGCCCTGTCGCAACTGGAGCCGGGCCGCACCTGGCATGATCAGGGCGAGACCGCCCACAGCGACTTCGAGGCCTTCTCGACCCCGGTCGAGGTGACCGGCGCAGTCAATATGAGCCTGTGCATGAAGCATCTGGGCGAGGTCATGCCCGCCGATGCCATCGTCACCAACGGGGCCGGGAACTTTGCCGCCTGGCTGCATCGCTTCTATCGCCACCGGGCGTGTCGGACCCAGCTGGCGCCGACGTCAGGCGCCATGGGCTATGGCTGGCCGGCAGCGCTGGCGGCCAAGGCCGTCCATCCCGACCGCGAGGTGGTCTGCGTGGCGGGCGACGGCGACTTCATGATGACTGGTCAGGAGATGGCCACCGCCGTCCAGCACGGCCTGAACCCCGTGGTGATCGTGGTCGACAACTCGACCTATGGCACCATCCGCATGCACCAGGAGGGCCATTATCCGGGCGCCGAACGGGTGATCGCCACCGACCTGAAGAACCCCGACTTCGTCAAATGGGCCGAGGCCTTCGGCGCCTTTGGCATCCGTTGCGAGACCACCGAAGATTTCGCCGGCGCCCTGCAGACCGCCCGCGAGACTGCACGGGCCCGTCAGGTTCCGGCACTGGTCCATCTGATCACCTCGGCCGAGGACATTGCGCCGAACCGCACCATCAGCGGGATGCGAAAGGGATAGGATGAGGATCGCGCTCGCCGCATTCGCCTGCCTGATCTCCCCCGCGGGTGGGTGCGCGAGCATTACCGGATCGGTCTTCTCTGACGCGGATCGATGCGCCGCCATCTCAGAGGTTGCGAAGAGCCAGTACGAATTTGGTCTGGATAGACCTCTGCCGCTCTATAGCGAGAGCTACGGAACCACATGCGACTGGGAGAGCCATGGCTTGGCCACGCGTATTATTGGATATGAGGATTTGGACGCATGGGAGGGCTTGTTCGTATTCGAAAAGCCTCGACAGGAAGGCGACGTAATGGTCGTCAGGGCTGTCTATAGCGGTCCTCACCTTTACGCTCGACAATGCAGGGTGCGCCGTGACGGGGAGGGGTGGCGCCTCGTCCGTGAGTGCCCGATTGAGGAATATCGCCATTGATCCACTCAACTGTCCTGATACTCGCCCTGGGCACCGCCGTCGCCCTGTCAGGCTGCGCGACCACCCCCGCCCCCGAGATCCCCTCGAGCGGCGGGACCGGTGACGACTGCGCCGTGATCGCGGCGGTGGCGAAGGAGCACTATGGCTTCAACACCACCGACCGGCTGCCGCCTCCGGTGAAGTTCGATCCGGGCTTTGATCCGCAGTGCGACTGGAGCCACTTTGGTCTGGCGTTCGAGCCCTATGACGAACAGGCCGGCGGCGATCCGCGGGAGCGGCAGAAATGGGTCAGCTTTGGCCGGCCGATCTATGACGGACGCGGCGCGTCGATCCGGAGCGGGATCATGCACGGCCCGCTGGCCGGTATGGGCGTGCGCTGCAGGGTGATCTCGGGCTTTGCCGGCTGGACCGTCGGCGAATGCGAACAGACCTGGGTGTCGTGAGCGTCGTGCCCTGGCCCGTCACCGTCCTGACCATGTTTCCGGAAGCGTTTCCGGGGCCGCTCGGCGTGTCGCTGATCGGCACGGCGTGGCGCGAGCGCGGGCTCTGGAGCCTCGAAACGGTTGACATCCGGGCCTTTAGCGACGATAGGCGCGGCTTCCTGGACGACACCCCTGCGGGTGGCGGCCCCGGAGCTGTGCTGAAGGCCGATGTGGTCGCCCGGGCTCTCGACAGTCTGGATGGCCCCAAACGACCCCTTCTGTACATGAGCGCCCGGGGGCGGCCCCTGACCCAGGCGCGGGTGAAGGACTGGGCCACGGCCGACGGTCTCGTCGTGCTGTGCGGCCGGTTCGAGGGGGTGGACCAGCGGGTGCTTGACGCGCGCGGGTTCGAGGAGGTCGCGGTCGGCGACGCGGTCCTTGCCGGTGGCGAGGCGGCGGCAATGGTGGCGATCGAGGCGTGCGTAAGACTGTTGCCCGGCGTCCTCGGCCAGGCGGCCAGTCTGGAGAGTGAGAGTTTCGAGGACGGGCTTCTGGAGCATCCGCAGTACACGCGACCGCGGACGTTCGAGGGGCACGACATTCCCGAGGTCCTGCTGTCGGGTGACCATCAAAAGGTCGCACGGTGGCGCGAGGAACAGCGGGAGCAGACGACCCGCGAGCGACGGCCCGACCTGTGGGCGGCGTTTGCGGACAAGACCCCCCCGCGAGGCTGATCGTCTCGCCAACTGACAGCTAAAGGGCGCAAAAGCCCGACGGAGAGTGACATGAACATCGTCCAGCAGCTTGCTGCCGAAGAAAAAGCCCGCCTGCTTGAAGCCCGCGAGATCCCGGTTTTCCAGCCCGGCGACACCCTGCGCGTCAATGTGCGGATCAAGGAAGGCGAGCGCGAGCGCGTCCAGGCCTTTGAAGGCGTCTGCATCGCCCGCTCGGGTGGCGGCGTGAACGAGACCTTCACGGTCCGCAAGATCAGCTTCGGCGAGGGCGTGGAACGGAAATTCCCGATCCTGTCCCCGAACATCGAATCCATCGAGGTCAAGCGCCGCGGTATCGTGCGCCGGGCCAAGCTCTATTACCTGCGCGACCGTCGCGGCAAGTCGGCCCGGATCGCCGAGCGCCAGACCGTCCGTCCGACCAAGGGCGTCGCCGTTCCGGAAACCGGCAAGGCCGAGGCCCCGGAAACCGAAGCGTAAGATTGAAGTCCGCAAGGACAGGAAAGGCCCCGGAGCGATCCGGGGCCTTTTTGCTGTCCGGGCCTGACACAATCTGACAGGGCGGGTGCGCGACTTGTTGAACGTCGTCCCGCCTGTACGCCCTATTATCTGATCAGCATCACCAATGACGCCCTGGTCTTTGTCGCTGGCGGCACGGTGCAAAAGTCCGGCAATTTTGCCACCATTACAGTGATCACGGGCAGCAGCCCGGCGACATTGGCCGACACCGGTTTCGCGCGACTGGACATGGCGTACCGGTTCGACTGTCAGGCCGGAACCTACAAGACGCCCCTGTTCGCCGCCTATGACGCCGACGGCAACTTCGTGGGCGCGGTCAACGATGACAGCGAGCCCTGGGAAGCCGTGAATCCGGAGGCCACTGCCGGCGTGATCCTGGCGCTGGCCTGCAACGGCATGGTGCCGGAGGACAGTGAGCTGGCCGGGACACCGCAGGGGATCGTGAGCGACTATCGCGACTTCATTTCGCAACAGTAGGCCTGGGCGATGCGGGAAGGTGACCGAACCTGACGCCGAGCGCCTTCCCCCTGTCGGATTTCGAAAAGCCGGGTTATGAATTCGGCCAGACGCCTGTTCAGGAGATCATCATGCGCCTCGCCATCGCCATTGCTGCCGGTACACTGGCGGCCACCACCCTCGGGATCGCGGGCGCCCACGCCCAGTCGGCTCCGCCCTTTTCGGCCCCCTATTACATCGTTGACGCCGATACCGATGCCCTGACGATCGCCTCGGGCGGTTCGGTGCGCAAGTCGGGCGATACGGCCAGCATCACCATCATCATGGGCGCCACGCCCGACGAGGTGGCCCAGAGCGGTATTGCCCGCCTCGACATGGTCTATGAGTTCAACTGTGCGAACTCGACCTACCGGACCCCGGGCGCCGCCGGCTATGATGTGAGCGGCGGCTTCATGGGCGCGATCGACGACGACTCGCCGTGGGAGGCGGTCGCCGAGAACAGCAACAATGGCACCTTCATGGGTATCGCCTGCAACGGGATCATCCCCGAAGACAGCGAGGTCAACATGGACCCCAATGACGTGATCGCCGCCTATCGCGAGTGGGTGGTCGACCAGTAAGTCACCGACTGGCCAGACAAGGGGCTCCGGTTCGCGCCGGAGCCCTTTTTCGTGGCTGCTGACACCTAGCCCGCCATCGGCTGATCGTTCGGGGGCAGCAGATGATCCTCTCGGTCGCCCGGGTGTGGATCGATCATCTCGAAGCCACTGCGGATCACCTCGCGCACCGGCTCGCCAAGGTCGGGATCGTTGAGCGCGGCCTCCCAGGTATCGACCAGCCAGGCCTCGCCGTTGCGGATCGATCCTTCGAGGGTATCGTCGTCGCGCAGCAGGGCGTGCTTCACGTCCATGAAGGCGCGGTGGGCCTTGCCCAGCAGGGTCCCGCCTTCGTCGGGCGCACCGCCGAGATCTTGCGCAGCGCTTCGCAGCCGATCAACCAGCTCGGTGCGATGATCGGCGCAGCGGCCATAGACGGCGGCTCGCTCGGGATCGCGGCTGTCGCGGGCGGCGTCCCGATAGCCGGCGGCACTGTCGCGGGTTACCTCGATCAGGCGGTTGAGCACGCCGAGGTCGTGCGAAGGATCCTGTGAGATATCCAGTCGGGCCATGGTGACCTCCTGTTTCTGCATCTCTCCCCGCAGGAGAAATGCCGGGACGGCCCCAAGGGTTGCGGCCCCGCAGAGCGATCAGAGGGCGGTGCGGAGCGACCAGAGTTCGGGGAAGCAGCGGCGCTTCAGCGTTTCGGTCAAATAGCCGACGCCATCGGTGCCGCCGGTGCCGGTCTTGCGGCCGATGATGCGCTCGACGGTCACGACGTGCTTGTGCCGCCAGGTGAGCAGGGCGTCGTCGATGTCAACCAGCTTTTCCGCCAGCTGGTAGAGCGGCCAGTAGCGTTCGGGCTCACGATAGACCGCCAGCCAGGCGGCCTCGACCGCCGGATGGGGCGCGTACGGGGCGCTGATGTCGCGCTCCAGCACCTCGGGCGGCAGGTCGAAGCCGGCGCGGGCCAGCTGGTGCAGGGCGTCGTCATAGAGGCTGGGGGCCTCGATCGCCGCCTTGAGCGCGGCATGGGCCTCGGGCCGGTCCTCGTGCCAGGCCAGAAAGCGGGCGTCCTTGAGGCCCAGCATGGCCTCGACCCGGCGGAACTGGTCGCTCTGGAAGCCGGAGCTGGTGCCCAGCACGCCGCGGAAGCGCAGATAGTCGGCCGGCGTCAGGGTGGCCAGGATATCCCAGCTCTGGGTCATGACCGCCTGGATACGGCTGATCCGGGCCATGCTCTTGTAGGCGGGGACCAGATCACCCGCGCGCACCAGAAGCTGGGCCAGCGCCAGCTCGTGCAGGATCTGCTTGAGCCACAGTTCCTTGGTCTGATGGATGATGACGAACAGCATTTCGTCATGCTGGTCCGACAGCGGGTGCTGGCACGCCAGCAGGTCATCCAGCGCCAGATAGCCGGCATAGGTGATGGGGCGGGTCATGCCGCCCTCACGGCTGGCCGAAGCCGAACTCCGAGGCGGTCTCCGGCAGGGCCGCCTGACGCAGCGGGGTCGCGCTGGAGAGGGGCTCCTTGTAGACGAATCCGTAGATCGGATAGACGCTCGAGCCGAGGTCGTTGATCGGGGCGTACCAGACCTTGACCGCGCTCCAGTCCCCGTTGGCCGAGACGTCCACGACGGTGACGTTCTCCTCGATCTTGCCGCGGCTGCCGCCCCAGTTGGCGTGGGTGACGCGGATGACGCGATCGGTCAGAACTTCGGAGACCATGGCGACGTGACCGCGGGTCATGCGGCCGTGGGGCTGGAAGACCAGAACCGCGCCGGTCTCGGGCTGATTGCCGGTGCGGAAGCGCTCGGTCCCCTGACGCCACCAGGTCCAGGCGTCACCGTAGATATCGATGCCGGACGCGAGCCGCGCGAAGGTTACACACTGCCAGTAGACATCCTGGGCCCGTCCGGGAGTGACGGTGATTAGGCTGGTTCCAAGAACAAGGGCAACCAAGAGGGCGGAGACGCGTTTCAGCATGCGGATTGCTCTGCGCTGTTGAGACTGCTTCGGCCTATACGATAGTTTTCGAGCCCTGAAACCCCTCGACAGGGGAATTCGCTGTGGGCGGAAGGGCGCGCTTGTGGCCCGGTCGCCGGGCGCGCAGCCAGCCGCGCGCCGGCTTTTCCACCAGATGGTAGGTGACGGCGGCCACGACCGGCACGCTCAGGACCAGCGCAATCCAGACGGGGAAGGCCAGTCCGGCATCGCCGCTGCCGGTCAGGCGGGCGGCCAGATTGACGGTCACCAGCTTGACCGGAATGCAGACCATATAGACCGAATAGCTGATCTCGCCGAGGTAGACGGCCGGGGCCGAGGCCATGACCCCTGCGCGGCTGTTCGGCAGGGCGGCGAGGCCCAGGATCATCAGGCCGGCCCCCAGAACGATCACGGCGTCGGGCGCGCCGAGGGCAGCGGCCGCCATGAGGCCGAGGGCCGCGACGCCGGCCAGAAGGCCGGGCCGGGTGATCGGGCCGCGACGGTAGATCAGGTACAGGGCGCACCCGTAGGCGAAGCACGGCACGATCCGGAGCGCGCCCCAGCGGATGGTGGCCTGGGTCAGGGGGAAGCCGGCGAGGGCCTCGAACGCCAGATAGATGGCCGGGATGAAGGCAGCGGTCGCGGAGAGGGCGATCCACGGGCGGTGCCGCATGCGCCAGGCGGCCGCGGCAAAGACCGGGAAGGCCAGATAGGCGAACCACTCGGCCGAAATCGACCAGGAGGGGTGGTTGAAGGCGGCCTCGGGCGACAGGCCCCAGGCGTGGACCATGGCCAGGTTGGCGGGAAGCGAGGCCCAGTCGAGCATGTTGGCGTTGAGCGACATGCCGGCGACCGTGGCCGCCAGCCCCAGCGCGATCACGCCGAACAGGGTGAAGAGATGCAGCGGATAGACCCGCGCCAGCCGCGCCCAGAGGAAGCCGCCGTAGTCCGAGCGCTTCGTGCCGAACGCCTCGAGGTAGACGTGGCACAGGATGAAGCCCGACAGGACGAAGAACACCTCGACCCCCAGATAGCCCTTGGCCACGGCATGGGGCAGGACGCCGACATTGAGGTCGGGCCAGAAGGCATAGACGACCACCCATGCCGCCGCGAGGAAACGCAGCGCCGTGAGCGGGCGGATGTCGGCCGGGGCATGGAGGACAGGCGGTGTCGCGGTCATGACCGCAACCCTGCCATACCGTCGATGTGGGAACCGTTAAGAGGCGGGATCGGCCGGCGCGTCGATGACCCGTCCGGACTCGCCGACCGTCTCGATCGCCGAGGTCGAGGCCGCGCAGCCGTTCAGGGTTTCATCCCCGACCTGCAGGCGGGCGGTCAGGGGATAGGTGCGGTCGCTCATGCCGTCCGAACATTCGGTGGCCATCAGGGTCAGGGTCATCGCACCCCCGTCCGGCGTCGTGCCCTGCCAGGTGGCGACGGTGCCCATCACTTCGGGGCCGTCGTGGGTCGCGCGACGCTCGGGCCGGTCGACCCCCGAATAAAGCAGCTCATTGGCGGTGACATCGACGCCCCAGAAGGGCTCGGTGCCGAGCGCGCGGAGCGGCTGGTCCAGATTGACGCCGCCCAGTTCCACGGGAGGGGGAGGCTCCGCCGGGGCCGGCGCCTCGGTCTCGGACGAGCAGGCGGCGAGGGCCAGAACGGCCAGCGAGGACAGGATCAGACGCATCAGACAACTCCCGGACGGATTTGGTCGCCATGCCAACGCGATCCGGTCGCCCGGGTCAAGCACGGCGACGCACTCTCGGTAATCCGCGATTTCCGGTGTAGGGTTAACGCCGTCATGCGAAAGGACCGGTCATGAAGATCCTGCGTATCCTGCTTGTTCTGGCGGTACTGGCCTATGCGGGCTGGCTGGCCTGGCCCTTCCTGTCGCCCTTCCTCGAGGGCGCGGGCATGGACACGGCCGCGACCCGGGCCGGGGCCGAGGCCCAGGTCGGTATGGACCTGCCGGTGATCGCGCTGTGGGTCGGCGCGGTCGTCCTGTACCTGGTGGCCGCAGGCCTGCTGGGATCCGGCAATCCCCGAGCGGCCGTCGCCTATTTCCTCGGCTTCCTGGCCGATGCTGTCCTGCGCCTCGCCATCGACCGCGGCGGCTTCGGAAGCGGCAGCGAAATGGGCGGCAAGGTCGATCCGAATTCGCCGATGGCCCAGTCGACCATCACCGAGGGCGGCCCGGCGGCAGCCCCCGGCGGGCTGGGCGCGGATCTGGGCGTCGACCCGACCTGGCTGGTGCTGGGCGCGCTGGTGCTGCTGGGCATACTGATCGTCGTGGTCAGCCGGACACGACGGCGCAAACGTGTGCCGGGACAGCTTTCGGTCTGAGCCGACCATCCCCACATCGGTCTTGACGGTTGATTCCCGCGACAGGCGCGCTAGAGCGGGGGCCGACCGATCCGGCGCGGCCCTCCCCTGTTCCGCGCCGCGCCCCTGACCCGACCGAGGAACCCCATGGCCCAGGCATCCCAATCCGACACCGCCTATGACGTCGTCATCATCGGTGGAGGCCCGGGGGGCTATAATGCCGCCATCCGCGCCGGGCAGCTGGGGCTGAAGGCCGCCTGCATCGAGATGCGCGACACCCTGGGCGGGACCTGCCTGAATGTCGGCTGCATGCCCTCCAAGGCCCTGCTGCACGCCTCGGAACTGTATGAGGCGGCCGGGCGCGAGTTTGCCGGTCTGGGCATCGAGGTGTCGCCCAAGCTGAACCTCGACCAGATGATGAAGCAGAAGCAGGAGAGCGTGACCGCCCTGACCAAGGGCATCGAATTCCTGTTCAAGAAGAACAAGGTCGACTGGATCAAGGGCCGCGGCCGGCTGAAGGGCAAGGGCGTGGTCGAGGTTGAGGCCGCCGACGGCACGACCACCACCCTGAACACCGCCAATGTGGTGATCGCCACGGGTTCGGAGCCCACCCCCCTGCCCGGCGTGGCCTTCGAAGCCGGGAAGGTGATCGACTCCACCGGGGCGCTGGCGCTCGACAAGGTGCCCGAGAAGCTGATCGTGGTCGGCGCCGGGATCATCGGCCTGGAGCTGGGCTCGGTCTGGCGGCGTCTGGGCGCCGAGGTGACCGTGGTGGAATATCTGGACCGCATCACCCCGGGCGTGGACAGCGATGTCGCCACTGCCTTCCAGCGCGTGCTGACCAAGCAGGGCATGAAGTTCAAGCTGGGCGCCAAGGTCACGGGTGCCAAGACCTCGAAGTCCGGCGTCGAGCTGACGGTGGAACCGGCCAAGGGCGGCGAGGCCGAGACTCTCAAGGGCGATGTGGTGCTGGTCGCCATCGGGCGGCGCCCCTACACCGAAGGTCTGGGCCTGGAAACGGTCGGCCTGTCGACCGACAAGCGCGGCTTCCTCGACAACGACCACTTCAGGACCGGCACCGACGGCATCTGGGTGATCGGCGATGTGACCCACGGCCCGATGCTGGCCCACAAGGCCGAGGAGGACGCGGTCGCGGCCATCGAGACCATCGCCGGCAAGGCCGGGCACGTGGACTACAATCTGGTGCCGGGCGTGGTCTACACCAGCCCGGAAGTGGCCTGGATCGGCCAGACCGAGGACCAGCTGAAGGCCGCGGGCGTCGCCTACAAGGTCGGGAAATTCCCGTTCACCGCCAACAGCCGCGCCAAGATCAACCACGAGACTGATGGCTATGCCAAGGTGCTGGCGGACGCCGAAACCGACAAGGTGCTGGGCGTCCACATCCTGGGCCCGCAGGCCGGTGAGATGATCCACGAGGCCGCCATGTGCATGGCGTTCGGCGGATCGTCGGAGGACATCGCCCGCACCTGTCACGCCCACCCGACCCGCTCGGAAGCCGTCCGTCAGGCGGCCATGGGCGTGGAAGGCTGGACGATGCAGTCCTAGCGAACGGACAGCGGCGGCCTGAGCCCGCTCAGGGTCATGCGTCTGCGGCCGTAATCCAGTTCGACCCGCCGGAAACGGTAGAGGATGTCAGCCCCGATCAGCAGGGCCGGGGCGGCGATCAGGTCCAGCGCCTCAAAGGCGTGCAGATCGGCGAACAACAGGGTCGTGGGGCCGAGGTCGCGATTGGCGATCTCCAGTCCCTGCACCTCGCGTTCGCGGGCGGTCAGGACCTGACCGGTGACGCCATAGACCTCGATATCGCGACCCGGCTGTTGGGCGCGCCCGGCGCTGAGCGCGTCCAGCAAAGCCAGATTACCGATTGAATACTGGGCGCCGGTGTCGATGAAGGCCGACAGGTTCACCCCGCCGGCGCGCGCTGTCGGCAGGATCAGCTGGCCGAACCGCCCGATCTCGGCGCGCACCCCCTCGCGGGTCAGGCGTGACGGCGAGGCAAAGGCGGGACTGCCCTCGAACACATCGGTGCCGGACGGCCGCATCGAGACCCGCCGCCGGGCCAGATCGAGGCTGATCCGGTAGCGCGACAGGACATCCAGCCCCAGCAGGCCATCGGCGGCCAGCAACTCGCGGCTGACCACCGGGCAGATCAGATCATTGATCCTGCGGCCTGCGAAATCGAGGTGCGCCAGCCGCACGGTCGGCAGGACCTCGGCCGAGGTGATGGCGTGGACCAGAACCGGCGGCCCTTCCGGCAGGGCGAGCTCGCGCGCGACCGTATCGGCCAGCACAGTCCGGCCCGCGCCGGTGTCCAGCACCAGCGGATAGCGGCCACGCCTGTTCAGCTCGACCTCGGCCGCCACCCGCGTCAGGATGTTGGTCAGCAGCCGGGGTTCGGGATCCTGCGCCGCGCGTGCGGGACCCGCCAACGCCAGCCCTGCCGCCGACACGATCAGGGTCCGCCGATCCAGACCGGTCACCCTTGCCTCCCTGTGCTCGCCCGATCTGACGCCGGGCTGGCCGGGACCCTACCCCCTCGGGTGGGCGGATGAATAGACACCCATCAGGCGGGCGGCATCGACGGCGGTGTATTTCTGGGTGGTCGACAGGCTGGCGTGGCCCAGCAGGTCCTGCAGGCTGCGCAGGTCCGCTCCAGCGCCCAGCAGGTGGGTGGCGAAGCTGTGGCGGAGCGCGTGGGGCGTGGTGCTCTCGGGCAGGCCGAGGCGGCGGCGCAGGGTCTGGACGGCCGCCTGCACCTGACGGGGGCTGAGCTTGCCGCCGCGTCGGGCGAGGAACAGGGCGCGGTCGGGGCCCTCGGTCCATGGCCGAAGATGACGATAGGCGGCGACGGCCTCGGCTACCGGGGGCAGGACGGGCACGATGCGGGTCTTGGACCCCTTGCCGGTGATGCGCAGGGTCTCGCCCAGGGGGACATCGGCATCAGTCAGGCCGAGGGCCTCGGAAATCCGCAGTCCACAGCCGTACAGCAGCATCAGCACAGCCCGGTCGCGGGCGGCCTCCCACGGCGGGATTTCGGGATCGTCACCGGTGGCCGTCATCAGGTCGAGCGCCTGATCGACCTTGAGCGCGCGTGGCAGGGTGGCCTTGATGCGGGGGCCCCGGACGAGGGCCAGCTCGGGCGCCTCAACCCCCAGGCGGCGCTCCAGAAAGCCGTGAAAGGCGCGGATGGCCGACAGGGCCTGACTGAGCGAGCGGCCTGACAGGGGATGCGGACCTGATCGGCGCTCGGCCAGATGGGCGCGCAGGTCCGAGGCACGAACCCGTCCCAGATCTGCAATGCGAACCTCTCCACCGAAATGGCCGGACAGGAAGGCCAGATAGCGCCGCCCGGCATGGCCATAGGCCTCCAGCGTGCGGGGCGACAGGCGGCGCTCGTGCGCGAGATGGTGCAGCCAGGCGTCGAGGGCCGCCCCGGCGGGCGCGGTCAGCTGAGGATCGGCCATCGCTCGGCCATGCGCTCGATCACCCGGGTCAGGAAGGCCGCCAGTTCGCAGCCCATGTCGGGGGTGAAGCCCTCGGGATCGGGCGAGCCGAAGGCGCAGAGCGCCGGACGCGCCGCCCCGTTCGGTCCGACGTGCGGGGCCATGCGGACAAGGGCGATCGAGCGGACCTCGTCCTCGGCGGCCCCGAACAGGCCCAGTCCCTGGCCGCCCATGCCCAGCCGGTGCAGGCCATTGCGGCCCAGCAGGCCGTCGACGCCGCCGGGCTCGAGCGCGCGCCAGCCGAAGGGGATGCCGCCGGGCTTTTCGAGAACGATCGAGGCACCGGCCAGTCCGAAGCGGGCCTGGGCCGCGGCATCCAGACGGCGCGCCAGATCGGAGGGGTTGCGGGCCTCCATCAGGTCGAGGACGGCGACGTGGGTCTGGGCCTGGGCGGCGAAATTGGCGCGGGCGACGGCCTCAATTGCCTTGCGGGCCCCGGCCTCGCGCGCGGCGACGGCCTCGACCCGCGACAGGGCGGCCGCGCCGAAGTCCACGACATTGGGGCCATGCGGGCGCAGACCCAGTTCCTGCAGCAGGGCGCGATCGCCCGCCACGGTTTCGGCATGCCCCTGCAGCCAGGCGCGGACCTCGGGCCAGCGCAGGCCCTCGTCATCGGCAGCGTCGTCGAACAGGTCGGCGGTCTCGGTCACGGTCGGCCCCGGTTGGCGCGCCGGCCGGGCAAGGCGACGCGCCGTCTTACAGAATGCTCTGGCCGGTCTTGCCCCAGTCGGCCAGGAAGGCATCAAGCCCCTTGTCGGTTAACGGGTGCTTGACCAGCGCCTTGAAGGTGTCGGCCGGCAGGGTCGCCGCATCGGCCCCCGCAAGCGCCGCCGCCGAGACGTGGCGGGGGTTGCGCAGCGAGGCGGCCAGCACCTCGGTCTCGAATCCGTGGATGTCATAGAGGGTGCGGATTTCCTCGAGCAGGCCGATGCCGTCGGCGCCGTGGTCCTCAAGGCGACCCACGAAGGGCGAGATGAAGCTGGCGCCGGCCTTGGCCGCCAGCATGGCCTGGGCCGCCGAGAAGCAGAGGGTCACATTGGTGCGGATGCCCTTGTCCGCAAAGGCCCGCGTGGCGCGGAGGCCATCCCAGGTCAGCGGCAGTTTGACCACCACATTGGAGGCGATGCCGGCCAGCTTCTCACCCTCCTTGACCATGGTCTCGAAGTCGGTCGCGACGGCCTCGGCCGAAATGGGCCCCTCGACGAGGGCGCAAATCTCGGCAATGACCTCAGCGATGTTGCGACCCGACTTTGCGATCAGGGACGGATTGGTGGTGACGCCATCGACCATGCCCGTGGGCAGCATGTCCTTGATGACGGCGACGTCGGCGGTATCGAGAAACAGTTTCATGTGGGCGGTTCTAGACCAGTGGGTCGGGCGGTGAAAGTCGCCTCGGTCCTGATTCCCCTGCCGGTCGACGAGGCCTTTGACTATGTCGTGCCCGACGACATGGCCGTGGCGCGCGGCCAGCTGGTGACCGTGCCGCTGGGGCCGCGCCGGATCACGGGCGTGGTGTCCGAGGTCCGGGAGGTTCCGGCCACCAACCGGCGGCTGAAGCCGGTGGCAGGCGTGCTGGACCTGTCGCCCCTGCCCCCGGCGACGCTGGACTTTCTGGAGTGGGCCGCGCGCTGGACCCTGTCGCCGCCCGGCGAGATGGCGGCCCTGGCGCTGAAGGCCCTGCGGCATGCGCCGCCGAAGCCGCCCATGCAGTTGATCCGCGTGGCCGGAAAGGCGCCCGTGCGGCTGACCCCCTCGCGGGCGGCCGTGCTGCAGGCGCTCGACGACGGGCCGGCGGTGTCCAGCGCCGCGGAACTGGGCCGCATGGCCGGCGTATCGGCCGGGGTGGTCAAGGGATTGGTGGACGAGGGGGTGATCACGGTCCGGCCGGCGGAGCGCGCGGCCCCCTTCCCCGCCCCCGACCCGCACCATGCCCCGGTCAGTCTGAACCCGGATCAGGCCGAGGCCTCGCGGCAGATCGGCGAGGCGGCGGTGGCCGGACAGTTCGCCGCCTTCCTGCTGGACGGGGTGACGGGCTCGGGCAAGACCGAGGCCTATCTGGAAGCCGTGGGACAGTTGCTGGAGGTCCAGCCTGACGCCCAGGTGCTGATCCTGCTGCCCGAGATCGCCCTGACCCAGGCGGTGATTTCGCGGATCGCCGCGCGGTTCGGGGCGGCGCCGGCGGAATGGCATTCAGGTCTGACGGGACCGCGACGGCGACAGGTCTGGGATGCAGTGGCCGCAGGCGATTGCCGGATCGTGGTGGGTGCGCGCTCGGCCCTGTTCCTGCCGTTTCCGAACCTGCGGCTGCTGGTCGTCGATGAGGAGCACGACGCCTCGTACAAGCAGGAAGACGGCCTGATCTATCAGGGGCGGGATCTGGCCGTGGCGCGGGCCCGGTTCGAGAGCGCCGCCGTGGTGCTGGCCTCGGCCACGCCGTCGCTGGAGACCCTCGGCAATGCGCGACAGGGGCGGTACCGCGAACTGAGGCTGACGGCGCGACACGGAACGGCGGTGCTGCCCGACATCGCGCTCGTGGACCTGCGCGCCGATCCGCCCGAGCCGCAGACCTGGCTGAGCCCGCCCTTGCGCACCGCCATGGCCGAAACACTGGAGCGGGGCGAGCAGACCCTGCTGTTCTTGAACCGGCGGGGCTATGCGCCGGTGGTGCTGTGCCGGGCCTGCGGACACCGGATGACGGCGCCGGACACGGATTCCTGGCTGGTCGAACACCGCTATACCGGGCGGCTGGTCTGTCACCTGACCGGCTTTTCCATGCCCAAGCCCGAGACCTGTCCGTCGTGCGGAGCGAAGGACAGTCTGGTGCCGGTCGGCCCCGGGGTCGAACGTGTCGAGGAGGAGGTCCGCAGCCTGTTCCCCGACGCGCGTACGGCCATCTTCTCGTCCGACACCACGCCGGACGGGCGGTCGGCCCGCGAACTGGTCGAGGCGATGGAGCGGGGCGAGATCGACATTCTGGTGGCCACCCAGGCGGCGGCCAAGGGGCACAACTTTCCCAACCTCACCCTCGTCGGTGTGGTCGATGCCGATCTGGGGCTGAGAGGCGGTGACCTGCGCGCCGCCGAGCGCACCTTCCAGCTGCTGATGCAGGCCACGGGCCGGGCCGGACGGGCCGAGCGGCCGGGCCGCGCCCTGCTGCAGACCTGGACGCCCGAGCATCCGGTGCTGCAGGCGCTGGCGGCGGGGGACCGGGACAGCTTCCTTGCGACCGAATCCGAAGAGCGCCGGATGGCCGCCCTGCCCCCGTTCGGGCGGCTGGCGGCGCTGATCCTGTCGGGCGACAAGGCGGATGCCGTCGAAAAGGCCGCCCAGCTGCTGGCCGGAGCCATCCCCAATGCCGAGCGGCTGGAGGTCTATGGCCCGGCCGATGCGCCGCTGGCGCTGGTGCGGGGTCGCCGCCGGAAGCGCCTGCTGGTCCGGGCCGACCGGGATGTCGACATCCAGGCCTTTCTCAGAGCGTGGCTGTCGCGCGTGAAACTGCCGTCCTCGGTGAGGCTGGCGGTCGACGTCGACCCCTACAGCTTCCTCTAGCTCTTGCGGTCCGCCTCGGCGGCGGCACGGGCCTCGGCAACGACGGCGCGCTGTTCGGCAGCGGTCGCCTCGGCCCGGGCGCGGGCGGCATCCTCGGCCGCAGAGCGTTTGGCCTCGGAGCCCCGCGACAGCATGTTCAGCGCCTCGACCCCGGCCGAGAAGGCCATGGCCGCATAGATGTAGCCCTTGGGCACATGGAAGCCGAAGCCGTCGGCGATCAGCACCATGCCGATCATCAGCAGGAAGCCCAGCGCCAGCATAACGACCGTCGGGTTCTTGTTGATGAAGTTGGCCAGCGGATCGGCGGCCAGCAGCATGACGGTGACCGCCACCAGCACGGCCACGACCATGATGGGCAGGTGCTCGGTCATGCCGACCGCGGTCAGGATGGAGTCGATCGAGAAGACCAGGTCCAGCAGGATGATCTGGAAGATGGCGGCGCCGGCGTTCGAGATGACGACGTCCTTGGCGTTGCCCTTCTTGTCCAGCATGTCGTGGCTGGGGGCCGGGTCAACCGTGTGGTGGATTTCCTTGGTCGCCTTCCACATCAGGAACAGGCCGCCCGCGATCAGGATGAGGTCCTTCCACGAGAACTCATTGCCGAACACCGTGATGACCGGCTGAACCAGACCGACCAGCCAGGCGATGATCGACAGCAGGCCCAGTCGCATGACCAGGGCCAGACCGATGCCGATCCGGCGCACGCGCGACCGCTGATGTTCGGGCAGCTTGTTCGACAGGATCGAGATGAAGATCAGATTGTCGATCCCCAGCACCACCTCCATGACGATCAGGGTCACGAGGGCCGCCCAGGCCGCAGGGTCCGAGAGAAGGGGCGTAATGCTGTCGAGCATGAACAAGATCCGGTTGATGGGTACAGGCGATCTATAGAGGCTCGCCCGGCTGCGACAAGGCGTCAGTGTGTGGCGCACCGCCTCGGTTGCGGGGGGGAAAGGCCCGTGCTATCAGGCGCCCGGCTGAACCGGGACCTCTGTCGAAAGACGGGGCCCCGTTGTGCTTTCTTCAAGCATTTCGAGCCTTTGATCGGGGTGATCCGTCACCGCCGGTTGCGACCCAAACGCTTTTTGATCGCGGACCTTGACGAGTGGCTGACGATTTCAGGACTACGACTGTCGGCGCACGCTACGCGCAGGCCCTTTTTGACCTCGCTGACGAAGGTCAGGCGCTGGATGCCGTTCGCGCCGACCTGAAGTCGCTGCGCAAGGCCTGGGGCGAGAGCGCGGACCTGCGCCGCCTGGCCACATCGCCGGTGATCAGCGATGAAGACCAGGTCAAGGGCCTGACCGCCATCGCCGACAAGGCCGGCTTCAACGGCCTGACCCGCAAATTCCTCGGCCTGCTGGCCCAGAACGGCCGCTCGGCTGACCTGACGGCCGTGATCGCGGGCTTCGACAAACTGTATGCCATCCGCACCGGACTGGTGTCGGCCGAGGTCGTTTCGGCCGCGCCGCTGGACGCGGCCCAGATGAACGCCATCAAGGCCTCGCTGCGCAAGGCGCTCGGCAAGGACCCCGAACTTGAAGCCCGCGTCGATCCGTCGCTGCTGGGCGGACTGAAGGTCAAGGTGGGCTCGCGTCTGTACGACGCCTCGCTGAAGACCAAGCTGGACCAGATGAAATTCGCCCTCAAGCGGGCCGGATAGGCCGAACAGCCCACCGCCCCGCCTACTGATTGCCCGCCCCTCACGACTGAACGCTAAGCCAAGAAGAGCCCCCCAATGGACATCCGCGCCGCCGAGATTTCGGCCATCCTCAAGTCGCAGATCGCCGCTTTCGGCGTGGAAGCCGATGTTTCGGACGTCGGCCAGGTGCTGTCGGTCGGTGACGGCATCGCCCGCATCCACGGTCTGGACAATGTCCAGGCCGGCGAGATGATCGAATTCCCCAAGGCCGGCGTGAAGGGCATGGCCCTGAACCTGGAAGTCGACAACGTCGGCGCGGTTATCTTCGGCCAGGACAATGAAATCGCCGAGGGCGACGAGGTTCGCCGCCTGGGCGAGATCGTGGACGTGCCGGTCGGCAAGGGTCTGCTGGGCCGCGTCGTGAACCCGCTGGGCGAGCCGATCGACGGCAAGGGCCCGATCCAGTTCACCGAGCGTCGCCGCGTGGACGTGAAGGCCCCGGGCATCATCCCCCGCAAGTCGGTGCACGAGCCGATGCAGACCGGCCTCAAGGCCATCGACACCCTGATCCCGGTCGGCCGTGGCCAGCGCGAGCTGATCATCGGTGACCGTCAGGTCGGCAAGACCGCGGTGGCCGTCGACACCATCCTCAACCAGAAGAACGTCAACGCCAACGCGGCGTCGGAAGGCGAGAAGCTCTACTGCATCTACGTCGCCATCGGCCAGAAGCGTTCGACCGTCGCCCAGATCGTGAAGACGCTCGAGGAGCGCGGCGCCCTGGACTACACCATCGTCGTGGCCGCCACGGCGTCCGAGCCGGCCCCGCTGCAGTTCCTGGCGCCGTTCGCCGGTACCGCCATGGGCGAGTTCTTCCGCGACAACGGCATGCACGCCCTGATCGTTTACGATGACCTGTCGAAGCAGGCCGTCGCCTATCGCCAGATGTCGCTGCTGCTGCGCCGTCCGCCGGGCCGTGAAGCCTATCCGGGCGACGTCTTCTATCTGCACAGCCGCCTGCTGGAGCGTTCGGCCAAGCTGAACGGCGACTACGGCTCGGGCTCGATGACCGCCCTGCCGATCATCGAAACCCAGGCGAACGACGTGTCGGCCTACATCCCGACGAACGTGATCTCCATCACCGATGGCCAGATCTTCCTGGAATCGGACCTGTTCTACCAGGGCATCCGCCCGGCCGTGAACGTCGGCATCTCGGTGTCGCGCGTGGGCTCCTCGGCCCAGATCAAGGCGATGAAGCAGGTGGCCGGGTCCATCAAGGGCGAGCTGGCCCAGTACCGGGAAATGGCGGCCTTCGCCAAGTTCGGTTCGGACCTCGACGCCTCGACCCAGAAGCTGCTGGCCCGCGGTGCGCGCCTGACCGAGCTGCTGAAGCAGCCGCAATACTCGCCGCTGGCGGTCGAGGAGCAGGTCGTCTCCATCTATGCCGGTACGCGCGGCTATCTGGACGGTATCGCCGTGTCGGACGTCGGTCGCTTCGAGCGCGAGCTGCTGGCGCGCATGCATTCCAAGCACGCCGGCATTCTGGACGCCATCCGCACCAAGAAGGCCCTGTCGCCGGAGCTGGAAGCCGAACTGAAGGACGCCATCGAATCCTTCGCCAAGACCTTCGCCTGATCGCCGCCACAGCTAGGAGCTAGAGGAACGCCGAATGGCCAGCCTCAAGGAAATGCGCAATCGGATCGGAAGCGTGAAGTCCACGCAGAAGATCACGAAAGCCCTGAACATGGTCGCGGCGGCCAAGCTGAAGCGTGCCCAGGACCAGGCCGAGAGTGCCCGTCCCTATGCGCAGAAGATGGCCTCGGTGATCGCCAATCTGGCGGCCGGCGTGTCGGGTGACGACGCGCCGAAGCTGCTGGCCGGCACCGGCGCCGAGCAGAAGCACCTGATCGTCGTCGCCACCGGTGACAAGGGTCTGGCCGGCGGGTTCAACTCGAACGTCATCCGCGCCGCGCGCGAGCGCATCAACACCCTGATCAAGGGTGGCAAGGATGTGCGCATCATCGCCGTTGGCCGTAAGTCGCGGGACGGCCTGGCCCGTCTGTACGGCGACAAGCTGGTCCATACCTTCGAGATGAGCGACCACAAGGTCATCGGCCTGCCCGCCGCCGAGCCCATCGCCGACATGATCGCCGAGGAGTTCGAGGCCGGACGCGCCGACGTCGTGACCCTGTTCTACAGCCGCTTCCAGTCGGTCATCAGCCAGGTGCCGACGCCCAAGAAGCTGATCCCGGCCGAGGTTGCCGAGGATGCGCCGCCGGTCAATCTGAACGGCGCCGTCTATGAGTATGAGCCGTCCGAGGAGGAAATCCTCGAGACCCTCCTGCCGCGCAACATCACCACCCAGATCCTGGCCGCGCTGTACGAGAACCAGGCCAGCTTCTTCGGGGCCCAGATGGGCGCCATGGACAATGCCACGCGCAACGCCGGCGACCTGATCAACAGCCTGACCCTGCAGTACAACCGCAAACGCCAGGCCCAGATCACCACCGAACTGATCGAGATCATCGCGGGCGCGGAAGCCCTCTGATCCGCCCCTGAACGCCCCTTCCGACACGGACCGACCCATGACCGACACCACCGCCCCCAAGAAGCCCGCCGCCAAGAAGGCCCCCGCCACGAAGAAGCCGGCCGCCCCGCGCGCCGCTGCCTCCAAGGCCGCCCCGCAGACCTCGACCGCTGCCGCCACGGGCAAGATCGCCCAGGTCATCGGCGCCGTCGTGGACGTTGAGTTCGAAGGCCATCTGCCGGGGATCCTGAACGCGCTGGAAACCCAGAACGTCGACCAGAAGACGGGTGAGCCCTTCACCCTGGTCCTGGAAGTCGCCCAGCACCTGGGTGAGAACATGGTCCGTACCATCGCCATGGACACCACCGAGGGCCTTACCCGCGGCCAGCCGGTGAGCGACACCGGTGGTTCGATCCAGGCCCCGGTCGGCCCGGGCACTCTGGGCCGCATCATGAACGTCGTCGGCGCGCCGATCGACGAGCAGGGTCCGATCCAGACCACCATGTACCGCCCGATCCACCGCGAAGCCCCCAGCTTCGAGGATCAGTCGACCAGCTCGGAAATCCTGGTCACGGGCATCAAGGTCATCGACCTGATGTGCCCCTACACCAAGGGCGGCAAGATCGGCCTGTTCGGCGGCGCCGGCGTCGGCAAGACCGTGACCATGCAGGAGCTGATCAACAACATCGCCAAGGCGTACGGCGGTTATTCGGTTCTGGCCGGCGTGGGTGAGCGTACCCGTGAAGGCAACGACCTGTACCACGAGATGATCGAGTCGAACGTGAACGTCGACCCGACCAAGAACAACGGCTCGACCGAAGGCTCCAAGTGCGCCCTGGTCTACGGCCAGATGAACGAGCCCCCCGGTGCCCGCGCCCGCGTCGCCCTGACCGGTCTGGCCCAGGCCGAGTACTTCCGCGACGAGGAAGGCAAGGACGTGCTGCTGTTCGTCGACAACATCTTCCGCTTCACCCAAGCCGGTTCGGAAGTGTCCGCCCTGCTGGGCCGTATCCCGTCGGCCGTGGGCTATCAGCCGACGCTGGCCACCGAGATGGGCAACCTGCAGGAGCGCATCACCTCGACCAAGAAGGGCTCGATCACCTCGGTCCAGGCCATCTACGTGCCCGCCGACGACCTGACCGACCCGGCGCCCGCGACCTCCTTCGCCCACCTGGACGCGACCACCGTGCTGTCGCGCGACATCGCCGCCCAGGCCATCTTCCCGGCCGTGGACCCGCTGGACTCGACCAGCCGGATCATGGACCCGCTGGTGATCGGCGAGGAGCACTATCAGGTCGCGCGTTCGGTTCAGGAAGTCCTGCAGCAGTACAAGGCCCTGAAGGACATCATCGCCATCCTGGGCATGGACGAGCTGTCGGAAGAGGACAAGCTGGTCGTGGCCCGCGCCCGCAAGATCCAGCGCTTCCTGTCGCAGCCCTTCTTCGTGGCCGAACAGTTCACCGGCTCGCCCGGAAAGTTCGTGTCGCTGGAAGACACCATCCGCAGCTTCAAGGGCATCGTCGCCGGTGAATACGATCACCTGCCCGAAGCCGCCTTCTACATGGTCGGCAACATCGAGGAAGCCGTCGAGAAGGCCCAGAAGCTGGCCGCGGAAGCCGCGTAATCATGGCCGGCAAGCTCTCCTTCTCCCTCGTCTCGCCGGAACGCGAGGTCTTTTCAGGCCTCGTGGACCAGGTGGACGCGCCCGGCGTCGAGGGTGACTTCGGCGTGCTGGCCGACCACGCGCCCTTCATGACGGCCCTGCGCGAAGGCACCGTCACCGTGCTGGACGGCAACAGCCGTCGCCAGTTCGAGGTCGAGGGCGGCTTTGCCGACGTGACCCCGGCCGGCCTGACCATCCTGGCCGAGCGCGCCTCGGAAGTGGCGGCGGGCTGATTCCCGCTTGACGCGTTTCGTCTGAAGAAGCCTTATGGCCGCTTCCGGAAGGAGGCGGCCATTGCGCATTTCAGGTGCCCTGATCCTTGCTCTCATGACGGTCCTGCCGGTTCCGGCGGCTGCCGGACAGGACGCGCCACGCTGCGTCGCAGAACCGCCACAGCCGCCCGCACCTGTCGACTGGTTCCTTCTGTCGTGGGACGGTCAGCCGGACTTGAGACTGCATGTGCAATCCGAACGCTTCTGCGGCCAGGTCGCGGACGCGATCAAGGCAGCCCTTTCCGGGTCTACGTCGCGCCGGGATCGGCGGGCCAGGACTCAGGGCGAGAGCCTGCTGGCCAGGCTTCCTGCGTCGGGAGACCTTTATCTGGACCGTTTCGGCCGCGCGCACCACTTCGTCCGCTCGGAGGACCCCACCCTGACCAGTGCGGAAATCAGCCTCGTGCCGGGCGGGTCCGGAGAAATCTACGCCCGGGTGCGCTATCCTCGCTCGTACGAGGGTGTGCGCAATCTGTACGCCACGCCCACCTCCTCGGTCGCCTTTTTCGACGATCCCAGCGCGTCCGAGGGCATGCGGGCGGTGACCTACGGGCCTGAGACGCCATGAGCCGGATCTTTGCTGGCGTCGCCGGCCTCTCCCTGCTCGCCGCGCTTGGCGGCTGCACCGCGTTGGGAGAACCGGCTCTGGACGCCCAGGGCTGCCGCCCGGCGATGGCGATCTATCAGCCCGGCGTAGGGCCCGGCGGCGGGGGTCAGGTGATCCACATTCCCCGATCCTGCCCCCGGGCCGCCCTCGTGACACCCGAAGAGGCGGTCGCTGCCGCCGTCATCGCCGGGGCGGAAGATGCCCTGCGCGACCGGAGCCAGGACACCCGGCCACCGGTCGAGCGCCCCGACCCGCCGCCGCCCGTCAGCGTCGAAGCGGCCATCCGTAACGGGATCGAGGACTTCTGCGGCTGGTTTTTCAGCGACGCACCCTATTCTATGGATGGGCTGAGGCAGGCTGCGTTTGACGCTGGCTATGCGCCCGGATCGCCGGCGCAGTTCTTTCCTCTGCCCGAGATGCTGCGGGCGCCGTCGTTCAGCTCCCTGGGCTTCACCGCCATCATCGCGGACCGTCTGAGTGACCGTCATGGCGTCGTTGCCTTTGTCAGCTTCCACCATCCGACTTGCCAGATTCAGCTTTATGGCCACGGACCGGAGGGCGATGCGGTGATTGCGCAGCTTGAGGCCGAGGGCTGGCACAAGGCAGGCGCGCCCGTGGAGGGCGGCGGGCTCTCGGCGCAACGCTATTATGGCGGAGATCCGGATCAGCGGCTGACCATGGTGGTGAGCCGGGTGATCGGCGAGGACCCCGACCGGGACGGGGCGTGGCTCGATATGATCATCAATGTCGTACCGGGTGAGGACCCCCAGCGGGGCCTGATGGTCGATCCCGACACTTGATGCTCACGCCCGCTCCCCCACGAGGAGAGGATTGAAAATCACGTGCTCCAGCTCAGACCCAACTGTGAATGCTGCGACCGGGACTTGCCGTTTGACAATGCGGCGGCCCGCATCTGCACCTTCGAATGCACGTTTTGCGCAGATTGCGTGGATGGACCGCTGAAGGGCGTGTGCCCGAACTGCGGCGGCGGCTTCGTCCCACGCCCGATCCGACCAGCGCGGCTGATGGCCAAATACCCGGCGTCGACAAAACGCGTGCTGAAGCCGCAGGGCTGTCAGGCGGCGAACCGGGCGAACGCGGCGCAGACCTCTTCATAGACGGCGCGCTTGAAGGGCACGATCAGGCCGGGCGCTTCGGACAGGTCGGCCCAGCGCCAGGCGTCGAACTCCTGCTCGCCATGGGCCGTCAGGTCGACCTCCGCATCCTGTCCCGTGAACCGGTAGGCGAACCACATCTGCTTCTGGCCGATGTTGCCCCGGCGCTTCATGGGGCCGTTCAGGATTTCGGGCGGGAAGTCATAGGTCAGCCAGTCGTCGGTCTGGCCCAGCCACTCAACCGAGCGGACTCCGGTTTCCTCGAACAGTTCGCGGCGGGCGGCGGCCTCGAGGTCCTCGCCCTTGTCGACGCCCCCTTGCGGGAACTGCCAGTTCCAGGGATCGGGCGTCCCGATGCGGCGGCCAAGCCAGACAAGGCCTTCCGCGTTGAACAGGACGACACCGACATTGGGCCGATAGAGGGACAGGTCGCGCACGCTCACCCGCTGCCTAGCGCCCCGGCCGGCGGGTCATGGCGCTGGCCGGCGCCAGCTGCAGGCCACGGGCCTCAAGCCCGGCCGCCCAGCGGGCCACGGCCTCGACCGTCACCGGATAGCTGAAGCCGGTGCCGAGCGCATCGCCGCGCTGCTTGGCCATGGCCTCGATCGCATTCAGCTGGCCCATGATGGCGACAGGAGTCTGGGTCTCGTCGATCACCCGGTCGGCACTGGCGCGCGACCAGGCGCCGGGCCGGCGGCGTGCCTGGCCGTCGTCGATGAAGGCCAGACCGTGGGTGCGCAGCGTGCCCAGCATGCTGCCGAACGCCGCGTCGGACGTCATGAAGCGGTCGCCCAGATAGTTGGTCACCCCGAAATAGCCGCTGGCCCGGCCCAGCAGCCAGGGCAGCTTGCTGGCGACATCGTCGGGGCCGCCGTCCGCCAGCAGGGTGTAGGGGCCCGGATCGTTGTCGGGATAGCCGGTCGGCTCCATCGGGATTTCGATCATCACCTCGTGGCCGTGCGCGCGGGCCAGGTCGATCCAGGCCTGGAGGTCGTCGGCATAGGGGACGAAGCTGAGGGTGATTTCCGGGGGCAGGCGTTCGATCGCGGCGCGGGTGGTCGTGGCGTTCAGGCCGAGGCCACCGACGATCAGGGCCACGCGCGGCTTGCCGTTCGCCCGGAACGGACGGGCATAGGCCTCGGCCGGGGTGCGTCCGTCGGCGGAGATGACCGGCAGCGGGCCGGCGGGTCCCGGGCGGCTCAGGCCGTCGATGGGGGCGCGCGGCAGGGGCGAGGTGGCGGCCAGACGCGGGGCGGTGATGCCCTCGCCCGAGCCTGAGACGCTGGCGCCGTCGGGCAGGGTGATGACGGCCTCGGTGCCGAGCGTGTCGGGGTCGGCGCCCAGATCCAGCCAGGCCGCGTCGGCACCGAGGGTAAAGGCCTCCATGCCGGTCGGCACGCGCTCCACGGCCGCCTCGCGCTTGAGGTCGACACGGGCGGACGGCAGGCCCGCCCGGGGGTCGCCCAGCACCGCGACGAACAGCCCGGCGCTCAGCAGCACCAGCAGCCCGGCCGAGGCGACGGCCACCGGCGGACGACGGAAGAAGGCGATGGCCCGCTTGCGCACGGCGGCGAAATCCATCCGCGGCGGCGGTGTGCCGGCCCGGCGGGCAAGACGCGACTGGCGTTTGGCGAAACTGGACTCAGACATCGGACCCGGTCGGCATCACGGCCCGGCCCGCGAACGCGGTTCAGGCCACCTTGCCCCATGATGCCGGGCGCCGGTTAAGAAAGCCTAACGCCCGATTCACCATGACGGGATCGTGGACCCTTGCCCTATTCCGGGGTGGAGGTGGCCGCCATCTGGGCGGGTTCGGTGCCCGGCGGCGTGACGACGATCCCCTCGGGAGCCGCGGCCAGTTCGGTCAGGTCCCCACCGGCACGCAGCACGTCAAAGGCACGCTCCAGCTGATAGTCCTTGTCGTCGGGATAGTCCTCGCCCGGCGCCTCGACCGGCACGTGGGGGCCCTTGCGCTCGGCGCCGATCGAGGCGTCCAGCGCGGTCGAATAGGCCGCCTCGGAATAGATGAAGTTCGATCGGGCGACGATGCCCGCCTCGGCGAAGGAGCGCGAGACTTCCAGATCCGGCTCGATGCCGATCTTCTGGATGGAGGCGCCCGACGGGGTGTAGTAGCGCGCCGTGGTGATCGACACGGCCCCGTCCTGTCCGCCGCGCATCGGGATGACGGTCTGGACCGATCCCTTGCCGAAGCTGGTCAGGCCGACGATGGTCGCGCGCTGGTGATCCTTGAGCGCGCCAGCGACGATTTCCGACGCCGAGGCCGAGCCGTAGTTGACCAGCACGACGACCGGAAGGCCGTTGGCCAGATCACCGGGACGGGCCGAATAGCGCTCGATCTGCTCGGGGCGACGGCCACGCTGGCTGACGATCTCGCCGCGCTCGAGGAAGGCGTCCGACACGGCGATGGCCGCCGTCAGCAGGCCGCCGCCGTTATTGCGCAGGTCCAGCACATAGCCCTTGATGTTCGGGTTCTCGCCCTGCAGGCGGGCCATGACCTCGTTCAGCTCGCGGCCGGTGTTCTCGTTGAAGGTCGAGATACGGACATAGCCGAAATCGCCCTCGACCCGGCCCGTCACGGACTCGATCTTGATGATCTCGCGCGTCAGGGTGACCTCGAGCGGGTCGGCGCCGTCGCGCAGGAAGGTGACGCGGACGTCCGTGCCCGCCGCCCCGCGCAGTTTCTCGGACACTTCCGACACCGACAGGCCGGCTGCGGTCATGCCCTCGATCGAAGAGATGACATCGCCCGCCTGGACCCCGGCCCGGGCAGCGGGACCGCCGTCCATCGGCGAGATGACCTTCACGAAGCCCCCCTCTGCCGAAATGGTCAGGCCGACGCCGGAATACTGTCCCTCGGTGCGCTCGCGCAGCTCGCCGAAGCCCGCCGGCGCCAGATAGCTGGAGTGGGGGTCGAGCGCCGTCATCATGCCGCTCAGGGCCGCCTCGACCAGCTTCTTGTCGTCGACCGGGACCACATAGGCCTGCTTGACCACCGCCATGACGTCGCCGAACAGCTGGATGGCCTCGAAGGTCGAGTTGTTGCGGGCGTTCTGGGCCATGGCCGCAGCGCCGCCACCCAGAGCCAGGGCCGCACATCCGACAAGCAGCAGTTTACGCATACGTTCGTCTTTCCTTTGGCGGTGACGACGGGAAGGGACCCGAGCGTCCGACATGGGCCTTATCAAATAGTGGAACCCGGGACCAAATCGAGGCGAAACCCCAGCCGGGATATAAAATCTGTGTCACCGGGCCGGGCCTAGTCCAGCCAGGGCGAGGGATCGACCGGCAGTTCCTCGCGGCGCAGTTCCAGCAGGACCGGCAGGGCCTCGCTGCCCTGCCCCAGCCGCTGGCCTGTCTCGACGCGCTGACCGGTAGCGACGTCCAGCGCGCCCAGCCCCGACAGCACGACCCGCCAGCCGGGCCCGGCATCCAGAATGACCACCTGACCCCAGCCTTCCAGCGGACCCGCATGGATGACCTCGGCGGACAGGGGCGCGACCACGGGCTGGCCCGCGGCCCGCCATTGCCAGCCGGTCGATCCGCGCCCGAACCGCTCGACCGGCGCCCCTTCGACGGGCGCCATCAGGCTGTCGCGGCCGGCGGGCAGGCGCAGGGCCGGTGCCTGGTTGACGGCGACGGTCGGGACGCTGGCGCCCGAGGACCGCAGCCGGGCTTCCAGTGCCCTTGCCTCGCGGCCAGCCCGGGCCGCCTCGGCCCGAAGACTGGCCCGCCGCGCGCGATCCGCGGACAGGCGCGCATCCAGACTGGCGCGACGGTCGCCGGTCTGGCTTTCGCTGACGAACAGTTGCTCGCTTTTAAGGGCCAGGGCCCGGCGTTCCGCGACCACGGCATCGCGGCGCCGGTCGGCCTTTTCCACCTGGGCCTCAAGCGGCGCGACCAGCGCCTGCATCAGGACAGCGGCGCGCACCGTGTCGACCGCCTCGTCTGAGGAGACGAGCAGCGGCGGCGGCGGGTGCCGGGTCAGGGTCTGGAGCGCGCCCAGCACCCGTGCCAGCGGCCCCCGGGCGAGGGCCAGGTCCTCGAGGGCCCGGGCCTCGAGCCGACCCGCTGCATCCAGCTGGCGGCGCTGGAGCTGGACGGTCAGGTCGCCCTCGACCGGCTGGCGAGCCAGGGCGGCTTCGGTCGAGGCAATGCGACGATCCAGTGCGGCAACATCGGCCTCCAGCCGCCGCGAGCGGATGACCGCGTCGCGATAGCGGGCCTGAAGCTGGGCGACGGCTTCCGGATCGGCACGGGTCGGGGTCTGGCCCGAGACCGGCCCCCCGACCAGACCGCAGGCCAGCAGGACGATGAGGAGGGCGCGCCACATCGCCCTCAGTCCCGATGATAGGGGGTGCCGGCCAGCAGGGAGGTCGCCCGGTAGATCTGCTCGGCCAGCATGGCGCGGGCCAGGGCGTGGGGCCAGGTCTGGGGCCCGAAGGCCAGGGTCATCGAGGCCGCGTCCCGCACGCTGGCGTCCAGACCGTCGGCGCCACCGATGACAAAGGCCAGATGGCGCTCTCCGCCGTCGCGGATGTCGCGGATCAGCTCGGCGAAGGCCCGGGACGAGAAGGTCCGCCCGCGCTCGTCACAGGCGATCAGGCGCGCCCCGGCCGTGGCCGCCAGCAACGCTGCGGCCTCGGGTATCGGGCCCGACTTTTTCGGTTCGAGATCCACCAGATCACAGGGGCCGAGGCCGATCGCCCGGCCGGTGCGACCCACGCGTTCGGCATAGTCGCTGGCGAGTTCAGCTTCGGGACCCCGCCCCGCGCGGCCAATGGCGACGATCGAGAGTTTCACGAAGGCCGTCCCCGGACCGGCAAGGGATCAGACGCGGGCCGTGCGGTGGGCGGCATCGACCGCCCAGATCTTTTCAATGTTGTAGAAGGTCCGCACCTCGGGCCGGAACAGGTGGACGATGACGTCACCGGCATCGATCAGCACCCAGTCGCAGTGCGGCAGGCCCTCGACCTTGACCCGGCCGAGGCCGTGATCCTTGAGCGTCCGCAGCAGGTGATCGGCAAGCGCGCTGACGTGGCGATGCGAGCGGCCCGAAGCCACGATCATGGTGTCGGACATCGGGCTTTTGCCCTTGAGGTCGATCAGGACGATGTCCTGCGCCTTGTCCTCGTCCAGCTTGGCCAGGAGGGCGTTTTCGAGCGGGGTGCTTCCGGTCGGAAGTTCCGCAGAGTGGGCGCCGGGACTGTCCGGGCCGTCGGTCTCGGCGGAAGGCGTGTCGTCAGCGTGCACGTCGTGCGCGGGCGAGGGGGTCAGCGGAATACTCCAGTCGGTGACAGATCAGGCGCCAGCCTAGCACATCCCGCCGGGGCGGTCACGAGCGGCCGGCCGCCGCACGGATCTCGGTCGACGAGGCCCGGTTGAGCGGCGCCGTCAGATAGACCCAGGCCGGGGCCTCGCGGTCGGCGAGGGTCAGGGCCTCATGGGCGTGGATGCGGTAGCGCCGATAGCGGAGCGCCGCCGGGGCTGAACGGCTCTCCAGCAGGCTTCCGGGGCGGGCGACGACGGCCATCGGCATCAGGGACAACAGATCGGTCCACCCCCGCCAGCGATGGAAGCTGGCCAGATTGTCCGACCCCATCAGCCAGACGAACTTCACGCCCGGATATCGGGCCGTGAGCGCCCGCAATGTGTCGATGGTACGGGTGGTGCCGACGCGGGATTCAAAGTCGGAAATGACCATGTGGCGGGCGCCGTCGCCCCGGTCGGCCCAGTGGCGGGCCGAGGCCATCCGCTCGGCGAGGGGGGCTGTCTCGGTCGAGGACTTGAGCGGATTCTGGGGCGAAACCAGCCAGATGACCCGGTCCAGGCCCAGACGACGCAGGGCCGTCTCGGCCACATGGACATGGCCCTTATGCGCGGGATTGAACGAGCCGCCGAACAGGCCGACCCGCATGCCCGGATAGAGCAGCAGCCCGTCGTTCAGGCCGCCGGGGCGGGGCCCGGAGGTCCGGGGGGCAGGGCCGGCGTGAAAGAAGCTCAAGGACGGGTCTCGGCGGGGCTTATGCTCAGCGCTGCCCTAACATCCCCGTCCCGGCTTGTCTCGACCTGATTGCGAGGCCTGAGTGCTGGTCTCAGGGCCGGGCGTGGCCCTTGCCGCGCACCACATATTTGAAGCTGGTCAGCTGTTCGGCGCCCACCGGGCCGCGCGCGTGCAGTCGGTCGGTGGAAATGCCGATCTCGCCGCCGAAGCCGAACTCGCCGCCGTCGGCATACTGGGTCGAGGCATTGGCCAGCACGATGCCGGCGTCCGCCTGGGACAGGAAGCGCTCGATCACCGCATCGTCGGAGGCGACGATCGCCTCGGTGTGGCCCGAGCCGTAGCGGGCGATGTGCTCGAGCGCGCCGCCGACGCCGTCGACCAGTTTCACGGCCATGATGGCGGCCAGATATTCGGTGGGCCAGTCGGCCTCAGTGGCCTCGGTCGCGTCGGGGATGATCTTGCGGGCGGCAGGGTCGGCGCGCAGCTCACAGCCGGCCCCGGTCAGGGCCTCGGCAATGCCGGGCAGCAGTTTCTCGGCCCCGGCCTTGTCGACCAGCAGGGTCTCGGCGGCCCCGCAGACCGACACGCGGCGCATCTTGGCGTTCAGCACCACCTCGCGCGCCATGTCCGGATCGGCACTGGCGTCGACATAGACGTGATTGACGCCCTCGAGGTGGCCGAGGACGGCGACGCGCGCCTCGGTCTGCACACGCTCGACCAGCGAGCGGCCGCCCCGCGGGATGAGCAGGTCGATGGACCCGTCCAGGCCTTGCAGGATGTGACCGACCGCCGCGCGATCGCGGGTGGTGACGATCTGCACGCACTCCTGCGGCAGGCCGGCGTGCTTCAGCCCTTCGGCAAGGGCGGCGTGAATGGCGAGGTTCGAGCGCAGGCATTCCGAGCCGCCACGCAGGATCACCGCATTGCCGGCGCGCACGGCCAGGGCCGCAGCGTCGGCCGTCACATTGGGGCGGCTTTCATAGATGATGGCCAGCACGCCGATCGGCGTGCGCACCCGGGCGATGTCGAGCCCGTTGTCAGGCGTCCAGCGGGCCGTTTCGATGCCGACGGGGTCGGGAATGGCCGCGATCTTCTCCAGAGCCTCGATCACCCCGCCCAGACGTTTTTCGTCGAGCGCCAGCCGGTCCATCATGGCAGAGGCCATGCCCTTGGCCCTGGCGGCCTCGAGGTCCACCGCATTGGCCTCCAGCACCTCGGCGGAGCGGGCCTTGAGCGCCTTGGCCATCCCGGCGATGGCGCGTGTCCGCGTCTCGGCCGAGGCGAGGCCCAGCTCGCGCGCTGCGGCGCGGGCCTTTCGGCCCAGAGCCAGCATCTCGGCTTCGAGGGTGGATCCGGTGGATGTGTCGGGTGCGATCTCCGCAGTCTGGGTCATGGTCATTCCTTTAAGGTCGGTCCGTCTCCGTCAGTTTCAACCCCTGAGGGGCGGTTCGGGCTTCGTCAGCGCAAGGCCAGGTCGTCGGCGTGGATCACCACCGGACCGCCGGGATAGCCCAGCGCGGCCTTGATGTCCGGGGATCTGAGGCCGGCAATCTTCGTCACATCGGAGGCGTCGTAGCGCACGAGGCCACGGCCGATCTCGGCCCCCGTATCGTCGAACACCTCGACCGGATCGCCCTTGCCGAAATTGCCGTCGACCGCGACGACACCGGCGGCCAGCAGGGACTTGCCGCGCCCCAGCGCCTTCAGGCAGCCGCTGTCGACCACGATCTGGCCGCGCGTGGCCAGCGAGCCGCCGATCCACTGCTTGTAGGCGGCCCGCACCGTGGTCGAGGGCGCGATGAGGGTGCAGCGACGGCCTTCCTCGATGTGCTGCGAGCCGCGCTTCTTCGAGCGGCCGGCCGCGATCAGGGTGGCACACCCGGCCTCGCCCGCGATCCGGGCGGCCATCAGCTTGGTCGCCATGCCACCGGTGCCGACACCGGCGGCGGCGTTGGCGCCGGTCGCCATGGCCTCGATCTCGGGGGTCAGCTCGGCGATGAAGGGGATGTGTTCCGCATCCGGATTCTGGCGCGGGTCGGCGGTATAGACCCCGTCCACGTCGGACAGCAGGATCAAAAGGTCCGCGCCGATCAGCTGGGCCACGCGGGCCGCCAGACGGTCGTTGTCGCCATAGCGGATCTGCTCGGTCACGATGGTGTCGTTCTCGTTGACGATCGGGACTGCGCCCATGTCCAGCAGGGCACCGACCGTGGCGCGCGCGTTCAGCCAGCGGCGGCGGACCTCGGTATCGTCGCGGGTCAGCAGGATCTGGGCGGTGACGATGTCATAGGGGTCGAACACCGACTCCCAGGCATGCATCAGCATGGATTGACCGGCGGCGGCCGAGGCCTGTTTCTTTTCCAGGCCCCCGCCCCTCGCCCGCGAGCCGAGGCGTCGACGCCCCAACGCGACGGCACCGGACGAGACCACCAGAACCTGTTTGCCCTCCTCGCGCCAGTCGGCGATGTCGGCGGCCAGGCCCTTCAGACGCGCCATGTCCACCGTATTGGACTTGCGGTCCACCAGCAGGGCGGAGCCGATCTTCAGAACAATACGGTCAGCGGCGGCAATCGTCTTGGCGGCCTGAAGCGGCCGTTTGCGGGTCAAGGTGTCCATTCCTCCGTCGTGGGCGACACCCCGTCCTCCGAAAGGGCGTCCTCGTCCTCGATCTCGCCACGCGTCCGGCGGACTTCAGCCCAGGCCGCGCGCAGCAGTTCGGGCACGCCCTCTCCGGACACGCCCGACACGAGGAACGGCTCATATCCCAGAACGGTTGCAAGCTCTGCCGTTTTCTCGGCGCGCAGCTCTTCGGACAGGGCGTCGATCTTGTTCAGGGCCACCAGTTCGGTCTTGTCAGCCAGCCCTTCGCCGTAAGCCTCGAGCTCATTGCGGATGGTGCGGTACGCGCCCGCCACATCGTCCTGGGTGCCGTCGATCAGGTGGATCAGGCTGGCCGAGCGCTCGACGTGGCCGAGGAAGCGCGTGCCCAGCCCCGCGCCTTCGCTCGCCCCCTCGATCAGGCCCGGAATGTCGGCGATGACGAACCGCTCGCTGGGGCTGAGATCGACCACGCCCAGGTTGGGCGTCAGGGTGGTGAACGGATAATCGGCGATCTTGGGTTTGGCCGCGGACGCCGCCGACAGGAAGGTCGACTTGCCGGCATTGGGCAGGCCCGCCAGCCCGACATCGGCGATCAGTTTCAGCCGCAGCCAGATCCAGCGCTCGCCGCCCTCCTGGCCCGGATTGGCGTGGCGCGGAGCCTGGTTGACCGGGCCCTTGAAGCGCACATTGCCCCAGCCGCCATTGCCGCCGCGCAGCAGGCGCTCGCGCATGCCGACCGTATCCATGTCGAGCAGGACGGTTTCCTTGTCCTCGTCCAGCACCTGGGTGCCGACGGGCACCTTGAGCACCACATCCTCGCCCTTGCCGCCGTGCATCTGGCGCCCCTGGCCGTGATGGCCGGTCTGGGCCTTGAAATGCTGCTGGTAGCGATAGTCGATCAGGGTGTTCAGCCCCTCGACCGCCTCGATCCAGACGTCGCCGCCGCGCCCGCCGTCTCCGCCGTCGGGGCCCCCGTTCGGGATGAATTTCTCGCGCCGGAACGAGACGGAACCCGCCCCGCCGTTGCCCGCGCGGATGTAGATCTTGGCCTGATCGAGGAACTTCATGCCCGGCTTATGGCCCATGAGGGCGGCAAATTACAGGCGTCTTTAAGCGGATCGAAAGCCGCAGCCTGCAGGATGGGCGGCGAAATCACGGGGGATCAGAATGATCTCGACCATCACAGGCCTGCTCCCGGCTCCGCCGAGGCTGATGCCGACGTCGAAGGCGGAAGCGCCCCCGCGCGCGCCGAAGACACCCGACGCGACGGAGGGGGCCGGGGACGCCCCTGCCCTGCAGCCCGCCTCGCAGAAGGCCCAGGCCCGCGACCTGGCGTACAAGCGGCTGGAGCGGGTCAAGGCGCGCATGGACGCGCTGAAGCTGATGATCAAGATCGATCCGCGCACCGCCCTGAAGCTGGCGGGCGAAATCGCGTGCGAGATGAAGGCGGCGGTCAAGGCCTACGCCGAGGCGGGCGGACGCAATGTCTCGGCCGGGGATCTGGCCCTGATACGCCGACAGGCCGCCGATGCCATCGCGGCCCGCGACGCGTCCGCCGAGGCAGGCCTTGATACGACCGGCATGGATTCACAGATCAAGGCGCTGGAGGCCCGTGAGGCCGACGCCTTCTCGGATCATGCCTTCTTCGATGAGGTCCGGCAGATCGTGCGCGGCCTGAAGAAGGCCCGCGAGGATGTGCGGAGCGAGTCCATCCAGTCCATCCATCCTCCGACCGAGGAGGACTGGAAGCGGGCGGATCGCGATCAGGCCGAGCTGGAGCGCGAGATCGACAGGGCCGCGTCCGGCCCCGCCGTCTCGATCCGGGCGTGAATCCATCGAACGCGTCTATCAACGCAAATAGTCAGTTCTACCGCCCGCCAACACAGTCTATCCAAGCGGGCGTACTATGAGCATGACGCCAAAACCAATATAAGAAACGCTGCCATTATGAAGGCGCGCCGCCAGAAGCTGGCTGAGCGCAGGACGATAGCAGATTCGTTGATATAACGATAATACAATAAGCGAATGACACAAGAATTAACATGCCGTTTGTCTCCGACACATCAGGAATAAACGAGAATGCGTCACCCCACAGCGAAGCCGTGATGACCTTAATGAGGATCAGAAAAAGAACTAGGATGGTTCCGATATTCAATGCATCGCCGAGCCATTGACCGGTTCCGGAGCGTACGCTTCTATTCTTACGTACGAAATGAAAAATTGTGGCGCCCACCGCAGAAACGACAAATACTGCCGCATCAACGCCAGCCACGCCCGATATCACTAAATGTGTGTTATCTGCAGTCATATCGTCCAACCCAGATTCCAGATTCTGTGGTTAAACGTTTCGCTAGGCAAATTGATAATTCAGTCTAGCGAGAGTTTCCGCTTTTCGCTCAACAACGCGGCCAATAAGCCAGCGACCAAGGGCCCACTAACTTCCAGAACTGCTACGATTCTCGCTACAATGGAAGCGGGCAGCGCAAGCGCCGCGAAAGCTGGGGCCGCGATAGGGATCAAAGAGCCCAACGCAGCAGCGACAAGGAAGGTGGTAGCGAGAAATGCCTTTACGGTACCCTCGTGCCGCATGATTCTCTCACGATTAAGCATTTCTAAATTAGAGTACTACATTGGTTAACGCAATGTTAGTGACAATTTTGCATCATTAGCTTGCGCTTGAATCGCGGGATCGAGAGAGCAGGGTCGCGAACAGCTCTGTCGAGCCCAAAGTTTCCGCTCGGCCTGATCGCGATCCTCCCTTGTCCAGTCCCTTTGGTCCGAGGTGGATGGGTTGCGTAAGCTCGTTAGTCCCATCCTCGCGGGCTCCCTCGGACTGCGCACGGTTTGCTGGACGCGCCCCCCCCTATTTGCCCCAGACGCCGTAGGGGTCGGACCACTCCATGCCCATGGCCTCGGCCACGGCGGGATAGGTGATCTGGCCGCCCAGCACATTGAGGCCGCGCGCCAGGTGCGGGTCCTTCTTGAGCGCGTCGAGGCCATGATCGGCCAGCGCCAGGCCGAACGGCAGGGTGGCGTTGTTCAGGGCTTCCGAAGAGGTGCGCGGCGCGGCGCCCGGCATATTGGCGACGCAGTAGTGGACCACGCCGTCGATCTCATAGGTCGGGTCCTCGTGGGTGGTCGGCTTCGAGGTCTCGAAGCAGCCGCCCTGGTCGATGGCGACGTCAACCAGCACCGACCCGTTCTTCATCTGCTTCAGGTGCTCACGCTTGACCAGCTTGGGCGCGGCGGCCCCGTGCACCAGAACCGCGCCGATGACGACGTCGGCCTTCATGATCTCTTCCTCGATGGCGTTGATCGAGGAGTAGCGGGTGATGACCCGACCGTCGGTCAGTTCGTCGATCTCGCGCATGCGGGGGATGGAGCGTTCCAGCACCACGACCTCGGCGCCCAGGCCCAAAGCCATGCGGGCCGAGTTGAAGCCGACCACGCCGCCGCCCAGCACCGCCACGCGGGCCGGGGCCACGCCGGGCACGCCGCAGAACAGCAGGCCCATGCCGCCGTTGTGCTTCAGCAGGGTCTCGGCCGCCGAGAAGACGGCGATCCGGCCGGCCACTTCCGACATCGGCGCCAGCAGCGGCAGGCCACCGTTACGGTCGGTGACGGTCTCATAGGCGATGGCCGCACATTTCGAGGCCAGCAGGCCCTTGGTCTGCTCGGGATCGGGCGCCAGGTGGAGATAGGTGTAGAGGATCTGGTCCTCGCGCAGCATCTCCCACTCGACCTTCTGGGGCTCCTTGACCTTCACGATCATGTCGCTGTCGGCAAAGACAGTCGCGGCGTCGGGGGCGATCTTCGCGCCCGCCAGCTTGTACTCGGCATCGGGGAAGCCCGCGCCCTCGCCGGCCCCGGTCTGGACCAGAACCGAGTGGCCATGGGCCACATATTCGCGCACCGCCGTCGGCGTCAGGCCGATCCGGTGCTCGTTCTTCTTGATCTCCTTGGGGACGCCTACGCGCATGACGGTTTCCTCTGCTGGGCGGCGATGGCCGGGCCGGTGTCGGGTCGCAATCTAGCGAGGGGCGCGGCGCAGGTTCCTGTTCATTTTGCGAAGTGAACAGCGTAAAGTCGCAGAACCTTGCGCGAGGAGCGACCTTGAAGACTGTTTCCGCCGTCACCCTGGATGCCATTGATCGCAAGATGCTGCGCGCCCTGCAGGAGAATGGCCGCATCTCGAACGCCGATCTGGCGCGGACGGTGAACCTGTCCGAGAGCGCGTGTCTCAGGCGCCTTCGCGCGCTCGAGACCGCCGGCGTCATCAGCCGCTACGCCGCCATCATCAATGAGCGCGCCGTGGGCCTGCCGATCAGCGTGTTCGTCACCGTCACCCTCTCGTCCCAGGCCGAAAGCGCCCTGACCGCCTTCGAGACCGCCGTGGCCACCGTGCCAGAGGTGGTCGAATGCTATCTGATGACCGGCGGCTCGGACTATCTGCTGCGGCTGGTGGTGCGCGACGTCGACGATCTGGAGCGGGTCCACTCGCATGAACTGACCCGCATCCCCGGCGTCACCCGCGTCTCGTCCAGCGTCGCCATGCGGACGGTGGTCAAGCGCGGCGCGCTGCCGGTCTAGCCCAGCTTCAGCGTCAGGGTCTTGATGTCCAGATAGTCGTCGATGCCATGGGTCGAGCCCTCGCGGCCGTAGCCAGACTGTTTGACGCCGCCGAACGGGGCGACCGGGGTCGACATCAGGCCGGTGTTGATGCCGCACATGCCCGCCTCGATCCGCCGGCCGATGCGAATGGCCCGGTCGAGGTCACGTGTGAACAGATAGGAGGCGAGGCCCAGGTCGCTGTCGTTCGCTTTGTCCAGCACCTCGTCCTCGCTGTCGAAGGCGAACACGGGCACCAGCGGGCCAAAGGTCTCTTCCTCGCGGAACAGGGTGTCGTCGCCGCCGAAGGTGACGGTCGGCGTATAGAACCGCCCGCCCAGTGCGTGACGTTCACCCCCGGTCAGCACCTCGCCGCCTGCGGCCTTCACCTTGTTCAGATGGTCCTCGACCTTGTCGACGCCCTTGTCCTCGATCAGCGGACCGACCTTGACGCCGTCATCGAAGGCATTGCCGACCTTGAGCTTTGACACCTCGGCCGCCAGCCTGTCGGCGTAGTCCCGCGCCACGGATCGTTCGACATAGACCCGGTTCGGACAGACACAGGTCTGGCCGGAATTGCGGAACTTGCCCTTGATGGTCTCGGCCACGGCCTGATCCAGATCGGCGTCGGCGAACACGATCAGGGGGGCGGCGCCACCCAGCTCCATCGACACGCGCTTCAGGGTGGGCGCGCACTGCTCGGCCAGCTTGCGGCCGACGGGGGTCGAGCCGGTGAAGCTGAGCTTGCGGATCACGGGCGAGCTCGTCAGCACGCCGCCGACCGTCGCGGCATCGCCGGTGACGAGGTTCAGCACGCCATCGGGCAGGCCCGCCTGTTGCGCCAGTTCGACCAAGGCTATGGCGGTAAAGGGCGTCTGGCTGGCCGGCTTGACCACGGCGGTGCAGCCGGCGGCAAAGGCGGGGCCCAGCTTGCGCGTCAGCATGGCGGCCGGGAAATTCCACGGCGTGATCAGGGCACAGGGACCCACGGCCTTGCGGAAGGTCAGGATGACATGGCCCAGCGGGCTGTCCTGGGTCTCGCCGATCATACGCTCGGCCTCGCCGGCGAACCACTTCAGAAAGCCGTTGGCGTAGGCGACCTCGCCCTTTGCCTCTTCCAGCGGCTTGCCGTTCTCCAGCGCCATCAGCCCGGCCAGTCCCTCGGCGTTCTCGTCGATCAGCCGGGCCCATTCGCGCAGGAAGGCCGCGCGTTCGTCCGGGCGCTTGCCGGACCAGCCCTCAAAGGCGCGGTCGGCGGCATCGATGGCCTGCTGCGTTTGGGCCTCGCCCAGATCGGGCACGGTGCCCAGACTCTCGCCGGTCGCCGGATCATCCACCGCAATGGTCTTGCTGCCCGTCACCGCCTTGCCGTCGATCAGGGCATGCTCACGCAGCAGTTTCAGACCGGCGTCACGGGCGGAATGGGACATGACAGGACCTTTCAGGCGGGGAGAAATATGGGCAGGGAACGCGTCAGTCGCCGATGGTATCCAGATCGCGCCCCCGCGTTTCCGGCAGCCAGATGAGGCTGACGACCACGGCGATCAGGGTGAAGGCGACCGAGTACCACAGGCCGAAATAGATATTCCCGGACCAGGCCACCAGAGCAAAGCTGGCCGCCGGCAGAAGCCCCCCGACCCAGCCGGTGCCGATATTGTACGGCAGGCTCATGGCCGTATAGCGGACCCGGGTCGGGAACAGCTCAACCAGCGCCGCAGCCTGCGGCCCGTAGAGCGCCGTCGCCGCCACCATGAAGATCATCAGAATTCCGAATACGGCCGGAAGATTGACGCGTGCCGGATCGGCCCGCTCGGGATAGCCCGCCTCGAGCAGGGCCGCCTTGATGCGGGCCTCAACGTCCGTCCGGGCGGCACTGAGCGCCGCATCGTCCATCTGGCCGCCCTCGACCGAGGCGACCCGCGTCCCGCCGACCTGCACGACAGCCGAGGTTCCGGCGGGCGCCGCGACGTTGTCATAGCTGACCCCGGCGTTCGAGAGCACAGCCTTGGCGATGTCGCAGCTGCTGGAAAAGGCCGCCTTGCCCACCGGGTCGAACTGGACCGCGCAGGTGGCCGGGTCCGCCACCACCGTGACCGGCGCCCGGGCCTGTGCCTCGGCCAGCGCCGGGTTGGCCGCTCGCGTCAGGGCGTGGAAACCGGGGAAGAAGGCGACGAGCGCCAGGATCATGCCGAACAGCATGACCGGCTTGCGCCCCACCCGGTCCGACAGCCAGGCGAAGAACACATACATCAATGCCGATGCCACGGTGATCGCCAGCACCAGTTGATCGACCGTTGCCACATCGACCCGCAGCACCCGCTCCATGAAGAAGCGCGTGTAGAAATAGCCGCAGTACCAGACCGCCCCTTGGGCGATCATGATGCCGAACAGGGCGATGAGCACGAAGCGCCCGTTCTTCCAGGTGGCGAACGCTTCGCGATACGGCGCGCGATGCGCAGCCCCCTCCGCCTCCATGCGGACATAGGCGGGGCTCTCGTTCAGCTTCATCCGGATCCACAGGGACACCGCCAGCAGCAGGGCCGACAGGAGGAAGGGAATACGCCAGCCCCAGGCATCGAAAGCCTCACTACCGACGACCGCGCGCGTGATCAGAATCACGCTGAGGGCGCCGATCAGGCCGAGGGCGGCGGTGGTCTGGATCCAGCCTGTCATCAGGCCGCGCCGCTCGCGCGGGGCATGCTCGGCCACATAGATGGCCGCCCCGCCGTACTCTCCGCCCAGCGCAAACCCCTGCAGCACGCGCATCAGGATCAGCAGGATCGGCGCGGCGACATTGATCTGGTCGTAGTCCGGCAACAGACCGATGGTCACCGTCGCCCCACCCATGAGGGTGATGGTCACGAGGAACGTCGTCTTGCGCCCGGTCCTGTCGCCGAACCAGCCGAACACCAGCGCGCCCAGCGGCCGGACGACAAAGCCGACCCCGAAGGTCAGCAGGGCGAGGATATAGCCCGTCGTCTCGCCCACCTCGGCATAGAAGTGACGGGCGATGATCGTCGCCAGGGAACCGAAGATGAAGAAGTCATACCATTCGAAGGCCGTGCCCGCCGCCGAGGCGGTCACCACGGTCCTTAGGCCCGGCTCGCCTTTCGGCTGGTCCGAAGCCTGAATCCGGTCGGCCCCCATGCCGCCCTCCCCCTGTTGCCGGGCCTTCTGGCGAGGCCCTCCCCACGGCCATGCTTAAACCGTCAGACGGCGTCCGCAAGCGGGCGCCGGACATGACAGACCCCACCGGTGGGGGAAACCGGTGGGGTCCGACCTTCACGCCATAGCCTGGGGGGAGGCAAACGCGGCGTGGCTGTACTTTGGTTCGCCTTAGTTGGCGGCGTCTTCGGCGGCTTCTTCGACGGCACCGCCGACGGCCTGGGTGTCACGACCGGCGCCGGCGATGGTGTTGCAGGCGGCGGTCGTCAGGGCGGCGGCAGCGGCAACCAGAATGAAGATCTTGCGCATGGTGTATATCCTTCTCTCGGGGCGCCGGAGCGCGGGGTGTCTCGCCGGAAATAACACCGGACCGGCCCCCGGGTTCCCGGGCAAGTGACGGTTTTGGCGACTACGCGCGGGGCGTGACGAAGGTCATGCGCACACAGGTGCCGTGGGGGGTCGCGCCGAGCACTTCGGTCTGGCCGCGCAATTGGCGCCCGAAAGCCGTCATCAGGGTTCGGCCCACACCTACGGGATCGGTCTCTGACAGGCCGGGGCCGTCGTCCTCGACCTCGAGCACGCTGGTCTCGCCATCCACCTTGAACCGCACGGTCAGGGTGCCGCCCTTTTCGGCCAGGGCGTGCTTGAGGGCGTTCGAGATCGCCTCGACCAGCCACAGGGCCATGGGCGCCAGCTTGTCCGGGTCCATGATCAGACTGTCGGCCTCGACGCGGCTGCTGACAGCCGGGCCTCGCCCCACCTCGCTGGCGACCAGCTGGCCCACCAGATCATTGAGGAAGACCTTGGCGTCCGCGTGCCGGATGTCCTCGCTCTGGTACAGAGTGCGATAGATCAGCGCGAGCGCCGAAATCCGGTGGCGGGTGTCGCCCAGGGCCACCTTGGCCGCGTCATCGTTCAGGGCGCGCTGCTGCAGGCTGAGCAGCGAGGAGATGATCTGCAGATTGTTCTTCACCCGGTGGTGGATCTCGCGCATCAGCACGTCCTTCTCTGCCAGACTGTCCAGCAGGGACTGGTCCCGGGCAGAGACGGCTTCGGCCAGGCCGTCGAGGGTCTCGGCCAGCACGCGGATTTCGGTCGGGGCGTTGACCGCGGCCACCGGGCGGACGGTGAACCGGCCCCGGGTGTAGAGGGCGGCCACCCGCTCCAGATAATCGAGCCAGCGCACCACGACGCGCTCGGACACCAGAATGACGGCCGCGAACACCGTGAACCACACGGCCATGGGCAACAGGATCGACCCGATCGGATTCAGCCGGGCCCAGGACAGGATGCCCGGCGAGGGTGCCGCCAGCAGGACATAGACATCCTGACCCGACAGGCTGGCACCCGCATAGGCGCGCCGGTGGCCGTCGGCGTCCCTCAGTTCGACGACCGTATTGTCACCCGCTGCCACGCCGGAAAACCAGCTGGCCAGATCGCTGTCCTGATCCCCCATGTCGAAAGCCTCGGGGTCCGTCGCCACCAGAATCTGCCCCTGCGAATCGACAAGCGCGGCCTCCGTCCCCTCGGGCAGGGCGCGGTCGGCGGTGTCGGGCTGCAAGCCCTCCAGCGGAATGGCGGCCGCCATGGCCCCGTCAAACCGCCCCATGGGCCGCTCCAGTCTCAGCCCTGCCACCAGCGCCGGCCGGTCGCGGATCGAGCGCGCCACCACCCATTTCTCGCCGGATTTCAGACGCTCGAACCAGGGACGCCCCCGGACATCGGTCAGGGCCGCGGCTCCGGCACTGCACGTCACCGTGCCCTGGGCGCTGACCCGGACCAGATTCGCATAGCCTTCCAGACGCCCCAGCAGGGCGCCGAGGCGTTCCTCGCAGAAGGGAGACTCGCCTTCCAGCCGCAGGGCCTGCAGCAGGGTGGTCGCCCCTTCCAGCCGCGTGCGGGCCGAGGTCGCGCTGCGTTCAGCGGCGAGCTGGAGGTCCAGACGGCGCTCGCGGGCCTGGTCGCGGAAGTCGGCATCGACCTGAAAGGCGCTGAGCACCAGAAACGGCACCAGCGCCCAGGCCATGGCGACGCCCAGCCGGAACCGGATTCCCTGGAATTTCTGGCGTGAGAGGCCCTTGCCCCAGCGCCGACCGAACCGCCGACCGAAGGCGCGACCCAGCCTGCGCATCCTACTGGCTGTACCCGCCGCTCAAACGGTCAGCTGCACCGAGGATCGAGGCCATGGCGTCACCGGCGGCCTTGCCGTCGCGGTCGTAGCCGCCGCTTTCGAGCACGCCCAGCAGGGCCTTGCGGGCGCGGCTGACGCGGCTTTTCACCGTGCCGACGGCGCAATCGCAGATGGCGGCCGCTTCTTCATAGGCAAAGCCGCCCGCGCCGACGAGGATCAGCGCCTCGCGCTGTTCTTCAGGCAGGGACGCGAGGGCGAGGCGCAGTTCGTCCAGCGCCACCGGAGCCTCGGGATTGTCCACGGCCACCAGGGTGCGTTCGGCGGCTTCCTGGTCCAGCTGTGACTGGCGCCAGGACCGGCGCTTGTCGGAGTAGAACTGGTTGCGCAGGATCATGAAGGTCCAGGCCTTCATGTTCGTGCCCATCTGGAAGCTGGCGCGGGCGTCCCACGCCTTGACCATGGCATCCTGGGCAAGGTCGTCTGCGGCCGTCGCATCGCCCGTCAGCGTACGCGCAAAGGCCCGCAGATGCGGGATCAGGGTGACCAGCTCGGCCTTGAAGGCCTTGTCGTCAGACGAGGGCGGCTTGGGTGCAGGACTGCTCATTCGCCACCTTCACCGGCAGCGCGACTGTCGGCCCGGCGCAGGATGTCGAGAAACTCATCGGGAACCGGCTCGTTCACCACCTCGTCGAAGATGTGACGCAGCTTGACCCCGATCGCCTGCTGGCGAAGCCGGGCCTCCTCGAGATCTTCGGAACTGGCGTCATCGATCGGATGGCCGGTTTTGGATTTTTCAGTCATGAACGGCTGTGTGCCCCTTGAATGCCGGTCGTCATTAACGCCACCTTGGGCGGCGGGTTCCGCGCTGCGACGCCATTTTTCCCACTGCAGTTCAGGCGGCGCGGAACCTTGGCTGTTAAGCCGCGTTTTGCCTGCTTGTCACCACCTGACGTTCAAGGCGTCGGGGGTGAAGAACCATCAGTCGGGAATGTCATATCCATGAGTCTGCTTGCCAGGTTGGCCCCTCACCTTCCGTACGTCCGCCGCTATGCCCGTGCCCTGACCGGCGACCAGACCACAGGTGACAACTACGTCCGCGTGGCGCTGGAGGCGCTCGCGGCCGGCGAGCGCCAGCTGTCGCAGGACATGACCCCCCGGGTGGCCCTCTATCACGTGTTCCACGCCATCTGGACGACGACCGGGGCCCAGCTCGAGGGCCGCGGCGGCAGCGGCGATGAAGCCTCGCGTCGCCTGATGCGGATTTCCCCGCGTTCGCGGCAGGCCTTCCTGCTCACCGCCCTCGAAGGGTTCACCCCGTCCGAGACCGCCCAGATCCTCGGATCGGACGTCCCCTCGGTCGAGGCCCTGATCAGCGAAGCCCAGGCCGACATCGACGCCGAACTGGCGACCGACGTGCTGATCATCGAGGACGAAGCCATCATCTCGGCCGACATCGAGAGCCTGGTGAAGGATCTGGGTCACCGCGTGACCGCCACCGCCACCACCCACGACGAAGCGGTTGACGCCGTGTCGCGCCACAAGCCGGGTCTGGTTCTGGCCGACATTCAGCTGGCCGACGGCTCGTCAGGCATCGATGCGGTCAAGGACATCCTGAAGGCGATCGACGTGCCGGTAATCTTCATCACGGCCTTCCCCGAGCGTCTGCTGACCGGCGAACGCCCAGAGCCGACCTTCCTGATCACCAAGCCCTTCCAGCCCGAAACCGTGAAGGCCGCCATCAGCCAGGCGCTGTTCTTCCACCCCGGGCGAAAAGAGCTGGCCTGATTTTTTTTTCGCTCTGTGCGGGAACCGGAGTTTTCGGTCCGCATTCTCAAATGTGCGGAGGCGACGACGCCCCCCCGACAGAGACCGGTTCACTCCGGTCAGTCGCCTCCGCGCCTCATTCTCGATGATACCCCCTGAAGGCGGATCCTGGCGATCCGCCTTCTTTTTTGCGTTCGGCCCTCGACATGTGGCGCGAGGCCGCCATGATCCCGTTCGCAAAGAAAACGCAGGAGACGTTCATGACCCGCACGAACCGCCAATGGGTGCTTCGCCGCCGGCCGCAGGGCCTGATTCAGGATGGCGACCTTGAGCTTGTCGAGAGCCCGGTCGGAGAACCCGGCGAAGGCGAGGTCCTGGTCCGCACCATCTATCTGTCGCTGGACCCCACCAACCGGACCTGGATGAATGACTCCGAAGGGTATCTGCCGCCCGTGGGTCTGGGCGATGTCATGCGCGGCCTGACGCTCGGCGTGGTCGAGGCGACCCGCTCGGAGCGGTTCAAGGAGGGCGATCTGGTCATGCCCCAGTCCGGCGGCTGGGCCGACTATGCCATCGTGCCCGACAGCCAGCTGCGCCCCGTGCACCGCTTCCCCGGCCTGCCGCTGACCGCCAATCTGTCGGTGCTCGGCATGACCGGCCTGACCGCCTGGGCCGGGGTGACGGACGTCCTGCGCCCCGAGCCGGGCCAGACCATGGTGATCTCGGCCGCCGCCGGCGCCGTGGGCTCGATCGCCGGACAGATCGCCAAACAGAAGGGTGCCCGCGTGATCGGCATTGCCGGCGGCGCCGACAAGGGCCGCTGGCTGACGGAGGAGCTCGGCTTCGATGCCTCCATCGACTACAAGAACGAGGATGTCGGCGAGGCCCTGGATCGTCTGGCCCCGGACGGCATCGACCTGAATTTCGAGAACGTCGGTGGCGACATCATGATCGCCGTCTGGAACCGGCTGAACACCCATGCGCGGATGGCCGTCTGTGGCCTGATCTCGGCCTATAACGCGACGCGCATGCCGCCCTCGCCGAACTTCTCGCGGATCATCACCCACCGGCTGGAGGTGCGGGGCTTCCTCGTGCTCGACTATGCCCATCGCGCGAAGGAGATGGTCAGCGAGGTCGGTCCCTGGCTGGCGGACGGCAGCGTGAAGTGGAAGGTCCATGTCGACCACGGGCTGGAAGGCGCCGTCACCTCGCTGAACCGCTTGTTCACCGGCGACCACGACGGCAAACTGCTGGTCCGCGTCTCCGAGGAGCCGTAACGCCGCACGCACGAAAGGCAGGGGCCGATGAACGAAACCGGATCGGACGACCCCTTCCGGGTCTGTTTCGAGGATCTGTCGGTCGGACAGGTCGTGCCGCTCGGCGCCTGCAGTGTGGATGCCGAGGCCCTGTCCACCTTCGTCTCGACCTTTGCGCCGCGCTGGCCGGTCGAGGCGGGGGCGCCGCCGGCCATGGTCTATGCCCTGTGGATGCGGCTGTTCACCGAGAAGTCCAGCCACTGGGCCCAGACCAAGGTGCTGGCCGTCGATGGCCTGCGCTATATGCGCGACCCCCCGGCCGGCGAGCTGCTGCGCGGGCGGATGACGGTGATGGGCAAGGACCCGGTCGGCGACGACAAGGGCATCGTCATCGCCCAGCATGACCTGCTGGATGAAGGCGGGCGGCTGGTCTTCTCGTGCCTGACCCGCGCCCTGTTCACGCGCCGCACCTGACACGGAAACGCCCGACCCGGAGACCGGATCGGGCGTTCGTCTGTCCGCGGGCCTGAGGCTTACTGGACGCGTTCGACCGTGTAGCCGCGCTGTTCCAGCAGGGCCTGGACGCTGTCGTCACCGGCCAGGTGGGCCGACCCGACGGCAATGAAGATCACGCCTTCGCCGTCCATCAGGGTGTCGATCTGGCCCGCCCAGTTGGCGTTCCGCTTGACCAGCAGGGTCTGGTAGAACGGCTCGCTCTCCTCGCGCATCGGGGTCACGCCGATTTCCTCAAGGGCCTCGACGTCGCCGGCGGCCCAGGCCGCGACCAGGCGATCCAGCTCGACGGTCGCGCTTTCATAGTCGTCCAGAACCGAGCGCAGGAAGCCCATCTGGCCCTCCTCCGGCATGCCGGCCAGGATCTGGATCTGCTCTTCCATGGTCTCAAGACCATCGACCGGCTTGCCGGCTTCCAGGGCGCGGGCCCGCAGCACCAGTTCGACACCGGACTGCGGGTCGTAGCCGGCCTTGGCCAGCGGGGCCATCGACAGCGTCAGGCCCGCCAGCCAGGGGCGCATCGGCTCCAGCATGGCGCCGGTCATGCCCATGTCGCCGGCGGCCGTGTTGAGCTTGGCCTGCTCCTCGGCCGTGAGACGGCTGGAGAGCGGGGTCTCCATATCGATGCCATAGCGCTGGATCAGCGGCATGGCGGCGGCCTGGTCGTCCGGATTGCTGATCTCGAACAGGACCCGGTCAGCGCTGGCAAAGGCCTGATCGACCGCATCGGAGTGCCAGGCCGTTTCGGGCCGCAGGATGTGGACCGTGCCGAACAGATAGATGGTCGAGTCCGCATCGCGCAGCACCCACAGCGCCGGGCTTCCGTCCGGGGCCGAGGTCAGGGCGGCGTCCTGGGCATAGGCGGCTTCGGGGGCACCACCGATCACGGCAAGGCCGAGACCGAGGCCGAGGGCGGCGGCCGTGGCTGTGGTCATCAGGCGACGGCCGAGCCCGAGGGTGGAGGCGGTGAAGGATTGGACGAGGGTCATGGGTGATCCTTTCAAGATCGAGGGGAAGTCAGAGGTTGGAAACAGTCAGTGGATGCCGCGCCGGGCGGCGGTGAGGGCCGAGGCCACCATGTAGACGGCCAGCAGGATGCCGATCATGCCCCAGGCGGTCATGCCCTCGACGAGAGCCAGCCGTTCGGCGGCGGCATAGATGAACAGCGCCAGTTGCAGGGTCCAGAAGGCCAGGGCCCCGGTCTCGACGATGATCCGCCGCAGCATCTCGTCAGCCTGGCGCCAGAGCATCACATTGGCGACGGTCTGGATGACCAGCAGTACCAGCACGCCGGCCATGGCCACCTCGGCCGACACCCAGTCGGCGCCATAGATGGGCAGGATCAGCATCAGCCCTGCCAGCCCCATGACCGAGGTCTGCAGCAGGCCGCAGCCCTTGGCCACCACCGTCGGCCGCACCACCACGATCACGATCATGATCACCGAAATGGCGACCAGTACTACGCCGATGAACAGGTTCAGGGCGTCGTCCTGGGCCATGCCCGAGACGTCGATATAGCGGGCGGTCGCGGAGCCCACGGCGGCACCCAGCAGGGCCAGCACCACCATGCCGGCGATCTTGAGGGCCTTGTTGGGGCGGGTTTGTTCGGACGTCACGGATCAGTCCTCCAGGAAGATGGATTCAATGGGTTGTTCAAAGACGCGGGCGATCTTGAAGGCCAGCGGCAGCGAGGGGTCGTAGCGGCCGGTTTCGAGGGCATTCACGGTCTGACGGGAGACCCCCAGCCGGTCGGCCAGCTCGGCCTGACTCCAGTTGCGCTCGGCGCGCAGCACCTTGAGACGATTGTTCATGATGCGCTTACCGGTGCCGCAGCCACCAAAAGGCCCAGGCGATCAGATAGCCGGTCATCTGGACACCGAGCGTCAGACCTGCGCCGGTCATGATCAGGTCCGAGGGATCGCCCGAAAAGTCGGCGGGCACGAGGTCGATGACCTCCCATGTGCCCAGGCCCAGGACGATGATGACCACCACAATGCCGGCCGAGCCACCCCAGTACCATGCCCATTTGTGGGCCTCGCGCACCGCCTCGTCCGCTCCGCGCCACCAGACGACGCAGATCCAGAAGACGACCGCCATGCACACGGTCAGCAAACCGGTTTGCAGTAGATCACTGGACGCTCCGCCGAAGGCGTCGATCAGCGCGGAGGCAAAACCGACGACCAGCCCCAGACCCGCACAGAGGCCCAGCATGCCGAGGTAGCCAAGGCGGCGGCGCTTTCGGATGGGTTGGTCGTTCATGGGAAACCCCTTATCGATCTGACAAGGGTGTTTTACATCAGCGCGTCGCCATGTCAAGCGACCTTGTCAAAAAGTCTGCAAGCCTTGTCTTAACCCTCTGAAGCGCCGGTTTCAGGCGATTTCAGCAGCTCCGGGCGGCTGAGCGTACGGGGCGCGCTTTCGACCGGCGACAGGTCCGGCAGATCCTTGCCCTCATGATCGACCTTGAGGTCCTCGAAGCGCCGGGCCGACACCATGACCTGGCTTTCCAGCGAGCCGACGAACTGGTTGTAGCGGCCGACGGCCGCGTCCAGCGCCTTGCCGACCGAGGCGGCGTGACCGCCCATCACGGACAGGCGCTTGTACAGCTCCTTGCCCAGCCGGGCGACGTCCTCGGCGTTGCGGGTCTGCTCCTCGGCCCGCCAGCCGTAAGCCACCGCCTTGCACAGGGCGAACAGGGTGGTCGGGGTCACGATCACCACGCGCGAGGCCATGGCCTGGGTCATCAGATCGGGCTCGTGATCCAGCGCGGCGGACAGGAAGGCATCGCCGGGCACGAACATGGCGACAAAGTCGGGGCTGGGCTGGAACTGGTCCTGATAGGCCTTGGACGCCAGCTGGCGCACATGGGTCTTCATACTGGCCGCCGTGCGGACCGAGGCGGCGTGCTGGCGCTGCTCCTCGTCGCCTTCCCCCTGATCGGCAAAGGCCAGCGGCACCTTGGCGTCGATCACGAACATGCCGCCGCCCGGCAGGCGCACGATGAAGTCGGGCCGCTGCTGGCGCCCGGCGTCGTCCGCGCTGGAGGTCTGCTCCTCGAAGTCGAAGCGGCCGGCCATGCCGGCGGCCTCCAGCACATTGCGACAGGTCTGCTCGCCCCAGCGTCCGCGTCGCCCGGTGTTGCCGCGCAGGGCCTCGGTCAGCTTGCGGGCCTCGTCGCGCGTGGCCGAGGATGCCGACATCAGCGCGGCCAACTCGCTCTTCAGCCCGCCCATGTCGCGGGCGCGGACCTGTTCCAGCTGGGCCACCTGGGCCTCGAACTTTTTGAGTGTGTCGGCGACGGGCTTCAGCTGGGCCTCGATACGGGTCTGGCTGACCCGGCCCTCGGCGCGGAAGGTTTCGGTCGCCCGGCTGACCAGACGCTCCGCGACCGTCTCGGCCGAGGCCGCCGCCTGGGCCTTCAGCAGATCGGTCAGGGTTTCGCGGCTCTCCTGCATCAGCGCCAGCCGCTCTTCCGCCGCCACAAGGGACGACCGGCTCCTTTGCCAGCCCGCATAGGCCCACAGAAAACCGCCGCCCGACAGGACGGCGACTGCGATCAGGATCAGCTCAAGCGTGTTCATGCTCCGTTCCTAACCTGAGTCAGGAAGCGGGGAAAGGCGCCGCCCTCTACGTCGGCCGCCTTGCGCGCATGGCCTGGATGATGGTGCCGTCGTCCAGCCAGTCGAGGTCGCCGCCGACCGGCACGCCGCGCGCCAGAGAGGTCACGCTGACCCCGGCATCGGCCAGCCGTTCGGCGATATAATGGGCGGTGGTCTGGCCATCGACGGTGGCCGGCAGGGCCAGCACCACCTCGCGCACACCGCCGTCCGCCACCCGGCCGACCAGTTCGCCGAGCCGGAGCGCATCGGGTCCCACCCCGTCCAGCGCCGACAGCAGGCCACCCAGCACATGATAGCGACCGCGAAAGGCGCCGGACCGCTCCATGGCCCACAGGGCGCCGGCCTCCTCAACCACGCAGATCAGGCCGGCGTCGCGTGCCGGATCGGAGCACAGGGTGCAGGGATCGCGGGTATCGGGCGCGCCACAGACGGAGCAGGATTTCACCCTGTCCGCCGTCTCGGCCAGCGAGGCCGCCAGCGGCAACAGCAGCTGTTCGCGCCGCTTGAGCAGCGCCAGCGCCGCGCGCCGGGCCGAGCGTGGCCCCAGCCCGGGCAGTTTCGACAGCAGACCGATCAGCCGCTCGATCTCGGGTCCGGCAGACGCGGCCACCGGCGGATCAGAACAGCTTGGGCATGCCGGGGATGTTCATCCCGGCCATGGGACCGGCGGCCTCGCGCATCAGCACGGCATTGGCCTCGTCCAGCTTGCGCTTGGCATCCGCATGGGCGGCCACGATCAGGTCGGCCAGGATGTCCTGTTCGCCGGCCACCATCAGGCTCTCGTCGATCTGCACGCGGGTGACTTCGCCGGGGCCCTTCAGGCTGACGGTCACCAGCCCGCCGCCCGAGGTGCCCTCGGCGGCGGTTTCGGCCATCTTCGCCTGGGCGTCCTGCAGCTTTTGCTGCATCGCCTGGGCCTGTTGCATCAGTTGGGTCAGGTCTTTCATGCCCCCTATCTAGGATGAAGCGGACCGTTCCGACAGGGGGTGGGGCTCAGGGCGCCACATCGGCCGCAGGCTCGCCGCCGAGATAGGCGTCCACGGCAAGGGTCTCGATCTCGGCCGCCATGACATTCAGGGCGTCGAGCCGCTCGAGGCCGATCCGGCTGGACAGGGCATAGCCGTCCTCCTCACTCGCCACGGCGCCGCCGGTCGTGACCTCGAGGTAGGCCTCGGGCCCCTCCAGCACCAGCCAGGAGGCATAGACCCAGGCATCCTCGAAATCGGGGCTTTGACCGGCGATGATGCAGCGGTGCCCCGAAAGTCCATTTATCTCGACCCTTTCGAAGCGGATCACGGGGATGTTCCGGTTGGCGGCGGCGCACGCCTGGGCGTCGGCGTGGACCGGGCGCCGCTTGCGCGCGTCTTCGTCCGCCTCCCCCGAGTCCAGACCGTCAGGGTTCTTCGTCCCGTACATCTCGAAATCGACGGTGAACCCGTAGTTGCCCTCGTCCGGCAGGTCCCTGAAGACGTCGCCCAGCAGCGCCTGCATCATCGGTCGGATCGAAAAACTCTCGACGTCAAACTGCTCTGCGAGCACCGCAAACGACTCATCGAGCTGGCGCGCGAGGTCATCGATCACGGCCCGTTCGTCATCGGAGATACTGTTCGAGGACGGGGCAGCCTCGACCGGATCCGTCTCCTGCGCCCCCGCCGCCCCCGCAGCGACCATCAACATGAGGGCTGATAGCCCTCCCAACAGCCAGCCCCGCATGTCCGCCTCCCGGATAGAATGTCCGGCGAGACTAGGTCAGCGATCACGGTTCGCCCATGGCTGGAGGCCGTCCTGACAGGTTCCGTCAGGTGTCGTCGGTGCCCGCATCGTCATCGCCCTCATCGGGGATGGACGGCAGCGACACGGCGGGCGCGAGGTCGCGAATCTCGCCCAGTTCGGCACCGGGGAAAGCCTCGAGCACCGAGCGGATGAAGGGATCGGCCTCGACGTCGGCGCGACGCTTCTCGCGGGCGCGTCGCTCCTGCTCGATCAGGGTCTCGCCCCCGCCCTGGCCATTGGCGGCGACCAGCCAGGTACGACCGGTCCAGTCCTTGAGCCGGCTGGCCAGCTTGCGCGCCAGATCGGGCGGCGTGCCCTGTACGGGCTCGAACGTCAGGGCGCCGGGGCGAAAGGCCACGGGCCGGACATAGCGTTCGACGTCCAGCTTGAGCGCGATCTCGCGCCTTTCGTCGATCAGGGCGACCACCGCCTCGAAGGTCTGGGGATCGGGCAGGGCCGGCTGCGCCACGGTCATGGGCCGGGCAAGGGTCGCCTGGCTCCCTCCGCCCGAGCCGCCGCCTCCCCCGCCGCGAGGCGCGGGGCCGCCGTCCAGTCCCTCGCCGGACTTCAGGGCCTTGAGCGCCTCTTCCGGACCCGGCAGATCGGCGGCATAGGCCAGCCGGATCAGGGCCATCTCCACGGCTTCGGCCGGATTGGGGGCGCGGCGGGTCTCTTCCAGCCCGCGCAGAAGCATCTGCCAGACCCGCGACAGGGTCCCGGCCGACAGGCCCGCGCCCAGCGCCGCCAGAATGGCCGCCTGATCGCCCGGCAGGCGAGTCGCCTCCGGGCCCAGCATCTTGGCGACCGAGGCCGCGTGGCAATGCTCCAGCAGGTCGCCCATGACCTGCACCGGATCGGCGCCATAGCCATAGAGGTCGCGGAACATCTCCAGCGCCTCGGGCGTGCGCCCGCCCATGACGGTTTCGAACAGGGCGATGGTCCGGGTGCGGTCGGCGAGACCCAGCATGTCCCGCACAACCTCGGCCTTGACCGCCTCACCCTCTCCACCCTGGACGAGCGCCTGGTCCAGCAGCGACAGGCCGTCGCGCACCGATCCTTCCGCTGCGCGCGCGATCAGGGCCAGGGCGTCGCGCTCGATCGCCATGCCTTCCTTCTGGGCGACGCGTCCCAGATGCTCGATCAGGATTTCCGGCTCCACCCGCCTCAGGTCAAACCGCTGGCAGCGGCTGAGGATAGTGACCGGCACCTTGCGGATCTCGGTGGTCGCAAAGATGAATTTGGCGTGGGGCGGCGGCTCTTCCAGCGTCTTCAGCAAGGCGTTGAAGGCCTGGTTCGAGAGCATGTGCACTTCGTCGAGCACATAGACCTTGTAGCGCGCCTCGACCGGCGCATAGCGCACACTGTCCAGGATCTCGCGGATGTCGCCCACGCCGGTGTGGCTGGCGGCGTCCATCTCCATGACGTCCATGTGCTGGCCCGCCATGATGGCCGCATCGTGCCGCCCGTCCGGCGTCAGGGCCAGCGAGGGCCTGTCGATGCCGGGGGCCTGGTTGTTGAGGGCCCGGGCCAGCAGGCGCGCCGTCGTGGTCTTTCCGACCCCCCGCACCCCGGTCAGCATGAAGGCGTGGGCGATCCGGCCGGTCTCGAACGCGTGGGTCAGGGTGCGGACCATGGCCTCCTGGCCGATCAGGTCCTCGAAGGTGGTCGGGCGGTATTTGCGGGCCAGCACCTGATAGGCGGCCGAGGGGGCCTCCTTGGCCGGCGCGGGCTGGGGCAGAGGGGCAAGCGCAGGTTCAGGCGCGGGGGCCGGCTCCGGCGTGGGCGGGGCGCCGAACATGTCATCGGTATTCGGATCGCGTTCGACGATCTCCGCGTCCGGGGCGTCGTCTTCGTCCAACGGCGGAATCGGGTCCATCTCGCTCATGACCTTGTCATAGCTCGTGACACGATGCCGGGCGAGGCCGGATGACGGTTTTGCTGAGGGAGAAGGGTGGAGACCGCGACCCGAAGGGGAATTCGTTGTGGCTGCTGCCTTCCGGCCCTGACCAGGTTGGCGAAGCCTTCGCCCGCGATCTCCACCCCCGATATGCGCGCTCAGGGCCCCGAGATCAAGATGCCTTACGGCGCGAACCTCGGCGGGGTATGGAGGGCGCCATGTCCCGGCCGCTCATTACCGCCTTTTCCGCATCCCCCCTCGACCGGGGCGGCGACAGTCGCAACGATCCCGACTGGATGGCCGCGCGCCGGGCCGATCCTGCGGCCCTGGCCATGGCGCTGATCGACGGTCGCCCCCGACTGGAACCCGTCGGGGATCAGGAGCGGCTGGCCTGGGCACCGCTGGCCCGGCTGTCGCCGCTGAGCCCGGATGAGCCGGTCTTCCTCGGCCTGTGGAAAGAAGCACCGGTCTTTGCCTGTTCGGTGCCGGGGGGCCGCCTCGCTGAACTCGAGACCCTGATGGGACCGGGCGACCATCCCGACATGCGCGCAGCAGCCCCGCGCCTGCCCGCCGGAGATCTGGCCATGGCGGGGGCGGCCAAGGGGCTGTTCGACTGGCACGGTCGAAACCGGTTCTGCCCCGGTTGCGGGCGGGAGACCCGGATGGCCTCGGGCGGCTGGCGCCGCACGTGCGAGACCTGTAGCGCGGAGCATTATCCACGGGTGGACCCGGTCTGCATCATGCTGCCGGTCTATAACGGGGGCGCCGAGCCGATCTGCCTGCTGGGACGCCAGGCCGCCTGGCCGACCGGGAGGATGTCGGCGCTGGCCGGTTTCATGGAGCCCGGCGAAAGCCTCGAGGAGACCTGTGCGCGCGAGGTAAAGGAAGAAGCCGGCCTGACCGTCACCTCGGTCCGCTACCTGGCCAGCCAGCCCTGGCCGTTTCCGCATCAGTTGATGATCGGCCTGATCGCCGAGGTCAGCGACAACAAGGCACAGCCGGACCTGACCGAACTGGAGGCCGTGCGCTGGCTGACCCGCGATGAGGCCCGGCAGGTACTGGAAGGGCGCCACCCCGATGTTGTGGCGCCCTATCCCTTTGCGATCGCCCACAGCCTGCTCAAGGCCTGGGTCGACGATGTCTGACGCCGTGGACCGTCAGCCTGAGATTGCCGCCTGGGCGCGGGCGGCGGCCAGGTCATCCGGGTTGTCCACCGACAGGGGCGCGTCGGCGATCACGGCGGCATGGATCTGCAGGCCCATTTCGAGCGCCCTGAGCTGCTCCAGCTTCTCGCGGCGCTCCAGCGGCGACGGCGGGGCGGCACAGAAGGCCTCAAGTGCCGCGCGCCGATAGCCGTAGAGTCCGATATGCCGCCAGACCGGCCCGTCGCCGTACAGGGTGGAGCGGGTGAAATAGAGGGCCCGCCCCTCGGTGCCTTGAGGCGCCATGGCCAGCACGGCCTTGACCACATCCGCATTCGCCCGGTCCGCCGCGCTGCTCTCGGGGGCCACCAGGGTGGCAATGTCGCATTCGGGATGGCGGGCCAGAAGATCCACACAGGCGCCGGACAGCCCGGAATCGGCAAACGGCATGTCGCCCTGCAGGTTGACCACCACATCGTGCCGCCCCGCCGGATCGATGGCGTCGAGCGCCGCCCGTATCCGGTCCGAACCGGACGGAAGGTCCGGGTCGGTCAGCACGGCCTGGCCCCCGTCGGCCTTCACGGCCTCGACGATTTCGGGGTCCCCCGCCGCCACGGCTACGGCCAGCCCCGAGGCCCGCGCCTGACGGCTGGCGCGCACGATCATGGGCACGCCGCCGATGTCGGCCAGCGGCTTTCCGGGCAGTCGCGTCGCGGCCATGCGCGCAGGGATGAGGATCAGCGGAGTCATGAGGGATCGTAGGGGCTCTGGAGGAGGGGCGCGGCAGGCGGGGTCTTTGGTCGCAGCCGGGCGGGAAACCCAACCGGACAGTTGCGAAGGCCGTCTTACCGTGTCAGAGACGCGCACGCGAAACAATGCCTGCCACCCTGCCACCGGCCGGGGATGCGGGCCCTTCAGATACGGGACTGACGACCGGATGAGCGGCGACCTCGAGTTGAACAAGATTTTCGGTGCGGGCCTGGCGACGGTCTTCACGATCCTGGTGGTCCAGCAGGCTTCGGGCTTTGTCTACAAATCCGAGCCCGCCCACGAGATGGGCTATAAGGTCGACATCCCCGAGGGCGGCGCTGAAGGCGGTGCCGAAGCCGAGCTGCCGCCGGATTGGGGCACGCTGATTCCGGTCGCCGATCTGGCCGCCGGTGAAGCCGCCTTCGCGCGCTGCACGGCCTGTCACACCATTGAGGCGGGCGGCGCCAACAAGATCGGCCCGAACCTGTACGGCATCGTCGGCCGTCCGGTCGCCAGCCACGCCGGCTTTGCCTATTCGGATGCCATGGTCGCCCACAAGGCCGTGGATCCGACCTGGACGCTGGACGCCCTTGACCACTTCATCACCGCCCCCGCGCGCTATGTGTCGGGCACCAAGATGTCGTTCGCCGGTCTGCGTGACACCGAGACCCGCGTGAACCTGATCGCCTGGATGATGTCGCAGGGCTCGAGCGGCTATGCGGTCCCGGCGCCCGATCCCGCGCGTCAGCCCGGTGCTGCGGCCGGTGAGCCGGGTGAAGCCGGCGAAGGCGTGGAGGCGGCCCCGATCGAGGGTGCGGCCGGTCAACCCGCCGTTGAGGAAAGCCCCGCGGCCCCGCCGGCTGCGGACAGCGCCCCGACGGGCGGCTGATACCGGGTCTCTTCTAGAGTCGTCTGATGATCAGCGCGTCGAAGCCCTCGGCGCGCTGATTCGTATCCGCTTCATCCAGCGACTGCCGGCACACCGACCCCGCGCGTCCGCTGGCGTGGATGACGGTCGCGGCATCCAGGGCGATGGCGGAATGGCCGGTCCAGCCGGGGCCGCCTTCGGCGTGCCGCCAGAGGATCAGGTCCCCCCGCTGAACATTCTCCCGCGCAACCGCCCGGCCCAGCTCGGCCTGGCCTTCGGTATAGCGGGGCGCCGCACGGCCACAGGCCATCAGGCAGGCCTGCACCAGGGCCGCGCAGTCCATGCCGGCCCCGGTCCGGCCGCCAAGACTGTGCGGCACATCGATCAGCGCTTCGGCCACGGCGGCGAGGTCGGCCGCGAACTCTCCCAGCGGCATGAGGACCACATCGCCGGCCGCATCCCGGGTCGGATCAACCAGGCTGTTGAACGGCAGGACTCCGCCGGGGGCCGCCACGCGATGGGTTGGCGTACCGACGCCGGCCGTCAGATCCGCTTCGGCAATCCAGCCGATCACGCCATCCCGGCGCGAGCGTCCCCAGTGACGCCCCCGCTCGACCAGAAGACTGTCGAACGCCTCTCCGAACAGAAGCTGCGAAATGCGATGGCCGTCGTCGTCCAGAATGTCCGCCACGGCGCCCGTGGTCCGGAAGACCTCGGTCGCGCGGTAGGCCTCGGCGCGCACCAGCCCTTCGACCGCCGCTTCAGCGAGGTCGGGTCGGATCAGCAGGGCAGAGGGTTCGGCGTGGATCATTCCGGCGGGGCAAGGGCAGCTGTGACGCTGCACCCTGACTCACAAGGCCGAAGGTCACGTTAACGCGCGGCCCCTCAGGCCGGATAGCGGGCCGCCAGCATGTCGAAACAGGCGCGGATGGCCTGGACCTCGCTGCCCTGCGGCCAGCCGGGACGGCCACGCGGGTTCCAGGCGAAGATGTCCATGTGCGCCCAGGCCCCGGTGCCGGGGGCGAAATTCTTGAGGAACAGGGCCGCCGTCACCGATCCAGCCTGGGCCCAGGCGGCCGAGTCATTCCTGAGATCGGCGATGTCGCTGTCCAGCGAGTCGGCATAGGGCGCCCACAGTGGCATGCGCCAGACCGGATCGCCCACCCGGGCCGAAGCGGCCAGCACGTCGGCGGCCAGCGCCTCGTCATCCGTATAGAGCGGCGGCAGGTCCGGCCCCAGGGCCACGCGCGCCGCACCGGTCAGGGTGGCGAAATCCAGGGTCAGATCGGGCTCCAGCTCACCGGCGCGGGCCAGGGCGTCCGCCAGGATCAACCGTCCCTCCGCATCCGTATTGCCGATCTCGATCGACAGGCCCTTGCGGCTGGACAGGACGTCGCCGGGACGGAAGGCGTCGCCCGACACAGCGTTCTCGACGGCCGGCACCAGCAGCGCCAGCCGCACGGACAGCCTCTCCCGCATGACCATCCGGGCTAGGCCCAGCGCATGGGCCGCGCCTCCCATGTCCTTCTTCATGAAGCGCATGCCGGCGCCAGCCTTGAGGTTCAGGCCGCCCGTGTCGAACACCACACCCTTTCCGACCAGCGCCACAAGGGGAAGATCCGTGCGCGACCGGTTCCAGTGCATCTCGATCATGCGCGGGGCGCGGGCGGCCACGGCGGCCCGGCCAACGGCGTGGACGGCGGGATAGTTGGCCTCGAGCAGGGCCTCGCCCTCGATGACCGAGATTTCGGCGCCGGATTCCTCGGCGATCTCCCGCGCCAGGGTCTCGATCTGCAGCGGCCCCATGTCGGCGGCCGGCGTGTCGACCATCTCGCGCACCAGATCGCAGCTGCGCGCGGTATCCAGCACCCGGTCCACATCCACGCCGACCGGGGCGACCAGACGGGCGCCGTCGTCCTGGGCGGGCTGGGTGTAGCGATCAAAGGCGTAGCGGCCGAGGCAGAAGGCCAGCGTGGCCAGGTCCGCATCGCCGTCCGGCAGGCCGTCCAGCCGCCACAGTCCTTCCGGCAGCCGGGCCGCCAGCGCCCGCACGCCGATCGGATCGAAGGTCTCGCCGGTACCGAACAGGGCCTCCGTCAGTTCGCCCGAGCTGTCGGCGCAGAGCAGCAACCGCCCGGCCTGACCCTTGAACCCGTTGGCCTTCGCCCAGACACCGGTCGGCCCCTCCAGAGCCGTATCGCGGGGCACCAGACGCACGGGCCGCGCCGATGCGGCTTCCGGACTGTCGGCGGCGATCACGAGGGGCGGGCGACGGGACATGATTTCTCCACGGTACGAGCATGATCGTTCGAGGCAGAACCACTGCGTGGTTCTGACGAGAGCGTGAATCATGCTCTCGCTCAATTCTGGAGCCTGATTCACCGCATCGGCGAAATCGCGAAGCGATTTCTCCTCAACGGATCAGGCTCCTGCGGGGTTAACGAAGGATTGACCGAAGCGGCCCACCCTCATGGTGACCTGAACCCTATCGCCGGGAACGCTCCATGTCGCGCCCACTTCTGCTGATCGCCACCCTCGCCGCCCTCGCCACACCCACCGCCCTGCTGGCCCAGGACCGCCAGCCCGCCTCGGCCGAGACGCGGGCCACCTATGAGCGGATGGATCCGCTCAGCCGCTCGCTGTTCTGGCAGCAGGAGTTCGAGATCAACCCGGCCGATCCCATCGCCGGGGTGCGGCTGGCACAGGCGCTCAGGGAACTGGGACAGTATGATCAGGCCGTCGAGGCCGCCGACAAGGTGCTGATCGTCCAGCCCGACAATACCGAGGCCATGATCGAGCTGGGCCGCGCCCATATCGCACGCGGTCAGGCCTTCTACGGCATTGCGGCGCTGGAGCGGGCCCGGGACCTGCTGCCGGGAGACTGGCGTCCGTGGTCGCTGCTGGGGGTCGCCTATCAGCAGGTGCGCCGCGAGGCCGATGCCCAGGCGGCCTGGGCCGAAGGGCTGCGCCTGTCGCCCGACAATCCGTCGATCCTGTCGAACATGGCCATGGTGCACCTGACGGCCGGGGATCTGCCGGGCGCGGAAACCCTGCTGCGGCGCGCCGCCGCCCAGCCCGACGCGGGCCTGCAGGTCAAGCAGAACCTGGCGCTGGTCGTGGGCCTGTCCGGCAACATCGGCGAGGCCGAGGCCATCCTGCGCCGTGAACTGCCACCCGCCCAGGCCGACCAGAACCTGGCCTGGATTCGCGAGCGCGCGGCCGGACCGGTCGCCGCCGGCGGGGCGCGCACCTGGCAGTCGCTGCAATAGGCAGTTTCGCCCGCCCGGCCCCCGCCCTATATTCGGCTCATGATCGACGATCTCTACAGCGCCCGCATTCTGGGGTTGGCGGCCAATCTGCCCCACGCCGGGCGTCTGGCCGCGCCCGAGGGCACGGGCGAGCGCGTCGCCCGTCTGTGCGGATCGCGCGCCGTCGTCGATGTCGTTCTGGATGACGCAGGCCGGGTCGCCGACTTCGCCCAGGACATCAAGGCTTGCGCCCTCGGTCAGGCGGCCGCCGGCGTGATCGGCGAGGCGGTTCTTGGCGCCACAGCCAATGAGATCACGGCCGCAGCCACTGCCCTCACCGATATGCTGAAGTCTGGCGGCGAGGGTCCGGAGGGCCGGTTCGAGGGCCTGCGGGTGCTGAAGCCCGTCTCCGACTATCCCCAGCGTCATGCCTCCACCCAGGTGGCCATGGGCGCCTTGCTGGATGCCCTCGACATGGCATTGGCCACCCGCGACACGCCCGAGGCCGAGCGAACTCGCCGCGCCGGAGCGGCCTGATCCGCCCGGCTCTCCCCGACCTTGCCCGCGGTGCTTGCCCGGGCGGACGATGCGGGGGATAAGCGCGGCGACATGGCATCCGGCGAAACCCTTTACGAACGTGGCGTCCGCGCGGCCCATCGGGGCTACAAGCTGACCCTGTCGCCCCTGATCGGGCAGTCGTGCCGGTTCCTGCCGACCTGCTCCGACTATGCCCGCGACGCCCTGATCCTCCACGGGCCGGTCCGGGGCGGGTGGCTGACCGTACGGCGCCTGTGCAAATGCCATCCTTTCGGAAGCTCGGGCTACGACCCGGTTCCGGCGCGGGATCCCTCCCCTCCCGCGATCCAGACAACGAAGACAGACCGATGATTGACCTGAAATTCCCCGACGGTGCCGTCCGCCAGTTCCCGTCCTCGACGACGGGGCGCCAGGTGGCCGCCTCCATCTCGTCCTCGCTGGCCAAGAAGGCCGCGCTGGTCGAGATCAATGGCGAGCAGCGCGACCTCGACCGCCCGATCGAGTCCGGTGGCGACTTCCGCCTGATCATGCGCGATGACCCGGCGGCGCTGGAAACCATCCGCCACGACGCCGCCCACGTGCTGGCCCAGGCGGTGCAGGAGCTGTTCCCCGGCACCCAGGTCACCATCGGCCCGGCCATCGAGGATGGCTTCTACTACGACTTCCACCGGGAAGAGCCCTTTTCGACCGACGACTTCGCCGCCATCGAAAAGCGCATGGCCGAGATCGTCGACCGCGACGAGAAGCTGGTCCGCGAGGTCTGGGACCGCGACGAGGCCATCATCTATTTCGACAGCATCGGCGAGCGCTTCAAGGCCGAGCTGATCCGCGACCTGCCCGAGAACGAGGTCATCACCGTCTATCGCACGGGCAAGTGGCTGGACCTGTGCCGCGGCCCGCACTTCCCGTCGACGAAGTTCGTGGGCAAGGCCTTCAAGCTGACCAAGCTGGCCGGGGCCTACTGGCGGGGCGATCATCGCAATCCGCAGCTCCAACGCATCTATGCGACGGCCTGGGCCTCCAAGGAGGACCTCGAGGCCCACCTGAAGCGTCTGGAAGAGGCCGAGAAGCGCGACCACCGCAAGCTGGGCCGCGCCATGGACCTGTTCCATATGCAGGAAGAGGGCCGCGGCATGGTCTTCTGGCACCCCAAGGGCTGGGTGCTGTGGCGGGTGATCGAGGCCTATATGCGCCGCCGGCTGGATGCGGCGGGCTATGTCGAGGTCAAGACACCCCAGGTTCTGGACCGCAAATTCTGGGAGGCCTCGGGCCACTGGGACAAGTACCGGCCGAACATGTTCGTCTGCGAGACGGTCGAGGGCGAGGAACTGAGCCTCAAGCCCATGAACTGCCCGGGCCATGTGCAAATCTTCGATCAGGGCCTGCGGTCCTACCGCGAACTGCCGCTGCGCATGGCCGAGTTCGGCGCCTGTCACCGGTATGAGCCGTCGGGCGCCCTGCACGGGCTGATGCGGGTGCGCGGCTTCGTCCAGGACGATGCCCACATCTTCTGCCGCGAGGACCAGATCGTCGACGAGACGGCCCGGTTCATCGATCTGGCACGCAGTGTCCACGCCGACCTCGGCATGGAGACGGCCTACATCAGCCTCGGCACCCGCCCCGAGGTCCGCGCGGGTACGGACGAGTTCTGGGACAAGGCCGAGGCCCAGATGGCCGAGGCCGCCCGGGCCGCCGGCACCGAGCCGGTCGTGACCGAGGGCGACGGCGCCTTCTATGCGCCCAAGCTCGACTTTGTCGTCAAGGACGCCATCGGGCGCGAGTGGACCTGCGGCACCATCCAGCTGGACTATGTCCTGCCCGAACGTCTGGGCGCGGAATATGTGGGCGAGGACGGGGCCAAGCACCGGCCGGTCATGCTGCACCGGGCGATCCTCGGCTCATTCGAGCGCTTCATCGGCATCATGATCGAGAACTACGCCGGGGCCTTCCCCCTGTGGCTGGCACCGGTCCAGGCCGTGGTCGCCACCATCGTCTCGGACGCCGACGACTATGCGAAGGAGGTCGCGGCGAAGTTCAAGGCGGCGGGCCTGCGCGTCGAGACCGATCTGCGCAACGAAAAGGTCGGCTACAAGGTGCGCGAGCACTCGGTCGGCAAGGTTCCGGTCATCGCCGTGGTCGGCAAGAACGAGGCCGAGGAGGGCAAGGTCGCCCTCCGCCGTCTGGGCTCGCAAGGCCAGGAGATCGTGTCGGTCGAGGAGGCCATCCGCATCCTGACCGAAGAGGCCACGCCGCCCGACCTGCGCCGCTAGGCCGGCTGATCAGGCCGGCCTGACCTCAGGGGATCGCGTCGCCCGCACCGTGCCGATACGCATGTCGTCGCACAGCACATGGGCCGCGATCCCGCTGGCGTGGGTGCGCAGCAGGGCCTCGGCCTCCTTCAGCGCCTCGTCATCCGTCGTGGCGTTGAGGGGCTCGACATGGGGGGTGCCCATGATGTCCCTCTCGATGAAGCAGAAATAGGTTTTCACACAGCCTCCCGGTCAGGCTGTGCCGTAACATGCTTCACGGTTGTCGAAAGTTCGCCGGGCGACACTGCACCCAAGCGTGGCCTTGAGCGTTGCTGTTTCATGACCCAGTCCAGCGATCCGCTCCCCGAGAACCGTTTCATCGCCAATCTGCCGGCGGAGGAGGCCGCCGCGCTCCGGCCGCTTCTGCGCCGGATCGAGGTCACGTTCGATCAGACGGTCGTCGATGAGGGCGCAGTCATCACCGAGGTGCACTTTCCGATTGATGCCCAGTTCGCCAATCTGATCCGCTTTCCCGACGGCAGCGCCGTCGAGACCGCCGTCGTGGGATTCGAGGGTGTGACGGGGCTGGCGCCTTTCATGGCGGATCGCCCCAGCTCCTGGGAGATCGTATGCCGTGCCGCCGGGACGACGTGGGTGGCCAGCGCCGCTTCCTTGCGAAAACTGTCGCTGGCGCGTCCGCGTCTGCTGGAGCGGCTGCTGGTCCTGACCGACCTGTACCAGGCCCAGGCGGCCCAGACGGCGGCCTGCAATGCGCTGCACCCCATCCCCGACCGGATCGCCCGCTGGCTGCTGACGGCATGGGACCTGTCCCCCCACGAGAGCCTCGCCTTCCGGCAGGAAGAGCTGGCGCGACTGATCGGCACGCGGCGCTCCACGATCAGCGAGGCCGCCTCGGAGTTGAAGCGCCGAAAGGTGATCGCCTATGGCCGCGGAGCAATCCGCATTACGGATCGGGCCGGGCTCGAGGCCGCAGCCTGTGATTGCTATCACATGCTCAGGCCGCGGATGAATGCCCTCCTGGGCGGCGCCAAGGGGGCCTGAGTCGGTTTTCCGACATAGGAACCGGGCCGCGACCACTCGGTTATCTGGGTCCGCCTCAAAGGAGAGACACCATGGCCGACAAGACCCTTGAGAACCTGTTCCACGACACCCTGCGCGACATCTATTACGCCGAGCGCAAGATCCTCAAATCCCTGCCCAAGATGAAGCGGGCGGCGCAGTCCGAGAAGCTGAAGGCCGCCTTCGAAAAGCATGAGGGCCAGACCGAGGGTCAGATCGAGCGCCTGGAGAAGGTCTTCGAAATCATCGGCAAGACCCCGCGCGGCAAGACCTGCGACGCGATCAACGGCATCCTCGATGAGGGCGACGAGATCGCCGAGGAATACAAGGACAGCCCCGCTCTGGATGCCGGCCTGCTGGCCGCCGCCCAGGCCGTCGAACACTATGAGATCACGCGCTACGGCACGCTGAAGCGCTGGGCCAATGTCCTGGGACTGGACGAGGCCGTCAAACTGCTCGACGAAACGCTGGAAGAGGAGTCGCAGACCGACGAGGATCTCACGTCGATCGCCGACGCCAGCATCAATGAGGCCGCTCTCAAGGACGCGGCCTGAGCCAGGGATCGGGACCGGCCGTCAGGGCCGGTCCCGTCTCCATCATGCGACCGGATCAGCCGCTGACGAAGGCGATGGTGAATTTGCCGTCGACATAGCCGCCGATGCCCCAGGTCAGCATCTGGCCGCTCTCGAAGAAGACGTCATAGGTCTCGACGCGGCTTTCGCCCTCACCCTCGGCGCTGACGAAGCTCATGTCCTTGACCGGGCCGAGCGACTGCAGGGCCGGCCCGATCTGGTCGACCTGGTCGTTGCAGGCGGCGAGCAGGTCCGCCGCCATCAGGTCGGCAGGGCATTCGCCGTCGGCGGTCGAGGTGATCATCCGCCCCAGCGAGGCGCGGTACTCGCCATCAGTGGCGGCATCCTGGGCCTGGGCGGCGCCTGCGAGCGCCAGACCGGCCACCACGGTCGCCATCATCATCTTCAAACGCATAGCTGTCTCCTTGAAGCTGGAGCCCACGATGCGGCAGCCCGCCCGCCCACTCAAGTGAAAGCGCGGTAATGCCCGCGCGCGCTCAGGCAGCGAGCCGCCGCGCGGCGAGCGGTAGCGCCTCTTCTCAAATGTGAATTGCGTGGCCCAGCGCCCGCAGGCTGGCCTCGTGGAAGGCTTCGCCCAGCGTCGGGTGGACGTGGATCACGCCGGCCACATCTTCCAGCACCGCACCCATCTCCAGCATCTGGGCAAAGCTGTTCGACAGCTCTGACACATGCTGGCCGACGGCCTGGATGCCGAGGATGCGGTGGTCGCTCTTTGACGCGATCACCCGGACAAACCCGCCGTCATCGCCCGCCTCGATCGCCAGGGCCCGGCCGATGGCCATGAAGGGGAAGACCGAGGTGATGACGTCATCGCGGCCCTCGACCTCCTGCGGCCCCAGCCCGGCCGAGACGATTTCCGGCTCGGTGAAGCAGACGGCGGCGACGGTCACCGGATCGAAGGTCCGGTCGTGGCCGGCCAGGATTTCCGCGACCACCTCGCCCTGGGCCGACCCCTTGTGCGCCAGCATGGGCTCACCGGTCAGGTCGCCGATGGCCCAGACGTTCTTCATCGAGGTGGCGCAGCGGTTGTCGATCTTCACGAACGGACCGGCCATGGCCACGCCCATATTCTCGAGCCCCCAGCCCTTGGTGCGCGGACGACGGCCGACGGTGACCAGCACCTTGTCGGCCTTCAGCTTCAGGGCGGCGCCGTCCTTCGCGGTGACATTCAGCTGGCCCTTCTCGAACGACCCGGCTTTCGCGCCCAGATGCAGTTCGACGCCATGCTTCTCCAGCCATCTGGTGACCGGATCGGTCAGGGCCTTGTCGTAGAGCGGCAGGATGCGGTCGGCCATTTCGACCACCGTCACCTCGGCGCCCAGCTTGCGGAAGGCGATGCCCAGTTCCAGTCCGATATAGCCGCCGCCGACGACGACCAGCTTGCCGGGCACCTTGTCCAGTGACAGCGCCTCGGTCGAGGAAATCACATCGCCGCCGAACGGCAGGAAGGGCAGCTCGACCGGCTCGGACCCCGTGGCCAGAATGACGTGCTCGGCGCTGATCGTGATGTCGCCGTCGGCGGTCTTCACCGTGCAGGTCTTGGCGTCGGAAAACTCGGCCCAGCCCTTGATGACCTTGACCTTGGCCTTCTTCAGCAGGGCCGCGACCCCGCCATTCAGTTTACGGACAATGCCATCCTTCCACTCGACCGTCTTCGACAGGTCGACGGCCGGCTTCGACGCCGTGATGCCCAGCGTGCCGCCGTCCGCCGCCCTGGCCACGGTCTCGAACTTGTTGGCCGCGTGGATGATCGCCTTGGACGGAATACAGCCGACGTTCAGGCAGGTGCCGCCGAGGCCGTCGCCGCCATCGACGAGGATGGTATCGAGGCCCAGCTGGCCACAGCGGATCCCCGCGACATAGCCGCCGGTACCGGCCCCGATGATGAGGACTTTGGTGGAGAGGGTCTGGGTCATTGGTAAGCTTCCAGGACGGCTTTCAGGTCCGGCGGGACATGGTACGGCTGCGGAATATGGAGGGCGCCGCTGCGATTCTCGTAGGCAACGACCACGTCCCCAACATTGAGTTCAACCCGCCAGGGAAGGCACCGCATCGGCTCATCGGACAAAGGCCGCCAGGAATGAAGCTGTGTCATTTGGTACTGGGCATCTGGAGCGCCCTGCAGCGCCTGCACCAGTTCGACCGTCACCGTTTCATCGAACAATTCTGAGCGGTCGGATGATATGCGCGGCGTCTCTGCAACATCGATGCGTGTCACGCGGACGATCATCAGGTCGGGCCCGCCCGGCCGCTGAATGTCAGACCATTGAGGCCACGGCTCCGGGAGACAGGCCATCGCCGGCGTTGCTGCGAGAGCCACAATGATCGCGCTGGCTACTGCGCCGATGAGGCGGACTCTAGGGGTGAGGGTCCGGGTCATTGGAACTCGTTGAAGAGTGCGCTTAGGCGAGGAAGGGTGATGCGCTCTTTCGGCCAAGCCTCCGTGCGCGCGCCCGAAAATACCATGACCGTGTCACCAACGGCTGGTGCCCAGCGATACCAGCACGAAGGATTTCGCTGATATTGAGCGCGAACGATCATGGGGCCAGAGCCCTTCAAGTCCCGAACAACCTCGATGTCAGCCATGCCGGAACCCTGCCTCAGAGGCGCAACCGAACGCACCTCATTCAACCGAGCGAGTTCTGCCGCCGAATAGGGGGTCACTCGAACAATCCGGCCAAGAGCCACCCTTGAGCTATTCGTCCAGCTACTCTGCCAGTAGGCGTCGTTCAACGCCACAGGTCGACACGCGAGAGCCGGGCTTGCGGTCGCCAACACCACGAAGGCCAAGAGGGCCGGGACTATGCTCAGGCTCTTCATGCTTCACCCCATCCACAGCGTCGCGGGATGCTCCAGCAGCCCCTTGATGCGCTGCACAAACACCGCCGCATCGTGGCCGTCGACGATGCGGTGATCGAAGCTGGAGGACAGGTTCATCATCTTGCGGACGACCATCTGGCCGTCCCTGACCACGACCCGCTCGGCAATCTTGTTGGGGCCGACGATGGCGACCTCGGGATGGTTGATGATGGGCGTGTGGACCACGCCGCCCAGCGTGCCCAGCGAGGTGATGGTGATGGTCGAACCCGACAGTTCCTCGCGTTTGGCGGTGCCGGCCTTGGCCGCGCCCGAGACCCGGGCGATTTCCTCGGCCGTGTCATAGGGATCGCGCGCCTCGGCGTGACGGACCACCGGCACCATCAGGCCGTTCGGCGTCTGGGCGGCGATGCCCAGATGGACAGCGTTGTGCGTCGTCAGCACCCCGCCCTCGTCGTCATAGTGGCTGTTGATAGCCGGCTGGTCGCGCAGGGCCACCACGATGGCGCGGGCGATGAAGGGCAGGACGTTCAGCTTGGGCTGGTCCTTCCTGCGCGTCGCGTTCAGGTGGGCGCGCAGCTCCTCGACCGCCGTCATGTCGATTTCCTCGACATAGGTGATGTGCGGAATGCGGCGCACGCTCTCGGCCATCTTCTCCGCGATCTTGCGGCGCAGGCCAATGATCTTGGTCTCGGTCGTGCCTTCGGCCTTCGCCCAGGTCGAGGCCGATGATCCGGAGGCGGACGATCCGTGGCTGCCCGAGGCGACGTAAGCGTCGAGATCGCCATGCTCGATGCGACCGGCCGGCCCGGAGCCGGGCACGAACTGCAGTTCGACGCCCAGGCCGCGAGCGCGCTGGCGCACCGCAGGCGAGGCCAGCGGGCGTTCACCCCGGGCGGACAGGGTGCGGACGGGGTCAGAGCCCCTCCCCCTCGATGGGGGAGGGGTTGGGGTGGGGGTGGAGGCGGTGGCGGGTTCAGGGCTGGAGGCAGCGGAAGCACCGGCGGGCCGTTTGGCGGAAATGTCACCCCCATCCCCAGCCCTTCCCCCATCAAGGGGGAAGGGAGCAGAGGCGGTGGACGCCGCCACATTGCCCTTGCCGTCGACCTTGAAGGACACCAGCGGACCACCGACGGCCAGCTGCTGGCCGGGCTCGCCGTGCAGGGCGACCACTATGCCGGCGACCGGGCTGGTCAGCTCGACGGTCGCCTTGTCGGTCATGATGTCGGCGATGATCTGGTCTTCCTCGACCGCGTCGCCGACCTTGATGTGCCAGCCGGCGAGCTCGGCCTCGGCCGTCCCCTCGCCCACGTCCGGTAGTTTGAAGACATAGTTGGCGCCGGATGCGGAAGAGCCTGAGCCCCCCTCCCCGGCTGCGCCGGTACTCCCCCCGGTGGGGGGAGATTGAGCCGCAGATCCTCCCCCGTCGGGGGAGGGGGACCGCGAAGCGGTGGAGGGGGCATCGCTGCCGTCAGACGCTGCGGCCGCATTCCCCGCGCCCTCGACCTCGAACTCGACCAGCGGGCCGCGCACGGCCAGCATCTGGCCGGGCTCGCCGTGCAGGGTGGTGACCTTGCCGGCCACCGGGCTGGTGATCTCGACGGTCGCCTTGTCGGTCATGACGTCGGCGACGATCTGGTCCTCAGCGACCGTGTCGCCGACCTTGACGTGCCAGCCGACCAGTTCGGCCTCGGCCGTGCCTTCGCCCACGTCGGGCAGTTTGAACACATAGCGTCCCATGATCAGCGCCCTCCGTTCATGGTCGATTTCAGGGCCTCGGCCACCCGTTCGGGGCCGGGGAAATATTCCCACTCGAAGGCGTGCGGATAGGGCGTGTCCCAGCCACAGACCCGCGCGATCGGGGCCTCAAGGTGATAGAAGCAGCGCTCCTGTACCAGGGCCGACAGTTCTGCTCCGTACCCGGAGGTTTTCGGCGCCTCGTGCACGATCACGCAGCGACCCGTCTTTTTGACCGAGGCCTCGATGGCCTCGATGTCGAGCGGTACCAGCGAGCGCAGATCGATCACCTCGGCATCGACACCCGCGTGCTCGGCCCCGGCCAGCGACACCCAGACCATGGTGCCCCAGGCCAGGATGGTGACGTCGGCGCCTTCCTTCATGATGCGCGCCTTGCCCAGCGGCACGGTGTACTTCTCGGTCGGAACCTGGGCCAGGTCCTGGGCCTTCCACGGCGAGACGGGCTTTTCATGCCAACCGTCGAACGGGCCGTTGTAGAGGCGCTTGGGCTCGAAGAAGATGGTCGGGTCGTCATCCTCGATACAGGCGGTCAGCAGACCCTTGGCGTCATAGGGGTTGCTGGGCACGACGACCTTCAGGCCGGCGATGTGGGTGAACAGGCTCTCGGGGCTCTGGCTGTGGGTCTGGCCGCCAAAGATGCCCCCGCCATAGGGCGAGCGCACCGTGATCGGGCTGGTGAACATGCCGGCCGAGCGATAGCGCAGCTTGGCCGCCTCGGAGACGATCTGGTCGTAGGCCGGATAGATGTAGTCGGCGAACTGGATCTCGACGACCGGGCGCAGGCCATAGGCGCCCATGCCGATGGCGGTGGCGACGATACCGCATTCGCTGATCGGGGCATCGAAGCTGCGGGTCAGGCCGTGCTTTTCCTGCAGCTTGTCGGTGACGCGGAACACGCCGCCGAAATAGCCCGCGTCCTCGCCGAACGAGAGCACATTCGGGTCCTCGGCCATCTTGGTGTCGAGCGCCGAGTTCAGCGCCTGGATCATGTTCATCGGCACGGTGCCGCTGCCGCCGGCGGTCGATTTCGGCGCGTGGTCCTGATCGACCATGTCGGGCTCAATGCCGTCGTTGCGGTCGGCTTCGGTGAAGGTTTGCTCGCTCATCTTCAGACCCCCACTTCGCGGCGCTGTTCGACCAGACGCCAGTCCTCGGTCGCGAACACATCCTCGAACATCGTCTTCACGCTGGGCCGCGACTGGCCGAGCGTGCCGATGGCCTCGGACTCCTTGCCCGCCGCGCGGACCTGTTCGGCAGCGTCCTTCTCGGCGGCTTCCTGCTGTTCGTCGGACCATTCGCCGAGCGCGATCAGGTGCTGCTTCAGGCGGGCGATAGGATCGCCCAGCGGCCATTTCTCGTGCTCGTCGCCGGGGCGATAGCGGCTGGGATCGTCCGAGGTCGAGTGCGGAGCGCCGCGATAGGTGAACAGTTCGATGACGGTGGCGCCCTTGTTGGCGCGGGCGCGCTCCTCGGCCCACCGGGTCGCCGCCCAGACCGCCAGGAAGTCATTGCCGTCAACCCGCAGCGCCGGCAGGCCATAGCCGATCGCCTTGGAGGCAAAGGTGGTCTCCAGACCGCCCGCAATGCCCTGGAAGGAGCTGATGGCCCACTGGTTGTTGACGATGTTGAGGATCACCGGCGCGCGATAGACGGCGGCGAACGTCAGGGCGTTATGGAAGTCGCCCTCGGCCGTGGCGCCATCGCCGATCCAGCTGATCGCCAGTCGGTCATCGCCCTTGTAGGCCGAGGCCATGGCCCAGCCCACGGCCTGCGGCACCTGGGTGCCGAGATTGCCCGAGATGGTGAAGAAGCCATAGTCGCGGCTGGAGTACATGATCGGCAGCTGACGGCCCTTGATGGGGTCCGAGGCGTTCGAATAGATCTGGTTCATCATGTCGACCAGCGGATAGCCGCGCGCAATCAGCAGCCCCTGCTGGCGATAGGTCGGAAAGCCCATGTCCTCGGCCGGCAGGATCATTCCCTGGGCGACCGCGATGGCCTCCTCGCCGGTGCACTTCATGTAGAAGCTGGTCTTGCCCTGACGATGGGCGCGGTGCATCCGGTCATCGAAGGCGCGCGTCAGGACCATGGCCTTCAGGCCCCGGCGCAGGGTGTCCGGGTCGAGCTTCGGATCCCACGGGCCGACGGCCTTGCCGGAATCGTCCAGCACCCGCACCAGCCGGAAGGCCATGTCGCGCATCTCGTGCGGGTCGGCCAGCGCGTCTGGCCGGACCACGGCGCCGGCGGCATCCAGTTTCAGGTGGCTGAAGTCGGGGGTGTCACCCGGACGGCCGGTGGGCTCCGGCACCCGCAGGGACAGGGGCTTGGTGTTCTTTTTCATCGTGGTTGCCGTCCGTTGATCCGTCAGCGTTTCCTCATCCCGCGATCTACCACGGGCGAACCGTGATTGCTCGCTCAAATCCGACCTTGATTTCCGCCCGATTGAGGTATTTTATTTCGCCAAACTAAGACCGGGAGAAACGCATTGGCCGAAGAACTGGACGCGATCGACGCCCGCATCCTCGACATTCTCCAACACGATGCCGGGCTTTCGGTTGCGGATGTGGCCGAAAGGGTCGGTCTGTCGGCGTCTCCATGCTGGCGACGCATCAAGAGACTGGAGGATACGGGCTACATCCGCAAGCGGGTGACGCTGCTCGATGCCGACAAGCTGGGCCTGGACTTCGAGGTCTATGCCATCGTCAAGCTCAACCTGCCGTCCACGGAAAATCTCGAGGTGTTCGAGAGCGCCGTCGCCAACTGGGCCGAGGTCGTCCAGTGCGCGACCATTACCGGCCGTGAAGACTATGTCCTGCGGATCGTCACGTCCGACATGCACGCCTTCGACAAATTCCTGCGCGAAAAACTGCTGGCGCTGGGCATCGTCTCCGACTGCGAGAGCCACATCGTCACGCGGGGCGTGAAAAACGTGACAGCCCTGCCACTCGGCATCGTCAGTCCGCATGTGAACTAGGGACAGGACCATGGGGCGGTCGGGGGGAGTGGTCTTCGGGCTGGCGCTGCTGGCGTTGACGGCCGGGGCGTCTGTCGCCCAGACGCCGGAGGGCGAGGTCGCCGCCTTCCGCCACCACCGCGCCGCAGCCGTGACGGCGCTGCGGGCCGAGGATCTGGACACCGCCACCCGGGAACTGGCCGAGGCCGAGACCTTCATCGCCAACCATCCCGGCGTCATGATGCTGCGGGCCCGGGTCGCGGCCGCGCAGGGCGACGGGCTTGAGGCCCTGCTCCACTACGGACGCTACGGCGGAGCCGGTCTGGTGTTCGACGTCGATGCCGAAGAGGCCCTCGCGGACCTGCGCACCCGGCCGGACCACGCCGCGGCGGTCGAGGTCATTGCCGACCTGATCCGCTCGAACCGGGCGCCGGTCGGGGCCGGAAGGCTCGAGCCGCTGTTCCGGATCGACGGCACTGTCCTGGCCGAAAGCGTCGTTCGCGACCCGCGCCGGGATCGCTGGCTGGTGTCGCTGGTGGCGGGGCGAACCATTGTGGCAGTCGCCGACGACGGCACGGCCACGCCCTGGCTTCAGCCAGATCCGGCAGTGTCCGGCATGGTCGGTCTGGCGCTCGACGAGTCGCGCGGCATCCTGTGGGCGACGACCGCACCCCTGCCCCCGGCCATCCATGGCCTCGCGGCGGACAAAGCGCCGGCCACGGCCCTGCTGCAGATCGATCTGGAGACCGGCGGGGTGGTGCGCGTGTATCCCGTGCCTGCCGACGACCGCGAGCACGGTCTGGGCGATCTGGTCCTGATGCCCGACGGGGCCGTGGTCGTTTCGGATGGCCAGTCCGGCAATCTCTACAGACTGGCAGGCCCGGATCAGGCGCTGACCCCCTTTGTGACCGGCGTGTTCGGCTCCCCTCAGGGACTGGCCGTCGTGCGCAACACCCTGTTCGTGGCCGATTACAGTTCTGGTCTGTGGCGCATGCCTCTCGAGGGCGGCACGCCCGTACCGGTCGTCCTGCCCCCCGACGATACCCTGGTCGGAATTGACGGCCTGACCACCGACGGCACGCGACTGTTCGCCATTCAGAACGGCGTAAACCCGCAGCGGGTGCTGCGACTGGTGCTCTATCCGAACCACGAAGAGGTCGGCATCGTCGTCGTACTGGCCGCTAACCTGCCCGAGATCGAGGAGCCGACGACCGTGACCGTGGTCGACGGACAGCTTGTCTTCGTCTCGCGTTCGCAGTGGAATGGCTTTGACGACCATGGCGCCCCGCGCCAGACCGACCTGCCGCCCGCCCTGATTTCCCGACTGCCCCCGACGACGGAGCCCTGATGATGATCGAAATGGTGATTGAGGCCCGCAAGAAGGACCTCGGCGGGTTCGAGGTCGGCCGCATTCTGCCCTTCCATGCCCGGCGCATGGTCGGCCCCTTCATCTTTCTGGACCATATGGGCCCGGCGGAGTTCGCGCCCGGCGCCGAGGGCGTCAATGTCCGCCCCCACCCCCATATCGGCCTGTCGACCCTGACCTATCTGTTCGAGGGTGAGATCAAGCACCGGGACAATCTGGGCTACACCCAGCCGATCCGGCCGGGCGAGGTCAACTGGATGACCGCCGGCAAGGGCATCGTCCACTCCGAGCGCACCGACCCGTTGAAGCGGTCCACCGGCGGCCCGATGCACGGCATGCAGGCCTGGATCGCCCTTCCCGACGACCTGGAGGAGACCGACCCCGCCTTCCATCACCATGGCGAGGACGATCAGCCGACCTATGACAACGGCGGCCTCTACGCCCGCCTCGTGGCCGGTGAAGCCTATGGCGCCAAGGCCGCCGTGCCGATCTCGTCCCCGCTCTTCTACGTGCACTGGGAACTGGCCGAGGGCGTCCGTACCGCCCCGCCGCCCGGCAAGGGCGCGGGCGGCATGAGCGAGCGCGCCTTCTATGTCGTGAAGGGCGAGATCGAGGTGGGCGACCGCACCTTCGGCGAAGGCCAGCTGGTGGTGCTGGAGCCGACGGCCGAGCCGACCATCAAGGCGATCCGCCCGTCGACCGTCATGGTTCTGGGGGGCGAACCGGTGGGCCAGCGCCTGATCTGGTGGAATTTCGTGGCCTCCAGCCAGGCCCGTCTGGATCAGGCCAAGGCGGACTGGAAGGCCGGTCGCATGACCCTGCCCAAGGACGACGACGCGGAGTTCATCCCGCTCCCCGAAACCCCGTCCATTTCGGAAACCGGTACGCCCGCTAAGCCGGGACCGACGCATCCGGTCTGACGGCCTCGGGCACCGGGGCTGCCTGAACCCGCTCATCAAGCTCCGTCACATGACTGATGCCGGCGCGGCGGAGTGAGGCCTCATCCAGCCCGCGCGGCGGATTGACCAGCAGGATATTGCGCGTGCACCTGCGCGCGGCGCGGATCAGGCGACCAAGCAGGCCGGGTGCCGCCATGCGATCCCCGTCGATCACCACCCCGCTGAAGGGGTGCTCGGACAGGGCCTTCTCTGCCGCCTGCACATCGTCGATCTCGACCATCAGTCCCCGGAAGAAGGGGGAGAGCATGGCCGCGGTGTCGCCCGAGCGGCCCATGGGGACACCGGCGTCCACATCCTGAATCTCGAGGATCACGGCCTGCCGCATCAGGTCGGCGACCGAGGCCCACTGCTGGATCAGCGACAGGCGCGGGCGCCCCATGGCCAGGGTCGGGAAGGACAGGGGGGCGATCATGGCGAACACCCCGCCTTCGCGGCGATACTCCTCGAGCAATGGGATCAGGAATTCGATCGTTGCGCGATCAACCGCCTCGATCTGGGCCGACGAAAGGCTGGCGACCTCGCGCACATCCCGGGAAATCCGGAAGGCCCCAACGGCGCCCGTATCAAGCCGCCAGACCGGCACAATCTCGAATTCCACCTCGACGGGCTCATCAGTCGAGGTGAAGATCGCGGCCGTATGCCGCCGCCCGGCAAGCGGTGGCGTCCAGTTCTCGGGGCCGCGGGTCGGTTCGGGCGCCGCCTGTGACTCAGCATGGGGCCGGGGCGCGAAGGGGTCGATGCGCACGCATTGCAGCGCGCCGCCGTCCAGCGAGGCCACCCGCTTGAGCACCATGTCGTCGTCGGCGTTGCGACCGAGGAAGAATGACAGCAGTCCCCGGAGGATGTCGGCGCACAGGACCTGACCGTCATAGGAATCGCGCGAGGCCACGGCCGCGACAAAGGTCACCTCGTCTACACGCATGAAGACGTCGGGCGGCGGCAGGCGCCGTTCCAGCGTCCGCTCGGCCGCATCCCAGATATGGTCCCGCCTGGCCTGCCACCGGTCGCCCAGCGATTGCCGTACCGGTTCAAGCGACAGGGCAAAGACACGGCCCTGTGCTGCCAGACCCGCCTCGATCACGCGGTCCAGCTGGTCCCGGCGAGAGGACCCGAGTTGGGTCAGGGGTACGGTGATCGGCACGAGGGTCCCGGGAGGTTAACTGATCTCGCCATTCTGACCCCGACGCCTTGCCCAAGGCTTTATGATCACGCTGAACAGTCAGGGTTATCGGGACCTTTCCGGGGGGATTTACGCCGGCCTTGCTGCCGGGCCTTGAACCCCGACCGGGGATACCGATCTGAAGGCCATGCCCGTTCTTTCCGTCCTTGATCTGTCGCCCGTTGTCGAAGGCGGCGATGCTGCCCGTGCCTTGTCCGAGTCCGCCCGCCTCGCGCAAACCGCCGAGCAGGCGGGATACCGCCGCTTCTGGCTGGCCGAGCACCACAACATGCCCGGCATCGCCTCGGCGGCCACGGCGGTGGCCATCGGCCATGTCGCGGGGAAGACAAGGACGATCCGCGTCGGCGCCGGCGGCATCATGCTGCCCAACCATGCGCCGCTCATGGTGGCCGAAGCCTTCGGCACCCTGGCGGCCCTCTATCCCGACCGGATCGACCTGGGCCTTGGTCGGGCACCGGGCACGGACGGCCCGACCGCGCGCGCCCTGCGCCGCTATTTCGACGGCGCCGACCGCTTCCCCCAGGATGTTCTGGAGCTGCAGGGCTATCTGGCCCCGGCCGTCGAGGGCCAGCGGGTCGCCGCCTGGCCGGGTCAGGGGTCGAATGTGCCGCTCTGGCTGCTGGGCTCCAGCCTGTTCAGCGCCGAACTGGCGGCCCAGCTGGGCCTGCCCTTTGCCTTCGCCAGCCATTTCGCACCCGAGTTGCTGCTACAGGCGCTCCGCACCTACCGCGAGGGTTTCCGCCCGTCCGCAGCGCTGGCCGAGCCCTATGCCATGGCGGTCATCAATGTCTTCGCCGCCGATACGACGGCCGAGGCCCGGCGTCTCGCCACCTCCATGCAGATGGCCTTTGCCAATGTGGTGCGGGGCACCCCGGGCCGTCTGAAGCCGCCGGTCGACGACATCACCGCCGTCCTGAACGACGCCGAGCGGGCCGCTGTCGCCAGCCGCCTGACCTATGCCGCCATCGGCGACGGGGAGACGGTCGGCCGGTCCCTGCGGGACTTCCAGGCCCTGACCGGCGTCGAGGAAATCATGGTCACGGGCATGATCCACGATGTGGAGGCCCGGCTACGCAGCCTGGAAATCACGGCCGACGCCGGTCGCTAGAGTCCGGCGAGAAAGTCCAGCAGCAGGCGGTTCACCACCTCTGGGCGTTCCTGCTGGATCCAGTGCCCGGCGCCCTCGATTTCATGCTGGCCGCGCAGGTCCGTCAGCCAGTCGCCCAGTGCCTTCTCATGCGCCCCGGCATAGTGGCGGACGGGATCATTCTGGCCGACGATGAACAGGGACGGCACGGTGATCCGCCGGTCCTGCAACCAGGCCGTCAGCGACCAGTTGAGGTCCAGCGCCCGATACCAGTCCAGCGGGCCCTCGAACCCGCCGGCGGCGAAGGCCGAAACGTACTGACCGAAATGCTCTTCCGTCATCCAGGGCGGCAGGACCGCCCGGTCGCTGATGCTGTCCAGCATGTCGACGCCCGAGGCCAGAAAGCCGGTATGACGATCGGCGGCGTCCGTCGCCCCGTCATAGGCCCAGAACATCCTGCGCAGCGCGGTCCCGGGGTCGGCGTCCATGGGCCTGTGCGCGTCCGGGTCCTGGAACCGCACGATATAGAGGTCGCCCAGACCCGCCCGTTTCGTGATCGCCTTCATCGCCGGGATCGGCGGGCCGTTCGGGCGGCGCGGCTGGAACGGCACGCTCAGGCCCGCCACGGCCTGGAATATGTCGGGCCGCATCAGGGCACAGTGCCAGGCGACCGGCGCCCCCCAGTCGTGGCCGACAACCACACAGGTCTCGTGCCCCAGGGCCCGCACCAGATCGACCATGTCGCCGACCAGATGCAGCAGGGTGTGCTGCGCCACCCCCTTCGGCTTGTCCGTGCCGCCATAGCCGCGCATGTCGGGCGCCACCGCATGCCAGCCGGCCTCGGCCAGCGCCTCGACCTGGGCCTGCCAGCTGATCCCCAGCTCGGGAAAACCATGGATCAGCAGGACCAGCGGACCGCCGCCCGCCTCCAGCACGGACTGGGTCAGACCGTCGGTGGCGATGCGCCGGGTCCGCACGCCCCTAGTGGACCGTGGGCTGGGCCGGGCGCGGCGTGTCCGTGACCGGTACCTCGGTGACCGGCGTCACGGGCACCGACACCGAAGGACCCGGCGTCGGATCGTTGGACTCGTCCCGATCCGGGCGCTTGCCTTCCTTGAGCAGGGCGACGATCTCGTCCCCGGACAGGGTCTCGAACTCCAGCAGGGCCTGCGACAGGGTCTCGTGGTCCTTCGCCTTGGTCTTGAGGATCTTGCGGGCCGTATTCCAGCCCTCGGTCACGATCCGCTTGACCTCCTCGTCGATGATGCGCGCCGTCTCTTCGGAGACGTTCTGGCTGCGCGCCACCGAATGGCCGAGGAAGACCTCTTCCTGATTCGCGCCATAGGCCACCGTGCCCAGCTTGTCCGAGAAGCCCCAGCGCGTGACCATGGCGCGGGCCAGCTTGGTCGCCTGCTGGATGTCGGAACTGGCGCCCGAGGTGATGTTGTCCTTGCCGAAGATCAGTTCCTCGGCCACCCGGCCGCCGGCCATGATGGCGATCCGGTCGATCATCTGCTGGTGCTTCATGGAATAGCGGTCGCCTTCCGGCAGCTGCATGACCATGCCGAGCGCCCGGCCGCGCGGCACGATGGTGGCCTTGTGCACCGGGTCGGCCATCTTGACGTTCAGGGCGACGATGGCGTGACCGGCCTCGTGATAGGCGGTCAGGCGCTTCTCTTCCTCGTTCATGGCCATGGACTTGCGCTCGGCGCCCATCATGACCTTGTCCTTGGCGTCCTCGAAGTCGCGATGGACGACCATCTTGCGGTCCTTGCGGGCCGCCAGCAGGGCCGCCTCATTGACCAGATTGGCCAGATCGGCGCCCGAGAAGCCGGGCGTTCCGCGGGCCAGCGTCTTGACGTTGACGTCGGCGGCCAGCGGCACATCCTTCATGTGGACGCGCAGGATTTTCTCGCGGCCCGAGACATCGGGGTTCGGCACGACCACCTGGCGGTCGAACCGGCCCGGACGCAGCAGGGCCGGATCCAGAACGTCCGGACGGTTGGTCGCGGCGATCAGGATGATGCCCTCGTTGGACTCAAAGCCGTCCATCTCGACCAGCAGCTGGTTCAGGGTCTGCTCGCGCTCGTCATTGCCGCCGCCGAGGCCTGCACCCCGGTGACGACCGACGGCGTCGATCTCGTCGATGAAGATGATGCAGGGGGCATTCTTCTTGGCCTGTTCGAACATGTCGCGCACGCGGCTGGCACCGACGCCCACGAACATCTCGACGAAGTCCGAGCCCGAGATGGAGAAGAAGGGCACGCCCGCCTCACCGGCCACGGCCCGCGCCAGCAGGGTCTTCCCGGTACCCGGAGGGCCCACCAGCAGGGCGCCCTTCGGGATCTTGCCGCCCAGACGCTGGAACTTGGCCGGGTCCTTCAGGAAGTCGACGACCTCCTGCAGTTCGTCCTTGGCCTCATCGACCCCGGCGACATCCTCAAAGGTCTTGCGGCCCTTGTGTTCGGTCAGCAGCTTGGCCTTGGACTTGCCAAAGCCCATGGCGCCGCGCGCGCCGCCCTGCATCTGCCGGGTGATCAGCAGGAACAGGCCGACCAGCACCAGGATCGGGAGAAGACTGAACAGGATGCTCTGCCACAACGGCGTCCGCATCGGCTTGACCCGCACGTCCGCGCCGGTTGCCTGAATCTGGCCGACCAGTTCGGCATTCGGCATCGGGGTGATCGTCTCGAACGTCTTGCCGTCCTTGTACTCGCCCTTCAGGTTCTCGCCGTGGACCTCGACGCCCTTGATGCGGTCCTGCTCGATCGCGGTCAGCAGTTGCGAATAGGTGATCTCCTCGGGCGGGGCATTGCTGCCCTCGCCCTTCTTGCCGGTCAGGGCTCCGCCGCCCTGGCTCATGCCGGCGTAGATGGCCAGCATTGCCAGGATAATCATGCCGACGACGGCGAGTCTGCGAAGGTTCATGTGGTCCTCAGTCTGTGGTGCGAATGCCGACCGGAGTCGCCGGTCCAGGTCATTCGCGACCGTGTCACGTCACAAGATAGAGACTCGATCTCGCGTGCGCCATTCCCTGCGACACTTGAGGTCCGCCTCATGCACAATCTGTCCCAGACCCAGCGCCAGCCTTTCCTCCGCCAGCGCCTCCACCCGGACCCGGGACTGTGCAAGAACCGGCCCAGTTCCATCGTCCCGAACGAGGACAGGCAGGCCGGGGCGCACCGCCGCCGGGAGGGCGCGTACAAGGGCGTGGTCCTCGGCCTCCAGTCGCGCCGTCCGGCCCGCCAGTGGCACAACGGTCCAGCCGGCCTCGGCCGACATCAGGGCGAACCGGCCGTCCCATACGGTGTCCCGACCGGGGACCAGCGGGACGCGCGGTTCGCCGGTTCGCCGGTAGTTGCCTGTCTCACGCACGATCATGATGCTGTCGGCCCCGGCCATCAGGCGGGCGCCGACCAGACCGGCCTCGAAATCCTGGCCACTGGCGAGACGGTCGCGCAAGGCGGCGAGCCGTCGGCCCCGAGGCAGGCGATCTCCGCCGCCCGCCACCACAAGGGCAAAAGCCAGCGCTTCGCCGGACAAGGCTCGAGGTGCCCGGATCACGCCGTACGGATCGACGTCCAGCGCCGCGGGCGGGCTGCCGACGGCTCGGAAGGGGATGTCAGCCTGCCGGTCAGCCAGAGCAACTCTCGCCCGGCTGCGCAGGAAGCGGGGATCGGTATTGGCCGGATCATCCATCCAGGCCTCGCCCCTCGCCTGCAACAGGTGCCGGAGGTCCGCGCGTCGCTCGCCCAGAAGGGGACGCAGCATCATCAGCCCGCGCCCCTCGGGCCAGGCGGGCGAAGGGCTCCAGTCGCGCAGCGTGCCGAGGGTCGGCGCCTCGGCCTTCATCCACTCCCCTTCGGCCACATCGTCCGCCGTGTGGCCGGTCAGGATGACGCGCGCGCCGGCCTCGCGGGCCATGTCGGCCAGATGGGCATGCCGCGCGGCCCGGGCGGCGGCGGGCAGGCCGCTCTGCGGAAAGGGTCCTTCCCACCGGGCGCTCCGAAAACCGGCACCCAGCCTTTGGGCCAGAGCTTCCACCCGGCTCCGCCAGACGGCGCTGTCGGGATTGAGGCCATGATCGACATGCAGCACGACCAGAGGCCGGGTGTGCGTTCGGACCCAGTCCGCAGTCAAATGAAGAAGCGCGACGGAGTCTCCCCCGCCCGAAACCGCCAGCGCGACGGGCACGGGATCGTCGGCCAGCAGGCGCGCATCCAGCGCCGCGGTCACCCGCGACGCCAGAGCGGTGAGCGCGTCGGTCAGCGGCAGCTGGCCTCGGTCCGGACCGAGGCGGCGCGGGTCTTGAGCGCCGCCGGCGCCGCATCGCCATAGCGACGGCCGAAATCGGTCAGGGCCGCGCAGGCCTGGGTGTCGCGGTCGGTTGCCACGAGCGCCTGGGCCAGATCAACCGTGGCCTTGGCCGCCCACGCTTCGGCGGGCCAGCCGCGCAGGGCCTGGGCATAGAGGGGCACGGCCGCCGCCGCATCGTTCGGCAGATACAGATCGGCCAGGCGCACGGCCGCCAGACGGGCTTCGGGCTCGTCCGGCCAGGTGACCAGCAGCACCTCATAGGCGCGGGCGCCCCGGCGGCTGTCCTCGCTCATCAGACGGTCGGCGGCGCGCAGGTCCCCCGAGGCCGTTCCGCTGGGCGAGTTCGGCTCGATCGGCGCATTCAGCTCGGCCTCAAGGCGGGCGGCAGACTCCAGTTCCTCAATGCGGGCTTCCGCCTCGGTCAGCTGGCGTCGCAGAAGGGTGTTCTCGCGCTCGGTTTCGTCCAGCGCGAAGGTCAGGCGCTCGATGTCGCCATTCATGCGCTGAATGGTGCGCTCCACATCGGCCAGGCGCGTGTCGACGCCGCCCATCTGGCCCTGCAGGGCCACGACGTCCGGGTCGGGTTCCATGATGAAGGGCTGGCCCGACGAATTACGCTGAAACAGGGCGCGCTCGATCCGGCGAACATTGCGTTCAAGCGTGCTCAGGCGGCGTGCGTCCCAGATGATCGGCTCGCCGCTGGTGGATTGGGCAGCCGTCGGCCCGGCCAGCATCGTCGCCCCGACGAAAGCCAGCACCGCCAACGAAATTCCGCGACCGCGGGTCAGGGTCGCGAGGGTGATCGGGCGAGAAAAAAACTTGAACATGACGATCTCGTTCCACGGATTTGCGGCCTCGGCAAGGCAGGGGCCGCACGACGGACTCTGACGCAGGCGGGGTCAGACAAAAGGGGCGCATCGACCGACGCGCCCCTCTGTCATTCCTCGATAGCCGTACAGCCGATCAGCGGGCGCCCGACACAATGGCGGTGTGGGCATTCCGGTTGCGGGCCCAGGCTTCCTCGTTGGAGCCCTGGGCGATCGGGCGCTCCTTGCCGAAGCTGATGGTGTCGATGCGCGAGGCCGGCACGCCCTGCTGCACCAGATAGGTGCGGACCGCCTCGGCGCGGCGGGCGCCCAGGGCCAGGTTGTACTCGGCCGTGCCGCGTTCGTCGGCATTGCCCTCGATGCGGATGGTGACCTGCGGATACTGGCGCAGCCAGGCCGCCTGCTGGTTGAGCCGCGGATAGGCTTCCGGACGGATCACATAGCTGTCGAGATCGAAATAGACGCGGTCGCCGACATTGTTGGCGAAATCGGCGGCCGAACCAGGCACGGCGGCGCCGATGTCACCGCCCTGGACGGGGCGATCCGGATAGGTCGGGTTGGTGGTGCCCGGCTGGGTACCGCCATTGTCGACCATGGGTCCGGTGTTGTCGGCGGGACGGGCACAGGCGGCCATGGCCGACACGGCGACGCCCACCAGGGCCAGGCGAAGGATACGGGACTTGATCATGTGGCTCTCCTTGACGTTGCCGCCAGAACGCCTGGCAAGCTTGACGGTTCTCGAAGCGCTATCCGAACGCATTTGAACGGGCTAGCAGCGATAACGCACAGTTTATCCGATGGGTGCGCGGATTCTCCTCGGGCGCGCATCGGACATCAGCTGGGACAGCTGTCCGGAGCCTGCCCATAACCGAGATTGGCGGGCGGGGCGTCCAGCAGGGGCGACCAGGCGGGGCTGGTCCCGCGCCCGTCATAGCCGGCCTGGGCGATGACCCGACCCGACAGGTCCACGGTCCACAGGCGCGTGTCGCCGCCCCGCGTCTGGCGGGCGAACATGATGTAGCGGCCGTTCGGCGCCCAGGACGGGCCTTCCTCGAAATAGCTGGACGACAGGATGCGCTCACCCGTGCCGTCGGTGCCCATGACGCCGATGTGGAACTGGCCCCCCTGTTGCTTGGTGAAGGCGATCAGATCGCCGCGCGGGCTCCACGAGGGGGCGGTATAGGCCCCGCCGCCGCGCGAGATCGGGCGCTGGCCCGACCCGTCCGCATTCATCACATACAGGCGCGCCGACCCCGACCGGTCCGAGGTGAACACCAGCCGGCGGTTGTCGGGCGAGAAGCTGGGCGAGGTGTCGATGCCCGGATCGCTGGTCAGGCGCCGCAGCTCGCGCGAGCGCAGGTCGATCGTATAGACGTCGGTATTGCCCGACCGGATGATCGAGAAGGCGATCTTGGACCCGTCATTGGAATAGCGGGGAGCCAGCACCTGACCGTCGAACTCGCCGAGCGACTCGGTGCGGCCGGTCGTCAGGTTCTTCAGATAGATGCGGCTGTAGTCCTGTCCCAGCGCCACATAGGTGACCTCGTCCGGGTTGGAGGTCGAAAAGCGCGGCGACATGATCACTTCGTCGCCCTGGGTCAGGAAGACGGGGTTGTAGCCGTCCTGGTCCACGATCGCGAGGCGGCTGAGGCGGTTCAACTGGGTGCCGCTCTCGGCCACATAGATGACGCGGGTGTCGAAGAAGCCGCTCTCGCCCGTCATGCGCTGATAGACGACGTCGGAAATCTTGTGCGCGATGCGCCGCCACTGCTCGGGCGTGGCCGTGAACTGGTAGCTGACCAGCTGGCATTCCCGGTAGGTGTCATACAGCCGGAAGCCCACGTCGTTACGGCCATCGGGGCGCGGGGTGACCGAGCCGTACAGCACCACCTCGGCGCCGATGGTCGTCCACTGCGGGAAGGTCGGCTGATTGGCCAGCGACAGGCCGGTCTCGATGAAGGTGCCCGGGCTCAGCGGGTCGAAGAAGCCCGAGCGCCGCAGGTTGCCGCGAATGACGCCGGAGATGTCCTCGCCGTACTGGCCCGTGAACCCGACCACGGCGATCGGCAGGGGACGCAGGACGCCCTCGCTGACGGTCACTTCCTGAAGGGGCGCAGGGTCCTGCGCCAGGGCCAGCCGGGGCGCGCCCAGGGCAAGCATCAGTCCAAGGCCCAGTGTCGCCCCGATCCCCGTTGCCGATTGCAGCCGCCGCTTCAGACCCATTCATACCTCCCGAACGCCTGTTCGTGTGTGCGGACACGTACGCTGACGCATCCTGTTCCTGTTCGCCACCTTGTGCGCGATTGAGGCGACTTTCAGGCCGCCCGCCCGGCACGCGCCGGAATGTCACCTTTGGTCATGACATGCTGACGAAGGCTGAACGGCATCAGGCCAACGGCCCACAGGCTTAGCGGTTGCAGGCCTGGTCCAGCGGGAAGTTCAGAATGAAGTCCTGCTCCTCGTAGCCAACCGGCATACGGTAGCGAGGCGGTATGCGGATGGCCCTGAGAATGCTGTCCGACGCGGCTCGCCCGGTCGCGTCGCTGCGGGGGTTCAGGACTCGCGGTGACCCGATGAGGCGTCCATCTTCCGACATGCGGACCTGGACGCGCAGCGTCACCTCGTCGATGCCGGGCAGGTGACAGGGCGGGTTCCAGTTGGGTGTCACCTGGGTGCCAATCGAGTTCAGGTCCGCCCGACCCATGGCGCGCGGGGCGTTGCCCGCGCCGCTGTCGCCGGTGGAGGGACGGCCCCGCGTATTGCCGCGCTGGGGCCGATCAGCCAGGTCGTCGAGGTTCAGGCCCGGGTCCTCGCGCGGGGGGGGCGGGCGCTGTGGCGGTGTAGAAGGCTGGCGAGGAGGCGTTCGGGGGGGAGTCGTCCGCGGGCTCGGCGTGGTGCGCGGCGCCGGATCGGTCCGGGGCACCGGCGGTGTCGCCTCGGGCACCGGCTCGGGCGGGATTTCGGCCGGAGGCTCGGGCGAGGCCGAACCGTCCTCGGTGATCAGCTCGTCAGCCGGATTGTCCGGCGCGGCCGCCAGCACAGTGATGTCGGAGACGATCGAGACCGGCACGGTGGCCATCAGCTCACGCGGCTCACGGCCTTCCTTCGGCCAGGCGATCAGGACCAGGCCGATCAGGCCCGCATGCAGCAGGACCGATCCGAGAAAGGAAGGCAGGCGGTTCGCCATCGATCAGCCGCCGTCCGGGCTTTCGACCGGTGTGGCGCGCGCTGCGGCCGAGCCCGCCGTGTCGGTGATCAGGTTCAGCTTGACGAAACCATTGGTCGACAGGCGCGCCATCACCCGGGCCACCGACTCATAGGGAACCTTGGCGTCGGCCCGCAGGAACAGGGGACGGTCGCGGGCATCCTCGCCCCCGTCGTCCAGCACAGCCCCGATCAGGCTCTCGAAAGCCACTTCGCGTTCACCGACAAAGATAGTGCCGGCCGAGTTGAGCGATACGGTCACAGGTTCCTGCGAGGCCTCGACCGCGCTGGCCTCGGTCTCGGGCAGATCGACCGGGACGGCCACCGTCAGCAGGGGCGCCGAGATCATGAAGATGATCAGCAGCACCAGCATGACGTCGACCAGCGGGGTGACGTTGATCTCGCTCAGCGGGCGCCTGCGGGCGCGTCGGCGGCCGCGCACATGGCCGCCTCCGCCGGGTCCTCCCATGGCCATGCTCAGATCTCCCGGGGGGTCGAGGACGGCGGCGGGGTGGCCGGGCCGGTGCCAAGCCGGCGCGCGATGGCGGCCTGCAGGTCGTCGGCGAAGCTCTCCAGCCGGGCCGCAAACTTGCCCGCCTCGATCGAGAAGGCGTTGTAGGCGATGTAGGCGGGGATGGCGGCGGCCAGGCCGATGGCCGTGGCGAACAGGGCCTCGGCGATGGCCGGGGCGACCGTAGTCAGATTGGTGTTTCCTGCCGTCGCGATGGCGTCAAAGGCGTTCATGATGCCCCAGACCGTGCCGAACAGGCCGATGAAGGGGCTGGCCGTGGCCACGACCGACAGAACGCCCAGACCGGTCTCGACGCGCTGGCTCTCGCGCGCGATCAGGCTGTCGAGCGCCCGGTCGATCCGCGAGATCAGCAGGTGGCTCTGGGCCTCGCTCATCGTCTGGCGGGCGCGGGCCTCACGCCAGTCGGTGATGGCCGCCACCAGCATGCGCGGCAGGATGGGGTCCGGGTTCGGCCCGGCCTGATGGGCGATGTCTTCCAGCGAGCGGCCGGACGAAATGGCCTTTTCGAACTGGTCGGCCTGGCGGTTCAGCGCCGCGAACCGGAAGAACTTGTCGAGGATGATGGCCCACGACCAGAGCGAGGCAATGACCAGACCGATCATCACCACCTTGACCACCCAGTCGGCGGCCATGAACAGCTCCACGGGATTGAGCATCGAGGCTTCGGCGGGCACGGTCATGAATCGATCCTGAGAACAGCGTCCCGCCTTTGCAGCGCCAAGGCGTGACCATTTGATGGCGGATTAGCGGGCCGGGCGCACGGCGTCATCCCCTTGCACGCGAGAGGCGCGGCCCGGCGCGTCAAATCCCGTCAGCCGGGGCCAGCCATGGCCGCACGGCCTCGATCAGACGCGGGGTCGGTCGGGCCGGGCGACCGTCCGGGCGGATGCACACCGCCTCGACCGAGGCCCGGCACAAAACCTCTCCGTCGCGCGTGATCCGCTGGTCGATCTGCATGCGCGGCCCCTTCATCGTCTCATAGGTGGTGAGCACCTGGAGCGCATCGTCGATCCGGGCGGGCCTGAGGAATTCCAGGGCCATCTTCGACACGACGAACGCCAGCGGCCGGTCCCCGTCCAGCAGGTCGGCATGGCCGATCCCCGCCGCCCTGAGAAAATCCGACCGCCCGCGCTCGAAGAACCGGACATAGTTGCCGTGGTAGACCAGGCCAGTGAAGTCGGTGTCCTCGTAATAGATCCTGACCGGCAGGATGTGCGTGCGGCCGTCGAACCGCCCGGCCGTGGGCTGGTCGCTCATCGTCCGCCCCTCCCGGTCGGCACCGCAGTCAGGTAGTCGGGGCATTCGCGCGCGATCTGGTCCCGGAACTCGCTCGACAGGGGGTCCGCGCTGGTCATCAGACGGTTGGGGCGCGCCACGAAGGTCACGGTCGCCTCCCGATCCCCCGGTACCCCGGCATGGCCACAGACGACGCCCGGCGTTTTACCGTCGGTCATGTCGAACAGCGACAGGGCCGGGTCATAGTCCTGCAGCTGGCCGCGTACCCGCTCGACCACCGGCTCCCGCGAGAAGCTGCCGGTATCGACCACGCGCCACAGGACGACCGCGCCAAGCACCAGAACGGCCCCGCCCAGTACGGTGATGATCCGGTTTGCACTGATGCGCCGCGCCATGCCGCCTCCCTGAAGGCCCAGCATGCAGGCGTTTGTCCCCGAGGTGAAGGGTCAGGCGGCAGGCTTTCACCCGGCCCGGACGCGCGGGGGCTAGCGAACGACCCGCCCGTCCACGGCCTCGACAATCAGATCGGTAAGGAAGCTGCCTTCATGCCGGGCGAACCAGCGGCACACCACGATCAGCAGCACGGCAAGGGTCAGCATGAACATCGGGACCAGCGCCAGGCTGAACCGCCCCTCCCTGAATTCAGCGGCCATGACGCCACTGCCGATCATCGCGACCCCGCCTGCCCATAAGATTATGAATATGCGGGAGAACCAGGCCGCTCCTACCCAACAGGTCAGCCGGGACCCCACCCCATCCCCCGTGACGTCGAACCGAACTACGGTCTGTAGGGAATTCCGGTAGTGGATGCGCTTGCGCAGCCATCCGCCACGCGTCCCGACATGCCCCCGGGCCGGTCGTTTTCCGAAAAGGGTGAACATCGGATCGACCTGCTCCGACAAGGCGGCCAGGGCCTCGATCGGTCGCATCGGCGAGCGGATCACCACCGTCTCGTCGCGCCAGAATCCGAGGAAGAGGCTGATCGGCCCCTGCGGCCGCGCGTCCTCGAGCGCCATCAGCGGTCCCCGAAAAGGTCCGGCGACGCGGACGGGGCGACCGATGGCTCGGCCAGACCCAGATGGGCATAGGCCTTGGCACAGGCCATGCGCCCGCGCGGCGTGCGCTGGATGAAGCCCTGCTGCAGCAGATAGGGCTCGATCACATCCTCGACCGCATCGCGGGCCTCGGCGATGGCGGCGGCAAGGGTATCCATGCCGACCGGTCCCCCGCCATAGTTCTCGATCAGGGCCTTCAGGAAGCGCCGGTCGAGGCTGTCCAGCCCGGCCTCGTCAACCTCCAGTCGCGACAGGGCCCGGGCCGCGACCAGCCGGTCGATGGTGGCCGCGCCCTCGGCATCGGCAAAATCCCTTACGCGACGCAGCAGGCGTCCGGCCACGCGCGGCGTGCCCCGTGCCCGGGTGGCGATCTCGCGCGCGCCGTCCTCGGCCATGGCGGCACCCATCTTCCGCGCAGCGCCCAGAATGACCTTCACCAGTTCGTCGGGGCTGTAGAACTCCAGCCGGAGCGGAATGCCGAACCGGTCGCGCAGCGGCGTGGCCAGCAGACCCGCCCGCGTCGTTGCCCCCACCAGGGTGAAGGGCGCCAGATCGATCCGCACCGAGCGGGCCGACGGGCCCTCGCCGATGATCAGGTCCAGCACATGGTCCTCCATGGCCGGATACAGGATTTCCTCGACCGCCGGGTTCAGCCGGTGGATCTCGTCGATGAACAGCACATCGCGCGGTTCCAGATTGGTCAGGATGGCCGCCAGATCCCCGGCCTTGGCCAGGATCGGCCCCGAGGTCGCCCGGAAACCGACGCCCAGCTCCCGCGCCACGATCTGGGCCAGCGTCGTCTTGCCCAGACCCGGCGGTCCGAACAGCAGCACATGGTCCAGCGACTCGCCCCGCCCCCGCGCGGCGTCGATGAACACCTTCAGATTGCCCTTGGCCTGGGCCTGCCCGACGAACTCGTCCAGCGTCTGCGGCCGCAACGCACGGTCATAGGTTTCGCCGGGCGTGGCATCGGCCGAGATGATCCGCTCGTCGGTCATCTTCCCAGCTCCTGAAGTGCCGCGCGGATGACGGCCGACAGGTCCGCGTCCTCACCCAACCGGATCAGGGCCTGATCCACGGCGCGGCGGGCATTGACCTCGACCACGCCCAGCCCCAGCAGGGCCGCCACGGCCTCCCCGGTCAGGGAAGGCGTCGCCGGCGTCGCTGGAACGGGTCCGGCGCCGGCGCCGACCGTCAGACCTCCGGCGCCCAGTGGCTTGCCCTTCAACTCGGTGACGATCCGCAGGGCCAGTTTTGGCCCCACGCCATTGGCGCGCGCCACGGCGGCCTTGTCCTCACGGGCGACCGCCGCCGCCAGCTCACCGGGCGGCAACACATCCAGCACCGACAGGGCTGCCTTGGGCCCAACGCCCTGAATGCCGGTCAGGGTGCGAAAGGCCTCCCGCTCATCCCGGGCCAGAAAGCCATACAGACGCGGGCCGTTCTCGGCGGACCAGCTGCTCTCGATATGCAGGGTCACCTCATCGCCCGGCGCCGGCATCCGGCCCAGGGTCCGCGCCCCGCAGGTCACGCCATAGCCCACCCCCATACAGTCGATCAGGCAGTGGTCGGTCTCGACCTCGGCCAGCACGCCGCGCAGTCTGCCGATCATGCGATCCTCCCCAGCGAGCGGAGCGATGCGGGGGAGGGGGACCGCCGCAGGCGGTGGAGGGGGCGGACGGCGGCGCTGGGGGTCGCCCCCTCCACCACTTCGTGGTCCCCCTCCCCCGCTCCGCGGGTGAGGATCTTCGCACGCCGCAGCTGGGCATGGGTGATGGCGACCGCCAGGGCGTCGGCGGCGTCCGCCGTAACATCCCCCGCCGCCGGCAACAGGCGTTTGACCATAAAGGCGATCTGGCTCTTGTCCGCATGGCCGGCCCCGACCACCGCCTTCTTGATCAGGTTCGGCGCATATTCGGCGACGCTCAGCCCGCATCGGGCAGGCGCCAGCATGACCGCCGCCCGCGCATGGCCGAGCTTCAGCGTCGAGGCCGGGTTCATATTGACGAACACCTCCTCGATCGCCGCCTCGTCGCAGCTGTGGGCCGCACAGATCTCGCCCACGGCCTCCAGCAGGTGCAGCAGCCGCGCGCTGAACGGGGCCCGCTCGGGCGGCGCGACCACCCCGTGCGCGATCCAGCGCAGGCGCGACCCCTCGGCCACCACCACGCCCCATCCGGTGCGCCGCAGGCCCGGGTCCAGCCCCAGAATGCGAGTCGGTTCGTTCGCCATCCGTTCTATGTGCCCGAAAGAGGGTTAGCGGGCAATGAACCGATGCAGCGCGTGTCTCAGTCGTCTCGCGGCGCCAGATCGTAGCCGGTCACCCCCGGCACCGACTGGATGCGTCCCGCCAGCGCAGCGAGGTCGCGCGAACGGACCGTCAGCCGCCAGCTCTGGCGGCACAGCTGTCCGTTCTCGATCAGCTCCAGCCGGACCCGCTTCAGCCCCGCATCCCCGGCGGTGAGCGCTTCCTCGACCGCCTGCGCCGTGTCCGCAGCCGTGCCGGGCCAGCGGACCTCGACATCCACCACAGTGCGGTCCGGCACCTTGCGACTGATCAGCTTCAGGGCGGCCAGGATCGCCAGCGTTGCCAGCGCACCGGCCCAGCCCAGCCAGAACAGGCCCGCGCCGAACAGGATACCGAGCGCCGACACTGTCCAGAGCGACGCCGCCGTTGTCAGCCCGTGGATGGAGAAGCCCGCCCGGAAGATCACCCCGGCGCAGAGAAAGCCGATGCCGGTGAGCACGCCATGGGCCATGCGGGTCGGGTCGGCGATCACCTCCTGGCCGGGCAGGACCGAGAACATCCACGCCCCCTGGGAGGTCGACGCCAGCATCAGCAGGGTCGAGGACAGGCAGACCAGAATGTGGGTGCGAAAGCCCGCGGCCCGCCCGCGCCATTCCCGCTCAAGACCGATCAGGGCGCCCGCGACAAGGGCGCTGAGGAGCGGCAGGCCGTAGGTGAACAGCAAGGTCGTCATCGGGCGGAGCGGGCCTGGCTGTGTTTCTCGATATAGTCGTCGACGTCCTTGTTGACCGGCTTGACCCCGGTGATGTGCCGGGCCTGGAAGGCGGCATATTTCACGCCCAGATCGTGGCGGTCCTTCAGCGACACATTCCGGCGGAAGTCGGTCAGGCCCTGACGTTCCTCCTCGCCCATATGCTTGGAGTTGACGACATTGGCCTCACCCACGGCGTCGATCCAGGCCTTGCTGCCGACCTTGTGCTTTTCGACCGCCTTGACCGCATCGCGCAGCTTGTTGTGGTCCTCGATGGCGTCCTCGGTCTCGCCCTCGACCGTGCCGTCGTCGGCGTCGTTGGCGCCCTCGCCCTTCTTCAGCAGGTCGGGATAGAAATGGCGTTCCTCGGCCTCGGCGTGGGCGTCGAGGAAGGCGGCCAGCCGGGTCCAGACCGCCGAAAGCGCGTCGGTATTGCCCGGGTCGATCTGCTCGATCAGGCCGAACAGGCGGCGTTGTTCGGCGTGGTCATCCAGAATCAGCTGGCAGATATCCATGGGGCCCTCGGGTCAAAGCGTTGCGGTTCGCCCTGACCAACCCTTGAGGTCGCCCGGATGTTCCGGTCAGCCCGCGTACTGCGCCGCGTCCTCGTCCGAGATGTCCTCGTTCGAATAGACGCTCGACACGTCGTCCTCGGCGTCCAGCGCATCCAGCAGCTTCATCAGCGTGCCGACGGCCTCGCCGGTGACCGGCACCAGCGACTGGGGCTTCCAGACGATGGCCGTCGATTTCGGGTCGCCGAGAATCTTCGACATGGCCTCGGCCACCTCGTTCAGGTCCTCGAACGCGGTCCAGATGGTGTGGCCCGGAGCGTCCTCATAGATGTCGGGCTTTTCCAGATCGCTCTCGACGTCCTGGGCGCCGGCCTCGATGGCGGCTTCCATGACGGCATCCTCGCTGCCCGCCTCGGCCGCATAGGTGATCTTGCCGACCCGATCCCACATGAAGGCGACCGAATTCATCTCGCCCAGGGCGCCGCCGTTCTTCTTGAAGGCCGTGCCGATGTTCGAGGCCGCGCGGTTGCGGTTGTCGGTCAGGGCCTCGACGATGATGCCGACGCCGCCGGGGCCGCGGCCCTCGTAGCGGACCTCTTCCATCGTATCGACGTCGCCGGACGAGGCCTTGTTGATGGCCCGCTGGATCACGTCCTTGGGCAGGCTCTCGGCCTTGGCGTTGTTGACCGCCAGGCGCAGGCGCGGGTTCATGGCCGGATCCGGCAGGCCCGACTTGGCCGCCACGGTGATGTCGCGCGACAGCTTGGAGAACAGCTTGGACCGCTGCGCATCGGCGCGGCCCTTGCGGTGCATGATGTTCTTGAATTTGGAATGGCCGGCCATGGTCGTCGTCTCGGCAGTCGCGGGAGGGAATGTGAGGCGCGCCGCATAGCCCGGCGCGACGCGCTTGTCACCCATGGCCGCGCGGTGGGCACTGTGTGTACCCTGAACCGCCGATGCGAAGGGTCCGCTTGCAAGCGACAAGTCAATGTCGGCTGCCGACCCTTGGCGGACCTAGCTGGTCGCGGGACTGAGTTCGGTTACGACATCGAGTTCAACGAAGATGCGGCTGCCAATAGGCACCTCATCTTTCGTGAGATGATGAAATGTCGGCACGACACGCCAACGCCGATCAAGCGGCGCTGACGGGTCTCGGACATTGAAGTGGCTCACCTGCAAACCCAGAACCGCGCCGAGTGTAGTTCCGTCGGGCCGCAAGACGCGGGCAGCTAGGGTGCGAGTTTGCCATCCGGTCTCGGGAACGGAGAAATCCGGCACCACAATTAGCCCGACTCCCGAAATCTGGAAGCTGTCGGCAACTTCGAGCAGTTCCGCATCTGTCTCCATAGCTAGCTAGATTAGGCGGAGTTCCGTCCGCTTTCCACCCGCAGGCGACGGTCCGGTCTCGACCCGTTGCGGACATTCGCCTTTGAGGTGCAGAGTCGGCGTATGACCGAAGCTGAAGAACGCCTGCTGCGCACACTGGTTGGCATGTGCCAACAGTATCTCCAGACGCGTGACGGCGGCTTGGATCACGAGTGGATGAGCGCGGGAGAACACGCCGTCGAGTTGCTCGCTGAGTACAAGCTGGTCGAGCCCTCTGGTCGGGGAGGAGATTGGACACCAGCAGGCTTGGCGTTGCTCGCTTCGCCTGACGTCCCACGTCGCCGCCGCTAAGCTCAACTGCTGTGGCAAGCCAAATGTCCCCTTTCCACCCATAGCCGACGTTCCGTGAGCCCCCTTTTTGGAGGCTTCGCGGATCGTTGATGAGCACGCGACCTAGCTGCGAAGGCCTTCGAGGAAGCCGCGCATCTTGTCGTCGACCGGCACCGGCCGCTTGGTCTCGCGGTCGACATAGACGTGGACGAAGTGGCCGACGGCCGCCGCCTCGTCCTCCTTGTTGCGGAACAGGCCGATCTCGTAGCGCACCGAACTGGTCCCGACATGAGCCACGCGCACGCCCGCCTGGATCTCGTCCGGAAAGGCCGTGGGCGAGAAGTAACGACACCCCGTCTCTGCCACCAGGCCGATGACCGAGCCCTCGTGGATATCCAGCAGGCCGTTGACGACCAGCAGGCGGTTCACCGCCGTATCGAACCACGAATAATAGACGACATTGTTCACATGGCCGTAGACGTCATTGTCCATCCACCGCGTGGAGATGGCCTGGAACCGCTTGTAGTCCTCGCGCCGAGTCCGCTCGATCGTACCTGTCACGTTTAGCCTCCCGTTTTTTTCCAGTCGTAGGCGATAACGCGGGTTTGCTCCAGAGCCGGACGGGATCGGCGTCCGACCGCTTCTGACGGAGCGGCATGCCACAGTGGGATGGATCAGCGCCGCCACAGGAGGTGTTGCAGTTGGAGAAAGTGGAGTCTGTTTTTCGGGACTCCACTCCACCCCGGGCCCCGACCCGGGCTTGACGGACGCCGCGTCAACGCGTCTCGCATGAGCTCATGAAAACCCGCGCCGCCGTTCTCCGCAGCATGGGGGCCGCCCGCCCCTATGCCGACAGCCGTCCGCTCTCGATCGAGACGGTGACCCTGGATCCTCCCGGACCGGGCGAGGTGCAGGTGCGCATCCGCGCGGCCGGCCTGTGCCATTCGGACCTCAGCGTCATCAATGGCGACCGCCCCCGCCCCCTGCCCATGGCCCTGGGTCATGAGGCGGCGGGCGAGGTCGAGGTGCTGGGCGAAGGGGTCGAGGATCTGGCCGTCGGCGACCATGTGGTCATGGTCTTCATGCCCTCGTGTGGCCACTGCGCCCCCTGCGCCGAGGGCCGACCGGCCCTGTGCGAGCCGGGGGCCGCCGCCAATGGGCGGGGCGAACTGCTGACCGGCGCCCATCGCCTCCATGCGGAGGGCGAGACGCTGAACCACCACCTCGGCTGTTCCGCCTTTGCCGAGCGCGCCGTGGTCTCGCGGCGGTCGCTCGTGCGCATCGATCCGGCCCTGCCGTTTGATCAGGCGGCCCTGTTCGGCTGTGCCGTCCTGACGGGTGTCGGCGCGGTGGTGAACACCGCAGGCGTCCGGCCGGGTCAGTCGGTGGTCGTGGTGGGTCTGGGCGGTGTGGGGCTGGCGTCGGTGCTCGGGGCTCTGGCCTGTGGGGCCTCGCCGGTCGTGGCGGTCGACCTCAGCGAGGACAAGCTGGCCCTGGCCCGTACCCTCGGCCCGGTGCACACCGTCAACGCCGCCGACGCCGATGCCGTCGATCAGGTCCGCGCCCTGACCAACGGCGGGGCAGAGGTTGCCATCGAAATGGCCGGCTCGGCGCGCGCGCTCGAGGCCGCCTGGAAGATGACCCGCCGGGGTGGCACCACGGTCACCGCAGGCCTGCCACCGCCCGACGCGACCCTGCCGGTCAATATCGTTGGGCTTGTGGGCGAAGAGCGTACCCTGAAGGGCAGCTATATCGGCACCTGCGTGCCCTCGCGCGACCTGCCCCGCTATGTCGCCCTGTTCCGCGAGGGCCGCCTGCCGGTCGACCGGCTGATGAGCGGCACCCTCGCTCTGGATCAGATCAACGCGGGCTTCGACCGTCTGGCCGAAGGCTCGGTCGCCCGGCTGGTCGTGACCCTCTAGGGGTCAGCGCACCTTGTGCGAGCGCTCCAGCACAGGCCGGTGACCTTCGGCATCCAGCGCCCCCATCGGGGCGCCGCTGGTCTCGGAGGGCTGCATGCCCTCGTTGGCGGTCTGGCCGGATTCGGGGTGCTCGGGCGGGGTGGCCTCGGCCTTGAGCTTCATCGCCTTGTCGGCTTCGGCCTTCTGCGCAGCTTCGGTCATGGGGACCTCCTTCGTTCCGGGCGACGCCATGCCGCCCTGTCAGGAGAACAACCCCTCAGGGCGCCAGCCGTTCACCAGACCATCTGCAGCTTCAGCAGGGCCTCGACCTGATCGCGCGTCGGCAGCGAGGGCTGGGCCCCTGCCCCGGTGGCCGCAAAGCCCCCGGCCGCACAGGCGAACCGCAGGGCGTGTTCCACGGCCTGACCTTCCAGCAGGGCGACCGTGATGGCGGCGACAAAGGCATCGCCCGCTCCGGTCGCATCCACCGCCTCGACCCGCGGCGCCCCGACCTCGGCGACCACCGCCCCGCGCTTGTAGAGGCTCGCCCCCTCCGCCCCCCGGGTGATGAC
>NZ_JAGHQP010000004.1 GCF_017744255.1 Brevundimonas sp. A19_0 | reverse complement strand
GCATCACATCATGGCCCACGCCCCCGACCAGATAGTCAACGCCCGCGCCGCCATACAGGGTGTCATTCCCCGCCTCGCCGAACAGGCTGTCACTGCCCGCCCCGCCATAGACGACGTCCGCCCCGGCCCCGCCCAGCAGCAGATTGTCGCCCGCATTGCCCGTCAGGGTGTTGTCCAGCGCATTGCCCACGCCGAACGCATTGCCCGCCGACGACGACAGCGTCAGCGCCTCGATGTTGTCGTACAGATAGAAGCCCGACGACGCGACGATGGTGTCGTAGCCCTCCCCGGCGTTCTCAAACACGAGGTCCTGCTGGGACTGGACATGGAAGGTGTCATTGCCCGTGCCGCCCGACATACGGTCGGGGCCCGAGCCCCCGTAGAGGGTGTCGTTCCCGGCCCCGCCCTGCATGGTCGAGCCCTGCAACGTCGCGGTCACAGGCGTCGCGCTCGGGAGAGAGACGTGCAGGGTATAGGTTCCATTGGCGGGCGGTGCGCTCGAGACCAGGAAATCGCCGGCACCCGACTCCCACTGGCCGACCTCGATGTAATAGGTTCCGGCGAACTGAACGACGAAATTCAACCCGGAATCGGTCGTGGCCCCGCCATCCGGATTATCCGCATCGTCATTCGCCGCCAGGACGTTGCCACTGCTGCTCAGCAGACGCAGGGTGGTGTCGAAGCTGGCGCCGTCGATGTCGAGCACGACGCGATCACCGGCCGCGACCGTTATGGCATAGTATTCGCGGCCCGAACCGCTGGCCGTGCCCCGGATCGTGGAGTGCGGCGTCGTGGTGGAGTTCACGATGTCGTCATTCTCCTCCAGATCGAAGGTGCCGGTCAGGGAGACGGCCGTTCCGGTGCTCGTATTGGCCGTGCTGGCGGGTTTGACGACATCGGGGGCGGCCACGGACTCGGGTGCGCCGGCATACAGGAAGTCGTCCCCTGCGCCGCCGTCGATCTGGTCCGCGCCGCCGTTGCCCCGCAGCACGTCATTGCCCGACGTACCCGTCATCACATCGCCCTGGGTCGAGCCGATCACCTCCTCGATGCCGCTCAGGGTGTCGTTACCGGCCGCACCGCTGACCGAGGTGCCGTTCAGGACGATTGCTCCGGTCGCCGTCGTGTAGTCGGCGATGTCATGGCCGGCCCCGCCATTCAGGGTGTCATTGCCCAGACCGCCGATCAGGACGTCATTCCCGTCGCCCCCGTTCAGGGTGTCATTGCCGTAGCCACCGTCGAGGGTGTCATTGCCGGCCAGGCCGTTGACGGTGTCATTGCCGCCCAGACCCGCGATCGCATCGGCCAGGCCCGAACCATTGATGATCTCGTCGGTAATGTCACCGGCGACCACCAGTCCGCCGGACGGCGTGGCCGCGATCGTCTGGTCGGCGAACTGCAGATATTCGACATTGGTGATGGTGTCGGTGCCATCCGGCCCGACCACGGTGCCGATCTGGCCGTTCCAGGTGATGGTGTACTGGCTGCGATTGCCCGAGAAGACCACCGTGTCCTCGCCCAGACCGCCGTCGATCTGGTCGTTGCCGGCATTGCCGCGCAGGCTGTTGTTGCCGGAGTTCCCGCGCATCTGGTCATTGCCCGAGCCACCGATGGCGTTCTCGATGACCGCGCCGAGGGCGATCGACACATTGCCGGTGTAGTCGCCGACGTTCGAAAAGGCCCCCTGACGCAGGTCGATCAGCTGATTGGTGCTGTAGCCCGAGAAGTCAAAGGTGTCATTGCCACCGGCATCCCAGACCGCAAAGATCATCGTGCCGTTGGTGTCCGGGGTGAACCACGGCTGACCGGCGTTGGAATTGAACCCGTAGGTCGTATCCCCGGTGCGGGTCGTCATGTTGGCGCCGTAGAGGCGCTGGGCCGCTGCGATGTCGTCCATCAGCGGGGCAGCCGAGTACTGGTAGAATCCGGTGGTGCCTTCCCAGCGGATGAAATCCGCCCCCGTATAGCTCTCGCGGAAATAGCTCATCAGCGAGTACTGGCGGGAATCCTCGAAATAGGTGGCGTGCGCCTCATAGGTGATGGAGACCCCGGCCCCGGCGTTGTAGGCCGCCGGGTGGCTCAGCCCGATGGCGTGGCCGATTTCGTGGGTGAGCACCTGATAGCCATAGGCGTTCAGCACCGGCGACGAATTGTAGCCCAGGCTGTTGTTGATCCACACATCGCCTTGCACGGCACTGGTGAGCCGGTTTCCCGGGAGATAGGCGAAGGCGGCCGCGCCGTCAGCGCCATCGGCATAGTTGCCGAACAGGATGGTCGCATTGTTGGAATAGGCGCTGCCCGTATCCGTCACGCGCTGGAAGGTGATGCCCGCCACATCCGCCCAGGATTGCAGCGCCAGCAGGGTTGCCGTGATCTGCGACTGGCTGAACTGCGAGAAGCCCTGGGTGTCGCTCGGCATGGAGGTGGGCTGGGTGGCCCGGAAGGCGAAGGTGACCGTGGTGGGCTGACCGATGCCGGTCGCCCAGCTCAGGTCGGTCCGGGTGATCTGTCGGCCCGCATCGATCGGATTCAGCGAGGGCTTGCCGTTGGGGCCGAACCCGCCCCGATCGTCACCGTTCACGATAACCGATTGCCCGTCGCCCCCGTCGCCAAGGTCGACGGCACCATGGAAGCGACCGCATCCGGCGCACAGGCCGTAGCTCGAGATCGCCCCGAAGGCGGAATAGGTGTCGTCATTCGGCGTGGAATCTTCCACAAACCGGCCCGAGTTACCGGTGCCGCCGAAGACCGAAAGCGCGGTCGACTGACGACCGGTGAACAGGGTGTCGAACATGGGAAGGCCCCTCACATAAATATCCATCGCGCACCCTAGAGCAGGATTTCCGAACGACAAGCGTTACCGGAACGATGGGTATCAACTGCTGGTGAGCGCGGTACCCGGGCCACACGCGTTCCGCGCCCGCTTCCGTTTTGGGGCGATCCGCTCTAGTGAGCGCGGGCCATGGACGAGATCGAACGCCAATCCGAAGACCGCGCCTGGACCACGGCCAAGACCCTGGCCGAGGCGCTGCCCTATATCCAGAACTATGACCGCCAGACCGTGGTCATAAAGTACGGCGGCCACGCCATGGGCGAGACGGCCGTGGCGAAACAGTTCGCCGCCGATATCGTGCTGCTGAAGCTGATGGGGGTGAACCCGGTCGTGGTGCACGGCGGCGGGCCCCAGATCAGCGCCATGCTGGACAAGGCGGGCGTCAAGTCCAGTTTTGTCGACGGCCTGCGGGTCACCGATCCCGACACCATGCAGGTGGCCGAAATGGTCCTGTCCGGCGCGGTCAACAAGGAGATCGCCCACTGGATCACCGTCGCCGGCAAACAGGCCGACGTGCGCGGCGTGGGCCTGTCGGGCAAGGACGCCGGCCTGCTGACCGTCGAAAAGACCCGCCGCACCCGGCGCGACCCTGACAGCCTGATCGAGCAGGAGGTCGATCTGGGCTTTGTCGGCGAACCGACCCGCGTCGACGCCAAGCTGATTACCCGGCTGATCGAATCCGATGCCGACTGGGTGCCGGTCGTCGCCCCGATCGGCGTGGCCGAGGACGGCCAGACCTATAACGTCAATGCCGACACGGTCGCGGGCGCCCTGGCCGGGGCGCTCGGCGCCAGGCGCATGCTGCTGCTCACCGACGTCGAGGGGGTCAAGGGCAAGGACGGCCAGATCATCCGCCAGATGACCCTGGCCGAGGCCGAGGGCCTGATCGCCGACGGCACCGCCACCGGCGGCATGATCCCCAAGCTGCAGACCGCCATGGCCGCCGTGCGTGCCGGGGTCGAGGCCGTGGTTATCCTCGACGGTCGCCGCCCCCACGCCATGCTGGTCGAGCTGTTCACCGAACACGGGGCCGGAACCCTGGTGCGGGCCAGATGAGCGTCGAGCTCCACCGCGCCCGCGTCTGGATCTTCGACATGGACGACACCCTGTATCCGCGCGAACAGGGCGTGATGCGGCTGGTACAGGAGCGCATCAACACCTTCATGATGGCGGCCGTCGGCCTGCCGCGCGAGGAGGCCCGTGTCCTGCAAAAGCAGTTCCTGAACGAGCACGGCACGACGCTCGCCGGCCTGATGGCCAACTATGCGGTCGACCCCGAGGCCTTCCTGACCGAGGTCCATGACGTGCCGCTGGATTCGCTCGAGCCCAATCCGGATCTGGACGCGGCCCTGCGCCGCCTGCCCGGCCGGCGGTTCGTCCTGACGAATGGCGCCCGCTATCATGCCGCCCGGGTGCTGGAGCGCATCGGCATCACCGGCGCCTTCGAGGGCGTGTTCGCCATCGAGGACATGGATCTGGTGCCCAAGCCGGCCCCGGCCACCTTCCGGCGGTTCCTCGCCGCCCACGCCATCGAGGCCGAGGAAGCCGTCTTCTTCGAGGACACGCCGCGCAACCTGGCCCCGGCCAAGGCGCTGGGCATGACCACGGTGCTGGTCGGCGACGGCCATGGCCACGAGATCGGCGACTGGGTCGATCACCACACCCCCGATCTGCTCGAATTCCTGACCGAAACTGCCCTCAAGGAGGCCGCATGAGCGACCCCGCCCACTTCAAGTCCGTCATCGAACAGGCGTGGGAAGACCGCGCCTCGGTCTCGACCGCCACGACCGGCGACATCCGCGACGCCGTCGATCATGTGCTGGCCGGGCTGGACGATGGCTCGCTCCGGGTCGCCTCGCGCGAGGCTGACGGCACCTGGACGACCCACCAGTGGCTGAAGAAGGCCGTGCTGCTGTCCTTCCGACTCAACCCCAACCGGCGTCAGGGCGTCGCCACCAGTGCCGGCACCGGCATGCCGGATTCCACCCCCGGCCCGTACTGGGACAAGGTGCCGGTCAAATGGGCCGGCTGGACCGACAGCCGGTTCGAGGCGGCGGGCTTCCGCGCCGTGCCGGGCGCCGTCGTGCGCCAGGGCGCCTTCATCGGCCGCGACGTCGTGCTGATGCCCTCCTTCGTCAACATCGGCGCCTTCGTGGGCGAGGGCACCATGGTCGACACCTGGGCCACCGTCGGCAGCTGCGCCCAGATCGGCCGGAATGTGCACCTGTCGGGCGGCGCCGGCATCGGCGGTGTTCTGGAGCCGCTGCAGGCCAATCCCACCATCATCGAGGACGGCTGTTTCATCGGCGCCCGCGCCGAGGTGGCCGAGGGCGTGATCGTCCGCGAGGGCGCGGTTCTGGCCATGGGCGTCTATCTGTCGGGCTCGACCAGGATTGTCGATCGCGCCACCGGCGAGGTCTTCCGCGGCGAGGTGCCCGCATACTCCGTCGTGGTGCCCGGCACCCTGCCCGACCCGAACGGCGGTCCCGGCCTCTACTGCGCCGTGATCGTCAAGCGCGTCGATGCCCAGACCCGGGCCAAGACCGGCGTCAACGAGCTACTGCGCGCCTGAGCCATTCCGCCGCGAGGTTCGGGCTTGGGAACCGGCCCCCCTTGCTTTACTCAGGACGCGCGGACCGGATCCGCGGCAACAGTTGGGTGAGTGACGATGCGCGTTCTGGTTCTCGGGGGTGACGGATTCTGCGGCTGGCCCACGGCCTTGCACCTGTCGGCCCGCGGCTGGGATGTGACCATCGTCGACAATCTGTCGCGCCGGAACATCGACAATGAGCTCGAGGTCTCGTCCCTGACGCCCATCCGCTCGATGGGCGAGCGGATCGAGGCCTGGAAGGCCGTCTCCGGCAAGGACATCGGCTTCGTCAATATGACGGTCGGCAAGGAGTTTGACCGGCTGGTCGCCCTGATCCGCGACTTCGCGCCCGACAGCGTCGTCCACTTCGCCGAACAGCGCGCCGCGCCCTATTCGATGAAGTCGGCCCGGCACAAGCTCTACACCGTCGACAACAATCTGAACGCCACCAACCACCTGCTGGCCGCCATCGTCGAGAGCGGCCGCGACGTCCACCTGGCCCACCTCGGCACCATGGGCGTCTATGGCTACACCACCGCCGGCCTGCGCATCCCCGAGGGCTATCTCAAGGTCACCGTCGAGACCGACTTCGGCCCGACCGAACAGGAAATCCTGTTCCCCCCGAACCCCGGCTCCATCTACCATATGACCAAGACGCAGGACGCCCTGCTCTTCCAGTTCTACGCCAAGAACGACGGCCTGCGAATCACCGACCTGCACCAGGGCATCGTCTGGGGCGCCGAGACCGAGGAAACCCGCAAGGACGAGCGCCTGATCAACCGTTTCGACTATGACGGCGACTACGGCACCGTGCTGAACCGCTTCCTCATCCAGGCCGCACTCGGCTATCCGTTGACGGTGCACGGATCGGGTGGCCAGACGCGCGCCTTCATCCACATCCAGGACACGGTCCGCTGCGTCGAGCTGGCCCTGCAGAACCCGCCCAAGGCCGGCGACCGGGTCAAGATCCTCAACCAGATGACCGAGAGCCGCCGCGTGCGCGACCTCGCCGAACTGATCTCGGGCATGACCGGCGCCGAGATCCACAACGTCCCCAACCCCCGTCAGGAAGCCGACGAGAACGAGCTCGTCGTCGCCAATGATCAGTTCCGGGAACTGGGCCTCAAGCCCATCACCCTGGCCGAGGGGCTGATGCAGGACGTGACCGAGATCGCCCGCCGCTATGCCGAGCGGGCCGACCGCTCCAAGATCCCCTGCGTCTCCAGCTGGAACGCCCGGCGCGCCGAGGCCCTCAAGTCCGAGCCCGTGGTGTCGGCGACCGCCGCCGCCCATCTGCGCACGGCCTGATCCCGGATCACGCGTGAGCCCGTCCCGCCCTCACCAGACCCCGTCGATTCTGGTCTTCGGCGGCGGCTGGCTGGGTCAGGCTGCTGGGCGCGACATACAGGCCGGGGGCGGCACGGCCTGGCTGACCTCGCGCTCGCCCGGGACCCGCGCCGAACTTGCGGACGCCGGCTTTCAGGCCGTCGACCCGGCCGATCCCGACGCGCTCAAGGAGGCCGTATCGACCGTCCAGACCCTGCTGATCACCACCCCGCCCGAGCCCACCGGCTGCCCGGGGCTCAAGGCCCTGATCCCGGCGCTGTCGACCGCGGGCGCCTGGCCGGACTGGATCGGCTATATCTCGTCCAGCGCCGTCTATGGCGACCGGGCCGGCGCCTGGGCCTTTGAGGACGAGCCCCTCCATGCCTCCAGCCTGACCGGCGCCCGCCGCGTCCGCGCCGAGGCCGAATGGCTGGAGGCCGGTCAGGGCATGGGCCTGACCATCCAGATCTTCCGCCTGCCCGCCCTCTATGGCCCGGGACGCAATGTCATCGGGCGTCTGCGCGACGGCACCGCCCGGCTGGTGCACAAGCCCGGCCAGGTCTTCAACCGCATCCACGTCGACGATGTGGTCTCGGGGCTCAGGGCCTCGATGGACCGGCCCAACCCCGGCCGCGCCTATACCCTGTGCGACGACGCGCCCTCGCCCGCCGATGCCGTCATGGCCTGGACCGCTCGCCGCATGGGCCTTCCGACCCCGCCCGAGATTGACTGGACCGACCCCTCGGTGTCGGACTCCATGCGCCGCTTCTACCTCGACAACAAACGCCTCTCCAACGCCCGCGCCAAGGCCGAACTCGGCTGGCGCCCCCGCTACCCCAGCTACCGGGAGGGGATGGAGGCCCTGCTGCAGGGGGAGTGAGGCTTCACCGGGCAGGCGGGCTGTCCAGGAGGCCGCCATGGGTGGAATGCGGACGTTCGCTTCGATAGCCTCGACGAATGAAGAAGCGAACACGCGTCCTGTTCGGCATCGCCGCAGTTCTGTTGGCCGCGTATCTCATTTGGCGCGGGCCTTCGCTCTATCAACTCTATCAAGATTGGCCGCTGATTGCTGCTTGCGCCCAAGATGACCGAAGTTGCCCGTAGGGGCGGTTAAAGTCCGCTTTGGGTCGGGTCGGTCGCGGACCGTCGCCTGGCGGTGAGGCGCTGACATTGGTCATTCGTCAGAGGCCCAGGGCCTGTCCTTGTCGAATCCCCTGAGCGCGAACCTGCCATCCGGATAGTTCGTCTCGAACCATACCTTGCCGGCGCTGAAGAAGCACCCGCGGTAGCCTGCGGGATGGAGGCTCCTCTCGCCCCTTCTGGATATCTCCCGCCAATCGGCCAGTGTCGGCAACCGCTCGGCCTGGGGTCCCATCTCCTTGATGCGGAACGATAGCCTTCTGCCGCCCTCGGTGAGGGTGACGACATCTGCATAGAAGTCGAGGGGCACAGGCTCGTCCGAGCGTTCCAGATGCCGGGCAAGGCGGTCGAAATAGGCCGCCGCGGCACCTTCGGGCAACTCCCCACCACAATACTCGCGGTCCGGCTCGTCAGCGAGTTCCTCTCGACCTGGCTGCTCGCCGCTGGGCCCGTCGCGACCGCACGAGGCAGCAAGCAACGTCACTCCCACGCATGCGGCCAGACAGGTCCGTTGTCCGATCGTCCGCCGTCGGTGTTCATCTCGTTGCATGTCGGATCATTGAACACGGAGGGAAGGTCCGCAACGGGTCGCAACCGGCCCTGTCCACTGAGCCGGAGATCCCCCCTTGCGTCTATCGACAGCCCAGATCGACCGGCAGGCCCCACAACTCGATCAGCGCGGCGAGGTTTTCCTCGTCAAAGTCGAGCCGGTTGTCATAGGGATGGAGTACATTTCCCCCCGTGGCCGGAAACAATGCGGGCCAGGCGCTGGCCCCGTGACAGCAGAAGCAGACCGCGATCTCCCCGATCAGGGCGCCCTCCGCATCATAGTACCGGAAAAAATGGTGGGGCACGAAGCAGGCCGCACCGGAGCTGTAGCGCTCCGAAGCCCGTATCAGGGTTGCTCCGAACGCCCGCCGGTCCTGATCGGACAGTTCTCGACCCTCACGATCGTCCGGGGGTCTGCCACCGTCTTCCGAGAGCACCAGACGGACTGTCGTCGCCGTCGGATAGGGCCTGACAGGGGCTTCGCCGACGCGCTCGTAAATCGCAATCCCGTTTTCATCGACCGGCATGGGCCAGATCGCTTCCTCAACGAGCGGCTGCCAAATGCCGAAACTGACCCAGCCCAGCAAGGCCAGCACAACCAGCCCGCCCGTCACCAGAAGTCTGCGCATCTTCATAGTGGACATCCCCCTCCCCTCATAATGGCACCCCGCCCCTCGCCCTCCAAGCCGCTCTTGGTCAAACGCGTCAGCCATCACAGCCGCGCCCGAATTTCCTCGCCCTTTCAGCACCCCCACCGTTTCCCGCCCCGACTTCCCCGCCTTGGTCCAGCCGTGTGCAAACCTCCTCCCGTCCCGTCGCACGGAGGGCTCGTAAGGCCTGCGACCTTGTGAGCGGCGGGAGCGATGGAGCGGGGTTGGAGGGGCCTCAAGCAGCGAGCGACCGCGTCGCGAGCGGTAGGCCATTTCAAACACCCTCGATCACCGCCTCCGGGTGCGTGATGAGGGCAAGGGTCGAGGGGGATACTCGGCCGTTCCGGGAGGTGTCGCAGGACATCCCCGCCCGCCGGGGGCGCTGCGGTAAGGCCCGAATACGGCCACCCGACGCAAGCTTCCGGAAAACCACCGCGCGGAGCGTCAGCCTTCGTCGAAACGGTATTATTCATCATCTCCGGGCGAAGGCCCGGCGCTCCGCCTGCCCTTCAACCCGCCGCAATCACGGACGGGGGCTTGGGCGTGCCTAGAACGGCAGCAGGTTCCGTTGGCGGCTGTAGGCCATGGTGCCGACATTGGCGCCGAGGCGCAGGCCGACCCCGGTCCGTACGGGCGCCAGGATGATGCCGTCGGCCTGCTGGTAGTTCACGCCCACCCCGCCGATCAGATAGGCCGACCCTTCGACCCCCGGATAGCGGCGATAGATCATGTCCGGATAGTAGAGTCCGTAGACCAGGGTGAAGACGCGACTGGCGTTGCCGCCCACGTCCCAGCCGATGGAGATGCCCTGCCAGAAGATTTCCTGCGAGGCGCTGAGGTCCTTCATGTGCAGCGCGCCGCGCCCGTAGCGGACCCCGACGCCCATGGCCCCCGCGCCTTCCTCGCCCGCGATATAGGCCGTCGGGCGATCGCCCTGGTCGGCGAAGATGCGTTCGATGGCGGCGCCCATGGCCTCGGCGGCGATGCCCAGCTCGCGCGAGCCGGCGGCCACCAGTTCATCGGCGGTATAGGCGGGCGCATCCTGGTCCGAGCGGATCGGATAGTTGGGTCCGGCCTGCCCCTGTCCCGGCTGCGAGGTCGCGCATCCGCCCAGCGAAGAGGCGGCCAGCGGCGTGGCGGCGGCCAGGCCGGTCATGATCAGCTTGCGGCGGTCCATGGCGATTCTCCTCAGGCAGCGACGGGCACACCCTGTCGCGGCCCACACTGTCGCTGCATTGAGTCAGACTTGCGGCGACAAGGTTAACCGCACATTGCCGTCAGCACCGGGTGACGATCTCCCGGGGCATCACCGACGGCGTCATATAGACGAAGTCGCTGGTCTCGCCGGGCTCCAGATAGAAGTTGCTTTCATAGCCCGTGTTCCAGGTGACCGTGGCCTGCATCGGGGTCCGTCCGGTGTTGCGCACCCGGTAGTAGGTCTGGTTGTTGACGTGGCCGTACTCGCTGTAGGCCGGGCAGACCCCCGTCACCACATCGGTCAGATGCTCGTCGGGCCACCAGGCCCCGTTCTCCATGTCGAGCTGGTCGGCATAGGCCATCAGCCCGGTCTCGAATTCCGCACAGCCCGACAGGGCCGCGCACGCGGCAACGGCAAACAGCACCTTGAATTTCATGGTCATCCCCTCAGTTCCGGAAAACTGTAATCCGGACTTTGGAAATCGACAATCTGACCGGCCCTGACGATCTACTGACGCAGGGTGGCGCCCAATTTGCCGGCTGCGGCCACGACCTTCGCCGACAGGGCGTCGATCTCGGCCTCGGTCAGGGTCGCCTGATCCGGCTGGATCGTGACCTCCAGCGCCACCGACTTGAAGCCCGGCTCGATACCCTTGCCGCGATAGACGTCAAAGACGGCGACCTCGGTGATCAGGGTCTTGTCCGCGCCCTGCACGGCCCGGACCAGATCGCCGGCCGGCACGCGGTCCTCGACCACAAAGGCAAAGTCGCGGCTGAGCGGCATCAAGGTCGACAGCTTCGCCGACCCGCGCGACTTGGTCCGCGCGCCGCGCGGCTCAGGCACGGCGTCGAGGATCAGCTCGAAGCCCAGCATCGGCGCCTCGGCGTCGAGGGTCTTGAGCGTCGCCGGATGCAGGGCTCCGAACTGGGCCAGCACCATCTTCGGGCCCAGCTGGACCCGGGCCGAACGGCCGGGGTGCCACCACGGGTCGACCGGTGCGCGTTCGGCGTCCTGCACGGTCTGAAGACCCGCCGGCGCGCCGATCAGGGTCAGCAACCGCATCAGGTCGCCCTTCAGCTGGAACAGCGGGTCCTCGCCCGCGCCGCTCCAGTGGCGGGCGGCATGGGGGGCGACCACCACGGTGATCGCCGTGCGCTGGCCGGTCGGGCTGTCGTCGCGATAGACCGGCCCGATCTCGAACAGGGCCACATCGGGGTGGCCCCGGTCGGCATTCCGCGCCGCCGCCTGGATCAGGTTCGGCAGGATCGAGGGCCGCATGCAGTCCAGCCCCTGGGCGATCGGGTTCTCGACGTGCAGCCGGGCATCGCCGCCCCCGAAGGCCCCGGCGATCGCCTCGCTGGTGAAGGACCAGGTTGCGGCCTCGGCATAGCCCATGGCAGCCAGCGCCCGGCGGGCCAGCCGCACGCGGGTTTGCATCGGCGAGAGCAGACCGGCGCTGGGCGCGCCCAGATCGGGCAGCGGGGTCGACGGCAGGGCGTCATAGCCGACGATCCGGGCGACTTCCTCGACCAGATCCGCCGGTCCCTCAACGTCAGCACGCCAGCTGGGCGGGGTCACCGTCCACGGCTGGCCGGTCTCGACGGCAAAGCCGAGCGCGGTCAGCACTTCGGCCGTGCGGTCGGCGCTGATGTCCAGCCCCGTCAGGCGGCCGACCCGCGCCGGGTCAAAGGCAAAGGCCTGAGGCGCCGCCGGAGCCGCGCCGGCGACCACCACCTCGGACGGCTCGCCGCCGCACAGGTCCAGGATCATCCGGGTGGCCAGCTCGATCCCCGGCACCACGGTGGCCGGGTCGACCCGGCGGGCAAATCGATACTGGGCGTCCGAACTGATCCCCAGGGTCCGGCCGGTCTGGGCCGTAACCAGCGGATCGAACCAGGCGCTCTCGAGGAAGACGTCGGTCGTGGCGTCCGAACAGCCGGTTGTCTCGCCGCCCATCACGCCGCCCAGGCCGATGGCGCGGCGTCCGTCGTCATCCGCGATCACGCAGATGTCGGGCGCCGTCGCATAGGTCTTGCCGTCCAGCGCGGCCAGGCTTTCGCCCTCGGCGCCGGCCCGCGCGACCACGGTCGCACCCTGCAGGGCCGCCAGGTCGTAGACGTGCAGCGGCCGGGCGCGGTCATAGGCGATCAGATTGGTCACATCGACCAGCCGGTTGATCGAGCGCAGCCCAATGGCTGTCAGACGCTGCTGCAGCCAGTCGGGCGACGGGCCGTTGGTCACGCCGCGGATCACCCGGCCGGCAAAGACCGGGCACTGCTCCGGTGCGTCCAGCCGGATCGAGACCGGACACGGAAACTGTCCCGCCACCGGGGTGATGGTCGGCGTGGTCAGGGTGCCGAGACCGGTGGCCGCCAGATCGCGGGCGATACCGTCGACGCCCAGCCAGTCGGGCCGGTTGGGCGTGACCTCGAAGTCGATGACCGGCTCGGCCCCGAACACTCCCGCGGCCGGCGTGCCCACGGCGAGGCCCGGGTCCAGATCCAGGATGCCGTCGCTGTCGCCGGCCAACTCCAGCTCGGCGGCCGAGCAGAGCATGCCGTTCGACACCACGCCGCGCACCGGCTTTTCGACCAGGGTCACGTCCAGCCCCGGCACATAGGCCCCGATCGGCGCATAGATGGTCACCAGGCCGGCGCGGGCATTGGGCGCCCCGCACACGATCTCCTTCATCCCGTCCACCGTCTCGACCTGACAGACCTGCAGCCGGTCGGCATTCGGGTGGCGCTCGGCCGAAACGATCCGGGCGACGGTGAAGGGCGCCAGCTTCGCCGTCGGGTCGATGACGTCCTCGACCTCAAGCCCCGCCATGGTCATGGCGTCGGCCACGGCTTTGACGTCGGCGGTCGTGTCGAGGTGCGCCTTCAGCCAGGAGAGTGTGGACTTCACGACGTCTTGCCCTGGGCCTCTTGCTGGGCCTTTTCGGCGACGGCGCGCGCGCTGATCAGCCCTTCCTCCATGAGCGCGACGTCAGCCTCGTTGCTGGAGAAGCCGACCATCATGAAGCGGCAGCGGACGAACCGGCAATGCGCCATGCCCACCACACCGATGACCTTCTGGCTGCGCGGCACGAGAAACAGGGACTTCACATCCTGGGTCATGCCCATGTTGCAGCCGTCGAACTGCACGCCCTCTCCCATACCCATCACCGCCGGCCCTTCGATCAGACAATCGGTGAAGGTCTTGCCCTCGATCATGAATTTGCCGGCGTTCATATGCTGGGCCGCCATGGCCGGCAGCCAGATCGCCTCGTTCTGGAAGGTGTCGCGTTCGACCAGTTCGCGTCCGGACGGGCTGGTGATCGGGGGCTGGGTCGAAGGTTCGGTCATGGGATACGTCCTGAAATCGTTGGGGTCAGCTCAGCCCGGCGGCGGGGCTGGGCGTGGCGAAGGCCGAGAAGCCGTAGTGGGCCAGCCAGCGGCTGTCGGCCTCAAACATGGGGCGGAGGTCAGGGATGCCGTATTTGAGCATGGCCAGCCGGTCGAGGCCCATGCCAAAGGCGAAACCCTGATACTCGTCCGGGTCAATGCCGCAGGTGCGCAGCACATTGGGGTGCACCATGCCGCAGCCCAGGATCTCCATCCAGCTGTCGCCCTCGTTGAGCCTCAACACCCCGCCCGAGCGGTCGCAGCGGATGTCCATCTCGGCCGAGGGCTCGGTGAACGGGAAATGGTGGGGCCGGAAGCGCGCGTCGATTCCCTCGACCTCGAAAAAGCGGGCGACGAAGGTCTCGAGCGTCCACTTGAGGTGGCCCATGTGGATGTCGCGGTCGATGACCAGACCCTCGACCTGATGGAACATGGGCGTGTGGGTCGCGTCCGAGTCCTTCCGGAAGGTCCGACCCGGCGCGATGATGCGGATCGGCGGCTGGCCCGCCATCATGGTGCGGATCTGCACCGGGCTGGTGTGGGTCCGCAGCACCTTGCGCTCGCCCGTCTCCGGGTCGGGCTTCAGGAAGAAGGTGTCGTGCATCTCCCGCGCCGGGTGCTTGGGCGGAAAGTTCAGCGCGGTGAAATTGTGGAAGTCGTCCTCGATGTCCGGCCCTTCGGCGACCGCAAAGCCCATCTCGGCGAACAGGGCAACGACCTCGTCCATGACCTGAAGCGTGGGATGGACACTGCCGGAACGGGCCGGTCGGGAGGGCAGGGTCAGATCGAGGTGTTCGGAGCGCAGGCGCGTCTCCAGTTCCCGGGCCTCCAGATCGGCCTTCCGGGTCGTCAGGGCCGCACTGACCCGGTCGCGCAGGCCGTTGATGCGCGGACCCTCGACGCGACGCTCGTCGGGGCTCATGGCGCCCAGACCCTTGAGCAGGCCCGAGATCGACCCCGTCTTGCCGAGGGCCGAGACGCGCAGTTCTTCCAGCGCCTGCACACTGTCGGCCGAGCCGATGGCGTTGATCAGGTCGAGTTCCAGTTGATTGAGGTCTGTCATGACGCCCGTCGTCTAGCGAGCCGCAGGCCGTTCGTCACCCCGAAAGGCCCCTCCGAGGTCGTCGACCCGACGGGTGGCAAGGGCCAATACCGTCGACGGCCCACCAATTTTCGTCCGGACAAGGATTTATCTCTATGTTTTCGTTGCAAAAACTTCGATTTCAGCAAAGCCATCCTTAAGAGATGAGCGGTCAGGATGCTCCGGTAAGTCAGGAGTACCGGCATGGCCCGCATCAGGGACTATCGCGTCATCGCTGAACCCGTGGGGCCCGATGTCAGGGGATCATTCGTCTTTGAACGCTTCCGGGCCGAGCCGGATACCCTGGCCATCGCGGTCGTGGATGACGCCGGCCAGCCGCTGGGTCTGATCGAGCGGAACGCCTTCACACTCAAGATGGCCGCGGAGTTCGGGCGGGCCCTCTATGCCCGTCGCCCGGTGACGGCGCTGATGGACCCCGCACCTCTGGTCGTCGACGGAGAGATGGACGCCGCCACCCTGTTCGAGAACCTCGACAACGCCGCACTCGGCGGCCTGCTGGGCGGATTCATAGTCACCGAGGAGGGGCGCTACAGCGGAGTGGGATCGGGCGTGCAGCTGCTGCAGGCGGCCAGTGCGCTGGCCCGTGCCTCCAGCCGCGCCAAGTCGGAGTTCCTGGCGGTCATGAGCCACGAGATCCGCACGCCCCTCAACGGGGTGCTGGGGGTGGCGGCCCTGATGGAGCGCGAACTGATGCAGGAGGACCTGCGTCCGTACGTCCGGACCATCCTCGACTCCGGCCAGGGCCTGCTGCGCCTGCTGAACGATGCCCTCGACATGTCACGCGCCGATGCCGGGGCGCTGACGCTGGAGCCCCAGCCTCTGGACCTGACGGTCGTGGCCGATGACCTGAAGGCGCTCTGGCGGGCGCGGGCCGAGGAAAAAGGCATCACCCTGTCGGTGACCTGCGAGAATCCGGACGAGGTCTGGGTGATGGGCGACGAGGTCCGCATCAAGCAGGTGCTCAACAATCTGATCGGCAATGCGCTGAAGTTCACCCCGTCGGGCGAGGTCCGCGCGACCCTGAGGGTGCAGGCCCGGGACACCGGTATTTGCGTCGAGGGCCAGGTTGACGACAGCGGTCCGGGCATCCCTGCCGACCGCATCGAGCAGGTCTTCCAGCCCGTCAACACCGGCGGAGCCGGGCGCGAGGGGGCGGGGGCGGGCATGGGACTGGCCATCTGCCGACAGATCGTGGACCGCATGGGCGGCCGGATTTCCGCAGACCGGTCGGGATCGGGCGGGGCGTCGTTCCGGTTCACCCTCCAACTGGAAGCCGCGACGCCGGAGCACCGGGCCGCGCGTCAGCAGCGGCCCGAGCCGACCGCCCACGACAGTCTGCATGTGCTGGTGGCCGACGACCATCCAACCAATCGCTTCCTGGCCGGAAAGCTGCTGGAACTGTTCGGGTGCAGCCACGAGGCCGTCCAGAACGGCGCCGAGGCGGTCGACGCCGTGCGGACCGGCGCTTTCGACCTCGTGCTCATGGACATCAAGATGCCGGTGATGGACGGGGTAGCGGCGACGCGGGCGATCCGCGCGCTTGGTCCGGCGGGGGCCGCCCTGCCCATCCTGGCGCTTACGGCCAATGCGGATGAGCAGGACGCCCGGTCCTATATCGCTGCAGGCATGAATGCGGTGGTGTCCAAGCCCATCCAGCCGGACGTCCTGCTGGACGCGATCCGGCGGGCCATGGGCGCACCCTCCCTGCAGCAGGCGGCCTGAGCCTAGTCCTTCAGGACGAAGGTGATCTTCAGATTGACGCGGTATTCGGTGATCTGGCCGCCGTCGACGACGACCTTCTGCTCCTGGACCCAGGCGCCGCGCACCTGGTCGAGCGTTTCGTCGGCGCGGGCAATGCCCTTCTTGATCGCGTCCTCGAAGCTGACGGTCGAGGCAGAGGTGATCTCGGTGACGCGGGCAACGGACATGGGGGAACTCCTGTATGGTTGAGGTTCCCTTCCAACGGCGCGGGGCTGTCGGGGTTGCCTCACCACTGAGTCCGGACATGAAAACGCCCGCCGTCCGGAGCCGGAGGCGGGCGTCTTCAGGGTCTCAATGCGGACCGGTTCAGGCCAGGGCGGCGCGAACCTTGTCGGCCACGGCCTTGAAGCCAGCCTCGTCAGCGGCCATCGCGGCCAGAACCTTGCGGTCCATCTCGATGCCGGCCTTGGACAGGCCGTGCATGAACTGCGAATAGGTGAAGCCTTCCAGGCGGGCCGCAGCGTTGATGCGCTGAATCCACAGGGCGCGGAAGTTGCGCTTCTTGGTGCGGCGGTCGCGATAGGCGTACTGACCGGCGCGGTCCACGGCGGCCTTGGCGGCGCGGATGGTGTTCTTGCGGCGGCCGTAGAAGCCCTTGGCCTGCTTCAGGACCTTCTTGTGCTTGGCGTGGGACGTAACGCCCCGGGTAACGCGAGCCATGATGTGTGTCTCTTCGAGATGCGCCCCTGAGGTCGGCCGCGCGGCGGCTCAGTGGTTCAGGGACGAGGTTTCAAACTGATGCGGTGGGAGATCTGGTGATGCGACGCCGATCAGGCGTACGGCATGTAGGACTTGATCTTCTTGGCATCGGCATCCGACATCACCTGCGTGCCGCGGTTCTGGCGAATGTACTTCGAGTTGTGGCTGATCAGCCGGTGGCGCTTGCCCGCCACGCCGGCCTTCACCTTGCCCGAGGCCGTCAGTTTGAAGCGCTTCTTGGCGCCCGACTTGGTCTTCAATTTCGGCATTTTCACTCTCTCTCTTGAAGCCACCGCCCCGGGACCAGAGGTCCGATCGGGAACGGAGAGCGGATGAACGGTCGCCAAGGCATGCCTGTTCGCCCGACGACCGGTACGCGAAGCCGCGCCTCATACGGCAAGGCCCGTCCGAAGGCAAGGGCGTCCCGCCCCTAGTCCGCCGGGTTGTGCTCATTGAGGAAGCGGATCGTCTCGGTCAACATCCGCACACGGGTGTCGGAGCGCGACAGCCAGTGATCCTCGCCATCCAGCTCGATGAATTCCACCGGTTTGCCTGCCCGACGCAGGGCGCGCTACATGATGCGGCTCTGCTCGATCGGCACGACCGTGTCATCGCGACCGTGAATCAGCAGGATGGGGGCGTCGGCCTGGTCCGCGAGGCGGGCAGGCGACCGGGCATCGAGAGAGCGGTCCCCCAGGCGCTCGGCGCCCATGAACCGGTTCCAGTAGCGCGTGGTCGAGTTTTCGCGTCGGGCCCCGCGGGACGCCGCATCGTCCACGAATACGCCGAGGTCCGACAGGCCCGCTACGGCCACGGCGCATCGATAGACGCCGGGATCGAGCGTCGGCCCTGCCATGGCCGCATAGCCCCCGTAACTGGCCCCCACGATGCATACCCTTTCGGGATCGATGATCCCCTGATCGGCGAGATAACGGACCCCGTCGGACAGGTCGGTCTGCATCTTGCGGCCCCATTCCCCATAGCCCGCCTCGAGGAAGGCGTCGCCATAGCCGGTCGAGCCGGGGAAATTCGGTTGAAGAACGGCGTAGCCACGCGAGGCCATCGCCTGGGCCCACCAGTCGAACTGCAGATAGTCGCGCGCCGCGGGCCCCCCGTGGACCAGAACCACCAGAGGCAGGTCCCCTGCCTCCGACATGCCGGGCGGCGTGGTCAGATAGCCATGGATCTCGAGGCCATCCGAGGCGGGATAGGTAACCGGACGAACCGCGGCGACCCGCTCCGGGGTGATGCCCGGATAGCCCCCCCCCGGCGGGCGTCCGGCAAAGGCTCGTTGCACGGTGATCCAGAGCGCCGAGGCGTCGTCGTCAATGAAGGCGTAGACAGGACCCGCATCGCCCCGGCGCATGGCCCCGATGAGCCGACGGGTCACCGGGTGAAAGAACAGGGCGTCGGGCGAAAACTCGAAGCGCAGGGCGCGCCATGCGCCCGTTTCCAGATTGACGTCAAAAAATTCGGCGTCCGGACGGCCGGGCTGACTCAGATCGGGCCTGTCAGCTGCAACGATGACACTGTCCCCGTTGATGCCGAGGCCCATCAGTGCCGGCCTCTCGATCGGCGCAACGGTCTCCCAGTTCTCGCGAAATCCACTGCCCTGCCTCAGGTGCAGGCTCCATTCGCGCGCCTCGTCATTGTACTGGCTGCGCGCCACCGATCGGCCGTCGGGCCCGAGCAGAAAGTCGGTGACGTTCGCACCCATGACCTCGGCCAGATCGCCCCTGCCCGTTGCTGAAGGCGTAGGCCCGGATGAAGACCGATGTCGGGTCACCCCGGACCACGCGGGCGGAGCTGAACATGATCGGAAAAAGATCGAGGGTGTTCTTCAGCACCTCGATGATACGGTTCCGGCCGGGGTCATAGATCTGGCTGCTAAACATCTCGGCGCTCTCGATGCCGAGGCCGGGATGTTTTCCGTCTTGGAGGTCGTGACCAGGATCTGGTCCTCACCGAGCCAGTCCAGGTCCCGGACCTTGGCCACGCCCACGTCCGCCCCGCCGACCTGCTCGCGGGTCGTCAGGTCCAGGAGCACCAGGGTGCGCGCCTCCCCGGTCACGGTGATGAAGGCGAGCCGCTGGCCTGACGGCGACAGTTCCAGCATCTCGAGGGAAGGCAGGGCGCCGTAGACCGACAGCGGCGCCGGTCCGTCCGCCTCCTGGGCGAGTACCGGGGCCGCCAAAAGGGCAGTAGTGGCCGTGAACATCAGGACGAGGAGACTGCCCCGGGCAAGTGAACGCAGCATGGACGCCCCCGCGCATGAAGAACAGCGCTATCATCCCACGCACGCGCACAATCTCAAGTCGTTTTCTGCAGTCGGAGCGCTGCCGGTGGGGCGCGCCCGGGTTGAATGCGGGCAGCGGCGGCAGGCGCCGGATATGCAAACGCCCCGACCGTTTCCGATCGGGGCGCGGGATCCTCGGTGAAACGGCAACCCTAGCGGGGTGCCAGTATCATGATCATCTGACGGCCTTCCATGCGCGGGGCATATTCGACCTTTGCGACTTCCTCGAAGTCGGCCTGCACCTTGTTGAGCAGCTTCATGCCCAGTTCCGGGTGGGCCATCTCGCGGCCCCGGAAGCGCAGGGTCACCTTGACCTTGTCACCGTCCTCGAAGAAGCGGTGCATGGCCTTGGCCTTCACATCATAGTCGTGGGTGTCGATGTTCGGCCGAAGCTTGATTTCCTTCAGCTCGACGATCTTCTGCCGCTTGCGCGCCTCGGCCTTCTTCTTCTGCTCCTGGAAGCGGAACTTGCCGTAGTCGAGGATTTTGCAGACCGGGGTCTCGGCGTTCGAGACCATCTGCACCAGGTCCATACCGGCCTCTTCGGCGGCTTCAAGCGCCGCAGCCAGAGGCATGACGCCCTGTTTTTCACCGTTTTGGTCGATCAGGAGTACGCGCGCGGCGCGGATATCCTGGTTCATGGGCGGCCCATCCTTGACGGGCGGTGTTTGCATCGGACGGCGAATGGGCGTCGTTTCCTTGTGTGGTCAAAAGGGATATCGCGGATGTCGTGCGGAAACGCGCGGCGGGCCGCCCCGTTTCCTGACGGGACAATATGCCCCCGCAAGCCCGTTTCTTCAAGGCGCGGGGACCGAACGCCCCCCGGGCCATGCGTCATGCAGGGCCACCACGGCAGAAAAGACACGCTCGACGGTCAGGTCCTCGATGGGCGCGAACTGGCCGCGGGTCTCGTTTGAGGCGACCGTGCGGGTGCGGGGACCCCAGGGTCCGTAGAGCCACCATTCGGTCGGGCCGAACAGGCCGAGCGTCGGCTGGCCGAGGGCGGCGGCCACATGCATCAGGCCCGAGTCATTGCCGACGAACAGGGTGGCGCGGTCGATCGCGGCCGCCGAACACAGGATGTCACCCTTGCCCACGCAGTCGATGCCCCGGTCCCCCGCGGCCTCGAGGGCGGGGGTGGCCGGCGGCCGGTCACCGGGCCCGCCCACCGGCATGAAGCGGCAGCCGTCGAAGCGGGCGTCGGCGGACAGCTTTTCAACCAGCTGGCCCCAGCGGTCGGCGGGCCAGGACTTGCCCGGCTGGTGGGCGATGGGGGCGAGCGCGAGGATGGGCCCGGGACCCGATCCTGCCTGAAGCTGGGGATCGATGACAGCCGCCGCCTCGGCGCGGGCCTGATCATCAAGGAAGATTTCAGGATCGAGCGGCGCCTCGGCCCCCATCAGGCGCGAGACCATCTCGACCTTGCGCAGGCCGGTCTCCCACTTGCGGGTGTAGACCACGCGCCGCTTAGAGGGGACGGTCCAGGCCAGGGCGGAGCCGCGGATATCGACCACCAGATCCCAGCGTGTGCTGCGTACCTGCTGCCACAGGTCCAGCCAGTGGCCGGACATCGGCTTCTTGTCGAGGATGATGACACGCTCCACCCCGGGCGCGGACCGGAACAGGGGGGCAGGCGGCCGGCCCGCCGCCACCGTGATGCGGGCGCCGGGCAGCTGGCGGCCGATCTCGCGGATCACGCCGGAGGAAATCACACAGTCGCCGATGCGGTTGGAGCTGACGAACAGGACTCGGGGCGTTTGGGGGACTGTGGGGGCGGGGGCCATGCAATTCCGACTTCGCTTCCGGGGCCGGGTCTGGCTATCAGGGTCTGAAGCCCATGGCGAGAGGAGCCGGCAATGCGCGCATCCGACATCGAGTATCTGGCCCGCCCCGACGGCGCGCGTCTGGCCCTGAAGCAGGTCGAGGGACAGGGGCCGGTCATCCTGTGGGTCGGCGGCTTCCGCTCGGACATGGAAGGGACCAAGGCCCTTGCGCTGGATGCCGCTGCCCGCGAGCGCGGCTGGGCCTTCGTCCGCTACGATCACTTCGCCCACGGCCAGTCGTCGGGGAACTGGCGCGACGCGACCGTGGGGCGCTGGTGCGACGACGCTGCGGCCCTCGTCGATCACCTGACGGAGACGACCGGGCGAACGGTCATTCCGGTCGGGTCCTCCATGGGCGGCTGGGTGGCGCTGAACCTGACGCTGGCCCGTCCGGCGGCGGTCAGGGCCCTGCTGCTGATCAATCCGGCCCAGGATTTCACCGAGCGGTTGATGTGGCCCGACCTCGGCCCCGAGCGCCAGAAGGAGGTCCTGGAGCACGGCGAGACGGTGATGCCCGACGAGGGGCTGGGCGCCTATCCGCTGACCCGCACCATGTTCGAGGAAGCCAGGACCCGGATGCTGCCGGAAGGGCCGCTGCCGATCCGGTGCCCGGTGCACATCCTTCAGGGGCGGCAGGACACGTCAGTGCCCTGGCGGCACCAGCTGCCGCTGGTCGAGGCGTTGGAGGGAGCTGACGTCCGGCTGGACCTGATCGCGGGGGGCGACCACCGGCTGTCCGGACCCGCAGACCTGACGCGCATGGTCGAGGCCGTGGAGCGGCTCAGGTCAATCTAGAAGGTCGAGAGCCGGATCAGGCGCCGACGCGACGCAGGCCGTCGGCGGTGGCGGGGCGCTGTTCGCCACCCGACAGGATGACGCGGTCGATACGGGTCTTTTCGGCCCGGAAGGCCGCCAGATCGGCGCCACCGAGGATGGTGCCCTCCTGGGTCTTGACCCCGGCCGGATTGATCCGCTGGCCGTTGCGCCAGATTTCATAGTGCAGGTGCGGGCCGGTCGAGGCGCCGGTCGAGCCGACATAGGCCACGACCTGGCCCTGACGAACGCGGGTCCCGGCGCGGATGCCCGAGCCATAGCGGGACAGGTGGCCATAGCCGGTCTCAAGGCCATTGGCGTGGCGGATGCGCAGCCAGTTGCCGTAACCACCCCAGCGGCGCGCCTCGACCACAACGCCGTCGGCGGGGGCCAGCACTGGCGTGCCCGTACCGGCAGCAAAGTCGATGCCCTGGTGCATGCGGCGGTAGCCCGAGATCGGGTGGCGACGATAGCCGTAGGAGGAGCTGACGCGGGCGCGATCCAGCGGGGTGCGCATCATGGCCGAGCGCATGTTCTTGCCCGAGGCGTCGAAATACTGGGCTTCGGCCGAGTTGGCCGGCTTGAAGCGATAGAAGACCTGGCCCTTCAGCTCGGCATAGAGCAGCTCACCGGCCTCGACCACGCGACCACTCTCGGTCACCGTCTGACTGAAGACCATCACGAACTCGTCCGAGGCGCGGATGTCGCGATCCAGGTCGAACTTGTGCGAGAATAGCTGGGTGGCCTTGCGGATCACCTGGGCATTGGCCCCGGCCTGACGCGCGGTGGCATAGATGGAGCCCTTGACCTGGCTGCGCACCACGACGGTCTCGTGGGTGACCTTTTCCTCGATGGCCCGCAGACGCAGGGCGCCGTCAAAGGTGCGCGAGACGGTCAGCTGGCTGGCCGGCCCCGTGCGCATGGTCAGGCCGATCAGGCGCGCCCCGCCCCGTCCGCCGCGCGGCTGGGCAATGGCGGTTTCGAACCGCAGGCCCGCACGCAACTCGGTGACGTCATAGGCGTTGGCAATGGTCTGGGTGACGGCGCGGGCCTCTTCTTCCGGGATTCCGGTGCGGCGCACGGCCTGCTCGAAGGTCTCGCCCTTGCGGATCTGGACGGGAATGGCTTCCGGGGTGCTCATGCCCACCGGGGTGCCGGCGGCGGCGATCGCCTCGGCTTCCAGCTCGGTGATGTTCTCGGCGACGACCGCGACGGGAACCTCGGCCCTTACGGGGTGGTAGACCCGACCGGCCAGCATGGCGACCACCAGGGCCGCGCAGGCGGTAAAGACATGAGGCGCAAGGCGCATCGGTTGGCGGCGCGGATCAAATTGAGCCATCGTTTCCCGACAAATCGACGACGCCAGCGCGGCGCCACACGTGATACCAGCAAGTTCCGGGCCGAAGACGCCCCTCCGTAACCGGAGGTCCGCCTATAGCCCGTCAGCCTCCGAATGTGAAGCGCAAGGGTTACGAAGCCTTAACGGCCAAGGCTGTTTTCCCGTATCTCCACGCGAAAGGCCGAGAACAAACCGGGCCGTTCCGAGTTACGGTCGCGTGCCGCCCCGTCTTTTCTATTGCTTCACCCCCATGTGCGACAGAAGGTCTCGCGGTTTTCACTAGTGTTCTTGAGGCCACTACTCAGTGTTCCGGATGCAACATCAAGGCCTCGTCCCCGGTCCGGATGACCGGAATCGCGACATCCGCCCGGCTGGCTGTCCCGCAGGGGAACAGGCCGGTTGAGCGCTCCTTCGCCACCTTCGACCGAGCCTTCGCCGCCTGCACGGCGCCGCGCCGCCAGCACCGCCGGACGGGTGGCGCTCGGCATCCTGCTGGGCCTGCTTGTTCTTCTGGCGGCCCTCTATCTGAACCGCCGCCATGTGGCGCGCGAGGTTCTGGTCGGCTGGCTGGACCGGCAGGGAATCGCCGCTGACGTCGAGGTCGAGCGCTTCGAACTGGATGGATTTATCGGCCGCATCCGCATCGGCGACCCGGACAATCCTGACTTTCTGGCCGAGCGGGTCGAGGTCGACTACAGCCTGACCGCGCCCTGGTCCGCCTCGGGTCTGGGCGCGCGCCCCAGCCGCATTCGCCTGGTCCGGCCAACGTTGCGCGGCACCTGGCGGGAGGGTCGCTTCAGCTTTGGCAGCCTTGATCCACTGATCCAGCGGTTCACCGGTCGACCGACCCAGCCCGAGGCAGCCTCGCCCCTCATCCTGGTCGAACAGGGTCAGGTACGCCTGACCACCGACTGGGGCCCGGTCGGCATACTGGCGGATGCGCGCATCGAGGATGGCCGGCTCGTGCGCCTTGAGGCTCAAATGCCCAAAGCTTCGCTGGCGCTGGACGACCAGTCCGTTCAGGGCTTGAGCGCCACGCTCGACCTGACCACCGAGGGCGACCGCAGCACCCTGAAACTGGCCGCGCGCGCGGACGCCATGACCGCGCCCGACCGGGTCGTGCGTGACGCGGTCCTGACGCTCAACGCCATCTTGCCCTACCCCACCGGAACGCCGCTGAGGCTGGACGGCCCCGGTCAGATCGATCTCGAGCTCGCGGCCGACGAGGGTCGTACCGGTACGACCTCCGGTCAGACGCTCTCGGCCCGCCTCGCCGGCCGGGGGCAGTTCGCCGGCGTTCTGACCCGCCCGGTCTTCGACGGACGGGTCGACGGCCAGCTGAACGGCCAGCGCGTAGAGGTCGCCGGTGTGGACGCGCGCGCCGTCTCGACCACACTCGACGCGGCCGCCTTCCGCCTTGACCTGTCAGCGACGTCGCCGCGCTGGAGCCTGTCCGGCCCGGCAAGGGTCCGCATGGACCGGGCCGCCGCCGAAGCCTTTACCGGACAGGGGATCACCCTCGAGACAGCGCGGCTGGAGGCCGGGGGTCAGGAGGGACGGTTCGAGGTCACCGGCCCGTGGTCGGTTTCGGCCAACCGCCTGTCGTCAGGCGACCTTGTGCTGACCAACACCTCGGGCCGGGTCGATCTGGACCTCGTGTCCGACGCCGGTTTGACGCTAGCCGGACGTCTGGAGGCCCGTGGCGGGCGCTGGCCCCTGCTGGGGCAGCCCGCAGCCGACGACGTGCCCGAGCTGGCCGCGATGAAGGCGGCGCTGGGCGATTTCAGTCTTGTGGCGCCGGGCTTTACCTATCGCTCGGGCAGTGGCGGCGGGCGGCTGGACCTGACCCGGGCGGCGGTCCTGCGCCCCCGCACCGGTGGCGCCCTGACGATCGCACCGGCCGGCGCGCCCGTCCTTGTGCTGAGGGACGGACAGGCGCCGGGCGGCCAGTTTCGCATCACCGCCACGCGCGGCGGGGGCCTGCCCGAGGCGGACCTGGCCATCCCCCGCTGGACGCTGGAACCCGGCGGCTTCTCGGCCGACTTCAACGGACGCGCCGCGCTGGATTTCGGACTGGGTCGCGGCCTGAGCGTGCGGGGCGGCGGTCGCCTGCGGAACGACAATGGCGTGGTCAGCATCTCCACGACCGAGTGTCTCGACGTCACGGCGGAACGGCTCGAACTGGGCGAGAACGACGTCATCGACCTCAAGACTGGCCTGTGCCCGACCGGGCGCGTCCCTCTGGTGCGGATCGCAGACGGCAGCTGGCGAGTCGATGGACGGCTGGCCGACGGTTCTGGCAGCGCGCCCTTCCTCGCGCTGGAGGTCGAGGACCTGTCCGGGGGGCTGATGGCCACCGGGCGACCGTCCGGCCTGTCGCTGGATCTGAACGTGGGCGAGGCCCAGGTCGTCGATGCCACCCGGCCGATCCGCTTCAACCCGGTTACTGCACGGGGCGCGGCCCATATGCGGGGCGAGTCCTGGACCGGAGACTTCACCCTGTCGCGCGCGTCCACCGTCGTCGCAACGCTCGACCTCGCCCACGACGGGACCACCGGGATCGGCGGCGTGGACATTGCGACCGGCGATCTGGTGTTCGCTGAAGGGGGTCTTCAGCCCTCGGACCTGACCCCCATGGGCGCCGATGTGCTGGGTGAACCGGTCACCGGGACCGCGCGGTTCGACGGGCGCGTCGCCTGGACGGAAAAGGACGGCACCAGCACCGGGCGCCTCACGCTCGGCAATCTGGGCTTCTCCAGCCCCGCCGGGCGGGTCGAGGGCGTCGAAGGCACGATCGAATTCACCAGCCTTGCGCCGCTGACGACGGCACCGGACCAGTCGCTGACGGCGCAATCACTGGAAGTGGCCGGCGGCGTGTCCGATCTCGGCGCCACCTTCACCCTCGACAAGGCGGCCCTGACCGTTTCGGGCGCCACCCTGTCGGTGGGCGAAGGCCGGGTCACGGTCGAACCGTTCGATATTCCGCTGGACCCGGCCGTGGCCTGGGGCGGCACGATCCGCGTCGAGCGCCTGCAGCTGGGTGATCTGGTGGCGGGCGCGGGCTTTGGCGACAAGGTCCAGCTGGATGCAGTCGTCTCAGGTCGTGTGCCCTTCGTGCGCAGCCCGGACGGCCAGATTCGCATATCGGGCGGCACGCTTGACGCCGTTCAGCCCGGGCGCCTGTCGATCCAGCGCGAGGCCCTGTCCGGGCTGGAGGCCGGCGGCGGTGGCGAGGACGTCCCCCCCAACACGGTCGAGGACCTGGCCTATCAGGCGATGGAGTATCTGGCGTTCGACACCCTGACCGCCCGCGTCGACAGTCTGGACGAGGGCCGGATCGGCGTGTTGTTCCGGATCAGGGGGCGGCACGATCCGCCCGAACGGCAGGAGCTGCGGCTGGGCTGGATGGACCTGATCCGCCGGGACCTCCTGGGTCAGGCGCTGGAGCTGCCGTCCGACACCGGCATTAACCTGACGCTCGACACCACCTTCAATCTGGACCAGATCATTTCGGACATTCTGGCGCTGAACCGCGCGCGGCGCGGCGAAGCCGACCCGCCGCCTTCCGAATGACCTGCACCATGCGCCGACTTGTGCGTTCAGACCCTGTTCACCCCCGCGGGCGCTGTATGGCCGCATCGAATTGAGGAGACTTCCGGATATGAGGCCACCTTCGCCCCTCCGCCTTGCGCCCGCCTTCGTCATGGCCGCGACGGTCCTGTCGCTGGGCGCCTGCACGCCGACGGTCCGGCTGGAAGTCGCGCCGATCGAGATCTACGCCAAGCTGGATGCCGATGTGCGGGTGCGTCTGGATCGGGAGCTGCAGCAGCTCCTGGTCGAAAACCCCAACCTGTTCTGATGATCGAAACCCTGAAGGGTATGACCATGTCTTTCCGCAAACTCTTCGTGATCGCCGCCGCCGTCCTGGCCCTCGGCGTCGCAGCGACCAGCGTCTTCGCCCAGTCGGCCGAACAGAAGGCCATGGTGGATCGCGCCAAGGCCGAGGGCATCGTCGGCGAGCAGTCCGACGGCTATCTGGGCTTCCGTGTCCCGTCGTCGAATGCCGCCCTGACCGAGGCGGTCGAGGTCATCAACCAGGGCCGCCGCCAGGCCTATGCCCGCAGCGCCGCCGAAGCGGGCACCACCACGGCTGTGGCCGGCGCAGTGATGTTCGAGAACCAGCTGCTGCCGCGCATCACCTCGGGCCAGTGGTACCGCACGGCCGACGGTCGCTGGGTGCAACGCTAGACCGGGGCTAGACCCGGATATCCAGATAACTGCCGGGGCGCAGGGGGCGATCCACCGCCTGCGCCTCGCCTTGTGTGCCCTGCGTGTTCACCGGCGTCTGCGTGACAGTGAGGGCCTTCGGGGGGGCCGTGGCCGCGTCGGCGCCGGCCAGCGCCGCCCGGAAAAAGGCCGCCTGGGCCTGACGCGAGGCCGGGGTCGGCGCCGTCTGGGTCGGGCCGTTCAGAGGGGCAGGCAGGAAGGGGCGAATCTCGCTCATCCCCGATACCTTAACAGACGCGGTATATAAGTCGTTAACGCGGGCGCGTAGCCGGGGTGGCCAGCGCCTCGGTCAGGCGGCGAATGTCGGCAGGGTCGGTCAAGGGACCCGTGTGCTTGGCGACAATCCGGCCATAGGGGTCGACCGCATAGGTCTCGGGTACGCCGGCGATGCCCAGCTCCAGCCCGGCTCGGCCCTCGGCATCCACCAGTACCATGGCAAAGGGGTCGCCCAGTTCGTCGAGGAAGGCGCGCGTGGCGGCGGGCTCATCCTTGTAGGCGATCCCGACAATGGCGATCCCCTGATCCTTGAGCGCCATCAGGGCGGGGTGCTCGATACGGCAGGGCCCGCACCAGGAGGCGAACAGATTGATCAGCATGGGCCGCCCGACGCCGGCGGTCTTGAGGTCGACCTGACCGGGCCCCGCGACCGCGCCCGTCAGCATGGGCAGGACGGTTTCCGGCACCGGCTGGCCCACCAGGGCATCGGGCTTGTAGGCCGGGTCCCGGTTGAGCGCCCAGACGCCGAACAGCACCGCCAGTCCCAGCAGGACCACCAGCGGAAGGACAGCCAGCCAGCGCTTCATTGGTCAGGCCCCTGGACCCGGTCGAGCTCGCAGCGCCAGCGCCGGGCCTCGGCCACACAGCGGGCCACGACCGCGCCCAGCACCACAGCGGTGATGCCCCACGCCGGCCAGACGAAGGCGGCATAGCGGCCCATATCCAGATCAAACATGGCGGTCCTCCCGGGCCTGGCGGGCGCGCAGCGCCAGCACGCGGCGACGCATGATCTCGGTATGCAGGGCGGTCAACCAGATCGCCAGGAACAGGCCGAAATAGGCGGCCATCATGACCAGCAGCGGCCACAGATAGGCGGGGTCCAGACTGGTGCCCCCGGCCCGCAAAAGCGACGCCGGCTGATGCAGGGTGTTCCACCAGTCGACCGAGAATTTCACGATCGGCAAATTGATCAGGCCGACCAGACCCAGAACCGAGGCGGCCCGGGCGGCGCGCCCCTCGTCGTCGAAGGCCCCGCGCAGGACCGCATAGGCGATGTAGAGCAGGAACAGCACCAGCATGGAGGTCAGGCGCGCATCCCAGACCCACCATGTGCCCCACATGGGCTGGCCCCACAGGGCGCCGGTGATCAGGGCCAGACCGGTATAGGCCGCGCCCGGCAGTACAGCGGCCCGCGCCGCCGCATCGGCCAGCGAGTGCCGGAAGATTAGATAGAACAGGCAGCTGAGGCCCAGCGAGCCATAGACCGCCAGACCCAGACTGGCCGCCGGCACATGGATGAACAGGATGCGGACGGTGTCGCCCTGCAGGGCATCCTCGGGCACACGGAAGGCCCAGACGGCGCCCGTGATCAGCAGTCCGGCCGCGATGACCCACAGCGGGGCGATCAGCGGGCGGGTGACGCGGGCAAAGGTGTCGGGATTGGCCAGACCGAACATGGGCGCGGCTTACCCCCCTGACCGGGAGGCGGCAAGCGGCCTGCATGTCGCGCCGGTCCGCGCGGTCCGGATCATGTCCGGCTGCCCCTCAGGCCCGCGGCCCCGGCCAGCACTCCCACCACCCCGGCCACCAGAACGCAGGCCGCCAGCAGGGCCAGCGCAGGGCCGGGCGAACGGCCATCCGCCTGGGCGACCAGCGCCCCCGCCCCGAAGATCACCGGGGGCAGGAACAGGGGCAGGACGATGACGGCGATCAGCAGGCCGCCCTTGCGCGCCCCGATGGCGAGCGCCGCTCCCAATCCACCGGTAAAGGAAAAGGCGAGCGCTCCCAGGGCGGCCGTCGCGGCCAGCAGCGGCAGCTGGTCAGGGGCGAGGCCGAGGCTGATGCCGACCGGCAGCGTCATGAGCGCGAGCGGCAGGCCAATGGTCAGCCAGTGGGCGAGGACCTTGACCCCCACCACGGCTTCGTCCGCCAGCGGCCCCATCGCCAGAAGATCAAGCGTCCCGTCCTCGAAATCGCGCTCGAACAGGCGCTCGAGCGTCAGCAGACTGGCGAGCGACAGCGCCAGCCAGACCAGTCCGGGCGCGAGGTTCGCCAGTTGATCCAGCTGCGGCCCGGCGCCCAGCGGCACGATGACGGCGAGGCTGAGCAGAAAGCCGCAGGCCAGCAGCGGCCCCCCACCCCCGTTCCAGGCCAGGGCCATCTCGCGCCGAAGAAGGAGCCCGGCGCCGTTCATGCCGCCTCTCCGACCGGGCAGGTCCGCGCGGGGATCGGCAGGGGATCGTGCACCGCGGCCAGTACCATGCCGCCGCTCTCAAGATGGGCCTGAAGGATCTGGCCGACCTCGGCGCGCCAGTGAGAATCCAGTGGCGACAGTGGCTCGTCCAGCAGCCAGACCGGACGGGGCACGGCCAGCAGGCGTGCGAGGGCGAGGCGCCGCCTCTGTCCGGCCGACAGGCGCCGCACCTCGAGCGGCATCAGGGCTCCGAGCGCGAGTCGGCGAACCGCCGCCTCCATGGCTTCGGCCGTGCCGCCGCACCAGCCGACCTGGAACGCGAGCTCGTCCGCGGCCGTCCGGCCCGAGCGGAACCCGTCCTGATGGCCCAGCAGGTGCAGATGCCGGGCGCGAGCCTCGGCCGGTTCAAGCGCCTGCCCCCCCTCTTCGAACCGCACCGCTCCGGCCACGGGGGCAAGGAGGCCGGCCACGACCCGCAAAAGACTGCTTTTCCCCGCGCCATTGGCCCCGGTCAGGGCCACGGCCTCGCCCGGGCCCACATCCAGACCCAACCCCTCGAACAGGGTGCGGTCGCCGCGCCGGACCGCGAGGTCCTTGAGGGAAAGGGTGATCATTGGCCGGACGCCGTGTTGCGAGCGGCTCTCAATGTCCATGACGCTGACAGGGATACATGGACGACGGCCCGGGCGCGGACTATATCCGCCATGGCCGCAGCAGGCTTTCGCCGCGCGCGCCGGGGACCTGTGTGCCCTTGCGTCTGTCGCGCGATCGCGCAACCGGATGTCCGGGCGGCCTTTGCCAGAGGAAGCTCTCCATGCCGTCAGTCGACACTCACTCCACCCGCCGGGATCTCTCCGTCGGGCGTAAGAAGTATGCCTATTACAGCCTTGCCGCCGCAGAGGAAGCCGGTCTGACCGGGATTTCCCGCCTGCCGCGCTCCATGAAGGTGCTGCTCGAGAACCTGCTCCGCAACGAGGACGGTGTCTCGGTCACGGCCGAGGACCTGAAGGCGGTCGCCGCCTGGGTCGAGAACAAGGGCACGGTCGAGCACGAGATCGCCTTCCGCCCCGCGCGCGTGCTGATGCAGGACTTCACCGGCGTTCCGGCCGTGGTCGACCTGGCCGCCATGCGCGACGCCATGGCCAGGCTGGAAGCCGACCCCAAGAAGATCAATCCGCTCAACCCGGTCGATCTGGTCATCGACCACTCGGTCATGGTGGACCACTACGGCACGCCGGAAGCCTTCGAGGCCAATGTCGCCCGTGAGTATGAGCGCAATATCGAGCGCTACAAATTCCTGCGCTGGGGCTCGTCGGCCTTCAACAATTTCCGCGTCGTGCCCCCGGGCACCGGCATCTGCCACCAGGTGAACCTGGAGCATCTGGCCCAGACCGTCTGGACCGCCGAGGAAGGCAAGAAGACCGTCGCCTATCCCGACACCGTGGTCGGCACCGACTCCCACACCACCATGATCAACGGCCTGTCCGTCCTGGGCTGGGGCGTGGGCGGCATCGAGGCCGAGGCGGCCATGCTGGGCCAGCCGATCCCGATGCTGATCCCCGAGGTGATCGGCTTCAAGCTGACCGGTCGGCTGCCGGAAGGCGCCACCGCCACCGATCTGGTGCTGACCGTCACCCAGATGCTGCGCAAGAAGGGCGTGGTCGGCAAGTTCGTGGAATTCTTCGGCCCGGGCGTGAACGTCCTGACCATCGAGGACCAGGCCACCATCGCCAATATGGCGCCGGAATACGGGGCCACCTGCGGCTTCTTCCCGGTGTCGCAGGCCACCCTCGACTATCTGGCGGCCACCGGCCGCGACAAGGCGCGGGTCGCCCTCGTCAAGGCCTATGCCGAAGCCCAGGGCCTGTGGATCGATGAGTCGTCCGAGGACCCAGTCTTCACCGACGTTCTGGAACTGGACATGGGCGAGGTGGTCCCCTCACTGGCCGGTCCCAAGCGCCCGCAGGACCGCGTCGAGCTGACCAATGCCGCCCCGGCCTTTGCCACTGCGCTCAAGGACGTCTTCAACCGCGAGGGGGACGCCCCGCGCGTGGCGGTCGAGGGCGAGACGTTCGACCTGGGCGACGGCGACGTGGTGATCGCCGCCATCACCAGCTGCACCAACACCTCCAACCCGTCGGTGCTGATCGCCGCCGGTCTGGTGGCGCGCAAGGCCCGCAAGCTGGGCCTGTCAGTCAAGCCGTGGGTCAAGACCTCGCTGGCGCCCGGCTCGCAGGTGGTCACCGACTATCTGACTGCCGCCGGCCTGCAGGAAGACCTGGACGCCATGGGCTTCAACCTGGTCGGCTATGGCTGCACCACCTGTATCGGCAACTCGGGTCCGCTGGATCCCGCCGTGGCGAAGGCCATCAATGACAATGGCCTGGTGGCAACCTCTGTGCTCTCGGGCAACCGGAATTTCGAAGGCCGGGTGAACCCCGACGTCCAGGCCAACTATCTCGCCAGCCCGCCGCTGGTCGTGGCCTATGCCCTGGCCGGCTCGATGCGGATCGACATCACCCAGGAGCCGATCGGCAAGGACAAGAAGGGCAAGGACGTCTTCCTGAAGGACGTCTGGCCGACCACCAAGGAAATCGCCGACATCCAGAAGAAGGCCGTCACCCCGGCCATGTTCGCCAAGCGCTATGCCGACGTCTTCAAGGGCGACAAGCACTGGCAGGCGATCTCGGTCGAGGGCGGCCAGACCTATGCCTGGGACGACAGCTCGACCTATGTGCAGAACCCGCCCTACTTCGACGGCATGACCATGGAGCCGGCGGCGATCACCGATATCGTCGAGGCGCGCATCCTCGGCATCTTCGGCGACTCGATCACCACCGACCACATCAGCCCGGCCGGCTCGATCAAGAAGAGCTCGCCCGCCGGCGCCTATCTGACCGATCACGGCGTCGATGCGCTGGACTTCAACTCGTACGGGGCCCGTCGCGGCAACCACGAGGTTATGATGCGCGGCACCTTCGCTAACATCCGCATCCGCAACAAGATCACCCCGGACATTGAAGGGGGTGTGACCAAGCACTTCCCGTCGGGCGACACCATGTCGATCTATGACGCGGCCATGCGCTACCAGGCCGAAGGCCGCCCGCTGGTGGTGTTCGCCGGCAAGGAATACGGCACGGGCTCGTCGCGCGACTGGGCGGCCAAGGGCACGCGCCTGCTGGGCGTTCGTGCGGTCATCGCCGAGAGCTATGAGCGCATTCACCGGTCCAACCTGATCGGCATGGGCGTCGTGCCGCTGCAGTTCAAGCAGGACGGCTGGACCAAGCTGGGCCTGACCGGCGACGAAATCGTCACCATCCGCGGCCTGTCCGACGCCAACATCGGCAAGCTGAAGCCCCGTCAGGACCTGTGGGTCGAGCTGTTCCGCGCGGCCGACGGCAAGATGGCGCGCTTCCCGGTCCGCTGCCGGATCGATAACGCCACCGAGCTGGACTATTTCCGCGCCGGGGGCGTCATGCCCTACGTCCTGCGGAACCTGGCCCGCAACGAGGGCTAGGTCCCGTCTGATCGATCAGGAGGGGCGCGAGCGATCGCGCCCCTTTTTTCGTGGCAGAATCCCGGCCAGGGTGTCCCCTTCCAGGGAGGGCAATCCATGCGCGCCATCAGTCGCGGGTTCATGAACCTGTTCCGGTTCGGCGGTCGGGACAGCCCCGGCCAATTCTGGCCCTATGCGGCCGTCGTTTTCGTTATCGGTTTTGCCGTGATGAGCTTCGGCGTGGCGATGGCCATGGGGCCGCTGTTTGAACAGGCCCTTCTTGCCGCACAGCAAAACCCGGACTCGGTGCACGTCACGCAGTCGCCGACCCACTACTCCGTCCGGATCGAGCCCGGCGCCGGGTTCGCGCCTGACTTCTCGAACTTCTTCCTGGCCCTCGGGACCGGCGCCGCGCTGCTGATCGGCCTGCTGGCTGCGGCGGTCACGCGAAGGCTGCATGACCGCGGCCTGTCCGGCTTCATCGGACTGGTTCCGGTCGTCTTTCTGGTGACCGGACTGGTCGGAATGCAGAGACTGATGGCCGCCTTTGACTCGCCCGACTTCGACGAGCGCCTGTTGATCCTGATCGTCCTGAACAACCTGGTCTATCTGGCCTCGCTGGCCGGGCTCGTCATCTTGCTGATCCTGCCCGGACAATCCGGCGCGAATGCCTATGGCGCACCTGCGGCCTCTCGCGTCGCGTCACTCGCCGACTGACCAAAGGCCTCGCGACAGAGCTGGGTGCCCAGCGCACTGGCCAACGCCGCCCGGCGGTCGGCCAGGTCGCCCCCGGTCCCCGGCAGGGCCGCCGACAGGGGATACCGCCCGATGACCCGTCCCCGTGAATCCACGAGGTCCACACTGCCGGACAGCCGTCCGCGCCCCTCCTCGTCCAGCAGGGTGCCGCCCCGGTCCAGCGCGTGAATGAAGACGACGGCGCGCAGCGCGGTCTGGCCCCGGGCGCAGGTGTCAGTCCGGCTCCGGAAGGCCGGAACAAACGCCGCCGAGAAGTCATCCGGCGGGTTGTAGAAGCTGCTGCGCACCTCGACCGCCTCGATCCTCGCGCTGGAGGCAACGGCCGGGGCAAGGTCGAGCCTCACCTCAGGATCCAGGTCCCAGAATCCCGCTGAACATCCCGCCAGCGAGACGGCCGCAAGCGATGACGCGATGATCCTGTGCATCAGCCGCGCGTGGCGTTGTGCGGACCCGGGCGGCGCGGATTGCGCGAGAAGGCGGCGTCGCAGAGTGCGCGGCCGAAGGCCTCGGCCAGGATCATCTGACGGTCGCCCAAGATGCCCGCCATACGACCGCCGGCATCCACCTCGACGACCAGCGGGTAGCGTCCCACGACAAGATTATCCCGACGGGGATCGACCAATTCGGCCACGGCGCGGACCTGGTGCCGGCCTTCGCCATTCAGGGCGACCTCCAGTCGTCCCGCGCGGTGCACGTCCTCGACGTGAAGCCGGAGGTCGAGCGGCCAGGTGCCGTAGGCGCACATGCGCATCTCTTCGCCGACCTCGTCCACAAAAGTGTCCGAGAAATCGTCCTCGACCTGCAGCCAGTCGCTGGACATGTAGATGGTCCCGATCGAGGCCGTCTCGGCCAGACCGGGCGGCAGGTCGAGCGGCGGGCCCCCCTCGATGACGGGAGCGCAGGCGGCGGTGGCCAAGACGGCGAAGGCCGCGACGGAGACAAGGGCGGGGCGGATCATTTCAGGGACCGGGGTTATGGAAGACCTGAATTGCCTCATGACCCGGCTATTCGCCGATGCCTAGTGTATTTTCGGCAATAAAGCCGGTGGCCGAGGCCGGTCAGTCGAGGGCCAATCAGTCGAGGGTCAGCGCCTCGGCCAGAAGCCGCGCCTCGGCCGCGCGACTGGAGCCCGTCCGCCAGGCCACCACAATCTCGCGCCGGGGCGCCTCGGCGCTGATCGGCCGGATCACCACGCCCGGATCGTCGGCCAGTCCGGCGCGGACCGCCATTTCCGGCAGGAAGCTGACGCCCAGTCCCGAGGACACCATCTGGACCAGGGTGTGGAGCGAGGTCGCGGCAAACACATCCTCGCCGCGAGGCGCCTCGATGTCGAAGGCCGCCAGCGCCTGGTCCCGCAGACAGTGGCCGTCCTCCAGCAGGATCAGGTCATCGGCGCCCAGCGACCCGGGCGGGATGGGGCCGGACCCGGCCAGCCGGTGGCCGACCGGAGCGGCTGCCAGGATTTCGTCATCGCCGATGCGCGCGTGGTCTATGCCCGGAGCATTGTAGGGCAGGGCAATGACGGCGGCGTCCAGTTGTCCGGCTTTCAGTCCCGCCACCAGACGCGGGGTCAGGTCTTCGCGGATGAACAGGCGCAGCGCGGGATAGCGGGCTTTCAGCCCCGGCAATTTGGCGGGCAGCAGGAAGGGCGCGACGGTCGGGATGACGCCGAGGCGGAACCGGCCCGACAGGGGCCTGCCGGCATTGCGGGCGGCCTCGACCAGATCCTCGGTGCGGGCAAGGACATCCTCGGCCCGGCGCACGGCCTCGGCCCCGACGGCAGTCAGCTGCACCCGGCCCCGGGTCCGCTCGACCACGGCGGCGCCCAGAATCCGCTCCAGTTCCTGCACGCCTGAACTGAGGGCCGGCTGACTGACATGGGCGGCCTCGGCCGCGCGACTGAACGAGCCGTGCTCGGCGAGAAGCTTCAGATATTGCAGCTGACGCAGGGTGGGCAGCACGGGCGGTCTCCTTGAAACGCCCCCTCCTACACCGGCCCTTCGCATAAGCGAAATCTATTCGCAAGCGCGAAAGGATTGATTTGACTTCCGGCCCGTGAGCCCCCAAGTGCCACCCAAGCGGTCGGCTCCCCCCGGCCCTTGACCCTGCAATTCCAGCAACCCAAGGAGAGCCCATGCTCGGCGTTGGCGAAAAACTGCCTGAATTCAAGATCATCGGCGTGAAACCCGGCTTCAACAGCCACGAGGAAGACGGCGTCTCGGCGTTCGAGCCGATCACCGAAACCAGCTTTGAAGGCAAGTGGAAGGTCATCTTCTTCTATCCGAAGGACTTCACCTTCGTCTGCCCGACCGAAATCGCCGAATTCGCCTCGCTGGCCCGCGACTTCGAGGACCGCGACACCGTCGTGCTCGGCGGCTCGACCGACAACGAATTCGTCAAGCTGGCCTGGCGCCGCGACCACGCCGACCTGAACAAGCTGCCGATCTGGCAGTTTGCCGACAACGGCGGCAAGTTCGCCCGCGAGCTGGGCATCCTGAACGAGGAAGAAGGCGTGGCCCTGCGTGCGACCTTCGTCGTCGACCCGCACAACGTCGTCCAGCACGTCTATGTGACCAACCTGAACGTCGGACGCGCCCCGGCTGACACCCTGCGTGTCGTCGACGCCCTGCAGACCGATGAACTGTGCGCCTGCAACCGCCCCGTCGGCGGCGAGACGCTGGCTGCATAAGCAGTGACGTGTGGCGAGTGATGAGTGGCGAGGCCTTCGTCGCCCATCACTCGCCCGTTTCCCCACCCAGTTCTCCGTGGCTCAGGCAGCGAGCAACCGCGTTGCGAGCGTTAGCCACGTCCCGAAGGGAAGGCTTAAAAATATGTCCCTCGACGCCCTGCGCGACCTGATCCCCGCCTATGCCAAGGATATCTCGCTGAACCTCGGCTCGCTGGCCAGCGAGACCGTGCTGAATGACCAGCAGAAGTGGGGCTGTTTCCTCGCCTCGGCCCATGCTGTGGGTACAGTGCCGGTGGTGCGTGCGATCGAGGCCGCTGCGGCCGAAAAGCTGTCGCCGGAGGCCCTGAATGCGGCACGGTCGGCCGCCGCCATCATGGGCATGAACAACATCTACTACCGGTCCCTGCACCTGATGAAGAACAAGGAGTACGGGACCCTGCCGGCGCGGCTGCGGATGAACGTCATCGGCAACCCCGGCGTGGACAAGATGGACTTTGAGCTGTGGTGCACGGCCGTGTCGGCCATCAATGGCTGCGGCGCCTGTATCGACGCCCACGAGGCCCCCCTGCGCCAGCACGGCTTCACCGCACCCCAGGTCCAGGCCGCCCTGCGCATCGGCGCCGTGGTGCATGCCGCCAGCCGCATCGTCGCCTCGGCCGAGGCGCTGGCGGGCTAGGTCGCCCCTAGTCGGGAGAGGGGGCAGTCACTACCGCGAGGCTGCCGCCGCGATAGCCCTCCTGAAACGGCACTCCGGGGATCTCGAGAGGATAAATCCCGACGCCGAAAGGGCATAGGGTGGTGGACCCATTGTTGTATTGCGCAGGACGCAGACGGTCGCGCAGCGTACCGTCCAGCTGCGCCGGCACCTCGCTCACGTCGAGGGTCGGCCCCAGGGTTTCTCCCTCCAGAAGGAATCGACCGGCATAGACGACGTCTCCCGCCGTGATCTCGAAGGCCGGGGAACCTAGGCAGTGATTGACCCATCCGGTGCCGACAATCCTGTATCGACCGGCTGGTACCTCAAAGGCATGCCACAGACCTCTACGGCTGGACCTGAGGCCGAAGGCAATTTCGCCCCCCGTGTCGGCGGTTCGGGCAAAGCCGATCCACCGGTTTCCGAATCCCCCGACAACGACAATGGCCTTCCCCGGGGCAGGGGCGACGATACGATCCAGGGGCACGCCCCGGACATTCGTATATGTGGGCCCACTGGCCTCTTCGGGAGTCCGCAAATGCACCTCCAGACCACTCAGGCGGAAAGACCGGGCACTCAGTTGATCCCCGCTCTGGGCCCGCGGCCGCGAGGGGGTGTGATATCGCGCCGGTCGCGAAGCCTGATTGTCCCACGTCCGAGCCAGAACGCCTGGAGGAGTCGGCGCCCCCACCATACCTGCGAACCGGGCCTTGAAATCGGCGTCCGCGAGTCGGGCGATCGTCCGACCCTCGGCCGCAGGAAGCTGAAACACGCGCCAACCGCTGGCGATCATGCAGTTCTCGATCGCCGATGTGCCGATGGCCTGGATCACACCTCCCCACACCCACTGGTGGGCAACGGAGCCCCCGACACCGTTCCGCTGGACATTGGTCGCCACCAGACAGTCGCGGAACTCCGCGTCGTGCTGTTCGACGGTGGCCCCGGGGCGATTGTAGTAGGCGTACCCCTGCACGGGCTCGCTGATCAGCAGCCGATCAGGACGCGACTGGGCCGACACGCCGAATGCAGCAGCCGACAACGCCACGGCCAGCAGGCCAGTTCTCCAGAGCATTTTATCCCCCCATTCCATTCGAGCCCGCCAATACCCGGGCCTGACCACACGTAACACCCCGCTTCCCCATCAGGATGATCGTCAGTCGCGCGATTGACCCTCTGCTGTCCCCCGCCGTCAAGCCTTCTCGAAAGTCAGGGGTTCGCCCCAGAAGCGTTCGATCCGCTCGCCCTGCCCGCCGGGGGAGCCGGTCGTCAGGAACCGCAGCCGGCCCTGATCGCCCAGCGCATATTCCGGATGGCGGGCGAAATAGCGGTCCAGCGCATCGGCCACGGCATCCGGCTGGCCGATCACGGGTGTGCCCTCGGGCAGGGCCTCGGCGAACAGGTGGGCGACGATGCCATAGTGGGTACAGCCCAGGATGACCTTGTCGGGCCAGCGGCCGATGCGACGGCGCAGGGCCTCCACATGGTCGCGCACCGTGGTCCGGAGTTCATCCTCATCGACACCCGCCTCGATCTGGCCGGCCAGGCCGGGGCAGGGCTCGGTGAAGACCGCCAGGTCCTCGCGCCGCTTGTCGATCTCGATCTCATAGACCCGGCTGTTCGCCGTCGCCTGGGTGCAGAACAGGCCCAGCACCTCGACCGCCGACTTGCGCTCGTCGCGGAAACGGTCGTCGGTCTCGCGCGCATAGGTCCAGGGCAGGCCGGTGGCCGCCTCGATCGTCGGCACGATGATCCCCAGCACATTGACCGGGCGGCCGAGGGTCCGCACGGCCTCGGGCACCCAGGTCTGCTGGAGACGCCGGAGGGCGATGGCCGAGGCGGTATTGCAGGCCAGCACCACTACCGACGCACCTTCGGCGAACAGGCGCTCGCAGCCCGCCCGGGTCAGGTCGACGATCTCCTCGCCGGCCCGGCCGCCGTAGGGCGCATGCTGCTGATCGGCCAGATAGAGCAGGTCCCGGCCCGGGAAACGGCGCGTCAGGGTGTGGTGGATGGTCAGGCCACCCACGCCGGAATCGAACACGCCAATGGCCATACAGGCCCTCCAGGGTCGCGAAAACGGGCAGGCCCGCAAGCCCTCCCTCTTGCCCGCGCACCCTCACCTGATGCAAGTCTTTGCGAAAGAGCGCACCGAAACCCACATGAGGGTGTCAATGACCCATGGCCGCCGTTGGCCCGGGGCGTGCGACAGGACACAAAGGGAGTCATTTATGGACAGACGCCAGCTTCTTGCAGCGGGGGGCAGCCTGTTCGCCCTTACGGGGTGCGCGAACATGGGCATGCGTATGGGCGCTGCGCCCGTCGGCCTCTCGCCCGAGGATCTGGCCCGCGACGCGGCCATCGCCCGCGCGGTCCTGCCGCAACAGACTCCGCGCGCGGAACTGCTTCAGCCCTGGACCGGCCCGTATGAGGGCCTGCCGCCCTTCCCGGCCGCCACGCCCGAGAAGCTGAAGGCCGCGATTGTCGAGGGCATCGCGCTGCAACGCGCCGAGATCAACGCCATCGTCAACAACCCCGAGCCGCCGACCTTTGCCAACACCATGGTCGCCCTGCAGATGGCGGGTGAGCCGCTGGACCGCGCCCTGACGGTGTTTGGGGTGATGACCTCCAACATCGGCTCGGAAGACTATCAGGCCGTCGACACCGAGGTGTCGCCCCTGCTGTCGGCTGCCGGTGACGAGATCACCTTCAACGCCGGACTGTTCGAGCGCGTGCGCACCGTGGCCGACAACGCCCGCGCCATGGGCCTGACCGCCGAGCAGACGCGGGTGGCCGAGCGCAGCCGCGACAGCTTCATCCGCAACGGTGCCGCCCTGGACGCGGCCGGCAAGGCCGAACTGGGCCGGATCAACACCGCCCTGTCGAGCGCCTTCACGCGCTTCGGCCAGAAGGTGGTCGCCGACGAGAACACCTGGACGGTCCTGACCGACGAGTCGCAGACTGCGGGCCTGCCGACCTCGAACAAGGCGGCCGCTGCGGCCGCCGCGCGCAATCGGGGTATCGAGGGCTGGGCCATCGTCAACACCCGCTCCAGCGTCGACCCGTATCTTAGCTTCGCCGACGACCGCGCCATGCGCGAGGTAGTCTGGCGCAAATTCGTGAACCGCGGTGACAATGGCGACGCCAACGACACCAACTCCACCATCGCCGAGATCGTGCGCCTGCGCGCCGAACGGGCCCGCCTGCTGGGCTATGGCAACCATGCCGAATGGCGCATGCAGGACACCATGGCCAAGACGCCCGAGGCCGCCATGGACCTGATGATGCGGGTCTGGGAACCGGCCAAGGCGCGCGTGGCCGAAGAGGTCGCCGACATGCGGGAGATCGCCGGTCACGAGATCGAGCCGTGGGATTACCTGTACTATGCCGAGAAGGTCCGGAAGGCGAAGTACGACCTCGACCAGAACGAACTGAAGCCCTATTTCGAGCTCAACAACGTCAAGCGCGGCGCCTTCTACATGGCCGAGCGCCTGTACGGCTTCACCTTCACCCCGCTGCCGGCGGGCACCGTGCCGGTCTTCCATCCGGACGTCGAGGTGTTCGAGGTCAAGGACAAGGCCTCGGGCCGCCACGTGGGCCTGTTCTATTCCGACGACTTCGCCCGTCCGGGCAAGCGGTCGGGGGCCTGGATGACCACCTACCGGTCCTACTCGACCTATGACGGGGTCAAGAATGTGCTGGCCTCGAACAACAACAACTTCATCAAGGCCGAGGGCGACGAGCCCATCCTGATCTCGCTGGACGACGCCGAGACCCTGTTCCACGAGTTCGGCCACGCCCTGCACTATCTGTCCTACAAGATCACCTATCCGGCGCTGGGCGGCACGCCGCGCGACTACGTCGAATATCCGTCGCAGGTGCATGAGCACTGGGTGCTGTCGCGACCGATCCTGGACGGCTTCATGAAGCACGTCGAAACGGGCCAGCCGATGCCGCAGGCCCTGGTCGACAAGATCGAGGCCGCCTCGACCTTCAACCAGGGTTATGCGACCGTCAGCTATCTGTCGTCGGCCCTGGTCGACATGGATCTGCACACGCGCGCCACGCCGCCGAGCGACATCGACGCCTTTGAGCGGGAAAGCCTGGCGCGCATCGGCATGCCCAAGGAGATCGTGATGCGGCACCGCCTGCCGCAGTTCAATCACCTGTTCACCTCAGATGCCTATTCGGCGGGCTATTACAGCTATCTGTGGTCCGAGGTGATGGACGCCGATACCTGGGCCTACTTCGAGCAGTCGGGCGATGTGTTCAATCCGGACATCGCGGCCCGCTACAAGTCGATCATCCTGTCCGAGGGCAATACGACGGATCGCGGCGAGGCCTATCGCCGCTTCCGCGGTCGCAACCCGGATGTCGACGCCCTGCTGCGCGTGCGCGGCTTCCCGGTGAACTAGGGACAGCCCTGAAGAGACGGAACGGGCCGGTGGAGCGATCCACCGGCCCGTTTTCGTGTCAGCCGCTGTTCCGGAGGCCTGCGGCGATGCCGTTCAGCGCCACGAGGATACCCTCGCGCACGGCCGGGTCGTCGTCGCCCGCGCGACGGCGCCGGATCAGGTCAACCTGCACATGGTTGAGCGGCTCGATATAGGGCAGGCGCAGCCGGATCAGACGGGCCAGCTCCGGCTGGCGCTCGAGCAGACTGGTCTGGCCGGTCAGGCGCATCACGGCATCATGGGTCCGCTGCCATTCCGCTGCGATCCGGCCATGGATGTCCTCGGCCAGGGCCTGATCGGGCACCAGACCGGCATAGCGCCGGGCGATGACCATGTCGGACTTGGCCATGACCATTTCCATGTTCTGGATCAGGGTCGACAGGAACGGCCATTCGGAGACCAGCCCGGTCAGGGTCTCCACATCCCCCGCATCCAGACTGTCGAGGGCCGAGCCGAAGCCGTACCAGCCGGGCAGCATGACGCGCGACTGGCTCCAGCTGAACACCCAGGGGATGGCGCGCAGGTCCTCGATCCGGGTGGACGAACTGCGCGAGGCCGGGCGCGAGCCGATCTTGAGCTCGGACAGCTCCGAGATCGGCGTGGCCGCGCGGAAATAGTCGACGAAGCCCGGCGTCTCATAGACCAGGGCGCGGTAGGCCTTCATCGAGGCCTGGCTGAGGCGCGAGATCAGATCGCCGTGCCGCTCGGCCGGACCCTCGCCCGACTCGCGGCGCAGGGACGCGAGGATCACGCCGCTGGTCAGGGCATCCAGATTGCGGCGCGCCACGCCGGGCTCGCCGTATTTGTTGGCGATCACCTCGCCCTGTTCGGTGACGCGGATCCGGCCCTCGACCGTGCCACGCGGCTGGGCGACAACAGCCCCGAAACTGGACCCGCCCCCCCGACCGACGGCCCCGCCGCGACCGTGGAACAGCTGCAGCCCGACACCCGCCTCGCGCGCCACATCGCGCAGGGCCCGCGAGGCGTGGTTCAACTCCCAGGTCGAGGTCAGATAGCTGCCGTCCTTGTTGGAGTCCGAATAGCCGATCATCACCTCCTGCACCCCGCGCGCACGGGCGAGGGCCAGAGGCGCCGGCTCGGCCATCAGGGCGCGCAGGGTGACGGGGGCCGCCTGCAGGTCAGTGATGGTCTCGAACAGGGGAACGGCCTGGATGGGACAGGTTTCGGGCGATGCCGGGTCGAACAGGCCGACTTCCTTCAGCACCAGATAGACTTCCAGAAGGTCCGAGGGGCTCTCGGTCTTGGAGACGATATAGGTGCGGATCGCGGCCGGGCCGAAGGTCTGGATGGCCTCGGCAGCGGCCTGCAGGATGGCGCGCTCCTTGAGGGTCTCTTCGGCATAGTCGCCCGCCCCCGGCACGAACAGCGGGCGACGGCTGGCCAGTTCGGCACGCAACAGCGCCATCCGTCCGGCCTCGTCGCGCGCCTCATAGTCGTCGGCTACGCCTGCGACCCGGAAAAGGTCGGCCACCACCCGTTCGTGGACATCGGCATTCTGGCGCATGTCGAGCACCGCCAGATGGAAGCCGAAGGCCTCCACCCGGTCGATCAGGCGCGACAGCCCATCGTCACGGAAGGCTTGGGGGTCTGCTGCCAGCAGGGCCTGCCGCAGGATCTGCAGATCGGCGACGAAGGCCTCGGGCCGGCCATAGGGCTCGGCCTTGAAGCCTGCCGGACGCGGCGGCGTAGCACCGACCTTCGCCTGATAGTCGGCGGCCAGGCGCGCATAGATGCGGGTCAGGGCGCGGCGGAACGGCTCGCCCGCCCGGTGGGGCGAGGTATCGCCCGAGGCCGCCGACAGGGCGGCCAGCTCGGGGGTCAGGTCGATCAGGGCATCGGAGAGGCTGAGCTCGGCCCCGAGCGCATGAACATCGTCCAGATAGGCGCCCAGTGCCGCCTGGGACTGGGTGCGGAAGGCAGCCTTCATGACGTCGGCGTCGACATTGGGATTGCCGTCGCGATCGCCGCCCACCCAGCTTCCGACCTTGAGGAAGGGCTTGAGGTCCGGCGCCTCCAGCCGGTCGCGCCAGGCATTCAGATGCTCGGGCACGGCCTCGAGGAAAACCTGCTCAAGGAAGGAAACCACAGTGTCGATCTCGTCCTGGACCACCAGACCCGAGGTGCGGACCAGTCGCGTGGCCCACAGGAGGAAGACCTGACGGCGGAGGGCGCGGCTGGCCCCCTGTCCCTCGCCACGGCCGTCCAGCAGGGCGGACAGGGCGGCAATGCGGTCCAGCACACTCTTGCGCCGCACCTCGGACGGGTGAGCCGTCAGCACCGGAGAAATCAGCCCCTTGGCCAGAATATCGACCACAGCCTTGCGGTCCGCGCCGCCGCGCGACAGCCACGCCAGGGCGGCCTCGGGCGTGGCGGTGGATTCGCCCGCCGGCGCTGAATCCGCCTCAGCCTCGCGGGCACGGCGGCGCGCCTCGCGGTCCTCGGCGACATTGGCCAGCAGGGAGAAAACTGCAAAGCCGTGCGAGAGACCCACCGCCTGCTCCGAGCTGAGGCCTGCCAGCAGGCGCTCCATTTCGGTGACGTCCCGCGTATCCGCGCCATCGCGGTGATAGGCGACGGAGGCCCGGCGGACCGCCTCGATCCGGTCGTACAGATCCTGCCCCCCGGCCTCGCGGATGACATCCCCCAGCACGGCGCCCAGCAGGCGGACCTCCTCGCGCAGGCGGTCGGCAGGCAGGGCATCGGCGGGCAGGGTGTCAGTCATGAGGTCTCCTTGAAGATCGACGATAGGCGTGCGAACCCCCGCGGGGATAGGTGACACGCCCCTGCGTAACGGAATTTGCGCGGTTCGGTGCCCTGCGGACCGGCCCTTTGGCCCGTCCTGCCGGGATCGGCTTGCCCTTTTCGTGGTTTTCCGCCATACACCGCCGCTTCCGGCGCAAGTTGACCTCGCGCCCTCCACCCGGACGACCCCCGGTCCTCGCTTCTGGACACGGGCTGAGCCGGGAGAGGCCCCCAGCCGACGTGATCGTCCGCTGGGGCTGATCTCGTTTGGAGCCTCGGGGTCATTCTGCGCGAGACCTGAGGTTCTGATGTTCGAGGCTCTGAACGAGCGACTGACAGGCGTCTTTGACCGGATCACCGGCCGCGGCGCCCTGTCCGAAAAGGACATTGCCGAGGCCATGCGCGAGGTGCGCGTGGCCCTGCTCGAAGCCGACGTCGCCCTGCCGGTGGTGAAAGACTTCATCGCCTTCGCCAGCGAGAAGGCGAAGGGCGAGGAGGTCATCCGCTCGGTCCGGCCGGCCGACCAGGTGGTCAAGATCGTCTATGACGGCCTGATCGAGATGCTGGGCGGCGAGGAGCCGGTCGGCATCAATCTGAACGCCGCCCCGCCCGCCGTGATCCTGATGGCCGGCCTGCAGGGCTCGGGCAAGACCACCAGCTCGGCCAAGCTGGCGCTGCGCCTGACGAAGTTCGACAAGAAGAAGGTCATGATGGCCTCGCTGGACACGCGGCGTCCGGCGGCCATGGAGCAGCTGGCCACCTTGGGCCAGCAGATCGAGGTCGCGACCCTGCCCATCGTGGCGGGCGAGAGCGCGGTCCAGATCACCAGACGCGCCCTGCAATCGGCGAAACTGCAGGGCTTTGACGTCCTGATCCTGGATACCGCCGGCCGCATCACCCTCGACGAAGGGCTGATGAATGAGGTGGCCGAGGTCGCCGCGGTGTCGAAGCCCGTCGAGACCCTGCTGGTCGCCGACAGCCTGACCGGTCAGGACGCGGTGCGCACCGCGCGCGCCTTCCACGAGCGTCTGCCGCTGACCGGTCTGGTACTGACCCGCGCCGACGGCGACGGGCGGGGCGGGGCCATGCTGTCGATGCGGGCCGTCACCGGCCTGCCGATCAAATACATCGGCGCGGGCGAAAAGGTCGACGCGCTCGACGCGTTCGACGCTCGCCGCGTCGCCGGTCGCATCCTGGGCCAGGGCGACATCGTGGCCCTGGTCGAAAAGGCCAGTCAGGACCTCGATGCTGCCAAGGCCGAGGCCATGGCGAAGAAGCTGGCCAAGGGCAAGTTCGACCTGGACGACCTGGCCGGCCAGCTGGCCCAGATGAAGCAGATGGGCGGCCTTCAGGGCATCATGGGCATGCTGCCCGGCGTGGCCAAGATGAAGGCCCAGATGGCCGACTCGGGCGTCGACGACCGGATGATCGGGCGCCAGCAGGCCATCCTCAGCTCGATGACGAAGGCCGAGCGCAAGAAGCCCGACCTGCTCAACGCCAGCCGCAAGAAGCGCATCGCCGCCGGCGCCGGCGTCGAGGTGCAGGAGATCAACCGCCTGCTGAAACAGCACCGCCAGATGGCCGATATGGTCAAGTCGCTGGCGCGCGGCGGACCCAAGAAGATGCAGCAGATGGCCGCCATGCTGGGCGGTCTCGGCGGCGGACCCGGCCAGCCTGACATGGCCCGGCTGAAGGCCATGGGTGGCGGGCGGATGCCCGAGCCCTCGGCCGAAGAGATGAAGGCCATCCAGGACCGGCTGTCCGGTCTGGGTGGCGGCATGCCCCCCGGTGGACTGCCCGGCCTGCCCGGTCTGCCCACCAAGAAATCCTGACCCTTTTCCCTAAAGAAAGAGACTGAAAATGCTGAAGATTCGTCTGTCGCGTGGCGGCACCAAGAAGCGCCCCTACTACCACATCGTCGTCGCCGACAGCCACTCGCCGCGCGATGGCAAATTCATCGAGAAGGTCGGCAGCTACAACCCGATGCTGCCCAAGGACGGCGAGACCCCGCGCGTGGCCCTGAAGGCCGACCGCATCGCCGAGTGGCTGGGCAAGGGCGCCCAGCCGACCGACCGCGTCGCCCGCTTCATCAGCCAGAGCCAGGACGAAGCCCTGGTCGGCAAGGTCAAGTGGACCCAGGGCAACAACCCGAACAAGGGCCAGCCGGGCAAGAAGGCCCAGGAACGCGCCGCCGAGCGCGCCCAGCGCGAAGCTGACCGTCTGGAAGCCGAAGCCGCTGCCAAGGCCGAAGCCGCCGAAGCCGCTGCCAAGGCCAAGGAAGAAGCCGAAGCCGCCAAGAACGCTCCGGCGGAAGAAGCGCCCGCCGAGGAAGCCCCCGCTGCGGACGCTCCGGCTGAGGAGGCTCCCGCCGCCGAAGAGGCGACCGAGGAAAAGGCCGAGGGCTGATTTCCCCGCGCGCGACCTGAACAGGGGCGGTGTCCATGCGGCACCGCCCTTTTTCATGGGCGCCGGTCTGCTGTAGAGGCTCGGACATGACGACCGACAGACTGATCCTGGTGGCCCAGTTGGGCGGCGCCTTTGGCGTGAAGGGCGAGGTGCGCCTGACCACCTTCACGGCCGAACCCATGGCCGTGATGGACTATGGCCCGCTGTTGCGCGCCGACGGCACCCCGGCCCTGACCCTGACCACCGCCCGGCCGGACAAGAAGGGCGTGGTGGGCCGCGCCGAACAGGTGAAGACCCGTGAGGACGCCGAGGCCCTGCGCGGCCTCAAGCTCTACATCGCCCGCGATACCCTGCCTCCGCCCGGGGAAGACGAATTCTATCTGGCCGATCTGATCGGGCTGGAGGCCCGCGACGCGGCTGACGCCGTGATCGGCACGGTCCGCGCCGTGCAGAATTTCGGCGCCGACGACATGCTCGAGATCACGCCGGCAGGTGGCGGCCAGACCTGGTACCTGCCCTTTACCCGAGAGGCCGTGCCCGAAATCCACACGGCCGACGGCTGGCTGCTCGCCCTGCGCCCTGCCGAGGTGGGCGAACGCGAGCCGGACTGAAGCTCAGTCGAACAAGCACCAACTGAATGACGGCAAGGTGGTGTGGGGCGATGAACGGTCCAGATAGCAATCGATGTCCACTATATCGGACGGACCATAGCCTTCCGGATAGTCAACGAAGTCATGGGCGTCGCCGCCCCTGACGGTCATCCGACGGCCGTCGCGGAAAACCAGGGCGAAGAGAGCGCCGCCCATTCCACCATTGGTCCCCATGTAAGGCTTTGCCGCCCAGTGGGCGGGAATTCGCGTCGGGCTCTCGCGCACGTCGGCGACATCGCGCACATCGACTTCGCTCTTCCCGGGGTCTTGGTCAGGCCATACGCCCCAGACTTCGAACCATGGCGCCGCCTGGGCCAGATACACGCGGTCCATGGTGAGCCCGCTGTGGAGGCGGACCTCGCACGGCCAAACCCATAGGTCGGGCGATGTTTGAACCGGCGCAATCCCTTCAATCTGCTGCCTGAGGTGTGAAGACAGAGAAGGAAAACGCCGCACCCCTACTCCTCCGCGTCGCCTAGGCCCATCATGTGGAAGCCGGCATCAACGTGGACCACTTCGCCCGTGGTTGAGAAGCCGAGGTCCGAGCACAGCCACAGGGCACAGCCGGCGACACCTTCCATCGAGGTGTCTTCCTTCATGGCCGACATGGCGCGGCCCTGGGCGATCATGCCGCGCCCGCCGGAGATGCCGGCCAGCGACAGGGTGCGCATGGCGCCCGCCGAGATGGCGTTGACGCGAATGCCCTTCGGCCCCAGATCGCGGGCGATATAGCGGGTCGCGGCTTCCAGCCCGGCCTTGGCCACGCCCATGGTGTTGTAGTTGGGAATGGCGCGCTCGGCGCCGAGGTAGGTCATGGTGACCATCGACCCGCCGTTCGGCATCAGTTTGGCGGCGCGCTTTGCCACATCGACGAAGCTGAACACCGAGATGTTCATGGCCAGCAAGAAGCTGTCGCGGGTGGTGTTGTCGACGAATGAACCCTGAAGCTCGTTCTTGTTGGCGAAGGCCACCGAATGGACCACGAAGTCGATGGTGCCGAAGGTCTTTTCCAGCTCGGCAAAGGCGGCGTCCATCGAGGCGTCGTCGGTGACGTCGGCCTGGACGATCAGCTTGGCGCCCACGCTCTCGGCCAGCGGACGCACCCGGCGCTCCAGCCCCTCGCCCAGATAGGTGAAGGCCAGCTCGGCGCCCTGGGCGGCCAGTTGCTGGGCAATGCCCCAGGCGATGGAGTTGGCGTTCGCCACCCCCAGGATCAGGCCCTTCTTGCCCTTCATCAGGTCGCCGGTGGGGAAGGTCCAGCCGCTGTCGGAAGCCATGGTCGTCTCCTCGGAAATCAGGGTGGGAGGGTTAGCAGGGCCTCCGCCCGGGGAAAAGCACCTGTTTGCCGTCAGTCCACCGCGCGCCAGCGCCGCAACCGCTCGAGCAGGGGATTGGCGGTCACGCCATGGATGACGATGGAGGCGAGGATGACAAAGCCCAGAATGGACCACAGCCGCTCGCTGGAGCCGAAGTCTCCATGGTTGATGCCATAGGCGACATAATAGACCGAGCCGATGCCGCGGATGCCGAGGAAGGCCATCAGCAGCCGGTCGCGGAAGGGCTCGGGCGAGCCGATCATGGCGATCATCCCGGCGACCGGCCGCACGACCAGCAGGATGGCCAGACCGATCGCGGCATCGGTCCACGTCAGGGAGTCCATCAGGCCGTTGGCGATCGCCCCGCCGAACAGCACCAGCACCAGCATGATCAGCAGCCGTTCGAACTGATCGGCGAAATGGTGCATCTCCTTGTGGAAGTCATTGTCCCGCTCCCAGGCGCGGATGGTCACCCCGCAGACGAAGACGGCGAGGAAGCCGTACCCATGGGCCACCTCGGCCACCGCATAGGCGATGAAGGTGGCGGCCAGCGCCACCAGACCGTCGCCCAGACGCGACAGGCCCGCCTTTTCACTGGCGAAGATCAGCCAGCCCAAACCCTTGCCGACGAGGAAGCCCACGCCGGCGCCGGCCAGCAGTTTCCACACCACCTTGATGGCGAACCAGTCGGTCAGGGCCGCGGTCGAGGCCAGCCCGCCCAGCGACACCAGAATGGCCAGGTGGACAAAGGGAAAGGCGAGAGAATCGTTCAGCCCGGCCTCGGACGTCAGGCCGAAGCGGACCTCGTCCTCATCACCCGACTTGGGCGGACCGACCTGGACGTCGGCGGCGAGTACCGGATCTGTGGGGGCCAGCGAGGCGCCGAGCAGCAGGGCCATCGCCAGCGAGAAGCCAAGGCCGTACAGGCCCAGCGCCATCACGCCGAGGATGGTCAGCGGCATGGCGATGGCCAGCAACCGCCAGGTCGAGCCCCACGCCCGCCAGCCCAGTGACCGGTCGAGCTTGAGCCCCGCCCCCATCAGGCTGATGATCACCACCACCTCGGTCACCCGCTCGGTCAGCGTGTCCCAGGTCCGGGGGTCCGGATTGAAGTTCAACGCGCCGACGCTGAACACGGCAATGCCCAGCAGGACGCAGACGATGGCGAGCGTGAGCGGCGTCTTCTTGAGGCCGACCGGGGCCCAGGACACCATCAGCACGACCACGCCGAGGCCGAGCAGGAACAGGATGTAGGACTCAGGAGGTGTCAGGGGTGATCTCCGGCATAGTCAGGTCTGGTAGATTGGCGCGGCGGCGGTGTGCTGGCTAGGGTCAGATCGCCGGGTCCTGCGCCCGCCAGAGAAAGGCTTCAGCATCATGCGCGTTCCCTTTGGCTTGTCCGCGGCCGCCCTCCTTGTCCTTGGCACAGCCGCGGCCGCTCCGCCCCCTCGCCTGCCGGTCGCGATCGAGGTTCTGCCCCTCGACGCCACCACCCATGGCGACAGCCGCTATGTTCAGGGTCTGGTCGACAGCGCAGGAGAACCTTCGGCCTGGTTTGAGTATCAGCCCTCGCAGATCGAACCGGGCAGTCTGGAGCGCTGTGCGGACAGCACCCTGTCCGGCGCCGTCCACTGCGTGCGCTACCATCTGGCGGACCAGAACCTGCGTGAAGTGATGCCGGTGCATGTGGTCGTGGTGATCGGCGAAGGACCGATGCCCTCGGTCCGGTGCATCGGCATCGGCGGCGAGGATCACCGCGCCGAGGTGCAGACAATCTCCGTCAATCCCGGCTCCCTCGCCTATGCCAGTGCGACGGAGTTCAACCGCGACCTTGGCGCGATGGCCGGATGCATCACCGCCGCCGGGGCCGAGAGCGGCTGGTAGCTGCTCAGACCTTCGACAGGATCAGGGTGCCGTTGGTGCCGCCAAAACCGAACGAGTTGGACATGACGTGGGTCAGCGCGCCGTCGTGCCGCTCGCGCAGGATCGGCATGCCCTCGAACTCTGGGTCGAGGGTTTCGATGTGCGCGCTCTCGCAGGCGAAATTGTTCTGCATCATCAGCAGGCAGTAGATCGCCTCCTGGGCGCCGGCGGCGCCCAGGCTGTGGCCGGTCAGGGATTTGGTCGAGGAGATCATCGGCAACTGGTCGCCGAACACATTGCGGACGGCGCCCATCTCCTTGGAGTCCCCCACCGGCGTCGAGGTGCCGTGCGGGTTGAGGTAGTCGATCCGGGGATTGCCGGCCATTTCCAGCGCGATCTTCATGCAGCGCTCGGCGCCCTCTCCCGAAGGCGCGACCATGTCATAGCCGTCGGAATTGGCGCCATAGCCTGTCACTTCGGCCAGGATGGTCGCGCCGCGCGCCTTCGCCCGCTCATACTCTTCCAGCACCACAATGCCCGCCCCGCCGGCGATGACGAAGCCGTCGCGGTCCTTGTCATAGGCCCGCGAGGCGACCGACGGCGTGTCGTTGAAGTTGGACGACATGGCGCCCATGGCATCGAACAGGTTCGACATTGACCAGTGAATGTCCTCGCAGCCACCGGCGAACACCACGTCCTGCTTGCCCCAGGCAATCTGTTCGGCGGCCGCGCCGATGCAATGGGCGCTGGTCGCACAGGCCGAGCTGATCGAATAGTTGATGCCCTTCATCTCGAACCAGGTGGCCAGGACGGCCGAGGGCCCGGACGCCATGGCCTTGGGCACGGCGAACGGTCCGATGCGCTTGGGCGAACCCTTTTCGATCGTGGTCTGGGCCGCTTCGAGGATCACGCGCGTCGAGGGCCCGCCCTCGCCGACGATAAGGCCGATGCGGTCGTCCTTGATCTCGTCCGCCGTCATGCCGCTGGAGGCCAGGGCTTCCTCAAAGGCGATGTGCGCCCAGGCCGTGCCGTCCGCGAGGAAGCGCGCCGCGCGGCGGTCGACCAGCTGGGTCCAGTCGCCGACCTGCGGCGGGGCCCAGACCTGGCTGCGGAATCCGTGCGCCGCGTGGTCGGGGGCCGCGACCACGCCCGAGCGGGCATGGCGAAGGGACTCGGTGACGGCGGCCGCACCGGTCCCGATCGAGGAGACGATACCCAATCCTGTAACTACGACGCGCCGCATTGTGGTTCTTGCTTTCCTGGTCCTGTCCGATCTGTCGCCGCGTTGTCCGCGATCCTGGGTCTCGGGTTATTCCGCCGGAGCGGCCTTGGTGTCCTGGCCGCCGAACAGACCAACCCGCATGTCCGTCGCCGTATAGATAGGCGTTCCATCGGCTTCGAGAACCCCGTCGGCGATTCCCATGACCAGCCGGCGATTGATGACCCGCTTCAGGTCGATCTTGTAGACGACCTTCTTCACGTCGGGCTGGACCTGGCCGGTGAACTTGACCTCGCCCACACCGAGAGCGCGGCCCTTGCCGGGGCCCCCGATCCAGCCGAGGTAGAAGCCGACCAGCTGCCACATGGCATCCAGTCCGAGGCAGCCCGGCATGACCGGGTCGCCGATGAAGTGGCATTTGAAGAACCAGAGGTCCGGATTGACGTCCAGCTCGGCCTCGACATAGCCCTTGCCGTGCACGCCGCCGTCGTCGCTGATCCGGGTGATACGGTCGAACATCAGCATCGGCGGGGCCGGCAGCTGGGCATTGCCCGGCCCGAAAAGCTCACCCCGGCCCGAGGCCAGCAGGGCCTCGTAATCATAGGAAGACTGGCGTTCAAACTGGCTCAAGACGGCCTCCGTATGCTGAGCGGCGGGCGTGGCACGTGAAATCGCCCCGGTCAACCGGCAAGGCTTGATGCCGGACGGGCTCAGCGGCGGCCGGGCGCCGGGCCCGCGGGGCGGTTGGCCTCGCACAGGGGCTCGCTCTGGGTGCCGAACACGGCGGCCTCGCGCACCCAGCCGCGCACGCGACCCGAGCGCACCTCGCACCAGCCCTCCTCGCAGCCGGTGACGGGCACCAGGGCATGGGGCGAGAGCCTTGCGCGCACGCCGGCATCGTCGCGACGGCCCGTACGTACCTCGATCGCCGCCTCGCCGGTGTTCAGCACGGTGCGGCGCCCCGAGGTGGTGCTGCGGTGAACCCAGACCAGCGAACCCTCCGGATCACAGATCTTGCGCCATTCGAACGTCTCGGCGACCACCTGCACCGGCAGGCCGGCCACGCGGTAGGTCCAGAGGATTTCATGGTCGAGGCCGGGGCCCTTTCGGGCGTGGACCTCATTGGCCTTCAGCGTGATCCAGCGCGGCACGGGATAGCTGCTGGGAGTCGGCCGCCCGTCGGGCCGCGTGGCCTGGGCGGACAGCATCAGGAACAGGCCAAGTGCGGTCGCGGTGACGCCCGCGATCCGGCGCCCCCTTTGGCCTCGGGTCCGGGGTTTGCTAGACACCCTTTCCATTCCGCTCCTGTCCTCCGGATTCAAAGTCCCGCCAATGTCGAGCCGCAGACTTAAGGTCGTGTTAACCAGACGCCTGTCGGACGCGGTGGAGACGCGCCTTCGGGAGCTTTTCGACACCGAGCTGAACCTCAAGGACCAGCCGTTCGACCGCTCAGCGCTGGAGGATGCCGTCGGCCGGGCCGATGTACTGGTGCCCACCATCACCGACCGGATCGATGCAGACTTGATCGGGAAGGCCGGTGAGTCCCTGAAAATGATCGCCAATTTCGGCGCGGGCGTCGACCATATCGACGTCGAGGCGGCGGTCGGGCGCGGGCTGATTGTCACCAATACCCCGGGGGTCCTGACCGAGGACACGGCCGATCTGGCCATGGGGCTGATCCTCGCGGTCAGCCGGCGTCTGGTGGAGGGGGCCGGCGTTGTGCAGAAAGGGGAATTCTCGGGCTGGACACCGACCTGGATGTGCGGTCGCAAGCTGTGGGGCAAGCGACTGGGCATCGTCGGCATGGGCCGGATCGGCCAGGCCCTGGCGCGGCGGGCCCGGGCGTTCGGCATGCAGGTGCACTACCACAACCGCAAACCCCTCAGCCCGATGGTCGTGGAGGATCTCCAGGCGACGTACTGGGATGACCTCGACGACATGCTGCCCCGTATGGATATTGTTTCGCTGAACTGTCCGGCGACGCGCGAGACCCACCATCTTATGGATGCCCGGCGCCTGGGCTTGCTGGCGACGCATGCCATCCTGATCAACACGGCCCGCGGCGAGCTGATCGACGAGGCTGCCCTCGCAGAGGTGGTCGGTCGGTCGGCGCTGGGTGGGGTCGGTCTCGACGTGTTCGAACAGGAACCCGTGGTCCATCCCCGGCTGCTGAACCGGCCCGAGGTGGTCCTGATGCCGCATCTGGGCTCGGCGACTCTCGAGTCCCGCCAGGACATGGGCGAGCGCGTGATCGCCAACATCATGACGTTCCAGAATGGCCACAGACCGCCCGATCGCGTCATTCCGGCCATGCTGTAACGCTTGACGCCCCTTGGCCTGCGTGGTCGATTTCCCCGGTTGCTTGGGGGGAAAGTTGATGAAATCCAGAGGTGTGACGACCCTTGCGGTCCTGTCGCGACGTCGGCTGCTGGCCACAGCTGCGGGGTTGGGCGGCGTCGGCCTGCTGGGGCTGCGGCCAGAGATGGCGCGGGCCGCAAGCCGGCGGCAGAGTGTCACGCCCTACCCCGTCGACGCCTTCTTCACCCCCGCCCGTACCCGCGCGGCGACCCTGTCGCCGGGCGGGACGCTGATTGCCGTGCTGGACCAGCTGGGGACCGAGGAGGAGCCGCATGGCGTCATCGACGTGCTGGACGCCAACGATCCCGAAGGCCAGCGCAAGCGCATCGACCTGGGCCCCACCGAGGTCGAGGGCCTGGAATGGGCCAATGACGAGCACCTGCTGGTGCGGGTCGCCGTCACGGTCAAGGTCGGTCCGCAGGCTGTGACCGGCTCCAACCGCCGGACCTCCGCCCAGGAGGTGACGTCCAAGCGCCTGCTGTCGGTCAGCGCCGTGACGGGCGAGATGGCCGTAATGTTCCAGGATGACCGGCGCCGGCTGCGCGCGTCCCGCGACCTCGGCTATGTGGTGGACCTGCTGCGCAACGACCCCGGCCATGTGCTGATGGCGGCGTGGGAACGCGACGGCATGCTCGGTCTGCACAGGGTCAATGTCGCCACCGGGGCCGCCGACCGGATCGAGCGCGGCAGTTCCGGCACCATCGGCTGGGAGACCCAGGGCGGGGTTCCGGTGATCCGCTATGACGTCAACCCGCGCGGCACCGTTCTGACCGTGTCCGGGCGCACCCCCGGCTCCAGCGCCTGGCGACCGATCCGCCGCAACCGGATCGGCGACCTGCCGGAGTTCGAATGGGTAGGCGAGGGCGACACGCCCGGCACCATTCTGGTCACCGCGCGCGTGGACGGCGAGGACACCATGGCTGTCCGTGAAATGGACCTGACGACGCTCGGCATGGGCACCCCCATGGCCCGGCGCGACGGCCGGGACGTCATGCATGGCGTGACGGACGCCGCCGGCCGCTATGTGGCGGCAGCCTTCTATGGCGAGCGGCTGGAGTATGACTTCGTCGATGCCTCGCTGGGCGCGCACCACCGGGCGCTGAACGCCTTCATGGACAATGACTGCGACGTCTATCTGAACGATCTCAGCCGCGATCATAACCGGATGGTGGTGGGCGTGACCGGGCCGCGCGAGCCGGGGGCCTGGTATTTCTATGACCGCCAGGCCCGGGCCGTGGTCAATCTGGGCGCCATTCGCCCGCTCGACTTCGAGCGGCTGGGCCTGACCGACACCCTGAAGGTGACGACGCGCGACGGGGCCTCGATCGAGGCCTATCTGACCGCCCCCCCCGGAGGCCGGCCCGGCCCGCTGGTGGTGCTGCCGCACGGGGGCCCCGAGGTCCGTGACCTGCGGACCTGGGACCGTCAGGTGCAGGTGCTGGCCGCCCAGGGCTGGTGGGTGCTGCGGCCCAATTTCCGCGGCTCGGGCGGCTACGGAATGGCCTTTGCGCGCGAAGGGTGGGGCCGATGGGGCGACCGCATGCAAGAAGACGTCGAGGACGCCATCGATCATGCCATCGCCCTGAAAGGGCTGGACGCGAACCGCGTGGCGATCATGGGGTCAAGCTACGGCGGCTATGCGGCCCTGATGGGGGCTGTGCGGCGGCCCGACCTGTACAAGGCGGCCATCGCCATCTGTGGCGTCGCAGACCTGCTTGAGATGCTGGAATGGGAGCGCCGCGAGGACGATACCGAAGGGCGGCTGGTCTATGACTTCTGGACCAAACGCATCGGCGATCCGGCGACGATGGAGACCGAACTGGCCTCGGCCTCGCCCCGCAGGCGGGCGGCCGAGATCGCCTGTCCGGTCCTGCTGGTGCATGGCGTCGACGATCCCGTCGTGCCGGTCGTCGAATCGCGCCGCATGAAGGAGGCGCTGGACCGGGCGGGCAAGACGGCCGAGCTGATCGAGGTCGAGGATGCCGGACACGCCGACTGGCCGGCCGCGAAGGAGCAGGAGCTGCTGGAACGCTATATCGTCCTGCTGAAACAGGCCTTCGCCTGATTTTCAGCCGCACACCGGGCAGGTCGGGTCCGCAGTGACCGTAACGGTGCGACTGCGCCCGGCCAGGGCGTCATGGATCCACAGACGGCCGGTCAGGGGCTGGCCCGCGCCGGTCACCCGCTTGATGGCTTCCAGCGCCGCCATACTGCCGACCAGACCGGCCAGGGCGCCGACCACGCCAACGCGGGCGCAGGTTTCGGCATCGGGCGGCACTTCGGGCACCAGACAGCGGTAGCAGGGCCGCCCCTCGAACACCCCGACCTGTCCGCTCCAGGCGCCGAGGGCCCCTGAGACCAGCGGAATGCCGGAGGCCACACAGGCCCCGTTGACCGCCATGCGGGTGTCGAAGTCATCCGTGCCGTCGATCACCAGATCCCAGCCGGCCAGACGCGACGCCGCGCTGTCCTCGGTGAGGCGTTCGGCAAAGGTCTGGACGTCGACGTGAGGGTTGAGCGCCGTCAGTCGCCGGACCGAGACCGCGACCTTGGGCGCGCCGATGTCCGGCGTATCGAACTGGATCTGACGCTGAAGGTTGGACAGGGCCACCGTGTCGTCGTCGATCAGGCCCAGGGTCCCGACCCCGGCTGCTGCCAGATAGAGGGCCGCCGGGCCGCCGACGCCGCCCATCCCCACGACCAGCACGCGCGCGGCCTTGAGCCTCTGCTGGCCGGGGCCGCCGACGTCGGCGAGCACCAGATGGCGGGCGTAGCGTTCGATCTCGTCTTCGGAAAAGGTCACGCAGCCTGTCTAGGACGCTTCCGTCCATCAGGCGACAGCGAAGGTAACCCTAGCCGTCGGTTCCCGTCCGCACCGCCGAATCGTCCTCACCCCGGGCGCATTCGGCCAGCAGGGATTCCGCGAGGTCCACGGCAATACGGCCTTCCGACAGGTCGGCCAGATCGAGACGCGTGTTCCATGTCTCCAGATGGCAATGGGCCATCGGCGCCTGGAAAAGGCGGTCGGCCACAGGGCGGTCAGCCAGAACGCGCAGGTTCGCATGGCGGGGATCGCCCGTCAGCCTGTTCATGAGCCGGTCGATGTCGATACGCGTGCCCTCGATGACCTGAACGATGTGGCCCGCCTCGATCGCGATCGCGCCCGTCAGATGGTCACGGCGATTGTTGACCTCGGACACCCCGAGGACGTGAGCCATGGACAACAGGCTTGTACCGAGCGAGCCCATGGCGTCGCTCACATAGGTGAGACGATAAAGCATAGAGGTCCTGCGGAATGGATGTGCGCGACAAGGCGCAATTGTCGGAATTGAATTCTACTGTAACTGTTTACATGGGCCAAAATGTGGCGGTCGCCGGGCCGTTACAATTCAATCAGTTGAGGTTGCAGGGCTGGATCGGCGGCCCCATCTGGGCGCCATGAACCAGACAGACGATTCCGCCTCTCACTCCGGCCCCGGCTGGCACGGGACCACCATTCTGGCCGTTCGCAAGGGCGGCACCACCGTCATTGCCGGGGACGGACAGGTCTCCATGGGCCCGACCATCGTCAAGGGGGCCGCGCGCAAGGTGCGGACCCTGGCCGGGGGGCGCGTGGTGGCGGGCTTTGCGGGCGCAACCGCCGACGCCTTTACCCTGCTGGAACGGCTGGAGGCCAAGCTCGAGCAATACCCGGATCAGCTGGCGCGTGCCTGCGTCGATCTGGCCAAGGACTGGCGCACGGACCGCTACCTCCGGCGGCTGGAGGCCATGCTGCTGGTGGCGGACAAGACGTCGATCTTTACCGTCACCGGCGTGGGTGACGTTCTGGAGCCCGAGCACGGCGTGGCGGCGGTCGGATCGGGCGGGAATTTCGCCTTGTCTGCCGCCCGCGCCCTGATCGAGAACACCGACCTGGATGCCGAGGCGGTGGCCCGCAAGGCCATGGCCATCGCCGCCGAGGTCTGCGTCTACACCAATGGCAATCTGACCGTCGAAACGCTGGGAGACCGAAAATGACCGATCTGTCGCCCCGTGAAATTGTCTCCGAACTGGACCGCTTCATCGTCGGTCAGGCCGATGCCAAGCGCGCCGTGGCGCTTGCCCTGCGCAACCGCTGGCGCCGCAAGCAGGTGGCCGAGCCCCTGCGCGACGAGGTGACGCCCAAAAACATCCTGATGATCGGGCCGACGGGCGTCGGCAAGACCGAGATCGCCCGCCGGCTGGCGCGGCTGACCGGATCGCCCTTCCTCAAGGTCGAGGCCACCAAATTCACCGAGGTCGGCTATGTCGGCCGGGACGTGGACCAGATCCTGCGCGATCTGGTCGAGGCCGCCCTGGTGCTGGTGCGGGATCGTCGCCGGGGCGAGGTGCGCGCCCAGGCCGAGCGCGCGGCCGAGGACCGGATTCTGGACGCCCTGGTCGGCGCGGGCGCCCAGTCGACCACCCGCGATGCCTTCCGGGCCAAACTGCGCAAGGGCGAGCTGGACGACAAGGAAATCGATCTGGCACTGGCCGACACGGCCTCGCCCGTTCCGGGGCTGGATCTGCCGGGCATGGGCCCGGGCGGCAATGTCGGCATGATCAATCTGACGGAAATGCTGGGCAAGATGGGCGGTCCGCGCACAAAGACCGTGCGCCTGTCGGTCAAGGCGGCCCATGCCCCCCTGATCGCCGAGGAGTCGGACAAGCTGCTCGACAATGACAGTCTGGCCCGCGAGGCGGTTCAGCTGGCGGAAACCGAGGGCATCGTCTTCATAGACGAGATCGACAAGGTCGCCGCGCGCCAGGATCGCGGCGGCGCTGACGTCAGCCGCGAGGGCGTGCAGCGCGACCTGCTGCCCCTGATCGAGGGCACCACGGTCGCCACTCGCTACGGACCGGTGAAATCGGATCATGTGCTGTTCGTGGCCTCGGGTGCCTTCCACGTGTCCAAGCCCAGCGACCTGCTGCCCGAGCTGCAGGGGCGACTGCCGATCCGTGTCGAGCTGAAGGCCCTGACGCGCGAGGACTTCCGCCGCATCCTGACCGAGCCCGAGGCCAATCTGATCCGCCAGAACCAGGCCTTGCTGGCGACCGAGGATGTGACCCTCGAGTTTACCGACGATGCGGTCGAGGCGATGGCTGACGCCGCCGTGGCAGCCAACAGCGCCATCGAGAACATCGGCGCCCGGCGGCTGATCACCGTGGTCGAACGGGTGCTGGAGGAGACCAGTTTCAAGGCCGCCGACCTCTCTGGACAGACGATCCGCTTTGATGCGGAGGCGGTCCGCGAGCGGCTGGGCGACCTGACGGGTGACACGGATCTGAGCCGCTACATCCTGTAGCGCTGCGGGCGCCGGCCTGTGGCACCCGGGCCGCAGGCCAAAAACTTATGGCCCGCAGGGGAGCCTGTTCAGGGGCTGGTCATTGAAGGGCCGTAAGGTCGGCCAGACTGGCTGTTTCCGTATGACCCCGCCTCGACCGGAAGGCATGGCCCATGATGAAGACCCCGCTCCGCCTGTTTCGCCGGATCATGCAACCGGACGAGCTCGACATGATCGAGCACTATGAGACCCGCGGCGAGCGGTTGGCGGACCTGTGGGTACACCTGATCGGCCTCGGTCTGGCCGGTATCGGCGGCATTGTTCTGGCGGTGATGTCGTCCTTCTCGGCCGACAGTGCAGGCCTGATCGTGGCGACGGCGGTCTACGCCCTGTGCCTGATCGCCATGCTGACGGCCTCGACCGTCTACAACCTGACCCGGCCCTGCGCCGCGCGGCCCCTGCTGCGGCGGCTGGACGAGGCCGCCATCTTCCTGATGATCGCGGGCAGCTATACCCCCTTCACCACCCAGCGGTTCGAGGGCGCCTGGTCGACGGGCTTCACCCTGCTGATCTGGGCGCTGGCGCTGGGCGGGGTGGCCGCCAAACTGGTGCTGCCGCGCCTGTCGGACGCGATCTGGAGCACCGTCTATGTGATCTTCGGCTGGCTGGCCGTGCTGGCGCTGAAACCCATGCTGGACACCGTCCATCCGGCGGCCCTGATCCTGCTGGTGATCGGGGGGCTGGTCTATACGTCGGGCGTGTTCGTCTTCATCAGCCCCAAGGTGAAGTTCCGGCGCGCCATCTGGCATGGATTTGTCGTGGCGGGGGCCGGTGTGCACTGGGCCGCCGTGCTGGTCGGGGTGGTGCTGGTACCCGGCACCTGAGGTCCTTTCCGTCGAGTCTGGCGCAAACCCGTTTCGCGCGCGATAGTGGCGGCGGTTTCACCACAAGGACATCAGCGTGACGGATGCCAAGCCCGGTGGCGACACGATCGTCATCAAGAAGTACGCGAACCGCCGACTCTACAACACGGCCACCTCCTCCTATGTGACGCTGGACGACCTGGCGGCCATGGTACGCGAGGGCGTTGATTTCGTCGTCTATGACGCCAAGACCAACGACGATCTGACCCGTACCATCCTGACCCAGATCATCTTCGAGGAGGAGAGCCGGGGCGAGGCCCTGCTTCCCGTGCAATTCCTGCGGCGGCTGATCGGCTTTTACGGCGGACAGATGCAGGGGGTGCTGCCCAGCTATCTGGAGATGTCGCTGGACACCTTCTCGAAGCAGCAGGAGCAGTTCCGCAGCCAGCTGAACCGGGCGTTCGGCACCGGGGCCGGGGCCGGGCTGATGGAGGATGTGGTGCGCCAGAACATGGCCATGTTCCAGCGCGCCATGACCCTGTTCCCGGGCTTCAACCCCTATCGCAGCGATACGGGCGAGACGACCGAGGCGCCGGAAGCCGCACCGGCCGCACCCCCCCGCGCGGAGGATGCGGCCCTCGACGAAATGCGCCGCCAGATGGACGAGATGCGCGCCCAGATCGACCGGCTGGCCCAGGGCAGCGCCCGGTCGGCGAAGAAGGGCGGATCGGACCCCGCATGACCGACCGCATCCCGCCGGTCGGTCCTTCGGCCCCCGTCAGCGGCGCGGTGCCGGACCGTCGCGAGCGGCGGCGGCGCGAGGATGAGCGGCGTCAGGCCGACCGGCGCGCCGAGGGCCGGGCGCTGGTGCCCCGGGAAGACGATGCCGGGTCCCGGGATGAAACTGCCGGTCCGGCGGCAAGCCCTGCCGCGGCCCATACCGTCCCGCCGGTCAGTGCCTCGGGGGCCTTCGAGGCGCAGATGCTGGGCCAGACCGGTGTCCGCAAGGGCCTGAGAGGCGGCCCGCCGGTGCTGGATGCCGCGCGCTCGGCCTATCTGGGCACCGAATATACGGGCGAGAAGGACCGCCGCCCGCCGCCGGGCCAGGCCAAAAAGACCGAAATCTGAGCGCCGGATCGCGCGGCATGACCCTTGCTGGGCACGGGATCCCTGTCCCGTACCGGAGCCTGGACCATGCCGATGGCCACCCTCATGTCGCTCGTCGCCCGCACCACCGATGTGCTGATTGTGGCGCTGGTGTTCAGCGTGTTCGGCTGATCAGCCGCCGCCGAAGTCCAGATCCTTGCGGGCGGCGATGATCGTCACGATGAAGCCCGCCAGCACGTCCAACATGATCATGATGGTGATCAGGAAGAAGGTGGACGTGGCAAAGCTGGGGATCAGCAGGAACTGCACCAGACAGACGACGAACAGGATCATCGACAGGGCGTGGTTGATGATGGCGACCTTCTGGCTGGAGGTCGACTTCAGCAGTTCGAAGAACAGGAAAATCAGCCCGAAAAACAGGATCATGTCGCCGACGCCGACATTCCAGCGCACGCCCGAGGCCATGGGAATGCTGAAGACGGCCTGACGCAGCGCCGGGTCAGCCCCCAGCGACGGATCCCCGCCGAGCAGGCCGGTCAGGACCACGACATTGTAAATCAGCCACGGCACGACCAGCAGCGGTACGGCAATCCACATAGCCTGTTCCCTCCATGTCCGCAGGGCGAACGTCCGCACCGATAGTGAGGCCGGTTAACCTTTCCGGCAACCCTGTTCCCCTGTGCCGTGTCCGCGGGCGAGGGCGCGGTCCCCGCTCAGACCTCGGTGATGTGGCCGGGGTTCCGGGCCCGGGATTTCAGCCACATGACGCCGAGCAGGTCCGACAGGCTGGCCATCAGCCGCTCCCAGTTGGTGTATTTGGACTGGCCTGTGTCGCGCGCGCGATGCGAGATCGGCAGATAGCGGTTCTGATAGCCCTCGCGGATCATCAGGGCCGGCAGGTAGCGGTGGATGTGATCGAAATAGGGAAGCCGCAGAAAGACATCGCGGCGAAAGGCCTTGAGCCCGCAACCGGTATCGTCGGCATCGTCGCCCAGCAGTCGCTTGCGGATGCGGTTGGCCCAGCGCGAGGCCCACAGCTTGGCCCCCGTGTCCTGCCGGCGCTGTCGAACGCCACCGACCAGCGCGACCTCGGGCGGGGCGGCCAGCAGGGCGTCGACCAATTTGGGCGCCTCTGACGGCGGGTTCTGGCCGTCCCCGTCCAGGGTCACCACCACCTCGCCCCGCGCGGCCAGCACGCCGGTGCGCACCGCCCGGCTCTGGCCCGCATTGGTGCCGTGTGACAGCACGCGCAGCGTGGGAAAACGCGCCTTCAGGCCCTCCAGCAAGGCCAGGGTCTGGTCGCGGCTGGCGTCATTGACCAGCACCATTTCATGGTTCCGGCCGGCAAAGGCCTCGGCGATTTCGGTGACCAGGGCTTCGACCGCCCCGGCCTCGTCATGCACGGGAACGACCACGGAGATGAGGGGCGCAGCGGCTGTCATGGCCGCTGTCTAGCGGGTTTTGTGCGGAAGGGGGAGGGTCGCGCGCGCGGCCGGTCACGCTCGCGCGAGGCGGCTGACGCAATCGGAAAGTGCGTGATAGAAGCGGAGCCATGACCGGACTGGATCTCGCCCATCGACTGCGCGGCTGGCGCGGCCTGGCCCTTGCCGCCCTGGTGGCGTTCGTCGCCGGCCTGCCCGGCCTGTTGCTGTTGCCGCCTCTGGACCGGGATGAGAGCCGCTATGCGCAGGCGACGTCCCAGATGCTGGAGACCGGCGACTTCGTCGACATCCGCTTTCAGGACGAACCGCGCTGGAAGAAGCCGGTCGGCATCTACTGGATGCAGGCCGCCGCGGTCGCGGTGACCGGCAATGCCGAGAACCGCGCCATCCAGCCCTATCGGCTGCCCTCGCTGCTGGGAGCGATGATCGCGGCCCTCGCCTGTGCCTGGGTCGGCACAGCCGTCTTCGGCACCCGCACCGGCGTGCTGGCCGGGGCGATACTGGGGGCCTGTTTCCTGCTGTCGACCGAGGCCGGGATCGCCAAGACCGACGCGGTCCTGATGGCCTGTGTGACCGCGGCGATGGCCGCCCTCATGCGCATCTATCTGGCGGTACGCGCCAATGATCCGCCGCGCCGGCCGCACAAGCTGATCTTCTGGGGGGCACTGGGCCTGTCGATTCTGGTCAAGGGGCCGATCGGCCTGGTCGTCATCCTGCCCGCCATTCTGGCCCTGTCGGTCTGGGACCGGGACTTCCTCTGGCTGAAACCGCTGGGCTGGGGCTGGGGACTGGCGCTGGTCGCCCTGATCGTCGGCCCGTGGGCGCTGGCCATCACGGTCGCCACTGACGGTGGCTTCTGGCGCGAGGCCATTGCCGGGGATCTGGCGCCCAAGGTGGCGGGGGGCCATGAGAGCCACGGCGCCCCTCCGGGCGTCTATCTGCTGCTGCTGCCCCTGCTGTTCTTCCCGGCCACCCTGCTGCTGCCGGCCTCGATCTCGACGGCCTGGCACCGGCGGACCGAACCGGCCATCCGCTTCCTTATCTGCTGGCTGGTGCCCGGCTGGCTGATCTTCGAGCTGACGCCGACCAAGCTGGTCCACTACACCCTGCCGACCTTTGGCGCGCTGGCGCTGCTGGCCGCCGTGGCCCTGACGCGGCCCATCGGCGCCCTCTCGCGCCGGGTGGGGGCCGTCCTCGGTCTGGTCGCGGCCGGGCTGATCGTGGCCATCACCGTCTACGGGGTGTCGAACTACGCCACCTCGACCGCCCAGACCTGGGCGGCGATCACCATGGTCTCGGCCGTCGCGGCCGCTGCCGTCGGGGGCTTCCTGCTCCTGAACAAGGCGCCGGTAGCGGCTCTGGTCACCGCTTTGGCCCTGGGCGTTCTCAGCCACACCGCCCTGTCGGGCACGATCCGGCAGCTGCGTCCGCTGGCCATCGCCCCGCAGCTGACCAAGGTGTTGAAGGAGGCCAATCTGCACCCGCGTCAGGGGCTGACCACCAGCCCCGTGGCGATTACCACCTTCCACGAGCCCAGCTTTGTCTTCCTGACCGGGCGCACCACCCAGCTGACCGATGCCGAGGGCGCTGCCCGTGCGCTGTCCGAGGGACGGCCGGCCATCGTCGAGGCGCGCGACGCCGAAGCTTTTGCCCAGGCGGCGGCGCGGCTGGGCGTGACCGGCCGCGCGGTCGGCGAGGTGAGCGGCCACAACTATTCGACCGGCGATGACGTGGATTTGACCGTCTATGCGCCCCCGGGCGCCGATGTGCCGGTCGAGGGCGCGCAATGAGCCGCCGGATCGAGATTGTCGAGGTCGGTCCCCGCGACGGCCTGCAGAATGAAAAGATGGTGCTGGAGCCCGCCGTCCGCGCCGAGCTGGCCCGCCGGCTCGAGACCGCCGGCGCGCGCCGCATCGAGGCCGTCAGTTTCGTCCACCCGAAATATGTGCCGCAGATGGCCGGCGCCGAAGAGGTCATGGCCGCCCTGCCCCCCGAGCCGGGCCGCAGCCGGATCGGCCTGGTGCTGAACGGGCGAGGCTATGACCGGGCCATCACCACGGCGGTCGATGAGGTCAATGTTTCGGTCGCCGCCACCGACGGGTTCGGGCTCAAGAACCAGGGGCTGGACCGGGCCGGACAGCGCGCCATGGTCGAGGCCATCGTCGCCCGCCGCCACAATGCCGCCCCCGGGGATGCTGCGCCGTCGCTGTCGGTGACCCTGTCTTGCGTCTGGGGCTGCCCGTTCGACGGCGAGGTCAGTGTCGATCAGGTCGCCGACATGGTGGGCGCCTATGCCGCCATGGGCATTCGCGAGATCGCCCTGGCCGACACCATCGGCGCCGGCGACCCATGGGCGGTTACGAAAAAGGTCGAGGCGGCGCGCAAGGCGGCGCCCGATGCCACGCTGCGCCTGCATTTCCATGACACCCGCAACACCGGTCTGGCCAATGCCCATGCGGGGATAGAGGCCGGGGTCGACGTTCTGGACGCCTCGGTGGGCGGCATCGGGGGGTGTCCGTTCGCCCCCGGGGCCACGGGCAATATCGCCACCGAGGACCTGGTCTATATGCTCGAGCGCGCGGGCTTCGAGACCGGCTATGACCTCGACGCCCTGATCGAAACCGCGCGCTGGATCGGCGAGAAGATCGGCCGCCCCGCCCCCAGCGCCCTCAGCCGCGCAGGGGGATGGCCGGGGGGCTAGGTTTTCACTTAGCGCGGCCGCGTGCCGTGATATAGTTGACCATTAAAGAGAGGTGAGCGACTCATGGCAAAGCAAGGTCAGCACGTCGTGCCCCAAGGCTCTTCATGGAGTGTGAAGAAAGCCGGATCGGCCAAAGCGTCCAGCACTCATGCGACACAAGCTGCAGCCATAGCGGCAGCTACTCGGATCGCGAAGAACCAGCGAACTGAGCTGTATATTCACGGTCAAGACGGTCGTATCAGAGAGCGAAATTCTTACGGTAAGGACCCGCATCCTCCGAAGGGATGAAAATGCCGCCCTTCGAACGATCAGTCTTCATAAACTGTCCATTCGACGAGGACTTCGCGCCGATCCTTCAAGCGATGGCATTTTGCGTGGTTTTCCTCGGCTTCTGGCCGAGACTGGCCCCCGAGAATGCCGACAATGCATCGGGACGACTGGATCGAATTGTGGAGCTTATCGGCAGTTCGAAATATGCGATCCACGATTTGTCTCGCTGTAGGGCGAAAAGCGAAGGCGATCTCGCCCGAATGAATATGCCTTTCGAGCTTGGTCTCGACTACGGGTGTCGAAAGTTCGGTGATGACTCTCAGTCGTCCAAATCAATCCTGATATTCGAGCACGAGAGATACGAGTATCAAAAAGTCCTATCCGACATATCAGGATGGGACATCCGGGCTCACGGGAGTGATTTTGAAAAGGCGATGGCACATGTGAGAGACTGGCTAGTCGGACATGCTGGTGCCGAGCGCCTCGGACGTGCGCTTGTAAGCGGGAAATATGTCGCGTTCCAAGAGTGGTACTGGGAGATGCAACTTGCCGCCGGCTCATCCGAGGAGGATATCAGAGAATACCCGACGGGCGAGATGATCACCGCGATGCACGAATGGATGGCTGCGGGCCAACCCACGTAGTCCGCAGCTTTACAAATTCATCAGCGCCGGGTCACCGCCCTGGGCCGCGATATTGTTCGAGATGGCCTTTTCAGCCGCGAAGCGGATCAGGCTGTGGGGACCGCCGGCCTTGGGACCGGTGCCCGACAGGCCCTCGCCGCCGAACGGCTGGACGCCGACCACGGCGCCGGTCATCGAGCGGTTGATGTAGACATTGCCGGCGGGCACCAGCCGGATGACCTGATCGGCAAAGGCCTCGATCCGGCTGTGCACGCCCAGCGTCAGCCCGTAGCCACGCGCGGCCAGCTTCTCGGTGACCGACTTCAGCTCGTTCGGGCCATAGCGATAGATGTGCAGGATCGGGCCGAAGACCTCCTTTTCGAGGAAGTCGGAGGTCGGAATCTCGGCGATCACCGGGGCAAACAGGTCCCCGCGACCGGCGTCTGCCGGAAGGTTGCCCCGGGCAATGACCTTGCCCTCCTTTTCCAGGCGGGCAACGTGGTCCTCCAGCACCTTGCGGCTCTCGGCGTCAATCACCGGACCGATGTCGGTCGAGGGATCGGCCGGATCCCCGATCACGAGGGCATCCAGCGCGCCCTTCAGCCCGTCGACCAGTACCTGGGCGCCGTCCTTCGGCACATACAGGACACGCAGGGCCGAGCACCGCTGGCCGGCGGATCCGAAGGCCGACACCAGCACATCGTCGATCACCTGTTCGCGCAGGGCAGTGGTGTCCACGAACATGGCGTTCAGACCGCCGGTCTCGGCGATGAAGGGAAGGATCGGACCGGGCCGGGCCGCGATGGCACGGTTGATCGCCCAGGCCGTTTCGGTGCCGCCGGTGAAGGCGACGCCGTTGATCCCGGGGTGCGACACCAGCTTGGCGCCGACCGTCTCGCCCCGGCCCGGCAGGAGGGCCAGAACATCAGGCTCGAGGCCGCAGCGCTGGAACAGGCGGACCGCCTCGGCGGCGATCAGCGGGGTCTGCTCGGCCGGTTTGGCCACCACGGCATTGCCGGCAGCCAGTGCTGCGGCCACCTGACCGGTGAAGATGGCCAGCGGGAAGTTCCACGGGCTGATGCAGGCGAACACGCCGCGCCCGTGCAGCATCAGCCGGTTGGTCTCGCCCGCCGGACCGGTGAGCGTCTCGGGACCGGCAAAGTCGCGCTCGGCCAGCATGGCGTAGTAGCGGCAGAAGTCGGCGGCTTCGCGCACCTCGGCCACGCCATCGTTCAGCGTCTTGCCCGCCTCGCGGCTGAGCAGGGCGACCAGACGGTCGAGGTCGGCTTCCAGCCCGTCGGCCATGGCGCGCAGGACATGGGCGCGCGCGGGGCCGCCCTGACGGTCCCAGGCCAGCTGGGCGCGGCCGGCCTTTTCGATGGCGGTGTCGATCTCGTCCGGCGAGGCCTCGGACACATGGCCCAGAATGTCGTCACGCCGATAGGGGTTGGTCACATCCTCGGCATGAACGCCGGCGTGCAGCAGTCCCCCGATCATGGGGCCCGACGTCAGCCGTTCGCGGTCCACCAGTTCGAGCGCCTCGGCATGGGTTTCGCGATCGCTCTTGCGGGTATAGTCGCGGCCCAGTGAGTTCAGGCGGTCGCCGTACATCGCCCGGGGCACGGGAATGCGGGCGTGGCGGTCGGGCTGGGCCTCGACCAGCGAGACGGGATCGGTGGCGACCGATATCGCGGGCACCCGCTCGTCCATCAGCACATGGACGAAGGACGAGTTGGCGCCGTTCTCCAGCAGGCGACGGACCAGATAGGGCAGCAGTTCCTCGTGTCCGCCGACAGGGGCATAGGCGCGCACCACCGGACGGTCGTCCTTCCAGCGGGCCTCGGCCGCGTCATAGAGGGCCTCGCCCATGCCGTGCAGGCGCTGGAACTCGACCTTCACATCGGCGCGGCGCGCCATGCGGTGGATCGCGGTCAGGGAGACGGCATTGTGCGTGGCGAACTGGCCGTACAGATGCGGGGCCGCATCGATGATGGCCTGGGCGCAGACCAGATAGTTCACGTCGGTCGCGGCCTTGGTCGTATAGACGGGGTAGTCCGCCCGCCCCATGACCTGGGCGCGCTTGATCTCGGTGTCCCAATAGGCGCCCTTGACCAGCCGGACCATCAAGCGCCGGCCCGAGGTCCGGGCCAGCTCGGCGACGCGGGCCACCACTTCCGGGGCCCGCTTTTGATAGGCCTGGACCGCCAGGCCCAGCCCCTTCCATTCGCCGAGGTCGGGGTCGTTCGCCAGCCGGTCGAGCAGTTTCAGCGAAATGACGAGGCGGTCGGCCTCTTCCGCGTCCATGCAGAAATTCATGTCGTATTCGGCGGCGATCAGGGCCAGCCGCTTGACCCGGGGATAGAGCTCTTCCCAGACGCGGCCGCTCTGCACTGCCTCATAGCGGGGCGACAGGGCCGACAGCTTGACCGACACGCCGTGGCCGGTCTGGGGCCCCCTGGACTCCGGGCGCTGGGCCCGTCCCTTGCCGACCGCATGGATGGCGTCGGCGTAGATTTTCTCATAGCGCTCGGCATCGGCGGCCGTACGGGCGCCCTCGCCCAGCATGTCGAAGCTGCACAGCCATTTTTCACGGTTGGCGCGCTTGAGGGCACCGCCGATGGTACGGCCCACGACGAACTGCTCGCCCATCATGCGGACGGCAGCGGCCACGGCCTGGCGGATCACGGGCTCGCCGACCCGGCCCGCCACCCGGCGCAGGAAGCCCGGCAGGTCACGGCGGGCGTCCTCGTCCACCTCGACCAGGCGTCCGGTCAGCATCAGCCCCCAGGTCGAGGCATTGACGAACAGGCTGTCGGACTGACCCATATGCTTGGCCCAGTCGGCCGATCCGATCTTTTCGGCGATCAGCTTGTCACGCGTGTCCTCGTCCGGCGTCCGCAGCAGGGCCTCGGCCAGACACATGAGGGCCAGCCCTTCCCGGGTGCCGAGCGAGAACTCCTGGAGGAAGCTCTCGACCACGCCTTCGAGGCGATAGTCCTTGCGGGCCGACTCGACGAGGGTGACGGCTTCGTCCACGGCGGCGGCACGTTCCTCGCCGGATAGCGGGATCTGGCTAAGCAGCGCGCGGACCGACTGGGTCTCGTCAACGAATTTGGACTGGTCGAGCGCGTCCCAGTCCTGCGAGAGGGCGGATTCGTCAAACGGGGCGGAGATATAATTCAGGGCCATCCGGCCCCCATAACGACTTCTTTGGGGGAGCGGGAGGGGGGTGCCGACAAGTCTTTCCTGCCACGCTTGCCGCGTTCATCGCTCGCCTTCGCCCGCGCTTCGGGGTAAGTCTTCGGCCCGGAAAGACACAAAGGCTGCAGCGGCCCCTCCATGCGCATTATTCTGGCCACCGACGCCTGGGAGCCCCAGGTCAACGGCGTCGTCCGCACCCTGACCCGAACCGTGGCGGAATGCCGCGGCATGGGCCATGAGGTCGAGGTCATCGAGCCCAGCCAGTTCAAGACCATTCCCTGCCCCACCTATCCGGAAATCCGGCTGGCGCTGGGCGCGGAAGAGGAAATTCGCGAGCGGCTGCGCGCGTTCGAGCCCGACGCCGTCCACATCGCCACCGAAGGCCCGATCGGCATCGCCACGCGGCGCATCTGCGTGGAGTGGAAGCTGCCGTTCACGACCAGCTACCACACGAAATTCCCTGAATATATCTCGGCGCGTTTCCCGGTCCCGGTGCAGGTCGGCTATGCCTATATGAAGTGGTTCCACAAGCCGTCCGGACGGCTGATGGTGGCCACCCCGACCCTGCGCGACGAACTGGTCGAGCACGGCTTCCGCAATGTCTCGCCCTGGTCGCGGGGCGTGGATACCGAGCTGTTCAATCCCGATCTCCCGCGCATCTACGACGAGCTGGGCGGCAAGGACTGGCCCCGGCCCTTCTGGCTGAACGTCGGCCGGGTGGCGGTCGAGAAGAACATCGAGACCTTCCTCGAACAGGACCTGCCCGGCACCAAGATCGTGGTCGGCGACGGCCCGGCCCGCGCCGAGCTCCAGGAAAAATACCCCGAGGCCAAATTCCTGGGCGCCCGCTTCGGCGAGGAGCTGGCCCGCTGCTTCCGCGACGCCGACGTCTTCGTCTTCCCCAGCTGGACCGACACCTTCGGGCTGGTGATCCTCGAGGCCATGGCGACCGGTACGCCCGTGGCGGCCTTTCCGGCCCATGGACCGATCGACATCATTCCGGGCTCGGGCGCCGGCGCCATCGATGACGATCTGAAGAAGGCCTGCATGGCCTGTCTGGAGCTGGATCGCGCAAACGTCCGCGCCTATGCGGAGAAATTCAGCTGGCGGGCCTCGGCCGAGCAGTTCGTCGAGAACCTCGAACCCTATCCCGAGCCCGAGCGCGGTCGCTTCTGGCGACGGCTGCGCCGCATCACCCGGCTGCGTCGGCGGGCCCAGGCTGCATGAGACTGCCGCTCGCGCTTACCCGGTGGATCTACCGCCGCCGTCTCGCGGGTCGCCTTCGCCCGGACGCCGCCTCGCGCTTCAGTCTTGTCTTTCACGATCGGCGCTGGGAATCGGCCGAGAGCGCATCCGGCCCCGGTTCGGAACGCGCCTCGGAGCCTGTGCGTCACACGCTCAGGGTGCTGGAACGCCTCCTGGAGGAGCGGGACATCCACTCGATCGCCGACGTGGCCTGTGGCGACTTCAACTGGATGCCGATGCTGCTGGGCGCCCACCCCGGGCTGGCCTATGTCGGCTATGACGTCGTGCCGGAGCTGGTGCGCCTGAACCGCCGCCGCTACCCGCACGTCCGGTTCGAGACCCTCGACATCACACGGCGGGCGCCCGAACGCGCTGATCTGGTGCTGTGCAAGGATTTGCTCAATCACCTGGACGAAGCCGATGTCCACAGCGCGCTGCGGCACATGGTGGCGTCGGGAGCGCGCTATCTGCTGATCACCAGCAACAGGGGCCACGCCAATGCGGCGCTTTCCCCGCGCCATCCCCACGGATCACGCCACCTGGACCTGCAGGCACCGCCCTATAGCCTGCCCGAGCCCCTGGAGTCGGATCACTATCTGGCGCTGTGGGAGACGCGCGCGGTGGCAGAGCACCTGGCCGCGCGCGCCTGACACCCGGGTCTACTCGGGGCGAGCCATCGGGGTGTGGGCCCGGGCGGCTTCACGCTGGGCGACCAGCTCGGCTTCCGGCAGCGGCACCAGGCCACGATCCTGCAGATAACCTCCGGGGCCCGAAGCGGCGTCCGAGACGAACTCGGCGACGAACTGGTCCAGACCCGGCGTGACGCCGATATGGGCCTTCTTGACGTAGATATACATCGACCGGCTGATCGGATACTCGCCCGACGAAATGGTCTCGAGCGTCGGATAGACGCCGTTGACGCTGGCGGCCTTCACCGACTCGCTGTTCTGCTCGAGGAAGGAATAGCCGAACACGCCGACCGAGCCAGGGGTCCGGGTCAGGGTCTGGACGATGGCATTGTCATTCTCGCCCGAGTCGACCCAGACGCCGTCCTCACGCAGGGTATGGGCGCGAGCCTCGAACGCATCCTCGTCGCTTTCCGCCAGGGCCGCGAGCGTCGGCAGGTTTTTCGCGGCCGGCGCCATGGCCAGTTCCAGCCAGGAATCGCGCGTGCCCGAGGTGGGCGGCGGGCCATAAACCAGGATGCGCGCAGACGGCAGGCCCGAGCGCACCTGATCCCAGCTGGTGTTCGGGTTGGCGATGAAGCCGTCCCCGCCGGGCACGTCCTTGGCCAGCGCCAGATAGAGGTCGGCGCCCTGGAAGGCGAAATCCGCGCCGTCGCGGGCCGTGGCGATCACCAGACCGTCAAAGCCGATCTTGATCTCGATGATCTCGGTCACGCCATTCTGGGCGCACAGATCGTATTCGGACGGCTTCATCCGGCGCGAGGCGTTGGCGATGTCCGGGGTCTGGGGGCCGACGCCCTGACAGAAGGCCTGGATGCCGCCGCCGGTGCCCAGCGACTCGACGCGCGGCATGGCGCCACCGGTGTTGCGGGCGAAATTCTCGGCCACGCGGGTCGTGAAGGGGAAGACGGTCGACGAGCCGGCCGCCCAGATGCCCTCACGGGTGCCGGAACCGCCCTGATCCCCGCAGGCGGCAAGGGCAAGCGCCGACACGGCGGCGACAGTCAGAATGCTGAGACGCATGAAACAATCCTCGTATACGGATGACAGCCTGGCGCCCTTAAAGCAGACGTTTGCGCATGACTTGTGACAGCATGTCGATCAGCGTCACCGCCACGATGATGATGATCGCGATGGTCGAGACCGTATTGTAGTCGAAGGCCTGCAGGCTCTCGAACAGGACCTGGCCGATCCCGCCCGCGCCGATCAGGCCGAGCACGGTCGCCGCGCGGCTGTTCGACTCGAACCGGTAGAGCGCAAAGCTGGTCCACAGCGGGGCCACCTGGGGAATCACGCCCCAGGCGATCTCGTGCAGACGGCCGGCGCCGGTCGCCTTGACCCCGTCGATGGGGCCGTTGTCGATCGACTCGACCGCTTCCGAGAACAGCTTGGCCAGCACCCCCGCGGTGTTGAGGCCGATGGCCAGCACACCGGCCAGCGGGCCCAGACCCACGGCCACGATAAACAGGGTGGCACTGACCAGATCGGGAATGGAGCGCAGAAGGTCCATGACGCGTCGCACCGGCCAGACCAGCCAGGCGGGCGCCAGATTGCGCGACGCCATCAAGCTGAGCGGCACGGCGAGGAAGACGGCCAGGAACGTGCCCCACAGGGCGATCTGGACCGTAAGCCACATCTGGCCGACCAGCAGCTTCCAGTCCGAGAAGTCCGGCGACAGGAAGTCGCGGCCATAGTTCCGCATGTTCTCGCCGTTCGAGAACAGATTACCCAGATTGGGCATGTCCACCCGGCCGAAGCTGGCGATCAGGATCACAGCAAGCCCGCCCCAGAGCAGCAGGTCGAGCGACCAGGCGGAGACGGATTTCTCGGGTGGCGGGGGCACTTCGGCCGCATCCCGCACCTCGGGCGCCGGCGCCGGACGAAGGTTGGCGAGGACGGCAAACAGGGCCAGCAAACCGATGAAGCCGAACGGGCCCCACTGGCGGGCCATCTGCACCAGATTCACCGGCTCGGGCGGGGCGACCTCGGGGGGCGTCCCCTCGCGGCGGGCCTGATCGGCCTTCATCTCGCGAATCGGATTGAGGTAGCTGTTATCGGCAGCACGGAACTGGGAATAGTTCAGCCCCTGCATCACGCGCCGCTGACGGTCGGCCTCGGCTCCGAACCCCTGGCCATAGCCGGTGAAGAACTCCGCGATCTCGGCCTTGAGCCAGCCGGGCAGGCTGCCGCGCACCAGAATACCGGACTCCGGAATGGGCGGGGATTCCCAGATGGTCTCGATCTGTTCGGCGATCTCGGGGTTCTGGCGGGTCAGGAAGACGGTATTGACCGAGTTCGAGGTCGCCACATCCAGCTGACCGTTGGCGATGGCAAAGGAATTGCCCTGGTGGTTTGACGACCGCACCGTGGCGAAACAGCGGCGCGGGTCGATGTTCCGCGGGCTGAAGAAATAGGTCATCGGCGCCAGGGTGCCTGAGGTCGACTGCGCGTCGCCAAGGCCGAAATCCAGCGAACGGTCGCAGCGTTCGATATCGGCAATGGTGATGCCCGAGCCTCTCCGCACAATCAGCAGCGAGGTGTAGGAGTCCTTGCCCTCGACATCGACGGTGCGGGCAATGACTTCTGCGCCGGCCCGGTCGATGGCCTGAACGGCCGGCAGGGCGGAGAACCAACCGATCTGGGTCTGGTCGGCGCTCATCGCCTCAACGAGGACGGAATAGTTCGAGCCGAAGATGGGCTCGACCGGAATGCCGAGATAGCGCTCCAGATCGTCGAGCAGCGGCTCCCACAGCGGGCCGGACGAGGCCTGGCCCTCGGCCGAGAGGATGGAGAAGACCAGTTTTTCCGGCGCATCCGGACGGGTCGGCGCGGTCTGGGCCGCAACGGGCAGGCCCGTCGTCAGGACGGCAAGGGTGGCGACAAGGGCGGGGGCCAGACGGCCGAACAGGGCGCGGATCATGCCTTGGCCTCCCAGAACGCATCCTCGAACTCGGGGCCGTAGATCTCGATCAGCCGGTCATGGTCCAGGCCGGTCGCCGGGCCGTCATAGACCAGCTTGCCGGCCTTCAGCGCCACCACGCGATTGCAGTAGCGGATGGCGTAGTCGACCTGGTGAAGGGTCACCAGCACGCCCATGCCGTCGCGCGTGTTCAGCTCGACCAGCATCTCCATGACCTTGCGGGCCGATACCGGGTCGAGCGAGGCGACCGGCTCGTCCGCCAGGATGGCGCGGGCGCCCTGGACGATGGCGCGGGCGATGGCGCCGCGCTGCTGCTGGCCGCCCGACAGGGTATTGGCGCGCTGGCCGGCATAGTCGGCCACACCCACGCGGTGCAGCGCAGCCATGGCGCGCTGGCGGTCCTCCGCCGGCCACAGGCCCATGAGGCCCTTCCATGCCGGGATGCGGCCCAGCGCCCCCAGCATGACATTGGTGAACAGGCTCAGCCGGCCGACCAGATTGAATTGTTGAAAGATCATGCCGAGACGCGACCGGGCCCGGCGCACGGCCGAGGTTATGCGGCCATTGGCCTGCACGGTCTCGCCGAACACCTCGATCCGGCCGCCCTGGTCGATATTCACCAGCCCGGTGATCGACCGCAGCAGCGTCGACTTGCCCGAGCCCGAAGGCCCGATCAGGGCGACCATCTCGCCGGGCTGGACCGACAGGGACACGCCGTCCAGGGCCTTGCGGGCCCCGAAGGTCTTGGACACGTCACGCACGGACACGAAGCCGGTCGTATCGGCGCTGGCAGAGGAGGAATTCATGAGCGGGCTGTTCGCGGTTCGACGGGCGCCCGGGACGGGGCGCAGCCTGCGCGCGGGCAGGTCTTAATGGCAGGCGGGGGCCATGCCGTCCAGACCGCATGCGCGCTCAGACCGTGATCGCCTCGACACGGCTGCGGTCGGACTTCGTCGCGGGCCCGTTGTGAATGCGCTCCAGCTGGTCACGGGCCAGAGCGCGGGCCGGTTCCCGGAACGGCCCCGGCTCGGCCGCCAGACTGGCCAGGATCTTGCGCAGACGCAGCGAGACCGCCAGATCCGAGCTCCCGTAACGGGCCGAAGTGCCCATGACGTCCTCGAGCAGGTCGCCCGGGTTGAGCGGCGACGCCAGCAGGCGGTCGCAGGTCACCGGATCCGGCTCGGCGCGGGCCCTCTCCCACTCATCCAGCAGGCGGAAGCCCGCCGCAATCACCTGAACAGCGGTCCCGGGGTCATTGACGCCCGGCGACAGGGCGCGGGCGGCGATCTCGCCCAGCACGATCAGGCCATAGCGGGGGTCCTGATCGAACGAGCGGCTCTCGCCCACGGCGAAGGCCAGTTGCCAGTCGTGACAGGCCTTGTCGTCCAGCCGGTCGAGGCTGAGCCGGGCCAGCGGTTCACCCCGGCGGACGAGGGTACCGGGCATGGCGAGGATTTCCACCCGACAGTCCGCCTCGCTCGCCAGCGACTGAAGCCGGTCGGGGTCGACGTTCTGGACATAGCCGGTAGCAGGCGACGGAAGCGGAAAGCCCGTGCCCAGCCGGCCTTCGGCACCGCCCATGAAGGGCTTGGCGGCGCGCTGGCACAGGGCCTGGCGGGCCTCGGTCTCGACCCGCTCGATCATGTGGCCGACACGGGCCAGCTGGGCCAGGGTGTTGATCCACGCCAGCAGGCGAAAGGCGACCAGTCCGACCACGCCCAGACTCACGAGGAACAGGATCGCCCGACCCCCTTCGCCATAGTACTGGGCATTGATCGCCGTGACCGAGACGATGGCATAGAGGAAGGCCCCGACAAAGGTCGACAGGGCTTTCTGCGTCCGGTCATCCGACGTCACCAGCGCCGCGACGCGGGGCGTGGCCGATCCCGAGACCGACGTATAGGCTGTGACCATGGCCCCGACCGAGAAGGTGGCCACCGCCAGCAGGCTGGAGGCCAGGATGGTCAGGATTTCCTCGACCGACTCATTGCCCAGCCGCTCGGCCATCTCGTCTGGCACGAAGGGCGCGCCCCAGGCAGCGATCAGGGCCGCCCCGACCCCCAGCCCGGCATAGGCCGTGGCCCTGACCCAGAGCTGGCGGGTCAGCTTGCGCCAGTAGAAGAGCCAGCGATTCATGAGACGGGGGCGATGGGCATCCGCCTAGCCTGCCTGAAGGTCGGGGTCCTGGACAAGCGATTCCGCAGGCGCCTCGGGCAGGGTCAGGCTGACCTCCGCCCCGCCGCCCGGGGCCCGGTCGATCGACAGCCGGCCGTGGGCCTGCCGGGCAAAGGCGTGGACCTGGGCCAGACCCAGACCCTGGGCGCCCGGCCGGGTGGTGAAGAAGGGCTCGACCGCGCGGTTGCGGGCCTCATCGGAAAAGCCCGGTCCACTGTCCCGCACCGAGAGCAGCCAGCCGCCTTCCAGACGCGGCTCCAGACGCACCGCCACCGAGCCCCGCCCCTCCACGGCCTCGATCGCATTGGTCACGAGCGCCCGGACGGCGCCGTCAAAGATCACCGGGTCCAGCCGAACCGGGACGGGTGTGGACGGCACCTCGACCATCAGGTCCACGTCGGGACCGGCCTCGGCCCGCAGCCTGGTCTCCAGCCCTCTGAGCAGCCGGGATACATCCATGACCTGCACGGGGGACTCGTCCTCGCCCTCGCTGAAGGCCCCCAGCCGGCGCGTCAGGCTCTCGCCCCTTTGCCCGGCGGCAAGCGCCGCCTCGCCCAGACGCCGGATACGGCCCGGGTCGTCGGCCTGCTTCAGCATCATGTCGAGCGCACTGGTCATGACGCCGATCAGGGAATTGAGGTCCTGCACCAGTCCGCCGGTCAGACGGCCGACATCGGCCAATCTGCGGCTGCCCTCGCGCTCCAACCGGGCCTCGGCCTCGATGTGGCGCACCGCCTCGCGCTGCTGTTCCAGTTCGGCCTGGACCGCGGTCAGCTGCGCCTCCAGTTCGGCCTGACGGGCCGTGGCGGCGTCCAGTTCGGCGGGGTCGATCTGCGGCGTCGCCTCGACCTGCTCTTCGTCAACCTCGGGCTCCAGCCGTTCACCGGCCAGCAGCAGGGCGCCAGCGTCGCCCGCGTCATCGGTCAGGGGCAGCATACGCCAGCGCACCTCGCCGGTGTCGATCACCGGGGCATCCTCGGGCGTGGCGGTCAGGCCCGTGCGCACGGCCTGGCTGGCGGCATGACGCTGGTCCTCGGGCAGGAAGGCCTCAACGAACATCTGGCCGACCGGGGTGTCGCTTCCGGCCGCCAAGGCCAGCGCCACCGGATTGGCTTCCTGGACCCGGCCGTCGGCGTCCACCACGACCAGCGCGCTCGATGCCGCATCGAAGACGCGGCGGATCAGGCTGTTGTCAGGGGCCGTGGGGGCGGGCGCTGTCTCGATCTGGGGCGTGGTCAGGCCGTCGGTCTCGACGATGGCGGCCATGGAGCCGATCACCTGCCCGTACTCGTTCTCGATCGGCATGGCGGTGACGGAGACCAGCATGGTGCGGCGGCTGGCCGGGTTGGCCAGCATGTGCTGGAAGCCCTTGACCGTCTGACCCCGAAGGGCGCGGGCGCTGGGCAGCAGGTCGGGCGGAACAGGCCGCCCGTCCGGAAAGGTGATGCCCCAGGTCGCCGAGTGGAACCGCAGGCCCAACAGTTCGGCATCGCGACGGCCCAGCAACTGGTGCGCGGCCCGGTTGGCGAAGACGAACTTGCCCTGGTTGTCGGTCTCGACCAGCGCCACCGGCACGGCATTGAGGGTCTCGAACAGGCGACGATCCGCGCTTTCGGCCGCCTTCTGCACCAGATCGAGCTCGGACGAGGTCGAGACGTGGCGCACCCGGTGGGTAATCGCAAACCAGGCACTGAACAGGGCCACACAGACCGAGACACCCGTCACGGCCCACAGCAGCAGGGTCCAGTTCACCTCACCTTCCAGAAACATCGACGGCCTTGGTCCCGAATTGAAGCAGTTGCGTGGTTCAGGCCCGACACCGTGCAAGAGGCGAACCGGTTCCACATCTGTTCTCGCCACAGGCGACTAGACCGGCGTCGCCATCGGGTCCAGCGGCGCCATGTCACGATCCCGAGAGGCCAGAAAAAAGGGCCGGACGTCGCCGCCCGGCCCCTCTCCGTTCAGTCTTCTGACGTCGTCAGAAGGCGACGCGCATGACCAGCTGATAGACAGGGCCGGCCGATTCCGTCTCCAGCTCGTACTCGTCATAGTCGCGGGCCAGCTGGTCGCCGACGTTGTCGAACTTGTCGAACACCTCGTCCTTGGAGGAGTCCAGCAGGTTCGAACCCGTCAGGCGGACAACGACATTCTCGCCGATCTGCTTCTCGATGAAGACCTCGAGGTCGGCGCCGTAGGTGGTGCGGACTTCCTCGGCCAGAACGCGGTCATAGGCCTCGCCCTGTTTGCGGTAGGTCGCACCGAAGGCGGCACCCCAGGTCGGCAGGTCCTGGGTGAAGCCGAAGTTCAGCACATAGTCGGACTGGCCGTTGAAGCGGCGCTCGCCGGCGAAGTCGGTGATCTCGCTGTCCAGCCAGGAGTAGTTGAGGAAGACACCGGTCGAGTCCATGCCGATGAAGTCCAGCGGGGTCGAGAGGTCGAACTCCAGCCCATAGACCTTGCCGTCGCCGACGTTGTCGACGGTGTAGATGAAGGTGCCGGGACCCTCGGAGCCTTCGAGGCCGGTGTTCACCTCCTCGATCAGGTCGGTGATGTCCCGGTAGAAGGCGTTGATGCCGACCACGCCGCGACGGCCCAGACGACGCTCGAAGCCGAGGTCAAAGCCGATGGCCGTCTCCGGCTGCAGCCCGGGGTTGCCGAGGAAGTCGCTGTCGCCGACCTCTTCCTCCAGCAGGGCCGGGGACAGACGGTCGAAGTTCGGGCGACGAAGCGTACGGGCGGCCGAGAAGATCACCCGGTCCGTGTCGTTCAGGCGCCAGCGCAGGCTGAACGACGGCAGCAGCTCGGCATAGTCGTTCTCGGTCACCTGCTGGGCCGCCGGGACCGTGCGGTCGGTCACGGTGACGTCGGTCGTCTCATAGCGCAGACCGGCTTCCCAGCGCAGGGCGCCGGACTTGCCCGACACCATGACATAGGGGTCGATGCGGTTTTCCTCGATGGTCGCATCTCCGCCGTCAACCGGGCTGAACGGGCCGAAGTCCGGAACCGTCGGGCGCGGGGCCGGCGCGTTCGGCACATTGAAGCGGATCCGCGGAGTCTCCTCGACCAGGCTGTCGCGGGTCTTCCAGTTGGCCTGGACGCCGAACTCCAGCTCCATGGCGCCGCTCAGCGCGATCTTGTGCTCGATCGCCGCCTTCCATTCCTCGTCCCGGATGTCGACGCGCTGCGAATCCAGGGTGAAGCGGTCCTCGTCGGGGAAGGGGTTGGAGTCGCGCAGATATTCCGACTCGGCCTCGAACTCGTATTGCTGGTCGTCAATCGACGCATATCCCAGCTTGAAGGTCGTCTCGCCGCCGAACATTTCGCGCTCGTAGCGGCCACGCAGCGACAGGTTGTCGGTGCGGATGTCGAGGTCGTTGTCGTTGACCACCGAGAGGTTGGCCTCGGTCTCGATGCCGCCTTCGTACTCCAGTGAGTCCTCGTCCTGGTAGCGGTCGGTCCGCACGAACACGCCCGACAGGTCCAGCATGCCGCCGGCCAGCGGCACTTCGTACGAGGCGTTGAAGGCATAGTCGGTGCCGTCGCGGACGTCGGTCTGCACCTCGGTGTTGTCGAGGGTGCCGCCCGGCTCGTCGTAGCGCATGCTGTACTTGTTCTTGGGATTGCGACGGTCCTGCACATTGGCGCCCAGCAGCAGGCGGCCCGGTCCGACCTCGCCGCCCCAGACGGCGCCATAGGTGCCCCCGAACCGGCCATAGTCGCTGTCCGGGAACATCAGGGCGCCCAGACGGATGTAGCCGCCGTCGATCGACAGGGCGTCGCGCAGGACGATGTTGATCGTGCCGGCCAGGGCGTCACCCGAACGGTTGGCCGAGGACGAACGCACCACCTCGACCCGCTCGATCAGTTCGGCGGGGATGCGGTCGACGAAGAAGGAACGGTCGACGCCCGAACCGGGCACTTCCTGACCGTCGATCAGGATCTTGGTGTAGCCCGCGTCAAGGCCCCGCAGGCGCACGCCGTCGTACTCGAGAACGTCCGACAGGAAGGCCACCGACGGCACCCGCTTCAGGGCATCGCCGACGGTCAGCGGCTCGAACCGCTGGAAATAGTCGAGGTCGTAGGACAGGGTCGGCACCACATCGTCGGTGCGATTGCGCATGGCGGGCTGGCCCGTGACGATCACGTCCTCCACGGCCGTGACCGGACCCTGGACGTCCGCGTCCTGGGCGAAGGCGGCGCCGGCCGCCAGAACGGGGGCGAGCGCCGCCCCCACGAGAAGCTTCAGTTTCATGATGATGTCGTCCCCTTGGGCGGACGTTGTCTCGTCCCTGGCCCCGGAGTGGCCGTTAGCGCCGCCCGGCAACGCCCGAACGACAGATTTCCGACCCGAGCTTGACGGTACGGCTGCGTCCTTGTGACAAGTCTTCTGATAACGGAGTGATTTTCACACGTATTTGATATATATCGTCTTTTTTCTTGATTGTGACGGTCTGCCGTGTACAGGCGGCGCACACCCTTTCCGGAGCTTTCCGCCATGCGCGCCCTCGGCCTGATCCTGACCACCATAGCCCTCGGCCTGTCGGCCTGCGCGACGAGCGAGGACCGCGGCCCGCAGGGGATGTTCGCCCCGGGCGACCCCGCGCGCGCCGTCACGGCCAGTATCGAGACACTGGTCACGACCGACCCGGAAGTGGACGCCGACGATCCTGCGCTGTGGGCGGACCCGCGCGACCCGACGCGCGCCGTGATGTTCGGCACCGACAAGTCGGACGGCCTGTATGTCCACAACCTGGACGGGTCGGTCCGCCAGTTCCTGCCCTCGGGCCCGGTCAACAATGTCGACCTTCGCGCCGACTTCCCCACGGCCCGTGGCCTGCGGGTGCTGGTCGCCGCCAGCAATGACGCGCCGGGCGCCAACGGCGTGAACCTCTATCTGTTCGATCCGGCGACCCTGACGACGGCGGACTACGGCTTCCTGCCCACGACCTACGAGCCCTATGGCTTTTGCATGGGGCGGCGGGACGACGGCTTCTATCTGGTCGTGACCACCAAGGCCGGCACGGTTCACCAGATGTCCATCGCCGACGGGCCGCAGGGCCCGGTGATCGGGCCCGAGCGGGTCCTGACCCTGGGCAGCCAGCTGGAGGGGTGCGTCGTCCATGACGCCGCCGACATGCTGTATGTCGGCGAGGAGGACGTCGGCGTCTGGCGGTTCGATTTCGATCCGTCGGGGCCAACCGAGGCCCTCGAGGTCGCCGGCGTGGACCGGATCCGCATCAAGGACGACGTGGAGGGGCTGACGATCCTGCAGGATCGGGGGGTCGACTACCTCATCATCTCCAGCCAGGGCGACAGCACCTATCCGGTCTACCGGATTCAGGGCCAGCGCCACTTCTATGTCGGTCGGTTTGCGATCGTCGACGGGCCGACGATCGACGGCGTAACCCAGACCGATGGCCTCAGCGCCTTCTCGGGCCCCATCGGTCCGTTCCCCGAGGGTGCGATCGCGTTCCACGATCACGAGGACGTGCCCAACCCCGGCCAGCAGAACTTCAAGATCGTCGACTGGCGCGTGATCCGCGAGGCCCTGGGGCTCTAGGCAGGACCGTCAAGAGGGGGCCGTTGGACGGGCGACGGCTCCTCGCTGACCGGGCGCTTGCCGACCCGCCCGTAATAGAGGCCGATGCCGGCCGGGATCAGCCAGTAGGCAAATCCCGGCAGCCACGGCATGTGCCGAAGCAGCGGCAGGGCCGCGAGCCCGGCCGAGGCCAGTCCGGCGGCGCCGCAGATCGCCCAGATGTCCCGCCCGCGAATGAGGGCAACCCGGGACGACGCGTCGACCGCCGTCGGGCGCGCCACATGGTGCAGCAGCGCATAGAGGCCGCTCAGGAAGGCGAACCCCAGGCCATAGGTGACAAAGATGCCGCGCAGGTCGCCCAGCGTGGTGATCCGCTCGCGCCCCGGCACCAGACCGCCGGTCATCCAGCTGGCCCCCGTCTCCGTCAGCAGGCGCAGGGGAAAGACATAGATCATCACCGTGAAGACGATCATCAGGCTGATCAGGGTGATGGCCCCGTCGCGGGCGGCGGTCATCCGCCCGAAGCGCCGGTGGGCCGACCAGAACAGGGCCAGCAGGGCAAAGCCCGCGGCAAAGGCCGGCACCCGCCCCAGGGCCATGTCCAGATCGGCATAGGTTTCCAGCGGGCGCGACCCGGAAATGACCAGCAGGGTCAGGGCGAAGGCGAAGGAGGCGTCGACGAAGGCATCCAGCCGGCGCGCGGCCACCTCGTGCAGAGACTCGGACATCACAGACCCTCCCCGTCCGGGAAGGTGAGCCGCAATCGGTCGGGGATCAAGCGGCCAATGCGTGGGCAGAACCGGAGCCCGGATACGACAAGGGCCCCGCCGTGGCGGAGCCCGTCATGCCCTTCGACTGGAGCGGGCGAGGCGATTCGAACGCCCGACCCTCACCTTGGCAATCAGGCGGGCCCATGGCCGCAAAAACGAAAAAAAGCCCGGCGCGCGCCGGGCCTCTTCCGAAGGTCGACTGGAGCGGGCGAGGCGATTCGAACGCCCGACCCTCACCTTGGCAAGGTGATGCTCTACCCCTGAGCTACGCCCGCACTCTCAGTCGAGAGCGGGGCGTATAGCCGAGGCGGGGCGGGGCCTGCAAGGGCCTTTTGAAAATTACCTCGGCGCCAAACGGATAGCGCCGTCAAGCCGGATGCATTCGCCGTTGATGTAGACGTTTTCGGCCAGGTGCAGGGCCAGGGCGGCATAGTCGGCCGGCGTGCCCAGACGGCTGGGGAAGGGGATGGCGGCGGCCAGGGCGTCCTGGATCTTCTGGTCCATGCCGGCCATCATCGGCGTCCACATGATGCCGGGCAGGATGGTGTTCACGCGCACGCCTTCCTGGGCCAGGTCCCGGGCGACCGGCAGGGTCATGGCATAGACGCCGCCCTTGGAGGCCGAATAGGCCGCCTGGCCGATCTGTCCGTCCTGGGCCGCGACCGAGGCGGTATTGACGATCAGGCCGCGCTCGCCGTCGGCCATGGGCTCGGCCGCCACCATGCCCAGCGCCGACTGGCTGAGCACCCGGAAGGTGCCGAACAGATTGATGCGGACGGTGCGCTCGAAGCTGTCCATGTCGTGGGCGCGCAGTTCGCCCGTGTCGCGCTTGCGGCTGACGGTCTTCTGGCCGGTGGCGATGCCGGCGCAATTGACGGTCAGGCGCTCCTGGCCATGGGCGGCGCGGGCCTTTTCGAAGCCTGCGGCCACGTCGGCGTCCGACGTCACATCGACCTTGCAGAACACGCCGCCGATCTCGGCCGCGATTTTCTCGCCTGCCTCTTCGTTCAGGTCGAACAGGGCGACCTTGACCCCCCTGGCCGCCAGCGCGCGGGCCGTGCCCTCGCCCAGGCCCGAGGCCCCCCCGGTGACGACGGCGGCAATGGAGGAGTCGAGTTTCATCAGGAGATCCTTTGTCTCTGGGATTGAACCGGAAGGGGTCGCGAACGATTTAGGACGCATGTTCGGACATGCCAAATCGCGAAACGCGGAAATCGCCCGCGGCCGCGCCCTCATCCAGCGCATCGACAAGGTCGACGAGGTGCGCGTCGAGCGCCGCTTCTGGCCAAAGCTGCGGCGCAGCCTGGCGCGGGTACCCTTTGCCGATCACCTGCTGAGCGTCTGGTACGCGGCGCGGGACCCGGAAACCCCGACCGGGGCCAAGGGGATGATGCTGGCGGCGCTGGCCTATTTCGTCCTGCCCATCGATGCCATTCCGGACGTCCTGGCCGGGATCGGGTTTACCGATGATGCTGCCGTGATCGCGGCCGTGGTCGCGACCCTGTCCGCCCATATCCGGTCGCGCCACCGCGAGGCGGCGCGCGAGGCGCTGACGCGGCTGGCCGGGGACTGTAGCCTCAGGCCGGGGACCGGGTCCGCCACCATCCCGTGACCGAATAGCGCGGCGCCCCCGCGAAGGGCGCCACCATGGACACCGCATGGTCCTGGGGCACGCGGAAGACGTTCAGGGTGCCGAAGGCGGGCATGAAGGTCTCGGTCACCGCCCCGCCCTCGTCCAGGAACATCAGCAGGCCGCCCCACTCCGCCCGCCAGCGCGGCGACAGGTTCAGCACATAGGCATAGAGCCGTCCGGCATCGTCGTGGGCGTCCGTATGGCCGTTCAGGAAATGGCCCGGCATGTAGCGGGTCGGCTGGGCGTCGACATAGGCGATCCGGTCGTCGCCCGTCAGGCGGCGCGCCATGCCGAGGAAGGCCTCGCTGTTGAACAGATCGTGCAGCTCGTACAGCGCCGGAGGCAGCGGCATCTCCATGGTCCGCGCCTGGCCCAGCCGGATGCGGTCGAAGATGAACTGGAAGCCCTCGGTCGCCTCCTCATGGGCCATGCCATACAGCCGCGCCTGTTCGGCGACCGGTTCCGCCTCGAATACGGCGACGGGCACATCGGCGTTGAACGGATTGCGAATGGCCCGGTACCAGACCATGTCGGGCCCGGTCAGGGCCTCATGCAGGACCTCGGCGCCCTCGCCCAGCAGGCCCGGCACACGGGTGCGACCGGTCCGGGACAGCCGCTCACCGGCCGCCTCCAGGCCGAGACCGGCGGCCAGCGCCAGCGTCATGGCTCGACCGTCACCACGATCTTGCCCATGGCCGAACGGTCGCCGAGGGCCTGGATGGCCTCGTGCGCGCGGTGCAGCGGGAAGGTGCGGCTGACACGCGGGCGGATCTTGCCCTCGCTCCACAGCGTCATCAGGTCGGCCATATTGGCGGCATGGGCCGCCGGGTCGCGCATGACGGCAGCGCCCCAGAAAACCCCGATCACGGCCACGGACTTCAACAGGGTCAGGTTCAGCGGCAGCGACGGGATCCCGGCCGGGAAGCCCACCACCAGATAGCGCCCGCACCAGTCCATGGCCCGAAGCGCCGGCTCGGCATAGTCCCCGCCCACGGCGTCATAGACGACATCGGCCCCGTCGCGGCCGGTGGCCAGTTTCAGCTCGCCCGACAGCTCCTTCCGGGCCGCCTTGTCCATCGGCCCGGAGGGATAGATCAGACCGTTGTCGGCGCCGAGCTCCAGCGCGAACTCGACCTTCTCATTGGTCGAGGCGGCTGCCACGACGCGCGCGCCCATGGCCTTGCCCAGTTCGACAGCCGCGGCGCCCACCCCGCCGGCGGCGCCCAGCACCAGAAGGGTCTCTCCGGGCTGCAGCTTCGCCCGGTCCTTCAGGGCGTAATAGCTGGTGCCATAGGTCATGATCAGGGCGGCGGCCGTCTCGAAGTCCATCTCCTTCGGAATGGGGATGACGGTGGCGGCGGGCACGGCGATCCGCTCGACCAGTCCGCCCCAGCCGGGCACGGCGATGACCCGGTCGCCCTTGTGCACGCCCTTCACACCCTCGCCGATCGCCTCGACCACGCCCGCGATCTCGGCGCCGGGCGCGAAGGGGCGCTCGGGCCGGAACTGGTACCTGTCCTCGATGATCAGGGTGTCGGGATAGTTGATGCCGACCGCCTTGACCTCGATGATCACCTCGCCCTTCTTCGGGGTCGGGTCGGAGACCTCCTCGACCACCAGGGTTTCGGGGCCACCAGGGGCCTTGGACAGGACTGCGCGCATGGAGGACCTTTCGGCGTAGGGGAATCCGGACGGAGCGACGGCTTGCCACCCCGATGCTCCGGACGGTAACGCTCCGGCCCCGAACTGGAAAGACAAGAACCGGCCCGGCCGGACAGCGGAGACACTCCATGACGCGACCCGCCCTGATCCTGCACGGCGGCGCCGGTGCCCGGCGCAGCCGCGACTATACCGCCGAGCGCGCCCACATGGCCGAGGTGGTGCGTGCCATGCAGGTCCGGCTGGAGGCCGGCGAGGCCGCGCTGGACGTAGCGGTCGAGGCCGTCTGCCTGCTGGAGGACTCGGGCCTCTATGTCGCCGGGCGGGGCGCCTCGCCCAATCTGGACGGGGACTATGAGCTGGACGCCAGCCTGATGGACGGCGCCACGGGTCGCGCCGGGGGCATCGCGGCCCTGCAGGGCTTCCGCAATCCAGTGCGGGCCGCCCGCGCGGTGATGGACCACACCCCGCACGTCCTGCTGGTCGGCGAGGGCGCGCGCCGCTTCTGCGAGGGCCGGAAGCTGGAGCCGGTCCCGGGCGGCGAGGACTGGTTCACCCGAGCCGGTCAGGGCGAGGACAACCATCCCCCCGGGACGCTCGCGCACGGCACGGTCGGCTGCTGCGTGCTGGACGCGCAGGGCCGGCTGGCGGCCGCCACCTCGACCGCCGGGGTGTTCGGCAAGCTGCCGGGCCGGGTCGGCGACACTCCCCTGCCCGCCAGCGGCACCTGGGCCGACGGCCACGCCGCCATCTCCTCGACCGGTCAGGGCGAGTACTTCATCCGCACCGCCGCGGCCGCCCAGGTCGCCTGGCGGGTAGCCTCGGGCCAGTCGGTCGAGGCGGCCGGACAGGCCGTGATCGACGCCATCGGCGCCATGGGTGGCGACGGCGGCCTGATCGCCCTGGACCGCGAGGGCCACCACGCCGACCCCTACAACAGCCAGGGCATGAAGCGCGCCTGGCTGACCCCCGAAGGCGAGGTGGGCGTCGCTGTGTTCGACGACTGACGCGGCTCTAGGCCGACAGGCAGACCACCTGGGCGACGCGGAGGTCGCGGCGGAGGGCGTCGGCGACGCGGCCGTAGTTGGCCAGGGTGACCGGCTCTGCCTGCGGGCGGGCGCGCCGGTCGGACATGCCCCGGATGGCCGGGCCGAAGGTATCGGGCGCGGTCGTATAGATCCGGCCGCGGCGCGGAGCCTCGGCGATGGTCACGCCCAGCACCCGGCCCCGGCGGTCCAGAACGGGCGCTCCGGACAGGCCGGACAGGGTGCCCTTAAGCCCGGCGGTGCGACCCACCTCGGCCCAGGCCAGCACCGGCTCGTCCCGCTGGCCGCGACCGCGCACCCGGAAGGTCTCTCGCCCCAGGAGACGCGAGGTGACCTCCCCGGCATGGCCCTGCGGATAGCCGGGGTGGAAGCCCCGCTGGCCCTTGCGCAGTTCCGGCGCGACCTCGACCGGCAGGGGGTCGGGCCCGCCCTCGGTGATCAGGACCGCCACATCGGCCCGGGGCGCCAGCCGCACACTGGCCGCGACGGCCCGGCCGCCGCCGACCATCAGGGCCGGCTTGCGACAGCCCTCGACCACGTGACGGGCGGTGACCCAGCGGCCCTCGCCGGCAATGGCGAAGGCCGTGCCCGAGGCGGGCTGGAAGGGAATGTCCGGCGCATTCAGGGTGATAGCCGGATCAAACGGGGTGATCGGCCCCAGCAGGGCGCCCTCGACCTCATCCGGCTCGGGCGGCGGCGGCGGGGTGTAGACTTCCTCGCGCAGATGCAGCGCCCAGACCAGGATCGCCATCGCCAGAAGACCGTAGAAGGCCCAGTCGGTCAGTCGCGACATCCGGCCCCCTAGCCCGACAGGGCGGCGGCCAGGATCAGGGCTGTGGCCAGCTTGGCCCCCACCAGCAGCACGGCGGCCGAGACCTCGCCCTCGCGGATGCGCTGGGGCAGGCCGGTCAGCAGCATGTCGACCAGCCGGAAGACGAACAGCTGCAGCACCACCGTCGCCACCCCCCAGATGACGATGTCGCGGATGGAGGTGGAGACCGACAGGCTGACGGCCAGCGGCACGGCGAGGCCGACCAGCACCCCGGCAAAGGCCACGGCGGCGGCCGAATTGCCCTCGCGGATCAAGGCGACCTCTTTCCAGGGCGTCAGCAGGGCATAGAGGGTCGCCCCCAGCACAAGGAGGGCGATGGTCACCGCCAGATGGGTCATGAGCCGCGGGAAGCCCAGGGCAAAGGCCTGGACTTCGGGACTGGTCAGAACGCTGGAGAGGGACGAGGAGTCCATGAAACCGGAGAGCGAGAGGCCTGACGATCACGGCGAACCCGCCGTCGTCTGTCCTTGCCCCAATCCAGCCCCAATCCGCAAGCGCCGCGGGGCCACAGTCTGTGACGAAAGATTACGGTCTGAACCGTCTGAACCGTCTGAATTCGGGAAAAGACCGTCTGAATGGTCTGAATGGTCTGAAATCATGTCTGCGCTCGCGGGGGATTTCGGCAACCGGACAGTATCGGCGATGCGCGAGCCAGGGCGGGAAGGACGGTTCGGGAACCGGTGGGGATGTTGAAAGGGCTAGGAAATTGGGGCGCAGGTATTGCAACAGCCGTCTCCTCCCTAGCGAAGCTGGGGAGGTGGATCGGGGGCGATAGCCACCGAGACGGAGGGGCTCTTGAGGGCGGACCTGCGTTAAAGAACCCCTCCACCGCTCCGCGGTCCCCCTCCCCACCAGAGGTGGGGAGGAGACAGGGGCGGCACATCCGCGCTCAGTCCGGCGTCGGGCGGGTGGGTTTGGCCGCGAGGGCGGCACTTTCCTTCTTCAGCGGGCGCGAGACCGGGCAGACCTCCTGCACATAGCTCTGCCATGGGAGTGCTCGCAGAGCCCAGTGGTCCAACCATCCCACATCATCGGAAGGATGTTTCCTCCACCTTTCCACAGGCCGGACGGTCGTGTCCGCAGATATCGGTCTAATCAGTCTATGGAGGCGGAGACGGTTAGATTACCTAATGTCTGTCAGCAGGCGCGGTTCGCTGGGGTCAGTCCAACGAACCGCTTCCACCTGTCGACACGCTGCGCAGCGCGCAGGGGGCGTTCGGGCGCATTTCCCGTCCCCCCTGTTGCTGCCGCAACGCCTGGCACTGAGCAAGGGTCGTCGATGCGGTTATGCACCGGATCGATCAGCATTTCCCCAATTGGGCCGGCGGATCATCGCTGGGACAGGCGGCAAGTGCCTACGCCGCGTCCTGCTCCGCTTTCCTGAGAGTGCTGGCCCGGACCTTTTCGCTTTCGCTTTTCAGCTGGCCGCAGGCGGCGAGGATGTCGCGGCCGCGGGGGGTGCGGATCGGGCTGGCGTAGCCGGCCTTGTTCAGGATGGCGGCGAAGCGTTCGATCGTCTTCCAGTCCGAGCACTGATAGTCAGTGCCGGGCCAGGGGTTGAACGGGATCAGGTTGATCTTGGCCGGGATGCCCTTGATCAGATTGAGCAGGGCGCGGGCTTCCTCGGGGCTGTCGTTGACGCCCTTCAGCATGACGTATTCGAAGGTCACACGACGGGCATTCGACAGGCCGGGATAGGCGCGGATGCCGGCCATCAGGGCCTCGAGGTCATACTTCTTGTTCAGCGGCACCAGCACATCGCGCAGGGGATCGTTGGTGGCGTGCAGGCTGATGGCCAGCATGGCCTGGGTGCGCTCGCCCAGCGCCTGCAGCTGGGGCACGACGCCCGAGGTCGAGACGGTGATCCGGCGCCGCGACAGGGCGATGCCCTCATTGTCGGAAATGATGTCGATGGCGTCGGCGACGTTGTCGAGATTGTAGAGCGGCTCGCCCATGCCCATGAAGACGATGTTCGACAGGCGGCGGTCTTCCTTGGGGGACGGCCATTCGCCGAGGTCGTCGCGGGCGACCTGGACCTGGGCGACGATCTCGGCCGCCGTCAGGTTGCGGACCAGCTTTTGCGTGCCCGTGTGGCAGAAGGTGCAGTTGAGGGTGCAGCCGACCTGGCTGGACACGCACAGGGCGCCGGCCCGGCCCACATCGGGGATGTAGACGGTCTCGATCTCGATGCCCGGGGCGGTGCGGATCAGCCATTTGCGGGTGCCGTCGTTCGACACCTGACGCTCGACGATTTCGGGGCGGGCCAGGGTGAAGGCGGCGGCCAGCCGCTCGCGCGTTTCGCGGGCGACATTGCTCATGGCGTCGAAGTCGGTGACGCCGTGGTTGTGGATCCAGCCCCAGATCTGGGAGGCCCGCATCCGCGCCTTTTCCGGCGGGCAGATGTCGGCGTCGATCAGGGCCTGACGCAGGCCCTCGCGCGTCAGGCCCGAGAGGTTGACGGGCGCGGCGGCCTTATGGGAGGCGCGGGACAGATCGAGCGTGGCGCTCACGGAAGGCATCCTGTCGAGGCGGGCGGGGCGGGTGGAAAGGCGGGGCTTATAACACAGAACCCGTCACGATTAAGGCCCCGGAGGGTTTGCACTCTCCACCGCTCATCCCCGCGAAAGCGGGGACCCAGTGTTTTGGTCCGTCCGACTTGTCTCCTGGCCCACTGACAGTCATCCCAAACGTCCTGCGCAATAACAGTTCTGGGTCCCCGCTTTCGCGGGGATGAGCGGAGGGTCCAGTATCTAGAGCAGGGCCGCGATCGCCTCGCGGGCGGCATCGCCGAGGTCGGGGCGCTTGAGCGCGAGGGCCACATTGGCGCGCAGCAGGCCGATCTTGTCGCCGCAGTCGTGGGTGTTGCCCTCATACTCATAGGCGGTGAAGGCCTGGTCCTGCATCAGGCGGGCCATGGCGTCGGTCAGCTGGATTTCTCCGCCGGCGCCCCGGCCCTGGGTCGCCAGCAGGTCGAAGATCTGCGGCTGGAGGATGTAGCGGCCCGAGATCGACAGGTTCGAGGGCGCCTCGCCGCGCGGGGGCTTTTCGACCATGCCCTTCATGGAGATGCGGCGGCCGTTCCGCTCGGCCGGGTCGACGATGCCGTATTTGTGGGTGTCGGCCTCGGGCACCTGTTCTACGCCGATGACATTGCCGCCGACCTCGGCATAGACGTCGGCCAGCTGTTTAAGGGCGCCCGGCTGACCATCGACGATCACGTCGGGCAGGATGACGGCGAAGGGCTCGTCGCCGATGATGTCGCGGGCGCACCAGACGGCGTGTCCGAGGCCCTTGGGCTGCATCTGGCGGGTGAAGCTCATCTCGCCGGCCTGGGCCAGTTCGGCGTTCATCATCTCGAGGATGTCGGTCTTGCCCTTGGCCTCCAGCTGGGCCTCCAGCTCGATCTGGTGGTCGAAATAGTCCTCAATGGCCGCCTTGGCGCGCCCCGTCACGAAGACGATGTGCTCGATCCCGGCCTCGCGCGCTTCCTCGACGATGTAGCTGAGGATCGGCCGGTCAACGACGTTCAGCAGCTCCTTGGGCGTGGTCTTGGTGCCGGGCAGGACCCGGGTGCCGAGACCGGCGACGGGAAGGACAGCCTTGCGCAGGCGTGCGGGCGTGGTGGTCATGAAGGGCTCCTGTACGGGATCACTCAACCGTGACGGACTTGGCAAGGTTCCGGGGCTGGTCGACGTCGGTGCCCTTATGGACGGCGGTGAAATAGGCCAGCATCTGCACCGGAACGGCATAGACCAGCGGCGCGATCAGGGGGTGGCACTCGGGCGCCTCGATGCGGGTGATGCCGGTGCCGTGCGGCGTCGGCGCCGACAGCGGGGCGATCATCACCACCGGCCCACCGCGCGCGGCAACTTCCTGAAGATTGGAGGCGGTCTTTTCGAACAGGTCGTCCCGGGGCGCGAGGGCGACCGTGGGGGTTTCCTCGTCGATCAGGGCGATCGGGCCGTGCTTGAGCTCGCCGGCGGCATAGCCCTCGGCATGGATGTAGCTGATCTCCTTGAGCTTCAGCGCGCCTTCCATGGCCAGCGGGAACATGGGGCCCCGACCGAGGAACAGGACGTCGGTGGCGCGCGACAGCTCATGCGCGACGTCGCGCATGCGGTCTTCCATCTGCAGCGCCTCGGCGATCAGGCGGGGCGACTCGAACAGGGCCTGGACCAGCCGGGATTCCTCGTCAGGGCCGATCCGGCCACGGACGACGCCAGCCGTCACGGCCAGGGCGAGCAGGCCGGCGACCTGGGCGGTGAAAGCCTTGGTCGAGGCGACACCGATCTCGGGCCCGGCGTGGGTGGGCCACAGATACTGTGCCTCGCGCGCCATGGACGAGCTGTGCACATTGACGAGGGCCGCGGTCGGCAGCCCAAGTCCCTTGCACCAGGTCAGGCAGGCCAGGGTGTCGGCGGTCTCGCCGGACTGGCTGACGGCCACCGCCAGGGTGTCGGGCATCAGGGCCGGCTGGCGATAGCGGAATTCGGAGGCAATCTCGACGTCGCAGGGCAGGCCCGCCAGTTTCTCGAAGGCGTAGCGGCCGATCTGGGCGGCATAGAAGGCCGTGCCACAGGCGACGATCTGGATGCGCGACACCCTGGAGAAGTCGACGTCCTGCTTGAGCACGCGGCCGTTGACGAAATCCAGATAGGCCGAGAGCGTGCGCTGGACGCTGTCGGGCTGTTCGTGGATCTCCTTTTCCATGAAGTGGCGGTACTCGCCCTTCTCGACCTGGGCGGCCGAGGCGGAGACCACGACCACCGGGCGGTCCACGGCCTCGCCGTCGGCATCGAACATGCGCGCGCCGGACCGGTCGAGCGCAACATAGTCGCCCTCTTCCAGATAGCTGATGGTCTGGGTGAAGGGGCCGACCGCCAGGGCATCCGAGCCGAGGTACATTTCGCCCTCGCCCCAGCCGACGACCAGCGGGCTGCCGCGCCGGGCGCCGAGGATCAGGCCGTCCTCGCCCTCGACCAGCACGGCCAGGGCGTAGGCGCCGCTCAGCCGGTCGAGGACCGCCTTGAAGGCCACCACCGGGTCATTGCCGCCGCCGAGCGCGCGGTCGAGCAGGTGGGCGACCACCTCGGTGTCGGTCTGGCTCTCGAAGGTGTGGCCCAGACCCTGCAGCTCGTGCTTGAGCTCGGCGAAATTCTCGATGATGCCGTTGTGGACCAGCGTCACCCGGCCGGCCTTGTGCGGGTGGGCGTTCTGGGTCGTCGGGGCGCCGTGGGTGGCCCAGCGCGTGTGGCCGATGCCGACCGTCGAGGCCAGGGGTTCGGCCTTCAGCACGGATTCCAGAGCGGCGATCTTGCCCTTGGCCCGACGGCGCTCGATGCGCCCGTCAACGAGGGCGGCTACGCCCGCCGAGTCATAGCCCCGGTATTCGAGGCGTTTGAGGCTTTCGATCAGACGGGGAACGGCCTGGCCGGTTCCGGTGACGCCGATGATGCCGCACATGTGTCCAGTTCCTCATCACAGACCATCAGGAAACCATGGCTTTACCCACGCCCCTGTGACGGTCTAAGCCGTTTTTCGCCCGGGAGAGGCGGCACCTCCCCTAGGCCAGAACGTCGGGGCGTGACACCTAAATTGCGGTTTCGCAAGGTTTCCGTGCCTGACCGGGACGCACACGGACGACAGCGGCGAAAGGATTTCCATGGCCGAGAGACGCTATTTCGGTACCGATGGTATCCGGGGCCGGGCCAACAGTCACCCCATGACACCCGAGGTGGCGCTGCGTGTGGGCCTTGCGGCCGGGCGGCTGTTCATGTCCGAGGATGACCGGCGCCATCTGGTGGTGATCGGCAAGGATACGCGCCTGTCGGGCTATATGATCGAGCCGGCCCTGGTGGCGGGTTTCGCCAGCGCGGGCATGGATGTCATCACCTTCGGCCCCCTGCCGACGCCGGGCGTGGCCATGATGACCCGCTCGATGCGCGCCGATCTGGGCGTGATGATCTCGGCCTCGCACAACGCCTTCATGGACAATGGCATCAAGCTGTTCGGACCCGACGGCTACAAGCTGTCGGACTCGGTCGAGCTGAAGATCGAGGCCATGATGGACGCCGAGCTGGACGAGGACCTGGCGCCCGCGGACAAGCTGGGGCGGGTCAAGCGGATCGACGACAGCCAGGCGCGCTATATCGAGGTGGCCAAGGCGACCTTCCCCAAGGCCCTGAGCCTGAAGGGGCTCAGGATCGTCATCGACTGCGCCAACGGGGCCGGCTACCGCGTGGCCCCGACCACCCTCTACGAACTGGGCGCCGAGGTGTTCCCGCTGGGCGTCGAGCCCAACGGCCTGAATATCAATGCGGATTGCGGCTCGACCCATCCGCAGGCGCTGAGCGCCGCCGTCAACCTGCACCGGGCCGATATCGGCATTGCGCTGGATGGCGACGCCGACCGGGTGATCATCTGCGACGAGAAGGGACAGGTCGTCGACGGCGACCAGATCATGGCGCTGGTCGCACGCGACTGGTCGGAGCAGGGCCTGCTGACAGGCGGCGGTGTGGTGGCGACTGTCATGTCCAACCTGGGTCTTGAGCGGGCGCTGCTGGCCGACGGTCTGACACTGGAGCGGACCAAGGTCGGCGACCGCTATGTGATGGAGCGCATGCGCGAGGGCGGCTTCAATGTGGGCGGTGAACAGTCGGGTCACATCATCCTGCGCGACCATGCGACCACCGGCGACGGCCTGGTCTCGGCCCTGCAGGTGCTGGCGGTACTGGTCAAGAGCGGTCGGCCGATGAGCGCGCTGGCACGCCAGTTCGACCCGGTGCCGCAGATCCTGACGAATATCCGCTATGCCGCCGGCAAGCCGATGGAGGCCGCCAGCGTCAAGGCCGCCATCGCCGGGGGCGAGGCCCGGCTGAAGGGGCAGGGCCGGGTGCTGGTGCGCAAGTCGGGCACGGAAAAGCTGATCCGGGTCATGGCCGAGGGCGATGACGAGGCCCTGGTCGAGTCCGTGGTCGAGGACATCTGCGCGGCGGTAAAGGCGGCGGCGGGCTGACCGCTCAGATGACCGAGAGCGCCTGATCCAGATCGGTCCAGAGGTCCTCGACGTTCTCGACGCCGACCGACAGCCGGATCAGGTCATCGCCGATGCCGCAGCGGGCCTTGGCCTCGCGCGAATAGTCGGAGTGGGTCATGCTGGACGGGTGGGAAGCCAGACTTTCCGACCCGCCGAGGCTGACGGCCAGTTTGAACAGCTTCAGGGCGTTCAGCACCCGGAAGGCCTCGGCCTCGCCCCCGCGCACGCGGATCGAGAAGGTGGAGCCCGGCCCCTGACACTGGGCCTCGAAGATGGCGCGCTGCTCGCCCGCACCGCCGCCCGCGACCAGCACATCGGTGACCTTGTCGTGGGCGCGCAGGCGCTCGCTGAGCACCCGGGCGTTGTCCTGCGAGCGTTCCATCCGCAGGTGCAGGGTTTCCAGGCTGCGGCTGAGCAGCCAGGCGGTGTGCGGGTCGGTCGCGGTGCCGCAGATGGTGCGCATCTCGGCGATCCGTGCCATGACCTCGGCCGTGCCGAGACAGCCCCCGGCGATCAGGTCGGAGTGACCCCCGACGTATTTGGTCAGCGAATAGAGCGACAGGTCGGCGCCGAGCTCCAGCGGGCGCTGCCACAGGGGGCCGAGGAAGGTGTTGTCGACCGCCACCACCGCCCGCTCGGCCTGATCGAGGCCCTGCACCTCGGCCACGGCGGCGGCGATGTCCACCACCTGATTGGTCGGATTGGACGGGGTTTCCAGATAGACGACCGCCAGACGCCCGCCGCCTTCGGCGGCCTTTGCGGCCGTGTCCCGAATGGCCTTGCGCAGGGCCTCGGTGCCCTCGGTGGCCAGCACCTGGGCCACCTTGACGCCGTAGCGGGGCAGGATGCGGTCGAACAGATATTCGGTGCCCCCATAGGCCGGGGCCGCATAGAGGACGGTGTCACCGGGGCGGGTCAGGGCCAGCATGGCCGTCGAGATGGCCGCCATTCCGCTCGAGAAGACCAGGGCGCGATCCGCCTTGTCCCAGACCGCCAGACGGTCCTCGAGGATTTCCAGATTGGGGTTGTTGATGCGCGAATAGATCAGGCCCAGGGCCTCGTCGGGTTCCTTTTCGCGCAGGCCATAGGCGACCTCAAAGAAGCGCTTGCCGTCCTCGGCCGAGCGAAAGACGAAGGTGGAGGCCTGGAACAGCGGGGCCTTGATCGCCCCCTCCGACAAGGCGGGATCGTAGCCAAAGCCCATCATCAGGGTTTCAGGGGCCAGGTCGCGGCCAGCCAGGGTGCGGGACTTGTGATGGCTCATGCAGATGCTCCTTGCTCGGCCAGGGTCTGGGCCAGGGTCTCGACCAGATCCTCGATCCGCTTGCGAATGTCGGGAACGGCAATCGTTTCCCAGAAGGTCGCGCGGGCGGGTGGTCCCAGAACGAACAGGGCGGGGTCGGGGGTTCCGTCGGCGGTCCGGACCCGGCCCCGGTCGTCGAGGTCCAGGCCGAGGCCGAGCGGGTCGAGGCGGGCCCGGCCGGCAGCGATCAGGGGGGCGGTCAGCGGATCGCGGGCGGGGCTGTGCCCCGGGCCGGTGCAGTCGATCAGCCAGTCGGCGGCGGTCGCCTCGACCCCCGCCCGGCCCTTGGGTCGCCAGTCGAGGGTGACGCTCTGGTCGGTGGCATCGACCGACACCACCCGGCCGGCGACGATCGTCAGACGGCCGTCGTCGGCCAGCGCCTGAATGTCCGCAGCGATGGCGGGCGCGATCCGGTGGCGATGCACGTCCCAGAAGGGTCGAAGATGGCGCACCCAGCGGGCGCGGGTCTTGAGGTCCGCCGCCTGCCAGAGAGCGCCGGTGCGGGGGCGCAGGCCCTCCATCAGCGGGCGCCAGTCGCCGTCGCGTGTGACGCGGCGGGCGGCGGCCAGGCGGCGGGATGCCGGACCGCGCATCACGTCTGAACTGACAGCCGCCGGGGTCTCGGGCTGGTCCGCATGGGCGCGCGGCCTGAGGCCCCGCCGGGACAGGGCGAGCAGCGTGCCCCGCCAGCCCCGTGCCTTCAGCCAGACGGCCATGTCGACCATGGTCAGTCCGGTGCCGATGATGATGAGGCGATCCTCGCCGCCGATACCGTCGAGCGCGCCGGGCGCCCAGGGGTCGCCGATCACCCGCCCGCCCGAGCCGGAGGCGGTGCGGGGCGCGGGGTTGCCGGTGGCGAGCACGACCGCCCGACCGGCGATGCGGCGGCCGTCGTCCAGCTCGACCGTGGTGCCGTCGATGGCGCTGACCCGGCCTGTGGTCCGGGTGATGAAGCCGGGACGGGCGGCCTCGACCGCCGCAAGCCGGTTCTGGACATAGAGGCCGAACAGGCGGCGCGGGGCGAAACCCTCCGGGTCGGCGCGGTCCGGGTGGTGGCGGGCCAGCCAGTCGGCGAAGTCGTCGGGCCGCCTCTCAACTGCGCTCATCCGGTTGGAGCGCACATTCAGCAGATGGCCGTCAAAGGGGGTGGAATAGGCGACGCCCCGACCAAAATCGCCCCCGGCATCGATGACGGTCGAGGGTAGTCCCCGCTCCGCCAGACGCGCGGCGGCCATGGCCCCGGAGAATCCGCCGCCCACGATGACGATCTGGTCGCTGTTCTGGCTCACCCGTCCCCCCGCTCGCGGGCCTAATGGACCGTCTGGCGGATGCGGTCAAACTTCCTGATTCCAGCCGCCGACCTCGGAATGGGCGGCCAGCCGGGGTTTGACCTCGCCATGGAAAAGGGCCCGCATGTCGTCGGCCGAATCGAGGCTTTCGACCACGACCACCAGCTCCGGCTTGTTGGACGAGGCCCGGACCAGCAGCCAGGCCCCGCCCTCCAGCTCGACGCGAATACCGTTGACCGTATTCAGGTCCAGAATGGCCCGGCCCAGCACGGTGCCACCGTCGACCGCGAGGGCCCGATATTCCCCGGCAATGCGCTCGACCACCGCATATTTCTCCGTATCCGGACAATGGGCATTCATGGTCAGGGAGGTGAAGGCGGCTGGCAGGTCGGCTTCCAGTTCCGACAGGCGACGCCCGCCCGCCCGATCCAGCAGGCGCAGGATTTCGCGCGCAAAGACGAGCGCGTCGTCATAACCGCGGCCGAGCGGCGGGGCGAAAAAGACGTGGCCCGACTTTTCGAAGCCGACCAGCGCCCCTTCGGCGGCCACGGCCCGCTTCATGTGGCTGTGGCCGGTCATGCCATAGATGACCCGGGCGCCGGCGGCCGCCAGCGCAGGGTCGGTGCGATAAAGGCCGGTCGACTTCACATCGACGACAAAGGTCGCGCCGGGATGGTCGGCGACCAGATCGCGCGCCAGCATGAGGCCCATGCGGTCGGCGAAGATTTCGTGGCCCCGGTCATCGACCACGCCGCAGCGGTCGCCGTCGCCGTCAAAGCCGAGCGCCAGGTCGGCCCCGGTCTCGCGCACCTTTTCGGCCATGGCGGCCAGCATGATGCGATCCTCCGGGTTCGGATTATAGCGCGGGAAGGTCCAGTCGAGATCGGTGTCCATCTCAATCACCTCGGCCCCCATGCGGCGCAGGGCCTCGGGGACGAAGGCGCCGGCCGTGCCGTTGCCGCAGGCGGCCACGACCCGGATCGGCCGGGAGAGTTTCGGCCCGGAGGCGACCTCTGACAGATATCGGTCGGCAAAGCCCTCGACCGGGATCCGGCGCCCGCCCGGGCGCTCGATCCGTCCGCCTTCCAGCGCCAGGGCCTTGAGCCGCGCCATTTCCTCCGGGCCGAAGGTGAAGGGCGGGCGGGCGCCCATCTTGACCCCGGTCCAGCCGTTCTCGTTATGGCTGGCGGTGACCATGGCGACGCCCGGCACGCCCAGGGCCTCGCGGGCGAAATAGGCCATGGGGGTCAGGCAGAGGCCGATGTCGTGAACCTCGGCCCCGCCGGCGACCAGACCCCGGATCAGGGCCGCCTTCACGTCCTCCGAATAGCTGCGGTAGTCATGGCCGGTGACGAGGCGCGGGCTGTCCAGCTCGTACAGCAGGGTCGCCAGCGCCAGCCCCAGTGTCTCGACACCCTCGAGGTCGAGGTCGGTCTCCAGCACCCAGCGGGCGTCATATTCGCGAAAGCCGGTCGGCGCGATCAGGCCGGTCATCAGGTACCTCCCGGAGCGGAAAACAGCGGATCGCTATAGGAGGAAAGCGACAGCCCTATCAAATCCCGCAGGACGCCCCGGCCCACCGCCCGGCTTGACCCCTGTCCGAGGGGGGCCTAGGCGAAAACCCCTGTCATCCGGAGATCTGCATGCCCCGCCTCGTCCTCCTGCGTCACGGCCAAAGCCAGTGGAACCTCGAGAATCGCTTCACCGGCTGGGTCGATGTCGACCTGACCGACCAGGGCGAGGCCGAGGCGCGGAAGGGCGGCTCGCTGATCGCGGACGCCGGCTTTACCCCCGCCGTGATGTTCACCTCGGTGCTCAAGCGCGCGCGGCGCACCGGCGATCTGGCGCTGACGGCTGCGGGCCTGAAGGATGTGCCGATCATCCGCGACTGGCGGCTGAACGAGCGGCACTACGGGGGCCTGACCGGCCTCAACAAGGCCGAGACGGCCCAGAAGCACGGCGAGGACCAGGTGCGCATCTGGCGGCGCAGCTATGATGTGCCGCCGCCGCCCATGGAGGCCGACCACCCGCACAGCTTCGCCGGGGACCCCCTCTATGACGGGCAGGAGATTCCCGACACCGAGAGCCTCAAGACCACGCTCGACCGGGTGCTGCCCTACTGGAATGCCGAGATCGCGCCGAGGCTGAAGGCGGGCGGGGATGTGCTGATCACCGCCCACGGCAACTCACTGCGGGCCATCGTCAAACACCTGTTCGCCGTGCCGGACGACAAGATCGTCGGCGTGGAAATCCCGACCGGCAATCCGCTGGAGATCGACCTCGATGGCGATCTGAGGCCCGTGGCCGCCCGCTATCTGGACACCGGCCGGGCGGCAGACCTGCCGCCGTTGCCGGAGGCCGGCGCATGAGCGCGGGAACCGACGACGCCCGCCACATGGCCCGCGCCATCGAGCTGGCCCGGGAGCGCATGGGCGAGACCTGGCCCAATCCGGCCGTCGGCTGTGTGTTGGTGAAGGACGGTGAAGTGATCGCCGAGGCCGCCACGGCCCCGGGCGGCCGCCCCCATGCCGAGGAACAGGCCATCCCGGCCGCCGGCGAACAGGCGAAGGGCGCCACCGCCTATGTGACGCTGGAGCCCTGCGGGGCGCGGTCGTCGGGCCGCAAGTCGTGCGCCCACTTCCTGGCCGAGGCCGGGGTGGGGCGGGTGGTGATCGCCGCGCTCGACCCCTCGCCGTTCGCCTCCGGGCGCGGCACCGAACGGCTGCGCCAGGCGGGGCTGGAGGTTGAGACCGGCCTGATGGCCGATGAGGCCCTGGCCCTGTGCGAAGGCTTCCTGCACCGTCTCGAGACCGGCCGCCCCATGGTCCGGGTGAGCGAGACGGGCGAGGGATTCGACGCCCGCTTCACCGCCTCGCCGCGCGCCGATCTGGTCGGCGAACTGACCCGGCTGGGCGAGGCCGGCTATACCCGCCTGTGGGTGTCGCCCGGCGAACTGGCCGACAGCCTGAAGGATCAGGGCCTGCTGAAGGGCTGAGGCCGGTCGCAAACCTTCCTTAAGCGTGATTGTGGCAGCGTGGGGGAATGGCCCAGGCTGCCCAACCTGTCGCGCGGCGACGACTGACCCAGAACGAGGTGGACGCGATCTGCGCCCGCCACGATCGCCTGTGGCAGGCCCGGCCGGGCGGCGCGCGGGCGGTGTTCGCCTGGATGGACCTCAGCGGGCTGACGCTGGCCGGACGCAATCTGGCCGATGCCGATTTTTCCGCGGCCGATCTGAACGGCTGTGACCTCAGCGGGGCGCGGCTGGACAATGCCACCTTCTTTGGCTGCGACATGCAGGATGCGGCCCTGTGCGAGGCCTCGCTGCGGCGGGCCGACCTGCGCGGCGCCTGCCTGCGCGGTGCGGACCTGACAGGCGCGGACCTGTTCGAGGCCGACCTGCGCGAAGGGACCATTGCCGCCGCCGACGCGCGGATGGGCTTCCGGGTGATCGAGGCGCGGGCCCGTCACGCGACCCAGGCGGCCGGGGCCTGTCTGGCCGGCGCCAATCTGGAGCGCTCGCGCCTGACCGGCGTGGTGGCGGTGGCGGCGGACTTCACGGATGCGGTGATGAAGGACTGCAAGCTGGTCCGGGCCAACCTCAAACAGGCCAGCTTCAAGGGCGCCGATCTGGCGGGGGCAGACCTTTCGGGTGCCGACCTGTCGGGCGCGGACCTCCGTGACGCGGTGCTCGTTGGCGTGAAATCCCTCTCCTGGCGGACGGACGGCGCACAGATGGACGGCGCCCTGACCGATGACCGGTCCTCGGGCGACCCCGTGTCGCGCCTGCCGGCCGCCGAAATGCTGCGCGACCACGCGGTCTGGTGCGAGACCGGCGGGGCCGAGGGCAAGCCGTCCGTCTTTGACAGCGTCGACCTGCGCTCGCTGCACTCGATCCGGGGGCTGAATCTGACCGCCCTGTCGGCGCGGGGGGCCATCTTCTACGGCCTCGACATGGAGGGGGTGCAGATGCAGGGCGCCCATCTCGAGAATGCCGACCTCAGGGCCTGCCGCCTGCGCGGCGCCGACCTTCGGGGGGCCCGCCTGGCCGGGGCTCGGCTGAACGGGGCGGACCTGCGCCAGGCCCAGCTGGGACCGTTGCTCTTGTCGGCCGAACGGCTGCTGCCGGTCGACCTGACCGGGGCGACACTGAGAGGCGCCGACCTGTCGGGGGCCGATCTCAGAAGCGCCCGGCTCGCTCGCGCAGACCTCAGCCGCGCCCGCCTGCATGGCTGCCAGATGAAGATGACCGACCTGTCCGAGGCGGTGCTGACCGGCACCCTTGGCCTCGACGTTCCCGGAGACCCTGAATGAGCTTCACCCGCCGCACCCTGGGACAGGGCGATCTGGACATGCTGGTCATGGCGCATGAGCGGTTTGCCGAAGGTCGGGCCGGCGGGCGCCGTCTGGCGCTGAAATTCATGGACCTGAACGGGCTGAACCTCGCGGGGCGAAATCTTGAGGAAGCCGATTTCACCGGCTGCTCCCTGCGCGGAACGCGGCTGGCGGGTGCCCAGCTGAGCCGGGCGGTGCTGTTCTGCTGCGACATGCGCGAGGCGGACCTGTCGCGCGCCGTGCTGGTGCGGGCCGACCTGCGCGGGGCCTGCCTCCGCGGGGCGGATCTGGCCAGCGCCGACCTGACCCAGGCCGATTTCCGCGAGGGGGTGATCGCCATTCCACACGCGACCAAGGGCCTGGCCTCGGTCAAGCACGAGACCCATCAGGGCAATGCCGACGGCGCCACCTTTACCGGCGCCACCCTGAACGGCGCGACCCTGGAGGGCTTCAGCGCCTTCAAGGTCGATTTCACCGACTGCGCCATGAAGGGCACCCGGCTGAACCGCGCCAATCTAAAAGAGGCCGATCTGTCGGGCGCCATGATGGAAGGTGCCGATGTCGGGGGCGCCAATCTGTCGGGCGCGCGGATGGTGGGCGCGGTCCTGACCCATGTGGTGCTGGATACGGCGCGCATGGACAAGACCGACATGACCGGCAGCCTGCGCGAGCCGACGGCCGAGGCCATCGCGGGCGCCGAACAGCTTCACGAACAGGCGCTGGACGCCAATGCCTGGGCCGAAAGCGGCGGGGTGCTGGGCGCGCCGGGCAATTTTGAGGGCAAGGATCTCAGGCCGCTGGGCGCACGGCTGAAGGGGCTGCGGCTTCCGGCCATCAATGCGCGCGGTGCCTGTCTGGTGGGGATGGACCTGTCGGGCATGGGCCTTCAGGGCGCCAATCTGGAAGGCGCGGACCTGCGGGGGTGCAATCTGCGGGGCACGGACCTGCGGGGCGCGCGCATGATGCGGGCCTTGCTCAGCCATGCCGACCTGGACGGCGCGACCCTGGCCCCCCTGCCGCTGGGCGGCGGGCGTTCCATGCCGACCAATCTGACCGGAGCGGGCCTGCGCTACACGCGCCTGATCGCCGCCGACTTTACCGGCGCCGTGGTCGAGGACGCCGACATGACGGGCGCGCGTATGGACGACGCCGTGCTCAGCGACGAGCAGCGCGCCCGGCTGACGATGCGCCGCGCGGCAGCCTGAGGCCCGCAGGTCTTGCCCCGGGGCGGGGCACGGCCTATCCCGGGGCCATGAGCGCGCCCCTGATCTGTCCGTCCATCCTGGCCTCTGATTTCGCCCGATTGGGGGAGGAGGTCGCCGCGCTGGAGACCGCCGGTGCCGACTGGGTCCATGTGGATGTCATGGACGGTCATTTCGTGCCCAATCTGACCATCGGTCCGGATGTGGTGAAGGCGCTGCGGCCCCACACCCGGCTGCCGTTCGACGTCCACCTGATGGTGGCGCCGGTCGATCCCTGGCTGGAAGCCTACAAACAGGCCGGGGCGGATGTGCTGAGCGTGCACCCGGAGTCGGGTCCGCACCTGCACCGGACGCTGGGCCGCATCCGCGATCTGGGCGCCAGGGCGGGGGTGGTGCTCAATCCCGGGACGCCGGTCGGCATTCTGGATGAGGTCATCGATCTGGTCGATCTGGTGCTGATCATGTCGGTCAACCCGGGTTTCGGCGGCCAGAAATTCATCCCGGCCTCGCTCGACAAGATCGCCCGCGTCCGGAAGCGGCTGGACGCCGCCGGATCGAAGGCCGTGCTGCAGGTCGACGGAGGCGTGACGGCGGACAATGCGGCAGATTGTGTCGCCGCCGGTGCCGATGCCCTGGTGGCCGGGACCGCCGTCTTCCGCGGGGGCCCCTCGGCCTATGCTGACAATATCGCGGCCCTGAAAGCGCACTGATGGCGGGGATCGGCCCGTTTGCCCGACCCGAGGCCTCGGTCCCCGAGGGCCAGATTCCCGGCCTTCGCGGTGCACCGCCCCGGACGCCCGTGCGGCCCTCCGGCGCCCGTCCGGGGCTGAAGATCTGGCCGCTGGTGGCGGGACGGCTGCTGACCCGGCAGATCTGGATCGAGCTTTACGGCCTGCCCGGCTATGGCCAGACGCTGAAGGGCCGGCCCTGGGGCCTGAAGCCTTCGGCCTTTGCCGCCACGCCGCGGGACTTTCGCCCGGTCGAGGCCGCCGGGCTGGGCAAGAGCGTGCTGCAGGGCCGCTTCACCCTGACCGGCATCAGCCTGGACGTGCCTGCGCCGCAGGACCCGTGGGATCGCCCCAGTCCCTCGCGCGGCTTTGCCGAGGCGCTGCACCGGTTCGACTGGCTGCCGCCGCTGATGGTGGAAGGCGAGGCCGGGGCGCGCGAGGCGCTGCGGCTGACGCTCGGCTGGGGCCGGGTGTTCCATCGCTGGGCGCCCTTTGCCTGGGACCCTGACCGTATGGCCCGCCGCCTGCTCAACCTGGCTCCGGCACTGCGGCGCATGGGCTCGGGCGCGAGCGAGGAAGAACGGGGTCAGCTGGCGGTGCTGGTGGCGCGGCAGGCCCGCCAGCTGCTACGCCCGCCCGCCCCCGCTGCCGGGGCGGCGACCCGGGCGGCGGCCGTCGTCGCCATCGGTTGTGCGCTGGCCGGGCCGTCGGGCACCCGCCTGCGCCAGCGGGGGCTGAAGCGGCTGTCCCGGGCGCTGGATCGCTCGCTTCGCCCGGACGGCACGCTGATGTCCCGCAGCCCCGAGGCGGCGCTGGAGCTGCTGTTTGACCTGCTGACGGTGAAGGACGGGCTGACCCAGCTGTCGGAAGCTGTACCCGATCCGGTCGAGGCGGCCATCGCCCGACTGGCCGACACCGTCCGGTCCCTGACCCTGCCCGATGGACGCCTGCCGGGCGTGCATGGCGGAGGGCCCTCGACCCCGGCCCGCATTTCAGCGGCGCTGGCGGCGGCCGGACTGGATCCCAACGCCGACGACCCGGCGGACAGTGGTGGCTTGATCGGTGGTCTGGCACGTATGCGCAGCCCGCTGCTCAGCCTGATGATCGATGTCGAGGCGCCGCCCAGGGGGGCCTGGAGCGAGGCAGCCTGTGCCCAGCCGCTGGCGCTGGAGATCGTCTGCGGCCGGGACCGGCTGATCACCGGCTGCGGATGGACGCCCCGGGCCTTTGAGCGACAGGGACTACGGCTGACCCCCGGCCATTCGACCCTGACGCTCAGCGAGACCTCGCTGGGCGAACCGCTGGGCGGCTGGCAGGCGGAGCTGCTGGGGCCCCGGCTGATGGCCCATCCGTATTCGGTGTCGCATGAGACGCGGCAGGGCGACGGCGCCCTGTGGCTGGAGGCCCAGCACGACGGCTGGTCGCCGCTGTTCGGCCTGGCCCACCAGCGCCGGCTTTATCTGGATCAGAGGCTGGACGAACTGCGGGCCGAGGAGCGGCTGTTCCCGGCCGACAATGCGCCGAGCCCGCCGCCGGTGATCGCCGCCCCCTATGCCGTACGCTTCCAGCTGGAGCCCGGCGTACAGGCGTCGCTGGCGCGCGACCGGCGCTCCATCCTGTTGCGCGGCCATTCCGGACGGGGGTGGTGGTTCCGCACGGACGGGCCCGATGTGGCCATCGAGCCGTCGGTGCACAGTGTCGAAGGGCTGACGCGTCGCGCCCTGCAGATCGTGGTGCGGGGCTCCGCGCGGACAGACGCGGAAACGCGCATCCGCTGGAAGCTGAATCCTGCGGGCGCGTCAGGCGATCCGGTGATCGAATAGGGTCGGTTAGCGGTGCCGGCCGCGATGGCGTTCGGCGCGGCTTTTCTCGGTGAAGGCGGCGGCCACCATGGTGGCCAGCGCCGGATTCCGCAGGAAGATGAAACCGCCGGCCAGGGTCGCGACCGAGGCCAGGATCGGCCGGTTGCGGAACAGGGTGAGCGCCCGCCCCGCCAGACCGCCGGTCAGGCTGGAGCCTTCGTCTTCCTCTTCCTCGTCCTCGCCGTCGGCCTTCCGCAGGAAGATCATGACGACGGCGGTGGCGATCAGGGCAAACAGCAGGAAGGTCAGGGCGGCGGCCGCGAGCGGCACGACCAGCAGCGACAGGGCGAAATAGATCACCCCGCCAAAGCAGATCAGGGCCACAAACGCGGCACCGGCCGCCACCGCAACGGCGACGGCCTTCTTGACCAGTCCACCGAGCATCAGTGCCGGCGACCGGCCAGAAGCATGCCGATCACGACGCCGATGCCGAGGGCGATGCCCGTCGATTGCATCGGGCGCTCCTGGACGCGTTCGACCAGATAGCGCTGGGCTTCGTCGAAGCGCTCGGCGGCGTCGTCGTAATATTCACGACCCCGCACGCGGGCCTGCTCGTAATAGGCCTCGGCCTGACCCCGGACTTCACCGGCCTTCTCGCGAAGGCGGGCTTCGGCGGCCTCGGCGCGGGCGCGCAGGCGCTCGCCCTCTTCGCGGGCTCCGACCTTGATGTCTTCCTTCAGGGTCTTGAGGTCGTTCTTGATGTCTTCGCGGGCCTTGGTGGTGGCCATGGTGACGCTCCCGGGTCTGCAAGCTTGACGATAGATAGGGAATATATGAGGCCAACGCCACGGGCGCCAGCGGGTTCCCGCACTGCACCATGGAATCCGGGCCGTTGACGGCATCGGGGCGTTGCGAGGGCCGGCCACCGGGCCTAGCTTCCCGACATGACCGCCTGGCTGATCCCGCCCCCCGAAATCCCGTCCCTGCCCGTCGAGGGGGAGGAGCGGCGCTTTGGCGTGAGGCGCATCCTGTGTGTCGGCCAGAACTATGCCGCCCATGCGCGCGAAATGGGGGCCGATCCGGAGCGGCCGGCGCCCTTCTTCTTTTCGAAGCCGGCCATGGCGCTGGTGACCGACGGCCGGGACCCGACCTATCCCTCTGAGACCGCCGACCTTCACCACGAGGTCGAGCTGGTGCTGGCGCTGGGCGAAGGAGGCCGGATCGTGGGCTGTGCGATCGGCTGCGACCTGACCCGACGCGACCTGCAGGCCGAGGCCAAGGCGAAGGGCCGGCCGTGGGATGCCGCCAAGGGGTTCGACCAGTCCGCGCCGTGTGCCTCCCTCCGACCCGGCCCGCCGCCCGGCCCCGAGGCTGTCATCCGCCTGTCGGTGAACGGCACCGTTCGCCAGTCGGCCCCCCTGGCCGAAATGATCTGGAACCCCGAAGGCATTGTCGAACAGGCCGCGCGCCTGTGGGATCTGGGCCCCGGCGACCTGCTGTTCACGGGAACGCCCGCCGGGGTCGGACCGATCGTCGCGGGCGACCGGGTCGAGGCCATGATCGACGGCCTGCCGTCCCTGTCCTTTACCGTCGCGCCCCGGGTGGGAGGCCCCTCATGATCCTTCACGGCTATTTCCGCTCGGGCACCAGCTATCGGACCCGGATCGGGCTGAACCTCAAGGGCCTGAGCTATGAGACGCGGGGCATCGACCTGCGCACCGGCGCCCAGAAGTCCGGGACCTATCTGGCGATGAGTCCGCAGGGTCTGGTCCCGGCCCTGGAGGTGGACGGCGGCGTCCTGATCCAGAGCCCGGCGATTCTGGAATGGCTGGAGGAGACCCATCCCCGCCCGCCCCTGCTGCCCGAGGCGACCATGGACCGGGCCACGGTCCGGGGCATGGCGGCCCTGATCGGCTGCGACGTCCATCCGCTCAACAATCTCAGGGTTCTGAAGGCGCTCCGCAGCCAGTTCGAGGCCGATCAGGCGGCTGTCGACGGCTGGGCCGGGCGGTGGATCGAGGACGGGTTCAAGGCGCTGGAGACGCTGGTGGCGCGCCACGGCCGGGGCTGGAGCTTCGGCGACACGCCCGGCCTGGTCGACTGCTATCTGATCCCGCAGATCTATTCCGCCCGCCGGTTCCATGTGCCGCTCGACGCCTTTCCGCGCCTTCTGGCTGTCGAGGCCGCCGCCGAGGACCACCCGGCCTTCGTCGCCGCCCACCCCGACCGCCAGCCCGACGCGGACTGACCGGATAACTGTGTGCGGTAAGGTTCTGGAAAACTCTCGGTGAGGCGCCCTTAAACATTCGGCGTCAGGATCGGCGGGTGAACACAGAGATCTCCGTCCCTCCCGCCGCCCAGCTGGCGCTCGCCGTCGTGCCCATGCCGACGCGCGACGGCATGGCCGGTTTGCCCCAGCGGGAGTCGGACCTTGCGCAACTTCTGCAGACGGCCGCCGATGGCGGGATCCGCCGGGTCCTGACCCGCCCGCAGGGCGACGAGGAACGCAGCCTGTGCCAGGCATGGCCCTTCCCCTCCCCCTTCCAGGTGTCGGTGACGACGCTGGACGCCGCCGAGGGCGCCGACCGGATCGAGGCCCGGGCGCGTCGCTCGCTGGAGCGACTGGGTCTGCCGCGGGGCGAGGTTCTGATGGTGCGCGATGGCCGCGATCTGGCCGGTGCCGAAGGCCGCGCCCTGTGGGACCGTCTGGTAGCCCTGAAGGCCAAAGGGCTGTTCCGGCGGATCGGCATCCGGTCGCGTCTGGAAGACAGCCCGGTGCTGGTCGCCCGCCGCCTGCAGCCGGACCTGATCCAGCTGCCGCTCAATATTCTGGACCAGCGCGCCCGCCGCGACGGTGTACTGGCCGCGCTCGCCGAACAGGGGGTGGCCGTGCAGCTGGCCTCGGTTCTGGCCAACGGCCTGCTGTTTGCCGGATCGGACGAAATGGTCGGGGCCAGTGCCTCGGACGTCGTCCTTCTGTCGCGCCTGCGCCGGCGGCTGGCCGAGGCGCGTCTGGACCCCATGCAGGCGGCGCTCGCCTATGCCGGCGACAGTCTGACGGGCATGGCCGAGGGATCGAGCCTGGTGGCCTGCGTCACCTCGGCGGCGGAAACCCGCGCCCTTCTGGCGGCGGTCAATGCACCCCGGCCGCAACTGGACTGGACCCTGTTCGACCAGGGCGGACGGCTGGCGGCGGCCGGCGACGCGACCACCGCCTTTTCCGACGTCAGTAGCGCAGCCTGACGCCCACCGCGACGGTGCGGCCCGGCTCGCCATAGCCCAGTACGCGCTGGAAGCGCTCATCCGCCAGATTGTCGATCCGGCCGGTCAGCTCGATGTCCGGCGTCAGGGCCCATGACCCGAACAGATCGGCGGTGACGAAGCCGTCGCGGGTGCCGCCGGAATCCGGCTGGTCGCTCTCGGCCCGCACCGTCAGGCGCGTGGACAGCCGATCCCCGACATAGCCGAGGCCCAGCGAGCCCTTGTGCTCGGGCACCCGCAGCAACGGCAGGTCGGTGGTGGCGTCACGCGCGTCGGTCCAGCCATAGCTGAGGCTGAGGTCGAAACCGGCCCCCAGAAGGGCCCGACCCTCGACCTCGACGCCGTCGGTCTCCGTCTCGTCCAGATTGATGTAGACGCTGTCGAAGGTGACGGGATCGAAGCGATAGACGATCTGGTTCTCGACCGTCAGCCGATAGAGGGTGACCCGGCCCTCGAGGCGGCGATCCGCGCTGGTCCACCCCAGGGCGACCTCATGGCCCTCGCCCTCTTCCGGCACGAGGGCGGGAAGGGGCGCGCTGGAAAAGCAGAAGTCACAGACCGACTGGCTGACGCTGGGCGCACGAAAGCCCGTCCCCCAGGCACCGGACAGGCCGAATCCGGCCCCGAGATCGGCGTGGGCCGTGACCCGCCCCGTCGTGGCCGATCCGAAGTCGTCGGTGTCGTCATGGCGAAGCGCCGCCGACAGGGTCACCCGCGGGCCGACCGGAAACTGCACGGTCCCGAACGCCGAGGTAGTGCCCAGCTCATCCGACAGGCCACTGTCCAGGTCCGCCGCCTCGGTGCGGCGCTCGAGACCGGCGGCCCAGTTCAGGCGCCCCTCGCCGCCCGTGCCGTCCAAGTCCCACCGCCAGACCTGGCGGTCCCCCTGGAACCGTGAGGCATAGTCCGAGCGGGTTTCGCGCTCCAGATCGCTGGCCGAGAGGCTGAGCCGGTGGCGGACGCCCCCGGTCTGCACGGTCATCCGGCCAAAGCCGGACCAGGACTCGCCCTTGGACACATCGTCCGTATCGGCGAGCGCGAAGGCGGGCGCGGGAAAGCCGTCGATCTCGACCCGGCTCTTCGTCCAGCGCAGCGCGCCGTCCAGACCGACGCCGTCCACGGGCGACAGGCGGCCGCGCAGACCCGTGGTCAGGGTTTCATAGCCGTCGTCCTCGGTGCCGATTGCTGCGGCCGACACGCCGTCGGTGCGAAAGCCCGAGACGCTGAGGCTCAGGGCCGACCGGTCGCCCGACCGGCCGACCGACAACGCGCCGCGCTGCGTGTTCAGCGATCCTGCCTCCAGCTCGGCCCGCAGACCGTCCACCTCGCGCGTGGTGAAGGCGATCACCCCACCGATGGCGTCCGAGCCCCACAGCGAGGACTGCGGCCCCGACAACACCTCGACCCGCTCCATGTCGATCAGGCTGAGGTTGGCGAAGTCATAGGCCCCGTTGATGTCGGCCGGATCGTTGACCGGCACGCCGTCGATCAGGACCAGCGTCTTGCCGGGCCCCGCGCCGCGCAGACGCAGCTGGCTGACCCCGCCGAAGGCGCCGGTCCGGGCGATCGCCGCCCCCGGAACCTCGTCCAGCAGGTCGACGGCGAAGCGCGCGCCGCGCGCCTCGATGTCGGCGGCGGTGAACACCCGCGACCCGGGGGTCTGTGACTGGATCTGGTGCAGGCGTGTGGCGTGGACCAGCAGGTCCTCCAGCCGGGTCTCAGGGTCCTCGCGGGCGTCGGCCTTTCCGGCGAGGCACAGGCCGATCACGAGGGCGGATGCCCCCATGGCGAGGGTGGGTAGCGTCAATATGGACTGCCGTTTCATCGGACAGGTCTCCGTCAGCCCGGCGGCAGCGCGCGTCAGGCAAGAGGATGCGACCGATCCCGGCCTCCGAAGATCGGGGGCCGGCGCTGGGATCGGGTCGCTTCGACGGATAGGTCCCCGCGCCCCTGTCTGGTCCCGGACAGAAGACGAGCGACGTCGGCGGCCAGGTCTCCTGGCTTGCGGATCAACAGCCACCGCCCTCGCCTTCCCGAACCGTCCGAAGACCGCTCAGTGACGCCGGGATCGCTCCCGGACCGGACGACGGCCTGGCCGCCTACAGTTGCGGGCACAGCCGCGGTTTTGGACCGCGTTCCCTTAACCGCCTGGGTCGCTTGTCGCAGCGGGGATCGCGAGGCGCAAGAGACGCTTGAGACCGGGCGCGCGATCCGTCACCCTGTCCCGAGGCATGAACCGTCCGCTGACCCCACCTCCCGTCGCCGAACATCCGGTGCGCTCCACAGAGGGCGCGACCCCGGTCATGGCGCAATTCCTGGAGGCCAAGGCCAGCCAGCCCGACGCCCTGCTGTTCTTCCGCATGGGCGACTTCTACGAGCTGTTCTTCGAGGATGCCGAGGTGGCGGCGGGCGCCCTGGGGCTGGCCCTGACCAAACGCGGCAAGCATCTGGGCGAGGACATCGCCATGGCAGGCGTACCCGCCCACGCCATGGAGGGCTATCTGGCCCGGCTGATCCGACAGGGCCACCGGGTGGCCATCTGTGACCAGACCGAGGACCCGGCCGAGGCAAAGAAGCGCGGCTCGAAGGCCGTGGTCCGGCGCGAGATCGTGCGGGTCGTCACCCCCGGCACCCTGACCGAGGACAGCCTGCTGGATGCGCGCGGCGCCAACCGGCTGGTGGCCGTGACCCTGCGCGGAGGGCGGGCCGCCGTGGCCGCCGTCGAGCTGTCGTCCGGCGCCGTCGAGACAGCCGTGTGCGAGGCCGGGGACCTGGCCTCGATGCTGGTCGCCTTTTCGCCGTCCGAAATCCTGGTGCCCGACCGCCTGTTCGGCGAGGCCGATCTGGATCAGGCCCTGTCGATGACCCCGGCCCCGGTCCAGCCGCTGGCCCAGGCCCTGGCCGAGCCCCGGGCCGCCGCCGACCGGGTGGCCCGCCTGTACGGCGTGGCGACGCTGGATGCCTTCGGCGCCTTCGAGCCCGTCGAGATTTCGGCGCTCGGCCTGATCGCCGCCTATCTGGAGACCACCCAGGTCGGGGTGGTGCCGGTGCTGTCGCCGCCGCGCCGGTCGGGCAGCACCCAGTATCTGGCGATCGATCCCGCGACGCGGCTGAGCCTCGAGATCGACCGCTCCCAGCGGGGCGAGCGGACGGGCTCGCTGCTGGACACCCTGGACCGGACCGTGACGGCGGGCGGCGCGCGGGCGCTGGCCGAGCGGCTGGCCCGGCCCGGGCGGGACCCCGACCGCATCAATCGGGCGCTGGACGCCGTGGGCTGGCTGGTCGACCACCGCAGCTTGAGAGGAGAGGTCCGCGACCTGCTGAAGGGGTCCGCCGACACGGCCCGGGCGCTGACGCGGCTGGCGCTGGGACGGGGTGGGCCGCGTGATCTGGCGGCCATTCGGGCGGGCACGCGCACGGCCCAGGAACTGACGGCCCTGTTCACCCGTCGGGCCGACCGGCTGGACCCGGCCCTGCCCCATGATCTGGACCGGGCGCTGGCGGCGCTGACGCCGGGGCCGGAGCTGCAGGATCTGCTGGCCGATCTGGAAGAGGGGCTGGTCGAGGATCCGCCGCATCTGGCCCGCGATGGCGGACTGGTCGTGCCCGGGCACCGGCCGGAACTGGATCAGGCGCGCACCCTGCGCGACGACAGCCGCCGGGTGATCGCCGAACTGGAGGCCCGGGCCGTGGCCGACAGCGGCATTCCGTTCAAGGTCCGGCACAATGCCGTGCTGGGCTATTTCCTCGAGGTCACCGCCAAACAGGCCGAACCCCTGATGCAGCGAGGGGCTGAAAGCCCCTTCATCCATCGCCAGACCCTGGCCAATCAGGTGCGCTTCACCACCGTCGAGCTGTCCGATCTGGATGCCCGGATCACCCAGGCCGGGCACCGGGTGACCGCCATGGAGGTCGAGACCTTCGAGGGCTGGCGGGGCCGGGTGCGCGATCTGGCCGGTTCGATCCAGGCGCTGGCCGACGCGCTGGGCTGGATCGATGCGACCGCCGCCCTGGCCGAATGGGCCGAGGAGGTCGGCGCGGTCCGCCCCGAGGTCGATGACGGGCTGGAGCTGTGCATCGAGGGCGGCCGCCACCCGGTGGTCGAGGCGGCCGTCCGCGCCGAAGGCAAGCCCTATACGCCGAACGATTGCCGGCTGGACGGAACGGGGGCGAACGGGTGCCCGCGTCTGGCGCTGGTGACCGGGCCGAACATGGCGGGCAAGTCGACCTTCCTGCGTCAGGCGGCCCTGCTGGTGGTGCTGGCCCAGGCGGGGGCCTTTGTGCCCGCGCGCGCCATGCGGCTGGGCGTGGTCGATCGCCTGTTCAGCCGGGTGGGCGCGGGGGATGATCTGGCGCGCGGGCGGTCGACCTTCATGACCGAAATGGTCGAGACCGCCGCCATCCTCAATCAGGCCACCGATCGCAGCTTTGTCGTGCTGGACGAGATCGGGCGGGGCACGGCCACCTATGACGGACTGGCCATCGCCTGGGCTGTGACCGAGGCCCTGCACGAGGCCAACCGCTGTCGCGCCCTGTTCGCCACCCATTACCACGAGCTGGCCCGGCTGGAGGGGCGGCTGGACCATCTGGCCAATCTGTCGCTCCGGGCCCGCGAGTGGAACGGGGAGCTGGTCTTCCTGCATGAGGCCGTCGCCGGCCCCGCGGACCGCAGCTATGGCGTGCAGGTCGCGCAGCTGGCCGGGGTGCCCCCCGGGGTGGTGGCCCGCGCAAGGGCGGTGCTGGACCAGCTGGAGACCACCGGCGAGGCCAATGCGAGGCTGGATGACCTGCCCCTGTTTGCCATGGCCGAACCGGCGGCACCGGCCCCGGTCACACCCTCGCCCCTGATCGAGGCGCTGGGCACGCTGGAGCCCGACGACCTGAGCCCCCGCCAGGCACTGGATGCCCTCTATCGGCTGAAGGCCCTGTCGCGCGGGTCAGGCCCGGGGACGCGCTGACCCCATGCCGTTCGAGGCCCCGCCCGCCGATCTGGATGACGCGACTGCGGCGGCGCTCGAGGCTGCGGCCGACGCCGCCAACCCTCGCGCGGCTATGGCCCCCGTGCTCTCTGAACTGCTCTCGGCCGGGCGGGCGCGGGCGGCGCAGCGTCTGGCGCAGGGCGCGGGCGGGGTGGATGTGGCGCGCCTCTATGCCCGGGCGGCGGACCAGATGGTCCAGGCCCTGTGGTGGGTGACCACCGAGCACCTGTTCCCCGCTCCCAATCCGACCGACGCCCAGCGCCTCGCCCTGCTGGCGGTCGGGGGCTACGGGCGCGGGGTGCTGGCGCCCCATTCCGACCTGGACCTGATGTTCCTCCGGCCGTGGAAATCGACGTCCCGCACCGAACAGGTGACCGAATTCGTCCTCTACGTGCTGTGGGATCTGGGGCTGAAGATCGGCAGTACCTCGCGGTCGATGGATGAGGCCCTGTCGGTCGGCAAGGCCGATATGACGGTGCGCACCGCCCTGCTGGAGGCCCGCCCCCTCGCCGGAGACGTTGATCTGGCCGAGGCCTTCCTGACCCGCTTTCGCCAGCAGGTGTCAAAGGCAGATCCCCGCCCCTTCATCGCCGCCAAACTGGCCGAGCGCGAGACCCGCCACCAGAAGGTCGGGGCGATCCGCTACCGGGTCGAACCGAACGTCAAGGACGGCAAGGGGGGCTTGCGCGACCTCAACTGCCTGTTCTGGATCGCCCGGGGACTGGCGCCCGACAGCCCGCTCGGAGAGGCGGCGCTGGAGGACCTGCTGACCCGGCGCGAGCGGCGGCTGTTTGCCGAGGCCTTTGATTTCCTGTGGCAGGTGCGCATCCACATGCACCGGATCACCGACCGGCCGGTCGAGGCCCTGACCTTTGACCTGCAGCCCGAGGTGGCGCGGCGGATGGGCTGGCGCGGCCGGGGCGACGAGCCGGCGGTCGAGCGCTTCATGCGACGCTACTTCCTTGTGGCGAGGGACGTAGGCGCCCTGACCCGGGCCATGAGCGCCCAGCTGGAGGCGCGCGAACAGAAGAAGGCCGGGGGGCTGGTGCGGGGCCTGTCGCGCCTGTGGTCCGGCCGGGGCAAGCCGCTGGACACGCCCGGCTTCCTGATCGACCGGGGCCGTCTGAGCGTGACCGGGCCGGAGGTGTTCGACGAGGACCCCGTGCGGCTGCTGACCCTGTTCGTCGAGGCGGACCGGCTGGATCTGGACCTGCACCCCGATGCCTTTGCCGCCGTCACCCGGTCGCTGCCGCGCATCACGCCACGCCTGCGTCGCGATCCGGAGGCCAGCCGCGCCTTCCTGACCATTCTGGCAAACGGCAAGCGCCCCTACCGGGTGCTCGGCATCATGAACGAGACAGGGCTTCTGGGGCGCTTCCTGCCGGAATGGGGGCGGATCGTCGGCCAGACCCAGTTCAACATGTACCACGCCTATACGGTCGACGAGCACACCCTGCAGGCCGTCGGCATCATCAATGACATCAAGCGCGGCAAGCTGAAGGACGACCATCCGCTGGCGTCGGAGATCATCCACCGGATCACCGACCCGGAAGTGCTGATGCTGGCCATGCTGCTGCACGATGTCGGCAAGGGCGGCGATCGCGGCCAGCTGGAGGACGGGGCGATCGCGGCCCGGCGGGCGTGCGAGCGGCTGGGCGTCGACAGCCGCCGGATCGAACTGGTCACCTGGCTGGTGCGGCACCACCTGGCCCTGTCCGACTATGCGCAGAAGCGCGATGTGACCGACCCCGACACGGTTCGCGCCTGCGCCGACCTGATGGGGGATCCCGAGCGGTTGCGGATGCTGCTGGTGCTGACGGCGGCCGACATCCGCGCCGTGGGGCCCGGGGTCTGGAACAACTGGAAGGGCCAGCTGCTGCGCGACCTGTATCGACGGGTGCTGGCGCTGTTCAAGGGCGAGACGGTCGACGAGCCCGACCCGCTGGAGGCCCATCCTGAACTGGTCGCACGGGCGCGCGAGAGCGGCGCGGCCGCCGACGTCATGGTCGACTGGGACACCGACCCCTCGGCCGAGCGCCAGCTGAAGGCGGTGGGCCGGCCGACGACCCGTGTGGCCGTGGCGGCTACCGACCGGCCGGGCCTGTTCGCGGCGCTGGCCCAGGCGCTGGCCCGGGCCGGGGCCGACATTGTGGGCGCCCGGGTCGCCACGGCACCCGAGGGTCTGGCGCTGGACGTCTTCGAGGTCCAGGACGGGGCGGGTCTGCCCTATGGCCAGGCCGAGCCCCGGCGGCTGGAGCGGCTGGTGCGGTCGCTGGAGGCCGCCGCCCGCGCCGTGCCCGAGGGCACCCCCGATGTGCCGGAAGGCGAGACCGTCCTGCCCTCGGTCAGCGCCCGGCGCGCGGCCTTTGACGTGCGGCCGGTGGTGATGATCGACCGGGAGGCCGTCAGCCACGCCGTGGTGATTGAGGTGTCGGGCGCCGACCGGCCCGGCCTGCTGGCCGAGCTGGCCGCCGCCATCGCCGCCGAGGGCCTGTCGCTGCGGTCGGCGCACGTGGCCAGCTTCGGCGAACGGGCGGTCGACGCCTTCTATGTGACCGATGCCAACGGGCGAAAGCCCATGCGCAAGGACCGGCTGGAACGGCTGGCACGGACGCTGGAGGCGGTTCTGGACCGGGCGCGCCTGCCCGAGCCCTCACCCGGTCAGCGCCCCATCATTCCCGTTCGGGCCAGTGTGCGCGACGTGTCGGACCTGGGGCCGCTCAGCGCCCGACGGCCTGCCGCTGAAGCTCGAAAAGGGTCTCGCAGCCCGAATGGGCCAGGGCGAACAGCCGGTCGAACTCGGCCCGGCTGAAGCCGCGCTTCTCGCCGGTCGCCTGGATTTCAACGATGCTGCCCGAGCCGGTCAGGACGAAGTTGGAATCCGCCTCGGCGCTCGAGTCCTCCTCATAGTCGAGGTCGAGAACCGGAACGTCGTTGAACACGCCGCACGACACGGCCGCGACCTGATCGGTCAGGGGATCGGTCTTCAGCACGCCCTCGGCCCGCAGATAGTCGAGCGCCGAGGCCAGGGCGACCCAGGCGCCGGTGATGGCGGCCGTTCGGGTGCCACCGTCGGCCTGGATGACGTCGCAGTCGAGGGTCACCTGACGCTCGCCCAGGGCCTTGAGGTCCACCACGGCCCGCAGGCTGCGGCCGATCAGGCGCTGGATTTCCTGGGTGCGGCCCGACTGCTTGCCCGAGGCGGCCTCGCGCCGGCCGCGGGTGTGGGTGGCGCGCGGCAGCATGCCGTATTCCGCCGTGACCCAGCCTTGCCCCTTGCCGCGCAGCCACGGCGGCAGGTGTTCCTCGACCGAGGCGGTGACCAGCACGCGGGTATTGCCGAACGCCACGAGGCAGGACCCCTCGGCATAGCGGTTGACGCCGGTTTCGAGCGTGACGGGGCGAAGCTGTTCGGGTGTGCGGTCGGAGGGGCGCATGCGATCTCTTTTGCGTCTTGGATGGGGTCGCGGGGGTGCTTAGCCCGGGCGCTTGTGTCTGTCCCCAATTTAACCTTGCACCAGCCTGAAATTTCAGATGACGCCGATACACCAGACAGCCTACACGTTAGTCGAAGGTCGGTCATTGGAGGGAAGGACATGAGTGAAAAGGCCCTGCTCAGCGCCGCTGTGCGTCTGGCTCTGGCGGTCAACAAGGCGACTGACGAGAATCTTCCGGAGTCCGTCGCAAACATCGTGAAGTTGCATTCGGGGATCGCTGTAGGTACGGCGCTGGTCCCCGTTCCAGGCGTCAATATCGTGGCCGGGGCAGGCAACATCTGGACGATGTATCTTCGCCTCAATGACGAGGTCGGCGTGCCTTTTAGTCAGAACGTGATCAAGAGCCTCGCTGTCGGAGTCCTCACCAATATCGGGGGTGCGGCTATCGGGGTGCTGCTTGTCGGCACGGCCTTGAGGTTTATTCCGGGCATCGGTTCGATCGGAGGAGCCGCTCTCACAGCAGGCGTAAGCTATGCCATAACGCTCGCGTCAGGCATCGTATACATGAACGCCCTTGCGAAGATCGTCGAGATGCAGAATGGCGGCCGTTCGGTCAGCGCAGAAGACCTCAAGGCTGCGCTGGACGAGGAACTGTCGCAGAAGGACATCATAAAGGATATCCTCAAACAGGCGCGCGACTCCTACAAGCGCGACAATCCTGATGGAAAGAGCTGAGCCAAGGGGGGGGGCGTCGAGACCCGCTTGAGGCTCATGCCGCCGAAAAAGACAGTTGTGCCGTGTCAGACTCCAGCCTCGCTCCCATTCTCCACCATTCTGTTGGACTGACGACTCTCGACGCCCGGGCGCGCGACATCTTCCGCAGCATCGTCGAGACCTATCTGGAGACCGGCGAGCCCGTAGGCTCGCGCACCCTGTCACGCGGGCCCATCGCCCTGTCGCCGGCATCGATCCGCAACACCATGCAGGACCTGACGCTGGCGGGGCTGCTGGCCTCGCCGCACACCTCGTCCGGACGGGTGCCGACCCATGCGGGCCTGCGGCTGTTCGTCGACGGCCTGCTGGAGATCGGCGACGTCGGCTCGGAAGAACGGCGCGAGATCGATGCGCGGCTGGCGGGGCTGGGGCGGCCCGGCGGTCGGCTGGATTTCGACCAGGCGCTGAACGAGGCGTCCGCCCTGCTCTCCGGACTGGCCGGGGGCGCCGGGATCGTCGCCAGTCCTGTGCGCGACACCGGCGTCAAGCACGTCGAATTCGTGGCGCTGGGCCATGACCAGGCGCTGGCCATTCTGGTGGCCGAGGACGGGCAGGTCGAGAACCGGCTGATGCCGATGGGCCCCGGCATGACGCCGTCGACCCTGCAGGAGGCCTCCAACTTCCTGAATGCCCGGCTGAAGGGGCGGTCGCTCACCGAGGCGCGCGGCGAAATGGGCGAGGAGCTGAAATCGGCGCGTCAGGCGCTGGATGCGGCGGCCGCCCGGCTGGTCGAGGACGGCATGGCCGCATGGTCCGGGGCCGCCGGCGAGCGCTCGCTGATCGTGCGGGGCCGGGCCAATCTGTTGCAGGACCGCGAGGCCCTGGAGGATCTGGACCGGGTGCGGGTGCTGTTCGACGATCTGGAACAGAAGGAACAGCTGATCGGCCTTCTGGACGGGGTCGCCGACGCCCAGGGGGTGCGCATCTTCATCGGGGCCGAGACACGACTGTTTTCACTTTCGGGTTCCTCTGTGATCGCGGCGCCCTATATGACGGGACGCCAGAGGGTGCTGGGCGCGGTCGGCGTGATCGGTCCCACCCGGCTGAACTATGCCAGGATCATTCCGTTGGTGGACTACACCGCCCGCGTACTGACCCGACTGTTTGACGGACAAGAGCCTTGAACGACACACCGCACGACCCCGAGACCGACGAATTCGACGACCTGAACGGCATCGATCCGGCCGATGAGGCCGACGCCGAGGCCGGGCTGAACGCCGATCCCGCCCATACAGGGGTGGGCATGGACAACCTCGACGTCATCATCGACGAGCGCGACCAGTGGAAGGATCGCGCCCTGCGCGCCGTGGCCGAGGTCGAGAACATCAAGCGCCGGGCCGAGACCCAGAACAACGACGCCCGGGCCTATGCCATCCAGCGCTTTGCGCGCGACCTGCTGGGCGTGGCCGACAACCTCGAGCGCGCCCTCCAGGCGGCCCCCAAGGATGCCGACGGCGCCGCCGCCGGTCTGGTCACGGGGCTGGAACTGACGCAGAAGTCGCTGCTGTCCGCCTTTGCCAGCAACAATCTGGTGCGCGTGGCCCCCGAGGCCGGCGAGGCCTTCGACCCGCACCTGCATCAGGCCATGATGGAGCAACCGTCGGACACGGTGGCAGGCGGAGCGGTCATCCAGACCCTGCAGGCCGGCTACGCCCTGTTCGGACGCACGGTACGCCCGGCCATGGTGGTCGTCGCGGCCAAGGGATCGGGCGCCCACGCCGGACCCACGCCATCGGAAGCGGCCCATGCCTATGAGGGGCCGGCCAGCCCCACCGGTGGCGCCCACGACTCCAAGGCCTGACCCGTCAGGACTTGAGGCGGGCCTCGAACAGGTCGAGCAGTTTTTGCCAGCCGTCGGCCGCCGCGTCCGCCTTGTAGCTGGCGCGGTAGTCAGCGTGGAATCCGTGCTGGGCGCCGTCATAGACGTCGATCCGGCTGTCCGTGCGGCCGGCCCTTTGCAGGGCCTGTCGCATGAGCTCGACGCTTTCCAGCGGAATGCCCCGGTCCAGCTGGCCATAAAGGCCGAGCACCGGCGCCTTGAGATCGGCCGCCAGATCGACGGGCCAGGGCTGGCCGCCGGCGATCTGATCGGGCGTGGCGTCGGCGGGCGGGGCCAGCCGGCCGTACCAGGCGACCCCGGCATCGATCACAGCAAAGCGGGCGCAGGCCTGCCAGACCACCTTGCCGCCCCAGCAGAAGCCGGTGATGCCGACCTTGTCTGCCCGGGCCCACAGCTGGCGCGACAGCCATTCCAGTCCCGCCGAGATGTCGCCCATCACCTGTTCATAGCCCGCCTGTCCCACGATCTGCTGGATGCGGGAGAAGTCGGTGAGCGGTGCCGGGTCCTCGACCCGCACGAAGAAGGCCGGCGCCATGGCCGCATAGCCCGCCTTGGCCAGCCGTCGGCAGATGTCGCGGATATAGTCGTGGACCCCGAAGATCTCGGAGGCGACGATCACCACCGGAAACGGGCCATCGCCCTCGGGCCGCGCCACATAGGCCGGCAGGTCGAAGCCGTCCTGGGCCTCATAATGGATGGTTTCGGTGACCAGGCCCTCGCTGTCGGTGACGATCGGCGTGGCGTCCTGGGCCAGGGCCGCCGGCGCATAGCCCGCGAACATCAGCCCGGCCAGCCCGCCCGTCGCCAGCGCCCGGCGACTGAAACGGAAATCCTGATCGGCGGGGCCTTCGGGGCGGGTCAGTCGCATCGGACGGTCTCCTCAAGGTCAGGGAGCGAGCCTGCGCCCTGCGCCCCGGGACGTCCAGTCACGATCGGCTCAGCCGCCCGGGTCAGCGGGTGAAATAATAGTCCGCGATGCGGCAGACGTTGACGCCGACCCGCTCCAGCCGCTCGCCGTTCGAGAACTCGGCCCGGATCACATAGACGCAGGTGCCCGCCCCGTTATCGATGTCGATCACGGCGCTGTCGCCCGTGGCCAGCACTTCGGGCACCAGCAGGTCCCCCCGCCAGTCGGCGCGGGCCGGATCGGCGGCATACAGGCTGATGATGGTCCAGCCGGTCTGGTTGTGAACCCGGACCCGGCGGTTCTGGCCGTCGTTCGAGGGCTGGGCGCCCCGGGTGCCGCGCGACGGTTCGCCCGACTGGGCCCACCCCAGGGCCGGCGCCGCCGCGAGGGAGGCGATCAGGGCCAAAAGGCCGGCCATGCGGGCCTGTCGCAGGGGGAGGCGACGGAAGAAGCGGTTCATGAGGGCACTGTCCCTGCATCAGTATGGGGCCGGAAACGGGGATTTCCGGACGACACGACCTGTCTAGGTTGTCTCCATACTGCCGTCCAGCGCGGGCGGGGGCACCTGACGGACCCTGACTATCGAGGCCTCCCCTTGGCGGCACGATCCGCAGAAAGGGGCTTGCGGGTGACCCCGCGCTTCCCATATCGGCATCAGCCGGTTCAAAGCCCCTTGTCCTTCTGGGGATTTGTCCCGATCCACATCCGTCGGTCGCGCCACAGCCCGTGCGCGTTGTCCGGCCCAACCCCACGGGGGTGGTTGACAGGGGCGCTCAGCCGAGGCCCGGAACCACCCGCCGAACAGGAGTAGACAGAAAGCCCATGAGCAAGATCATCGGCATCGACCTCGGTACCACCAACTCGTGCGTCGCCGTCATGGACGGCAAGAACCCGAAGGTGATCGAAAACGCCGAGGGCAACCGCACCACCCCGTCGGTTGTGGCGATCCAGGACGGCGGCGAGGTGCTGGTCGGCCAGCCCGCACGTCGTCAGGCCGTGACCAATCCGGCCAACACCTTCTTCGCCATCAAGCGCCTGATCGGCCGCAACTTCGATGATCCGGTGGTGGCCAAGGACAAGGGCATGGTGCCCTATGAGATCGTCAAGGGCCCGAACGGCGACGCCTGGGTGCGCGCCCACGGCAAGGATTATTCGCCCCAGCAGGTGTCGGCCTTCACCCTTCAGAAGATGAAGGAAGCGGCCGAGGCCTATCTGGGCGAGAAGGTCGACAAGGCGGTCATCACCGTCCCGGCCTATTTCAACGACAGCCAGCGTCAGGCGACCAAGGATGCGGGCAAGATCGCCGGCCTCGAGGTGTTGCGCATCATCAACGAGCCGACGGCGGCGGCGCTCGCCTATGGTCTCGAGAAGAACGACGGCCAGAAGATCGCGGTCTACGACCTGGGCGGCGGCACCTTCGACGTCTCGATCCTCGAGATCGGCGACGGCGTGTTCGAGGTGAAGTCGACCAATGGCGACACCTTCCTCGGCGGTGAGGACTTCGACCTGCGTCTGGTCGACTACCTGGCCGACGAGTTCAAGAAGGAGCAGGGCGTCGACCTTCGCCAGGACAAGCTGGCCCTGCAGCGCCTGAAGGAAGAGGCCGAAAAGGCCAAGAAGGAGCTGTCCTCGACCAGCCAGTACGAGGTCAACCTGCCCTTCATCACCATGAATGCGTCGGGCCCGCTGCACCTGAACATCAAGCTCAGCCGCTCGAAGCTGGAAGCCCTGGTCGAGGATCTGGTCCAGCGCACCATCGCCCCGTGCGAGAAGGCGCTGAAGGATGCCGGCCTGAAGGCGGCGGACATCGACGAAGTGGTTCTGGTGGGCGGCATGACCCGCATGCCCATGGTCCAGGAAGCCGTGAAGAAATTCTTCGGCAAGGAGCCGCACAAGGGGGTCAACCCCGATGAGGTCGTGGCGCTGGGCGCCGCCGTCCAGGCGGGCGTGCTGCAAGGCGACGTCAAGGATGTGCTGCTGCTGGACGTGACGCCGCTGACCCTGGGCATCGAAACCCTGGGTGGTGTCTTCACCCCGCTGATCGAGCGCAACACCACCATCCCGACCAAGAAGAGCCAGACCTTCTCGACCGCCGAGGACAACCAGTCGGCCGTGACCATCCGGGTGTTCCAGGGCGAGCGGCCGATGGCGGCGGACAACAAACTGCTGGGCCAGTTCGACCTGATGGGTATTCCGCCGGCCCCGCGCGGCATGCCGCAGGTCGAGGTGACGTTCGACATCGACGCCAACGGCATCGTGCACGTCTCGGCCAAGGACAAGGCGACCAACAAGGAACAGTCGATCCGCATCCAGGCCAATGGCGGTCTGTCGGATGACGACATCGACAAGATGGTCAAGGAAGCCGAGGCCAATGCCGCGGCCGACAAGGAGCGCAAGGAAAAGGTCGAGGCCCAGAATTCGGCCGACAGCCTGATCCACTCGACCGAGAAGGCCCTGTCCGAGCACGGCGACAAGGTGGCCGAGGCCGACAAGGCCGCCATCCAGTCCGCTCTGGATGAGCTGAAGGCCGCCCGCGAGACTGCCAGCGCCGAGGACCTGCGCGCCAAGACCACGGCCCTGGCCCAGGCGTCGATGAAGCTGGGCGAGGCCATGTACGCGGCCCAGCAGGGCGGCGAGGCCGGTGGCGACGACGCGGCGGCTCCGGCCGATGACGGCGTGGTCGATGCCGAATTCGAGGAAGTCTCGGGCGACGAGGCTGACAAGAAGGCCGACTGACGTCCCCTTCCCCGACCGGGGGAAGGTCTGAACCTTGCGGCCCCGCTTGTCAGACGGCAGGCGGGGCCGTTTCATAAAACTTGCATCATGCGACCAGAGCCCCATGTCTGTCGCAGGATCGGTTTCCGGTCAGCGCCCGGCCAAGAGGCGCGACTGGATCGAAACGGGATAATGAGGACCACGGCCTGATGGCGCAGCGTGACTATTACGAGATCCTGGGGGTCGAGCGTACGATCGACGCCGCCGGATTGAAGGCAGCCTATCGCAAGCTGGCCATGCAGCATCACCCGGACCGCAACGGGGGCTGCGAGGAGTCGGCGACCCGCTTCAAGGAAGTGTCCGAGGCCTATGCCGTGCTGTCGGACGACCAGAAGCGGGCCGCCTATGACCGGTTCGGCCACGACGGCGTCAACGACGGCGGCGGCCAGGGGCCGTTCGGTCGCGGCGGCGCGGGCTTTGCCGATGTGAACGACATCTTCGAACAGGTGTTCGGCGACGCCTTTGGCGATGTGTTCGGCGGTCGCGGGCGGACCAGCGGTGGCCCCCGCCGGGGCTCGGACCTGCGCTATGACCTCGAGATCGCCCTCGAGGACGCCTATCGCGGCACCGACGTCGAAATCTCGTTCCCGACCACCGCCACCTGCGACACCTGCGAAGGGTCCGGCGCCAGGCCCGGGACCCAGCCGGTCACCTGCTCGACCTGTCAGGGCGCGGGACGTGTGCGCCAGGCCAACGGCTTCTTCCAGGTCGAACGCACCTGTCCCCACTGTGGCGGGGCGGGCAAGCGCGTGGCCGAGGCCTGTGGCACCTGTCGTGGCCAGGGTCAGGTGCGCCGCTCGCGGACCCTGTCGCTCAAGGTGCCGGCGGGCGTCGACGACGGCTCGCGCATCCGCCTGACCGGCGAGGGCGATGTCGGCCTGCGCGGCGGACCGCGCGGCGACCTCTATGTCTTCATCTCGGTCACGCCGCATGAACTGTTCGAGCGGGACAATCTGGACCTGCTGGTGACCGTGCCGGTGCCGATGACGGTGGCGGCACTGGGCGGGGCGATCGACGCCCCCTGTCTGGTCTCCGAGGCCTGTGACGGCCGCTGCAAGGCCCCCGTACAGGTGCCGGCCGGCGCCCAGACCGGCAAGACCATCCGCATCAAGGGCAAGGGCATGCCGCACCTGAACGGCAAGGCCCGCGGGGATCTGGTGGTTGAACTGTTCGTCGAGACGCCGTCGGACCTGACGCCCCGCCAGAAGGAGCTGATGCAGGAGCTGGCCCAGTCGTTCGGCGAGGACCAGAACCCGCGCAACTCCAGCTTTGCCGGCAAGGCCAAGCGCTTCTGGGCCGATATTCTGGGCGGAGACGGTGACGGGCCGGGCCCGTCCTCGCGGGAGTCCGCCGCGTGAACGCCCTGTTCCACGCCGGGATTTCCGGCGCGCGCGGGCGGATGGGACGGGCGGTCAGCCAGGTTCTGGACGCGCGCAAGGATGTGGTGGTCGCCGCCCGGTTCGACCGGGGCGAGGCGCCCGACCTGTCGCTGTGCGACGTCATCATCGATTTCTCCACGCCCGAGGCCTCGGTCGAACTGGCCGAGCGCTGCGCCGAGGCCGGTGGCCCCGCGCTGGTGATCGGTTCGACCGGCCTGTCGCCCGAGGAAGAGGCCCGCATCGAGGCGGCCGCCGACAAGGTGGCCATCGTCCGCAGCGGCAATTTTTCGCTGGGCGTCAACATCCTGATCGGACTGGTCGAGCATGCGGCCCAGCGGCTGGACGCGCGCGACTGGGACATCGAGGTGCTGGAATCCCATCATCGCCGGAAGGTCGACGCCCCGTCGGGCACGGCCCTGATGCTGGGCGAGGCCGCCGCCAGCGGCCGCAATGTCGAGCTGGACGATGTGCGGGCCGCGCCGCGCAACGGCGTGGGCGAACCCCGTGCCGAGGGCGAGATCGGCTTTGCCGCGCTGCGGGCCGGCGGGATCATCGGCGAGCATTCGGTGATCTTTGCCTCGGACGACGAGGTGCTGACCCTCAGCCATTCGGCCATCGACCGGTCCCTGTTCGCCAAGGGCGCCGTGGCCGCCGCGGCCTGGGTGCGCAATCGCCGCCCGGGTCTCTATGACATGCAGGACGTGCTGGGCTTCCGCCAGGCCTGAAGGGAGACGCCGTGATCCGGCTGGAGGGCATCACGGGCGGCATCCTGCTGAGGATTCTCGCGGCCGGCAGTTTTTCGCTGATGTCCGGCCTGATGAAGCTGGCGGCCGAGGCCGGGGTTTCGGCGCCGGAGATGGTCTTCTATCGCGCCCTTTTCGGCCTGCCGGTGGTGCTGATCTGGGTGCTGGCCGGGCCGGGGATCGGCGCCATCACCACGCGGCGCCCGCTGATGCATCTGTGGCGCTGTGCGCTGGGCGTCACCGGCATCCTCTGCCTGTTTCAGGGGCTGAGCCTGCTGCCGCTGGCCGAGGCGACGACACTGGGCTTCACCGCCCCCATGTTCGCCACCCTGTTGTCCTTCCTGTTCCTGAAAGAGACGGTCGGCTGGCACCGCTGGCTGGCCGTGCTGGTGGGCTTTGTCGGGGTGATGGTGGTGATGCGGCCCGGCGGCGACCCCCTGCCCGCGCTGGGCGTGGCCTTTGCCCTTGTGGGGGCCGGCTTCTCGGCCGGAGTGACGGTGACCCTGCGCCATCTCAGCAAGACCGAACATGTCGCGGCGATTGTCTTCTGGTTCTTCATCGCCTGCGCCGTCGCGGGCGCGGTCCTGCTGCCCGCGTTCGGCAGTCTGCATGCGCCCCTCGCCTTTGCCTTCCTCGCAGGCGGCGGCATGGCCGGTGGGGTGGCCCAGCTGGCCATGACCGAGTCGCTCCGGCTGGCCCCGGTGTCGGCGGTCACGCCCTTCGACTATCTGCAGATCGCGGGCGCGGTCCTGTTCGGCTGGCTGGCCCTGTCGGTGGCGCCCTCCTGGTCGGCGCTGGCCGGGGCCGCCCTGATCGTGGGCAGCGGGCTCTATACGGCCTGGCGCGAGCAGGTGCGGCGCCGCGCGGTCACGGCGCCCGCACCTCCGCTCTGATCAGTGCGCGTGGGCGTGCCGGCGCCCGAAGATCAGCGACTTCAGGAAGAAGAACAGGGCGATGACGATGGCATAGCCCAGGAAGAGGGCGAACAGCGCCAGCCAGAAGTCCAGCGTCAGGATATCCGGCAGGACGAAGGCGCCTCCGTCCAGAACGGGGCGGACCACATTGATCACCACATGGATGAAGGCCGCCGCCAGGGCCGTGGGGAACAGCCTGCCCCAGCTGGCCATGAGGATGGCGGCGATCGCGGCGATGATCAGGCCCAGCACCTGATTGACGCCGTCAAAGCCGCCCTCGGCGAGCGCGAAGATGCCCGTCAGCAGGTTTCCGATCTGGTCCAGCAGGCCGTCCATATGCCCTCTCCTTGCGTGCTGCGACCCCGGGAACGGGGCCCGTTACCGTCAAGGTTAACACCGTTACGCCGGTTTGGCTCCCTCAGCGCCCGGTGGAGCCGAAGCCGCCTGCGCCGCGGGCCGTGTCATCAAGACTGTCGACCACCTGCCATTCGGCCCGCTCGTGGGCGGCAATGACCATCTGGGCGATGCGCTCGCCCCGGCGGATGACGAAGGGCTCGCGGCCCAGATTGGCCAGGATGACGCCCACCTCGCCGCGATAGTCGCTGTCGATGGTACCGGGGCTGTTCAGACAGGTGATGCCGGCCTTGAGCGCCAAACCCGAGCGGGGGCGGACCTGGGCCTCGAACCCTTGCGGCACGGCGATCTTCAGCCCCGTCGGCACGAGGGCCCGCGCCCCCGCTTCCAGCACCATGGGCTGGTCCTCGGGCACCGCCGCGCGCAGATCCATGCCGGCCGCGCCCGCCGTCTCATAGGCCGGCAGGGGCAGGCCCTCGGCGTGGGGCAGTTGCACGAGCGCGATACGGGTCATGAAGCCTCTTTCTTGAAATGGACGGCCACGGCATGGACCAGACGGTCGGCCACGGCGGTCTTGGTGGTCTCGGGCCAGGGGTCGGGCGTCTGTCCCTTGCGGAACAGCATCACCCGGGTCTCGTCGGCGCCGAAGACGCCTTCGGACACATCATTGCCGACGATCCAGTCACAGCCCTTGGTCTCCAGCTTGGCCGCGGCGCGCCGCTCCAGCTCGCCGGTTTCGGCGGCGAAGCCGATGACCAGCGCGGGTCGGTGATCGGGATGGCGGGACAGGGCCTTCAGGATGTCCGGGTTCTCGACCAGGGTCAGGGTCGGCGGGCCCTCTCCCGGCTGCTTTTTGATCTTCCTGTCGGCGGCATCCGCCACGCGCCAGTCCGAGACGGCCGCGGTCAGGACGGCGAGGTCGGCGGGCAGGGCGGCCTCGACCGCCGCCAGCATCTGGTCGGCCGTCTCGACCGACACCCGGTCAACGCCGGTGGGCGTGCCCAGTCCCACCGGCCCGGACACCAGCGTGACCCGCGCGCCCGCGCGGGCCAACGCTCCGGCGATGGCATAGCCCTGTTTCCCGCTGGACCGGTTGGTCAGGCCTCGTACGGGGTCGATGGGCTCGAAGGTCGGGCCGGCGGTGACCAAGGCGTGTCGCCCGGCCAGCGGGCGGTCGCCCGATCCGGCCTTGCCGTCATGGGTCAGGATGGCCGCCAGAATGGCCGCCGGCTCGGCCATGCGCCCGGGACCGTATTCGCCGCAGGCCATTTCCCCGTCGTCGGGTCCGACCACAGTATAGCGGGGCTCGGAAAAGGCCCTGACCGTCGCCAGATTGGCCTGCACCGCCGGGTGCAGCCACATACGCACATTCATGGCGGGCGCCAGCAGCACCGGGGCGTCGGTGGCGATCAATGTGGTCGAGGCCAGGTCGTCAGCAGCCCCCGTCGCAGCCTTGGCCAGCAGGCCCGCGGTCGCGGGCGCCACGACGATCAGGTCGGCCCACCGCGACAGCTCGATATGGCCCATGGCGGTCTCATCCTCGGACGAGAAAAGGTCCTGGCGCACGGCACTGCCGGTCAGCGCCGCCAGCGACAGGGGGGTGACGAACTCGGCGCCCGAGCGGGTCAGGACGGCCTTCACCTCCAGCCCGGCCTTGCGCATCAGCCGGACCAGCTCCAGCGCCTTGTAGGCGGCGATGCCGCCGCCCACGATCAGCAGGACGCGGCGGACGCGGGGAGTGTGGGGTGCCTCAACTGCCGTCATGCGCCACCCTTAGCCGCCCCCCCGCCCGTCGTCGAGCGCCGGACAGCTTGCGATACCCGCGCTCGAAGAACAGAACATTGCAAGAACATAAAACCTGTGCTTGTGTGCGCTCGCGGGTTTCGTGAGGGAGGGTTTCATGAAGAAGATTCAGGCGGGCCTGACGGCTCTGGGGCTGGTGGCCGGACTGGCGCTGGCGGGATGCGACAACGGCGCCTCGGCCGTCGAGACGCGGGAGCGGGCGGCGACGGAAGACGCCAAGCCTGTCGCCGTCGTCGATGCGGAGAGCTCAAAGGCGGCAGAGGGCACAAGCGAGGCCAAGCCGGTCCTGACCGCCAACCGGCGCGAGACGGTGGATGCCAAGGTCCAGCGGCTGTTCGAGCGAAACGGGGCCGCCTTCGGTACGACCACGCCCGAGGCCTATCTGGCGGCGGTTACGGCCTTCACGACCCGGCCCCCGGCCGATGCCGAGACGGTGCGGCGCGCCAATGGCGACGTCCTGATCTATCAGGCCTCGACCAATACCTTTGCGGTGGTCGATTCCGACGGGGTGCCGCGCACCATGTTCAAGCCGGACGACGGCGCCGCCTACTGGGCCAAGGAGAAGGCCGCCGCGCCGACCTTTGGCCAGCGCCGGCGGTCGTCGGCGGCGAACTAGTCGACGGCTTCCGGCTCGGGCGTATCCAGCATCTCGCGGATCAGCTCGAGCGCCAGACGCTGGCGGCGGTTCGACAGCCGGGGCGCGAGACGGGCGATCTCGATCGTCTGGCGGGTCGAGGGAAAGTCATGCTCGAAGGCGGCGCCCTCTTGGGCCACGCCCGGCGCGCCTTCGGCCAGGCCTTCGAAGAAGTAGCCGACATCGACCTTGAAGAAGCGGGCGATGTCGAACAGCTTGGACGCCGAGATGCGGTTCACGCCTTTCTCGTACTTCTGGATCTGCTGGAAGGTCAGACCCAGGGCGCGGCCCAGATCGCTCTGGTTATAGCCCAGGCTGATACGCTTTTCGCAGACGCGACGTCCGACGTATCGATCCACCGGGTGGGGGCCGTCTTCGCCCTTGCCTCTCGCCATACTTACAATTCCTGTTCCGCGACCAACTCCGGCGGGTTTCGCAAGGTCATGCTCCCGCCACGTCCGCCTGTCACCTTAAAATCAGGACAGATACGGGTTCGCGGCCCCTTATGACGCATCGCATAAAGCGTGTCGCCTACGTCCGATTACGTACATGGTTCGGTTAACGACCGAGGCGGGAAACCAGCGGTCGCAAGCGGTCGGCGAGGGCCACCAGCAGGGCTGAAAGCGTCAGCACCCAGAAGATCAGATCCCCGACACGGCCATACAATGTGGGCGACAATGCCGCCGGCAGCCGGGTGTCGATCACGCCGCTTTCGCCGGGATCCAGACGGGCCCCCTCGTCCACGCGGCCGAAGGGATCGATCAGCGCCGAAATGCCGGTCGGGGTGGCCCGCACTACCGGAAGGCCCGTCTCGATCGCCCGGTAGGCCGCCAGATTCAGATGCTGGACCGGGCCCGAGGTGCGCCCGAACCAGGCGTCGTTCGAGACATTGGCGATCCACAGCGGCCGGTCGGCCCCCGCCCCCCGAGTGAAGCCCGGATAGAGGCTCTCGTAGCAGATCAGCGGCTGCAGATCGGGCAGGCCTTCCAGCTTCAGCGGGGCCGGCCGGGGGCCGGCACTGAAGTCGGCGCCCACATGGACCAGGCTGCGCAGGCCGATGCGGCTCATCAGCGGACCCGCCGGCAGGTATTCGCCGAACGGCACCAGACGGTATTTGTCATAGAGGCCGGTGACCTCCAGCCCCCGCTCTCCCCCCCGTCTGACGGCCAGCAGGCTGTTGTAGAAGCGCGCGCCGACCTCGCTGGACGGGTCCGGCTCGGCCCGGCTCATCCCCATCAGCAGGACCTGACCGGGCTGGAGGACGGTGCGCAGGGCGGCCGCTTCCCAGCCGTCGGGCGCCAGCACGGCATTGGCCGTATTGGGCAGGGCCCCCTCGGGCCAGACGACCACGTCCGGCACGCGGGCGCCGGGACGACCGGTCAGATTGATGTATCGCTCGACGATCGACCGGTAGGCTTCGGGCGTCCACTTCGACTGCTGGTCGACATCCGCCTGGACGATGCGGATCACGGTCGGCGTCATTTCGACCCGGGCCCCGGCCAGACGGAACCCGCCCCAGACGTTGAGGGCGAGTATCAGGGCCAGACCCAGCACGGCGGCCCCGGCCCGGGCCTTGCGATTTCCGGCGGCGAGCAGGGGTCCGACCGCAGCAAAGCCCGCCACCGTCAGCAGGCCCAGACCATAGACGCCGATCAGGGACGCGGCCTGCGAACCCGCCGACCCGGCTTGCCAGCTGGCCCCGGCCGGGTTCCACGGAAAGCCCGTCAGCACATGGCCCCGCAGCCATTCCCCCAGCGCGAACAGGGCCGCAAAGGCCAGCACGCGCCTTACCCCCTCGATCCTGAGATGGCGGTAGGCCAGCAGGGCCAGCCCCCAGAACAGGCCCATACCCGAGGGCAGCAGGGCGGCGGCGAACGGGGCCATCCACGCCTGGTCCGGATTGACCAGAAAGGCCTCGGCCACCCACCAGCAGCCGATCATGAAATAGGCAAAGCCGGCCAGCCAGCCCATCCAGAAGGCCGAGCGGCGGGTCGGCGATCCATCGGCGAGCACCAGCAGGAGGGCATAGCCGAACAGACCCGGCAGGATACCGAACGGCGGATGGGCCAGGGCCGCGCCGGCCCCGGCGATCAGGGCGAGCGCCAGTCGCAACAGGCGCATGCGTCCGCCCAGGCGGGGACGGGGATCAGCGACCGGATCGGTCATGGGGCGGTGTCCACAATGGAACGATAGGGGTCATCGATGCCCAGTCCTGCAAGAAGCGTGCGCTCGCGCGCCTCCATGGCCTCGGCCTCCTCATCTTCCTGATGGTCGTGGCCCAACAGGTGGAGCAGGCCGTGAATGACCAGATGGGACAGATGGTGGGCGAGAGGCTTGCCTTGCTCCCCGGCCTCGCGGGCGCAGACACCGAAGGCCAGGATGATGTCGCCCAGATAGGGAGCCGTCTCCGGTTCCCCGGGCAGGGCGGCGGCCGGGAAGCTCAGCACATTGGTCGGGGCGTCGCGGTCGCGAAAGCGGGCATTCAGGTCGCGCACCGCGGCATCCCCTTCCAGCAGCACGGTCGCGCGTTCGCCGCCGCCCGGAGGGTCCGCCCCGAGCACAGCCTCGGCCGCGCCCCGGACCACCGCCTCGACGTCCGGCAGGGCCTCGCGCCAGGCCGGATCCTCGACCTGGATCTCGATCATGTATCGCCGCGCGCCCCGTCGGCGTCATAGGCGCGCACGATCCGCTCGACCAGGGGGTGGCGGATGACGTCCTCGGCGGCGAATTCGACGATGCCCACGCCTTCGACCCCCTTCAGGATCTTCAGCGCGTGGGACAGGCCGGAATCGCGCGGGTTCATCAAATCGATCTGGGTCGGGTCGCCGGTCACCACCATGCGGGAGTTCTCGCCCAGCCGGGTGAGGACCATCTTCATCTGCATGCGGGAGGTGTTCTGGGCCTCGTCGACGATGACGAAGGCATTCTTGAGCGTGCGTCCGCGCATGAAGGCGATGGGTGCCGTCTCGATCTCGCGCCGGTCGCGGTGGGCCTGGACCTGTTCGGGCCCCAGCACCTCGTTGAGCGCCTCCCAGATCGGGGCCAGATAGGGATCGACCTTTTCGTTCAGGTCGCCCGGCAGGAAACCCAATTTTTCGCCGGCGTCCACGGCCGGGCGGGTGACCACCAGCCGGCTGACGCTGCGTGCCCGGAGCAGGGAGGCGCCATAGGCGGCCGCGAGGAAGGTCTTGCCCGTGCCCGCCGGACCCACGCCGAAGCTGAGCGCGCAATGGGTCATCATGTCGACGTAGCGGCTCTGGGCCAGCCCCGTCGGGGTGATGGCGCCCTTCCGGCCAAAGGCCAGCACACCGCCGGTGGCGGCCGCGCCCCGCCGGTCCTGCCGCAGGATGGCGATGACCAGATCATCGGTGATCTCGACGCCCTGTTCGACCTTGGCCGACAGGCTCTCGATCATGCGGCGGGCATCGGCGCGATCCCGGGGCGAGCCGTGGATGCGGATGCCACCGCCCGGCGCGTCCAGATCGACGTCATAGGCGGACTCCATCCGGGCCAGATGGCGGCTGTTGGGGCCGACAACCTGACGCAGGACCCCGTCCTCGAGGGTGACGAATTCGCTGCCGCGGGCCATCAGGCGGCCTGTTCCACAGCGCCGGTCAACCGCCCGGTCAGGCTGTTCTGCTGGCCCGAAGTGATCTCGACCGCCACGATGCGGCCGATCAGGGGGCGTGCGTCCTCGACATGGACCGATTGCAGATAGGGCGAGCGGCCGATGGCCTGCTGGCCATGGCGGCCGGCCTTCTCAAACAGCACCGGCAGGGTGCGGCCGGCCTGCGCGGCGTTGAAGGCCAGTTGCTGTTCGGTCAGCAGGGCCTGCAGACGGTGCAGACGCTCGCGCGACACCTCGGCCGGAACCTGGGCACCCATGGTGGCCGCCGGTGTGCCGGGCCGCGGCGAATACATGAAGGAGAAGGCCGAGGCGTAGTTCACCTCGCGGACCAGCTCGAGAGTCTGCTCGAAATCGGCCTCGGTCTCGCCGGGGAAGCCGACGATGAAGTCGCCGGACAGGGCCAGGTCGGGGCGCGCCTCTCTCAGCCGGGCCACCAGCTCCAGATATTTGGCGCGGCCGTGCTTGCGGTTCATCAGACGCAGGATGCGGTCGGACCCGGACTGCACCGGCAGGTGCAGATAGGGCATCAGGGCGTCCAGATCGCCATGGGCAGCGATCAGGTCCTCGCCCATGTCATTGGGGTGGCTGGTCGTATAGCGGATGCGGTCCAGCCCCGGGATGTCGGCCAGCGCGTACGCCAGCCGGGCCAGGGTCGACGGCCGGCCATCGGCGCCCTCGCCGTCATAGGCGTTGACGTTCTGGCCCAGCAGGGTGATCTCGCGCACCCCCCGGTCCGCGAGCGCGCGGGCCTCGTCCAGAATGGCGGCTACGGGGCGCGACCATTCGGCGCCGCGCGTATAGGGCACCACGCAGAAGGTACAGAATTTGTCGCAGCCTTCCTGCACCGTCAGGAAGGCTGTCACGCCCTGGACGCCGCGCGCCCTGGGCAAGGCGTCGAACTTGTCGACCGGGGCGAAGTCGGCACCGATCCGCTCGCCGCGCGCGCGGGCCGTGCGGGTCAGCAGTTCGGGCAGCTGATGATAGGCCTGGGGCCCGACCACGAGATCGACAGCGGGCTGGCGACGCATGATCTCCTCGCCCTCGGCCTGGGCCACGCAGCCGGCCACGGCGATGGTCATGGCCCCGGCCTTTTCCTCCTTGAGCATCCGAAGCTTGCCCAGTTCGGAATAGACCTTTTCGGCCGCCTTCTCGCGGATGTGGCAGGTGTTGAGGATGACAAAGTCCGCGTCCTCGGCCGTCGCGGTCGGCGCATAGCCCAGCGGGCGCAGCACATCGGCCATGCGCTCCGAGTCATAGACGTTCATCTGGCAGCCATAGGTCTTGATGAACAGGCGCTTGGTCGCACCGGCTCCAGCCTCGGGCAAGGTCTCGGGTTCGGTCATGGCTCGCTTATGGGGGCAGGATGGGGCGCCTGCAAGGCAGGCCCGGCGTGCCGGTCCGCGGCCGGGGTCAGCTGTCGGCGCCGTCGCGCTGGTTCTGGCGCTTGTAGATCAGGCCGTCGCGGTCCGACGGCTCGGCGCCCGGAATGGGTTTGCCGTACAATTCCAGCTTGTGGCCGATCAGGTCGAAACCCAACCGCTTGGCGATCTCGGTCTTCAGACGCTCGATCTCCGCGTCATAGAATTCGATGACCTCGCCCGTCCTGGTGTCGATCAGGTGGTCGTGGTGGTCGTCACCCGCCTCTTCATAGCGGCTGCGGCCGTCGCCGAAGTCGTGCTTTTCGACCACGCCGGCCTCTTCGAACAGGCGGACGGTGCGATAGACGGTAGCGATCGAGATGTGCGGATCGACGCCCGAGGCGCGGCGGTACAGCTCCTCGACATCGGGGTGGTCTTCGGCGGCCGACAGCACCCGGGCGATCACGCGCCGCTGCTCCGTCATCCGCATGCCGCGCTCGGCACAGAGTTTCTCGATCCGGTCCATGCAGAAAGGATAGGGCCTTGATCCGCTCTAGGGAAGCACCTGGGCCAGGTCGAGCGTCAGAATAAGCGCATCGACGGCAGGGCCATCGGGGCGCGCATAGTAGGCCCGACGACGCCCGGCCTCGGTCATGCCCAGCGAACGATAGAGCGCCTCGGCCCCCGGATTGTCGGCGGCGACTTCCAGAAACACCTGCGAGACACCCCGCGTCCGGCAGCTGTCGAGGGCGGTCTGCATCAGTGCCCTCCCCCGGCCCTGACGGCGGGCAGGGGGCAGGACAGCGAGGGTCAGCACCTCGGCCTCATCGCCCGCCTGTCGCATCAGGACAAAGCCGTCCGGCGCCGTCTCGGCCCAGACACCGTCCTGCGCCAGCAGCTCGGCGAGGGCCGTCGCACTCCATGCCGGGGAGATGGACCGCGCATGGATGTCAGCCAGGGCGCGGGGATCGACGGTCATGCCCGGTCCGGTCGGGGCTGGCCCGGCAAGCGGGTGGGCGGGGTCGCATCCGGCGCCCGCAGGTAGAGGGGCTCAAGCCCGGTTGCCGACGACGCGTTCGCGAGGGCTGTGGCCAGATGCACGAGGGCGGCCGGGTCGGGGCCGTCCACCACATGGACCTCTGCCACGCCGCCTTCGACCAGCGCCGCGCCGCTGCCGATGGCCCGGGGCCGATGCGGGGCCAGCATGGCCTCTGCATCGGCGAGACAGAGAGCCGTCGGCGGCTGGATCGGGGTGCCGGGCAGACGCCCCTCAGGCCCGCCCCACAGCGCCAGATAGACCTGGCCCCGCCGTGCATCCATGACCGCCGCGAGGGGGGAATCGCCATCCGGATCGGCGAGTATCGCCTGAACCGCGAGGGCCTCGAGCGAGGACAGGCCGAGCCCCCTGGCGCCGGTGGCCGCAGCCAGCCCCTGGGCAAAGGCAAGGCCGACGCGCAGGCCGGTGAACGAGCCCGGGCCCCGGGTGGCCGCCACAACCGAAAGCGCCGATGCCCCCAGACCGGCCTCCGCCAGCACCGCCTCGACCAGCACCGGCAGACGCTCCTGATGCCCGCGCGTCATGGGCTCGGAGCGCGAAGCGACGACCTGCCCCCCCTGCCCCAGCGCCACGGTGCACAGGCCCTGGGCTGTATCCAGAATCAGCACGGTCATGCGGCGTCTCGTCCCGTCAGGTCGAGGGTGCCGGGTCCCGGGCGAGGGCCTCGGCCAGGACCACCAGCGCCTGGCGCGCGCGCCGTTGCGGAATGTGGCCGAACGCCTCGATCAGGCGCACGCCCGGGCTGGCCCTGCCGCCCGCAGCAGCCGGCGTGGCGTCCCCGGCCAGCGGCGTGGGGGCTCCGGCGGGAAAAAAGCTGCCCGGATCGGCGGCCAGGGCCACCGCGATCTGATGAAGGCGCGAGGCCGATATGCGGTTGATGCCCGTCTCGTACTTCTGGATCTGCTGAAAGCTGACCCCGACCCGCTCGGCCAAGGCGGTCTGGGAGAGGCCGAGCGCCTGACGGCGCGCTGCAATCCGCGCCCCGACCCAGGCATCGACGGGCGTGCCCTCGCGACTGGTCTGTTGTCCCGGCTTGCGCACCCGTTCGCTCCAACGTCAGTGTTTCACGATTACCGGAAAGTTTCATAGGGCGCGTTTTGTCGAAATGCAAATGTTTCATGACTCGTGGCGTGCGGTGACGGTCGACAGCCGCGCCACCTCGGCGCGGGCGATCCGGCCCTGCTCGTCCAGACCCCCGGCCCCTCCTCGCAGATGAAGCCAGTCGCTGTCCGCGCCGTCGAACAGCCGCAGCCAGGTCTCGCCGCCGACGGTCTCGATCACACAGCCCTGTCCCCGTCGGGGCCAGCGTCCCGGGTCGCACACCAGAACCACACCGCTCGACGCCCACGGCCAGACCTCCTCGGTCTGTACCTGAAACGTGAAGGTTTCGTCGGATGCGCTGTGTGCCCCCTCGCCCTGGTACGCCCGCTCCGGCGCGGACAGGCCCTCGCTGCGGCCCGCCGGGTGGGCGTCGGTGGCAGCCGCCGGTGTCTCAAGGGAGAGGGCTTCCGGCGTGGCGCCGAGGGCCGCCGTCAGGCGGGTCTGGATGTCGGGGCGGAACAGGCCGGCGCGCTTGCCGGACTCATAGAGGCCCCATCCCTGCCCGGTCATGCCGACCCGCTCGCCGGCCTCGGCCTGGCTGAGCCCGGCGGTCCGGCGCAGGCGGCCGAGCGCCTCGCCCAGCGCCGCCAGTTCGGCCTGCATACGGGCCTTGACCTCGTCGGTTGATGCAGACAGTCGCATGCCCCCGTTTATCACGCGGCATCCGGCAGGCGACGAAAAAGTTGGATCGCCTAGAGGGTCTGTTCCACCCGGGTCACCTCGGGAATATAGTGGCGCATCATCTGCTCCACCCCCGCCTTGAGCGTCGCCGTCGAGGACGGACAGCCCGCGCAGGCGCCACGCATCCGGAGCGTCAGCAGGCCGGTCGCCTCGTCGAACGAGTCAAACAGGATGTCGCCACCATCCTGGGCCACCGCCGGCCGGATGCGGCTGTCGAGCAGGGCCTTGATCTCCTGCACCAGCTCCGTGTCGTCGGCCCCGTCCGATGCCTCGCCGGTGTCGGTGCCTTCACGGACAACCGGCCGGCCGGACACGAAATGATCCATGATGGCGGCCAGGATCGGCGCCTTCATCTCGGACCAGTCGGGACCGTCCGCGCCGCGGGTCACCGCAATATGATCCGCGCCCAGCATCACACCGGCCACATTCTCGAGCTCGAACAGGGCCTCGGCGAGCGGCGAGGCGGCCGCCTCGTCGATCGAGCGGAACTCCAGCGTGCGATCGGGCGAGACGTCCCGTCCGGGCAGGAATTTGAGGGCCTGGGGGTTGGGCGTGGTTTCGGTCTGGATGAACATGCCGCTGACATGCGCCCCCTGCCCGACGCATTCAAGGGCCGCGCTCAAGCGACGAGACGCCGCGCGTCGAGCGTGGGCGCCCCAACTCTCAGGCCAGATCCTCGACTTCGCTTTCGCTGAGCTCGCCCGGGACAATGGTCACCGGCAGTTTGCGCCCGCCCAGCGAGCCCTGTTTCAGCAGGGCGCTGATCAGGGGACCCGGGCCGCGGTTGCCGCTGCCGGCCGCCAGGATCAGGATCTTGATGTCCGGATCGTCGTCGATGACCTTGCGGATGGCCCCGATCGGGTCGCCTTCCTCGATCAGGAACAGGGGCGGGGCGCCGGCCCGCTCGGTCGCCTCTTCGCCCAGTCGCATCAGCAGGGCCTCGGCCTCCTCGCGCAGCTGGCGGTCGATCTCGTCGCGCACACCCGACCAGTGGGCATCCGATCCGTAGCCGATGACCCGCAGCAGGGCCAGCCGCCCGCCCGTGGAGCGCGCCCGCCGGGCCGCATAGCGCAGCGCCGTCTCGAATTCGGGGCTGTCATCGACGACCACCAGGAATTTGCGCGGCATGCTCTTCCCTCCCCTGTCGGCCGACCGCGGGCCTCAGCCCGCCGAGGTGGCCACCTCGCGGATCGTCGCATTGGCGATCGTCAGCTTGGCGAACGTCCAGCCCTGACCCGACTGTTCGATCTCGTCGACCGAGGCGCGCACGCCCTCGACGATTTCCAGCCGGTGCCCGATCCAGGCGTCCACCGCGGCCTCGGCCGTGGCTTCGGTGCGGCCGACCTTGGGATCCGAGACCTTCGCCACCGCGCGGGTCAGGATCATCTGCTCGGCCATGAAATCCTGGATCAGGCGACGCACCGCCAGCCGGTCGAAATGGTCGACCGACGGCACCTGTCCGGCAGCAAAGCGCAACCGGTCGAGGTCAAAGGCCGCCCCGACCTGGTGATAGAGGCGCGCCATCGAGGGCGCGTCCCAGCCCGCTTCCTGGGCCAGATCGCCGATATCGGCCACGGCCACCTGGGGCCGCAGCAGGGCGATATCGCGGGCCATGTCCTCGGCCACGCCCAGCGCCACGAAGCTGCGGATGCGATCGTCCAGCCGCCCCTGTTCGAAGCGGGACAGGACCTCGCCTTCCTCGACCCGCAGGGCATCCGCCAGCGGGCGATAGGTATCGATCAGCGTGCCGACGGTCATGCCGGGGCGCGCCGCGCGCTTGGCCAGCCAGAAGGTCAGGCGGCGCAGGACGGTCGCCACCTCGCGGTAGAGGGCGATCTGGGCCCCCGACGAAATCTTCAGATCAAGGGCCGAGATGGCGTCCCAGGCCTCGTCCAGCCGGAAGATGCGGCGGGCGGCCTCGAACGCCAGCACCATCGGGCCGGCGCCGACCTCGGCGCTGCGCTTCAGCCGCTCGGGGAAGGTGGCACCCGCCATATTGACGATCTCGTTGCTGAGCACGGTCGCGATGATTTCGCGACGCAGGCGGTGCGACTGCATTTCCTCGCCGAAGCGCTCAAGCGGCTCGGGGAAATAGCGGCTCAGGGTCTCGCGGAAGAAGGGATCGTCCGGCGCGGTCGAGGCCACGATCTCGTCGAACAACTCGATCTTGGAATAGGCGGTGAGCACCGCCAGTTCGGGCCGGGTCAGGGCCTGACCGATGGCCTTCATCTCGGACAGGCGAACATCGTCCGGCAAGCCCTCGACCCGACGGTCCAGACGCCCGCGCGTCCCCAGCAGCTGCATGAACCGCTGCTGGGCGTCGAGCGCGCCGGCCCCTTCGTCGGCCTGCAGGGTCAGGGCGAGGGTCTGGTCATAGTTGTGCGCCAGGACCTTTTCGCCGACCTCTTCGGTCATCTCGGCCAGCAGGGGATTGCGGTCATCGGGCTCGAGCGCGCCCGACTGGATGGCCGACCCCACAAGAATCTTGATGTTGACCTCGTGGTCCGAGGTGTCGACGCCGGCCGAATTGTCGATGGCGTCCGTATTGATGCGGCCGCCGCCCTCGTCGCGGCCCTTGAGGGCAAAGGCGATGCGGGCGGCCTGGGTCAGGCCCAGATTGGCGCCCTCGCCCACCACCTTGACCCGGAGGTCCTCGGCATTGACGCGCAGCGGGTCATTGGTCTTGTCACCGACCTGGGCGTCGGTCTCGTGGATCGACTTCACATAGGTCCCGATGCCGCCGAGATACAGCAGCTCTGCGGGTGCCTTGAGGATGGCGCGGATCAGGCTCTGCGGGTCGAGGGCCTCATCATCGATGTCCAGCATGGCCCGGACCTCGGGCGTCAGCGGGATCGACTTCTCGCCGCGCGAGAAGACGCCGCCGCCCTTCGAGATCTTCGTCGCGTCATAGTCCTGCCAGGACGAACGGGGCAGGTCGAACAGCCGCTTGCGCTCGGCCCAGCTGGTCGCCGGATCGGGATCGGGGTCGAGGAAGATGTCGCGATGGTCGAAGGCGGCCAGCAGGCGCGTCCGGTTCGACAGAAGCATGCCGTTGCCGAACACATCGCCCGACATGTCGCCCACGCCGACGGCGGTGAAGGGCTCGGTCTGGATGTCCCGGCCCATCTCGCGGAAGTGGCGCTTGACCGCTTCCCAGGCGCCGCGGGCCGTGATGCCCATGGCCTTGTGATCATAGCCGACGGATCCGCCCGACGCGAAGGCGTCGCCCAGCCAGAAGCCGTAGTCGGCCGACACCCCATTGGCGATGTCCGAGAAGGTGGCTGTGCCCTTGTCAGCGGCCACGACCAGATAGGGGTCGTCGCCTTCCCAGCGCACGACGCGATCCGGCGTCACCACCGAGCCGTCGGCGGCGATGTTATCGGTGATGTCGAGCATGCCCGACAGGAAGGTCTTGTAGGCGCGAATGGCCTCGGCCTGCTGGGCGTCGCGGTCGCCGCCAGCGCGCACGATCTGGGGCAGGTTCTTGGGATAGAAGCAGCCCTTCGAGCCCACGGGCACGATCACCGCATTCTTGACCTGCTGGGCCTTCACCAGACCCAGCACCTCGGTGCGGAAGTCCTCGCGCCGGTCCGACCAGCGCAGGCCGCCGCGCGCCACCGGACCGAAGCGCAGGTGAACGCCCTCGATGTGCGGGGCCCAGACGAAGATTTCCCGATAGGGCTTGGGCAGCGGCAGGTCCTCGAGCTCGCGCGAGGCGATCTTGATCGAGATGTGCGGCTGCGGCCGGCCCTCATCGTCGCGGATGTAGTAGTTGGTGCGCATGGTGGCGCGCACCAGATGGGTCAGACGGCGCAGGGCGCGGTCGTGATCGAGACTCTTGACCGCCTGCAGCTGCTGGTCGAGGCGGGCGTTCAGCTCCGAGACCTTGTCGAACCGGCCGTCCCCTTCGGCGGCATCCGGGTCGAACTTCAGCCGGAACAGATCGAGCAGCCCACGGGCCACCTCTGGATAGAGGTAGAGGGCCTCTTCCTGCACAGACTGGCTGGGGTCCATGCCGGTCTGCTGGCGATAGCGGCACAGGGTGCGGATCAGGGCGGCCTCGCGCCAGCCGATGCCCAGCTCGATGACCAGACGGTTCAGGCCGTCGCTCTCGGTGTGCCCTGACCAGACGGCCGAGACCGCGGCCTCGAACGGCCCCTTCACATCGGCAAAGCTGAGCTTTTCGCCGCGCGGGTCCTCCAGCAGGAATTCGTGGATATGGATCGGCACATCGCCCTGGGGACGAATGGTGTGGCCCCATTCCTCGAGGGTCTTGAGCCCCATGTCCGCCAGCACCGGCAGGACGTCCGACAGCGGAACCGCGTCACCGCGGTGGTAGAGCTTGAAGCGGAACTGCAGCGGAGTGTCCTCGGCCGCGCGGAAGGCGCGCACCGCGATCGGCTCGCCCCCGTCGCGCTCGCCCGTGCTGTTCAGCTGGTCGAACTGCTCCAGGTCGATGACCGCCTCGGCCGCCGAATAGCGGTCGCGATAGCCGGTACCGAAGGCCTCGGTCCAGCGGGTGCTGAGGGGCCCCACGGCCACATCATCGACGCCCGCGGTCCGAAGCGCCGCCTCGAACCGCTCGGGCCAGCCGCGACCGGCCTCGGTGACCTCGGCTTCCAGCGCCTGGGCATCGGGGATGGGGTGATCGCCGGGCGTGACCCCGATGATGTAGTGGATGCGCACCAGCGGCGCGTCGGACAGCTGCGGATACCAGGCCGACAGTCGCCCGCCCCAGGCCCGGGCCAGGATCCGGCCGATCTGTTCGCGCAGCGACGCGTGGAAGCGCTCGCGCGGGATGAAGGCGAGGATGGAGACGAACCGGTCGAACGGGTCGTTCCGCGTGAACAGGCGGATGCGCGGCCGGTCGTAGAGGTGCAGGATGCCGAGCGCGATCGACAGCAGCTCGTCCTCGGTCACCTGGAACAGCTCGTCGCGCGGATAATTCTCGAGGATGTTCTTCAGCCGCTTGTGGCTGTGGCCGCTGCCGGCCTTGCCGGCCCGTTCCAGCGCCCGCTCGACCTTGCGACGGATCAGCGGCACCTGCGAGGCGACACGGTCATAGGCCTCGGCGGTGAACAGGCCGACGAAGCGGGTCTCGCCCGAGGGCCGCCCGTCGGGGCCGAACCGCTTGACGCCAATGTAGTCCATATAGGCGCGGCGGTGGACGCGGGACCGGGCATTGGCCTTGGCCACGGTGACCGGGTCCGACAGGTCCAGCTGACGCTTCATCTGGCGCGTCAGCACCGCGGGCTCATTTGCGCGACGCAGGACGGTGCGCTCCGGGTCGCGCAGGACGCCCAACCCCTCGCCTGACTGTGACAGGGGGGCTTCAGCCTCATAGCCGCCGTCGGCCGAGCGCGGGTAGTCGTAGTCGCGCGCACCGAGGAAGACGAAATGGTCGTCGTTCAGCCAGTTGAGGAAGGCCACGGTCTCGGCCACCACGGCCGGGTCGACCCCGGCGGGGTGCGCTTCCAGGTGGGCGACCGAGCGGGCCATGAGAGCCCGCATGGCCTTGTGGTCGGCGGTCGCCGCCGCCACATCGGCCAGCGTCGCCGAAAGGCCCTCGCCCAGACTGTCGCGGCGTTCCTGCGGCAGGGGGTCCATGACCACGATAATCACCGACTCGCGCGTCTGGCCGCCGCCCGCCTTGCGGTGGCCGTCGCCGTCGCGGGTGACGTCGGCGATCGGGTGGAACATGGCGCGGACGGAGACACCCGTCTCGGCCAGTTCGCCCATGACGCTGTCGACCAGAAAGGGGCGGTCGTCCTGGACGATCAGGATGCGGTCGAATCCCGTGGTCCGGCCACCGGCGCCGTGCAGGGGGCCGACCTGGATGCGGGCGGGCTCGCCGGCCTTGCGCTCGGCGGCCGTCGTCCAGGCCTCGGCCAGCAGCGCGCCGAGATCCTCAAGGTCGATATCGGGCGTCTCGTCCGCATCATAGTCTTCCAGCGCCTCGGCCAGGAAGGCCTTTACAAGGGCGTCAGCCGTCTCCCCGGTAGCCTTTTCGAACCCTGCGCACAGGACCTCCAGCGAGGTGTTGGCGGAGGAGGAAGGCGGGGATGCGACGTCGCGGGACATGCGGATGGGGTCTCTTCGGCGCGGCTCTTCACCGCCGGTGTGACCCTGATGACTAGATCGGCGCGCGACAAAGGGAAAGCCCTGTGACCATCCCCTCGTCCGCCGCGTCACCAGAGAGATGAAACAGGCCTGAAACAGAGGTGGCCGGACCGGCTTTCACCGGTCCGGCCCCTGTCGGTCTTCGACCGGGCGGGTCCTAGAAGCGGACGTTCATGCCCAGACGGACGCCGTGATACTCGAAATCACCGTTGCTGCGGGCGATATCGGTCCCGGCCGTGTTCGGCGGCAGGATGAACGGGTTGGTCGAGGGGGCCGTACCCGGCCCCGCCCGCACGACATAGTCGCCGGCTTCCAGGCTGGTGTAGAGGTATTCGCCCACCAGCGAGAGATTGGGGGCCAGCTTCCATTCCATGCCGGCGCCGTACTGGTAGCCATCGGCGTCATCCTCGCTGGTCTGCTCGGTGAAGCTGTTGGCGCCATTGGTGGTCTGGAACCGGTTGTTGACCTTGCCGTACACGGCCCCACCCGTACCGTAGAACAGGACCGGTCCCGCAGTGTAGCCGATGCGGGCGCGCACGGCGGCCGTGTGGTCCAGATCCCGGACCATGGTGTAGGAGGCCGGCGTGGTGCTGAACGACGTCACGCTGTCCTTGGCGTCCACGGCCGAAACCTCGCCGACAGCACCCACAACCCAGTTGCCGAATTGCAGGTCGTAGCCCAGGCGGACACCGGCCTCGATGCCGCCGCTGTCGCCGCTGCAGCCGGCACCCGGCGTCAGGCCCTGGGCAGTGCCGCCACAGGAGGCCGCCGTGAAGGCACTGGTGGTCGTTCCGTCCAGCACGACGGTGTCGTCGAACTCGCCATCGAAGTCGCGGTCGAACACAAGGCGCTCGGCACCGTCATCCCGGGTGTCGAGATAGCCGCCATAGAGGCCGATGTAGGGCCCGCTCCAGTCGGTCGGGACCGATTGGGCCAGGGCGGGGGTGGCCAGGCCGGCCGCCAGGACGGTAGCCAGGGCGATGCCGGTGCGGAGGGAAGTCTTCATCCCGTTGTATCCTCTTGAATTGCCGGGTGTTGCGCCCGGGCTTGTTCCGATTACCCCTCCGCGCCAGACAACGGGCCCCGTGGGGAGCCGTTCCCCCAAAAAGCGGCGTTCGGGACACAGTGTGGCAATTCGGTCGCCGGAATGACTAAGGCCGCCGAGCTTTCGCCCGGCGGCCTCTGTCTGGACGAGCCCGGGAGGGGGAGGGGTCGTCCGCATTCGCCGCAGCCTTGGGGGAGGGGGAGGGGGCCGCGGCGGTGAACGACAGGTGGTCACCCGCCCCCCTTCCTTCAAGCGGTCAGTCTGACGATTTGGATGCGTCCGAGTGCGGCGCGTTGACGCGGGGGGAAGGGCGTCGCCCGCCATGGTCGTCGTCGTCCGGATACGGCTCGCCGTCCCCGGACATCAGGATGGCGATCCAGCGGCTGCCCTTGAACTCGGCCAGGATGGCCATGGCCAGCACCGCCAGCGGGGTCGACAGGAACATGCCGATCACCCCCCACAGCTTGCCCCACAGAGCCAGCGACAACAGGACCACCACGGGATCGATGTTCTGGTTGTCGCCCTGCATGCGCGGCTGGATCCAGTTTCCGACGATGAACAGCACGGCCTGCAGTCCGACGAGCAGGATGAGGGCCGGCCAGTAGGTCGGAAACTGGACGAGGGCGAACAGCGGCGGCGCCAGACCCGCCACGGCCCCCCCCAGGATCGGGATGAAACCCACGACGAAGATCACAAAGGTCCAGAACTCGGCGTTCTGCAGACCGACGGCGCGCATCAGCACCCAGGCCACGGCACAGATCATGATGCCCGTGACAGCCTGCACCCACAGATACCCCTCGACTCCCGAGCGAATGCGCTGAAAGACGGCCCGGGCCTCATGCCGCGTTTCCCGCACCGGGAACATGCCGACGATCTTGCGCTGGAAGCCCGCCTCGGCCGCGATCAGGAAGCCCAGATAGACCAGGACGAAGAAGGCGCCGCTGGCGACGTTCTGGACCTGCAGGGCGACGTCGGCGACATAGCTGCGCAGGTCGATGTCGCCGATCAGGTCCATGGCCGTCGGCGGACTGTCGACGCCGAACAGCGCGGCCAGATCGTGGATGACCTGGTCGATGCGGGGGCCGATACGGGTGGAGACGCCCGAGGCCTCACCGAAGAAGCCCGCCGCGCCGTTCACGATGATGGCGATCGAGGCAAAGAAGCCGATCACCACCAGCACCAGCGCGGCCACGCCGGCCATCCGGTCACTCAGCACCGTATTGTCGGCCACGAACCGCTTGATGCCGTCGATCATGATCAGCAGGAAGATAGCCATGGCCAGCGGCGTCAGGATGTCCCGCAGCCAGTAGAGCGCCGCGCCCCCGGCGACCGCGGCCAGCAGCACCAGCGCATTGCGCGAAACGGTCGAGGTCGGCACGGCCATGGCGGTCTTCATGAGGCGGTTGTCCGGGTTCCCGGCGTTCCCGTCAATCGCGGTCTGGTCTATGTCTTGTGACGGACATTGGCGGGGTCAGGCATGAGCGACACGAACGGACTGTTTCTGGGCTGGACGGAGGACGACGGCGACAGCCGTCCCCGCTATCTGCGGTTCGACCGGGCCAATCGCCACGGCGTAGTGGCCGGCGCGACCGGCACCGGAAAGACCGTCACCCTCCAGATCCTGGCCCAGGGCTTTTCCGACGCCGGCGTCCCGGTCTTTTGCGCCGATGTGAAGGGCGACCTGTCCGGCATCGCCATCGCCGGCACGCCCAATGAAAAGCTGGTCGCGCGGGCCGAAGGCATGCAGCTGACGCTGACGCCGCGCGCCGCCCCCACCGTCTTCTGGGACCTGTACGGGGAAAGGGGCCATCCGGTCCGGACCACCGTCAGCGAGATCGGGCCGGTCCTGATGGCGCGCATGCTGGGCCTGAACGAGGTGCAGGAAGGGGTGTTGTCGGTCGTCTTTCACGTTGCCGACACCGAAGGGCTTCTGCTGCTCGACCTGGACGACCTGCGGGCCCTGCTGGTCCATGTGGGCGAGAATGCCGAACGGATCGGGCGCGAGGTCGGCCATGTGGCGCCCGCCTCGATCGCCGCCATCCAGCGGTCACTGCTGCAGCTGGAGCAGGAGGGCGGCAAGGCCTTCTTCGGCGAGCCGGCGCTCAGGCTCGAGGATCTGGTGCGCACGGGTCTGGACGGCCGGGGTCAGGTCAATGTGCTGGACGCCACCCGGCTGATGAACAGCCCGAAACTGTATGCCGCCTTCCTGCTGTGGCTGCTGTCAGAGCTGTTCGAGCAGCTGCCCGAGATCGGCGATCCGGACAAACCCCGGCTGGTGTTCTTCTTCGACGAGGCCCACCTGCTGTTCGACGACACGCCCAAGGCCCTGGTCGACAAGGTGGAGCAGGTAGTGCGCCTGATCCGGTCCAAGGGGGTCGGCGTCTATTTCGTGACCCAGAACCCGGCCGACATTCCCGACAGTGTGCTGGGTCAGCTGGGCAACCGCATCCAGCATGCGCTTCGGGCCTATACGCCCTCGGAGCAAAAGGGCCTGCGGGCCGCCGCTGGCAGTTTCCGGCCCAACCCAGCCTTCGATACGGCCGAAGCGATTCCGGCATTGGGCGTGGGGGAGGCCGTGGTCTCGACCCTAGACGAAAAGGGCGCGCCTTCCATGGTTGCCCGCACGAAGATCCGCCCACCCGCCAGCCGGCTGGGGCCCGCGACCGACGCCGAACGCGCCGCCGTCATGGCCACAAGCCCGGTGCGCGGTGTCTATGACACCCCGGTCGATCGGGAATCCGCCCACGAAATCCTGACCGCCCGCCACGCCGAGGCGGATCAGGCCGAGACCGAGGCGAAAGCCGCAGCGGACAAGGCCAGGGCCGATGCGCTGGCGGCGAAGGAGGCGGAAAAGGCCAGGGCCGCCCGCGAGAAGGAAGAGACCCGCATCCGCCGCGAGGCCGAACGCGAGGCCCGCGCCCGCGCCCCGGCGCGGCGCTCGTCCCGGGAAACCCCGCTGGAGGCCGCGACCAAATCCGTCCTGCGCACCGCCGGCTCAACCCTGACCCGCGAAATCCTGCGCGGCGTCCTGGGCGGGATGCGGCGGCGGTAGGATAACAATCAACTTCAGGGGTGGTGGATGTTCAACAGACTGTTTGGATTGCGGACGCTGGCTCCGGACGAGGCCGAGGATGTCGCAGCCCTGAAACAGGCGTTCGCCGATTTCCTGATCGCTCCTTCGGCGGAGGATATTCGCCGCTCACTCGACGGCTGGAGTTGGATGGAGGTGCCCAATACGCCTCCAATCTTTGTGACTGCGTTTGGCGACATGCTTTTCCGACGCAGCAACGATTTAGTCATGCTGGACACCCTTGATGGAACACTGGTGCCGGTCGCAAAGAGCGTCAGCGACTTGCGACAGCGGCTCTCCGACATCGAACTTCAAGATCATATCTTCAGTTCTGTGTGGGTGCAGGCCGCACGACGTCGCGGCTTAGCCCTGACTCCAGAAACCTGTTTCGATTGGAGGATTGCGCCTGCTCTGGGAGGCACGATTTCCGCTGACAACATCGAAACCCGGCTGTTCGTCGTGAAGGTGCATATCGCCGGCCAATTGCACCAGCAGATCAGCTCGCTGGCGCCGGGTACGAAGATCAGCAAGGTCACGATCAGCGATTGAGCCCGCGTTTCGCGCTCTACCCCTTGGGCACCAGCCGCCACATCCTGAGGGGGTGGCGGACGGCCCCGGCCTCGGCACCCGCCACATCGCCTCGGCCCATATAGAGGTCGGCGCGGACCGGGCCGCGGATGGCCGAGCCGGTGTCCAGCGCCATGACCAGTCCGCGATAGCTGGCGCGGGCGCCGATCAGATTGCCGCCGTCGGCCTCGATCCAGACCGGCTCGCCATAGGTCCAGTGGGCGGGATCGACCGCAATGGCGCGGCGCGCGGGCAGGGGAATGCCCGCCGCCCCGGCCGGGTGGCCGCCGTCATCCGGGTCCATGCGGAAGAAGATGTAGCGGGGATTGAGCGCCATCACCGCCCGGGCCTCGGGCCCCCGGTGGGCGGCCAGCCAGGCCCGGATGGCCTCGCCCGAGGTGCCGTTCGGGGGCAGCAGGCCCTGATCCGCCATGGGCCGGGCGATGCCGACAAAGGGATGGCCGTTGTCGGCCGCATAGGCGGCGCGCGCCCGCGATCCGTCGGCAAAGGTCAGATAACCCGAGCCCTGAATCTGCAGGAAGAACAGATCCTCGGCTCGCATCCAGCCCAGAATTTCATAGGACGCGGCATTGGCCTCGATGGTGGCCCGGTCGTCCAGCCGGTCCCCGCGCTGCCAGCCAGTGGGCCGGGCCAGCACCGGGGCATCATAGTCGGCGTCGGGGACCCGGCGGGCCTCATATTCCGGCGCGAAATAGCTGGTCAGCAGGGCGCGCGACGGCTCCGGTGCGACCGCCTCGACCGCGACGAACCGGGCTTCCAGAAAGGCGCGCGCCTGGCTGGGCGTCGGCGTGTCGGCGACCAGCGCGCGGGCCTCGGCGCAGAGGGCCTGCGACGCTGGCTCGCGCCGGGCGCTGCAGCCGGTGGCATAGGCGGTCAGGGCGGTCAGATGGTCTTCCTGATCCCAGCCCGGCAGGGCAGTGAGCGCCATCGCGCCGGCTAGCGGCGGGGTCGGAGTCGGAGTCGGAGGCGCGGGCTGGCTGACCGGCGGCACGGGCCGCGGCGGCGCGGTCGGCTCGGGAGCGCTGGCACAAGACGAGACGACGGCGGCCAGCAACAGGGCCGCGACCGCTTGCGCCCGACCGGCCGTCCGCATCATGCGGTGGCGGGCTCCACCCGGGCCAGCACCCAGTTGGGGTCGCTGGCGTTCAGCGGGCGCTCGAAGGTCCAGAGTTCGGCGGTGCGGCGCTCCTCGATGCGGGGCTCCTCGCCCTTGCCGTCCTCGATCGTCTGTTTCAGCTCCGACAGGAACCGCACCCTGGCGATGGCCCGGTCGCCCTGGGCCGTGGCCAGTTCCAGATCGGCGCGCGGCGGATGGGGAAACTCCACCTTTTCCTGCACGCCGCGCGTCTCGCGCTCGGCCATGCCGGCCTCGAACGAGGCCATCACCACCGGCGTCAGCAGGGGTTTCAGCGCCTCGCGGTCGCCCTCGGCATAGCCGCGGACGATGGTCTCATGGGCCTGTCGCGCGCCATCGAGGAAGCGGTGGGGGTCGAACCCGGGGTCGCGGGCCTTCAGACCGGCGATGGCCGCGAGCGTCGTTGCGTCCAGCGGTGTGCCGTTGGCGGTCGTGGCGGGCCCGCCCTCGGCGCCCTCCTTGCCGGCCGCGCCGCCGGGCTGGGCGCGGGCATCCTCTTCCGGCTGACGGCCGACCTTCTTGCCCAGCACATTATAGAGCTGGAACAGCACCACGGCCGCGATCACGGCAAACAGGATGATCTGAAATTGAGGATTCACGTCGGGTCCGGGTCTGGCGGCGCCGGAAACGCGGCGCTGGGCCCTGAGGATTAGGGATTGCCGGGTCCCCATGCAAGGCGGCACCCGGGGTGCGCGACATTGCCGCCCCGCCCCCGTCATGCTAGTCGCCCCGCCTTCGGGCCGCCCCGGCGACCCGCGACATCATCGACCAGGAAGACCTGCCCGCGCATGACCGACTCCACGCCTCCCGCCCCGAACGGTGACACCTCGAACGGCACGACCGAAACCCCCGTTCAGCCGGGCCAGCCCGCCCTGCCGGGCTTTCGCATCATGGCCCAGTACATCCGCGACTTCTCGTTCGAGAACCCGCGCGCGCCCGAGAGCCTGAAGGTCGAGGGTCGCCCCAACATCGATCTGGGCGTCGAGATGAATGCCCAGGGCCGGCAGGACGGCCTGTTCGAGGTCGACCTCAAGCTGTCGGTCAAGGCGACCAGCGAAGACAAGCCGGTGTTCCAGGTTGAACTGGTCTATGGCGGCCTGTTCCAGCTGATGAATGTGGCCGAGAAGGACATCGAGGCGCTGCTGCTGATCGAATGCCCGCGCTATCTGTTCCCGTTCGCCCGCGAGACCATCGCCAAGGCGACCTCGGACGGCGGCTTCTATCCGCCCTTCCTGATGGAGCCGATCGACTTCGCCGCCATCTACGCCCAGCGCCAGGCCCAGGTGGCCGGCGGCGCCGCGACGCCCGGTCAGGCCTGAGCCTGACCCCGGCGGATCAGGCTCTCAGCCAGAGCGCCTGATCCCCCAGCTGGGCTTCCACAAAGGCCGCATGCACCTCGCGTTCCGCCTCGGTCAGCCGGGGGGCGAGCGGGCGCGGCCGGGCGCCATGACGCCGGGGCCCGTCCTGACCGCCGGTATCGGTGGTGACCGACACCAGTTCCAGCGACCGGGCCTTGCCGCCCTTCAGCTCCAGATAGACGTCCGACAGCAGCCGGGCGTCGATCAGGGCGCCGTGCAGGGTGCGCTCGGTCAGGGAGATCTTGAACCGGCGGCACAGGGCATCCAGCGAATTCGCCATGCCCGGAAAGCGCATCTGGGCCATCTGCAGGGTGTCGATCCAGCGCGCGTCCTCGATGATGGCGCTGCCGCACAGGCCCAGTTCGTGATTGAGGAAGGCCCGGTCGAAGGCCGCATTGTGGGCGATCACCGGCGCATCGCCGATGAATTCGAGCAGGTCGGCCGCCACCTCGGCAAATTTGGGCGCGTCGCGCAGCTTGTCCAATGTAATGCCGTGCACGGCGATGGCGCCGGCCGGAATATCGCGCTCGGGATGGATCAGCCGGTGAAAGGTGCGGCCCGTCGGCAGCAGATCATCGATCTCGATACAGCCGACCTCGATCATCCGGTCACCCGTCTTGGGGTCAAAGCCGGTGGTTTCGGTATCCAGAACAATCTCGCGGGCCATGGCCCTTGATGCCGCGCTTCGGCCCGGGCTTCAATCCGCAGCGGGCGCCGTATAGCGGGCCATCAACAGCTCAACCTGCTTCCTGGCGTGATCGAGGCCGTGACCGGTGTCGATGACCACATCGGCCCCGGCCCGTTTTTCCGCATCGGGCGTCTGACGGGCGAGGATCTGTTGGAAGCGCGCCTCGGTCATGCCCGGCCGGGCCAGGACCCGGCGCCGCTGTTCCTCTGCCGGTGCGCTCGCCACCACGACCGCAGTGACCCCCGTGCGGTCTGCCCCGGTTTCGAACCACAGGGGGATGTCGAGGACCACCACGGGCCGCGCGTCGGCCTCGGCCCGGGCGATGAAGGCCTCGCGGTCGGCGCGGACCAGCGGATGGACGATCGCCTCCAGCCGCGCAAAGGCTTCGGGATCGTCTTGCAGACTGGCCGCCAGCCGGGTCCGGTCGACCGCGCCGTCGACCGTCGTGCCGGGGAATGCGGCCTCGACCGGCCCGACCGCGGCGCCCCCCCGTGCATAGAGGGCATGGACCGCCGCATCGGCATCCCAGACAGCCGCCCCGGCCTCGGCGAACAGGCGCGCCGTGGTGCTCTTGCCCATACCGATTGACCCGGTCAGCACCAGCACGATCATCCGTTCCCCTCCAGAGCCGCCAGCGCCGCGGCCCGGACGTCGACATCGGGTACCGGCCGCCCGAACAGGGTCTCGAACGAGGGGCGTGCCTGACCGATCAGCATGGCCAGCCCATCCGCGGTCGCATGGCCCCGTGCGCCCCCCTCCGCCAGAAAGGCCGTTCTCAGGGGGCGATAGGTCATGTCCATCAGCACGGTCTCCGGACCGAGGGCTGCGACATCGATCCGGGGCGCCACGCTCAGGGCGTTGACCACCAGGGCCGCGCCCTCCAGCGCCTCGTCGGGATCTTGATGGGTCAGGGCTGCCGGGGTGTACGGCTGAAGATCGGTCACCAGCCGGACGGCCCGGTCGGCGGTGCGGTTGACGATGCGGACCTCGGCAAAGGCCTGGCCGAGGGCGTGGACCGCCGCGCGAGAAGCCCCCCCGGCCCCCAGCACCACAGCGACCTTGCCGGCGGCGTCCAGTCCCGGCGCCTGCTCCTGAAGGGCCGCCATCAGGCCCCGGCCGTCGGTGCTGTCCGCCCGGAGCACCCCGTCGTCCAGCCAGAGCAGATTGGCTGATCCACAGGCCCGCGCCGTCTCGCTGACCGCGTCGGCGAGCGACAGGGCGACTTCCTTCCAGGGGGCGGTGACGTTCAGCCCGACGAGTTCACCCGCCCGGATGCGCCCGACCAGCACGCGAAAGGCGGCCTCGTCCTGCGGTCCATGGCGGTCATAGGTGGCGTCGAGGCCCGCCGCCTCCAGCCAGGCACCGTGAATCACCGGGCTGAGCGAATGGGCGATCGGCCAGCCGGCCACTCCGGCCCGGATCGTCATCGGTCGATCACGCCCTGATCCCGCAGGGCGTCCAGCACGGCCCACAGGGGCAGGCCGAGAATGGTGAAATAGTCGCCCTGGATCCGGCGGAACAACTGGGCGCCCGGCCCTTCAAGGCGATAGCCCCCGACCACAGAGGTCAGCGCCGGACCCTCGGCCGCTAGATAGGTCTCCAGCCAGGCGTCGGAGAAGTCGCGCACCGTAAGCGCGGCCGTGTCGACGGCGCTCCAGACGATCTGCCCGTCCCGGGCCAAGGCCGCGCCGGAATGCAGGTGGTGGCTCCGCCCCCGGAATCCGCGCAGGCGATCGGCCACGGCGGCCAGATCGTCGGCCTTCGACACCACAGCCCCGTCGTCCTCCAGGATCTGATCACCGCCCAGGACCAGCACGCCGGGATGGACCTCACTGACCGCGCGGGCCTTGGCCTCGGCCAGCTGTACAGCCTGTCGGGCCGGCGACAGATCGGCATGGGCCTGCCGGATCGCTTCTTCGTCGAGATCGGCGGGATGGAGTTCGACCGTCAGGCCGACCCCGGCCATCAGGGCCCGCCGGGCCGCGCTGGCCGAGGCGAGGATCAGGGGCTGGCGCTGGAATCCCTGGCTCATCCGGGCATCCCCGGGGTCAGGCCCGCCTTGCCCGAGCGACGCTCGCTCAGAAGATTGACGATGGCCGCCGCGGTTTCCTCGACCGAGCGACGGGTCACATCGATGACCGGCCAGCCCCGCCGTTCGAAGGCGCGTCTGGCCTTGATCGTCTCGTCCCGCACGGCGTCATGGTCGATGTAGGCCGAACTGCGCCCCGCATTCAGGCCGTCCAGCCGGTTCCGGCGGATCTGCACCAGCCGGTCTGCGGAGACCGTCAGCCCCACCACCAGCGGGCCTTTCAGCCGGGTCAGGCGCTCGCCGTCCTCCTGGCCGGGGACGAGGGGCACATTGGCGGCGCGGATGCCGCGGTGCGCCAGATAGATGCAGGTCGGCGTCTTGGACGTCCGGCTGACTCCGCACAGGACGACATCGGCAGCCTCCAGCTGGTCCGTCGTGCCCTGGCCGTCGTCATGGGCCATGGCAAAGTCGAGGGCCCCGATGCGGTTGAAATAGTCCGTGTCGAGGGCGTGCTGGGCCCCGACCCGGGTCGACAGGGCTGCCCCCAGATAGTGCGACAGGGCACCGACCAGCGGATCCAGCGCGCCGATCTGCGGCATGTCCAGTGCCCGACACCCTTCCTCAAGCTGGAGGCGCAGCCCCTTGTCGACCAGGGTGTGCAGGACCACGCCGGGCTTGGCCGAGACCTCTTCCAGCACCCGTTCCATCTGCTTGGGGGAGCGGACCAGGGCATAGATGTGCTCGATCGGGATCACGCCATCGAAGCGGGCCGTGACCGCCTTGGCCATGGCGTTGAGGGTCTCGCCGGTCGAGTCCGAGACCAGGTGGACGTGGAAATAGGTGGCCAGCCGGCCGGAGCCTGAGCGCGTCGGGGTCATGGCCTGTCATCGTCCGAAGCGGCGCGAGCGTCAAACCTGTTCGGCCGGAAAGTCTCCTGCGGAGCGAATCCGGGATTCCTGTGGATGGAGTCCTGCACCGCAGAGGGGAACAACCGGTCGGGGCCGGGAGCAAACGGGCATCGCCTGCGGCTTGGCCCGGAGGACAGGGGACGGGTGTGCAGGACCGGACCGGATTCCCGGCCGGATGTCCCCCGGTCGCCGGACGCGCCAAAGTCCTCTGGGGAAAGGTTAATGAGATCTTAATCCGGGCGCAGACGGTCCCCGGCACGCGCCCCTCGCCGAAGGCCCGCCCGTTAAGGATTGGTTAAGGATTATCCCCGGTTTCTACAGGGTCTGCACAGGGGCCCCTCATCCCGCGCCACCTCCTGTGGGAAGGCCCGCCCGCCCGCGCTTTCACGGTCGAACTATCCCCGTCGTCCCCGGCCCTATCTGCTATCTTCACTTTCAGGATTCCTGAATGAGAAGAAGAGAAGAGAAGCGGGGCATTTCGTCCGCTTGAGGTCGGGCGCTTCCCGGCCTAAAGCCGCTCCATGACGGATACGCGCTTGCTCAAGGCCCTGAGGGGCGAGGTCACCGACCGCCCTCCGGTCTGGTTCATGCGACAGGCGGGTCGCTACCTGCCCGAATATCGCGAGTTGAGGGCTACGACGCCCGGCTTCATCGAATTCTGTCTTGATCCGGAGAAGGCCGCCGAGGCCACGCTGCAGCCTATGCGCCGCTTCGGTTTCGATGCGGCCATTGTGTTTGCCGACATCCTGTTGATCCCGCGTGCCCTGGGCCAGAAGGTCTGGTTCGAGGCGGGCGAGGGGCCCAGGCTCGGCGCGCTTCCGGATCCGGCCGCCATGCGCGACCTGGCAGCGGGGGCGGGCGAGGCCCTGTCGTCAGTCGGCGAGACCCTGTCGCGGGTTCGCTCCGCCCTGGACCCCGAGCGGACCCTGATCGGCTTTGCCGGCGCGCCCTGGACGGTTGCCACCTATATGCTGGACGGCGAGAGCCGCTCGATCGGCAAGGGGGAACGCGCCCAGGCCCGCAGCTTCTATTACCGGGACCCGGAGACGGTTTCAGCCGTTCTGGATATATTGGTGGAGTCGACGGCCCACTATCTGAAGATGCAGGCCGATGCCGGCGCCCAGGTGCTCAAGATCTTCGAGAGCTGGGCCGAGGGCCTGCCGGACGATCTGTTCGAGACCCTGGTGCTCGCGCCGCACCAGAAGCTGGTGGCGCGGGTCCGGGAACTGGGCGTGACCGTGCCCCTGATCGGCTTTCCGAGGGGCTCTGCCGCCCTCGCCGAACGCTATGCGCGGGAATGCGATGTGCAGGCGGTCGCCCTCGATACGGCCTGCCCGCTCGAGGTCGGTCACCGGGTGCAGGCGATCAAGCCGATCCAGGGGGCGCTGGATCCCCTGCTGTTGCGCGCCGGCGGTCCGGCCCTCGACCGACGGGTGGACCAGCTGATGGAGGCCTGGGGGCAGGGGCCGTGGATCTTCAACCTTGGCCACGGAATCCTGCCGGATGTGCCGATCGCCCATGTGGAGCAGGTGCTGAAGCGGATCGGGGCGCAGTGATGGGGTCGGCGACGGGTCAGGGGCGGCGTATCGCCGTCGTGCTGTTCAATCTGGGCGGGCCGGACGGGCCGGACTCGGTCAGGCCCTTTCTGTTAAACCTGTTCAATGATCCGGCGATCATCGGCCTGCCGGGCCTGTTCCGGACGGCCCTCGCCCGGCTGATCTCCAGCCGCCGGGAAAAGAGCGCCCAGGCCAACTATGCCTTTATGGGCGGGGGATCGCCGCTGTTGCCCGAAACGCGGGCCCAGTCCGGGGCTCTGGAAGGGGCGCTCGCCGACCGCCTGCCGGCCGATGACATCCGCACCTTCATCTGCATGCGTTACTGGCATCCGATGACCGCCGAAGTGGCCGCCGAGGTTGAGGTCTTTGCCCCGGACGAGATCGTGCTTTTGCCGCTCTATCCGCAGTTTTCGACCACCACCACGGCCTCGTCGCTGAAGCTGTGGCACGAGACCTATCGCGGCCCCGGTATCAGCCGCACCATCTGCTGCTATCCGCAGGCCGGCGGCTGGGTCGCGGCCCAGTCCGATCTGATCCGCAAGGGACTGGCGAAGGCGGGCGAGGCGCCGGTCCGGGTGCTGTTCTCGGCCCACGGCATCCCCGAATCGCTCGTCACGAAAAAGGGCGATCCCTATGCCGAGCAGGTCGAGGCCGGGTGCCGCGTCATCGCCGAGCGTCTGGGCCTCGGCGACTGGAGCCTGTGCTACCAGAGCCGCGTCGGGCCGATGAAGTGGCTGGGCCCGTCGACGCCCGAGGCGCTGGAGCAGGCGGCGAAAGACGGCGTCGGCGTCGTCCTCGTCCCGATCGCCTTCGTCTCGGAGCATATCGAGACCCTGGTCGAGCTGGACATTGAGTATGCCGAACTGGCCCATGAGACCGGCATCCAGCCCTATATCCGGGTGCCGACCGTCAGCGTCGCCCCGGCCTTCATCACGGGGCTCGCCGAAGGTGTGATCGAGGCTCTGGATCGAACGGGCACGGCGCCCTACGGCCCGGGGTGTCAGTCGAACTGGAAAGCCTGTCCCTGCCGAGGGCGAGCCGTCGAGGGAGCTGCCGCATGAACGCCTATGATCTGGCGCGGGGCCTGCACATCCTCGCCGTGATCGCCTGGATGGCCGGCCTGCTGTTCCTGCCGCGGCTCTATGCCTATGACGCCGAACAGGCGGGCAAACCCGAGCCGCTCCGCTCGGAGATGCGGGGCCTGCTGCGGGTCTGGCAGAGGCGGTTGCTGAAGATCATCCTCAACCCGGCCATGATCGCCGCCTGGGCCTTTGGCCTCTGGCTGTTCTGGCTGCGCAGCGGCGAGGGCGCGGACTGGAGCTTCGCCCATCAGTCGTGGATGCTGGCCAAGATCGCCGGCGTCTTCGCGCTCAGTGGCTGGCACGGCTATCTATCGGCCGAGTTCCGCCGCATCCAGGCCGGTACCTCGGTCCGCACCGGGCGCTTCTGGCGCATGACCAATGAAGTGCCCTTCGTCATCGCCGTCGTCATGGTGCTGTCCGTGACGCTGGAGTGGGGGACGCGCTAGGCGCCCCGCCCCCCGGAACTTGGCCCGGGCTTGACCCGGAGCGGGCGGCGTGGTTTCCGTGATCTTGAGCCGCCCCACCGGCGGTGCCCGTCTCCTCTCCCCATTTGCCCAGTCCCCGTCGCGTGAGCGACCCTGCAGATGGCGGAGCCTTCCTTATGGCCGTAAGGCCTTGAAACTATTGGCGTTTTTCTTCTGCGGGGTGGTCCTGCGGGAGGCAGCGCCTGTGTGAGTTCCCATGAGCGACACCTCCGAGACCCCTGAATCGCCTGAGACCGACGTCCTGCCCGCAGAGGACGCGCATGCCGAGACGCCGGCCACCGAGGTTGATGCGTCCGACGAGGATGAGGACGACGGCGAGTCAATCGTCCCCTCGGGCCGCATCACCCTCGCCGAGCTGAACGAGAAGACGCCGGCCGATCTGGTCGCCTTCGCCGAACAGCTCGAGGTCGAGAACGCCTCCAACCTGCGCAAACAGGACCTGCTGTTCGCCATCCTCAAAGCCCTGGCCGAGGAAGAGGTCGAGATCATCGCTGACGGGGTCCTCGAGATCCTGCCCGACGGTTTCGGTTTCCTGCGCAGCCCCGACGCCAACTACCTGCCCGGTCCGGACGACATCTATGTCTCGCCCTCGCAGATCCGCCGCTTTGGCCTGCGGTCGGGTGACACCATCCACGGGGCCGTCCGCGGTCCCCGCGAAGGTGAGCGCTATTTCGCCCTGCTCAAGGTCGACACGATCAATCTGGAAGACCCGGAGACGGTCAAGACCAAGGTCCTGTTCGACAACCTGACGCCGCTCTATCCGGAAGAGCGGCTTCACATGGAAATCCAGGATCCGACGCTCAAGGATCGCTCGGGCCGTGTGATCGACATCGTCGCCCCGCTCGGGAAGGGCCAGCGCTGCCTGATCGTGGCCCCGCCCCGGGTCGGCAAGACGGTCATGCTGCAGAACATCGCCAAGTCGATCGAGGCCAACCACCCCGAGGTCTTCCTGATCGTGCTGCTGATCGATGAGCGGCCGGAAGAAGTGACCGACATGCAGCGGACGGTGAAGGGCGAGGTCGTCGCCTCGACCTTCGACGAGCCCGCAAGCCGCCACGTGGCCGTCGCCGAAATGGTGATCGAAAAGGCCAAGCGGCTGGTCGAGCACAAGAAGGATGTCGTGATCCTGCTCGACTCCATCACTCGTCTTGGCCGCGCCTACAATGCGACCGTCCCGTCGTCCGGCAAGGTGCTGACCGGCGGTGTCGACGCCAACGCCCTGCAGCGGCCCAAGCGCTTCTTCGGCGCGGCCCGGAATGTGGAGCAGGGGGGCTCGCTGACCATCATCGCCACCGCCCTGATCGATACCGGAAGCCGGATGGACGAGGTGATCTTCGAAGAGTTCAAGGGCACCGGGAACTCCGAAATCGTCCTGGACCGAAAGGTCGCCGACAAGCGTATCTTCCCGGCGATCGACGTGCTCAAGTCCGGCACCCGCAAGGAAGATCTCATCACGCCGAAGGATCAGCTGGCCAAGACCTATGTCCTGCGCCGCATCCTCAATCCGATGGGCCCGCAGGACGCGATCGAATTCCTGCTCGACAAGCTGCGCCAGTCCAAGAACAACTCGGACTTCTTCCAGTCGATGAACACCTAATCTGGCCCTATCGCCTCGCACGCGGTGCGAGGCTACTTGAGGGCGTGTTTCACGTGAAACGTCCTCATGCAGCGAGGTTCCGCGAACCGAGCGGCAGGACGAAGGAGACTTCATGAAGGTCAATATCGAGATCGACTGTACCCCCGCCGAGGCGCGCGCTTTCATGGGTCTGCCCGATGTGACGCCGCTGAACGAGGCCATGGTCTCGGAGATGCAAAAGCGCATGTCGGACAATATGGCGGCTATGCAGCCGGAAGAGCTGATGAAGACCTGGACCGGCTTCGGCCTGCAGGCCCAGGAGCAGTTCCGTCGCATGATGGAAGCCGCGACCAAGTGAGCGTGCGGTGACGGACACCGTCTTTGCTCTGGCGACACCGCCGGGCCGGGGGGCGGTGGCTGTCATCCGCCTGTCCGGGCCCGACTGTGACCGCGTGCTCGCCGACCTCGTTGCGGGTTGTCCCCCGGTCCGCAAGGCCATGGTGCGGAATCTTCAATACGAGGGCCGAAAGCTGGACCAGGCGCTCGTGCTGCGGTTCAAGGCCCCGAACAGCTACACCGGCGAGGACTGCGTCGAACTGCACCTCCACGGAGGACGGGCGGTGGTTGAGGGGGTCAGCGACGCCCTCGCTGGCTTGGGCGTGCGGCCGGCCGAGCCGGGGGAGTTCACGCGTCGGGCCTTTGAGAACGGCAAGCTGGACCTGACCCAGGCCGAGGCCGTCGCCGACCTGATCGACGCCGAAACCAGCGAACAGACGGCGCAGGCGCTCGGTCAGCTGGGCGGGGCGCTGGCGGGTGTCTATGCGGGCTTCCGGCGGGACCTGCTGACGGCTCTCGCCCTCGTCGAAGCCGAGATCGACTTTCCCGATGAGGACGTCCCTGATGCCTTGGCTCAACGTGCGGCGCCGGTGTTGTCCGCCCTGGAGGGCGATCTGGAGGCGGCCCTGGCCGATGGTCAGCGCGGCGAACGGATCCGCGACGGCTACCGGATCGTCCTGATCGGCGAGACAAACGCCGGGAAGTCCTCGCTGTTCAACGCTCTCGTTTCAAGGGAAGCCGCAATCGTGACGCCGATCCCCGGCACCACGCGCGACGTGCTGGATGCAACCCTGACCCTCGGCGGCTATGCTGTGACGCTCTCGGATACGGCGGGGCTCCGCGAGAGCGACGACCCGGTCGAGGCCGAAGGCGTGCGCCGCGCCCGGGCCCGGGCCGAGGCTGCCGACCTGCGTCTCTGGGTGGTCGCGCCGGGCGATCCGGTCGACGGGCCCGCTCTCGACCTGGTGCGGTCCGGCGACCTCCGGGTGTGCACCAAGGCCGATCTCGGCCGCACCGACTGGCCGGAAGGCGGGGTGGACATCCAGTCGCTTGTCGTCTCGCCCACGGATGGGAAGGGCATGGATCAGCTCGATGGCTGGTTGGCGGAGCGCCTGGCCAGCGATCTGAGTGGCGGCGATTTCCCGGCCCTGACGCGGGCCCGGCACCGCAGGCGGCTTCAGGACGTACTGGCCTCCGTGCATGCGGCGCAGGGGCGCCTGTCCTCTGCGCCCGAGCTCGCCGGGGAAGATCTTCGGCGCGCCGCCGACGCCCTGGCCCGCATCACAGGCGAGATCGGCGTCGAAGATGTCCTGGGCGAGGTCTTCTCCACCTTCTGCATCGGCAAATAGTTTCACGTGAAACAATGCGGGCCTGTGGTGGCGAAGGGGCCGGTTTTGGCCTATGTGGCAGCCCATGAAGCGTTTTGACGTCATCGTCATCGGGGGAGGGCACGCGGGCTGCGAGGCCGCGGCGGCAGCCGCGCGCGCGGGCGCCCGGACCCTGCTCCTGACCCAGCGGCTCGACACAATTGGCGAGATGAGCTGCAACCCGGCCATCGGCGGTCTGGGCAAGGGCCATCTTGTCCGAGAGATCGACGCCCTTGACGGCATCATGGGCCGCCTCGCCGATGTCTCCGGTATCCAGTTCCGCATGCTGAACCGGTCCAAGGGGGCCGCGGTTCAGGGACCCCGCTCGCAGATTGATCGCCGCCTGTACCGCGAGGCCATGCAGGCGGAACTCGCCGCCACCACCAATCTCGAACGTATGGCCGGCACGGCCCACCGCCTGCTCATGGAGGGCAAGCGCGTGATCGGGATCGAGACCGAGGCGGGCGAGACCCTCGGCGCCGCGGCCGTGGTCCTGACGACCGGCACCTTCCTCAACGGCGTCATCCACCGGGGCGATCAGCGCATTCCCGCCGGGCGCCATGGGGAGGCGCCCTCGACCGGGCTGGCCGCAGACCTGCATGCTGCCGGCCTCGCCCTCGGTCGACTGAAGACCGGCACGCCCGCGCGTCTGGACGGCCGCACCATTGCCTGGGACCGGCTGGAGATGCAGCAGGCCGACGCCGAGCCTGTGCCCTTCAGCTTCCTGACTGACCGGATCGCCGTGCCCCAGATCGCCTGCGGCATCACCCATACGACCGAAGAGACTCACCGGATCATCGCCGAGAATCTGGGCGAGAGCGCTGTCTATGGGGGGCACCTGTCCGGCCGGGGTCCGCGCTACTGCCCTTCTATCGAGGACAAGGTCGTCCGGTTCGCCGACAAGACCAGCCACCAGATCTTCCTCGAGCCCGAGGGCCTGGACGATCCGACCGTCTATCCGAACGGCATTTCCACCTCGGTCTCGGACGCGACCCAGGATGCCTTCCTGCGCACCATTCCGGGCCTCGAGGTGGTCCAAGTCATGCGCTACGGCTATGCGATCGAATACGACTATGTCGATCCGCGCGAGTTGCTGCCTACGCTGGAGGTCAAGGCGCGACCGGGCCTCTATCTCGCCGGCCAGATCAACGGCACGACCGGCTATGAGGAGGCGGCGGCCCAGGGTTTGATGGCCGGTCTGAACGCCGCCCGCGCGGCTGGCGGGCAGGACGCTGTGATCCTGCGCCGCGATCAGGCCTATATCGGGGTGATGATCGACGATCTGGTCACACGGGGTGTGACCGAGCCCTACCGCATGTTCACCAGCCGCGCCGAGTATCGCCTGAGCCTGCGGGCCGACAATGCGGACCGTCGCCTGACGCCTCTGGCCATTGAGCTGGGCCTGGCCGGAGCCGAGCGCCGCCGGGCCCACGAGGCCAAGCAACGCCAGCTCGACGAGGCCCTGACCTGGGCAACGCAGACCCGCTTTACGCCGGGCGAGGCGAACAAGCTCGGCGTACGGGTCAATGCCGACGGGCAGCGTCGGTCGGTGAGGGACCTTCTGGCCTATCCGGGCGTCACCCTTGATCAGTTCCGCCCGGTCCATCCGGGCCTCGACGACTGGAGCCCGGCCGTCCGCGAGCAGCTGGCCATTGAAGCCACCTATGCCGGCTATCTGGATCGCCAGTCCGCCGACGCCCAGGCCCTGCAGCGCGAGGAAGGGCTCAGCCTGCCCGCCGATCTGGACTATGCTGCGCTCGGCGGCCTGTCGTCCGAGGTGCGCGAGAAGTTGGCCCGCATTCGCCCCCTGACTCTCGGTCAGGCCTCTCGCATTGAGGGGATGACGCCCGGCGCGCTGACCGCCCTGCTCGCCCATGTGAAAAAAGGCCGGGTGGCCGCGTGACTGTCAGTACGGCCGAGGCGTTTCAGGCCCGCACCGGGGCCACCGACGCGCGTATGGACGACCTGCGCCTGTTCCTCGACCGCCTGACCGAGACCAACCAGGTCATGAATCTGGTCGGACCGGACACCCTCCCGGACTTCTGGTCGCGGCATGCCTGGGACAGTGCCCAGCTCCTCGAGCTGGAATCCGGGGCGCGGACCTGGGCCGATCTGGGGGCAGGCGCCGGCTTTCCCGGTGTGATCCTGGCCATACTGTTGAAGGACCAGCCGGACGCGCATATCTGGCTGATCGACAGTTTGGGCAAACGCTGTCGTTTCCTGTCGGCCCTCGTCACGGAGCTGAATCTCCCCGCAACCGTTATCCATGGGCGGGCCGAAGAACAGTCGGTCACCGTGGAGCGGGTCACGGCCCGCGCGGTCGCCCCGCTTGAGCGCCTGCTCGGTTATGCACAGCCCTATATGGATAGGGGTGCACAAGCGGTGTTTCTCAAGGGGGAACGGGCCGAGGAGGAGTTGCGCCAGGCCCGTAAATCCTGGAAATTCGACGCTGAGCTGAAGCCCTCGCTGAGTGACGCGCGGGGCCGTATCGTCCGCATCGGGAGCCTCCGCCGTGTCCGTCCTCTCTGAGACCAAACCCGGGCCGCGCGTCCTCGCGGTATCCAACCAGAAGGGCGGTGTGGGCAAGACCACGACCGCCATCAACCTCGGCACGGCGCTGGCCGCCATCGGTGAGTCCGTGCTGATCGTCGACATGGACCCGCAGGGCAATGCCTCCACCGGCTTGGGTGTTTCACGTGAAACGCGCAGGGTGACCATCTATGACGTCGTGACCGACGGTAGGGCCGTGGCTGAGGCTGCGGTCGAGACGGCCGTACCCGGCCTGCACATCATTCCGGCCGACCCGGACATGTCCGGCGTGGAGATCGAGCTGAGCCAGGCCGATCGCCGCTCTTTCCGCCTGCGCGACGCCCTGTCGGCACACGCCCGCAGCGGTCAGACCCGGTATGACTATGTCCTCATCGACTGCCCGCCGTCGCTGAACCTGCTGACCCTGAACGCCATGGCGGCCGCGGATGCCGTGCTCGTGCCGTTGCAGTGCGAATTCTTCGCGCTGGAGGGCCTGAGCCAGCTGATGAAGACCATCGAAATGGTCCGCCACAACCTCAATCCCCGGCTGGAAATCCAGGGCCTGGTCCTGACCATGTACGATCGGCGGAACGCTCTGTCGGGTCAGGTCGCGAACGATGTGCGCGCCCACTTCGGCGACAAGGTCTATGACGCTGTCATTCCCCGGAACGTACGGGTGTCCGAGGCGCCGTCCTATGGCAAGCCTGCCCTGATCTACGATCTGAAATGCGCCGGCAGCCAAGCCTATCTCAAGCTGGCGCGCGAGGTCGTGAAGCGGGAGCGGTCGCGCCGTTTGGCTGCCGCCTAAGTCACTGATAAGAAAGAACAAATAGAGTGTCTGAACGTCAAAGAGGTCTGGGGCGCGGTCTGTCGGCCCTGCTGGGCGAGACGGTGGCCGAACCCGTGTCGGTGTCGGGCGAGGGGGCGCCGGCGGGCGTACGCCTGCTGCCGGTCGAGATGCTCAGCCCCAATCCCGACCAGCCCCGGAAACAATTCACGCCGCAGGACCTTGAGGAGCTGACCACCTCGATCCGCGACCACGGCCTGCTTCAGCCCATTCTGGTGCGCCCCTGGCCGGGCGAGACCGACCGCTGGCAGATCATCGCCGGCGAGCGCCGCTGGCGGGCGGCCCAGGCGGCGCGCCTGACCGAGGTCCCGGTCATCGAGCGCAGCATGGACGATGTCGAGGTGCTCGAGGTCGCCATCATCGAGAACGTCCAGCGCGCCGACCTCAATCCGATGGAAGAGGCCAGCGCCTATGCCCTGCTGATGGAGCGTTTCGGTCGCACCCAGGACGCCGTGGCCGGCGTGGTCGGCAAGAGCCGCAGCCATGTGGCCAACACCCTGCGCCTGATGCAGCTGCCGGCCGCGGTGCAGGACCATGTGATGGCCGGTCGCCTGACCGCCGGCCATGCGCGCGCCCTGATCACCGCCGCCAACCCGGTGTCGCTGGCCGAAGAGGTCCTGGCCAAGGGGCTGAACGTCCGCCAGACCGAAATCCTCGCCCGTCAGAGCAATGAGGGACCGCGTCCGGAACGCAGTGCCAGCCGCGCCGGTGGCGGCGGGTCCGACAGCTCGGCCGATATCGAGGCCCTGCAACAGGATCTGGCCGATGCGCTCGGCATGAAGGTCGATCTGGTCGACCGCAACGGCAAGGGCGAGCTGACGATCCGCTATGCCAGCCTCGAACAGCTGGACGAGCTCTGCCGCCGTTTGATGCGGTCCTGATCGCCGGGCGGTGCCAGGGTGGTGCCATGACCGACACCCCTGACGCTCCGACCCCTTCGAATCTGACTGCGGAAGCCATGAAGCGGGCTCTGGCCGCCAAAAAGGCTGGAGGACCGGGCGCAACCACGTCCGGTGGCTTCAAGCCGGGACAGCATGAGGAAAAGCGGGTCGCCCGCCAGAACGCGGCGGCCAACAAGCCCGCCTTCCGCAAGGCCTCGAAACGCGGCTAAGGCGCTGAAATAAATAGCAATCTATGCCTAGAGGCCCAGTCTGCGGGCCCGGGCGGCGATCTCCAGAAACAGCCGCTCGGTGATCAGCCGGTCCGGCAGTGCGGTCGTCTTGGTCCGCACCTCGGCCAGTGCCACGGCCTCGGTCACGTCCTGAAGGTCCCGCTGCGACCAGACCTTCACCTGACGCAGAATCTCGGCCTCCTGTTTCCAGAAGACACCAGCGGACTTGGCGGCCTCTCGTGCACCCTGACCTCCGGCGATCGCCGCCGAGATCCGGCGCAGGCGGCCCAGATGCTGGCCTGCGGCGCGCACGGCGGCCACGGCGGCCTCGCCTTCGGCAAAGGCGCGGCGCAGCGCGCCCTGACAGGCCGCGGCCTTGCCGCCAAAGGCCTGCTGGGCCGCATCCTGGAACGAAGCCTGGGGCTCGACCCCCAGATGGGCCTCCAGCTCCGCCTCATCGATCTGCCGACCCGAGCCCGGCCCGATATAGAGGATCAGCCGCTCCAGCTCCTGTCGCATCAGGCCGCGCTCGCGCGGCAGGCGCGACACGAAATGATCCAGCGCCTCACGCGTCAGGCTGACATTGTCCGCCTGCAGGGCTTCGCGCGTCATCCGCGCGACGTCGCCCGTCTCGTCCTCATAGCAGACGATGCCCACGGCCCCGGCCTGGCCCTCGGCGGCGCGACGCAGGGCCGAGTCGCGGCCCAGATTGCCCGCCTCGATTACCCAGACGGCGTCGGGATTGAACTGGCCGTCGGTGTGGGCCTTGACCAATGCCGCCAGCGCCTTTTCCTGCGGCACCCGTTCGCCGCCCAGCCTCAGGCGCACCAGACGGCGCCCCCCCATCATCGACAGGGCGGACAGGGCGTCTTCCAGCCGGCCGTCATCGGCCTCGACATCGCTTTCGGTCAGCAGGGAGACGTTGAAGGGGTCGTTGAGATCCGGCGTGACGGTCTTGCACAGCCGTTCGGCCCGTTCGCCGACGCCCGATCGGTCCCGGCCGTGGATCAGGGCGACCCGCACCGACGGGTCGGGAGACTTCAGAAACCGCTCGATCTCCGGGGCCTTGGAGAGTTGCATGTCCCGTCAGGGCCGCGCGGGGCCGGTCGGGCCCATGGCTCGGACCAGCGCCAGCCGGATTCGCTGGGCCAGGGCCTCGGCCGCGCGGTCCTCGGCGTCCTGCTGGGCGGCAATGGCGGCATAGGGCTGGTCGGCCGCGGCATAGGTGACGGTGACCGTCTCCTGTCCTGTCAGGGCCTCGCCGCCGGACGCAGGGGTCAGGGACCAGTCGCCGACCAGGGTCAGCTCATAGCGGGCCGCGGTATCATCGATTCGGCGGCCCAGCGGGCGTCGCGACGGCTCCAGCGCGACCGCCAGCCGCCAGGCCGGAGCCGCCGAGCGGTCGAACAGCAGGGCGTCTTCCATCCGCTCGCGAAGGCGATAGCCCAGCCGCGAGTCCGGGGTCTGGACCTCGACCCGCGACAGCCCGGCCATGGCCGCCTCGCCATAAAGCGGGGTGAAGCCACAGGCCGACAAGGCCACAAGCGCCGCGGCAACCACGGCCAGCCAGGCGAGGCGTACGCCGCAGCCGCTCATCCCGCCACCAGATTGACGATGCGATCAGGCACCACGATCACCTTCCGGACCGACAGACCATTGGCCTCAAGGTAGGCCTGCACCGCCGGATTGGCCAGCGCCTCGGCCTCGACGGCCTTCGGATCGGCCCCGCGTGCCATGGTGATCTCGCCGCGTTTCTTGCCGCCGATCTGGACGGGCAGGGTCAGCTGGTCATCGGCCGCCAGCGCCGGGTCCCATTCGGGCCAGGGGGCGTCCAGAACCATTCCGCTTTCGCCCAGCGCGCTCCAGCATTCCTCGGCCAGGTGCGGTGTGAAGGGCGCGATCAGACGGGCAAAAGCCGACAGAGCCTCGCGCCGCGCCGCGCCGCCCGCACCGGCATGGGCGCGCAGGGTCGACAGGAAGCCGTACAGCTTCGCGATGGCCGAGTTGAAGCGGAAGCCCTCGACCCCTTCGGTGACAGCCTTGATCGCCTTGTGCGTCTCGCGGCGGAGGGCCTGGTCGACCTCGCCCTGATCGGGCGCGGCACCGTCAAATCCGTCGAATTCGGCCCAGACGCGCTGGACGAAGCGGCCGGCGCCTTCCAGACCGCCGGTCGTCCACTGGACGTCCCGCTCGGGCGGGCTGTCCGACAGCACGAACAGACGTCCGGCATCGACGCCGTGGCTGTCGAGGATTTCCTGCGGCGCGACCACATTCTTCTTGGACTTGGACATCTTCTCGATGTCGCCGATCGACAGGGTTTCGCCGGTCGACAGACGGCTCGCGACCCGCTTGCCGTCCACGGTCTCCAGCCGGACATCGGTCGGCTCGACCCAGGCCCCGGCTTCGGTGCGATAGGTCTCGTGAACCACCATGCCTTGCGTGAACAGGCCGGCGAAGGGTTCCTTCACCGACAGCATGCCCGCGTCCGACAGGGCGCGGGTGATGAAACGCGCGTACAGCAGGTGCAGCACCGCGTGCTCGACACCGCCGATATATTGATCGACCGGCAGCCAGTGGTCGGCGGCATCGCGATTGATCGGCGCCTCGGCCTTCTGATCGGTGAAACGGGCGAAATACCAGCTGGAATCGACAAAGGTGTCGAGCGTGTCGGTCTCACGCACCGCCTCGCCGTCGCAGGACGGGCATTTGACGTGCTTCCACGTCGGGTGGCGATCCAGCGGATTGCCGGGCTTGTCGAAGGTGACGTCCTCGGGCAGCACCACCGGCAACTGGTCGGCCGGCACCGGCACGGCGCCACAGGCCTCACAGTGGATCACCGGGATCGGGCAGCCCCAGTAGCGCTGGCGGCTGACGCCCCAGTCGCGCAGGCGATAGAGGGTCTTGCCCTCGCCGGCTTCGGCAGCCTCGACCCGGGCGATCACCTCGGCCTTGCCCTCCGCGATCCCCTTGCCGTTCAGGAAGTCCGAGTTGAACAGCGTCCCGGGGCCTGTATAGGCCTCGTCCCCGACGTCGAAGCTGTCGTCGGCGCCCTCGGGTCGCACGACCGGCAGCACCGGCAGATCATATTTCCGCGCAAACTCCAGATCCCGCTGGTCGTGGGCCGGACAGGCGAAGATCGCGCCCGTGCCGTATTCCGACAGGATGAAGTTGGCGATCCAGACCGGGATCTCCGCCCCGGTGAAGGGATGGCGGACCTTCAGGCCCGTATCGCGGCCGATCTTTTCGGCCTGTTCGATCTCGGCCTCGGAGGTGCCGCCCCGGCGGCATTCCGCGACGAACTCGGCCACGGCCGGATCGGCGTCGGCCAGCTGCTTCGCCAGCGGATGGTCGGGCGCCAGGCCGAGGAAGGAGGCCCCGAATAGGGTGTCGGGCCGGGTGGTATAGATTTCGATGCCATCCTCGAACCCGGCCGGGGGCGTCCCGGCAAAGGCCCAGGTCATCTGCAGGCCGCTGGACCGTCCGATCCAGTTCTCCTGCATGGTGCGGACCTTGTCGGGCCAGCGATCCAGCGTCTTCAGCCCGTCGATCAGATCGTCGGCATAGTCGGTGATCTTCAGGAACCACTGGTTCAGCTTGCGCTTCTCGACCACGGCCCCCGAGCGCCAGCCGCGCCCGTCGATCACCTGCTCATTGGCCAGGACCGTGTTGTCGACCGGGTCCCAGTTGACCACCGAGTCCTTGCGATAGACCAGACCGCGCTTCAGCAGCTCGAGGAACCAGGCCTGCTGCTTGCCGTAATAAGCCGGGTCGCAGGTCGCGAACTCGCGCGACCAGTCCAGCGACAGGCCCAGCAGCTTCAGCTGGTCGCGCATGGTGGCGATGTTGGACCAGGTCCATTCGCCGGGGTGCACGCCGCGCTCCATGGCGGCGTTTTCGGCCGGCATGCCAAAGGCGTCCCAGCCCATGGGGTGCAGGACCTCGAATCCCCGGGCCCGTTTGAAGCGGGCCACCACATCGCCCATCACATAGTTGCGCGCATGGCCCATGTGGATGTTCCCCGACGGGTAGGGAAACATCTCGAGCACATAGTATTTGGGCTTGCCGGTCGGCGTAACCGGTGTGGTGAAGGCGTCCGCCTCGCGCCAGCGGTCCTGCTGGCGGGGTTCGGCGGTCTTGGGGTCGTATCGGGCCACGCGGAAGAGGGCTCCTTGAACGAGCCCGGCGCGGGCCGGGCCCGGATGCGTCGGTCGGGAAGGACGGCCCCGGCAGGGCCATCAGGTCGGGCAGGCGGAGCCGAGGCTCCGCCGGATCAACGGGCGTCGGCCAGGTTGAGCTGGCGCGCGCGCGTCAGGATGGCGTTCTCGAGGTCCGTCTCGGTCTGCGGATCGACCGGAGCGGCCACCCACTGGCCATCGGCGCCGCGCACCTGCTTGACCACGGCCACGTTCAGGGCGTCGGCCCGAAGTCGCGTGTCGAGGATGAAGACGGTCGCCTTGAAGCGCTCGTTCGGCGCCGCCGGATCGGAATACCAGTCATAATTGATCACGCCGCCCCACGGGTCGGCGCTCGACAGCGGCATGAAGCTCAGCGTGTCCAGCGAGGCGCGCCACAGATAGGCGTTCACGCCGATACCGACGGAGGCCGCTTCGGCATCGGACGAATTGCCCGATCCGCCGACGAGCGGAATGGAACTGCATCCGGCCAGCGCCAGGCTCGATGCCATCAGGACCATTGCTGCGCCGCGAACCACAGCCGACTGGGTGGCCATTCAGGACTCTCCGTTCAGATTCAACCTCATGGCCCCCGGACAGGGGCGCATACGTCTGCGCGAACCCCTCGGATCCGCACCTGTCCGTCCTATAGCACGGGGAAAAGGGGCAAACACAAGGCAAAGGCCGTATCTGCGCCTCCGAGCCGGGAACTCGCCTTCCGGAAGGTACGGGAGGCCCCGGCCGCTCAGGTCCGGAACGGACGGCTGAGGAACGGCGAGCCTGCCACGCCGAAGCGCCACGGCGTCTCCGCTCCCTTGGTGATGCCGATGCGGGGGCCGATGGCGAGACCGGCGGGGGGCGGGCCCGGTTCGAGCACGAAGGGCGGGGCATCCAGCGGGGCGTGGTCCAGCGCCTTGTCGATCGCCAGCGCCTGACACAGCTTGCCAGGACCCGAGCAGAGGTTTCGCGGGTCGGCGGTGCCGCGCCGCCCAGCCATGACGTCCTCGCCGTCGGTCGGCTGCAGTGCGCGGATCAGGACGGCGCTGCCCGGCCTTGCCCGGTCACAGACGATGTTGAAGCACCAGTGGGCGCCGTAAATCCGGTAGACATAGGCCCGGCCGACGGGGCCGAACATGGCGGCGTTGCGGGGCCGGGGGCCACTGAAGCTGTGCGACGCCGGATCGGCCGGATCATAGGCCTCGGTCTCGACGATGGTGCCGCCGACACCGTCGACCAGCAGCCGCGCCCCGATCAGGTCACGGGCGACCTTGACCGCATCGCGCGCCAGCCAGTCGGTCAGGTTCAAGCGACGACCTGCATCCCCAGCCATTCGGCGATCAGGGCCGGTTTGTCGCCGCCCTCGATCTCGACGGTCAGCTCGTGCTTCAGCAGCCAGCGGCCGCCGCCCTTGTCCTCGGCCGACAGAAGTTTGAACCGGCCGCGCACCTTCGATCCGGCGGGCACGGGGGCGAGGAAGCGCAGCTTGTCGAAGCCGTAGTTGACGCCCATCACCACGCCTTCCAGCGGCTTGACCGCATCATAGGACATGGCCGAGGCGAGGCTGAGGGTCAGAAACCCATGGGCAATGGTGCCGCCGAACGGCGTGGCCTTGGCCGCTTCCGGGTCGACGTGGATGAACTGTTCGTCCTCAGTGATCTTCGCAAAGGCGTCGATGCGGGCCTGGTCGACCTCGATCCAGCGGGAGACCCCCACTTCGTTGCCGATCAGGGATTGCAGGTCACTCGGCTTGGTCATGCAGGGGCTCCAGGCGTGAAACGATCCTCGATGATGGCGGCAAACAGGGCTGGGTCAATGTTTCCGCCCGAGAGAACGATGGCCGTGGTGCGGCCCGCCGCCTCGACCTTGCCCGCCAGCAACGCCGCCAGCGACACCGCCCCGCCCGGCTCGACCACCAGTTTCAGGGTGCGGAAGGCATAGCGGACGGCCTCGGCCACCTCTTCGTCGGTGACGGTGAGGGCGCCGGCCAGACGCTGGTTGATCGGGAAGGTCAGTTCGCCGGGACGGTCGCTCATCAACGCATCGCAGATCGAGGGCGCGGCCCCCGGCGGGAAGGTGACCCGCTCGCCGACCTCGAGCGAACGACGGGTGTCGTCATAGGCGGCGGGCTCGATCGCGAAGACCCGGGTTGCGCCCGACCGCTCGGCAAAGGCCAGGTTGATCCCGGCGATCAGCCCCCCGCCCGAGGCCCCGCACAGCAGCTGGTCGATGGGCGCATCGGCCTGTTCGAGGATTTCCAGTCCGGTCGTGCCCTGGCCCTCGATGATGAAGGGGTCGTCGAACGGCCGGACCAGCACACTGCCGCGCGTGCGGGCGATCTCTTCGCCGATGGCCTCGCGCGATTCGGTCCAGCGATCGTATGAGCGGACCTCGCCCCCGAAAGCGATCACGCCCTCGACCTTCACCCGGGGGCTGTCGGCGGGCATCACGATGAGGGCCGGAGTGCTCATGCGGCGGGCGGCGGCGGCCACGGCCTGGGCATGGTTGCCGGAGGAGTAGGCGACCACGCCGCGGGCCTTTTCCTCGTCGTTCAGGCGGCTGATGCGATTCCAGGCACCGCGGAACTTGAAGGCCCCTGCGACCTGCAGCGTCTCGGCCTTGATCAGCACCCGCCCGCCCAGACGATCATTCAGCGCCGGGCTCTCGATCAGGGGGGTGCGCACGACAACGCCGGCGATCTGGCGGGCGGCGTCGAGGACACCGGAAAAGGACGCTGTGTGGGTCATGGCCGCATCTAGCGCGGCTTGCGGGGGCATGGCGAGGGGCATCCCGCTTGCCTCGCCCGGCGTCCGTCGTCACTAATCCCCCATGAGCCGGATGATCCTCTCCATCGACCAGGGCACGACCTCGACCCGGGCCATCGCCTTTGAGGTGTCGGACACCGGAGCCTTTTCGGCGGCGGCCGTCAGCCAGATCGAACTGCAGCAGCATTTCCCCAAATCCGGCTGGGTCGAGCACGACGCGGGCGAGATCTGGACCGCGACCCTGCAGACCTGTCGCGAGGTAATCCGCAAGGCCGGGGGGATCGACCGCTTTGCTGCCATCGGCATCACCAACCAGCGCGAGACGGCCGTGCTGTGGGATGCTGAGACCGGCGAGCCGCTGCACCACGCCATCGTCTGGCAGGACCGGCGCACGGCCGACGTCACCACGGCGCTGGCGCGCGCCGGCCATGAGCCGGCGGTGCAGGGGCGCACCGGCCTGATTCTCGACCCCTATTTCTCGGCGTCGAAATACGCATGGCTGCTGGATGCGGTGCCCGGCAGCCGCGAGCGGGCCGGGGCGGGCGCGGCGAAGCTGGGCACGATCGAAAGCTGGCTGGTCTGGAAGCTGACGGGCGGCCGGTCGCATGTGACCGATGCCACCAATGCCGCGCGCACCAGCCTGATGGATCTGGGCACCCTAGGCTGGCAGGCCGATCTGGCCGGGCTGTTCCGGGTGCCGATGGAGGCCCTGCCGGAGATCCGCGGCTGCGCGGATGCGCTCGGCGACTGTGACCCGTCGCTGTTCGGCCGGGCCCTGCCGGTGCACGGCGCGGCGGGCGACCAGCAGGCGGCGCTGGTGGGTCATGGCGCGCTGCAGCCCGGGGATGCCAAGATCACCTATGGGACGGGCGCGTTTCTGGTCGCCAATGTGGGGCCCGAGCCCGTTATTTCGACCAACCGCCTGCTCGGGACCCTGGCTTATTCCGTGAACGGACAAACTGCCTATGCGCTGGAGGGATCGATCTTCTCGGCCGGGTCCGCGATCCAGTGGCTGCGCGACGGTCTGGGTGTGATCAGCCAGTCGCGCCAGTCCGAGGCCATGGCCCAGAGCCTGCCGGACAATGGCGGGGTCTATCTGGTGCCGGGCTTTACCGGGCTGGGCGCGCCCTGGTGGTCGCCCGAAGCGCGCGGCACCCTGACCGGCCTGACACGGGATACCGGACCGGCCCATCTGGTGCGGGCGGCCCTGGAAAGTCTGGCCTATCAGACGCGGGACCTGCTGGATGCGCTGGCCGCCGACGGCGCGCCCCGGCTGGCGCGGCTGAAGGTCGACGGCGGGGTGACCGCCAATGCGCTGGCCATGCAGTTCGTGGCCGACATCTGCGAGGTCGAGGTGGAGCGCCCGGCCTTTCAGGAGATGACCGCGCTGGGGGCCGCCAAGCTGGCGGCACTGGGCGTCGGCCTGATCGACCGGCTGGACATTCCGCCCATCGAGACCCCCGCCGTCTGGCATCCCCGCATGGATGGCGCGACCCGCAATCGCCTGCTCGACGGCTGGAAGGGCGCGATCCGCGCCACCCTGGCCGCCGCCGAAACCGCCGCTGAACCGGAAACCGCATGACCGACCCGACCCTCGACCCCCAGTCCGCCTTTTCCGGTACGCGCGAGGTCGATCCCCGGCACGCGCTGGACGAAGCCACCCTGGACGCCTGGTTGGCCGAACACGTCGAGGGCTATCAGGGCCCCCTGACGCTCCGCCAATTCAAGGGCGGGCAGTCGAACCCGACCTATGAGCTGACCACGCCCGGCCGGACCTATGTGCTGCGCCGCAAGCCGCCGGGCGTTCTGCTGCCCAGCGCCCATGCGGTCGATCGGGAATTCCGGGTGATCTCGGCCTTGCATGCCCAGGGCTTCCCCGTCGCCCGACCCCATATTCTGTGTACGGACGATAGCGTCATCGGTTCGATGTTCTATGTGATGGACAAGGTCGAGGGCCGGGTGTTCTGGGACCTGAAACTGCCCGATCTGTCACCGGCCGAACGGCGCGCCATCTATGAGGCCCAGACCGATACGCTGGCGGCCCTGCACCGGTTCGATCCGGAGGCCATCGGCCTGTCGGACTATGGCAAGCCGGGCAACTATTTCGCCCGTCAGGTCGGCCGCTGGACCAAACAGTATCAGGCGTCCGAGATCGACACGATCGAGGCGATGGACCGGCTGATCGCCTTCCTGCCCGAAAGCCTGCCGCCGGACGGGCCGACGCGGATCGTGCACGGCGACTTCCGCCTCGACAATATGATCCTCGCGCCCGACCGGGCCGAGGTGCGGGCCGTGCTGGACTGGGAGCTGTCGACGCTGGGCGACCCGATGGCGGATTTTTCCTATCTGCTGATCGCCTGGGTGATTCCGGCGACCCTCAGAAACGGTCTGGCCGGGGCAGATCTGGAGGCGCTGGGCATTCCGTCGGTCGAAGAGACGGTCGCGCGCTATGCCGAGAAGACCGGAACGGCGGGGCCGGCCAATCTCGACTGGCTGTTCGCCTATAATCTGTTCCGTCTGGCCGCCATCTGTCAGGGGATCGCCGGGCGGGTGCGCGACGGCACCGCCGCCAGCAGCCACGCCCGGACCATGGCCGCCCAGGTCGGGCCGCTGTCGGACGCGGCCTGGAGCTTTGCGAAAAAGGCCGGCGCCTGACGCCTAGCTGGGGGTGCCCACGAGGGTGAAGGCCGCCCAATAGGCCGGATGCTGCCAGCGACGGTCGGCGCGCACCTCGCGCATGGCGCCCTGCAGCGCCACGGCCCGGTTACCCGGCGTACGGTCGAGGCCCGCAAAGGTGCCGGTGATCAGGGCGGTCGTGGCCTGGTCCGACACTTCCCAGTGCGAAACGAGGATCGAGCGGGCCCCGGCGTAGAAGAAGGCCCGGGCGAGGCCCGACAGCCCCTCTCCGCCCGGCCGGCCGTCGGAGGCCGCCGTATTGCAGGCCGACAGCACGACGAAGTCGGCGTTGAGGCGCAGACCGGCCGCTTCCGACGCGGTCAGATAGCCGTCGTCCTCGGCGGTCGCCGTTCCGGGCGGGGTGAGCACCAGACCGGGTTCGGCGAAACTGGCCCCGGCCATAAGCCCGTGGGTCGAGAAGACGACGAAGCGCGCCTCGGACAACAGATCGGTGTCGGTCTTGCGGACGGCGGTCTCGGTGGCCGCCGCCCCGATCCGCACCACACCCTTGGGATAGATGCGACCCAGCGCCATCAGCTCGGCCCGGGCGCCGGGCAGGTCCGGCAAGGCGCGCAGCTTCTCGACATCGGCCAGCTGGCCCTCGCCCAGTATGCCATCGGCATCGGGTGCGCCGCGCGCGGCGGGCTCTGGCGTGCCGGTCAGGACCGGCGCCCCGAAGGCCACGAGCGGCAGGCGATCGCCCGTCAGCATGGCCCGTCGGCCGTCTCCGCCGGTGAGACGGGCCGGGCACCCCGGATGGCGGTCCTCGTCCGCCGCCAGATGACAGCGCAGGGCCTTGAGGCTGGAGACTGACGGGAGGGTCGCCAGCGCATAGCGGTCGATGAGCCATTCCGTCGTGGCGAGGGCCTCGGGGGCCGTGTCCTCGCCCACTGGCGGGGCGGTCACGAGGGCGGCGAGCGGCAGGGTGGTCAGAGGTCCGCTGACCACGGTGATCAGGGTGGAATGGCCGGCGAAGATGCCCTCGACCGGCTGGATCAGGGATGTGTAGAGGCGGTAGGCCTCGGCCCGGTCATAGGCGCGGACCGGGCGACCGGCGAACAGGGCGGGATCCAGCGTCGGGTCGCTGCGCGCGCCGGCCGTGGTCAGCGAGGCCCGCAGGCGGTCGACCGAGGCGGTCAGCGCAGCCTCGCCCAGATCGGCCGCGCGGGCCCATTCGATCCGGTCCGAGGTGATGCCCCAGACATAGGTCGCCTCCGGATTGACGAACACCAGCAACAGGGCCTCGTCCGGATTGAGCAGGGCCTGGGTCTCGGTGACGCTCAGTGCGCGCGGGCTGGTCAGCTCGGCAAAGGCGGGAAAGGACTCCTGAATTTCGGCGTCGACCTCGCCCAGCTCGGCGAGCGTCTGCTCATAGCTGCGGCTGAGAATCCGGCGGCGCTCGCGGGCCGAAGGCGTATCCTGGGCGTAGAGGCCCTCGACCTCACGCTCCAGCGCATCGCGGCGCTGGATCAGCCGCTCGCGCCGCTCCGCCAGCTGCCCCAGGGCGTCGTCACCCTCGGCGAAGCGGGCCGAGACCTTGGCGAGGGCGTCGGCGGCATCGGACACAATGGCCCACTGGGCCGCCTCAAACGCCTCGGCACGCAGGGATTCCGGCGTGTCGGGATCCTGTCCGGACCCGGCGCGCGCCAGCGCCCCCCCGGCCAGGGCCAGACCGAGCAGGATCAGCAGGCCCAGCCTCCAGGCCCCGATCCTCATGCCGCGCTCTGCCCCTGCCCCCATGCCGTCCTCAGTTGCTGAGGATCTGGACCTTGGTCCAGATCGCGCCCCGGTTCACCACGCTGACCCGCACCTTGCCCGCCAGCTGCGGCATCAGGGTGCAGACGGGATAGTGGTCGCCGAACCCGTCCTGACACAACAGCCGCCCCTCGGCGTCGCGTACGATCAGGTCGATGTTGGTGTCGCCGTCGCCGATGGCAGCGATGCGGAGGATTTCGCCGCCGCGCGCATCGACGTCAAAGCCGAAGGTCTCGCGCGCCCGGACGTCCTTGACGGTCGCGATCGGGCCGCGGCCAAAGGGCGAGGACACCACCCCGCGGGTGACCTGTCCGCGCAGCTGTTCTATGGCCGCCAGATAGGCGGGCTGGCCGGCCGCCATTTCCTCGGCCTCGGTCAGCAGGCTGTCGAAGGTCAGGAAGGGCAGCTGGTCGCCCTGGTTGCGCAGGGGCACCTCGCCGACGATCCTGGCCGCCATGATCAGGGCGCCGGGGTCCTGATGCGTGCGCCCCCAGTCGGCCAGCCCGGCCGCCGTCACCAGTTGCGACACGCCGGCGGCCTCGGGCGAGGGCACCATGGGCGCGGGGTCCTGGGCGCGGCCCAGACCGGCGCAGGCCATGACCGTCAGGGCCGCGACGAGCGCCAGCAGCCCCGTGCGGAGCGGGCCGGTTGCGATCCTGTATGCGTGGCTGCCCATGCGTTCTTTTCCCCATGCCGTACGCGCAAGGGTGCGCGTCGCGACAGTCTGCCCGCCCCCGGGCAACCGGAATACTGACCGAATGTGATGGCGTCCGCAAAGGGGCTTTCGCCGTTCAGCGAACCGCGGCCCCCAGAATGTGGCGGTCTTCGCGCGACTGGATCAGCACCGCCACCCGGTCGCCGGGCTCCAGCTCGTCGGGCAGGGACAGCAGGATCGGGCGGCCGGTCCATTCGCCGATCGGCTGGATCGAGCGGACGACATTGGTGTGCCGGACCACCCGGCCGCGGTTGTCGCCGCTCTCAACCCGGACCAGCACCGGGCCGGGAGTATAGACCACGGCCAGCACATCGGCCCCGCCGTCCTCGACCCGGCCCGAGCCGATGCCGACCCGGTCCCCGGAGGTGCGGAACTCGATATCCGGCGCCCACAGCCGGCGGGCGGATTCCTCATTCACCGCGACGCCCAGACTGTCCTCGTCGCGCGGGGCAACGGTGCGATAGCCGTCGAGGATGACCTGGGGCGTGGAGACCGCGCGCAGGCGCAGGGCCTGGCGATAGGCCTGCTGGCGCTCGCTGAATTCGGGGCGGGCCAGGGTATCGGTCCAGCCGGTGTAGTCCCAGTAATCGACCGGATAGGTCAGGACGATCACGCCGGGGCGGTCGACCAGGGTCTCGACCCGCTGGTTGGCTTCGGGACAGCCGCCGCAGCCCTGGGCGGTGAACAGCTCGACCACCACCGGGGCCTCGCGGACCGCCACATCGGCGCGGGCGACACGGCGCACGGACTGGGCCGAGGTCGCAACCGCCCCGAACAGGCAGGCGCCAGCGGCCCCCGCGATCACCAGACGTGTCCACCCCCGAACTCCCATGGGTCAGACTCCTAGCCGCTCCGGCGTATTCGCGCCCCTCATTTTCGCGTGAGGGGCGCGTGAAGCCGCCGTCAGTCCATCAGCTGCTGGGCCAGATAGACATAGTGCCGGGCCCAGCGGCGGGCGTTGGCGACCGGGTCGGCGTCGTTGGAATGGCCGCCGGCCGTGTCCTCGAAATAGAGGTGGTCGTGGCCCTGCGCCTCCAGCCGGGCCGCGAATTTGCGGGCGTGGCCGGGGTGGACGCGGTCGTCGCGCGTGTTGGTGGTGATGTAGACGCGCGGATAGTCGACATCGGGGCTCAGCCGCTGATAGGCCGAGTAGTCCGCGATCCAGGCGGCTTCCTCGGGAATGCGGGGGTCGCCGTACTCGCCGATCCACGAGGCCCCGGCGGGCAGTTCGTGATAGCGCAGCATGTCGATCAGCGGGCTTTCGATCACGGCCGCATTGAACAGTTCCGGATGCTGGGTGATCGAGACCGAGGTCAGCACCCCGCCGTTCGACCGGCCATAGATGCCCAGATGCCGGGGCGATGTGATGCCCCGCGCGATCAGGTCCTCGGCCACGGCGGCGAAGTCATCAAAGGCGCGCTGGCGGTTTTCATTGAGGGCCGCCTGGTGCCAGCCGGGGCCGAATTCGCCCCCGCCGCGGATGTTGGCCTGAACGAAGACGCCGCCGTTCTCGAGCCACAGCTTGCCCATCTCGGGCTTGTAGGCAGGCGGGAAGCTGATCTGGAACCCGCCATAGCCGAACAGGATGGTGGGCGCCGTACCGTCCAGCGCGAGGTCGCGCGGCATGACGACGAAATAGGGGATCTTCGTCCCGTCGGTCGAGGTCGCCTCATACTGCCGGACCACATGGGTCGAGGCATTGAACTTGGGCGGGGCGGAGCGGAGCTGGGTGAGGGTGCCGCCCTCGACCCCGAACAGGCTGAGCGTCGGCGGCGTCAGGAAGCCCTGCGTCGACAGGAAGACCCGCCCCGAGCCGCGCGAGGAGTCGCCCAGCGAGACGGCCTGATTATCCGGCACAGCCACATCCGTGCGAGGCCAGCCGAACTCGCCGCGATTGCGGAAGGTGGCCACGCGTCCGACGACGTTGTCGTTGTAGGCGACGACCACGCGGTTATCGAAGACGGCCACCGAACTGATCGACTGACGGTCGGTCGGTTCGAAGATCTGCGTCGCCTGGTTGCTGATCACCTGCGGGTCCGGGCGCACGCACGGGATGCAGATGGCGAGCAGCGATCCCGGGGCATAGGTCAGGCCGTAACGGGTCCAGGCTTCGTCCGGAGAGAGGATCAGGCTGCCGGCCTGGACGCCGTAGATGGCGACCCGCTCGGGGATGTCGAGGCGGACCGCCTCGCCGTCCACCAGTTCCCATGTCTGGGCGCTGAAGGTGTCGAGCGGCCGGTTGATGAGCACCGCCTGCACGGCGCCCTCGCCGTCGCGGAAGACCGAGGCGCTGACCCCATAGCCGCCGTCGCCGGCCTCGCCGCGATAGACCTCGGTCGCCTGGGCGAGGGTCTGGCCGCGCTTCAGCGACTTGACGATATAGGGATAGCCCGACTCGGTCAGGGTGCCGGGTCCGAAGTCGGTGGCGACCAGCAGGGTGTCGGCGTCCAGCCAGCTGATGCGGTGCTTGCCCTCTGGCAGGACGAAGCCGCCGTCCACGAAGGCCTTGGTGGTCAGGTCGAACTCGCGGACCACCACGGCGTCCTTGCCGCCGTCGGACAGATTGACGAGGCAGCGGGTCTCGGCCGGCGGCAGACAGCTGGCGCCCTTGAACACCCAGTCGCGGCCCTCGGCGCGGGCGAGGGCGTCGATGTCGAGCAGGGTCTCCCACTGCGTGTCGCCGGACGCATAGGACTCCAGCGTCGTGCGGCGCCAGATGCCCTTGGGATTGGTCGCGTCCTGCCAGAAATTGCCGATGCCGTCGCCGAGGAAGGACGGGGCGGGAATCCGGTCGGTGGCCGTAAGGATCGCCTCGGCCTGTTGGCGGAAGGGCTCATAGCGGGGGTCGCCCTCCAGCGTCGCCAGCGCCCGCTCGTTGGAGCGGGCGACGAACGCCATGGCCTCGGCCCCATCCACCTGTTCCAGCGCCAGATGATCGTCGGCGGCCGCGACGCCCTCGGGCGAGAGGTCCGCCGGGAAGCCGGGCATGGAGGCCTCTGAGACCGGGACGGAGGTCTCCGCCGGGTCCTGGGCGCCCGGCATGCCGGCGCAGGCAGACAGCATCAGGGCCGGAACGGCCACGGACAGGATCAGGCGTTTCATCAGCTACTCCCGGACGGTCAGTCCATCAGGCGGCGGGTCAGATAGGTGTATTCCAGCGCCAGACGCCGGGCGGTTTCCCGCAGATTGGCGCCGGCGGCGTGGCCCCCGTCGGTGTTCTCATAGAAGAGGACGTCATAGCCCAGCTCTTCCATGCGGGCGGCGGCCTTGCGCGCATGGCCGGGATGGACGCGGTCGTCCTTGGTCGAGGTGTGGATGAAGACCTCGGGATAGGGCTGGCCCGCGCGCAGATTCTGGTAGGGCGAATAGGCGGCGATCCATTCGCGCTCTTCGGGGATATCCGGGTTGCCGTATTCGGCGATCCACGAGGCCCCGGCCAACAGCTTGTGGAAGCGCAGCATGTCGAACAGGGGCACCTGGATGACCGCGGCGTTGATCAGGTCCGGGCGCTGGGTCAGCATCGCACCCATGAACAGGCCGCCCTGGCTGCCGCCCATGATGCCGAGGCGCGGCTGGCTGGTGATGCCCCGGTCGATCAGGTCGAGCGCCACGGCCTGGAAGTCCTCATGCGCGCGCTGGCGGTTCACGCCCTGGGCTGACTGGTGCCAGGTGGGACCGAATTCGCCGCCGCCGCGTGTGTTGGCGACGACATAGACGCCGCCGCGCTCCAGCCACAGCTTGCCGACCGTGGCCGAATAGCCGGGCAGCATCGACACCTGGAAGCCGCCATAGCCGTACAGCAGCGTCGGGTTGGAGCCGTCCATCGGCATGTCCGACCGGCCGACGACAAAATAGGGGATGCGGGTGCCGTCGGCGGACACCGCCTCGAACTGGCGGACCTCAAGGCCGTCGGCATTGAACTTGGCCGGCAGGGACTTGATCACCTCACCCTCGCCGGTCGAGGCGTCGAACAGCCACAGGGACTGCGGGTTCAGATAGCCGGCGACGCTGACGAACACTCGGTCGTCCATATCCGACGCCGAGCCGACGCCGACGGTGACGTTCTCGGGCAGGTCCAGCCGCGTGCGGCTCCAGTCCGAGGGGTCATAGACATAGACGGCGCCCCGGACGTTCTCGAACAGGGCCACGACCAGACGGTTGCGGGTGGCGGTGATGCCCTCGATCGACTCGCGCGGGCCGGGGCGGATGACCAGATGGGCCTCGACCGTCGGATCGGCCAGCCAGGCAGCAAGGTCGTACGCCAGCACGTCGCCGGTCCTGAACTCTTGCCCGGACGGGGCGGTCCAGTCCTGATCCGTGGTCACGATCAGCTGGCCGTCGACCAGGGCGGTGATGCCCCCCTTGAGCGGCAGGGCCAGCTGACGGGTCGTGCCGTCCGCGTTCAGCAGCCAGGTCTCGCTCTCATAGAAGTTGATGCCGCGGTTGAGCAGCACGGCCTGCACCACGCCATCGGAATCGCGCAGGGTGAAGCCGCTGACCGAGACGTCGGTCTGCCGGCCTTCGAACACCACCGGGGCGTCCTCGATCGACTGGCCGCGCGTCAGCAGGCGCACGGTACGCGGATAGCCGGAATCGGTCAGGGAGCCTTCGCCGAAGTCGCGCGAGACCAGCAAGGTGTCGGCGTCGATCCACGACACCCCGCCCTTGGATTCCGGCAGGGTGATGCCGCCCGCGATGAACTGGCCGGTCTCGCGGTCGAACTCGCGCACGGTGACGGCGTCCTTGCCGCCGTCCGACAGATTGACCAGGCACAGCCGTCCGTCGGGCGGCAGGCAGCCGGCGCCCTTGTAGACCCAGTTGGCGCCCTCGGCGGCGGCCAGAGCGTCGAAGTCCAGAACTGTTTCCCACTGGGGATCGTCGGTGGCGTAGCTGTCGACCGTGGTGGTGCGCCAGATGCCGCGCACATGGTCCGCGTCCTGCCAGAAATTGTCGATCATCTCGACGCCACCCGCGCGGCGGAAGCCCGGCGAGGGGATGCGGTCGCGCGCCTCCAGCAACGCCAGCGCCTGATCGTGCAGGCCCTGATAGCGCGGATCCCCCGTCAGAATGCCCAGCGAGCGGGCGTTCTGTTCCTCGACCCAGGCCATGGCGCGCTCGCCCTCGACCTCTTCCAGCCAGAGGTAGGGATCGTCGGCATCGGCGGGTGCGGTCATGGTCGGGTCGGAAGCGCTCTGGGCAAAAACGGGGGCCGCCACCAGCGACAGCGGCAGGGTCAGGGCGAGGGCAGTCAGGGTGCGACGAAGCATGGACGGGGTCTCCGGGCGGGGGTGGGGCACCTTACCCGGGCAGGGGGCGACGACAAGCCATGGCCCCGTTCATTACGGTTTCGTCATCCGTTGCCGGTTCAGACCTCGTAGTTCGGGATGCACAGGCCCTGACCGCAGGCCTTGCAGTGCACCGCATCGGGGTCGTGCCGCTGCAGGCCGCAGTTGGGACAGGGGTGGTGCACCTTGGGCGGGCGCAGCAGGGTCTGGCCCAGCCGGACAAACAGGGTCACGCCCGTCAGCATGATGATGATCGACACGATCCGCCCCCAGGCGCCGGGCAGCAGGATGTCGCCATAGCCGGTCGTGGTCAGGCTGGTGACCGTATAATAGAGGGCGTCGACATAGCCGGTCAGGCCCTCATGGGTGCCGACGAAGGCCGTATAGACGAACCCCGTCGCCACGAAGATGAAGGTGACCAGCGCCGCCAGCGCCTTGATCACATCCTCGACATGGGTGTCGTCATACTTCCGACCGACCGTCCGCCAGAAGAAGTCGGAGTTGATCAGGGTCCACAGGCGAATGACCCGGAGGAAGCCGAAGTTGAACAGCCAGGCGGGGAACAGCAGGGTCGCCAGAATGAACAGGTCCGCCCAGACCACCGGCCGCTTCAGCCACGAGCGGATGTCGGTCCAGGCCATGGCCCGGGCCAGCAGGTCGGCGGCCAGAAGGGCGGCGATCACATAGTCGAGGACATAGAAGAGCCAGCCCAGGTTCTGGCCGCGCATGACCGGGGCGGCGACGAAGAAGGCGATGATGGCCAGATCGATGACCAGCACCCCGTAGCGGAAGCGCACCGCTTGACGGGACTGGCCATGATAGAGGGCCCTGAGCCTGGCCCGGATGCGCCAGCCGCGATGGGAGTCTGGGGAGCTCGTCTCGGAGGCCATGCCCTGCGATAGCGCGGATGGCCGCCCGTGCAAACCGTTCGTGATGGGCCGGACGCTCGCACACCGGCCATGGCTGGCCTATAGGCAGGGCATGAGCGCGCGCGGAATGCCGTATCTGAAGATGAACGGGGCGGGAAACGCCTTCATCGTCCTGCGCGCCGATGCGCCGGGCTTCGATCTCGATGCCGATACGGTGCGGCGCCTGTCCGATCCGGCCACCGGCCCGGGCTGTGACCAGCTGATCGTCATCGAGCCGCCGGCAGAGGCGGGTCAGACCGCCTTCATGCGGGTCTGGAATGCCGACGGCGGCAAGGTCGAGACCTGCGGCAATGCCCTGCGCTGCGTCGGCTGGCTGCTGTTGGAGGCCTCGGAGCAGGGCCGGGCGGTGATCGGCACCCTGGGCGGGGCGACCGTGGCGCGGCGGGCCGGCGACCACCGCATCGAGATCGACATGGGCGAACCGCGGCTGGCGTGGCAGCAGATCCCGCTGGCCGAGGAGATGGACACGCGCGGCATTGAGCTGCAGATCGGGCCGGTCGACGCGCCGGTGATCCACACACCCGGGGCGGTGTCGATGGGCAATCCGCATGTGGTCTTCTTTACCGACCGGCAGGACGACGCCTTTGTGCGTGGGGCCGGCTCGCTGATCGAACATCATCCGCTGTTTCCGGAAGGCGTGAACGTCGGCTTTGCCCATGTACTGGCCCCGGATCACATCCGCCTCAGGGTCTGGGAGCGCGGGGCGGGCCTGACGCAGGCCTGTGGCACCGGGGCCTGTGCCGCCCTGGTAGCCGCCCACCGGCGCGGCCTGACCGGACGGACCGCCACCCTGACGCTGGACGGAGGCGACCTCGACATCCGCTGGGACGCCGACAGCGGCCACGTCTTCATGACCGGGCCGGTCGAGCTGGAGGGGACAGGGACGCTGGCCCTGTAACCGCTGCCCCCCTGTCGTTACGTCAAATCCGGCCTCGCTGCCGTTGTTTGCGCGGCACCCGCCCTCTAGGATCGCCGCCTTCCTCTCTGATCGAAACGACCTCATGCCCGACCTGACCGACAAACAGACCTTCTCCGACACCGACGCGCTGGAGTTTCACAGCGATCCCGTGCCGGGCAAGATTTCCATGGCGCCGACCAAGCCCATGGCGACCCAGAGGGATCTGTCGCTGGCCTATTCGCCGGGGGTCGCGGTGCCGGTGCTGGCCATCGCCGACGATGCCGACCGGGCCTATGACTATACGTCCAAGGGCAATCTGGTCGCCGTCATCTCGAACGGCACCGCCATCCTCGGCCTCGGCAATCTGGGGCATATGGCCTCCAAGCCGGTGATGGAGGGCAAGTCGGTCCTGTTCAAACGGTTCGCCGACGTCGACAGCTTTGACGTCGAGGTGAAGACCACCGATCCGGACGAGTTCGTCACCGTCGTCAAGAACATCGGCGACACCTGGGGCGGCATCAATCTGGAGGATATCCGCTCGCCGGAATGCTTCGTGATCGAGAGCCAGCTGCAGGACCTGCTGGACATTCCGGTGTTTCACGATGACCAGCACGGCACGGCCATTATCTCGACCGCCGGCCTGATCAACGCCTGTCACATCACCGGCAAGAAGCTGGAAGACATCAAGGTGGTGCTGGCCGGGGCCGGGGCGGCGGGCCTGTCGTCGATCGGGCTGATGAAGGCCGTCGGGGTCAAGGCCGAGAACACGGTGATCGTCGACCGCGACGGTGTGGTCTACAAGGGTCGCGAGAACGTCGACCAGTGGAAGGCGGCGCACGCCACCGACACCCCGCACCGGACGCTGGCCGAAGCCATGGTCGGCGCCGATGTGGTGCTGGGCCTGTCGGCCAAGGGCGCGATCACCAAGGAGATGGTGGCCTCGATGGCGGCCAATCCGATCATCTTCGCCATGGCCAATCCCGACCCGGAGATCACGCCCGAGGATGTGATGAGCGTCCGCTCGGACGCCATCATGGCCACCGGCCGGTCGGACTATGTGAACCAGGTCAACAATGTGCTGGGCTTTCCCTACATCTTCCGGGGGGCGCTGGACGTGCGGGCACGCACCGTCAATCACGAGATGAAGATCGCCTGCGCCTACGCCCTGGCCATGCTGGCGCGCGAGGATGTGCCCGACGAGGTGGCCGCCGCCTATTCCGGTCGCAAGCTGAAGTTCGGCCCCGAGTACATTATTCCCACGCCGTTCGACCCGCGGCTGATCTGGTACATTCCGCCCTTCGTGGCCCAGGCCGCCATGGACACCGGCGTGGCCCGCCAGCCGATCGAGGACATGGAGGCGTATCGCATCGCCCTGCGCCAGCGGGTCGATCCGTCCGCCGCCCTGATGCAGAAAATCGCCTCGGCCGTGCGCGCCGCCCCCAACAAGCGGGTGGTGTTCGCCGAGGGCGAGGAGACCTCGGTCATCCGCGCCGCCTGGGCCTTCAAGCAGGCCGAGCTGGGCACGCCGGTCCTGCTGGGCCGCGAGGACCTGATCCGCAAGAATGCCGCCGAGGCCGGGCTGAATTTCGACGATCTGGACATCGAGATCGTCAACGCCCGCATCTCGGACAAGAACGACGCCTATACCGACTGGCTGTACGGGCGCCTGCAGCGGCGCGGCTATCTGCGCCGCGACGTGCAGCGGATGATCAACCAGGACCGCAACTATTTCGCAGCCACCATGGTCGCGCGCGGTGACGCCGACGCGGTGGTGACCGGCACCACGCGGAACTTCAACATGGTGCTCAAGGAGGTCCGGCGCGTGCTGGACGTCCGCGACCGGCTGATCGGCCTGTCGGTACTGCTGGCGCGCGGGCGCACCCTGTTCGTGGCCGACACCTCGATCCACGAGCTGCCGAATGCCACCGAGCTGGCCGAGATCGCCATCCAGGCCGCCGCCACGGTGCGCAAGCTGGGCCGCACGACCCGCGTCGCCTTCCTCAGCTATTCGACCTTCGGCAACCCGCCGGGCGACCGCAGCGAACAGGTGCGCGAGGCCATCCGCATCCTCGACCAGAAGGGCGTCGATTTCGAATACGAGGGCGAAATGCCGGCCGAGCTGGCGCTCGATCCCGAGGCGCGCTCGTCCTATCCGTTCATGCGCCTGACCGGCGATGCCAATGTGCTGGTCATGCCGGGCATCCACTCGGCCTCGATCTCGACCCGGCTGGTCGAGGCGCTGGGCGGGGCCACCGTGATCGGGCCGATGCTGGTCGGCCTCGAGAAGTCGGTCCAGATCGTCAGCCTGGGCGCCTCGGTCAGCGAGATCATGACCGCCGCCACCTTCGCCGCCTATGACGAGGGCGCGAGCGAGGAGGGCTAGCCGGGCGCCACGCCCGCCTCACGCTTCAGCCGCTGGTTTCGACGTTCCAGGAACCAGCACAGGACGACGGCCGGGATGCCGACGATCGCCGTGCCGGCAAAGAACAGGGCGTAGGCGGTCATCAGGGAATGACCCTGCTGCAGGCCCTCGACGGCCACCCCCGAGAAGCCCTTCAGGAACTTGCCGAGCAAGGCATAGAAGGAACTGAGCAGGGCATATTGGGTGGCCGTGTAGCCGATGCTTGTCAGGCTGGACATGTAGGCGACCAGCGCGGCGCCGGCGAAGCCTTCCGAGAAGTTCTCCACGAAGAGGACGCCCGCGAAGGTCGGTGTCGACAGGCCGACCACCGCCATGATCGTGTAGCCGAGGTTGGACATCGGCCCGATCAGGGCCCCGACCAGCAGGGTTGCTCCAAAGCCGAAGCGGACCGCACTCAGTCCACCTGCGGCAATGCCAACGAAGGCGGCCACCAGGCCGACACTCAGCCGCATGGCGCCGATCGCTTCCTTGGTGAGGCCGAGGTCGATGTAGAAGGGCCCCACCATCGGCCCCATCACGAAGTCGGGCAGGCGATACAGGCTGATGGCGGCCAGCATCAGCAGGGCCGCGGTCTTGTGCGTCTTGAGAAAGCTGAGGAAGGGACCCACGACGACATCGAACATGCCGCGCGGGGTCCAGGGGGCTGCGCCCCCGGTCACGGCGGCAATCTCGCGTCGGTCAACCGGTTCCTTTGCAAACAGGGTGGCGACAACGGCAATGGCCATTGCGGCGCCCCAGATCGCATAGGCGCCATTCCAGCCGACCCAGCTGGCGAAGAAGAGGATCAGGGCGTTGCCGGCCAGAATGGCCGAGCGATAGCCGAGTTGATAGGCGGAGGTCAGCAGGCCCATCTCCTCGTCGTTGTCGGCGCTTTCGATCCGCCAGGCGTCGACGACGATGTCCTGCGTCGCAGACGCGAACGCCGTCACAAGTGCAGCGATGCCGAGGGCCGTCAAACCGCCTTCGGGACCGATAATGGCCATGGCGATCAGGGCGCCACCGACAACCAGCTGGGACAGGAGCATCCAGCCGCGCCGTCGGCCCAAACGCCCCAGCAGGGGCACATCGAACCGGTCCACGACCGGGGCCCAGATGAATTTGAAGGAGTAGGCCAGACCGACCCAGGAGATGAAGCCGATGGCCGACAGCGCGACATCACCTTCCGCCAGCCAGATGCTCAGCGTGGCTCCGGTGAGAAGAAAGGGCAGACCCGAGCCGAAGCCCAGCAGCAGGGTGATCAGGACGCGGGCCTCCCCGAGCGCCCTGAAGACGTCCCTCGTGCCTGCTTTTTTGGGTGGCGTCGTCTCGACGGTGGGGTCGGTCATGCGGCTCGTCCTCTGCGGGGACGCGACAACCGTCCCTATGCGGAGGCGACCTTGGCGCGCTCCGGCGGGTTCGTCCAGCGGGTCAGGGCGGCGATCAGGGCCTCGACGCCCAGAGGCTTGGTCAGATGGTCGTCCATGCCGGCGTCCAGACAGGCGCGACGGTCGTCGGCAAAGGCATTGGCGGTGAGGGCCAGCACCGGCGTCCTGTCCCCTCGCCCACGCAGCGTGCGGGTGGCGGTCAGGCCATCCATGCCCGGCATGCGCATATCCATCAGCACCAGATCGAACCGGGCGCGCGTCAGGGCATCCAGCGCCTCCTCGCCGCCCGCGGCCGTCTCAACCACACAGCCTTGCCGCTTCAGCAGGGTGGTGGCCAGGAGGGCGCCGACAGGATTGTCCTCCACCAGCAGCACCCGCACGCCGGGGAAGGCCGGGCGGACGAGGCGGTCATCCTCGGGCCCGGCGGCCAGCTGTCCGGCGGCGGAGGGAGCGGCGCCCAGCGCCCGGGCGCGCTCGACCAGAGAGGCGGGGCGCAGGGGTTTGATCAGATAGCCGTCGAAGCCGGCGGTGCGGTAGTCGGCGATGCGGTCGCGCCGACCGGGCCGGAGCAGGATCACGGCATGGCGGCTGTCCGGACGGGGGGCCAGTTCGGCATCCGGCGCGCGTCCGTCGTCATCGACCAGCACCAGATCGGCCTGCTGCGGATCAACCGATGTGGCCCCCGCCGCTTCGGCCATGGCCGTTGCGGCCGCCGTCGTGAAGGGATGGGCGCCTGCCACCGCGATCCTCAGGCCCTTGAGGGAGGCCGTCGCCGGCCGGTCCTCACCGGGGACCGGATCGAAACGGCCTTGGAAGACGAACCGGGCCCCGCCGCCGGGGCGGTCGTCGACCGACAGGCTGCCGCCCATGGCGAGCGCCAGCTTGCGCGCCACCGCGAGGCCGAGCCCCGCGCCGTCGTGACGGGTGGCGTCGGAACTGTCGGCGTGGCCGAACTCCTCGAAGATGCGGGCGCGGGCTGCCTCGGGCACGCCGGGTCCGGTGTCCTCGACGACGAAGGCCAGGGCACCGTCATCCGTGCCGGACACCGCCATCGACACCCCGCCCGATGGCGTGAACTTCACGGCATTGCCGGCCAGGTTGAACAGGATCTGGCGCAGGCGGCCTTCGTCGGCCCGCACGCGGGGCACGTCGGGCGTCACGATCCAGGCGATTTCCAACCCCTTGTCGTGGGCCCGGGGGCTGAGCAGTTCGGCGACGCCGCGCACCAGATCGTCGACGGCCACGGGGGCGAGGTCGAATTCCAGACTGCCGGCATCCAGACGGGCATAGTCCAGCAGGTCGTTGACCAGCCCCAGCAGATGGTCGGCCGAGGTTCGGGCCGCCTCCAGATAGGCCTTCTGCGCCGGGTCCAACCCACTGTCGGACAGCAGGCCCAGCATGCCGATCACCCCGTTCAGGGGCGTGCGCATCTCATGGCTCATCAGCCGCAGGAAGCGGACGGCGGGATCCGTGTCATCCGGATCGGCGGGGCGGGCAGGCGCGCTCATGGCGCCAGACTAGCGCCGACCTCTTAACACCCGCTCAAACCGGGGCGTGGGCACCTGCGGTCGCCCGGTTGAACTGCATCTCGGCGTCCATCCGGGTGTGGCGATAGATCAGGGCCTCGGCCACATGGCGGCGCAGGATGCCGGTCGAGCCATCGAGATCGGCGATGGTTCGCGCCAGCCGCAGGGTCCGGGTCCAGCCGCGCGCCGTCAGACCCCCGGCCTCGCCCGCCCGCATCAGCAGGGCCCGTCCGTCGGCATCGGGCTGGGCGAACCGGTCCAGCAGGGCCCCGGCCAGATGGGCGTTGATGACGGGCTCGCCCTCATGGCCGGCCTCGTCCAGACGGGCGGTCTGGATCTCGCGGGCGCGGGTGACGCGGGCGGCCGCCTCGGCGGTGCCCTCGGTCGGAGGCGGCAGACTCATGTCGGCGGCGGTCACCGGCGGCACCTCGACCGTCAGGTCGATGCGGTCGAACAGCGGGCCGGAGATGCGGTTCTGATAGTCCCTCTGGCAGCGCGGGGCCTTGCCGCAGGCCCCCTTGCCCGCCCCGCCTAGGCCGCAACGGCATGGCGGTGTTGCCCTTTTGCTACCGGGCCTGAGCTGCGCCCTCAGGGCTGCTCGGCCTGATACGACGCTTTCCAAGAACCCAACACTTGGGGAATGCCTTCGGGTTCGCCGGCAGAAGCTGGGCCTTCGTCAGAAGGATGCTGCGGCCTTGGTCGGCGTGGACGCCAAAACATGGATGTGGTGGGAGCGAGACGTACATCTACCCACCGGATGCCGCCTGGCTGCAGTGGAGGCATTCCTCAACCGCGATGACCTCTGCGCCACTCAGTAGTTGGTACTTGAGGCCTGCCGCAACTAATGGGAGAGTGGGCTGTTCGGGGGAGCAAACAACAAATGTGGTCCGATAACGAGACCGACCAAGATTTCCTAAATTTCGGCTTTGTCGCGGACATCGCGGCGGAGATGATACTGCAGGCCAACGGGAAGCCCATTTCGATGGGGATTTCTGGGAGCTGGGGCGTCGGCAAGTCGTCGATGATGAAGCTTCTGGCTCAGTCGCTTAAGTCTCGGACTGCCGAGGATTATCTATTCGTCGAGTTCAACGCTTGGCTCTATCAGGGCTACGACGATACTCGCGCTGCGCTGATGGAGGTCATCGCTCGGGCCGTTCTGAAAAAGGCGGAGGAGAGCAAGGACCTCGGCGACAATGTGGTGTGGCACGCCCAAAACCTCCTGAAGCGTGTCAACTGGCTTCGACTGGCGAGCGCCAGTGCGAAAACTGTCGCGGCATTAGCGGTCGGCCTGCCTCCAGTCGGACTCATCGGCGACGGGATCGCTGTCTATAGAGACCTGACGGATGGGCAAGTTACTGAAACGGACTTGGACGCAGCGGCCAAACTAGCGGGCGATGCAAAGGGCTTCCTGAAAGAGAGCGGCGCGGCCGATCAAACCCCCCCGAAAGAAATCCAGGATTTCCGAGACGAACTCGAAAAGACACTGAAGGACCTAGGCGTCACCTTGGTCGTATTGATTGACGACCTCGACCGCTGTCTGCCGCCGACAGCGATCGCGACCTTGGAGGCAATGCGCCTCTTCCTTTTCCTCGACCACACGGCATTCGTGATCGCGGCCGACGACGAAATGATCAAACGCGCGGTAGTAGATCACTTCAAAGACGCTAGGCTCACAGACGATCTCGTTACGAACTATTTCGACAAACTGATCCAGGTCCCCATCCGCGTCCCCCCGCTGGGTACACAGGACGTGCGCGCCTATTTGATGATGCTATTTATCGAGAATAGCAGCCTCAAAAAGGAGGAGCAGGATTCCGCTCGGGCGGCGATCTGCAAGCGGTTGGGAGAAACCTGGTCGGGTAAGCGAGTCGATCGCGCCTATGTGGAATCTCTGATCAAAGAGGTCCCGCTCGACTTGGGTCTTCAGTTGGACCTTGCGGATCGCATCGCCCCCATCCTGACCACATCGAACAAGATTGCGGGCAACCCTCGCCTCATTAAGCGCCTGCTCAACACACTATCGATCCGCAAAGCCATCGCCCGTGTCCAACAGGTCAATGTGGACGAGACCGCTCTAGCCAAAATGCTGCTGTTCGAGCGGTGCGGATCGGAAGCGGCCTATGCCGAGATTCTTCGGACCATCAACGAGAGCGAAGACGGCAAGGCAAGCTTGCTCGTGCCGCTCGAAGAGATGGCCGCGAAAGACCCGGCCAGTCTTGTCCTTGAGGGCGAGTGGGACGACGAGTTCGTGCGCGATTGGTTGGCGCTAGAGCCGCCCCTTGGCGAACAAGATCTTCGCGGCATCGTCTACGTCAGCCGGGAGCGCATGCCGATCATAACGGCAGCGGACAAATTGTCGTCCGAAGGTGCGAACCTACTTGAAGCGCTACTCAAGCTGAGCACAACGCCGAGTTCGACATTGGTTCAGAAGCTGCATGCACTGCCTTTGAACGAAGTCAGTCGCATTGCGGAGCGGGTCCTCAGTCGGGCGCGAGCTGTTGAGCAGTGGGGTACGCCTCAGATTCTCAATGCACTGCTCACCGTCGCCGCCGTGCCAGGCGCTCACATCCAAACCGTTGCACGCTTCATGGGTGATCTTCCCCCGGCGCAGATAACGGCTCCGATTGTGCCGTTGCTGGCTGATAAGCCTTGGGCTGTCGATGTGCTGGCCGGTTGGGTGAAGGAGCCGAATGTTTCGGAACCGGTGAAGAAGGCGATTGCTGCGGCCAGCAAGAAAGCCGCTGGAAACGAGAGGCACTGATGGGGACTTCGGCATCAAGCAAGGGCCCGGGCTCGGGCATCCCCTTGGTCCCTGAATGGGTTCCCTCTGCGCCGGGACAGCAGCCCTCGCCTGCGGCGGGAGCAAATCCCCCCGCCGTCGCGCCCGCTGGCCGCTTTAGGCCGGCGCGGACAAGCCTCGGCCGGTATGGCCGGTCTGGGGGGCCGCGAGACCTTCGCCGCGGGCTTGGCCACTACTCCCGCAAGGGACTCGGTGGCGCTGCGTCGGCCGCCCAACGCATGGCGGGGACGGCCCGGACAGCGGGCGGTCTCTATGGAGTCTTGGATGCGCTGAGCACGGGCGCTCCGCTGCCGACCGACGTCACTCTTAATCCGGCAAGCTTGGCGGGTCGCACCCAAAAGGAGATTGCCGACATCATCGTCGAGGCGCTTCGGCCCGTCGACGGGACACAAGACACAGAGGGCGCGCGCGACTCCGTTTCCAGGGCGCTTTCGGAAGTGCTTGCTCATAACCCGAACGCCGACCTGGCGGCGCTAACGCCGCCGGAAATCGATCTGGTGATCGAGTCCTACATCGCCGGCGATCTTGCGCAGCGGATCGAGTTCGATGTCGGGCAGGCGATTCTCGACAAGGCACCGAACTATGCTCAGGGCGTTGACCGGCTGGAAGAGATGAAGAGCTACGTCCGCCAAGAGGTGGCGCGCGCCTTTCGGGCCAGGGCGAACGTCGGGCAAACCATGAATCGCCAAGTCGCCAGCGAGTTGGCGAATGACATCATTCGCGACACCTTCGAAATCTTTGAGAGCTACCTGTGATGAGGGTCAGCTGCGCACCTGCCGGGACGGCATTTCCCACGAGCACTGACATTCCGTTCATTCTCTACGGTTATAAAAACACGCCCAATGAAGGCGCTATTGGCGCGGCCATCCCACCCTATTTTCGCGGCCTAAAGCTTCAGCCATCGGCAAGGGCCTGGGACTTTCTTTCCTTTGCCCTATCCGTCGTAGCTGCGGACGAGTCCTGCACCCGCAGCACCAGCCCCGATGGCTGGACGCGCCAAATCGACTTGACTGTGGCTGTCGTCGATCCTGCCTTCTGGAATGGAGTCGCGCCAGAACTTGAGCAAATGCTCCAGTTCGTCACGGGCGACATCTGGAAGGTGGCATTCTTCGGGGGCGGCTATCTTCCGGCACCACCTATCCCCGTCCAGCATCGAACCGAAGACATCGTCTGCCTCTTGTCCGGAGGTATGGACAGCCTGATCGGAGCGATCGATCTGGTCGCGCAAGGGCATAAGCCCCTGCTCGTCAGCCAAGTCGCTAAGGGTGACAAGAAAGATCAGAGTCGATTCGCACGGACGATCTCTCCACAGTCTCTGCACATCCAGCTCAATCACAACGCATCGCCCCCGATCCAGTCGGAGCGTTCGCAGCGCGCCAGGTCGATGGTTTTCTTCGGATTAGGTGTGCTCTCGGCGACCTGCCTAGAGGCCTACGCCAAAGGTGCGACCATCGACCTCATCGTGCCAGAAAACGGCTTCATCAGCCTTAACATCCCGCTCACGCCTATGCGTGTCGGTTCCCTAAGCACGAGAACGACGCACCCATTCTATCTCGGAAAGCTGCAAAGCGTCCTGACCGCTGCCGGTCTCAACGTACAGCTCCAGAACCCCTACCAGCTGAAGACCAAAGGCGAGATGCTGGCGGGATGCGCCAATCAAACGCTCCTCAAATCTCTGATTGGCGGTACGACCAGCTGCGGCCGCTACGCCAGAACCGGATTCACCCAATGCGGTCGATGCGTGCCCTGCCTTGTTCGGCGCGCGTCCTTCCTGAGATGGGGTGTTACGGATTCCACGCCCAGCTACAAGTACGATAACCTCGGTCTACCGGGCCGAAAACACATGGACTTCGATGACGTCCGGTCGGCTGCCTACGCCGTCCATCTTGCAGATTCGCGCGGGCGTAACGCATGGATCGGAGGTTCTCTGAACTCGGCACAATTAGGCCCAACGACCGATTTAGAGGACACGGCGCTGCGGGGCCTTGCGGAACTTGAAACCTTGTTGAAGGCGCATGGTGTGATTTGATCGATTTCCACTGCCACATCGATCTTTATGCCGATCCCGCCGCTGTTTTGGCGGAAGCCGAGGCAAAAGGCGTTTACGTTTTAGCGGTCACCACAACGCCCAAGGCGTGGGCGGGAAATCAGAAGCTGGTCCGCAACCTGAGGCGTGTGCGGGTAGGCCTCGGGCTTCACCCCGAACTGGTAGCTGAACGCCACACCGAAATACCACTGTGGGAACACTTCCTGCCCGAAGCGAGGTATGTCGGTGAAATCGGTCTCGACGGTAGTCCGCAACACCGAGGCAGCTTCGACATTCAGAAGCGGATTCTGAAGCGCATGTTGCGCGGTTGCGCGGATGCTGGTGGTCGGATCATGAGTTTCCACTCTAGGCGTGCGGCTACACCAGTCTTGGACTTGATCGAGGAATTCCCGGCTGCAGGAACGCCAGTTCTGCACTGGTTCAGCGGCACCGAGCGGGAGCTTGCTCGGGCGGTGAAGCTCGGCTGCTGGTTCAGCGTCGGCCCCTCGATGTTGAACTCTGCAAAGGGCAAGCAGCTGGCTCAGGCCATGCCAGCCGAACGCGTCCTTACCGAAACTGACGCGCCGTTTGCGCAGGTGAACGGACGCCCTTTGATGCCGTGGGACGTTTCTCTCACATACGTCACACTAGCTGAGGTCTGGCGCATGACTGAAGAGGCCGTGCCCGCCCAACTGCATGCAAACCTCCGCTCGTTGTTGGGTTCGGTTCCAGTAGTCTAACAGGGTCAAACTGTGCCGCGCTCCAAGCGCATTGAGCGCCCGAGGCAATAGAAGCCGCCATGGAAGTCGACGAAGTTTCAAACGCGGTCGGTGCTGTCCTCCGGCGTCTGGGAGATCTGCGCCAGCTCTGGCACCAGACGCGAAGCGCCTATTTCGAGCCTGACAAATTCCGCTTGGGCTTGCAGTCCACGATCGCTACCGCGCGCACCGTCACCTTCATCCTGCAAAGCAACAAGGCGGCGATTCCCGAGTTCAAGGCTTGGTACGAAGGCGTTCAATCGAGATTCAAGTCCGATCCGATCATGAGATGGGCGGTCAACGCTCGAAATAAGATCGAGAAGCAAGGCGATCTGGCCACACTCAGCCAAGTCAAGGTTGAACTGGTGGCGAGCTACGCGGGGCACCCGCACACAGCCTGGACTCCGGCGAACGTTTTCGCGTCCTTGGGGGACATTCGCCGCACTATTCCCGCCCATCTTTTGGATGAGCACGTCCTCAAGCACGGCGTCCTGTGCGTGCAGCGTCGTTGGGTCGACGCGGAGCTACCTGATCACGAGATCCTCGACGCCCTTGCTCACGTCTACGGCCAGTTGGCGCAAATGGTCGTCGAGCTTCATCGGCACATCGGCGCCGATATCCCCCGCGGAGGCCCCGACAAGGGCGAGCATCTCCTGCTTGATACTCTCCCCGACGGACGTCTGAAGTCCATGGAGGTCTTGGAGGCAGAGCGCACCATCTACGTAGCGGTGAGCACCGGCCGTGAGATGGAGATCGGCCGAATTCCGAGAGGACAACCATCTGCAAAGGTGACGCGGCTCGCCCGGAAGCGTTACGTCAAGGATGCTTGGGCGGGACTCAAGGATGCGCGAAGTTTCAGAGAGATGGCGGAGGTGTTCTTCGCCGAGGCTCGCCGCGTCATGCTGCGAGACGGCTACCACATGCCCATTATGCTCCTATGGAAGGACCTGCTCCCCGTAGACCAAATCCAGGCTTGGTCCACCGATCGGCGCGCGAAATACATGATGATGCGCGACGCCGCGGCGAGGGCACGCCAGATCGGTGCGAACGGCGTGACATTCATTTCCGAAGCCTGGACTGCGCGACGAGAGGACCTCCCAGAAAGCGGCTTCGCCGCCGAGGCTCAACGCCGCGGCGAAGCGCTGGTGATGTTCGCGGCGAATGCAGATGGCGAGATGTTCAGCCTTCAGGCCAAGATCACCCGCCAACGGATAAGGCGGCACAAGGTCAAGGCACTTGGACCGACTGAGCACGATGAGGGACAGATTATGACGCTTGCGCCGTTCCTGGAGATTTGGGGCAAGCTAGACCTTCTGGCCGATAACGAGGACGAAGAGGCGGCGCAGGCCTAGCCGGCTAGAGGTCCCGCGCATGCCAGGGCGCGACGCTCACCCAGCCTTCCGCTTCCCCTACTACAAGGATTTCGGCCGCCTCCATCACCTTCGAAGTCGAGAGCCAGTTTTCGCCGAGCTCGTTCAGGCTGATGTCGAACTCGTGTTCGACCCATTCGCCACCGGCAAACTCACCGTATGCATAGATGTCCTCGCCAAGCGCGAGCCAGCCTTCGCCCTCGAGCTCCTCGTCGTCCATTTCGTCCGCGTCATTGCGGTCGAGCCATTCGATGACTCGGTGGGGCTCGGTGTAGATCTCCCCATCGTATTCTTCGATGGTGATGCGTTCCCCAAACCGCGCTTGGCGGCCGCCCGAAAAGGAAAGGAACGGGAACGTCTCCGCCAGCGGCGGCATCATGTATTGCCAGTGCACGCGAGCGGGGATCCGGTCGTCAGCTCCGGCGGGTTGCTTAGAAAGATGACCTCTGTTCGGGTCTCCGTGATCCATACCTTCACGGCGATACGCGTCGAGACGCCCTGCTGGCGGCAGGCATCCATCCACTTAACGACCTCAGACGCCGCGAGAAACCGACGAGCTTCGGCGTCGTCCGCAGCGCCCAGCCGTTCGCGCACGACCGACACCAAGTTTCTCCTCAGAACGATTCCGAAGGCGTGGTCGTCGAGGATGTTCTTCTTGTCGATCGAGACCGAGTAAGACTGCTGGGTCGTGGTGAGAACCGTTTCGCCCAACTCTTCGGAAATCCAAGTCTTGATATTGAACACCAGGAACTGATCGGAACTCTCCACATAGACGACGAGGTAGGACGGCTCCGGTGCGATGTACCAGAAACGTAGATGGTTAGTTTGGAGCGATAGCGTGACCGCCTCGGCAGCGTCGAACGCCTCCCTCGGCAGCCTCGCCGCCGGAATGCCCTTCATCTGGAACCAAACCAACGCCGGGGTGACGACCTTTCCGCCGGACGATGCGAGCTGCGTCAAGTGCAAACCGATATCCCGACCGGCCCGATCCGAAGTGTACTCCACGAACGTTCCGTAGCTGGCCGCAAACTGGCGAAACTTCGCCATGTACCGATGCTCAAGATCGTCAGCCGCCCCGACCTTCATTTGACCACCTCTTCCTCCGGGGCCGCTAAAGTCTCGTGGCTCGGCGGTAGGGCGGCTCCGTCACCGCCATCGGCAACCTGTCGACCCGTCCCCAGAACCTGCAGCATGCGGCGGCGTACCGCACTACATCAGTCGGATGCACCAACAGCGGGTCAACCGTTCGCAGTTGGCAGAACGGGATCGATGGAGCGAGCACTGAACGGCGGGCTCGGCGCGCCGTCGATCATGAGTTTCAGATACATGTCGCGGTTGGCCAAGCCGATCAGGTCAAGCACATCGAAGGTCGGCTGAAATTCTCTCGCCATTACCGCAGCGTCTTCGGCACCGACGCGGAATGAGATGACGGTGCCGACGTTCCCGAGCACGGCGTGGCGGATGTCCGGCTCCAGCTGGTTCAGGTGCTGGTGCGCGAGGGTCAGACCGACGCCGTATTTGCGCAGTTCCGGGAGCATATTCACGAACGCGAGCGTGGTGAAGCTCTGGAACTCGTCGATGTAGAAAAAGAAGGGACGGCGATCCGCGGCCGGCGCGTCCGCGCGGCTCAGACCCGCGAGCCCGATGGTCGAGGCGATGAAGCCGCCCAGGAGCGCCGCGCCGTCCTCGCCAAGCCGTCCCTTGGCCAGGTTCACGACCAGCGCCCCGCCCTCGTCCATAATCTTGCGGAACCGGATGTGGCGCTCGGGAGCGACCAGAACACGGTAGAGGCGCGGATCGGTCAAGAGAGCGCCGAGCTTGTTCTGGATGGGTGCGCAGGCTTCGACCCGAAGGCGGTCCGGATATTTGGCAAACTCGTGCGACCAATATCGGCGCACCACCTCATTCCGGATCCTGCCGGTCACCTGCTTTCTAAATGTCTCATCCGAATAGAGGCCGAGGATGTCCGGTAGTGTTGAGTCGTCTCGCTCCAGGAGCGCGTAAAGGCTGTTGCGAAGCACATGCTCCATGCGTACGCCCCACGCGTCCGGCCATAGCTTCTTGAGGGCCTCAAGGAAGCCAGAGACTGCGAGCGGAATCTTGTCGTCCCGGACCCGGCGAAGCGGATTATAGCCGAGGGGTTGGTTTGGATCGGCGGCGTCCAGATAGTTGAGCTGGCCGCCGAGGATCGGCTGCGCCGCATCGCGAAGACGCTCGGCCAAGTCGCCATGCGGGTCGATGAGAGCGAACCCGCGTCCGGCCGCTAGGTCCTGACTCGCCAGCACCTCAAGCAGCGTAGATTTGCCGACGCCGGTCTTGCCGATCACATACACATGCGACAGCCGGTCTGCCTGCCGTATGCCGAAACGCTGACCGCGGCGATGGAAGTTGGTTCTGCCGAAGTATGAGACTGCCTTCCCCGGGTCGCTCGGCATCCCAGCAGTGTGCGCCTCGGCCAAGGTTTGGCCCGGGGGCACTTCATGAAGTGCTACTTGTCCTGCGGAAGACCGCGCATGGATTGAGCGATGACCCGGGCGATGGCGCTTCTGCGGTCCTTCGCCTCATCTGCACCGACGATGGTGCGGGACACCTTCACCCGATAGCCGCGAACCACGCTCGCTTCCTCGCTTGGCGCCGCGAAGGCATCCAGCGCTGCGGCGACGTGCTCCGGCGTGAGGAAGTCGATGCAGCCCATCTCCTCGTCCGACAGACGGGCCCTGGCGGCGGTTTCAATGGCTTTCAGGCGCTTCGCGTCAGCCGCAATGGCGAGAACGCGCGAGAACCCCGCCTGGGCGCATTTGGCGAGGTTTTGAGCTTCGTATTGGGCGGTCGAGGTCACGGAAATCTCGCACGCAATCGAGAGGTCGTCTCGGTAGAGAGCGACGTCGACCTGACCGCCTTCAACGGCCTCCTCAATCACAGCCCGGAACCCCCGCTCTTCGGCTAGCCCCTTCACCAGGTGCTGGACATAGCGATGCTGCGATCCACCCTTTCCAAGCTCGCGCGGCTCCGGCGCAGGGCGCAGCGCGGAGACACGAGGCTCAACGGCGTCAGACGGCTCTTCTGGCAACGCGACACGCGGACGCTCCTCCCTTTGCGGCGGTGTGCGCACTTCCGGACCTTCGGCCATCGCGGCTTCGATCGGCGGAGCGAGGTCAAAGCCCATAACGTCGTCAAGTGTGCCGCAGTAGCGCACGCGATTGGCATCCAGCACCTCTTCGAGTGCCTCTTCCGTCACACCGATGGCGTGGCGATATTCGAGCCCCGCCGCCTCGGACGAGAGGCGCGGGACAGAAGGCCGAGACGGACTTTGACAGCTACAGGGACTGCGAGAGTGGAATGCCGCTTCCGGCCTTCCGGAAGAGGTCAACCGGATCTGCCCCTATGGCCCGGGCAAGCACGTAGAACTCCACCACATCCACGCGCCGCACCCCACGTTCAATGAGCGAAATCACTGGCTGCTGACTTCCCACGCGCCGGGCTAGTTCCGCCTGCGTTACTCCGGCCGTCTTGCGCGCCTCAATGAGGACGCGGAGCACCGACGCACCGGCGTCGGAATGGACAGTCTTCGGCATAAGCTGGCCCTGAATCGAAACCAGCTCTTCCCTTATATTCGACTATCGAATATATGATCTTCATATATTGGAGCTTTGGGAGAGAAAGACATGCGTATCAAGATGCTTGGAGTGGCGCTCGCGGCTTCCTTCGCCGCGAGCGGCTGCGCGACCGCGACGGGGATGCTGTATTCGGAGGACCGGCTTGCCCAGATGGCAGCGGCACATTTTGGGGTCGATGCCTCGCAGATCGAGATTTCGCGCCGCGACCCACAAGCTGGCGGAACGTACTTCACCGTGACGCTGCCCGACGGAAAGACCGAACGCTGCTTCAGCGACGGGAATGCCATGGGCTTCGGACTTACCCACAACGCTCTGAGGTGTGGCCAACAGATGAACGAACGCGGGTTCTAACCGGGCCACACTCCGGGGAAGCGCTCGGCGACCAGGATTGACTTACATCTTCGTCAGGTTGACGCATCTTCGAAATGCAGTGACGCTACCTTTGCGTTAGCTCGGGGATGGGGGGTAACTTGCGAAACGAACGTCGGACTGCGTTGCTGTCTCTGGCCTCGGGGCTGGCCTTGCTCACCTTCGGTCGAGCCGGCCGCGCGAGCGCCAAGGACCCCGTGGTTTACACCTACGACGATTTGGGCCGTCTGATCTCTGCGGCCTATCCGAGTGGCGTCACGATCACCTACACCTACGACCCAGCGGGCAACCGGACCCAGGTTGCGGCAGCAGCGACTCCTCCACCACCCCCACCTCCGCCTCCGCCTCCATTGTCGGCATCGGTTACCCCGACCTCGATCTCCGGCACGGGATATGGGCCGTCGGCCCAGGCCTACGTCACGGCCAGCGGCGGGACAGCACCCTACACCTATCTCTGGGAGCGTACGGGCGGCTCGGCACTGATCGTTCCGACCAGCATTACCTCGGCCAATACAGCCTTTGAGTGGACAGGGTCCCTCTCGACCCCGCCCAAGTTCGCCAACTGGCGCTGCAAGGTTACCGACGGCGCTGCGGCCGTGGCCTACACCGGAACCGTGACAGTCGGCTGGAACCCGGGAGGATGAAGATGTTCGGTCTGTCTCACGCCCGCCGCCTCCTGCTGGCAGTTATGGCCGGTGCCGCAGCGCTTGGCGTCGCGGTCCTACCCGCCTCGGCCCAGACCACTCTTGAGGCTCCTCCCGTTTATGAACAGGTCGGCCCCCTCGGCGTCGATGTGATCAGCGGCACGGCGCAGATCTCATCTCCCGCCATCAGCATCGGCGATCCCGCAGCGGGCGGACTATCCTTCTCGGCGACCTGGGACACGCAGAAGGAAGCCTGGCGCTACAGCACATTGACCAGCCTCTCCCGCACGATCAACAAGGAGAGCAGCTGCTTTGCCCTCTACACCGTCGTGTACCTGGGCAGTTCCAACGTGTTCCAGAGGGAGGAGTGCGACGGTCCGACGTTCGAGCTCATCGACGGCTTCGGCGCGCTGACCGAGGAAACCGACGGCAGTTTCACCTATGTATCCGTCGACGGCGCGGTCGCGGTCTTTCCCGCTGCCAGCCCGACACCTGTGGGCACACCCGTTCAGACCATCACGCGACTAAATGGCGAAGTCATCACCTTCGAAACGGGCTCGATCCGCAACAACCTGGGCTATGAGCTGAGGTTCACGACCAATACCTCCGGCGATCAGGTCGTAACAGCGGTCAACAACACCGTGTGTCCGGTGGGGGGCGCCTGCCCCGGCGGCACGTCCTGGCCCAGCCTGACCTTCTCCAGCGTGGGCAACGAACGTCGCGTGACGGACGCCACCAACGCGACGACCCGCATTACTCTGAGCGGCACGACACCCGGTCTGGACTTGCCGGTGGGCGTATCTCGCCCGACCCAGACAACGGGCAACTCCATCACCTACGGCTACAGCTTCGTGCGGGGGCGCGGCACCGTCGTCACTTCGGCCAGCGACGGACGCGGGACCTGGACCTACGCTTATGAGACCTACTGTGCGCCTGCGCCCGCCCCATGCAGTCCGCCCCAGGGCTCCTATCAGCTCAGTACAACGGTCACCGACCCCAATAGCCAGACGAGCGAGTACCACATCGCCTGGTTGGGCTACACGGTCTGGACGTCGCCGACCACCCAGGAAGAGCAGTTCACGCCCTCCCTGGTCTGGATCAAGAACGGTATGAACCAGCAGACCGACATCTTTCAGAGTGGTGGCGGCCTGCGCTTCGCCGAGCTCCCCGAAGGCAACAGCGTCACAATCGGTCGCAATCCGAACGGCGCCGTCACAAGCATCCTCACCACGCCCAAGCCCGGTTCGGGCCTCAGCCCGCGCGAGTCGACTGCCCACTATCCGGACTGCAGCGTCAATGCCGTGCTGTGCCTACAGCCGGATTCGATCACGGATGCCCGGGGCAATGTCACCAACTTCACCTATGACGCCACCACGGGCCTGCCTCTGACAGCCACCCGTCCGGCTCCGACATCGGGCGCGGCGCGGCCCCAGACCCGCTTCACCTGGACCCCTCAGTACGCCTGGTACAAGGTCGCCGGCACACCGGGGTTCGTGCAGGCCCCTACGCCGGTCTGGGTTCAGACCGAGACCTCGGCCTGTGCCACCGCCGCCCCGTCGCCAGGTTGCAATGGCACGGCCGATGAAGTCGTCACCACGACGGCCTACGAGGTCGGCGATGTCTCCACCGGCAGCAATCTGCGGCCCGTTTCGACCACGGCGCGCAATGGGGCGGGAACGCTTTCGGCCACCACGACCATGACCTATGACGCCGTCGGCAATGTCCGCACCGTCGACGGCCCGCTGGCGGGCACGGCCGACACCACCTGGTACGCCTACGACGTGATGCGCCGGCCAACCGGCACGATCGCGCCGGATCCCGACGGCGCGGGGCCGCTGCCCTATCCGGCCACGCGCACCGTCTACAACGCTGACGGCCAGCCGCTCGAGGTCCGGCAAGGTTCCGCCACGGCCCAATCCGATGCCGCTCTTGCCGCCATGACGGTGCTGAGCAAGAGCGTGACGGCGTATGATGCCCAGGCCCGCAAGGCCCGCGAAGATCAGGTTCTGGGCAGCGGCACGATCAGCGTGATTCAATATACCTATGATGATGAAGGCCTTTTGCTTTGCACCGCAGTACGAATGAACCCGGCCGAGTACGGCAGCTTGCCGGGTTCGGCGTGCACGCGCGGTTCGGTCGGGGCCTTCGGTGGCGACCGGATTACCCAAAATACCTATGACGAGGCCGACCGCCTCACCGTCGTGCGAAGTGCAGTAGGCCACCCCACCCTGGAACAGGCCACCCGCACGCAGGCGTGGACGATGAACGGCCAGATTGACTGGGTCGAGGACGCCAACGGCAATCGCTCCGACTATGCCTATGACGGCTTTGACCGGGTTTACCGCCTGTACTTTCCCAACCCGACAATCGGCTCTCAGGCGCCCAGCGCCACGGATTATGAAGAGTACGGCTATGACGCCAATGACAATCTGACCTCCCGCCGTCTGCGCGACGGTCAGGAGATCACCTACACCTTCGACGCCCTGAACCGCGAGACGGTCAAGACTGTCCCCGGCAGCGGCACGGCCAATGACGTCTTCACCACCTACGACAATCTGGATCGCCGGCTGTCGGCACGGTTCACCAACGCTACGACGGGGGATGGCGTGGTCTGGACCTGGGACGCCCTCGGCCGACCGATCACCGAGACGACTTACGGTCGCACCCTGACCTCGGCCTACGATCTGGTGGGGCAACGCACCCGCCTGACCTGGCCGGGCGGGGCGGCGGCGGAGTATGAGTGGGATCTCGCCAACCGCATGGTCCTGGCTTGGGACAATGCGGGGTCCCCCTCCGGCACCGGCTTGTTCGCAGCCTATTCCTATGACGCCCTGGGACGCTATCTCGTCGTGCAGAAGGGCGGCGGCTCGACCAATTTTGCTTACGTCCCCAACAGCCGCAACTGGTCAATGAGCTTGAATCTGGCCGGAACCACAAACGACGTGACCTGGTCATTTGCGTCCAATCCTTCCGGCCAGATCATCTCCAGAGAGAGCTCCAACCCCGCCTACGACTATCCGATGGCGGGCATGACTACCCGAACCTATGCCCCAGATGGACTGAACCAGTATGACACCGTGGGGGGCGCGACCTATTCCCACGATCAACGCGGTAATCTGACCTCGGACGGCGTTCGCACCTATACCTACGACGTCGAGAACCGTCTGACAGGGATCACCGGCGGTGGTGCATCTGTGACGTTGGCCTACGACCCGTTGGGTCGGCTTCGGCGCGTGACGTCGGGTGGCGTGGCGACCGACTGGCTGTGGGATGGCGACCGGCTGGTAGCGGAATATGACGCACTCGGCGCGCTGACCGCACGCTACGCCCATGGTCAGGAGCCGGACGAACCGCTGGCCGAATGGTCAAAGCCGGCCCGTCGCTGGTATCATGTAGACAACACTCGGTCGGTCGTGGCCGTAGTCGACGGGACAGGGGCTATCGTGGACACGCCCTATACCTACAGCCCCTATGGCGAGCCCGACGCCACGCACGGCTTCGACGGACCCCGGTTCCGCTACACAGGCCAGACGTCCCTGACGTCCACCGTGCCCCTCTGGCACTATAAGGCCCGCGCTTACGACCCCACCATCGGTCGTTTCCTGCAGACAGATCCCATCGGCTACGAGGACAGCCTCAACCTCTATCAGTATGTGGGCAACGACCCGTTCAACCATATCGATCCAACAGGTACGCAAACTGTTTACGGCGACGTCTGGTCACGTCGTCAAGACCTAGGCAACGCAGAGGCTGATAGGCAGAACCGTCAACAGGCTGATGATGGCGACGCACTCATCGCGCGGGCGGTCAACTACGCTAGGGAAGATCCCCTGGGTGCCACAATTCTGGTCATAGGTGCTGGGATCGACATCTTGGACACCTTCGCATCCCCTGGCCCCGATGCGGCGGTAGCGGCAGCAGGGATCAATGCCACCCGGATCGGAGGAAGAATTACGTCCCTAGAAAGGGGCGCTCGACGACTCGATCGTCTCGCAGCCGACCATCTCCGACGGGCTGATGAGTTTCGACGGAACCCCACCGTCCGGCCTGGCATGGAGGGTCAGCCGCGGGCAGCTATTGAGAGACAGCAGCGGGAACGAGTTCAACACTTGGAAGGCGAGGCCGCTGAATTTCAGCGTCAAGCGGCAGCGATGAGGGAAGAGGCTGAGCGCTTGAGGAGGCTCCTATGAAACGTGATCAAGCCGCTATAATTTTGGTTACTCGCTTCGGCCTCTCTAACCTGACTATTTCAGACGCGCCATACTCTATTTGGATCCATGTCGAAGCCCTTACAAAAATTGACATGCGGCACGTGGTAGAAAAACATTATAAGAATTGTGTACATTTTGCAGTTAGCGGGAACAGGCCTGAGGTGGTGCACGACGCGATAGACGATTGCCTTGTTGATCTGGAAGTAAGCGACACACCCACAACATGGCACCACGAGTCACTTAAGGAGATGGCGTGGAATTTTCCCAATATTGATTTTTCTCAAAAGACCTCTGACATAAAAGTCGTGGCGGTCTTAGGAGAGTCAATGGAAAGCGAACTTTGCCGAATTAGCGAAATATCGCAATATATTGCCGATTTGGTAGAGATGTACGACTAAAAGGCCCAGCGGTTGGAAGCTTCCTTACTAGGCAGAAAGAGGAAGTTCCCCGCTGGGAGGTATTCGTTATTCAAACATGCCCAGGCTGGCAGGGTGCTCGAGCAAGTCAGGAGCCTCTGCCCTTAGTGCCGGACGGACCACGCACCGGACGAGTAGATCACCCTCCTTTCGAGGCTCGACCCGAAACGGTGACCAGCGCATAAAATGCCCCCTTTGCAGGAAGAGGCCGTACCTACGGGCTCATTCTTCGTTGGGATTGATCTACCTCGCGCCAACCCCTTCTGGACTCGAACTCTCATCGGCGCGCGAGTGCACTCAGAACTGGAGGATGATGTGCGTGTCTCTCGAAGGAGACGAGTCCTCGACAGCGGAGATGTCCGAAATCTGGAAAACGACGTAAGTCATGCCGGCGATGTTTATCACCGACAGAAGCGTCAAAAACCACATGAAGTAGCTGATCACGCGATTGCGAAAGACGCGTTTCAGAAAGGGCGTAGGCGGTCGGCCGCCCAAAATCTTTTGAACGTCCTGCATGCCGCTGGTAGTCGCAATGGCAAAAGTCGCCTTGGGATTCGAAAGCCCTGGCACGCCTTGGTGAAGGTCGAGCGCATGCTCAAGAACGGTCTTCTTGAAGACCGTCGCTTGGTAATAGTCACGGCCTCGGTGAATGGCGCTAATTCCGATTATCGCCATGGTTATTCCAATAAAGAAGAGCGCACCACATAGCAGCAGCGCCCCATTCGTATCAGCACCCGTCAAGAGGCCAGTCGCAACCGCAATGATGCCGCTGTTCACCACGGCATAGTATTGCATCCGATCCCAGTTTAGCCGGACCTCAAAGCGATACTCTTCGATCGCAATTTTATAGAGCTCAAATAGCTCAGCCCTGCTGGGCGAAGTAGGCTGCCCAGAGGTGCCTGAAGGTGGCGGTGAAACGATCGGGGTATGTGTCAACTTCCGCCCTCAGTATATCCGGCTGGACAAACCGAACCCGATCCACCTGTTCTCGATCAAGAGTGAACGGGCCCTCTCCATGCGCCTCGAAAAGGGTGATGAATTTTGTTGCTCCCAGGTCAGGCATCGACGTCTTTAGAATCAGGCGAGGTATGACAGCGTGCATGCCAAGTTCTGCGCCCATCTTCCTTCGGGCAGCTTCAGCATATTTCTCTCCGGCAAGTACGTACCCTGCGACCGAGCTTCCCCACCGACCTTCGCTTCGTTGCCCCTTCGCTATGTACTGAAGCAGGACCGCGCCATCGCTATTAAATACAAAAACATGGGTCACGCGAAAATTCACTGGGGTTTCGGGCAGATCCTTTCGATTCACGACGCCCAGCGTGACATCCCCATCGCTTACCTGACTGATCTGCGCGCTAGTTCGTAGATTGCCCATACAGGTCGTTCTCATCCTACCATTGGCAAGAATCAGGAGTCGGCGGAATTATGGGACCAAGGGTGACTGAGTCGGGTGCGAAAAACTAGATATTTGCTATCTATTGGGGATAAGTTGCCTGCCACTACCAAATCTAGGGTAGGGAGCTGCCTGCGATCTCCCGCATCTCTCCTCCCTGACGCGCTCACCCCCCCGAACCAGGAGAAGCTCCAAGCGGAAGGGTCTTTCTCGTGCCCACTCGCGCTCTTCAGGCATGGCGTTGGGCACATAACGATTAAGGATGATGTCGCCCAACTTGAGCTCTGGGCTGTTGCTTTGATGCATAGATACTCACGGTTTGACTTGGGGCTATGCGGCGCAAGCGCGCTCCCCGTCGGGTGAATCTGGCTCACGTGGGATACCCAGTTCCGCGGCAAGCCGCCGCACGTCAGGAGGTTTTGCGCTCGGCGCATGGCGAACCATGCTCGCTACGAATACTGCGCCCTCCTTTCGAGGCTCGACCCGAAACGGTGGACCGTTATGCGAAAATCGCCATTTCGCGACCTCGTCAAACGGATATTTCAGCCTAAATCCTAGGCATTTCCCGTCTGCTACAAGGTTCGAGGTTGTGTCTTGGAGCGCATCGCGCTTCTCGGCGATAAATCCAGAATCGAACCGTAAACAGGCGGCTTTTCCGAGTTCGAGCTTTTCCAGTAGCTCAACCCACGGGCTCTTCGAGGCAGGGGCCTCCAGGGCGTCGAGCAAACCCCGCTTCTCGGCCAGCAGACTGGCCTTGCGATGATCAAAGGTCTCACGATCGATCGTGGCGTCAAGGTAGGCGTCTGTCAGGCGTGTGAGGCGATCCTCGCATCGCCCAAGCGCCATCTTGAGTGTGTGTTTGTGCTTGGTGATGTCTTCGGCTTGGGTGACGTTAGCGGCGGCTATCACACGCTGCAGATCCGCCAACTCCGTGTCGTCAAAGGTGAGGGCGGATAACATCTCTCGGACATCACGTTCGACATCGACCTCACGGATCGAGGTACCGCGACACGTCTTTGAATGACAACGATAGTAGATGTGACCCTTCTGGCGTTCTCCAATCAGGGAGCGGTTGCAGCGGTCACAGCGGATCATGCGACGATAGAGAAGATCATGCCTTTCGGTCGCCTCACCGATCCGGCCGGACATGACCGCCTGGACTCTGTCGTACATCGCCTTGGTCACAAGCGGTTTGTGGCAACCTTCAAAGGTCTCTCCGGTGCGCTCTATGCGGATGAGGCCCATGTAGAAAGGGTTGTGGAGAATGTACGCCAAGCTGTTTTTGGAGATTGGTCGCCCCGTTCGGCCGCGCAATCCCCGCTCTCGCATAGCTCCTGCGAGTGAACTGAGCGAGTAGTGGGCTGTGCCGTATCGTTCGAAGGCTTCACGCACGAGCGGACCCTGATGCGGGTCAATCTCCTTGGCCTTGGCCTTGCCCCGGTTGAGATACCCAACCGGGGCGGGAAGCGGGTAAAATCCCTGCTTCAGGCGACCATAGAATCCCTTACGTACTTCCTGTCTCAAATTGCGAATGTAGTCTGCCGCCACCACGGCTTGAATGTCGGCCGAAAGGCGTCCCCCTCGTGAGGCTAGGTCGAGGCTCTCGTGGGCGAAATGGACTTCGATCCCTCGATCAATCAATTCGCCAAGATGTGCCCAGTCCTTGAGGTTTCGGGCACTGCGATCGATTTTATGAATGATGACGCCGGCAGCCTGTTCCTTGCCGAGCGCGCTCAGCATTCGATTGAACATGCGCCTTCCGAGTTTGGCGGCCGTTTCTCGTTCCTCAAACCACTCGGCGACCGTGAGATCATTCTTACGGGCATAGACTTCGATAGCGCTCTTCTGTTCTTGGAGGGATGAGCCGCGCTCCCCCTGCTTCACAGTCGAGACGCGGGTGTAGGCAAAATAGACTTTCATAGGGGGGATGACCCCTCAACTGTACGATGGGTGAGGGATTCCTGCGAATCCCGGTCTCGCCGGGCGAGCTCCCGCTCGCCCCATCGAACCAAGGTCATTCCGAATCGAAGGAGCGCTGCCCTTGCCTCTTCGCGCTTCTCAGGCGTTGCATCGGGGATATAGCGGTTGAGGATGTAATCACCCGGTTGTGTGTCTTGGCTTTCCATCTGGAAAGCCTGCCCGCTCGGGAAGAGGTCACACAGGGTGATGTCCATGTACCGAAGGCATTGACCACCCCATACCGTCGTCACACTCGCGACCGCACACTGGTCGCATGCCTGCTCAAACCACTCCTATCGTCTCGCGGGTCTGTGACGACGGAACGCTCATCGAGGCCCTGTACGACGTCCACAAGTCCTCAACGTCCCTCGCGATCTGTACCCCCGATGGCCGGGTGTCCATTGCACCGGACTTCGCGCTGCCAAACGGTGAGTGTCTGGTTGCCTATTCCGCCGCCAACAATCTCCTTTCAACCGGCTGCGTCCTTCTGCCCTCTGCCGTCGGGGACTTTGAGGACAAGGGGGACTTGGTGCGGGACATCCAGGCCTTCCTGCATCGCCACGTCGATCTCTCCCCCGTCTTTAAAGAGATCTCCGCGCACTATGTATTGCTCAGCTGGGTCCACGACGCCTTCAATGAGCTCGGCTACCTCAGATTCCGGGGCGATTACGGGACCGGCAAGACGCGCGCGCTCCTCGCCGTAGGGTCGCTTTGCTACAAGCCCTTCTTCGCGTCGGGTGCCTCAACCGTCTCGCCGATCTTCCATGTGCTCGACGCAATAGGCGGCACTCTGGTCCTTGATGAAGCCGACCTGCGCTTCTCGGACGCCACCGCAGACCTCACCAAGATTCTGAACAATGGAACGGTGAAGGGACTGCCGGTCTTGCGCACCATGTCCAACCGGCACCGCGAGCTCAATCCTCATGCCTTTCGGGTCTTCGGACCCAAGCTCATCGGGATGCGTGAGAGCTTTGCCGACAAGGCCCTTGAGAGTCGCTTTCTGACGGAAGAGACCGGCGTACGTCCGCTTCGCTCGGATATTCCGATCCATCTCCCCGAGAGTCTGTCGGTAGAGGCGACCGCCCTCCGCAATCGGCTCCTCGCTTGGCGCTTTTACGCCCGGCATCGTGTGGGACCCGATCCGGCCCGCCTCGTCCCGGGCCTTGAGCCACGACGGAACCAGACTGCGCTAGCGCTTCTGTCACTCGTTGACGACGAAGTGGTTCGGCAGCGGATCGCCACGGCGCTCGTGGGCGAAGAGGCGCGCGTGCTCAACGAGCGCGCCTCCTCTTTCGAAGCCACGATGCTCCGTGTGCTCCTTCACGCTTTCGAGAGGGCACCCAAAGCTCCGGTATCGGTGTCGGACGCCACGCGATTGTTCAATGAGGCCCAGGACCCGGACGAGCCGCCTCGCAGTTGCAAGTGGGTTGGAAGCGTCTTGCGCACGAAGCTGAGACTCCGAACGGAACGCGTGAGAGGGGTCTATGTGATCCCGCGAAGCGAACGGCGTATGGTCGAGACGCTCGCTGTCCGCTACGGCATCGTTCAACCGAACGCCGTGGCAGATCAGGCGGCGCCTGGATTTGCGCGCGCAGCGCGCGCGTATGCATAGAGCGCATAGATTACCCCCATCAAAAGCATGTCTATTCGGGCGAGTATGGTTGGAGCGATCCCCTTTATTCCGGTCGCTGCTAACCCACGCCCTCATGCCCCACATCACCTATGTGCGTCGCACCCGTCGGCGCTGGGCGCTCTCGCAACCTGAGCTCGCCCAGCTATTAGGAATCTCACAAAGCGTCATCTCCCGCATCGAAACCGGCGACCTTATTCCCGGGACTTCGCTGGCCTTCGGTTTGCAAGTCATCTTTGGCCAGTCGCCACGCGCTCTGTTTCCGGGCCTCTACAGTGCTGTCGAAGATACCGTGATGACCCAGGCGGCCGAACTTGATCGCGCGCTCGGAGCGCGGAAGGACTATGCCACCGAAACCAAGCGACGCCTTTTGACCGCTATGGCCCATCGTGCCGATGCTAGCCCAAGCGCGTAATGAGCGCCCATCCTTCGAACCTGACGCTCGCCGTCCATCCCGACCGCCATGGATTTGGATGGGTCGCGTTTAGCAGTCCTTTCTACGTCTATGATTGGGGTCGATCAGAGGCCCGTCGCAACAAGAACAGCGTGTGCCTCTCCAAGATCGGGGCACTTATTGATCGCCTCTCTCCACACACCATGGTCCTTGAGGCCCACGAGCGGCCTGACGCCATCCGTGCCGACCGTATCACGCGGCTCTGTCGCGCCATTAAGGCGTTCGGCGCAGACCGAGGCCTAGAGGTTGCGGTCTATACTCGGGCTGACGTAGCCGCCACATTCCTCACGGTTGGCGCCCGAACGCGCGACGAGATTGCTGAAGCGGTGGCGCGCCACGTGGATACCTTTCACCACCGCCTGCCCAAACGCCGCAAGCCGTGGCATGCGGAGGATACGCGGATGTCGCTGTTCTCAGCTGCCGCGCTCGTGCTCACCCACTATCGGCTCGGTGCGTCCACGCTGCTCGACGACCTCCAGCAGACCTGATCCTTCACAAGTAAAGCAGCCGGAGCCCTGAGGGCTCAGGCCGCTTCGTAATGGGGGCCGTTGTGATACTCAGGCAAGACGGGTCTGATCGCTCTTTTTACGACCAAGCCGTAGGGGCTCGGGCAGCCAGCCCGTGCCCCTGATCAGCGTCTCGGCGAATTCGGCCATCACGTCCTTCTTTGCCCCTTCGAGACGGCGGGAAGCCTCGGAAGAGACGGCTTCGGACACCGCCTCAATGATGCGGCCCTTACTCACGCGGGAGAAGTAGCTCTCGGCGGTGGGCTGCCAGTAGGCATTCATATCGAGCGACAGATTGCGGGCCAGGTCACTCGCCGTATCGTCCTCGCACCAATCGCGGTCCCGGCTCACAACCGCATTGACCGTGAGCGAGACGCAGTGGGCGAGCAACGAAAGCCGCTCCTTGTCCGAGAGCGTCAAGACGAAGGACCGGGGACCTTCGTCATGCGTGACCAGCCGGATGGCCCATGTCTCGTGTCGCGCGCGCACCGCCCGGCCTGCGGGGCTTTCCTCGATACCCGCTGCCCACTGGGACAGAGCGGTGTGATGGGGACGGATTTGGAGGAGGTTCCCTTCCCCGATGCAGTCCTCGAAGGTCCGCATGACCAAAGCATGGAGCAGTTCGATCAACGCCACCTTGGGCTGACTAGCGAGCGCGTCCCTGAGGGCCATAGTGCGATGCGCGGTGAGGTCCGCCACCAGTTTGTCGGACAAGGGCGCGGGACTTTTTTGGGCAGTGAGGCCGTCGATTGGAGGGTCGGTGTCGACTTGCTCCCCCTCTGCCTTTTCTGCTTCGGGCTCCTTCTCAGGCCGTTCTTCCTCCGTCCGAACGTAGCCATAGTCGATGCGGGCTTGCCCACTGTCTCCAAGCGTTACGAAGGCTCCGGCACTGGCCATGTCAGCGGGATCAAAGCACAGCCGACCCGCTTCAATCGCATCGATTTCGCGAACGATCTCCTGATATCGGGCCTCGCATTCGTCGGTCCATTCCTCCGTGGTCTGGAGGTCTTCTTGCTCGGATCGCAGAGCGGCGACGGTGTCTTCCTCCTCGGGAGTACGATTCCGAAGCATGGGACGGACGCGCCGAAGACCATGCTCAACGTCCAGCGATGCCCATTTCCAGCCGTCTGCCACCACCTGCTCGGCAACAGACAGCAGCTTTTCGCGGACCAGTCGGTCGAGTAGCGCCGGATCGGCAAGATAGCCGCCTCCGTCCTCCGCAAAGAGATCGCGCTCTACGACGCCGCCGGCTGCCTGATACGCTTCGATGCCGACGAAGATCGCCCGGCGCTCTCTGGCAGACACGCGGTCCCGGGTGAGGTGTCGCCGGATGGTATAGGGGTTGCGATCATAGCTGGGCAGGTTCTCCCACACGCTTTCCTGTCGGCAATGGTCCTCCGTCACGGTGAAGGCCATCAACTGGTCGAGAGTCAGGTCGCCGCTCCGATAGTGCTCCATGAGGCGAGGACTCACCGCCGCAAGACGAAGGCGCTGACGCACCACGGTCGCGGTGACGCCAAAGCGAGCGGCGATATCTTCCGCTCCCAGACCGCGTTCTTCGGCCAGACGGTGGAAGGCCTCGAACTGGTCTGCCGGATGCATGGCGGAGCGGGTGACGTTTTCGTCGAGACTGATTTCGTGGGCGTCATTTTCCAGATCGATCAAGCAGCGGATCAGCTCTGTTTTTTCGATCTGCCTCCGCTTGACCCGTAGCAGTTGGGCTTGCCTGCGTCCTTCACCAATGGTGACGAAGTAGTTGCCGGTGGGGCTTCCTGTCTCGTCGCATTCTGGCTCGACGACCGGGGACTGGAGCATGCCCTTGGCAGCGATACTGGCGGCCAACGCCTCAATGGCGTCCGTCGTGTGCGGGGTCGTACGCGCATTGCGCGGGGACTTCTTCAGCAGGTTGAGCGGAATGAACAGGACGCTTCCGTGGTCAGCGGTGGGGGTATCTACAGTGGTTGTCATGGTCTCTCTCCGTTGGGTTGGGGTGTGGACGCAAAGCGCGCCACACCCCTGCCCGTCGGCGAGACTGGGGGTAGCAAAGGCCAGGGCGAGGGGCCGGAGGGGGATCACCCGATCTGCACGGAGTCGAAGACGAAGGAAGATTGGGGATACCGGCTCCTCGGCGGCGCAGCCGCGACCCCTGGCCGGCGCGAGGGGCAAGGCCCCTCAGCTCTTCCTTCAGGCTTGGCCTTCCGCCGGAAGCGCGTAGACTCTGCCACGAAGGGAGACTGCCATGGAGACCAGCCCCACTCGCGAAGTGTCCAAGCCCATCGGGATCTGGCTGCGCGTATCCACCGAGGATCAAGTCCGCGGCGAAAGTCCAGAACATCATGAACGCCGCGCTCGGGCTTATGCAGAGGCCCGGGGCTGGGAGGTTGTTGAGACCTATCGACTGGAAGCCGTGAGCGGCAAGTCCGTGATGGGCCATGCCGAAGCCAAGCGGATGCTCGCAGACATCCGGAGCGGTGCGATCTCGGGTCTCGTCTTCTCCAAGCTCGCTCGCCTCGCCCGCAACACCCGAGAGCTGCTCGAGTTCTCAGAGATTTTTCGGGCCTGTGGTGCGGACCTCGTTTCATTGCAGGAAGCGATCGACACGAGCTCCCCTGCCGGCCGGCTGTTCTTCACCATGATCGCCGCTATGGCGCAGTGGGAGCGAGAGGAGATCGCCGAACGTGTCCAAGCATCCGTTCCGGTGCGGGCGAAGCTAGGGAAACCGCTAGGGGGTGCCGCTCCGTTCGGGTACCGCTGGGTCGACAAAAAACTTGAGCCGCATCCTGACGAAGCACCGGTGCGAGTGCTGGTCCACGAGCTGTTCCTCGAACATCGTCGGCGCAAGACCGTAGCCCGCATCCTCAATGAGCGCGGCTACCGAACACGAAACGGTTCTATGTTCTCCGACACGACCGTCACGCGGCTCCTGGAGGACCCCACAGCGAAGGGGCTCCATCGGGCGAACTACACGAAGACCAGTGATCGAAACCGTTCGTGGCAGCTGAAGCCCGAGAGCGAGTGGGTATACACATCGGTCGAGCCGATCATTTCGGAAGCACTGTGGGATGAGTGCGCGCGACTAGTCGCCACGCAGCGTGCTGGCGTGAAGCGCCCGGCTCGAAAGTCTGCACACCTGTTCTCTGGCTATGCCTTCTGCGACTGCGGCCAGAAGATGTACGTCTGGAAGGCTTCGCCCAAATACATTTGCTCGGCCTGTCGCAACAAAATCCCCGTGATGGACCTCGAAGCCATCTACAAGGAACAACTCCATCACTTCCTCGTCTCGCCTGACGAAATCGAGGCACATAACCGCGCTGCGGCCGAAGCGATGAATGAGAAGTCGCGCCTGATCGTTGCGGCTGAAACCGAACTGAAGCGGATTGCCTCAGAGGAAAATACCGCGTTCCAGCTCTATGCAGCCGGGGAGCTCTCGAAGCAGGATTTCGGCCGGCGACACCGCCCACTCTCCGAGCGCCGGACGCAGCTAGAGGAAGAGCTCCCGCGCCTCCAGGCAGACCTCGACGTTCTGCGGATATCGACCGCCTCACGAGCCGAGGCCCTGGGCGAAGCTCGCAACCTCACTTCCCAATGGGAAGAACTGCCGCACGAGGAGAAGCGACAGATAGTTGAAGCGATCACTGATCGCATCACGGTCGGCCGGGCCGACGTGGAGATAGCTCTCCTGCACCTACCGGAAGCCGGAACAAGAGGTAACAAAGCAACACGGCCACAGGGGTTCATGGCGGCCACCAGCTGGACCCGCGCCGGATAGCGCACATGGGCGTTGGCGCGCGCCACGATCACCTCGCCGGTCTCCAGCGGCTGGCGCAGGGAATCGAGGGCCTGGGGCGAATATTCGGGCAGTTCATCCAGAAACAGCACGCCGTTGTGGGCCAGCGATACCTCGCCCGGCTTGGCCCGGTGCCCGCCGCCGGTCAGGGCCGCCATCGACGCTGAATGGTGGGGCGCGCGAAAGGGCCGTTCGCGCGTCAGGCCCCCGCGCTCGATCAACCCGGCCATGGACCAGACCATGGAGGTCTCGAGCAGCTCCTTTGGCGTAAGCGGCGGCAGCAGGCCGGGCAGGCGCTGGGCCATCATCGACTTGCCCGAGCCGGGTGGTCCGATGAACAGCAGATTGTGCCCGCCGGCCGCCGCGATCTCGAGCGCGCGCTTGGCGCCTTCCTGACCGCGCACCTCGTTCAGGTCGGGCACCGGGCCGTTCGACTTGAGCGGGCCCGGACGCGGCGCGCTGAGCACCTGACTGCCCTTGAAATGGTTGATCAGACCGATCAGCGAGCGGGGCGCCAGCACGGCCACATCCGGACCCGCCCAGGCGGCTTCGGGACCATTGGCCTCGGCACAGATCAGCCCCAGCCCCATGCCGTTCGCCGCCACTGCGGCGGGCAGGGTGCCGCTGACCGGCACGATCCGGCCGTCGAGACTCAGCTCACCCAGCGCGGCCCAGCCGTCCAGTGCATCGGGCGCGATCACCCCCATGGCGGCCAGCAGGGCCAGGGCGATCGGCAAATCGAAATGACTGCCCTCCTTGGGCAGGTCGGCGGGCGCCAGATTGGCGATGATCCGCCGCGACGGCAGCGCCAGACCGATCCCGGCAAAGGCGCCCCGGACCCGCTCGCGGCTTTCGGCCACGGCCTTGTCCGGCAGTCCGACGAGGGTGAAGCTGGCCTGGGTGCCCTCGCCGCCCAGAATCTGGACCTCGGCATCGACGCGCCGGGCATCCACCCCGTCGAACGCAACCGTCACCACCCGCGCGACCATGACCGTCCCTCCGCTCCCGCAGACAGGAACAGATCATGAACGAACACTGGTTGTCAAATGCCGGGTTGTGAACCCGTGTGGGCTCAACCGGCCGTCCGCTTCGCCTCGATCACCTCCCACATGCGGTCGGTGGCATCGATGCCGGTAAAGCGCTTCAGCTGCTGCGCCCCGGTCGGGGAGGTGACGTTGATCTCGGTCATCCAGTCCCCGATCACATCAATGCCGACGAAGATCAGGCCGCGCTCCCTGAGCGTCGGGCCGATGGCGGCGCAGATTTCCTTGTCGCGCGCGGTCAGTTCGACCGGCTGGGCCGTGCCGCCTACGCGGAGGTTGGAGCGGACCTGATCCTTTTGCGGGACGCGGTTGATCGCCCCGACCGGCTCGCCATCCACCAGCAGGATGCGCTTGTCGCCCGCTGACACGGCCGGCAGGAATTTCTGGATGACCAGAGGATCGCGCGAGCCCATGGCGTGGATCTCGACCAGGGCCGCCAGATTGGGGTCGCCGGCCTTGAGCCGAACCACGCCCGAACCGGCGGCGCCATGCAGAGGCTTCAGCACCACATCGCCGTGGCGTGCATGGAAGTCAGTCAGTTGCACCACATCGCCGGTGATCATCGTCGGCGGGGTCAGGCCCTGGAATTGCGCGACCAGCAGCTTCTCCGGCGCCGAGCGCACCTCGGCCGGATCGTTCACCACCAGGGTGTGCGGATGGATGGTCTCGAGCAGATAGGTGGCCGTCACATAGGCCATGTCGAACGGCGGATCCTGACGCATCAGGACGACATCGACATCGGCGCCGAGGTCCAGCCGCACCCGGTCGCCGAAGGTGGCGTGATCGCCCTGTTTCTCCTGAACCGTGACGGGACGCGCCCGGCAGAACAGCCGCCCGTCTTCCAGCGCCAGGGTGCGGAAGTCATAGACCCACAGCCGGTGGCCGCGCGCCTGTCCTGTCAGGGCCATCAGAAAGGTGGTGTCCGAGGCGATGTCGACCGCTTCCATCGGGTCCATCTGGATGGCGACCTTGAGCATGGCGGACCTTTCGGATCAGAGACGATAGCGGCCGTCGAGGTCGGTCTCGGCGGCCAGACCCCGGATATGGCGCGGCAGACGCCCGGGCGCCAGTGCGATCAGGTCCAGCCGCAGGGTCAGGGCCCTGAGACCCGGCCGCGATTTGCGCACGGCGGCGGCGGCGCGCACCAGCCGACCGTGCTGGACGGGGCCCAGCGCTTCAAGCGCGGCCTCGCGCGTGGCGCGGCGCTTGACCTCTACCGCCGCCAGCACCCGGCCCTTGCGGGCGAGGATGTCCAGTTCGCCGTGGCGCGTCTTCAGCCGGAAGCCGAGGATCTGATAGCCCTTCAGCATCAGCCAGACCGCCGCCGTCCATTCGGCGGCGTGACCTTCGGAGTGGGCCAGCCGGCCCTTGCGGGTCCGTCCCTCGCGCCGGTCGGGGACGGTCGGGGTCACCGGCCCGACAGCTCCAGCGCGCGGCGATAGACCTGCTTCCGGGGCAGGCCGAGGCTTTCGGCCACGCGGGCGGCGGCCTCGGACACCGAGCGATCGGCCAGTTCGGCGGTCAGGGCCTGATCGAGGGTCGCGGCATCGGCCGGCGCCTCGGCGGCAGGCCCGATGACGATCACCATTTCGCCCTTCGGCGACTGGCAACGCGGGTCACCGGCCAGCTGATCGAGCGGCCCCCGCACCCATGTCTCGTATAGCTTGGTCAGTTCGCGGGCGACGACGGCGTCGCGCTCGCCCAGAACCTCGGCCATGTCGGCGAGCGAGGCCGCCAGACGCGGGCCGCTTTCGAACAGCACCACCGTCTGGCCGGGCGCCTTCAGCCCCTCCAGCGCCGTGCGCCGGGCGCCCGATTTGGCCGGCAGGAAGCCTGCGAACAGCACCCGGTCGCTGGGCAGACCGGCCCCGGTCAGGGCCGCCAGCAGGCTGGAAGCTCCGGGAATGGGGAAGACCGGCAGGCCCGCCGCCACCGCGGCCCGCACCACCGGATAGCCAGGATCACTGACCAGCGGCGTGCCGGCGTCGGACACCAGCGCCACCACCTGCCCGGCCTCGAGCCGCTCCAGCACCTCGGGGATGGCCCGTTCGGCGGCATGGTCGTCGCAGCGCTCCAGCCGCGCGCGAAGGCCATAGGCGGTCAGCAGACGCGCGCTGACCCGTGTGTCCTCGGCCAGCACCAGATCCGCGGCGGCCAGTACATCCAGCGCCCGGAGCGTGATGTCGCGCAGATTGCCGATCGGGGTCGACACGACATAGAGGCCGGGGTCGACGCGGCGGGGCGGCGGGGCAGTGCCCGTCCAGAGCGGGGGAGCGTCGGGGTCAGTCATCGGCGGGAACGTGCCAGCCGCGAGGCACCACCTCAAGCACGTTCAGGTGAGCAGCGCCTTCAGCACGCCATCCAGCACGGGGCGCCCCTGTGCGGTGGCGACGATCCGGTCACCCGTGCGGACGAGGAAGCCGTCGGCCACCAGATCACCGAGCGGAGCGGAGTCCACCGACAGGCTCAGCCGCCCCAGCCGGGGGAGAGCCACCCCCTCGACGGTGCGCAGGCCCAGCAGCACCGCTTCCTCATCGGCCTCGGGGGCGGACAGGGCTGTGACCTCCGACCAGGGAGACCCGGTCGCGACACCGGCGACATAGTCGGCGACGCGACGATGGGCGACGGTCGCGGTGCGCTGGCCGTCGAGGGTCAGGCGCCCATGGGCTCCGGGGCCCAGACCCAGATAATCGCCCGCCCGCCAGACATGCAGATTGTGCTGCGAGCGGGCCGCCGGATCGCGGGCATGGTTGGACACTTCATAGGCCTCGAACCCCGCTTGCCCGAGGATCGACTGGGTCGCGTCATAGAGATCGGCGGCCAGGGCCTCGTCCGGCGGGCTCCAGACGCCGCGCCGGACGGCGCGCCCGAAGGCGGTCTCGGGCTCAATGGTCAGTTGATAGGGCGACACATGCTCAAAGCCGCTGTCGAGGGCCCAGAGCAGTTCGGCGCGCCAGTGGTCCACCGTCTGGCCCGGCCGCGCATAGATAAGGTCGATCGACAGCCGGTCGAAATGGCGCCCGGCGAGGGCGACGGCCCGCCGGGCCTCCTCGCCCGAGTGGTTCCTCCCGAGGAAGGCCAGCGCGGCATCATCCAGCGACTGCACCCCCAGCGATAGCCGCGTCACGCCGGCGGCGGCAAAGGCGGCGAAGCGGTCGGCCTCGGCGTCCGTGGGATTGGCTTCCAGCGTCACCTCGACCGGATCGGTCGTCGGGAACAGGTCGCGCGCCCGCGCGATCACCTCGGCCACCCGGCCCGGTGGCATCAGGGAGGGGGTGCCGCCTCCGAAGAAGATGGACACCAGCGGGCGCGGCCCCAGCCGGGCGGCCTGGGCCTCCAGATCGGCCAGCAGGGCGTCGGCCAGCGCACCGGCCTCGGCCTCACGGCCACGGGCCCGCACCACGTTGAAGTCGCAATAGGGACAGATGCGCGCGCAGTACGGCCAGTGGACGTAAAGGGCGACACCCGGCGGGGCATCAGTCAATCAGGGCGTCTTTCAGCAGGGCGAAGGCGCGGGCGCGGTGGCTGATGCTGTCCTTGTAGGTCGGCTCCATCTCGCCAAAGGTCTGGTCGTGGCCTTCGGGGATGAAGACGGGATCGTAGCCGAACCCGCGCTCACCCCGCGGCGGATAGGTCAGGGTGCCGTCCACCCGTCCCTCGACCACCACGGCCGGCCCCTGCGGCCAGGCCACCGCCAGCGCCGAGGTGAACCAGGCGAGGCGGTCGTCCGAGCCGATCTCTTCCATTCGCTGTTCGACCTTGGCCATGGCGTGGGAGAAATCCTTGTCCGGTCCGGCCCATCGGGCGGAAAAAATGCCCGGCGCCCCGTCGAGGGCGCGCACGGACAGACCCGAGTCATCGGCCAGCGCCACCAGCCCCGAGGCCTCGGCCGCATGGCGCGCCTTCAAGAGGGCATTTCCGGAAAATGTGCTCTCGGTCTCGTCCGGTTCGGGCAGATTCAGATCACTCATTGTGACGACGTCGTAATTTCCATCCAGCAGGGCGGAAATCTCGACCGCCTTGCCCGGATTGTGGGTCGCGACGAGCAGCTGCATCCCCTTGATTAATTTGAGTTTCATCGGGCGGGTCACTCCACGGCTCAGGATTGCCAAAGTTTAACATCGTTAAACGATATGTAACGTGATTTCTCGGCGGGGCAGGGCTATCTATTATTTCAAGGACGAGGGGTTGCAACGTTCTTGCCGAAGGCTCAAAGCGCAACCACATTTCAACCGCGCGAAAATAAGCGCAAAACCCGCCCTCTCAGGGCACTATGGAGAAGAACAATGAACGCCATGCCTGTCACCATGATGATGGACCGTATCGGCACCGTCGTCCTGAACGTCGCCCTTCTGGCCGCGATCCCGACCGCCCTGGTCGCCTTTCTCGTCCAGTCCTTCTGATCCGGCCCGGCCTTGAAGTTTCCGACTTTGACGCTGCCCACAAACACCGCGATTGTAGAGTCCGCGCGGGCCTGAACGGCCGGACACCCGCGCGGCGATCGCCCTGATCGCCTGTCGATCCTGCCGGCGAGCCTTCCGATGCGCCTTCCTTCGCCTCGATTTCCCCGCCGTATCCTTCCTGCCTTCCGGGCGCTTGGTCCCGGTTCCGTATCCAGCCTGCTGAAGACCGCCCTGGATATCGCCTACGGCCTCCTGATCCTCATGACCCTGCTGGCCTGTCTGGTCTTTGCCGTGGTCGCGGTCATTCCCATGGACCAGGTCGGGCTGACGGTCATGTCCGACACCGGCGGCACCCGCATTCCCCTGCCCCGCGCCCATGCCCTGTTCGGGATCGGCGCCTTCATCGGCTATTTCGGCGGCTTCGCCCTGATCCTGCGCCATCTGCGGCGGATCTTCCGCACCCTGACGCTGGGCGACCCCTTCCATCCCGACAATGTCAGCCGTCTCAAGCAGATCGGCCTGATCCTCGCCATCGTCACCGGCGGGGTCTGGCTGGGCCAGATGCTAGTCTCGCGCCTCGCCCGCGGCGTGATGGACCCGCCCAGCCTGTTCAACCTTGTCACGCCGGCCTTTTCCGTGCTCGTGGTCTTCGTGCTGGCCGAGGTGTTCCGCGAGGGCGCCCGCCTGCGCCGCGAATCCGAACTGACGATCTGAGCGTACCCCCGAGAGACCCATGGCCATCCGCGTCCAACTTGATCGGCTGCTGCTGGAGCGGCGCATGTCCCTGACCGAGCTCAGCGACCGGGTGGGCGTGACCGTGGCCAATCTGTCCATCCTGAAGACCGGCAAGGCCCGGGCGGTGCGATTTTCGACGCTGGACGCCCTGTGCCGCGAGCTGGGGTGCCAGCCGGGCGACCTGCTGACCCAGGACCCGGGGCCGGCCGGCGGCGACGAACCGGTCGATGACCCGCGAATCTGATCCGCCGGTCGAGGATGGCGCGCCGCTCTGGCGGCGGGTGACCTCGACCGTGACCCCGCTGGCCCCGCGCCGGATGCCCGTCGAGGCCATGCCACCCATCGACACGGCCCCGACCCGGCGACCCCGCGCCGCCTCGGGCCAGCCCCCGGCGGCGCCGCCCGCCCCGGTCGTCCGCCCGCAGAGCCCGCCCGCGGACCTCGACGCCCGCCGTCACCGGCGTCTGGCGCGCGAGCGCGATCCGATCGAGGCGCGACTGGACCTGCACGGCCATGGGCGCTTCCAGGCCGAGGATGTGCTGACGGAATTCCTGACGCGCTGTCAGACCCGGGGGCTCCGCGCCGTGCTGGTGATCACCGGCCACGGCCGGCGCGCGGGCGGCGGCGAAGGCGTGATCCGCGCCTCCCTCCCCGAATGGCTGAGGGGGCACGCCCTGCGCGGCGTGGTCGCCGCCTATGCCCCGGCCCACCGGCGCCACGGGGGCGAGGGCGCCTGGTACATCACCCTGCGCCGCAGCTAGGCCGCACACGAAAAAGGCCCGGATGGCGAACCACCCGGGCCGGAAGTCGATTGGGGATTTACAGGAAGACCAGCCGGCTTACGCGGCCTTCTTCTCGATCTTCGGCTGGGGCCGCGACTGGGCCTTGCCCTCGATCGCCGACGGACCGGTCACGATCTCGATCTGGCGGGGCTTGAGCGCCTCGGGCAGCTCGCGCTTCAGATCGACGGTCAGCAGGCCGTTCACCAGCCGGGCCTCGGTCACCACCACATAGTCGGCCAGCTGGAAGCGACGCTCGAAGTCGCGCTCGGCCAGGCCGCGATGCAGATAGGTGCGGTCCTCGCCGGTGTTCGCCTTCTTGCCGGTGACGGTCAGCAGGTTCTCCTTGACCTCCATCGTCAGCTCTTCGGGCGTGAAGCCGGCGACGGCCAGCTCGATCCGGTAGGCATTCTCGCCGGTCGTCTCGATATTGTAGGGGGGCCAGCCCGCCTCGCTGGTGCGCGCGGCGCTCTCCAGCATGCCGGCCAGACGGTCAAAGCCGACGGCGGAACGGTAAAGGGGGGTCAGGTCAAAGGTACGCATGTCATCCTCCTGGGATCAGCAAGGTTGATCCGCCCGGCGATTTGCCCGGACGGCGGGGTGATGGGCGATACGACCCGCTCTGCGGCGCCGCTCGTCCCGGGAGCCCGACATCGGCGCTCCTGAACAGGGATTTGGGATGGCGTTTCCCCCCGTCAAGAGGCGGGCGATTGCGGATGATGCGAAAATCGGTCGCGGCCCCGCAGGACGGGCCGGGCCTTTGATCGCTTGCCCTCGCGCCCCGGTGCCTTAAGGCTCTCGGGCTGACCCCCTGATCGAGGAATTCGACGATGTCCCACGCCCCTCGCCTGCCCCTGCTCGTGATCGCCGGCCTTGCCCTGGCCAGCCCCGCCCTGGCCCAGACGCCCCGTCCCGCGCAGGACCCGGCCCTGATCCGGCCTATGGTCCAGGAGGACGAGGTGCTGAAGGCCGCGATCGCCTCGGACAGCCGCGCCGAGGCCGACCGGGCGCGCGACGTCTATCGTCATCCCTATGAAAGCCTGACCTTCTGGGGCCTGCGCCCCGGCCTGACGGTCGTCGAGATCGAGCCCGGCCGGGCCGGCTGGTGGAGCGAGATCCTCCAGCCCTACGCCGCGGCCACGGGGGGCCGCTATGTGGCCGTGAACCGGCCGCTGGAGACCATGGGTGTCGCGTCCGGGGAGGCCGACTTTGTGCTGGTGGCACGGGCCTTCCACAACTGGCACCGCGCGGGCCGCACCGATGCCTATATGGCTGCCTTCTTCGACGCGCTGGCCCCGGGCGGCATCCTCGCGGTCGAACAGCACCGTGCCCCGGCCGGATCGGACGTCGATCAGACCGCCGGCACCGGCTATGTGCCCGAATCCTATGTGATTTCCGCAGCCCTCAAGGCAGGCTTCGAACTGGAGGCCTCCAGCGACCTCAACGCCAATCCGGCCGATGATCGCCAGCACGCCTTCGGGGTCTGGACCCTGCCCCCCGTCCGGCGCAGCGAAGGCGATGGCCGGGTGCTGACCGAGGCCGAGCGCGCGGCCTACGACGCCATCGGTGAAAGCGACCGGATGACCCTGCGCTTCCGCAAGCCGGAATGATTGCGCACGACGGCTTTGACCCTGCCTGCGAAGCTGGGTAAGCCGGTCAGGCCGTCGGCCCGCCCGGCGTCGCCCACCCGTGACCGCACCCGAGAAGTGTCCCTGGAACGCGACATGTCCGATCCGACCCCGCC
>NZ_JAGHQP010000047.1 GCF_017744255.1 Brevundimonas sp. A19_0 | reverse complement strand
GCAGGATCTGCGGGCCGGCGTCGGCCTCGAGGCCCGGCTTGACCGCGTCCTGCGCGGCGGTCGCGACCTGGACCGGCGGGTTGAAGCGCGCATCGTCGGCCGGGATGATCCCCGACAGGGCCTCGGCGGGCGAAGCCTGTCCCGGGAAGATGAACTGGGCCGCCGTCAGACTGGCCATCGTCACCCCGTGCAGGACGATGAAGTCGCCATTGCCCAGATTGATGGCCCCGTCGGCCCCGACCTGGCTGAAGTTGACCTTCAGCTGGTCGAAATTGGCAAAGCCGAAGGCCCTGAGGTCGATCCGGTCCTGACCGATCGTAAAGTCGCCGATCACATCGCCGCCGGTGCCCGCCTGGAAGACGAACACATCATTGCCCGCCTCACCGAACAGCACATCATTGCCGCCGCGGCCGTCCAGCACGTCATTGCCCGCCCCGCCCAGCAGATAGTTGCCCGAGCCACTGCCGACCATCAGATTGGCCAGGCCGTTGCCGACGCCGAAGGCCGTGG
>NZ_JAGHQP010000046.1 GCF_017744255.1 Brevundimonas sp. A19_0 | reverse complement strand
CCCCCGAATTCCCCCGCCCGTTCAACACCCCCGCCGTTTCCCGCCCCGACTTCCCCGCCTTGCTCCAGCCGTGTGCCACCCTCCTCCCGTCCCGTCGCGCGGAGGGCTCGTAAGGCCTGCGACCTTGTGAGCGGCGGGAGCGATGGAGCGGGGTTGGAGGACGCCCACGCCCAGCTTTCGGGCCTCAAGCAGCGAGGCTCCGCGAGCCGAGCGATAGGCCCACCTTCATGCACCCTCGATCTCCGCCTCCGGGTGTGTGATCGGGGCAAGGGTCGAGGGGGATACTCGGCCGTTCCGGGACGGGGCGCAGGCCCCGCCCGCCCGCCGGGGGCGCTGCGGTAAGGCCCGAACACGGCCACCCGACGCAAGCTTCCGGAAAACCACCGCGCGGAGCGTCAGCCTTCGTCGAAACGGTAATACTCATCTTCTCCGGGCGAAGACCCGGCGCTCCGCCTGCCCTCCACCCTCTGCCGCGCGCGGCGAGAGGAGCCTCCGCTCATCACCTCCCCATCTCCGATGGGGAGGGGGACCGTCCGAAGCCCGAAGGGCGAAGGAGGGTGGAGGGGGCGCCGCCGCCGTCAGAATACAGGAGCGCGCACAATCCCCACCC
>NZ_JAGHQP010000045.1 GCF_017744255.1 Brevundimonas sp. A19_0 | reverse complement strand
GGGCGGCCCGGCGTGTGCGGGGCCGCCCTGTGGGGCTTACATCCAGGCCCAGTCGTGAGTGGGCGGGGTGTCGACGGGGTCGGCGCCGGGGGTGTCGGGCAGGTAGAGGCCGTGGCCGCGGCCCTCGCCGAAGGTCCAGTGGGCCGGGCTGAACAGCAGGTCGTCGACGACCTCCGGCCCGCCCGGCAGGACCTGCGGGCCCAGGGTGTCGATCCCGGCCGGCAGCACCTGGGCACCGCCCTCGTGGGCCTTGGCCCCGCCGCCGCTGAAGTCGGCGATGAAGGCGTCATCCTCCAGTCCCGGCAGGATCTGCGGGCCGGCGTCGGCCTCGAGGCCCGGCTTGACCGCGTCCTGCGCGGCGGTCGCGACCTGGACCGGCGGGTTGAAGCGCGCATCGTCGGCCGGGATGATCCCCGACAGGGCCTCGGCCGGAGAGGCCTGTCCCGGGAAGATGAACTGGGCCGCCGTCAGATTGGCCATCGTCACCCCGTGCAGGACGATGAAGTCGCCATTGCCCAGGTTGATCGCCCCGTCCGCCCCGACCTGGCTGAAGTTGACCTTCAGCTGGTCGAAATTGGCAAAGCCGAAGGCCCTGAGGTCGATCCGGTCCTGACCGATGGTGAAGTCGCCGATCACATCGCCGCCGGTGCCGGCCTGGAAGACGAACACATCATTGCCCGCCTCGCCGAACAGCACATCATTGCCGCCGCGGCCGTCCAGCACGTCATTGCCCGCCCCGCCCAGCAGATAGTTGCCCGAGCCACTGCCGACCATCAGATTGGCCAGGCCGTTGCCGACGCCGAAGGCCGTGGTCCCGACCAGCACCAGGTTCTCGACGTTGGCATAGAGATAGACGCCCGCGTTCTCGACCCGCACATCGGCATAGACGGTGTCGGTGCCGCCGCCGGCATCCTCGAACGTCAGGTCATCGCCGGTGTCGACCCAGTAGATGTCATTGCCCGCATCGCCGTCCAGCAGGTCATAGTCGGCAAGGCCTGAG
>NZ_JAGHQP010000044.1 GCF_017744255.1 Brevundimonas sp. A19_0 | reverse complement strand
CGCCCGGGAGGCCGCGCCCCCGCCGGCACCCGCCCCCGAGCCACCTGTCGAGGCCGAGGCGGCCCCTGCCCCTGTCCCTGTGGCGGCGCCTCCGCCACCGGCCGAGCCCCAGCGCTACTTCCCCATCAGCCCCGAAATGGGCATCGCGCGCCTCACCGACGGTCATTTTGTCTACGTCGACCCGGCGGACGAGGCGGTGGGCGCGCACCTGATCGCGCGCGGCTACTGGGAGTCGTGGATTCACAGGGCCGTCTGCGACCTGGTCCGGCCCGGCGATCACCTGATCGAGGTCGGGGCCAATTTCGGGGTCTACACCCTGGCCATGGCGCGCATCATCGGCGAGCAGGGCTCGCTCGTCAGCTTCGAGGCCAATCCCGATCTCGCCGGACTGGTGGAGCGCTCCATCAAGTTCAACGGCTATGCGGGCCGGGCCCGGCTGGTGGCCAAGGCCGCGGCCGATGCCCCGGGCGAGGTCAGCTTCGGCGTCTCGCGCCGCAATGCCGGGGGCGGCACCCTGTCCAGCGACCCCAGCGGCCTCGGCAGCGACAGCCGCCTGATCACCGTCCCGGCCACCCGGCTGGACGACGAGGCCGATCAGGACGTGCGGCTGATCCGGATGGATGCCGAGGGGTCGGAACCCCTGATTCTGCGCGGGGCGACCCGCCTGCTCGCCCGCCCCGACATCGTGGTCATCATGGAGTGGGACATCGTCCAGATGGGGTCCCGCACGGATGTGCCCGCCTATGTCGACTGGCTGGCCGGCATGGGCTTCCGCTTCTGGAAGATCCAGTTCGACTCCACCCTGCTGGAAATCCCGGCGGCCGACATGGCCACCTTGTCCTCCTGCGATGTCGTCATGTCGCGCGAACCGCCGCCCGGCGGCACCCTGGCCGAGACCGCGGAGAAGACGGCCGACGAGGCCTGAGGCCGATCCGGCCCTCAGAGCCTCCTGCGTCCGCCGCTCCCCCCTGGGATGGGGCGGCCCGGCGTGTGCGGGGCCGCCCTGTGGGGCTTACATCCAGGCCCAGTCGTGGGTGGGCGGGGTGTCTACCGGGTCGGCGCCGGGGGTGTCGGGCAGGTAGAGGC
>NZ_JAGHQP010000043.1 GCF_017744255.1 Brevundimonas sp. A19_0 | reverse complement strand
AAGGCCGGTGGTGCGAAGGCGATGAACTACGCCGACATCGACGCGGCGCCGGAAGAGAAGGCGCGCGGCATCACGATCAACACGGCGCACGTGGAATATGAGACGGCCAACCGTCACTACGCCCACGTCGACTGCCCGGGCCACGCCGACTATGTGAAGAACATGATCACGGGTGCGGCGCAGATGGACGGCGCGATCCTGGTGGTGTCGGCCGCTGACGGCCCGATGCCGCAGACCCGCGAGCACATCCTGCTGTCGCGTCAGGTCGGCGTTCCCGCGCTGGTGGTGTTCCTGAACAAGGTCGACATGGTCGACGACGAGGAACTGCTGGAGCTGGTCGAGATGGAAGTGCGCGAGCTGCTGAGCTCGTACCAGTTCCCGGGCGACGACATTCCGATCACCAAGGGCTCGGCCCTGGCGGCGGTCGAAGGCCGCGACGCCAAGATCGGCGAAGAAGCCATCCTGGCGCTGATGCAGACGGTCGACGACTACATCCCGCAGCCGGAGCGTCCGGTTGACCTGCCGTTCCTGATGCCGGTGGAAGACGTGTTCTCGATCTCGGGCCGCGGCACCGTGGTGACCGGTCGCGTCGAGCGCGGCATCGTCAAGGTCGGTGAGGAAGTCGAGATCGTCGGCATCCGTCCGGTCCAGAAGACGACCTGCACGGGCGTGGAAATGTTCCGCAAGCTGCTGGACCAGGGCCAGGCGGGCGACAACGTCGGCGTGCTGCTGCGCGGCACCAAGCGTGAAGACGTCGAGCGCGGCCAGGTGCTGTGCAAGCCGGGTTCGATCACCCCGCACACCAAATTCCTGGCCGAGGCCTACATCCTGACCAAGGAAGAGGGTGGCCGTCACACGCCGTTCTTCACCAACTACCGCCCGCAGTTCTACTTCCGGACGACGGACGTGACCGGCATCGTGCACCTGAAGGAAGGTGTCGAGATGATCATGCCCGGCGACAACGCCGAGCTGAACGTCGAGCTGATCACCCCGATCGCCATGGAAGAGAAGCTCCGCTTCGCCATCCGCGAAGGCGGCCGCACGGTTGGTGCCGGCGTCGTGTCGAAGATCACCGAGTAATCAGCCCCCACGGCTGAAAGAC
>NZ_JAGHQP010000042.1 GCF_017744255.1 Brevundimonas sp. A19_0 | reverse complement strand
TGGTGGAGCCGAGGGGAGCATCGATTGGGCTGACGCTTCCTCACGGTCTTTCTCCGATTCCTGATCGTCTTCGACCGTCATCGAGCGTGCTCCTGGATTTCAATTTCGACTTCTCGGACTCCGTTCACCCATGATGGGTCATGGCCAGATCGGACATCGCCTGGGGAGACGAGGAGGGGTTTCGAGCCGGTTTGGCGGCTCGGCGTGAACTCCGCCACGTCTATGGCCTGGCGGGCTATCACACCGAGGCTGACCTGAGGGCCTTCTTCGACGGCAAGACCACGCTGTTCGATGAGGTGCAGGCGTGGCTGGCCGACGAGGTCCATGACGGAGTGCTGGCCCGGCAGGACGACATGCGGGCGGTCTTCTGGGTCGCCCTGGAGGCCGACCGGGATGTGATGGCCTTCCATCTCCGCTGGTCCGAGCACCTCGTCGATCACACGGTCTGAGGCATGGCCTGCTTGATGCGTCCGACCGAGGCGGCGGAGACGCCTGTCGCCTTGGCTGCGGCCCTCACGGACAGGCCGTCGCTCAACGCCTTCTGGACGCTTCTCCTGCGCTCCAGGGAGAGGTTGGGCCGACCGAAGTGCTTGCCCTGGGCTCTGGCACGGGCGAGGCCAGCCTTGATCCGAGCGGTGATGATCGAGCGTTCGAACTCAGCGAAGACGCCCAGCATCTGGAAGAGCATGCGGCCACTGGGCGTGCTCGTGTCGATGGCCTGTTGGTGCAGATAGAGATCGCATCCCTTGGCCTGGAGGTCGGAGAGGAAGCCGATCAGATCGGGCAGGGATCGGCCCAGCCGGTCCACGGCGAAGGCGGCCACCATGTCGATCTCTCGGCGACTGACGGCCTTCAGGAGGGCGTCGAAGGCAGGTCGCTTGTCCCGCCCCTTGGCGCCGCTGATTCCGTGATCCTCGTAGACCTCGACGACTTCCCAGCCGGATCGCTCGGCGACCTCCTGGAGGATGCGACGCTGGTTCTCCGTCGTTTGGGAATCCGTGCTCACACGGAGGTAGAATGCTGCCCTCTTCATCTCCAAGACGATCTCACGGATCGCCAAGGCGTCAAGGAAAAGGGGGCGATTAGAGGTCTCGCTCGAAGGGGAATTCGACTCCGAACATCTTCTTGGCGATGCGATATTTCGGGTTCATCCGCCCGCCGAACAACATCGGCCATAACCACCCTGGCAGCATGAACATGACCATCAGCCCGAAGGCTTCCAAGCCCACGAATGCCGCTACGCCCCAGCGTCTCTCGAAGAGGGCATAGGCGGCGATGGCGAGGTGGATGAGCATCCCGCCGTTTCCGGCGAGAACCAGACTGAGCGGAAGGTATGCCTTCCCAATCATCACGAAGCGGCTGAGGCCCCAGGCCAGTGCTCCGATGAAGGTGGCGTTGAGGTAGGCGGTCCAGAACGACTGATCGGCCACGAGGGCCAGAGCGGCGAAGGCGTAGGTGAAGATGCCGAACGAGAATTGGTAGACGGCCTCGACCTCGGCCTTCTGGGAGCGCGACAGGTAGGCGTTGTTCAGGGAATAGACCGTCGCTTCCGCGTGCGCGGCGGCCTTCCTATTGATCTCGTCTCGAACGGCCTCGTCGGTCATGGAACTCCCCCGGATGGCTCCAGCCTATCCGCCGCCAGTGTCTCCGATCCACATGATTCCGAGGGCGCGGAATCATGACCTTGGAATCAAGAACCAGCGGCAGGTGAATTCAGAGGGGATTGTGGGACAGGGTCAGGC
>NZ_JAGHQP010000041.1 GCF_017744255.1 Brevundimonas sp. A19_0 | reverse complement strand
TGCTCACATGTATTCGTAGGGGTCATACGGGTGAAGCTCGACGTAGACGAAGCGGTCGTTTCGGAAGCTCAGTTCCTCAATCTCTGCCGGATCGCCATCCTCATCGACCGCGATGGTCAATGAGACATCTATCTCGATCTCGATCTCGGACTCACCACTGACCGTGTCCCAAGGAATAAGAACCTTGTCCTCGGAGTCGTAGCTGGCGTTGTCCCAATCAGGATGACTATAGCTGACAGTGGTTGTCGCCGTGATGGTGGCGAACACGAGGATCGGATCACCGGCCTCAATGGGCTTGAACGCCGTCACGCGCTCCAGCTTCACGGCTGTTACGGTCGTCTCGTCGATCTCCGAATCTTCCACGTCGCCTTGAAGCCCCCAGTCGCTCAGTTCAGCGTCTGTGAGCGCAATGAGATCGTCAGCCTGGGCTTCAAGCCATTCCTCTACCTCGGGAGCCTCATGCTGAAGTCCGAGATGTTCGAAAAGCTCAAGGAACGAGCCTACAAGGGAGATGTGCTCCTCGGTGGCCGTTGGCTTCTTGAAGTCATTGTCCGCCGACACCACGATGACGGGCTGGTCGGCGGAAGCCGTTAGCTTGAGGCTTTCGAAAGCGAATGCGTCGGGGAACTGATCCTTCTTCGCCCCATCCTCGAAGAACCCCGTGCCGGTTGCGTAAGCGTCCAGCACAGTCGAGGGCTTCACGGAATCGACCTGGAGTTCCTCCGCCTTCAGCCCTTTCATCATCGACCGCGTCGAACTGACGTAGTGCTCGTTAAGCTGGCCCTTAAGGGTAGCCTTCTTGAGGTCCAGCAGCTTCACGCCAGTGTGCTGCTCTACCAACTTGCGAAAATGCGGAGCGGTGATGTCCCCCAAGATATCGAGGTCGTTCTTCGCATGATGTTTCGCGACCTCTACCACCGTGAGGTCTGTCGTCAGCACGGAGATCAGGTCGGCCTCGACGAGGTCACGAACACGGCTGATCTCGGGGCCACCAGGAGGCTTTCCCGCACTGATGAGCACGTTGGCGTCAAGGAATACCTTAGGCGGATTTTTGGGCATCTGGCCGTCAGGAGGAGAGGTGAACGTGACAACTTATCAGAGACACTCGCTGCGTTACCGGCGATGTGGCGTCGGTTCAAATAGGTGCGAAAGGTCGAGTTCGGTATAGGCGATCCGGCCAATAGCCTCATACAGCGTTTGCGCTCGGTAGCCCCTACCGTAGGCAGCGGCGGTTTCACCGCCCTCGTTCCCAACTCCTGAGGACCAACCGCCGAGTGCCAAGGCCAATTCGTGTTCGATACGCGCTTCGCGCAGGGCGTCTCGGTAGCAGTGGCGAAACGAGTGAAAGCATGTTCTCTCCCGAGCGGCACCACATCGCTCAAGGAAGCGTCTGAACCACTTGCTGAATGGGTCGCTGTAGTAGCCAGTGCTGGACTTCTGGAGTTCGGAGAAAAGGCGGACCGCGCCAGCCGCTCGTCGCTGGGTGACGAAGGTCATAAACCCGATCTTGATCAGCGTCGGATGGACCGGGACGAACCGCTCACTGGCAGCAGTTTTCAGTCGCTTGCCGGTGTCGCTGTCGGACGGTCCTTCGGTTACGAAGAAACAGTCTACGCCATCCAGCCGATGGATGTCGGCCACGTGAAGCTGGCAAATCTCGTTCATCCTCATACCCGAGAAAAGGGCAATGAGAGGAACCCAGAAACGCCCGCGACGGGGACGCGCATGGCCCGGCGTCGAATATCCGGCCCAGTCATCGACGCAACCTCTGTAGAGCGGCGCATCAAAGATCAGACGTAACTGGTCGGGGGAGAAAGGCAGGCGTTTATCGCGACGCCTCACCCGGTCGATGACTTGGAGCCCTTTGGCTGGGTTTCGTTCGATCCAGCCTTCATTCTGGCAGAAGTTCATCACGGCGCGGAACTTGGTCATGTAGCCATTGACCGAGGCAGGCGAGAGCCTTCCGACCAGCCCTCTCTCCTTCGCCATTTGCGCCGCCGCGAGTGGCGACAGCTTGGGGAACCTCTTTTCGGCGTTCGACGGCAACCAGACGAGCACATCGAGAAGCTCGCGTGATGCTTCACGGTCGATGGACCGGATCGTGCGGTTCTCACCCCATAGGCAAACTGCAAGTTCGATTAGGTTCAGATAGTGGAGGTCCGTCTTTCGAGTGCGCTGTTTCGCGGGGTCAGATCGAAACAGTTCGAAGGCTTGGCGCAGCGTCTTGTCCCCTGATGTTGTTGGGGAGAAAACCGCAGGCCTCGCTTCCCTATGCGGATCAGCGATGGCCGGGCCAGCACCCTGCGTCTCAACGTAACGCCATTCCTGCTCCAACTCAGCGGCAACTATCCGGGCCCGACGAACGGCCTCCGCTCGATATCCCGTGCTGAGGGTCTTCACGACATGGGTCTTGCCAATCATCCCTGCCAATGAGCGCGGAACGCGAAGACGAAGGTAGTAGG
>NZ_JAGHQP010000040.1 GCF_017744255.1 Brevundimonas sp. A19_0 | reverse complement strand
TGGGAGGGGCCTTGAAAGGGCGGGGGAATTGGGGGGCGGCTGTGATGGCTGGGGGCGTGAGGTCGGCGCCAACTGGCGGTCGTACCGCAAAAGCACAGCGGCATATGCCTAGGGAGGACTGATGGAAACGTCCGTCAGCCCGCCTAAACGTTATCGTAAAATCGAAGATAGGTTCCACTTGGGAATGTGCCCCTCCGTCGATCTACCTTCGATCTTATTACCTCAAATTCCGTGCCCTCCCCCTTGGCTAGAACCTGACGCTTGAAATGCGTTTCTCGGAACGCGGTCTTAGCAACTACGAACTCCTCAATGCGATCGACAGACGTCTCGCGGCCCCGGAAGTTGTCTAGGATCTGCTTCCTCAGTTGGCCGAAGTTGGGTTCGTTCGCAAAAAGCGTCATCTGATTGGGATCAGTGGCATCGGAGAAGCTGAACGCGCCTCCCTGATCGACCTTCCACATGGCTTCCTTCATTTTCTTGAGGCCTAACAGGCTATTAGTGGCAAAGAAAAGGAAGTAGTCGGTGGAATTTGCCTTGTTGCGCATCTCGAAATATCTGACGTAAGCCGCGCTCCCGCTGAGCTTCTTGGCATACAGATCTCGGATGCACCTGTTTCGATCTGCTCCTGACTTCTGAGCGCACGTTCGCCATTCCGTACATCCAAAAAGCTTGTCGAAATTTCCGACCTGATCAGGATGGTCGAGGAAGCGATTTATTTCCTCGAACATGAAGTTGATAAAAACCTCGGTCGACGGTCGCCTCAACAGTTCCTCTATTATGGAAAATGGAAGGCCGGTCCATCCGAACGGATCGATAAATGCAAACGTGGGAATTGTTCCCACAGCTTTGAGGCGAGGGCCAATCTTTGCGTAAGCCTCTTCGAAGGTACTCTGATGCACTTCTACGTGTGCGTTGTGCGGCCTACCTAGAAGTTTCTGTGTTTCTTGGACTGCGTTCTTGAGTGCTAATGCGCGGTCAGGCGCTCGCTCAACGAAATCAAAATAGCACTGCGCGCGAATCGCAGCTTTGTGATCCAGCATTGCCTTTAGGGCGATCACCGGCGAACCATCTTCGCCACCGGAATAGCTTCCAGGTCCCGAGAACGCATCAATGTACGCGAGTTTCGGATAGCCGCCCTGACTTAGTATGGGAAGCCAAGCCGACAAATACCGGGCGAGGATTGCGTGCTTTGCCGCAGTGTGAGGCTCTAGCGCCCAAACAGTTTGCTGAGGCGCGGCCATCAGTTACCCCGGTTTCTCATCGGCGCACGATCTCGCGGCTAACCGCCAGTTGTCAATGGAAGCTCATCCCAAATCTTGCCGCGATAGGTCCGACCGGCAGCTTTCTTGTTCTTGCCACCCCACTGCTTGAAGAAGAACGCCGTCCCCGCCGTTAGGCACTTGCGTCGAATCTCCTCGACCCATTCCTCGTTCATTGGGCGGGCTCGGGGGCCAGACTCACCGCCAACTATCGCCCAATGGATGCCGTCAAGATTGGCCTCTGCGACAGAACCAATGAGTGGCTCGAACGAGACAAAGCGAATGATGGCGGGCGTGGCCCGCAAATCGTCCAAGCGAGACAGAACAGCCGCGTCTTCAACGCTGGTGCCGAGCCACACGTGCCCGAGCGCCGGCAAATCAAGCTCCGTCAGGACTTCACGCATTCGATCCGGGCGCTTGGTCAAAATCTGATAGGTATGCTGGGGCGTCCGCTCCATTACCGACCAGACCCGGGCTACGAAATCAGCGGGCACGTCGGGGTGGAAGAGGTCCGACATCGAGTTGACGAAGACCTTGCGTGGCTTGTGCCATTTCAAAGGCGCCTCAAGCGAGGCCTCATCCAGCCTGATCTTGCCAGTCCAGACGTATCGCTTGCCGCTCTTGCGAGTGAGGCCCTCGTACTTGGCGACACCCATGGCCTCCAGACGCGCGGCCATCCGCATGGCGTAGCAGTTTGTGCAGCCAGGCGTGATTACCAGACACCCAGCGACGGGGTTCCAGGTGACGTCCGTCCACTCGATGGGAGAGTTTTGGGCCATGAGAACAAACCATGAACTAATTGCGCTTTGATCGCAACCATCGCTTGAGTTTGGTTAACCGACTGACTCCAAAGGCTATGCCCACACCGATCCTCGGGTCGAGCCCGAGGATGACGGGCGCTTCTGTCTCGTCCCTATCGGAGAGGGGGAGGTGGCGCGGCGCATTGTGCGCCGTGACGGAGGGGCTCTTGAGGGCGGGCCTGCGGTGAAGAACCCCTCCACCACCTTCGGCGGTCCCCCTCCCCATCATGATGGGGAGGAGACGACGTCTCCGGTCGTATTGAACCGGATCGGGCGTTCGCGGCACCTTGTTCCCGAGAGTGCGGAGGGTCTGTTTCGATGTCGCCGATCCCGAGGGACAAGGCCCGCCTGCTGGACGCCTATCTGGTGGCGGCGGCGCGGGCGGGGGACGGGGCGGCGCGGGCGCGGCTGGTCGCGCGGTGGCAACCGAAATTGCTGGGCCATGCCTGGCGGCTGACCGGCGATGCCGAGATGGCGCGCGAGGCGGTGCAGGACGGCTGGGTCGAGATCCTGCGCGGGCTGGGGGGACTGCACGACGAG
>NZ_JAGHQP010000003.1 GCF_017744255.1 Brevundimonas sp. A19_0 | reverse complement strand
GGACCGCGGCGCTCTGCGCCGGGGTGGTGGGGGCAGAGCTGCCATTCGCGCAAAGGATCCGTGCATCTGATGACGTCAGCCCCCTCCACCATCCTTCGGATGGTCCCCCTCCCCCGATGGGGGAGGAGCGGAGTTCAAACCATTCAGACCATTCAGACGGCGTTTTCCCGGCCATGGCCCAACCCCAGCTCCGCGCGCGCTTTCCTGGTCAGTTTCGCGGCGATCAGCGCGTGGGCGGTCTTCAGGTGATCGGCCAGGTCGGCCTCGTCCCAGCTGGCCGGATCCTCGACCTGCACCCATTTGGCGCGCGCCATATAGGGGGCGGGCGCCGCGTGTCCGGCCTCGGTCAGCACCTCATAGGCGATGTCCGACACCTTGAAGCTGATCGCGCCCTCGCCCCCGACGATGGCGAACATCTTGCCGCCGACCTTGTAGACGTCGTGATCCTCGCCGAACGAATGGGCCAGCTCCGTCGCCGGCAGCGCCAGACAGACCCGGCCGATCCCCGCCCGGTCCATCGATCAGGCCTCGACGCCGACGCCGATCGGGCAGACCACGCCCGTCCCGCCGATCCCGCAATAGCCGGCCGGGTTCTTGGCCAGATACCCCTGGTGATAGTCCTCCGCGTAATAGAAGGGACCCAGCGCCTCGATTTCGGTGGTGATCTCACCCCGACCGGCCCTGGACAGCGCCGCCTGATAGGCCTCGCGCGACCGCTCCGCCTCGGCCTTCTGGGCCTCGTTGGCGTAATAGACGGCCGAGCGGTAGGTGGTGCCGATGTCATTGCCCTGGCGCATGCCCTGGGTCGGGTCGTGGTTCTCCCAGAAGGCCTTCAGCAGGTCGCCGTAGGAGATCACCTTCGGATCGAACACCACCCTGACGACCTCGGTGTGGCCCGTGCGCCCGGTGCAGGTCTCCTCATAGGTCGGGTTGGGGGTCAGCCCGCCGGAATAGCCGACCGCCGTCACCCACACCCCCGGCAGCTGCCAGAAGATGCGCTCCACCCCCCAGAAACAGCCCATGCCGAACACCGCCGTCTCGAACCCCTCGGGATAGGGCCCCTTCAGCGGATGGCCGCTGACAAAGTGCAACTCATCTGTGGGCAGGGGCTCGGCGCGCCCCGGCAGGGCGGTCTCGGCCGTGGGCATCTGGGTCTTTTGCGACAACATGGCGGGTCTCGATCAAAACAGGTGAGGCAAGGCATATGGGGTGTCTCCCCCGACTTGCCGAGAGGGCCAGTCTGTTCTATCAGCCTCGCCTCTCGCGGGTCGACTGCCCGCGCGTTTCCGCGATGTGGAAATGGACAGGTGGCGGAGTGGTCGATCGCGCACGCTTGGAAAGCGTGTGTACGTGAAAGCGTACCGAGGGTTCGAATCCCTCTCTGTCCGCCATCGCCCCCGGCCTTCAATACCAGGCGGATATCAAGGCGTCTCCAACCTTGTGAAGACGGTGTGCTCCTCACCTCCCTGCGTGGCGGCGCGCGCCCTCAGGCAGTCGATCACATAGCGAATTTTCGGCACGGAGACCCGGCCGGGCGCCGTGATGGCGTTGATCTCATGGCGCGTTTCCCAATCCGGCAGAAGGACACGCCAGTCGGGCGGCGGAAGGAAATCCGGCAGGATGGCGAGATAGCCGCAGCTTTCGGCAAGGTCCAGCACGAGGTCGCCATCATTTGCGGCCATCCGCCAATCCGGCCGCACGGTCGCCCGCTGATCGTCGCTCCGGAGAACCAGCGGGGGCGCTTCGGTGCTCGGCCCGAGTCCGACGACCGGTGCGCCGTCGAGGTCGGCAGGAACAGACGGGTCCGGGGCCGACCAGGAAGGCGGCGCAAAGATCCGACGCCGCGCGTGTCCCAGGCGGGTCAACATCGCATCGGACTCGGTCGGCCGGCCGATCCGGACGGCGACATCCACGCCGTCATGCAGGAGGTCGACACGCCGGGTCGTCCATTCGACATCAAGGCGGAGATCAGGGTGGGTGCTCAATGCCTCCCGGACAATGGGGGAGACGAGGTACCGGCCGAGAACCACGGGCGCCGTAATCCGTACCAGCCCCGAAATCTCGGTTCGCATCGCCAGGGCTGCGCTGGCGGCGGCCTCGCCGGCCGCAATCATCGTCACGGCATGATCATAGACCCGCCGCCCGCTCCCGGTGATCGAGATCGAGCGGGTACTGCGATGAAGCAACTTCAATCCGATGCGCGCTTCCAGTTGCGCGATGCGACGGCTGATCGTCGGCTGCGGCGTCCCGGTCAGCCGGGCCGCCGCGGTGAAGCCACCGGCGTTCACGACACGAACAAAGAGGGCCAGGTCGCCGAGCGTATCATCGATAAAGTCATTCATGAATGAGTGTCATCCACGGCCGCGGTCTAATCAAGTCGACTGGCGGAAGATAGGGTGGCCTTCCTGCGCGAGCGGGCGGCCTCAACGGGCGGCGCTGCCCCCGGGAGAAGCCTGCGCACGGCCTGATCGTGCGGGATTCAGGTGCTGCCGCCCTCCTCTCTGCCCGGGAACCCGAACATGCATACAATCAACGAGTTGACGATCGAAAACTCGACCCCTTTTGCTGATCGACCACCAGCCTTGGGTGGCGTTTCCGGTCCATTCGATCTCTCCCGAGCATTTGTCCAACAATGTCGTGGCGCTGGCCAAGACCGCGAAGGTGCTGGGTGTGCCCACCGTCCTGACGACGATCAATGGAGAGAATGGCCCTCTGCGGGACCCTCTCTTTCAGGGACTCACGGCCCTCTGGCCCGACGTGAAACCCATCGACCGGACGAACACCAACGCATGGTCCGATCCCGCCTTCGTTGCCGCAGTGAAGGCGACGGATCGGAAAAAGCTCGTGATCGCGGGTCTCTGGACCGAGGTCTGTCTCGCCCAGACGTCGCTATCTGCCATGCGTGAGGGCTACGAGGTCTATTTCGTCGCCGACGCCTCTGGCGGCCTGACGCCCGAGGCGCATGAGCGCGCCTGCCAGCGTATGATCCAGGCGGGCGCGGTGCCGATGTCGTGGTTTGCCGTGGCGGCGGAATGGTCGCCGGACAATACGGCGCCGGAATACCAGCGCATGTACCCGATCACGCTCGCCCATGGGGGAGGTGTGGGCTGGGCCGTCGAATACATCCTCGCGAACCTTCCCGCACAGGCGTGAGGCCCACCACATGGCGACCGGTCCGGGTCGGCTGAGGCCACGCCGCTCTACCCTCACCCGTCGGTGGGCCGGGGCGTCGGCAACCCCCGGGGTCGTGCCGGGTTTATCCCCTGAAGCTGCGGGGACGTGGAACTGTCCATCGTCCCGTCACAAGTGCGAGGTCCGCCCGATGTCATCACCCGACCAGTACAGGCGTCTGAACGAAGGCGACGGGAACACCGACCCCAACGCCTCCACGCCCGTGTTTGACCCGGTGCTTGCGAGCGGCCAGGCCGATGCCGAGGCCGGCGGCGCCAGTCCTGTGGTGCATTCCCCCGCGCCGCCCGCACCGGAGCGGAGGACGCCTGAGGCCGGACAGACCGGCCTGCGTCTTCCGATGTGGGTCTGGTTGACGGGGGCCGGCACTGTCCTCGGCGTCCTTCTGGTGGCCCTGCTCTTCCTCTGATCTGCGGGTCTTCGCCCTCCGGACCTGCGCCGTAGCCTGACCGCTCGCTGGAACCCCCGGGCGCCCGCCGGGTTGGGGTCATAGCGAGAGGAGGATGCTATGCCCCACGGAATGGCACTGGCGCGGTGGCCACTGGTCGCGATTGGCGTCATCTTCGTCATCGTCGGCCTGCCGTTGGTGATCGGAGGCGCCTGGCTCCTGATGCTCGGGGGGTCCTTCTACTATCTGCCGGCAGGGCTGGCCCTCGTGGCATCCGGCGTCCTGCTGGCGCTCGGTCGACCGCTCGGTGCATGGATCTATACCGGCCTCTACGTCCTGACCTTGCCCTGGGCGCTCTGGGAGGTCGGGCTCAACGGCTGGGCGCTCGTCCCGCGAGTGGTCGCGCCGACCGTCCTCATGGCCGTCCTGATCGCAGCCCTGCCCCTGTTACTGCCCCACGGCAGGCGGGCGGCCTTCATCGGCGGCGGGGCGCTGGCTGTCCTCGTGATCCTCGGAGGGATTGTGATCGGCGTTGCAAACCGCGCCGGGGCGGGCCTTTCGGTCCCGGCGGGCAGCGGCGACATGGCCGAGCCGGGCCTCTATCAGACCGGCGCTGACTGGCCGGCCTTCGGCGGCACCTATGCTGCCCGGCGGTATTCGCCCCTGACCCAGATCGACCGCGACAATGTGGAGACGCTTGAGCGTGTCTGGCTGTTCCACACAGAGGACCTGCCCGAAGACAAATGGGGGGCGGAAACGACTCCGCTGAAGATCGGCGACACCCTGTATCTGTGCACCGCGCGCAATGAGCTGATCGCGCTCGATGCCGCCACCGGCGAGCAGCGCTGGCGCTACGACCCCGAGGTCTCGGACGACTGGATTCCCTACACCGCCGCTTGCCGCGGGGTCGCCTATTACGACACGCGCCGCACGGCCGTGGCGCAACCGGCGTCGGAAACGCCCCCTGCTCCGGCGCAGGCCGAACAGCGGACCACATCAACCGCCTGCACGACGCGGATCATCGAGGGCACACTGGACGGTCGCCTGATCGCGGTGGATGCCCGCACCGGCCGTCCCTGTCCTGATTTCGGCGAGAACGGACAGGTCGACATCAAGCGCGGAATGGGAGAGGTCATCCCCGGCATGGTCTCGATGACCTCGGCGCCCACGATCGTACGCGGCGTTGTGGTGACCGGTCATCAGGTTCTGGACGGCCAGTACAATGAGGCCCCCTCCGGCGTGATCCAGGGCTTTGATGCCGTGACGGGAGAGCAGCGGTGGGCCTGGGACATGACCCGGCCGGACCTCGATGGCCTGCCCCCGGAGGGCGAGACCTATACCCGCGGCACGCCCAACATGTGGACGACCGCCACCGGGGACGAGCAGCTGGGACTGATCTACCTGCCCATGGGGAATTCGGCGGCTGACTACTACAGCAGCGATCGCTCGGAGGCGGAGAACCGCTTTGCCACCTCGCTTGTGGCGCTGGACGTCACGACCGGCAAGCCGGTGTGGTCATTCCAGACGGTGCATATCGATGTCTGGGACTATGACCTGGGCAGCCAGGCGACGCTCATCGACTATCCGACCGACGCCGGCGCCGTGCCGGCCCTGGTCCTGCCGAGCAAACAGGGCGACCTCTATATCCTCGACCGCCGAACGGGGGTGCCTCTGGTTGACGTCGAGGAGCGCCCGGTCCCCGGCGGCGGTGTCGAGCCGGAGATGCGCAGCGCGACCCAGCCCTTTTCCGGCTTTCACACCCTCGCCAGGGATGACCTGACCGAGCGGGATATGTGGGGCATGTCCCCGATCGACCAGATGATCTGCCGGATCGGATTCCGTCGTGCGGAATACGACGGCATGTACACGCCGCCGTCGACGGAAAGGCGCTGGATCCAGTACCCGGGCTACAATGGCGGCTCGGACTGGGGCGGCGTGGCGGTCGATCCCCGGCGGGGCGTGATCATTGCCAACTACAATGACATGCCGAACTACAACCGGCTCGTCCCGCGCGAACAGGCGAACGAGAGGGGCTGGTATCCGCGCGGTCACCCCGAGCTGAAGGAGGACGCCGGGATGCCGGCGTCGCGGGGCGGCGTCCCGGACGGGGCAGAAGGCGCCGGTGACCCGCAGTGGGGCGCGCCCTATGCCATCGATGTCAACGCCGGCTGGCGGATGGGCTTCACTGGCATGCTGTGCAAACAGCCCCCCTACGGCGGTATCCGCGCCATCGACATCCGCACCGGTCGGACCTTGTGGGATCGCCCGCTCGGCCAGGCGCGCAAGAACGGTCCGTTCGGCATTCCCTCGATGCTGCCCATTGATATCGGCACGCCCAACAACGGCGGGTCCGTGGTCACGGCGGGCGGCCTGGTCTTCATTGCCGCGGCGACGGACGATCTGATCCGGGCGATCGACATCGAAACAGGCGAAACCGTGTGGACGGATGTTCTGCCGGCGGGCGGGCAGGCTGCGCCCATCGTCTATGAGGAAGACGGTCGACAGTTTCTGGTGCTCATGACCGGCGGCCACCATTTCATGGAAACGCCCCGGGGAGACCAGGTGATCGCCTGGGCGCTTCCGGAGCGGCGTGAGCGGTGACCCCGGCGTCGCTTCCCTACTGCGGCCCGGCTCCGACGCCTGAAGCGGTGCTGGGGCGGTGGAATGGAGATCCGCTGCTGCTCATCGCCCTGGCGGGAGGGCTGGGCATCCTTCTGGCGCTGCGACCCTCCCGACAGGATCGGACCCTGGCCGTTCTGGCGGTGCTCGCGCTTGCCGTCAGCTTCGTCTCGCCGCTCTGCGCCGCCAGTTCGGCGCTGTTCACCGCGCGGACGGTGCACCATCTCTGGCTGATGGGCGTGGCCGCCCCCCTTCTCGCCTGGAGCCTGCCGAAGGTGGGCGGGCGCCTCGCGGCAGCCACCCTGGCGCAGGGCGCCGTGCTCTGGATCTGGCACGCGCCCTCACTGTACGCGCTGGCACTGTCTCATGACGGACTCTACTGGCTGATGCAGATCAGCTTGCTGGGAACGGCGGTGTGGTTCTGGTCGGCCGTGCGGTCCGCCAGCGGAACATTGGCCTGCGGCGCCCTGCTCGTCACGCTTGTACACACCGGCCTGTTGGGCGCGATCCTGACCTTCGCTCCCCGGGCCGTCTACCTTCCCCACGCGGGGACCACGGCCCCCTGGGGCCTCGACTGGATCGAGGATCAGCAGCTGGCCGGTCTGATCATGTGGGCGCCCGGCGCCGCACTGTATCTGGCCGCCGCCCTGGTTCTTCTGGCCCGCAGTCTGGGCGAGCCGCCGGTTCCGGAGCGCGCCGCGTGAGTCTGGTCTCGCAGGTGCGGCTGTGGGCCAGGGGTCACACGGGCCGGGATCACTATTCTCCCGTCGGCATGACCTTTCACTGGGCGATGGCCGCCCTGGTGGTGTTCCAGCTGTGGTGGGGCTGGCGCATCGGTCGCCTGCCGGTCGGCGCCGACAAGCTGGAGGGGTACCAGCTCCATAGCCAGGTCGGCCTTCTGATCCTGGTCATGATCATGCTGCGCGGCCTCTGGCGGCTGGCCATCCCGGGACCGATCAATGACGCGGACAAGCCCGGCTGGCAGAGCCGCGCTGCCCATCTCACACACTATGCCTTCTACGCCGTGCTGATCGTCCTGCCCCTGTCCGGCTGGACCATGTGGTCCTCCATGGCCGCCGAACAGCCGCTGTCGCTTGCCGGCGCCGCGCCCTGGCCGCAATTGCCGTTCGACACCCTGCCCCGTCAGACCCGATACCAGCTGATGTCCGTGGCAGAGCGCGCCCACCTCTTCGCTGTCGTCACCCTGCTGGTGATGATCCCCCTTCATGTGGGGGCGGCGCTGAAGCACCATTTCTGGAATCGGGACGATTCCCTTGCGGGGATGGTGCCCTTTCTGAACCCGCTCCCCCCGCGACCAGCGAAGCCGCATGGCGCGCCACCGCCTCGATCTGATCGTCGTCAAGCCCGGCAATCGCCCGGAGCATGACGTGATCCGGGTCATTCTGACGTTTGCCGTCCCGCCACAGGCGAAGCTGACGCGCCAGATACTCCGGGGGCTGACCCGCCAGAGGAGGTATCGCTGCGCCCCGGCCCTCGCCGCCCGGTCCATGACACTGGGCGCAACTGCCGACGGGCGAAGGGCGATGATAGAGGTCCCGGCCTTCCGGAACAGTGTCCCCGGCGAAGGAAAAGCCCGCAGGCTCCAGGCTGCCGTACCAATCGGCCACCGCACGCCGGTCTTCCATCGACAGTTTTGCGGCGATGGCGTGCATTGTGGGATCGGCGCGTCGCCCGTCGGCATAGTCCTGCAACTGCTTCAGCAGATAGCCTGGCGAGAGACCTGCCAGCCGCGGCGCTCCTCCCAGCCCTTCGCCCTCCAGTCCATGGCAGGTGAAGCAGGCGTTGCCGGCACCCGCCTCTCCGCCGCTCAGAGCGATCAATTGGCCCGTGCGCGAAAAGGCGTCGGGCGAAGGTTCGCCGATATGACAGGCGCCCAGGCCAGCGGCGGCCAGCACTGCGATCCAGGATATTCGACCCATCAGGGCGGAACCTCACCCGCGACCGTTGGTTCCCGCCTCAACGGTCAAGCTCACAGGGAGGGGAGAATGGCCATGGCCGCGGGTCGCACAATCAGTCTGGCAGTTTTGGCGAGCCTGTCGGCCTGTGGAACCGATGTTGCCGAACAACACCCTATGCCGGCAGGATCGCCCGAAGCCGGGCTGGAGACCATTCGCGCCACCGGGTGTGCGGCCTGCCACGTCGTGCCCGGCGTAGAATGGCCGATGGGGCGCACGGGCCCCTCGCTGGAGGGCTTTGCTGCCCGCCCCCTGATCGCCGGCAGCCTGAGTAATGACCCTGACACCCTGACCGCCTTTGTGCGGAATGCCCCGGCCCTGTCCCCGGACTCCGCCATGCCCCCCATGCCCCTCACCGAGAGCCAGGCCCGAGATGTTGCAGCCTACCTCTACACGCTCCAGCCTCGCTGACGCGCTCGTCGGATGGCCCCCGCCGGTGCTCGATCCGGCCGGCCCTTTCTCGGAGCGCATCACCACCCTGTCCTGGGCCCTGCTCCTTATGGCCGTGCTCGTCATGGTGGTCGTGGGCTTTGCGCTTGCCGGGGCTCTTTTCGGAAATGCGCCGCTGAAGAAGCGGCTGGGCGGTCGATGGCTGATCTGGGGCGCCGGCTTCGCCTTCCCGGTTGTCGTTCTGTCGGGACTTCTGGTCTGGGGCCTGACCCTGACATCCAGCCTGTCCAGCCGCCCGACCGGGGACGAACTCCGTATCCAGGTCACCGGCGAGATGTGGTGGTGGCGCGTAACCTATCTGGACAGCGAGGGACGCGTGATCGCCCGCGACGCCAATGAGGTCCACATTCCGGTGGGCCGCCCCGTCCTGTTCGAACTCACGTCGAATGACGTGATCCACAGCTTCTGGGTTCCGCAGCTGGCCGGCAAGCTGGACATGGTTCCCGGACGGATCAATCGGCTGATCCTCACGGCAGACAGGCCCGGCTCCTACGGAGGGCAATGTGCCGAGTACTGCGGGGGCCCGCACGCCCTGATGGGCCTGGTCGTCGTTGCCCACCGTCCGGAGGACTTCGAAGGTGAGATGGAGCGTCTGCATGCGCCCGCCACAGCGCCCGTCACGCCTGTGGCCCTTCGCGGAGCCGAGGTGTTCGAGAGCAGTGGCTGCGGGGCCTGCCACACCGTCGGGGGCACGGCGGCCAACGGCCTCGCCGGACCGGATCTGACCCACGTCGGAGGCCGCCGCAGTCTCGGCGCCGGCATCCTGCCCAACAACCAGGGCACGCTGGCGGGCTGGATCGCCGACAGCCAGACCATCAAGCCCGGCAACCGCATGCCCCCCTACAGCGTCCTGTCGGGTGAGGAACTGATGGCCGTATCCGCCTATCTGGACGGTCTGGAATGAGCGGCGAAATCGATCTGTCCCAACGCTTTCCCACGAAGGGCGACCGGCCGCAGGGCGAGCTGGAAGAGCTGAAGCGGGTCTGGGCCAAGCCCAAGGGCTGGTTTGGCTGGTTCACCGTGGTGAACAACAATTACATCGGCCTCTACTACGTCGGCGCGGCCTTCCTGTTCTTCATTCTGGCCGGCATTCTGGCCCTGCTGATGCGGACGCAGCTGGCCCTGCCGATGTCGGGCTTCCTGCCGCAGGAGACCTACAACCAGGTCTTTACCATGCACGGTACGGTGATGATGTTCCTGTTCGCCGTGCCCGCCGTGGAGGCTCTCGGGGTCATGCTGCTGCCGCAGATGCTGGCGGCGCGCGACCTGCCGTTCCCTCGCCTGTCTGCCTATGCCTTCTGGGCCTATCTGGTGGGAGGGCTGGCCTTCTTCTGCTCGATCTTTTTCGGTCTGGCTCCGAGCGGCGGCTGGTTCATGTACCCCCCGCTGACGTCCAAGGCCTTCTCTCCCGGCATCAACGCTGACTTCTGGCTGCTGGGCATCGGCTTCATCGAGATCTCGGCCATCGCCGGCGCAATCGAGATCGTCGTGGGGGTCCTGAAGACCCGCCCCCCGGGCATGACACTGGCCCGCATGCCGATCTTCGCCTGGGCCATGCTGGCCTTTGCCGTGATGATCATCATCGGCTTTCCCGCCATCATCCTCGGCACCCTCCTGCTCGAGCTTGAGCGAGCTCTCAACTGGCCGTTCTTCGACCCCACCCGGGGGGGAGACCCCCTGCTGTGGCAGCACCTGTTCTGGTTCTTCGGACACCCCGAGGTCTACATCATCTTCCTGCCCGCCGCGGGGCTGATGAGCATGATGATCCCGACCATCGCCCGGACCCCCCTGATCGGATATCGCGCCGTGGTGCTGGCGCTTGTGGCGACGGCCTTCATCAGCTTCGGAGTCTGGGCGCACCACATGTTCACGACAGGCCTGCCGACCCTGTCCGTCAGCTTCTTTTCTGCCGCCAGCATGGCCGTCAGCGTGCCGGCGGGGATACAGGTCTTCGCCTGGATCGCCACCCTGGCCGCCGGGCGAATACGCTGGAGTACGCCCGCCCTGTTCTGCGTCGGCAGTGTGATCATCTTTGTCATGGGCGGCCTGACCGGGGTGATGGTGGCCATGGTGCCCTTCGACTGGCAGGCGCACGACAGCTACTTCATCGTGGCCCATCTTCACTATGTGCTGATCGGCGGGATGGTCTTTCCGCTGTTCGCCGCCTTCTACTACTGGATCCCGATGATGAGCCGACGCCGCCTGTCCGAACGGCTCGGGCGCGGGGTCTTCTGGCTGATGTTCACCGGCATGCACGTCGCCTTCCTGCCCATGCACCTGACCGGCCTGATGGGGATGCCGCGGCGGGTCTACACCTATCTGCCGGGCCGGGGCTGGGAGCTGCCGAACATGATCTCGACCGTGGGCGCCTTCCTGATCGCCTTGGGCGTTCTGGTGTTCATCATCGACCTGATCCGCAGCTTTCGCTTCACAGTCGATGACGACGCCGGAAATGTCTTTGAGGCCGGCACGCTCGAATGGCTGCCGACCGACCTCTATTCGACTCGCAGTATCCCGCTCGTTCGCAGCCGCTATCCCCTGTGGGACGATCCGGACTTCGCCCGCAACGTCGACGCCGGTCGCTATTTCCTGCCCAACACCGCGACCGGCCGGCGGGAAACCCTGATCACCAGTCCGGTGGAGGCACGCCCCCAATATATCCAGACCATGCCCGGCCCGTCCCCCTGGCCGCTGTTCGCGGCCGTGTTCACGGCGGGCTTTTTCCTGCTGCTCACCGTGCAGGCCTACTGGACGGGAGTCATCAGCGGCGTCCTGGCCGTGATCTGCGTTCTCAGGTGGCTGTGGGAAACGGATTGGCACCCGGAGATTCCGTCTGTCGACATCGGCGCCGGCATCAAGGTCCCGACCTATGTCACGGGCCCGATGGGCCACGGCTGGTGGGCCATGACGGTGTTGCTGACCGTGGCCGGCATGGTGTTCCTCATGGCGGTCTTCAGCTACGTCTTCCTGTGGAGCGGGTCGGGTGAGGGCTGGACGGCCCCTCCGGGCCTGCCATGGCTGGCGGGGATCGAGGGTGCATATGCCGCGACCCTTGGCCTGGCGCTCGCCGCACCGCCCCTGCTGCGACGAACAGGCCGGGCCGGCCCAGGGATGGCTCTTCTGGCCATTGGTCTTGCCGCCCTGATCGCCCTGGCCGGTTGGACTGCTGATTTCGGGAGTTGGTGGATCGAGGGACTGCGGCCGCACGCTTCAAGTCAGGGAGCGATCATATTTGCCCTGCTGTCCTGGCAAGGCGTCATGTTGGCGACCGGGATAATGATGGCGGGCTATCTCGCCGCACGAACCCTTTGCGGACTTGTCGGTGCAAATCGGGGCAGCACGGTCGATCTCATCAGCCTGTTCCTCGCCTATGTCGCTGGGCAGGGTCTGATTGCTGCCGCCCTGACCCGCATCTTTCCGGGGGGCTGATTGATGGCGCCCTGGATTCGCTTGCTGGGGCCGTGGCTGGTGTGGGGCCTGCACTTCGGACTCATCTACGGGATTGGCAGCATCTTCGTGCTGCAGGATGCGTCGCAGGGTCTGGCCTCGCGCGCAAGCGTCCTGCTGGCTTCATTTGTATGCATCGCGGCCCTCGGCGGGCTGCTTGTCTGGAGCGTAAGGGACCGGCAGCGGCTGGACGGCGCTCAGCTCTGGGTGGCGGACGTCGGCATTTCCGGCGCCATTCTCGCGGGGGTGGCTGTCGTCTGGCAGTCCTTCCCCGCCCTGTTCGTCTGATCAGGGCCGAATGTACCACAGCAGGGTCAGGCCCCCGGCATAGCTGGCCAGAATTGCCCAGGACGACAGGCCGAGGCGAAGGAAAGTCTGCACGCGACGGGCCATCTGTCCGGCGAGGTAGAGGCCGATCATGATCACAGCCAGCAGAGCCGCAACGCCCGAGAATGTTTCGGGCTCTGCCATCGCGGGCCCGTCGCGGTAGGCCACGTCCACGACGAACAGCACAGCGATGTTGAACAGGTTGGTGCCCAGGACATCGCCGACCGCCAGATCGTACCGCTTGATGGTCAGGGCCGTGCGGATCGAGCTCAGTTCCGGCAGGGAGGTGGCCAGCGCCAGCAGGGTAATGCCGACCAGACCGGTGCCGATGCCTGTATCTGCGGCGATCCCGTCAGCCGTCTGGGACAGGGCGAACCCCGCGACCAGTATGACCGCCCCCGCCCCCGCCACGCGCAGCGTCAGCATGAGGGTCGAGGCGTGGCTCTCATCCGGACCGGCCGCCCGTTCGGACTGGCCCCGCTTTCCGGTGGCCGTCCAGCCGGGATGCTTCTCATAGCGCGAGGCGAGAAAGATTGCCCCGGCACAGGCGACGAACAGGCCGGTCGTCCCCCAGCCCAGGCCGGTCGACGCCATCTCGACATCGCCGATCAGCGCCAGAGCGGCTGCAGCCGTCATCAGCACCATGCCGAGCAACCCCTGCAGCAGGACCGATGATGAACGGACCAGCGCCGCCAGCGCTGTCCCGGCAATCATCAGGTCGGCGACCACCAGCAACAGGATATTGACGGACCCCGTGCCGAGCAGGTTCGTAATGGCCAGATGCGGGGAGCCGGTAAGGGCAGCGCTGCCGGCCGTGGCAATTTCGGGCAAGGAGGTGATCCCGCCCAGAATGAGCATGCCCGCGAACCCTTGGCTCATGCCCATGCGGTCCGCGAGATCAGAGATGTCCCGGGCCAGGCGCCCTCCGGCCATCCAAACGGCGACCGCGGCGACGGCGAACAGTCCGAGGGAAACGAGGAGGGGCAGGTCCTTCAGCACAGGATGATCGCGAACGCCTCAGGACTGCGGCGGAGGCGGCTCATCGTGGCCGGGCATTCCCTTGGACGGGTCATCCGCCGGGGTGCGCGGGTCGACCCGGTCATTGCGCCGTCCCGCGCGAGTGCGCGCCCACGCCGCCGCGATCAGCAGCAGGATCGGGCCGCCGATAATGGCAAAGGCCCACAGGAAAGTGGTGTCCATTTCGTCTCTCCCTAGGATCGTAGACAGGACTCTGAACTGTCCAGGCGACGGCCGGATCGCTGAGTCCGGAATCCGGCCTCGACGCGGCGCCGCTCGGGTGGCAGGGCCCGCAGCACATCTGTTTCGGCGTCCGACAGCCGGTCGCGGCGTTCCAGTTTCTCGATCAGAATATCGACCATCGGTTCGCGACCTCGACTCCCTGGAGCGGGCCATCAGGTCAACGCTCGCTGGTCTGAAACGTTGCTATCTCCTGCCCGGGGCAGCCGGTCCCGAACGTCAGCTGATGAGCACAGCCTTGGCAGAAGGGCCCCACGGAACCCGCTTGCCCGGCAATGTGTTGGGGCAGGACAGCAATCAGCGACAATGCGGATGCCCCGGCGCTCGCCGCCCATGCCACCCATGTTGTTCCCAACCTGGAGACGCACCTTGAGCGCGCCGAGGCTCTGGACGAGTAGTGGAGACGAGTTGTCGTTGGACTGACAGCGCCGACATCGCTCCCGGCCTTGAACATCAAGAGGGTGGCACCCCCCGGGGGCATGCCGGGTTTACTCTCTGAACCTGCCGGGACATGGAACTGGCCAGCGTCCCGGCACAAGGGCGAGGTCCGACCGATGTCGTCACCCGGACGGGTCGGACCTTGTGGGATCGCCCCCTCGGCCAGGTGCGCAAGAACGGTCCGTTCGGCATTCCCTCGATGCTGCCCATTGATATCGGCACGCCCAACAACGGCGGGTCCGTGGTCACGGCGGGCGGCCTGATCTTCATTGCCGCGGCGACGGACAATCTGATCCGGGCGATCGACATCGAAACAGGCGAAACCGTGTGGACGGATGTTCTGCCGGCCGGCGGGCAGGCTGCGCCCATCGTCTACGAGGAAGACGGCCGACAGTTTCTGGTGCTCATGACCGGCGGCCACCATTTCATGGAAACGCCCCGGGGAGACCAGGTGATCGCCTGGGCGCTTCCGGAGCGGCGCGAGCGGCGACACCCGGGTGCCATCACCTCAACCCGCCGAGTAGCTGGTCTTGATCTGGGTGTAGAAGTCCGCGGCGCCGAAGCCCTGCTCGCGGGCCCCGTAGGATGACTTCTTCGAGCCGCCGAAGGGCACGTGGTAGTCGACCCCGGCGGTGGGCAGATTGACCATCGTCATGCCGGCCTTCGCCCGACGCTGGAAATCGCGCGCGTAGTTGAGGCTGGCCGTCACAATGCCCGCAGACAGGCCGAACTCGACGCCGTTCGCCACGTCCAGCGCCTCTTCATAGGAGGCCACCCGGATCGTTGAAGCAACGGGTCCGAAGACCTCCTCGTTGTTGATCCGCATGGCGGGCGCCGTCTCGGTGATCAGGGTCGGCCGGACATACCAGCCCGGCCTGTCCAGCTGGAGCCGGTCCCCGCCGGCGACGATGCGCCCCCCCTCATCGCTCGCGACGGCCATATAGCAGTAGCTGACCTCGCGCTGATCCTCGCTGACGGCGGGGCCGATGTTGGTGGAGGGATCCAGCGCATCGCCCACCTTCAGCCCCTTGAGCCGTTCGACGAGGGCCGCGACGAAGCGGTCATGGATGCCGTCCTGGACAATCAGGCGGCTGGAGGCCGTGCATCTCTGGCCGGTCGAGAAGAAGGAGCCATCGAGAGCGATCTGGACCGCACGATCGAGGTCTGCGTCGTCGAGCACGATCAGCGGATTTTTCCCGCCCATCTCGAGCTGCACGCGCGCCTGACGTTTCATCGCGCCTTCCGCCACGCCCGCGCCGACCTTCTGGGAACCGGTGAAGCTGATGCCGGCTACATCGTCATGCGCGACGATGGCGCGCCCGACATCGCCGTCGCCGATGACCATATTGACCACCCCGTCCGGCAGACCCGCTTCATGCAGGATGGCGATCAGCGCCTCGGCGGTGGCAGGCGTCAGGCTGGCCGGCTTGATCACGACCGTATTGCCGAAGGCGATGGCCGGCGCGATCTTCCACGCCGGGATGGCAATCGGGAAATTCCAGGGGGTGATCAGTCCGAACACGCCGATGGGCTGGCGATAGGTCTGGACCTCCACGCCCGGTCGGATCGAGGCCAGGTTCTGCCCATGCAGGCGAAGCGCCTCGCCGGCAAAATACTTCAGGACCCGGGCGGCGCGCGCGGTCTCGCCTATCCCCTCGGCGAGGGTCTTGCCCTCTTCCCGCGACAGCAGTCGGCCGATGAGCTCTCGCCGCTCCATGACGAGCGAACCTGCCCGGTCCAGCACGTCCGAGCGCACTTCGGGAGACGCCTCCGCCCACCCGTCAAAGGCGGCCTTCGCGGCCGACACCGCCTGGTCCACCTCGGCTGCGCCGCCCACCGGCATGCGAGCCACCACATCGCGCGTGTCCGACGGGTTCAGGCTTTCGGCGGACAGATCGGCGCCCGCCCGTTCACCGTTGATCCAGTGGCGCAGCTGCAGTGTGTCAGTCATCGGAGGTCCTTGGAGGCAGGTGCGAGTGATGCCCGATTCAGGCACGCCCGCTTGGTGGTCCTCTTTAACCCGTGGCAGCGCGATCAGGAAAAGGGCTGCGCCCGCGATTGCGGGCGAACCGCTTCCGCTACGGCGAGCACCGCCCGCCCTGTTACGCCACGTCCCGATAGGCGTTGCGGGCGTCGACCGGCACCTGATCGTACAGCGTCGGTCCCGAGAGGCCGAGCCGCGCCCGGGCCTTGTCGAGCGGTTCGGCCAGCAGCGCCTCATAGTCGAGGCCGGGCAGCCAGGCAGCACGCCTGCCCCTCTGCCAAGCCTGCAGGATCGCCCGCGCGCACGGGTGGCCGGTACGGGCGCGCATGAACTCCAGCGCCACGCCCGCCGCGATCAGGCCAAAGCCCGTGCTGCGGGTCTGGGGATACGAAAAGGCGACGACGCAGGCTTCGCCCAGGGCGTCCGTCTGATAGCCGGTCAGCACGTGCCAGATGTCATGCACATCCCGCAGGCGACGCGCGTACCAGGCATAGGGATGGGCGGCGTCAATCTCGGTGTCGGCCACCTTCCGACTCTCTTCGGCAAGCCCATAGGCCGAGAAATCCCGCTCCTCGATCAGCGCCAGATAGGCCGCCCCGACCGAGTCGGCGGGCAGGGCGCGCAGCCAGGTCTTGTCCTGAAGCCGGTCGGCCAGCTCGGTCATGCGGAAGGCCTGATCCCCGCCCTCGGGCGTGCGCAGCATCTTCAGATAGCCCCGGCGCGCAGAGTCCCCGGCCAGCGCATTCATGATCTCGAAGACCTGGGCGGTGTCCTCCTTGTCGGCCAGCAGCCGCCGAAGGGCCCGGATCGCCCGGACAGGCTGGATCCGCCGCCGCCCTGCCCGCGAGACGGGCATGCGGGCGTTCGTGGGTCGGGTTGTGGTGGGGTCTGGCGACCCGATCGTCAGTGTTGCCGTCACTTGTCACCCCTTTCTGCAGAGCCTAACCGGACAGGCTACCGATGTAGCTATAACTGACATCAATGTCAATAAAAGACACCTCACCCGTCCGCCGCCGCCGCCGCGCGCCCGAAGAAGCGCGCCGCGAAGCCGTGGCGTCGGCGCGGACCCTGCTGCTGGAAGGGGGCCCCACCGCAGTCACCCTGGCGGCCGTTGCCCAGGACATCGGGGTCACGCACACCAACCTGATCCACCACTTCGGCTCTGCCGCCGGACTGCAATCGGCCCTGATGGGTTCGATGGTCGAGGACCTTACCCGGGCGCTGGATCGCGCCGTCGCGAGGCTCCGCACGGACGAAGGGGCCCCGATGGAGCTGGTCAATGCCGTCTTTGACGCCTTCGACGCGGGCGGAGCCGGCAAGCTGGCGGCGTGGATCGTCATGTCGGGTGACCTGTCGCATCTGGACCCCGTGAGGGCTGCGGTGCGGGGCCTGGTCGAGGCCATTCAGGAGAAGCTGGGCGACATCGACCCTGCGGACGCGCCTCAGGTCAGGGACGCCGTGCTGTTCATCGCCCTGAGCGCTTTCGGCGATGCGCTCATCGGTCCGCCCCTGCGGGGTATGCTGGACCAGGATGCCGACTCGGGCCGACGGGTGGTCGCGGGGCTGCTGGCCCAGTCTCTTCCTCGAGCCGCAAAAGGCTGAGCGGACGCGCGGCGTCCTGCACCCGCAGAATGGCGCGCCCGGCCGGAACTCCCCTCGCTCTGGTTGATTAACACCACACACCCTGGCGGGCACGGCCCGCCTGTCCACGACATGTGCCCTGCGCGGACGCCGAAGACGGCGTCCGAATGGCCCCATGATCGACCCACGAGACGTTCGGAGACTCCATGAGCCGCGACAAGACCCTCTACCTCAACCTCGCTCCCGCCGGGGATCTGGCCGGCGAAGAAGCCATCGGCGACAAGGCCGACGCCATCATCCAGCACCGCCCCTATCATGACTGGTCCGATCTCAAGCGCGCGGGTCTGGACCAGGACGCCATCAACCGCATCAAGAGCGCAGGCGCCGAACTGGGCGAACCCGCCAGCGGCCCGATCGTCGAGCCCGGCAGCGGCGGCAGTGGCGCCACGCCCGGCGGGAACCTCGGCAAGGCCTGAGCGCCGGCCGGCACCCGACACAAACCTCATTTAAGGCGCGCCTCGGAGCGGGCGCCCCACCTCGATTCTCGAAAGGACCGCCATGTCTAACCTCCGTCAGAAAGAAGGCACCCTCGTCGTCGTCGCCACGGGAGACGGCGCCAAGACCTTCCGCGTCAAGGGCGGCTCGCTCCAACACGACGGCAACTGGGCCACCGGCGACCTCGCCGACCAGGGGCCTTCCGGCAAGACCCCGCCGGACATGTCGGATCGCGACCTCAACGAAGCGACCTTTTCGAAAATGATCGCCGAGCGGCTCTTCAAGATGGCCCACTCGGGCCAGTTTGATCACCTGATCCTGATCGCCGACCCGGTGACGCTGGGCGAGATTCGCCCCCTGCTGCATTCCGAAGTCACCGACAAACTGGTGCTTGAGCAGGCCAAGACGCTGATCAACGCCTCGGTCGAGGACATCGAGAAGTCAATCAGCGGGTAGGTCCGCATCGACAGCCCCAGCCCGGAGGTCTCATGACCCGTTCCACCTCCTCCGCGACCAGCCTTGATGCCGGCTTCATCCGCAAGGTGCTGTTCATCGCGGCGGTCATTGTGGGTATGGCGCTGCTGTGGAAGCTGGCAACAGTCCTGCTGCTCGCCTTCGCGGCCGTCATCATTGCGGTGTTGGTCCGCAGTCTCGCCGATCCCATCCGGGACCGCACGGGGCTGTCGACCGGCCTGAGCATTGCGGTGGCGGCCGTGGCCATCCTGGCGGTCCTGAGCGGCTCGGCCTGGCTGTTCGGCTCAACGATCAGCAACCAGGTCGCCACACTGGCGGACCGGCTGCCGGCTTCCCTGGCAGAGCTTGAGACCCGCATCGCCACCCTGCCCTTCGGCGACCAGCTGGCCAGCCGGCTGGACGGTGCAGGCTCCACCTCCAGCCTGCAGGGCATGGTCGGTCAGGTGGGCGGCTATGTGATGACCGTCGTCGGGGCCGGAGCCAATCTTCTGCTCGTGGTCTTTGCCGGCCTGTTCTTTGCGGTCCAGCCCGAACGCATGCGCGACGGCCTGCTGATGCTGGCCCCCCGCGGTCCGCGAGAGCCGCTGCGCGAAGCCGCCAACGAGAGCGGCCGCGCCCTGCGCCTGTGGTTGCTGGGGACGCTGGCCGACATGACGGTCGTCGGCGTGCTGACCGGTATCGGCACCGCGCTGATCGGTCTGCCCTCCCCCGTCGCGCTCGGCCTGTTCGCCGGGCTTGCGGCCTTCGTCCCGATTGTCGGGCCGATCGTGTCGGTAGTCCCGGCGGTCCTGCTGGCCCTCGATCAGGGCCCGGAGATGATCCTGTGGGTGATCGTGGTCTATTTCGTCGTCCAGCAGATCGAGAGCAACCTCATCTATCCCTTCATACAGAAGCGCGCCGTCAACCTGCCGCCCGTGCTGACCCTGTTCGGGGTGCTGGGACTTGGCACGCTGTTCGGGCCGCTGGGCGTGATGTTCGCTTCGCCCCTGCTCGTCGTCGGTCTGGTCTGGGTGAAGCTGCTCTATGTGCGCAACACCCTGGGCGAGGACGTGTCCTTGCCGGGCTGAGGCTTCCTCAGCCGAACGCGAGGCGCAGGGTGTGGGTGAAGGGCGTTTCGCCGGTGATGTAGACCTTGTCGCCCGCCAGGTTCAGCCGTCCCCCCGCCCAGCTGTACTGTTCGCCGGAGCTGAGACGCGGCACGACATCGCTGCCACCCGGACCGAAGCGCAGGTGCTGGCCCTCGACCGTATAGGTGGCTTCGCCCCCGGTCAGCAGGCCGCCGACGCCGGCGACTTCCTGAACTCCCGTCAGCGTGCCGCCAGGACGCAGGGTGATTTCGATGGCGATACCGACCTCGGCCTCGCCGTCCGTGCTGAACTCCAGCGCATAGCCGTCGCTCCGGGGCCGGGCCACCATCTGGATAGCCAGCCGCCGGAAGTGGGCGGGGCGGTGGCTGAAGTCGAGCGCGCTGTTGAACCGTCCGTCCACCGATTTGCTGAGCGCATAGGCCCCGTCGGGATCTCGCCGCTCGGGGGGCATGGGCAGATAGTAGGGCACATTCATCTCGCCGCTCAGGGTGACTGTGCCGTCGTCGGCAAGCGCGATATCGGACGGGCGGAAATGGCCCATGCTGAAGAAGTCGGGGATCACCCGGATGGCGTCGATGACCAGCGGGCCCTTCCACAGGCGCATCAGGGTCGGATTGGTCGCCAGCCCCGAGCCGATGGTGTTGTAGAAGCGCGAGGGCTCGCCGTCCTCATACCAGTCGCTGCCCGCATAGAAGCTGGCCGTCATATCGCCGCGGCGCTCACGCACCAGATTGACGGTCCGGAAGTAGCGCTGGAAGTCGACGAAGGGCTGCACGGGCGCCGGGATGGGTCCGGCCAGCTTCGGATGGTCGAGGAAGTCGGCCAGGGCATCGCCCAGCTGGCTGCTGTCGTTCTGTTCGATCCAGCGGACGATGCCGGCGAAGCGCCCGTCGTCAAAGTCCTGCGCCAGCTCCCGGTACTGGAGGTAATAGGTGTGCAGGGTCTGCTTGCTCTGGGCCTGATCCTGACGCCGCGAATAGATGGTCTCGACGTCGCCATAGGTCGGCTCGGCCATGTCGATGGTGGTCTCGAGGTTGCGCCGCACCAGGTGCTTCAAGCCCTCGAGACCCGGCAAGCGGGACAGGCGAAGCAGGGAGGGATTGCTCACCGCCTGGGCATAGTTGGAGCTGCGCTCGGAATAGATGCCCTCGGCATTGATATCGACGCCCTCGGCCAGCCATTCGTCGATCCGCGCGCGATAGGCGGGATTGGGATCGACGCGGTCGATCCGGGCCAGCGCCGCCGACAGTTCCCAGCGGTGGTTCGGGGTGTGGATCCCGCCCGTACGCAGGGCAGGACCCGCCTTGCGCATCATGGCCGCCAGACGGCTGGAGATGTCCCGCACCACCGGATGCCGGATTCCCTCGGCCGCCTCGGTCATGGCGCCCATGTCTTCCATCAGGAAGGCCGAGTCGGGCGGCGAGTGGCGGTTGCCGCCGCTAAAGGTGCCGTCGTCGTGCTGGGCGGCCTCGACCTGGCTGAGCAGGGTCTCCATCGGCGCCTCGAGGGCCGCGCTGTGGTGGTAGCGGGAGTCCGGCCAGATGTAGGGGGTGAACAGGCGTCGCAGTTGCCGGAGCGTGCCGCGGGCGCCGCCGCGACCGGCTCCCTCCATGCCTTCCAGCACCTCGGCCGCAAGCCGGTCCGCAGCCTCGGTCAGCAGGGCCAGGGTGCCCGCATCCTTCGCATCACTCCGGGCAAAGGCCAGCCCGGGCCCCGACAGCGCGAAGGCGGCAGACGCCGCCGTGCCGGTGAGGAAGGTGCGTCTGTGCATGATAAGCTCCGCTGTCCGGATTTACTGGGTCTTCGGGGTCTGCCCCCTCCTAGGCCCGGCCGACACCGCCCGAAGGCGAACATCGACCGGGCTTCCGGGGAGGAAGACTAGAAGGTTGCCCGCAGGGTCATGGTCACGGTGCGACCGTCATAGTCGGCGCGCCGCGGCATGTTTTCCTGATTCTCATACTCGACCCGGATCTCGTCGGTCAGGTTGTAGGCGTCCAGACCCAGCGAGATGGTGTCGTTGATGTTGTACGAGGCCGACAGGTCGATCTGGCCGCGCGAGCGAACCTGACGCGCCGCGCCGGTGAAGCTGGCGGTCGAGGCCAGGTCGTATTCACTGCGCAGGTTGTAGACCAGCCGGATGCCGTAACGCTCGGTCTCATAGTAGCCGATGACGTTCAGGTTATGCTCCGACACGCCCGGCAGGGTGGCGTCCTGCCCCGTCGTCGTCTTCCCGCTGACGGTCGTGTAGGCATAGTTGAAGCCACCGCCCATGTTGGACCAGAAGCCCGGCAGGAAGTCGAACGACTGCTGCAGGTTGAACTCGGCCCCGCTGACGGTGATCGGATTGTCCTGGTTGGTGAAGCCCGAGATGTTCACCTGATACGGGAGGGTCACCCCGCCCTGGGTGTAGGTCAGGCTGCTCAGGCACTGGTCACCGCTGACGGTGAAGGTGCCGATGCCGAGACCGCCGCCATCCGCCGGACACAGCACATTGATGTCAGTGATCGGTCCGATCAGGCCGGTGATGCGCTTGGTGAACAGCGCCAGCGAGATGATGCTGTCGGGCCGGTTGTACCATTCCGCCGAGAAGTCGAACGACGTGGCGTCGTAGGGCTCAAGCTCCGGATTGCCCAGGGTCACGGTGTAGGTGCCGTTGGTCGAGGGCGCGCTGACCACCGTGCTCGGCGAGAACTGCAGCGGCTGGGGCCGGACATAGCTTTGATAGGCCGCGGCGCGCAGCACCACGTCGGGCGTCGGCTCGGCGATCACGATGAACGACGGCAGCCACTTGTCGTAGTCCTGCTGGTACCGTTGGGGCACGAAGTCGGAGGGGGCACCGATGTTGTTGGTGACCGTGACACGCGTCAGGGCATCAACGGTGTTCTCGGCCGCCTCATAACGCAGGCCGACGTTGCCGTGGACCGGCATGGTGCCGATGTCGAATTCATACTTCAGCTGCCCATAGGCCGCGAAGATGTCGGTGCCGTTGGTGAAGTTGTCCCGCGCATAGGCGTTGTTGGCATAGTTGATGTTGTAGCCCGACGGCGACAGCTCGGCCCCCGGATAGACGGTCACCGGTCGCAGGGCGGACAGGGCCCGGCCGAGGTCCACGACCTGCCAGTTGTCGGTCGGCTGACCGCCCTGGCCGTTGAAGAAGTCCGAAGCGAAGGGCGCGGTCACCAGGAAGTCTGAGGTAACGTTCTGGATCGGCAGCCCATAGGCCATGATCCGATAGCCTTCGGCGATGAACTTGACGCTTTCGTAGACGCCGCCGAACTGGAAGCCGCTCAGGATGCCGCCGTCATAGAGGTCGCGCTCGATGTCGATGCGGGCCGTCTCGGCTTCACTGGTCCCCATGGTCTGGGTGCCCTGGAAGTTGAAGCGGTTGGTGCGTAGCGCCGGGTTGGCGTTGTCAAACCAGGCACCGGATGCGCCCACCCCGCCCCAGACGCCCGTGCTGATACCCGCCGTGGTCACGGCCGGGGTCGGCTGAAGGATCTGGACGTGGTTGTCGATATTGTCGCCACCGGTGACCAGACGACCGGTGATGCCGTTCCCACCCGCGGTCTGAAGGGTCTCGAAGTCGACCGAGATTTCGATCGAGTCATTCTCGGCCCGCGACAGGGCGGCGGTACCACTGACGGTCCAGCCGTCGTCGCTCTGCCATTCGCCCGTCAGGTTGAACCCCCAGACCTTCTGCGTCTGGCTGAAGCCCCGGGTCGAGGACGTGATGTCCGCATTGGCGAAGCTGAAGTCCTCGACCACATAGCGGCCGTCGTCCATTTGCACCGGAGCGCTGTTGGCCGTCAGCACGCTGGACTGATTGTTCGAGGTGATCAGCAGATACTGCGTGGTCATCGGCAGATCGCGATCAGAATAGAAGCCCGAGATGCCGATGCGGGTCTGATCATTCAGCCGGTATTCGGCGCCGATGGCCCCCGTGACCAGATCGCCCTCGTTCAGGCGCACATACTGGCGGTGCTGGGCGTCGTACAGAACGCCGGCCGTCGAGTTGCTGCCGGTGCACGACGGACAGGCCGCCGAGGTGGCATAATAGGGATAGAGCGAGGGGTTCAGCTCGGCCTGGGCCGGCGTGAAGGCCGCATAACTGTTGAACAGGATGGTGTCGCGACGGAAATCCTCATGGCGCCAGGCCAGGGTTCCGAAAACGGCGAAGTCATCGCTGAAATGGTGGTTGTAGCCGATGGTCGCGGCGGGCGACCAGGTCTCGCCCAGCTCGTTGTATTCCGAGGCGACCTTCATAAAGCCGCCGTCGGTGCGGCCGAGCGCCGGCGCGATGCGCAGGTCGACGTTGCCGGACAGGCCGCCACTCTGGGCGTCAGCCAGCGGCGACTTGTTGACCACAATGGCGCTGAAGATGTCCGAGTTGAAGGCTCCCAGCGGGGCCGACTCCCGAAGGATCGGCTCGGCAAAGGCCACGCCGTTCAGGGTCAGGCGCGAGAACTCGCCCGGCAGGCCCCGCAGGTTGATGGTGGCGTTGCGGCCTTCCGCCTCGCGATTGATCTGAACGCCCGGCACCCGCTGCAGGGCCTCACCGACGTTCAGGTCGGGGAAGCGACCCAGACCGTCCGACGAAATGCCGTCGGTGATGGAATCCTCATTGCGCTTGGACGCGATGGCATTGGCGTAGCTCTGGCGGAAGCCGGTGACCACGATCTCGTCGACCCGGGTCTCCTGCCGGGGCTGGGCGTCCTGTTGGCGGTCAGGGTCCTGCGACGACGACTCATTGGCCGGAGCGTCCTGGGCCATGACCAGAGTGGGCAGTCCGGCGAGGGCGGTGGCCCCCAGCAGGACAGTAGCAAGCACGCGCATATTCGGGCGATACGCCATTCATTCATCCTCCCCGTTCGCCCTTTGCGGGCCTCTATGATTGCCCCAAGTTAGAATATGTATTTCAGAAAGTGTCAATCCTGTAGTTTCGATTTCATTTTATGGCGACGAAACGGTTGAAAGACCTGTTCCCTCTCGCGTCAGGGCAGTAGGCTAGAGGCGTATCACTGCGCCTTCGGCAGCCGAGCGCGCAGCCGCCTCGGCAAGGGCGAGGGCCGCAACGCCATCGTTGTGATCGATCAGCGGCGCCGAACCGTCCAGCACATCGGCGAAATGATCCATCTCCCGCGCATAGGCCACGCGATAGCGGTCGAGGAAGAAGTTCTGGAAACGGTCGGCCGCAGCCCCGTTTGCGGTCCAGGTCTCAACCGTCGTCTCAAGCTGATTCTGCGCGCGGATCATGCCGCCCGAGCCATAGGCCTCGATCCGCTGGTCATAGCCGTAGCCGCTGCGCCGGCTGCTGGAGATCACGCACAGGCGCCCGCCGGCGGTCTTGAGAATCGTCTTGGCCGTATCGACGTCTCCGGCCTCGCCGATCGCGGGGTCGACCAGTACGGAGGTGGTCGAGAACACCTCCACCACCGGCTCGCCCAGCAGCCAGCGGGCCATGTCGAAGTCGTGGATGACCATGTCCTTGAACAGGCCGCCGGAGGTGCGGACGTAGTCGGCAGGCGGGGGCGCAGGATCGTGGCTGATGATGTGGAGAGTCTCGAGCTCACCCACGACACCCTCTACCAGCCGCGCCTGCAGGGTCGCGAAATTGGCATCGAAGCGCCGGTTGAAGGCCAGCAGCACCGGCTGCCCCAGCGAATCGAAGGTTGCCGCGGCCTCTTTCGCGCGATCCAGATCCTGATCGAGGGGCTTTTCACAGAACACGGCCTTGCCCGCCCGGGCGGCGGCCAGGCTGTAGTCCAGATGGGTGTCGGTCGAGCTGGCGATGATCACGCCCCGGATCGACGGGTCGGCGAACACCTCCTCAACGCTGCGGGTGGCCGCGCCATACTGATTGGCCAGTTCGGCCCCGGCGGGCGTGGGATCGGTGACGCTGACCAGCTGCAGCCGGGCGTTGGCCGCCGCATTGGCCGCATGAATTCGCCCGATGCGCCCGGCGCCGATCAGTGCCACAGTGTGCATAGTCATTCCCTCGAACACGATTATCGCAGGGACGATCCCCTGGAAAAGTCGTGACATACCGGCTTCCTTCGCGACACGCGAGAGTTGCCAGTGAAAAATCGAACGGATATTCCGTCAGATGAAACTTGAGGTCGAGATATGGAACAGACGCCGCCCGCGCCCGCCTCGGCTGAAGAGCTCAGGGCCCAGATCGTCCTTCGCTATGAGGGGCTGAGCAAGCGACTCAAGCAGATCGCCCGACATATCCTCGACGAGCCGAACGACTTTGCGCTCGAGACCCTGTCGGTCATCGCCTCGCGATGCGGGGTCCAGCCCTCGACCATTGTCCGCTTCGCCAAGACCTTCGGCTTCGAGGGCGCCAGCCAGATGCAACGGCTGTTCCGCGACGGCCTGCTGAACAGCCACGCGGCACTGGGATATTCCGAGCGAATCCGCCAGTTGAACGAGACGACCCACGACGAGGCGACCAAGCCGGCCGACCTGCTGTCGGAGTTCGTCGAGGGCAATATCCTGGCCCTGCAGAACCTGACCCAGACCGTCAGCCGTCAGGAGATCGAGGCCGCCGTCCAGATGATCTCGAAGGCCGCGACCGTGCATGTCACGGGATTCCGGCGGTCCTTCCCGGTGGCCTCCTACCTCGTCTATTCACTGCTCCAGGCGGGCAAGCGGACCGTCTTCATCGACGGTGTGGCGGGCCTCGCCATGCCCCAGGTCAAGTCCATCGCCCCCGACGATCTGCTGATCGCCATCAGCTATCACCCCTATGCCGCCGAGACCGTGGCCGTGGTCGAGGCCGCGCGGGAAGGCGGCGCGCGGGTTCTGGCCATCAGCGACAGCGCCGTCAGCCCCATCTCGGCGCCGGCCGATCTGGCCCTTCTGACCCGCGAATCGGAGGTGCGATCATTCCGGTCGCTGTCGGCCTCGATGTGCCTGGCCCAGGCGCTGGTGATCAACTTTGCGTTTGCCGCCACCCAGCCTGACGAAAAGCCCGCGCGGAAGCGCCGGAGCGCCTCCTGAAATACCCGTTCCGTTCGTCGGAATTGTGAAACGGGTATTGCGATTTTGGAATTGATGAAATAGTCGTTTTGGACACCGGGGCGTCTGAAACGAATGATCACAAGCACTTCCAGAAACGAAAAGCGCCGCCCGCTCGACCTGCTGACGCTGGGTCGAGCCGGCATTGATCTGTATGGCGAACAGATCGGCGGACGCCTGGAAGACATGGCGACCTTCGCGAAATATGTGGGCGGCAGCCCGACCAACACCGCCGTCGGTGCGGCCCGGCTGGGACTGAACGCCGGGCTGATCACACGGGTTGGCGACGATCATTTCGGCCGCTTCCTGCGCGAGGAACTGGGCCGCGAGGGGGTCGACACCTCAGGCCTGACGACCGATCCGGACCGGCTGACGGCGCTGGCCGTGCTGGGCATCCGCGACCCCGACACCTTTCCGCTGATCTTCTTCCGCGAGAACTGCGCCGACATGGCCCTGTCGGTGGACGACATCGATCCGGCCCTGATTGGCCGGGCCGGCGCCCTGCTGGTCAACGGCACCCACCTGTCCCAGCCGGGCGTGTTCGACGCCAGCCTCAAGGCCGCGAAGCTGATGAAGGCCCAGGGCGGCAGGGTGGTGTTCGATATCGACTATCGCCCGGTGCTGTGGGGCCTGACCTCCAAGGCCAATGGCGAGGACCGGTTTGTCGCCAGTGCGCGGGTGACCGAGCGCCTTCAACAGGTCCTGCCGCTCTGTGACCTGATCGTCGGCACCGAAGAGGAAATCCATATCCTCGGCGGCACGGACGACACCCTGGCCGCCCTGCGCGCCATCCGCGACCACAGCCCGGCGCTGCTGGTGTGCAAGCGCGGCCCCGACGGCTGTGTCGCCTTCCCCGACGCCATTCCCGACTCGCTCGACGATGGCGTGGCCAGCCGGGGCTTTCCCATCGAGGTCTTCAATGTGCTGGGGGCGGGCGACGCCTTCATGGCCGGCTTCCTGCGCGGGTGGCTGCGCGACCTGCCGCTGGAAAGCTGCTGCGAGATGGCCAATGCCTGCGGGGCGCTGGTCGTGTCGCGCCACGGCTGCGCGCCGGCCATGGCGTCGTGGGACGAGCTCCAGACCTTCCTGGCCGGCCAGTGGCCGCACCGTCTGCGCGAAAGCGCCATGCTGGAACAGATCCACTGGTCGACCAACCGTCACGGCGACCATGCCGACCTGACCGTTCTGGCCATCGATCACCGCAGCCAGTTCGACGACCTGATCAAGGACCTGGGCGTCGGCGACGAGCAGGCGGTCGCTCACTTCAAGGGGCTGGCGCTCAAGGCCGTCGATCGGCTGGCACAGGGCGACGGCCGCTATGGCATGCTGCTGGACGGTCGCTTCGGCGCCCGTGCGCTTGAGGCGGCTGCCGACCTCCCCTACTGGATCGGACGTCCGATCGAGTATCCGGGCTCGCGGCCGCTGGCCTTCGAGGGCGGTCCCGATGTCGCGGCCACCCTGCGGGAATGGCCGATCAATCACGTGGTCAAATGTCTGGTCTTCTACCACCCCGATGACGACGCCGAGCTTCGCGCCAGACAGGACCGCCAGATCCTGCGCCTGTACGACGCCTGCCGCTCGACCCGGCATGAACTGCTGCTCGAGGTCATCGCGTCCAAGCATGGCCCCGTCAGCGGCGATACGGTGGCGCGGGTGATCAACCACGTCTACGACCTGGGCGTCTATCCGGACTGGTGGAAGCTGGAACCGACCAGCGATGCGGCGGCATGGGCGGCCAGCGAGGCCGCCATTCTGGAGCACGATCCGCGGTGCCGGGGCATTGTCCTGCTGGGCCTGTCGCAGACGCAGGATCAGGTGTTGGCCGGGATTTCCGCCGCCGCTCCCTTCCCGCTGGTCAAGGGCTTTGCCGTCGGGCGGACGATCTTCCACGACGTCGCCGCCCGGTGGCTGAAGGGCAAGCTGGACGACGAAGGCGCCATTGCCCAGCTGACCGAGAACCTGCGGGTGCTGGCCGAGGCCTGGCGCCAGGCGCGACGCGCACGGGCCGCGGCATGAGCCACACTGTGCGCCTGACCATGTCCCAGGCCCTGACGCGCTGGCTCTCGGTCCAGCACGTCGAGATCGACGGACAGGTCGTGCCCTATTTCGCGGGGGTCTGGGCCATCTTCGGGCACGGCAATGTCGCCGGCATGGGCGAGGCCCTGGCCGGGATGGAAGACACCCTGCCGACCTTCCGGGCCCACAACGAACAGGGCATGGCCCACGCCGCCATCGCCTTTGCCAAACAATGCCGGCGCCGCCGCGCCATGGCCTGCACCACCTCGATCGGGCCCGGTGCGACCAATATGGTCACGGCGGCCGCGCTGGCGCACGTCAACCGCCTTCCGGTGCTGTTCCTGCCGGGCGACGTCTATGCCTCGCGCCGCCCGGACCCCGTGCTGCAGCAGATCGAGGACTTCGCCGACGCCACCGTCAGCGCCAATGACTGTTTCCGGCCGGTGTCGCGCTGGTTCGACCGTATTACGCGGCCCGAACAGATCCTGGACGCCCTGCCCCGCGCCATGGCGACGATGATCGACCCAGCGACCTGCGGTCCGGTCACCCTGGCCCTGTGCCAGGACGTTCAGGCCGAGGCCTATGACTATCCGGACGCCTTCTTCTCCCCCCGCATCTGGCGCACCCCGCGCCCGCGCCCCGACACGCAGGATCTGGCCGATCTGGTCGCAGCGATCCGGTCGGCGAAGGCGCCGCTGATCGTGGCTGGCGGCGGGGTTCTGTATTCCGGGGCCGAAGAGACCCTGTCGACTCTGGCGGCCGCAACCGGCATTCCCGTCGGTGAGACCCAGGCCGGAAAGGGTAGCCTGCCGTGGGATCATCCCCAGGCGCTTGGCTCGATCGGGGTGACCGGGACCAGTGCGGCCAATGACGCGGCCGAGGCTGCCGATCTGATCGTCGCGGTCGGCACCCGGCTGCAGGATTTCACCACCGGCTCGCGGACGATGTTTGCGGGCAAGCGGTTGTTCCAGATCAATGTCGCGGGCTTTGACGCGACCAAGCATGGCGCCCACCGGGTGCAGGGGGATGCGAGGGCGGTGCTGTCCGAGTTGTCGGAGGCGCTGGGCGACTGGACGGTGTCAGCTGACTGGCGCGGGCGCTGCGCCGACGGCGTCGCGGACTGGAACGCGGCCTGGGAGGCAGCCACTGCTGCGTCGGACGCCCTGCCCTCGGACGGTCAGGTCATCGGGGCCGTCTGGCGTCAGGCTAATGAGGACTCCGTCGTGGTGTGCGCCGCCGGTGGCCTGCCGGGAGAATTGCACAAGCTGTGGCGGACACATCGGCCCGGCGGTTACCACGTGGAGTACGGCTTCTCGTGCATGGGCTATGAGATAGCCGGCGGCCTCGGTGTGAAGCTGGCCGAGCCGGACCGCGAGGTCTTCGTCATGGTCGGCGACGGCAGCTATCTGATGATGAATTCCGAGCTGGCGACGGCAGTGATGCTGGGCCAGAAGCTGACCGTCGTGCTGCTGGATAACCGCGGCTATGGCTGCATCAACCGGCTGCAGCAGGCGACGGGCGGGCGGCCCTTCAACAACCTGCTGGACGATGCGCGCCACGCCTCGCCGGCCGACATCGATTTTGCCGCCCACGCCCGCAGTCTGGGCGCGGAGGCCGAAAAGGTATCGGACATAGCCGAACTGGAGCAGGCGCTCGCGCGCGCCGCGGCCAGCGACCGCACCCATGTCATCGTCATCGACACCGACCCGGTCGTGACCACCGAGGCCGGCGGCCACTGGTGGGACGTCGCCGTGCCGGAAGTCTCGACCCGCGCCGAGGTCCGCGAGGCCCGGCGCATCTACGAAGCCCGGATCAAGGGAGAGGGTGAATGACCATCCGCTGGGGGGTCAGCCCCATTGCCTGGGCGAACGATGACATGCCCGAACTGGGCGGCGACATCACGCTGGATGGGCTGCTGACCGATGTGAAGGAGATCGGGTTCGAGGGCGTCGAGCTGGGCAACAAGTTTCCGCGCAATCCGGAGGCGTTGAAGCCGATCATGGCGCGCTACGGTCTCGACATCGTCGGCGGCTGGTATTCGTCGAACCTGCTGGTGCGGGATGCCGAGGCCGAGATCGCCGCCATGGACGCCCATATGGCGCTGTTGCAGGCCATGGGCTCCAGCGTCTTCATCCTGGCAGAGACCTCGAACGCCGTGCATGGCGACCGGGAGGGCGGGCGGCTCGACTCTCCGCCGCGGCTGGCGCCCGGCGACTGGGCGGTGTTCGGCCAGAGGCTGAACCGGGTAGCCGCCCACGCCAACGATCAGGGCATGCGCTTCGCCTATCACCACCATCTCGGCACCGTGGTCGAGACCCGGGACGACCTGAACCGTTTCTTCGACGCGACCGGGGATCACGTGGGTCTGGTGTTGGACACCGGCCATGCGGTGTATGGCGGCATCGATCCGATCGAGGTGGCCACCACCCGGCCCGAGCGCATCAGCCATGTCCACTGCAAGGACGTCCGCACCGAGCGGCACGCCAAGTTCCGGGCGGCCGGCGACAGCTTCCTGAATGGCGTGGTCGGCGGCATGTTCACCACGCCGGGCGACGGCGACTATGACTATCCGGCCTTCATGGCCGCGCTGAAGGCCATCGACTACTCCGGCTGGATCGTCATCGAGGCCGAGCAGGACCCGGCCGTCGCCAACCCGCGCGAATACGGCCAGCTGGGTCTGGACACGCTGAAGCGTCTGGCTGGCGACGTGGGGCTGGTGTGATGTCCCTGCTCGTCCGCCCGCATGCCGCCGATGACGCCGGCACTGTGCTTGAGGTCACGCCGGAGAGCGCGGGCTGGCGCCATGTCGGCTTTCGCGTGGTGAAGCTGTCGGCGGGACAGTCCCACAGCGGAGGCGAGGCCGGGCGCGAGGTCTGCCTGGTCGTGCTGTCGGGGACCGTTACGGTTGCGGCGGATGGCGAGATCCACGCCGGTCTGGGCGAGCGCGCCGATGTCTTTTCCGGGGCTCCGGCCTCGGTCTATCTGCCGGCGGGCATGGACTGGACGATCACGGCCGAAAGCGATGCCGAAGTGGCCGTCTGTTCGGCCCCCGGGACCGGCAAGGGCGCCGTGCGTGTGCTGCGCCCGGAGGCGGTCGAGGTGCGCGGCAAGGGCACCAACACCCGGCATGTCCGCAACATCCTGTCCGACGCCGACGATGTGGCCGAGAGCCTGCTGGTGGTCGAGGTGATCACCCCGGGCGGCAACTGGTCCAGCTATCCGCCGCACAAGCACGACCGCGATGCCGCGCCCGAAGAGACCCTGCTCGAAGAGACCTATTACCACCGGCTGTCGCCCCCGCAGGGCTTTGCCTTCCAGCGCGTCTATACCGAGGACGGCTCTATCGACGAGACCATGGCGGTCCACGATGGCGACGTCGTCATGGTGCCGCGCGGCTATCACCCGGTCGGAGCCCCCCACGGGTACGACCTCTACTACCTGAATGTCATGGCCGGACCGGTGCGCAAATGGGTCTTCCAGAACGACCCGGCGCACGACTGGATCGTGCGGTGACGGAGACTTCCATGCGACAGATTTCCCACGTCATCGTCGGCGAGACCGGCCCCGCCGGCACGCGCACGGGCGAGGTCTTCAACCCCGGCTCGGGTCAGGTGCAGGCCAAGGTCAGCCTCGGCGTCGCGGCAGACCTGGAGCGCGCCATCGTCGCCGCACGCGCGGCCCAGCCGGCCTGGGCGCGGGTCAATCCGCAGCGCCGCGCCCGCGTCCTGTTCCGGTTCAAGGAACTGGTCGAGGCGAACATGGACACGCTCGCCGAACTGCTGTCGTCCGAGCACGGCAAGGTCGTGGCCGACGCGCGTGGCGACATCCAGCGCGGTCTGGACGTGATCGAATTCTCGTGCGGCATCCCGCATGCGCTGAAGGGCGAGTACACCCAGGGCGCCGGACCCGGCATCGACGTCTATTCCATGCGCCAGCCGGTCGGAATCGGGGCGGGCATCACCCCGTTCAACTTCCCGGCCATGATCCCGATGTGGATGTTCGGGCCGGCCATCGCCTGCGGCAACGCCTTCATCCTCAAGCCCTCCGAGCGAGATCCGTCGGTGCCGAACCGGCTGGCGGAACTGATGCTTGAGGCCGGCCTGCCGGAAGGGATCCTGCAGGTCGTGCACGGCGACAAGGAGATGGTCGACGCCATCCTCGACCACCCCGCCATCGGCGCCGTCAGCTTTGTCGGCTCGTCCGACATCGCCCAGTACGTCTATGCCCGGGGCGCCGCCGCCGGAAAGCGGGTGCAGGCCATGGGCGGCGCCAAGAACCACGGTGTGGTCATGCCCGACGCGGATCTGGATCAGGTCGTCGCCGATCTGTGCGGGGCGGCCTTCGGCTCGGCGGGTGAGCGCTGCATGGCCCTGCCGGTCGTGGTGCCGATTGGCGACCGGACAGCGGACGCCCTGCGCGAGCGTCTGATCCCCGCCATCGACGCCCTGCGCGTCGGCGTTCCCGGCGACCCGGACGCCCACTATGGGCCCGTCGTCACGGCCATCCATAAGAAGCGCATCGAGAACTGGATCCGCATCGGCGTCGAGGAAGGCGCCGAACTGGTCGTCGACGGTCGCGACTTTACGCTTCAGGGGCACGAGAACGGATTCTTCGTCGGGCCGTCGCTGTTCGACCATGTCACGCCGGCGATGGAGTCCTATCGCGAGGAGATCTTCGGGCCCGTCCTGCAGATGGTCCGGGCGCCTGATTTCGAGAGCGCCCTCGCCCTCGCCGACCGCCACCAGTACGGCAACGGCGTTGCCATCTTCACCCGCAACGGCCACGCCGCGCGCGAGTTCGCCAGCCGCGTCCAGGTCGGCATGGTGGGCATCAATGTCCCGATCCCGGTACCGGTCGCCTACCACAGCTTTGGCGGATGGAAGCGCTCCGGCTTCGGCGACCACAACCAGCACGGCATGGAGGGCGTCCGCTTCTGGACCCGCGTCAAGACCGTGACCCAGCGCTGGCCCGACGGCATGGCGCCGGGCGCCGCCGCCGATGCCTTTGTGATTCCGACCATGGACTGAGCGCGCCGCGCGCCACGCGAGTCCGGCGCGCACAAGAACGACTTCCCCGGCACTGACCGGGGCAGCAGGAGGACAAGCCGTGACCGACCCCATCGCCGCCCGGCCCGCGATGCCGACGCACCCGACCCGTCCGGTGCGCTGGTACAATATGACTGCCTACGGGCTGAACGATGTGCTCGGCGGCGGCTCCATGACCGTCATCGGCACGTGGATCCTGTTCTTCTACACCACCTTCTGCGGTCTCTCGGTGGCCCAGGCGACGCTGATCTTCGGGGTGGCGCGCATTCTGGACGCGGTGGCCAGCCCGGTCATCGGCCACCTGTCCGACAGCCTGGGTCGCGGATGGATCGCGCGGACCTTCGGGCGGCGCCGGTTCTTCATCCTGGCCGCCATTCCGCTGCTGCCGTCCTTTGCCCTCATGTGGCTGCCGGGCCAGACCTTCTGGTACTACCTGATCACCTACGTCCTGTTCGAGCTGGTCTATGCGATGGAGATCATCCCGTATGAGACCCTCGCCTCGGAAATGGCCACCGACTACAAGACCAAGGCCCAGATGGCGGGCGCCCGCATCCTGTGCGGACAGCTGGCCTCGGCCGGGGCCGCCTTCCTGCCCGGCTGGCTGATCACCCAGCTGGGGCCGGATGATCCCAACACCTATTTCTACATGGGCATCATCTTTGCGGTGCTGTTCATGATCGTGGCCGGCCTGCTGTACGCCTTCAGCTGGGAGCGCCAGCGTCCGCCGGGCCTGGAAGAGGCCGAACGCAAGGGGCGCCCCACCCTGCTGAACTCGATGGGATCACTGTACCGCAACCTGTTCTCGACCCTGCGCATCCGGGCCTTCCGGCTGCACCTGGGCATGTATCTGGGCGGCTATATCAGCCAGGACATCTACAACGCCGCCTTCACCTATTTCGTGGTGTTTGCCCTGAGCGGGTCCGCCGCCATTGTGGCCGGTCTGGTCGGCGTGACGTCGCTGGTGCAGCTGGTGTCGGTGATGCTGGCGATCAACTTCGCCATCCGCCTGTCGCCGGCGTCCGCCTATCGTTTTGCGGCCCTGTGCTTCGGCGCTGGCGTGGTGATCTTCATCGGCATGTATTTCGCCGGGCTCAACGCCGCCTCGGTGCTGCTGTGGCTGCCGGTCGTGGTGGCCGGTCTGGGCCGCGGCGCCCTCTACTATGTGCCGTGGGCGACCTACAATTACATGGCCGACGTCGACGAGATCGTCACCGGACGCCGCCGTGAGGGCGCCTTTGCCGGGGTCATGACCTTCGTCCGCAAGATGAGCCAGGCCGCCGCCGTCATGCTGGTCGGTCAGGTGATGCAGGCCGCAGGCTTCGTTTCCGGGCAGGATGTCCAGAGCCCCCAGGCCATCATCGCCATCGTCGCGGTTCTGGGCGCCGGCACCCTCGCCGTCCTGCTGTTCGGCGTGTTCGTGTCGACCCGGTTCAAGCTGAACCCGGCCAGCCACGTCATACTGCTGGAAGAGATCGAGCGCTTCCGCTCGGGCGAGCGCACGCCGTCCGATCCGAAGCACCAGGAGATCGTCGAGGATCTGTCGGGCTGGAAGTACGACCGTCTGTGGGGCAACAACCCCGTCGGCAACACGCGCTGACGCCCCGAGTGTTCTAAGGAGTAACCATGGTCGCCCTTACCCATGACGTGCCGCGCGATCAGGTGGTCGAGACCATCGGCCGCCTGATCGACAACCTGGTCAACATCAAGGATGAGACCGGCGAGTTCCTGATGACCCTGGAGGACGGTCGGGTCATCGACACCAAGGGATGGAACGACTGGGAGTGGACCCACGGCGTCGGCCTGTTCGGCCTGTGGCGCCTGTACGAGCAGACCGGCGATGCCGAGGTCCTGCGGGTCATGACCCAGTGGTTCGAGGACCGGTTCGCCATCGGCACCCCGACCAAGAACATCAACACCATGTCGCCCATGCTGGCGCTGGCCTATCTGTACGAAGAGACAGGCGAGCCCCGCTACCGGCCCTATCTGGAGAGCTGGGCCGAATTCCTGATGGCCGACGATGGCCTGCCCAAGACCGAGGAGGGCGGTTTCCAGCACATCACCTATGACACGGTGAACTATCAGCAGCTGTGGGACGACACCCTGATGATGTCGGTTCTGCCGCTGGCCAAGATCGGCCTGTTGCTGGACCGCCCGGCCTATATCGAGGAAGCCAAGCGGCAGTATCTGCTGCACATCAAATATCTGGCCGATCGCAAGACCGGTCTCTGGTACCACGGCTGGACGTTTGACGGCCGTCACAACTTCGCCGGCGCCCTGTGGGCCCGGGGGAATTGCTGGGTCACCATCGCCATTCCCGAGTTCATCGAGATGCTGGACCTGCCGCCGGGTGACGCCCTGCGGACCTTTCTGACCGATGCCCTGCTGGCCCAGGTCGAGGCGCTGGCCCGGCATCAGGATGACAGCGGCCTGTGGCACACCCTGATCGACGACCCGACCAGCTATCTGGAGGCCTCGGCCACCGCCGGCTTCGCCTATGGCATCCTCAAGGGCGTGCGGAAGGGCTATCTGCCACGGCGGTTCGAGGCCGTGGGGATCAAGGCCGTAAAGGCCGTGCTGGCCAATATCGATGACGCGGGGGAGCTGAAACAGGTCAGCTTCGGCACGCCAATGGGTCACGAAATGCAGTTCTACAAGGACATCCCGCTGACCTCGATGCCCTATGGCCAAAGCCTCGCCATCGTCGCCCTGACGGAATTCCTCAGAACCTATCTCTGAGGCGCCAGGGCTCTACCAGAAGCCGCGGCGGCGAGGTTCGGCCCAGCGGTCGTCGCCGTAGTAGTCTCGGTCCTGGATGTAGCGACCGTCCCGGTCGTACCAGCCGTAGCCGTCCTGATAGGTGTCATACCCCTGCAGGGAGTAGCCGTCGTCATAGTAGTCGAAGCCGAGCAGGCCGTCCTCTTCCGCCCACCAGTCGCGGGGGTAGGAACCATAGACGCACTCCCAGCCCTGGCCGCCTGACCAGTAGGGCTCATACCGGCCGCGGGTGCGTTCGCGGAAGCGGGCCCGGCAGACGTGCTGCGACCAGACCCGGTTGCCGCTGGCCTCCACGCTGGCGCGGTTCTCGGCATAGATGACCTCGTGAACGCCCGCGAAGACGTTGTTGGTGATCACCGCCCGGCCGGACGCGACCGCCACCCCGACGCTGTCGGCCCGCACGCGGGTGTCATTGAGGGTCAGCTCGCCGTTGTAGACGACGACACCCTTGTCGGAGCGGCAGATCCGGCTGCCCTGGATGTCGACCGAGGCCCCCTCGACCGCGACGCCCTCGACATAGCCGCAGATGGCCGTGTTGGTGACCTCGACCCGGCCATAGTCCCGGCCGGAGCGGATGATCATGCCGATCGAGCGCGGCCCGAAGGCGTTGGGGGCGCCGATACCCTTCAGGGTGGTGGAGTCGATGCGCGCCGTCTGGCCCGCGCCGGGGATCAGTTCCATGCCGACATGGGCGCCGGTCACGACCACTTCCCAGGCCGTCAGCGAGGCACCGTCGGCCACGATGGCCGGGGCGACTGTCTGGGTCTCGAGGACGGCGTTGCGGATGTCGAGCAGGCCCCCGTCCATATAGATGGCGGCCTCGTCCCCGACGTGGCGCATGCCGACGCGGTTCAGCAGGACCTGGGCGCCATAGCCGATGATGCAGGCGGCATCGCCCGCCCGCTGGGACGAGAAGACGACGTCGCGCACCTTGACACGGACGCCCTGGGCCACAGTCATGCAGGGCAGGCCATCTGGCGCCTGCAGGGTCGCGGCCGGCTGCCGGTTCCAGTCGCGGGGATCAAAGCCCGCCTCGCCGATAATGGTCAGGGGCTTGTCGATGTTCAGCCAGCCGACGCAGGCCCCGCCGCGCGCGCGAAGGATCAGGGTGCCGCCGGGGGCGACCCGGCGAACGGCGTCCTCGATCGCGCCCGATCCCGGATTGCCGCCGCAGTCGACGAGAACGATCTGCTCGCCGCCCGGGGGATAGGGGCGTCCGTCATGCGGGCCCGGATGATAGTCCCGGCGATAGTCGCGGCCCGTCCAGCGGCGGTGGGTCGTCGCGCGGCTGCGGCGCGGCGCCGGCGGGTCCAGCAGGATGCCGAAATTGGGCCGCGTCTCGCTTTCGACACGCGCGGCTTCCTGGGCCTTGGCCTGCGGGGCCAGCGACAGGGCAGAGGCGGCGACCGCGAGACCCAGGGCGGGGGCGATCAGGGAACGGAGCCGGAGGGGAGTGCGGAACGTGATCATGTCTCAACGCCCTCCTTAACGGCGCTGCTGGGAACGGGAGACCTGGGACAGGACAGCCTGCAGGCGGGCGACGGACGGTGCGAACCCGGCGAGCGCCGAGTCGATGCGCATGACCACGGCCTCGGCCTTGTCCTGATCGGCGACGCCGGCGACGCCCAGGGCGAAGAAGGTCGACAGGGCGAACTTGGCTTCGGGGCTGCCCTGACGGGCCGCTTCCTCGTACCAGAAATAGGCCCGGGCATAGTCGGGGGGCACGCCGATGCCCTCGGAATACATGACCGCAAGGACCAGCTGGGCCTCGGACGAGCCATTGACCGCCGCCAGCTGGATGGCGCGGACCCGCTCCAGATAGGACAGACGCCCTTCCATGGGATGGCCCAGAACCGCTTCCAGCGATTCGATCTCGCGCTTGGACAGGTCTTCGGGGCGGGTGGCGGCGCGGTCGGCGATGCCGAGATAGCGAATGGCGCGGCCGACATGGACGAACGGCAGTTCGGTCACCCGCGACAGGGCATATTCATAGGCGTCACCGCGCGGGCGGCTTTCGTCAGAGAAGGGCACACCCGAGGCCGGGGCGTCATTGGGATAGAATTCAAAGGGCGGGACCCACTGGCGGGCCTTGGTCTCGACGAAGCCGCTGTATTGGGCCCGGCCGGGCGATGAGCTCTCGAAGTCCTTCATCAGGACAAAGGCTCCGACATCGCCGGTCTGTACCGCCAGATAGTTGTAGAGATAGGCGTCGACCTCATTCCGCTGGAACAGGTTCAGCGCAGCGGGATAGCCGCCCCGACGGCGGTCTCGACCCGAGCCCCGGCCGATGGCCTCGCGGGCCTGAAGGTTATCCTGCGGCTCGCCGAACGGGCCGTACAGGGCGTCATGCAGACGGGCCAGGGTGCGATAGCCGTCCGCGCCTTGCGTCGACAGGACGTAGATCACGCGATCGCGCACCTCTTCCTGCTCGGTCAGGGTCATGCGCGACAGCTGGACGTTCAGCCGCTGATAGGCATTCTGACGCTCCCACGCCCGGCAGTCGTCGTATTTCGACAGGGGGCGCCAGCCGCCAAACATGCCGCGCTCGACGCGGTTGATAGGGGCAAAGCCGTCCTCATTGGCCAGCGCCATGGCCAGCCAGACCGAGCTTTCGATCGGATCCTCAAGGTTCTTGTCGGTGGCCCGGAGCGCCGCATATCGCCCGCCGAGTTCCAGCTGCGCGAAGAAGTCGCCCCGGAAGGCCGCGCGGCGCAGCGCGCGAATGCCGGTCTCCTGGGCGTTGAATTCCGATCCGGTCAGATTGGCAGGGCGGGGACAGGGGTTGGCGGTGTCGGCACGGCGGAACACGGCAGGCGCCCGCTCACCACAGGCGGCCATCGACAGCAGGGCGAGAATCAACAGCACGGCCACAGTCGCGATCGCGACCGGTCCGGCTCCGCCCCGCATGCCCTTGCGCCCGCTGTTATCGCTCATCTTCCCCCACACCCCTCGCAGCGCCCGAAGGCTGCACGACGTTAACCTTTTCCCAATCTGGACGATCGGTCCAGTGAACATCGCGATATGGTTAACGCGCTTGCCGCCATACCGTTGCCGTACGGTGACCACATTGTGTCCAAGCTGGACTTTTCCCCAGACAGTTGCCTGCGGATTCCCCTGCCGGGCGAGAGATTTGCCCCTCCCCGGCTGCCTCTGCGCGCCCTATATGAGCGGCTTCAACCCTTCAGGATCGCTCTCATGGCCTATGTCGCCCGCACCGACCGCCCCGCAGACAAGTCGGCCCGCTATGCCGAGGTCACCACCGAAATCATGGCGGTGCTGGAGGGGGAGCCGAATCGGACGGCCCGCATGGCGACGGTGGCCTCGATGCTGCACGACGCCTTCGACAGCTTCTTCTGGACCGGCTTCTACGTTGTGGACGAGGACAAGCAGGCGTCCGGCACCGATGAACTGGTGGTCGGACCCTATCAGGGCACGCTGGGCTGTCTTCGCATCCCGTTCGGGCGGGGCGTGTGCGGCGCGGCAGCCGCCACGGGCCAGACCCAGGTGGTCGAGGACGTCCACGCCTTTCCGGGCCACATCGCCTGCGACAGCCGCTCGGCCAGCGAGATTGTGTTGCCGGTGCGGGACGGCGCGGGCCAGCTGATCGCGGTGCTGGATGTCGACTCAACCGAGAAGGCGGCGTTTGATTCCGTGGACCAGGCCGCCCTCGAGGATCTGCTCGCCCGGGCCTTCGCGGTTTGATCGGCGGGTCGGGCAGCCTATGGTCCGGGTCCGGCAAACGAGGAGACTGAAGGCATGAGCGACAGGGTTGTGGTGATCACGGGCGGACAGGGCCAGCTGGGCCAGGCCGTCATTCGCGCCGCTCTGGATCGCGGGCTGAAGGTCGCCGCCATCGACCATGCCGATGTAGAGGCCAGGGGGTCGGACGCCTGTCTGGAGATCAGCGGGGTCGACCTGACCGACGCCGACGCCACCCGGGCCGCCATGGACCGGGCACAGGCCCATTTCGGACGGATCGATGCCCTGCTGAACATCGCCGGGGGCTTTGTCTGGCAGACCGTGGATGACGCCGACCCCGCCTGGGAGCGGATGTACCGGATGAATCTGGTGACCGCGCTGAACGCCAGCCGGGCCGCCCTGCCCCACCTGAAAACCTCGGATCAGGGCCGGATCGTGAATGTGGGCGCGGCCGGCGCACTGAAGAGCGGCATGGGCATGGGCGCCTATGCGGCCTCGAAATCCGCCGTCCACCGGCTGACCGAAAGCCTGGCCGAGGAGACGAAATCGACCTCGGTCACGGTCAATGCCGTCCTGCCCTCCATTCTGGACACCCCCCAGAACCGCAAGGACATGCCCGACGCCGACCCGGACACCTGGGTGAAGGTGGAGGACCTGGCCGAGGTCATGCTGTTCCTCGCCTCGCCGGCCTCGAAGGCGATGACCGGGGCGCTGGTGCCCGTGACCGGCCGGGTCTGAGGCCCCCATGACACCCAGTCCCTGCCGCAGCGTCCTGTTCGTGCCGGCCTCGAACCCCCGCGCCATCGCCAAGGCCCGGGGCCTGAACTGCGACGTTGTCATTCTGGATCTGGAAGACGCCGTGGCGCCCGATGCCAAGGACGCCGCGCGCGAGGCCGCCTGTGAAGCCCTGCGGGAAGGCGGGTTTCGGCCAAAGGTCGGGGTCAGGATCAATCCGCATGACAGCGACTGGGGGGAGGCGGACACCCGCGCCCTGGCCGAGGTCGAACCCAAATTGATCGTGCTGCCCAAGGTCGAGCGGGCCACCCAGATCAAGGCCGTCTCGCGCGCCATGGGCGGACACACCTCGCTCTGGGCCATGATCGAGACGCCCCGCGCCCTGTTCAATCTGGAAGAGATCGCCCAGTGCGAGGCCCCGATCGATGCCCTGATGCCCGGGGTCAATGACCTGGCCGTGGCGCTGGGGGCGACGCTGGGCCCGGACCGTGAACCGATCAAATCCTGGCTGGCGATGATCGTCGCCGCCGCGCGCGTGTCGAACAATCTGGCCATCGACGGCGTCTACAACAGTATCGACAACCTGGACGGCTTTGCGACCGAGTGTGCGCAGGGCGCGGCTTTCGGCTTTGACGGCAAGAGCCTGATCCACCCGTCGCAGATCGACACCGCCAATGCCGCTTTTGCGCCCGATGCGGCTGCCGTGGCCCACGCGCGCGAGATCGTCGAGGCCTTTTCGTCGCCGGACGCCGAGGCTCTCGGTGTGGTGCGGATCGACGACCGGATGGTGGAGCGGCTGCATCTGGAGCAGGCCAAACGCCTGCTGGCGCGCCACGACGCCCTGGTGGAGGCCCAGTCGCGCGAATGAGCGACGACAGGCCCCTCGCCTGGGTTTCGGCGCCCGGGCTCTGGAAGATCCGGGGGCTGGCGGCCTTCCTGCCCGACTACCGGCTGCAGGTCGTTCCAACACCGGGCACGCGGGCCGTTGTCGGCTGGGGCCGGAAGGGGACATCGCTGGTCGGCCGGACCTGGGCGGAGCAGACCCGGGTGCCGTATCTGGCGCTCGAGGACGGCTTCCTGCGGTCCGTGGGACTGGGTGAGGCCGGAGCCGCGCCGCACAGCCTGCTGATCGACGACCTGGGGGTGCATCATGATGCGCTTCGTCCCTCGCGCATCGAGACCCTGATCCGCGAGCCCGGGCCCTGGTTCGATGCCGAGATGGAGGCCCGCGCCCGCCGGCTGATCGAGCGGCTGCGCGAGACCGGCCTCTCCAAGACGAGCATGGGCCGCACCGACCGGACTTTGCCGGCCGCACGGGGGCCCCGCATTCTGGTGGTGGACCAGACCGAGGGGGACACCTCCATCGCGGGGGGGCTGGCCAACCGGGACAGCTTTTCGGACATGCTGGCGGCCGCGCGAGAGGCCGTCGGGACCGGGCAGTTGCTGGTGCGCAGGCACCCCGCGACGGTGGCAGGACTGAAGGCCGGGTGCCTGCCGGAGATAGCCATGGCCGACGCCATCGCCGTCGACGACATGGCGCTGGACACCCTGCTGCCGCAGGTGGATGTCGTCTTTACCGTGTCGAGCGGGCTGGGCTTCGAGGCCCTGATCCGGGGGCTGCCGGTGCAGTGTTTCGGCCTGCCCTTCCATGCCGGGTGGGGCCTCACCACTGACCATGTGTCGGTGCCGCGCCGCGGTCAGAAGCGGTCGCTGGAGGTGCTGGCGGCCGCCGCCCTGATCGTCCAGGCCCGCTATGTCGATCCGGTCACCGGCACACCGACGACGGCCGAAGCCGCGCTGGAGCGTCTGGTCACCCAGAGAGACCGGGCGCGCCGGCTGGCAGGCTATTCGGCCTGCGTGGGCTTCTCGCCCGCCAAGCGAGGGGCTGTGCAGCGGCTGTTGCAGTCGCCGCTGGGCGAGACCGTGTTCTTTCCATCCACCGCCCGCGCCGTCGAGGCCGCCAGGGCCCGGGGCGGGCGCCTGGTCGTCTGGGCAGGCAAGGAAACGCCCGACGTCGCCACGGCCGCCGAGGCGGCGGACCTGCCGTTGTGGCGGATGGAGGATGGCTTCCTGCGCTCGAAGGGGCTGGGTTCCGATTTTCAACCGGCCCTGTCGGCGGTGCTTGATCCGGTGGGCATCCATTTCGATGGCAGCCAGCCCTCGGCCCTCGAGGCGGCACTCGAGGCCGGACAGACCCCCGCCGCCGACCGGGTGCGGGCCCAGGCCTTGCGTCGGGCGCTGATCGAGGGGGGGCTCAGCAAATACAATCTGGGCGGCGGAGCCCCGCCGCCGGACTGGCCGACCGACCGCCTGCGCGTGCTGATCGTCGGTCAGGTCGAGAACGACCGCTCGATCCTGCTGGGCTGTGAGGACCTTCGCACCAATGCCGGGCTGGTCCGGGCGGTGCGGGAGCGGATGCCGGACGCCTTCCTCATCTATCGCGATCATCCGGACACGGTGGCCGGGAACCGCCCCGGACGACTGGACGCCAATACCGCCGGGCTGGTCGACGCGCGGGCCGAGGGGCTGTCGATCACCGAGTGTCTCGATGCGTGCGACGCGCTGGCCACCCTGACCTCGCTGACGGGGTTCGAGGCCCTGTTGCGCGGCAAGCAGGTCCTGACCTTCGGGCGGCCCTTCTATGCGGGGTGGGGGCTGACCGAGGACGCCCTGACCTTCCCGCGCCGGACGCGCAGGGTCGACCTGGACACACTGATCGCCGAGGCCCTGATCCGCTATCCGCTGTATGTGACCGGCGACGGCTACCCCTGCGAGGCCGAGGACCTGGCCCGCGAATTGGCGGGCGCGCGGCCGGTTTCCGGGGCTGCCCGGCCCGGCGGCATGCAGCGCTGGATCACCGGACTGTTCACCAGCCTCGACCGCGGGCGTCCCCCGGCCTATTGAGGACCAGCATCAGAATACGGACATGCCTGTGAGCGCTTCTTCCCCGACCGCCGTCATCGCTGCGACCGGCCTTTTTACCCCCGACCAGTCCATTTCGAACGCCGAGCTGGTGGAGGCCTACAACACCTGGGCCGAGCGTGAGAACGCCCGCCAAGCGGACGAGATCGCCGCGGGGACGCGCGAGGCGCTGACGCCGTCCTCGGTCGAGTTCATCGAGAAGGCCTCGGGTATCAAGAGCCGCTTTGTGCTGGACAAGACCGGGGTGCTGGACCCCGAGCGGATGGTCCCCCACCTGCCCGAGCGGTCCAACGACGAACTGTCGATCCTGGCCGAGATGGCAGTCAAGGCCGCGCAGGAGGCCCTCGCAGCCTGGGGCAAGCCGGCCAGCGAGATCGGGGCCGTGCTGTGCGCCGCCTCGAACATGCAGCGCCCCTACCCGGCCATGGCCATTGAGGTTCAGCAGGCCCTGGGCATCGAAGGCTTTGCCTTTGACATGAACGTCGCCTGTTCGTCGGCGACCTTCGGGCTGAAGACGGCGGCCGACTTCATCGCCTCGGGTTCGGTCAAGGCGGTCCTGATGGTCAATCCGGAAGTCTGCTCGGCCCATCTGAACTTCAAGGACCGTGACAGTCACTTCATCTTCGGGGACGTGGCGACCGCCGTGATCATCGAAGCCGGCGATCAGGCCGCTCCGGGCGGCTGGGAGATCCTGGGCACGCGGCTGAAGACCGTCTTCTCGAACAACATCCGCAATAATTTCGGCTTCCTGAACAATGCCGCGCCCGAGGGCATCGGCAAGCCGGACAAGCTGTTCGTCCAGCAGGGCCGCAAGGTGTTCAAGGATGTCGTGCCCATGGTCTCGGAGATGATCGTGGACCATGCCGGCGAGCTGGGCCTCGACCCCAAAGGGCTAAAGCGTCTGTGGCTGCACCAGGCCAACATCAACATGAACGAGATGATCGGCCGCAAGGTGCTGGGCCGCGATCCGGAACCCGGCGAGAACGTCATCATCCTGGATGACTACGCCAATACCTCCTCGGCGGGATCGGTGATTGCCTTCCACCTGCATCAGGAGGAGATGGCGCCGGGCGATGTCGGCCTGATCTGCAGCTTCGGGGCCGGCTATTCGGCGGGGACTGTGTTCGTGCGCAAACGCGCCTGACACACGTTTTTCGATCACTTTTTACGGCGCCGCTTGCACGCGCCGGGGGTTTTTGCGAACGGGTATCTCAAGTCTTGGCGTCGTGACGGGAGCCCAGATCCATGACCCAATTTGCCGCCCCGGAATTCGAAGGCCCCTGGATGGCCCGGATCGAGGAACCGCTTGCGCGCGACGTGGCCGCCGTCCTCAAGAGTATGGGCGGCTCCTGCCACCAGACCCAGGTCGTGCAGTGCGTGGCGGCGCTCAAGCGTCAGCGCGGCGAAACGGTCGCCCAGGACCTGGCCCAGAAGATCATCGAAGTGTTCGAGCGCTATCGCGATCTGTTCTTCCGTCCGTTCGGCGAAGGTTCGATGCGCTGGGCGCTGAAGCCCGAACTGGCCTGAAGCCTCGCAGAATACAGAAACGGCGCGCCACCGCAGGGTGACGCGCCGTTTTGTCGTCTGGATCGGCTAGTCGATCAGAACTTGCGGACGTAGTTCAGCGACCAGGCATCCGCTTCGCCGTCGTCACCGAAGTCGCGGCGGGTCCAGTCGGCGCGGATGCCGTTCTGACCGTCAAACGAATACTGGGCGCCGACGCCGTAGTTCCAGCTTTCGTCGCTGTCCGAGGCCGAGGTGGCGCCGCTGGACAGCTTCACCTTGGTGGTGCCGTAGCCGACGCGACCGAACAGTTCAAAGTTCGGGCTGAGCGGCACAAAGCCGACGCCATAGATGGCGGCGTCATATTCCAGCTCGGCGTTGACCGAGGTCGCGCCGACCATGAAATCCTCGTCCTTCACGCCGAACGAGGCTTCGCCTTCGACGCCGAAGTTCGGGGTAAAGCGGGTGCCGACGCGGGCCGTGATGGCGCCGACATCGGCGCCGTCGGCGTCCAGCTGGGTGTAGCCGATGGTGCCGTACACGTTCGAGGCCGGGTCCTGGGCCATGGCCGGCGCGGCCATCAGCGACAGGGCGGCGGCAGAGAGCAGAAGACTACGCATGGAGGTAGTTCCTTTTTATCGTTGATCAGTTACCAGCCATCCCGACTGGCAGAGAGGCAAGTATGCACGGGTTCGGGCAGTTCCAAGGCCATACGATTACATGCGTGTAACCGTTGGATTCTTGCCACACACAGCGTTCGGCAAATTGCGACGGAATTATGTATACTTGTGGCCCTTTCCGCCCCAATCATGGACGAACCGCAGGAAAACGGCGGTTGCCCGGGGGGCAGCCGCCGTCAAACTCTTGCCTTCCTGACCGGGCGGTCAGTTGGGAACGCCGACCACCGCATCGACCGAGCCGGTGGTCACCGGATGGTACAGCGGCCGCGCCCTGGCATAGATGCGCGTCGCGATCGGGCGGCCCCAGTCGCCCTCGTTCCAGAGGGTGGTGAACAGGGGCAGGACAAATTTGCGCCGCCCCATACCCAGCAGGAATTCTTCCGCGCTGGCGACCGCCGGTTCGTACCGGTGGGCCAGGGCGATCTGCAGCCAGCCGAAGCGCACCTCGGCATTGCCCTCCTGCGACAGGTCCAGCGTCTCGTCCAGCGCGGCCAGTTGCGCGGGCGTCAGCCAGTCCCGACCGGCCTGAAGACCGTTGGGCCGCCAAGCGAGGAAGCGCTGGCGCTGCTGGGTGTTCCAGCCGTCCCAAAGGGCGCGCGGGGGCGTGGCCCCGTCGACGAATACCGCCCGGGCCGCGTTATCGACCGGCACGAAGGCGTCGGATTGTGGGGCGACCGCATTCGACGGCAGGCCAGGCTGATAGATCCAGGCGTCCATCATCAGTCGGTCTTCCAGCGCCTCGTCCCCTTGGACCAGATGCGTCCGGATATCCTCCAGGAAGCGTTCGGTCGTCATCGGGCGGAAGGCATTGCGCTCGAAATAGCCGCGCAGCCAGGCGTCGAACCGGTCCCGGCCGACGATCCCCTCGATGGTGCGCAGGAACAGGGCACCCTTCTCATAGGCGATGTCGGTCATGCCCTCGTCAGGGTCACGCCCCGCGAGGTCCAGCTTCAGTCGCGTATCCTCGGGCGGCAGTTCGGCGATGGCCTCCTGCAGATCGCCATAGCCCAGCACCTGCTCCTGCATGGCGCGGTCGCGACCATAGACCGCTTCCATGATGCGGTTCTCGAAATAGACGGTGAAGCCCTCGTTCAGCCAGAAATCGTCCCAGGTGGCGTTGGTCACCAGATTTCCGGACCAGCTGTGGGCCAGCTCGTGCGCCACCAGCGACACCAGCGAGCGGTCACCCGCGATGATCGTCGGGGTCGCAAAGGTCAGGCGCGGATTTTCCATGCCGCCGAACGGGAAGGACGGCGGCAGCACCAGCAGGTCATAGCGGCCCCAGCGGTAGGGTCCGTAGAGGTCCTCGGCCACATCGACCATGTCGGCTGTCGGCATCAGCTCGTCATGCGCGGCCCGCAGCTTCGATGGCTCGGTCCAGACACCCGTGCGCTCGTCGATGTCGGCAAAAGCCACATCCCCGACGCCAAGGGCGATCAGATAGGGCGGAACCGGATTGGTCATGCGGAAGCGATAGGCGGTCATGCCGTTGCCGACAGGCTCACCATTCGGCGTCAGGCTCTCGGCGCTCATGACCGCCTTCAGGTCGGACGGGACGACGATGCGCGCGGAATAGGTCTGGCGGATGCCAGGGCTGTCCTGGGTCGGCACCCAGGTCCGCGTCAGGATCGCCTGGCCCTGGCTGAACAGATAGGGCTTCTCGCCGCCGGCTGTCTGGGACGGGGTCAGCCACTGGAGCGCGGCCGCGTCCGGCCGGGTGGCATAGGAGATCACCAGCTTGCGCGTCTCGTCGGCCCGGAGCGGCGGAAGGTCGATCGTCAGGGGCTGGCCGAGGATCGGATCGTCGGCGCCCAGCCGCCAGGTCAGGGCGCGTCCGGCGCCATCGGTCACCGAGGCGATGTCGAGATTGCGCACATCGAGGATGATCTGGTCGGCGCCCGCCTGTCCGCTGATGTCGAGGGTCGCCTCGCCCGACAGGACCTTGCGGTCGAAGTCGGCCGTGAGGTCCAGGTCGACATGGCCGACGCGCGCGATCTGCGGGCGGGCATGGGAGTGCACATCCTGAACCCACTCCACCCCGGACGGCGCCACGACTGCCCCGTCACCCGGCATCGCCGGCGACCCGGTCAGGGTCGAGCAGCCGGCCAGGGTCAGCCCCATGGCCGCCGCGAGGGCAAGAGTGGATGCAGACGCGAGCTTGAAGGCCATCGGGGTTTCCTCATGATTATGATCCGGGGGCGCAGGCGGACAATTGACCGTCCGCGCGCTTCGTTCCGGCGAACCCAACCCCTCCGGTCGCCCAAGGTCAAGCGCGCCGGCGTTCAGGCCGGAGCGCTTTCGGCTTCCTGCGTGCTGAACAGCCGCCCCCGTTCGGCCACCAGCACGGCGGTCAGGGCCAGGATCCCGCACAGGGTGATGCCGATCGTCATGGGCGCGGCCGTACCGTTGAACTGCTGACCGATCAGAAAGCCCGCCAGTGAGCCGAAGGTGGTCGAGACAAAACCCTGCACCGACGAGGCCGTGCCGGCGATGCGGCCCATATTGTTCATGGCCAGGGCGCCAAAATTGCCCGCGATGAAGCCGAAGCAGAACATGGTCAGGCCCTGCAGCACCGCGAAACTGATCAGGCTTTCATGGCCGGAGAGCGCGACTGCCGCATGGATGCCTGCCGAGCTGATGAAGCCGATCAGGGCGATATGCGACAGACGCCGCGACCCCAGCCGCTCAACCAGCCGGGCATTCGTCAGCGAGGCCACCGCAATTCCCCCGGCCATCAGGCCGAAGACGGTGGTGAACAGCTCGGGTTGCCCGAACACGTCGAAAAAGATCTGCTGGCTGGAATTGATGAAGGCAAACAGCGATCCGGTGATGGCGGTCATCGCCAGGGTGTAACCCACCGACAGCCGGTCGCTGACCACCGCGCGGAAAGCCTCGGTGATGCGGCTGACCTGGATCGGCAGGCGGTTCTCGGGCGCCAGGGTCTCGGGAAGGCGGATCAGAGCCCACAGCATGAAGCCCGACCCGGCAAGGGCCAGCACGCCGAAGATCCACCGCCAGGGCGCGACCAGCAGGATCAGCTGCCCCAAGGTCGGCGCCAGGATCGGTACACCCAGGAAGACCAGGAAGCTGAGAGACATGACCCGCGCCATGGTGCGCCCCTGATAACGGTCGCGCACGATCGACACCGCCAGCACTCGCAGGGCTGCTGCGCCCAGCCCTGTCCCCAGCCGGGCCAGGATCAGGGCCTCAAAAGTGGTGGTAAAGGCCGCCGCGACGCTGAACAGCACATAGAGGGCCAATCCGGCCATCAAGACGGGCTTGCGCCCATACCGGTCAGCCAGCGGTCCATAGATCAGCTGGGCCACGCCGAACCCCAGCAGATAGGCGGTGATCACCCACTGACGCGAGTTCTCGGAAGCGACGTTCAGCGCGTCTCCGATAGCGGGAAGGGCCGGCAGCATGGAGTCGATCGCCAGCGCGTTCAGCGCCATCATCATGGCGATCAGGGCGACGAATTCGGGAAAGCCCGGGCCCCGGCGAGGCGCGGCATGCGGGAGGTCGGGCGTTTGCATTCAGGCCAGATGTGACGCGGGCGCCCGTTTTGCAACTGCGAAGGCACCGAAACACGGCCTTTGAGGTCGAACCGGGACAAATGCCCTGCTAGGGTGACAACCTCTGGATGGGCGAGGAACCTCTTGATGGATGAGCGTGACGAGGCGCTGGCCGCCTTGCAAGCCCGGGTCGCCTTGCTGGAGCGTCAGATCGAGGCGCTCGCGGGCCAGATGCTTCCGGCTGAGCAGCATTGGCGCGGCGGTCCCCCTGCTCACCCCCGTCCCCGGCCTGGCCGAAACGTGTTCCGGTCGTCGCCGGCCTGTCGCCAGAGCCACTTCGAGACCGGCTGGTTTGCCTGGTGGTGCACTCAACTGGGCGCCCATCCCGGCTACCACCGGAAACTCTGGGAGCTGGTGTTCATCTGTCAGGCCCTGCACGAGCGGGGGCTGCTGATCGAGGGCTCACGCGGTCTGGGCTTCGGCGTGGGCCGCGAACCGCTGTCAGCCTGCTTTGCGGCCCGGGGCTGCATGATTACGGCGACGGATCAGGCGGCCGACGGCGCCGTCGACACCGGCTGGGCCGGGTCCGGTCAGCACGCTCCGGGCAAGGTCGCGCTGAGCAGGCCGGCTCTTTGCCCGCCCGACGTCTTTGATCGGTCGGTCTCTTTCCGGCCCGTCGACATGAACGCCGTCCCTGACGACTTGCAGGGATATGACTTCTGCTGGTCAGCCTGTGCCCTGGAACACCTGGGCTCTTTGCAGGCCGGCATGGACTTCATCGCCCGCTCTCTGGAGACGCTTCGGCCCGGCGGGGTCGCCGTCCATACGACCGAACTGAATCTGACTTCGGACGAGCTGACGTTGTCGGAGGGCGGCACGGTCCTTTATCGTCGGCGCGATCTTCAGACGCTGGTCGAGCGTCTTCGAGCGGACGGCCACCGCGTCATGCCACTTGATCTGGACGCGGGCGACGGCCCGGTGGACCGATATGTCGACATTCCGCCGTATCGGAACGACCCGCACCTTCGGCTGTCTGTTGCGGGATTTGTCACAACCTCGGTGGGCGTCATCGTCCAGCGGGCGGACTGACCACGCGCCATATGTTTCGCTTATGGTGGCGATCAATAAAATAGACTAAGCCTATTTCCAGACCTTTGTTAGGGTGAGCCTCCGGACAAGAAACAGGAGGAACCCCATGGACGGCAACGCAGGCGATCCCCTCAGCAATCCGAAGAAGGAGGGCGCAGCGAAGCGTTCGCTGCTGGGACGGACCAACCGGGACTGGTGGCCCAATCATCTGGCCATCGACATCCTCCACCAGCAGGGCAAGTCGGGCGACCCGATGGGCGACGACTTCAACTATGCCGAGGCGTTCAAGAAGCTCGACTATGCGGCGGTCAAGCGCGACCTCCATGCCCTTATGACCGACAGCCAGCCGTGGTGGCCGGCGGACTATGGCCACTATGGCCCCTTCTTCATCCGCATGGCCTGGCACTCGGCCGGCACCTATCGCACCGCGGACGGACGCGGCGGGGCCGGCGCCGGTCAGCAGCGGTTTGCCCCCCTGAACAGCTGGCCGGACAACGGCAACCTCGACAAGGCGCGGCGCCTGCTGTGGCCGATCAAGCAGAAATACGGGGCCAGCCTGTCGTGGGCGGACCTGATGATCCTGGCCGGCAATGTCGCCATCGAGTCCATGGGTGGACCGGTGTTCGGCTTTGGCGGCGGTCGCGCCGATGTGTGGGAGCCCGAGAAGGACGTCTACTGGGGCACCGAGGAACAGTGGGTCGGCGAGGAGGGCAATGAGACCCGCATCCAGCCCGACAAGGACATGGCGCTGGAAGAGCCCCTCGCCGCCATCCAGATGGGCCTGATCTACGTCAATCCCGAAGGCCCCGGCGGGGTGCCCGACGCGCTCCAGTCGGCCCGCGACATCCGCGAGACCTTCCGGCGGATGGGCATGAATGATGTGGAGACCGCTGCCCTGACGGTCGGGGGCCATACCTTCGGCAAGGCCCACGGCGCGGGCGACGCGTCCAAGGTCGGGACCAGCCCCGAGGGCGCGGACATCGCACAGCAGGGTCTGGGCTGGGTGTCGGGTCACGAGAGCGGCATGGGCGACCACACCATCACCTCGGGCATCGAGGGCGCCTGGACGCCGACGCCCATCACCTGGGACATGACCTATTTCGACATGCTGCTGGACCACGACTACGAGCTGGTCCGCAGCCCTGCCGGAGCCAAGCAGTGGCAACCGGTCGGCAACCCGGACGACACCCTGGCGCCAGCCGCCCACACGCCCGGCAAGCGGGTGCCGACGATGATGACGACCGCCGACATGGCGTTCAAATTCGACCCCGACTACCGCAAGATCATGGAGAAGTTCCGGTCTGATCCCGCCTACTTCGCCGACCAGTTCGCGCGCGCCTGGTTCAAGCTGTGCCACCGCGACATGGGGCCCAAGGCCCGCTACCTCGGACCGGAAGTGCCCGCCGAGGATCTGATCTGGCAGGATCCGATCCCGGCGCACGAAGGCCCGACGCTCAGCGAGGCGGACATCCGGGACCTGAAGGACGCGATCGCGTCGTCGGACCTGTCGATCGCGGACATGGTGCGCACCGCCTGGGCTTCGGCCTCGACCTACCGCGGGTCGGACCACCGGGGCGGGGCGAATGGGGCCCGCATCCGTCTGGCGCCGCAGAAGGACTGGGAGGTCAACGAGCCCGACAAGCTGGCGCGTGTGCTCAGGGTCTATGAGGACATCAAGTCCAGCTCGGGCAAGACTGTCTCGATCGCTGACCTAATCGTGCTCGGTGGCTCGGTGGGCATCGAGAAGGCCGCAAAGGCCGCCGGCCACGACATCGAGGTGCCCTTCACGCCGGGCCGCACCGATGCCTCGCAGGAGCAGACCGAGGTCGAGGGATTCCACTGGCTGGAGCCCCGCGCCGACGGCTTCCGCAACTATCTGCAGGTCCGGTTCAATGTGCCTACCGAAGAGCTGCTGATCGACCGCTCGCAACTGCTGGGGCTGACCGCGCCGCAGATGACGGTGCTGGTGGGCGGCCTGCGGGTGCTGGGCATCAACCACAAGGACTCCAGGGACGGCGTGCTGACCGATCGCCCGGGCCAGCTGACGAACGACTTCTTCGTCAATCTGCTCGACATGGGCACAGCCTGGAAACAGGTTGACGACAGCTCGGACGAGACCTTCGTCGGCACCGACCGCGACACCCACGAACAGCGCTGGACCGCGACCCGGACCGATCTGGTGTTCGGCTCGAACTCGCAGCTGCGCGCCCTGGCCGAGGTCTATGCCTCCGCCGACGCCGGACAGAAGTTCGTGCGCGACTTCGTGACGGCCTGGGTCCAGGTGATGAATGCGGATCGCTTCGATCTGACCTGACCTTCAGACCCGATCGTCCTTTCGGCACCCGGATGCACGCCCTGCATCCGGGTGTTCGTCTATTGAACCGGCTTCAGCGCACCGGCCTTGACGGCCGCGTCGACCGCCGCGCGCATATCCGCCTCCGGCACGAAATCGAACTGGGCGATCATGTCCTCAAGGGCGAACCGGGGTTGGGACAGGGCCCATTCCATGGCGACTGCGGCCGGTCCGCGGACCGCAGGCGGCAGAAGCCCCGTCGGCGCATAGGCGGTCAGCGCGGGGCGCTCTGGCAGGCGGTAGTCTGCGCCCCGGCCCATCAGCCGTTCCTGGGTCATGGCGATTTCCCGGGCGAAAGCCGGGCTGGCTGTCAGGCGGGCCAGCCGTTGGCCCAGATCGGCAAGCTGATCTGCAAGCGGCTTTCCCTCGTCCTTGCCAGCCGGAGGCAGCCAGGCCCGAAAGGCCGGGTCCTGCATGGCCGCCGATTCCAGCAGGCGAAACAGGATGCGTCCGTAAAGGGGCGTGACCGACAACGTCACGTGCAGCGACGGGCCGTCCGCGGCCAGAGCGTCATGGTACCAGCCGCGCGGCAGGTACAGGACGTCGCCGGGCCGCATGCGCACTTCCTGCATCAGGGGACCGCAGGCCGAGGCCAGATATCGACGGGCCTCCTCACCCTCCCCCGGATAGTCGACCGGATCGGGCTCGCGATTGCGGTACAGGCGCCAGACCTTCTCGCCCTCGGTCTGGACGGCAAAGACGTCGTGGGTGTCGTAGTGGGGGCCGAAGCCCTGCACGCCCTTGAACGAGCAATAGATATTGGCCGCGACCGACGCCGCCCAGGCATGGCGCAGGGTCGAGCAGATGTCCCTGAGCGCGGGGGTCAGGGCACCGACGTCGTTGGCAACAATCGTCGCCCCCATGGCGGCCATCACCTGCACCCGGGCCGGCGACGGACGGAACACAGGCCCCGACATGGACTGGACTTCCGAGCAATAGGCTTCCGGGTCGAGCGGTTGTCCGCTGTGGACCAGCTTGAGGGTCGAATGGGTCCAGATCGAGCTCTGGTTCAGCAGTCCGTTGAAGGTATCCCAGTCGAGCAGCGCCCGGCGTGCGTCTGCGACGGGGCCCTCAGCCGGAATATGCAGCGGCACACGCCCCTCGATCTCGTTCTGGAAACGATCAGGGCTGACGGGATGGATCAGGTCGGCAAGACTGGGCATATCTGACGCTAGCGCTGCTCAACCGGCCTGTCAGCAGGATCATGATGCTGCGCGAAAGTCACCGGAGGCTGACCCCATGACGCTCAAGGCCCGGACCATCGTCGAGCGCTCGCTGGCGGCCATCGAAATGGGCGACCACGATGTGCTGGAAGCCTGCCTCCACCCGCAGGTGATCTACCGCCGCCCCGGGCAGCCCATCCTGTCGGGGCGCGAGGCGGTCGTGGACTATTATCGTCGGCATCGCAGCGCCAAGACCTCGCAGATCCTGATCGACGACGTGGTCTGCGAGGGGGATCGCGTCGTCGCCATGGGTCTGGTCGAGGGCCGGGGTCATGACGGAGCGCCCATCCACGAGCGCTTCGCCGACGCCTATCGCCTTGAAGGCGGCCTGATCCGCGAGCGCACGACCTATTTTTTCCGTCAGGGGTTCTGAGGGAGCTGGACCGCAGGCACGGCCTGACTGAGGCGGCCGCCGACGCGGATCGGTTCGACGCGGGTGGCCAGACCGGTGCGGTCATCAGTCTCGACATAGACGCCGCAAACGGTCGCGGGGCCGGAAGCCGGCTGGTAGCGGCCCCCGCTGAGCCGCGTGGTGAAGCGGCGCAGGGGCTCTTCCTTGTCGTTGCCGATCACCGAGTCATAGTTGCAGCAGCCGCCGGCATCGGTCTGATAGGCCGTGCCGCCCGGCAGGATCTGGCAATCGGCGGTCGGCACATGGGTGTGGGTCCCGACCACCAGGCTGGCGCGCCCGTCGCAGAAATGGCCCATGGCCATCTTCTCGGACGTCGCCTCGCAGTGAATGTCGACAATGGCGGCGTCGGCGACCACCCCGAGAGGCGCGGCCTCCAGCTCCCGCTCGACCGCGCTGAACGGGTCGTCCATCGGGTCCATGTGCACCCGGCCCAGCACATTGATCACGAGCACCCTGCGGCCATCGGAGGTCGTGAACACATCGGCGCCACGGCCCGGGGCATCCATCAGTCGGGGATAGTTCACCGGCCGGATCAGGCGCGGTTCGCGCACAATGTAGGTCAGGGCCTCGCGCTGGTCCCAGCTGTGGTTGCCGAGCGTCAGCACATCGGCCCCGGCGTCGAACAGATCACGCGCGGTGTTCTCGGTGATGCCGAAGCCCCCTGCGGCGTTCTCGGCATTGATCACCACGAAATCGAGCTTCAGGTCGCGCCTGAGGCCGGGCAGGTGGTCGGACAGGCCATCGCGGCCGGACTTTCCGACCACATCGCCGAAGAATGCCAGCCTCATGCGGCCGACCGGGAGGAACAGGTGCGCGTCATGGGAGGGCGGTATAGCCCGTCTCGGTCAGAACGCCATGCAGCGGAATGTCGTGATCCAGCAGGCTGAGGCGGTCGACCCGCTGCCCCGCATAAGCCACGCCCACCCGCAAGGCCTCGGGGCGAGCCGCAAACGTCCGGTCGTAATAGCCGCCGCCCTGCCCCAGTCGCCCGCCGGCCCCATCAAACGCCAGAAGCGGCGTCAGGATCAGCTCGGGCTGCATCTCGCGCGCCGAAGGCAAGGGAGCCGGTATGCCGGCAGCGTCGGGCGCGAGGTCATCTCCGGGGCGCCACCAGCGGAAGATCAGGGGCGTGTCGGGGGCCGTGACCACGGGCAGGCAGAGGTCATAGCCTTCATAGGCGAGACGCGCCGCCAGCGGGCGCGGATCCATCTCGGCCCCGATCGGGAGGTAGAGCGCGTGCACCACCGCGCCCGGCAGGTCATCGGCAAACCCGGCCAGCCGTTCGGCGGCATACGGGGCCACAAGCGCAAGGGCCTTTCGGCGCGCGCGCATTTCGGATCGCAGGGCCTGTTTGTCGGTCATGGATTGTCCGGATGCGAACTGCCAACCCGATCCTCGGATCAAGTCCGAGGATGACGGGGATCGGCCTCGCCCTCAAGCAGTGAGCCGCCGCGCGGCGAGCGATAGGGCGGAGAATAAAGTTGGCGGCGCCGCAAGAACCGTGAGGAGCTTTCAATCCTCTCGACCTGGCTTACCAGGTGGGCGCCGTGTGCCCAGGCCCTCGAGCCCGAACAGGGACAGCTCCCTATGAGAGAATTAAGGTCGCAAGGATTAGTCGCCCTCGACGTGAGCCACAGCATGACCCGCCGGGGTCCAAGATAGGCGTGCCGGTGTGGCCGGACAATGGCCGCCCTCAATCTTCACTCGGGGGGCCATGCGAGCGAAATCGCTCAGGTGATCGACTGGGCGATCTTCTCGATACGGGCGGCAACCGCATTCAGGGCCTCGGCCACACCGGCGTCAGAGGGCGCCGCCTCGGCGGGACGGGCCGGAGCCTCGCCGGAGCGGGCCTCCTGCAGTTCGTCGGCGAGGATCAGCCCGGCCATCAGGAACAAACGCAGCTCCCCCACATGGCCGACCTCTGCGGCGACATTGCTGACATGTCCCGCGAACTGGGCCGCCAGCTGGCGCACGCGATCCTCCTGTCCGTCGGCGCATCCGACAGCATACGGGCGTCCATTGATCTCGACGGTCACCGTGGCCATCAGGCGCCCCCCTCGCCCGCGTCATCCGCCAGGATCGCCCGGATGGCCTCGGCGGAGGCGGCAAGCGCTGCGCGGGCCTCGCGGCCGGCGTCCTCCAGCTCGGCCAGACGTCCCGCATCGGCCCTCGGCGCGAACAGGTCGTCGTCCCCGATCGGGGGCGCCGAGGCGGGGCGCGCCCTGAGATCCTGCATGCGGCGTTCCAGCAGGGCGAGAGCCTTGTCGATACGGGCTTTCGCAGCCGTGGTGGCGTCGGCCATCGGTGTCACATCCTCCGGAATCCCTATAGAACCCGTCCGCGCGTCGGGGTAAAGCGGCCCCGCCCCCCTTTTTCTTCCCCGCGTCCCGAGAGGTTGCCCGTGGCCAAAGCCGATTCCACCCCGCCGAAGGCTACCCAGAAGCAGATGGCCGATGCCATCCGTATGCTGGCCATGGATGCCGTCCAAAAGGCCAACAGCGGCCACCCCGGCATGCCGATGGGCATGGCCGATGTGGCGACCGTCCTGTTCTCGAAATATCTGAAGTTCGATGCCAGCCGCCCCGACTGGGCCGACCGCGACCGGTTCATCCTGTCGGCCGGGCACGGCTCGATGCTGATCTACGCCCTGCTGCACCTGACGGGCTATGAGGCGGCAACCCGCGACGAGCTGTCCAACTTCCGCCAGTGGGGATCGAAGACCGCCGGTCACCCCGAGTATGGCCACATGCCCGGTGTCGAGACGACCACGGGCCCGCTGGGTCAGGGTCTGGCCAATGCCGTCGGTTTCGCCATGGCCGAGCGCCATCTGGCCGCGCATTTCGGTGAGGATCTGGTCGACCACCGCACCTGGGTGATCGCCGGCGACGGCTGCCTGATGGAAGGCATTTCGCAGGAGGCCATCGCGCTGGCCGGCCGCTATCGCCTGAACAAGCTGACGGTGCTGTGGGACGATAATGCCATCACCATCGACGGCGCCGTCAGCCTGTCGGACGCCACGGATCAGAAGGCCCGTTTCAAGGCGGCCGGCTGGGCGGTGAAGGCCATCGACGGGCACGACACGGCCGCCACCAAGTCGGCGCTGAAGTGGGCGACCCGTCAGGACAAGCCGACCCTGATCGCCTGCAAGACCAGGATCGGGCGCGGCGCCGCCACCATGGAAGGCAGCCACAAGACCCACGGTGCCGCCCTTGGTGACACCGAGATCGCCGCCACGCGCAAGGCGCTGGACTGGCCGCACGCGCCGTTCGAGATTCCCGAGACCGTCATGCAGGCTTGGCGCAAGGTCGGTCGCCGGGGCGCAGAGGCCCGTCAGGCCTGGGAAGAGCGGCTGGAGGACTCCGAGTTCTACGACGACTTCGTGCGCGCCATGGCCGGTGGCCTGCCCGACGACGCCTTTGACGACCTGGACGCCGCCATTGCGAAGACGGTCGAGGCCAAACCGGCCCAGGCCACGCGCCAGTCCTCGGGCGCGGCGCTCAGCGCCCTGTTCGAGCCCATTCCTGAACTGATCGGCGGCTCGGCCGACCTGACCGGCTCGAACAACACCCTCGTCGCGGGGACCGAGACCTTTGACGCCCCTGACTATGCCGGGCGCTACATCAACTGGGGGATCCGCGAGCACGGCATGGCCGCGGCCATGAACGGCATGGCGCTGCACGGCGGCATCATCCCCTATGGCGGCACCTTCATGGTGTTTTCGGACTACAGCCGCCCGTCGATCCGGCTGGCCGCCCTGATGGGCATCAGGGTCATCCACGTCCTGACGCACGACTCGATCGGCCTCGGCGAGGACGGCCCGACCCACCAGCCGGTCGAGCATCTGGCTGCGCTTCGCGCCATTCCGAACCTGCAGGTCTTCCGCCCCGCCGACACGGTCGAGGCCATGGAGTGCTGGCGTCTGGCGCTGGAGAAGGCCGACGGCCCCTCGGCCCTTGCCCTGTCGCGCCAGAAAACGCCGGCCGTGCGAACCGAGGCCGCGACCGAAAACCTGTCGGCCAAGGGAGCTTACGAGTTGCGCGCCGCCTCGGCCAAGGCCAGGGCCACCCTGTTCGCCACCGGCACCGAGGTTGCCTTGGCGCTCAAGGCCGCCGAACAGCTCGAGGCTGACGGCGTCCCGACCCGCGTGGTCTCGGTGCCCTCGTTCGAACTCTTCAACCAGCAGACCAAGGCCTATCAGACCAAGGTGATCGGCAAGGGCACGGCCCGGGTCGCCATCGAGGCCGGCATCCGCCAGGGCTGGGACCGCTTCATCGGCGAGGACGGCGGCTTCGTCGGCATGTCGAGCTTCGGGGCCAGCGCCCCGGCCGAAGTGCTCTACGACAAGTTCGGCATCACCGCCGAGGCCGTGGTCTCCGAGGTGAAAGCGCGGCTATCCAAGGCTCATGCATAACGCAGTTCGTCGAATATAGCCTTGCCCTGAATTCTCCTGTAAGTTGAGCCAACCTGTGGGGAGGTTCAAAGATGGTGAGCACGCTGAGAATCATGGGCGTCCACGGATTGGGCGACCATCGGGATGGTGGCAAGCACGGCGACTGGGAGGCGGGCTGGGAAGCGTCGGTACGCAAGGCCATGCCGCGACGCGATGTGCCGCTGGAGTTCGACTTCCTGAATTATGACGATCTGTTCTTCGCCACGGGACAGGATCTCGGAGAATATGCGCGATCGGCAGCTCGTCTTTTGGCGAGTTGCGTGGCATCGCCGTTCCGCAGGCAAAAGGGCGTACCGGGATCCAAATGGGTAGCGACGGTCGGCTACGTCGTGGCGTGGCTGGAGGACGAGGAGTTCAAGACCAAGGTCCGCGCCCGCTTTCTGGAGCGTGTGGCCGAGTGGCAGCCGGACGTGATCCTGGCCCACAGTCTCGGGTCATTGATTACCTACAACGCCCTGACCCACCCCGACGCCGAGCAGGCGGCGGACGTGCTGGGCCGCGCGACCTACGTCACATTGGGCTCGCAGATCAACAACCCCTGCGTCGTAGGCACGCTGGCGGGCGGCCGCTTGCAGCGGCTGAAGGTTAACGCCTGGCGCCATCTGTACAACGAGCACGACCCGGTCCTGACGGCGGACATCACCTATCGGCCTGACCCGAACAACTTCACCCGTCTGCTGACCCCCTTCCGCGAGTTCCTTGACGAGCAGGGCACGAAGGACGGAGGCCACTCCGCCCGGGGATATTTCGAACATCCGGTCACAGTCGCCGGCCTGTGGCAGCCCCTGGCGGATCGCGCCGCCGGCGACAAATCGATCAGTCTGGCGCAGTTCGAGGATCAGACAATGCGGGTGGGCGCCCTGACAAAAGGCGTCAGATCCCCATCGACCAAGGCTGTGTCCACCCGAGGCCGGCGTCGCGCACTGCTGGTCGGCATCAACGACTACCCGGCCGAGAAGGATCGGCTGGAAGGCTGTGTGAACGACGTGTTCGCCATCAGCTCCCTTCTGCAGGATTGCGGATTCTCGCCAGACGACATCCGCACGGTGCTGGATCGGCGGGCGACGACGGAAGGGATCCTGCAGCGGCTGGAATGGCTGCTCGACGACGCCGGGCCCGAGGATCAGCTGGTCTTCTATTTCAGCGGTCACGGCGCGCGCATCCCGATCTACGACAGTTTCGACCAAAAGCCGGCATCGTTCATGGAGGTGCTCTGCCCCGCGGATTTCGACTGGACCGAAGAGCGCTGCATCGCCGACCGGCAAATACAGCAGCTGTACAGCCAGCTGCCCTATGACACCCACCTGGCCATGATCTTCGACTGTTGCCACTCCGGCGGGATGCACCGTGACGGCGGCGCCCGTGCGCGAGGTCTGACACCGCCGGACGACATCCGGCACAGGGAGTTGAAGTGGCATCGGGAGGAGAAGATGTGGGTTCCGCGCGACTTCGAACCGCTGGTGGACAAATTCGCCCGCAAAGAGGACCAGGCGGCCTGGGTCGGGTCCGACTCGGCGACACGTAGACTGGGCCGGGCCGTCGCGCTGCGCCCCATGTCGTCACAGACCTATGCGCGTATCAGGAAGGTCGAGTCCGAGCCCGGCCCCTATCTACCGCTCATCATCGAGGCCTGCGCCGAGCATGAGCTGTCCTATGAGTACCGGCACGGCGCGACCAGCTACGGCGCCTTCACCTTCAGCTTCCATCAAATCCTCCGGGAGGAGAAGGGCGCATTGAGATTCGACGAATTGATCGCCAAGGTAGGAGGGCAGCTTTCGCGGCTGAACTTTAATCAGAATCCACAGATCCTTGGCCCTTCCGTCCGCACCTCAGAGAAAGTCCCCTGGCTTGCCGATCCCATTCCACCCGGTGCAGGCACTGGATGACCCTTACCGCGAAGGTGCTTGCACACTGACCGACTCCGGGTCCTCCGAATGACTCTCCGTCTCGGCACGCCCCTCTCCGACTCGGCCGTCCGGGTCATGCTTCTCGGCGCCGGCGAACTGGGCAAGGAAGTGGCCATCGAGCTGCAGCGTCTCGGCGTCGAGGTGATCGCGGTCGATCGCTATCCGAACGCTCCGGCCATGCAGGTCGCACACCGCAGCCACGTCATTCCGATGACCGATGCGCAGGTGCTGAACGGCGTCATCCTGGCCGAGGCGCCGCACATCATCGTGCCCGAGATCGAGGCCATCGCCACGGACGTTCTGGCCCAGATCGAGGCGGCCGGGCTGGCGACCGTCATCCCGACAGCCCGCGCAACGCAGCTGACCATGAACCGCGAGGGCATCCGCCGGCTGACCGCCGAGGAGCTGGGCCTGCCGACCAGCCCCTATGCCTTTGCCGGATCAGCCGCCGAGCTGGCCGAGGCCGCCCACACCATTGGCCTGCCGGTGTTCATCAAGCCGGTCATGTCGTCCTCGGGCAAGGGCCAGTCGATGATCGAGGCCATCGAGGATGCGGCCAATGCCTGGGCCTATGCCCAATCCGGCGGGCGGGTCGACACGGCCCGCGTGATCGTCGAGGGGCGGATCGACTTTGACTATGAGATCACCCTGCTGACCGTCCGGTCGATGAAGGACGGTACGGTCGTCACCGACTTTTGCGCGCCGATCGGGCATCGTCAGGTCAAGGGCGACTATGTCGAGAGCTGGCAGCCACAGGCCATGAGCGCGGCCGCCCTGGCCTCGGCACAGGACATCGCGGGCAAGGTGACCGCAGCGCTGGGCGGCCTTGGCGTCTTCGGGGTCGAGCTGTTCGTGAAGGGCGATCAGGTCTGGTTCTCGGAAGTTTCGCCCCGGCCCCACGACACGGGTCTGGTGACCCTGGCCAGCCAGGTGATGAGCGAGTTCGCCCTGCATGCCCGCGCCATCCTTGGCCTGCCGGTCGATGTCACCCAGCGGGAGCCCGCCGCCAGCGCCGTCATCTATGGCGGCATGGACGCAGAGGGGATCGCCTTCGAAGGCGTGGCCGAGGCCCTTTCGGTGCCGACGGCCGACCTGCGCCTGTTCGGCAAGCCCGAGGCCTTCGAGCGCCGTCGCATGGGCGTGGCCACGGCGCGCGGCGTCGACACCGATCAGGCCCGCGACCGTGCCCGCGAGGCCGCCGGACGGGTCAGACCGGTCAAGGCCTCACCCGCGTAGGCGCTAGTCCTCGTCGCGCACCTCGACCGTACGGGTCACGACGCGGGCGCCGTTCCCCCCGCGTTCGCCCTCTTCCAGAACGCCGGAGCCGTCGGCGTCCATCTGCCGGAATATCTGGCGCAGGGGCGCGAGGAACTCGGCCTCGGTGACACGGCCGTCGCCGTCGGCATCCATGTCGGCCCCCTCGCCCTCGCGGATCCATTCGAAATGCGCTCCCCCGGCCATGGCCGGACCTTCGCCGCTGCGGATGAAGACTTGCACGGGGCCATCGCCGTCAGAGGTGATCTCGCCGTCCTCGCCGACGATGACAAAGCTGTGGGCCTCGACTTCCACGTTATCGCCGCCCACGCGGCGCACCTCAATCCGGTGGGGGCCAGAGCCCTCGGCCGCAGAGGTCCAGCTCATGGCCGGACCACCGGTGACGATGCGCACATCGTGGTCCATGCCCGCCCCCCCGACGCGATGCTGCAGTTCCTCGCTCGACAGGCGGCCGTCGCCATCGGCGTCCATACTGGCAAAGGCGTCGTCCATCGGGCGAGCGAACTCCGCGCGGGAAACGAACCCGTCGCCGTCCCGGTCCAGACCGTTCTCGCCCTCCGGGTCTGCGGCCACGAAGACGACCCGGCTTTCGGTGAGCACCACTGGCGGGGCGGGCGGACGCGCCGGGTCCTGGGCAGCGGGGTGGGTCAGGGCAAGGGCGAGAGACAGGGAAACCAGCATGGGGAAAGTCCTCGAGTGGATGATATCCCCTTGGACCACGCCGGCCTTGCAGCCGTGTTTCAGACGGGGCCCGAATTGTTTCACGCATGAAATGACGACGGCACCGCGCCGCGTCACAATGGGCGAATGATCCCCGACCCCGTCCCTTCTTCCGGCAATGCAGCGCCCCGCATCCTTGTGGTCGATGACGATCCGGGCCTGCGCGAGGTGCTGGTCGAGTATCTGGGTCAGCACGGATTCGAGACGCATGGCGCCGCCTCGACGACCGAGATGGACCAGCATCTCGAGGACGCCCCGCCCGATCTGGTCGTGCTGGACCTGATGATGCCGGGAGAGGATGGGCTGTCGGCCTGTCGCCGCCTGATCGCGCGCGGGGGGCCGCCGGTCGTCATGCTGAGCGCCATGGGCGAGGAAACCGACCGCATCGTCGGGCTGGAGCTGGGCGCCGATGACTATCTGCCTAAGCCTTGCAATCCGCGCGAACTACTGGCGCGCATCCGGGCGGTCCTGCGCCGCCGGTCTGGATCGGAGGGCTCCGGCGCCCCGCCGTCCGAGCCTGTGCTGGTGTTTGAGGGGCGAACCCTGAACTTGCTCCGACGCGAGTTGACCCGCCCGGACGGCACCGTCACCCTCCTGTCCGCCGGAGAGTTCGCCCTGCTCAAGGCCTTTGCCGACGCCCCCCGGCGGGTGCTGAGCCGCGACCAGCTGCTGGAGAGGGCGCGAGGGGCGGACACCGAGGTCTTTGACCGGGCCATGGATGTGCAGATCAGCCGCCTGCGCAAAAAGCTGGCCGATGCCGACGGGCAGGACCCGATCCGGACCCTGCGGGGCGAGGGCTATATGTTCGATGCCACGGTCGAGCGCCGGACCGAGCGGCCCGCATGAAGCGGCTGACCTCTCCCTCCATTCTGGTCCAGGTGGCCTTGCTGGTCGCCCTGTCCATCGGACTGTCGCAGGCTGTGACCGCCGCCGCCATCCTGCTGATGCCCGAGCCCCGCCCCTCAGGGTTTGATCTGGCGGCCGCCTCCGCGGCGCTGAAGGGCGAGGCCGCCCGGACAGCGGATGATCGCCCTTTGACCCGGCGCATCACCGACCAGCCCGTGGCCGCCGAGAGCACGGCCGCGGACCCGATGGCGCTGGCGTTGTCGCTTGCCCTCGCCCGCGTCCTCGAGGTCGAGCCCGGCGACGTGCGGGTGAGGGTGCTCCAGCCGAACGCCCCACCGGACTCTGACCTCGGCGAGGAGTCGTCCGCCAGCTATGTCATCACCCGGCCACCGACCGCGCGCGGATCGACGGACGACGCGCCTGTTCTTACCTGGAGCGCCCCGACCGTCACCTGGACCGAGAAGCACACCATCGAGCGGGCCGCGCCTCCGGCGGCCGGCTCACCCGGGGCCAACCCGCCCGAGACCAACTCGGCCACCATCACCGTTGACCGCGACACGCAGCAGGTCTTCGTCGTCGCCGACCAGTTGACCTTCGCCCCCTTCGCCGCCTCGCTCCGGCTTGAGGACGGGCGTTGGGCCACGGTCGAGCCGCCGCGCGACTGGCTGTCGCCCTGGCAGGCCCGCCTGTTGCTGGCGCTGCTGGTCAGCCTGCTGCTGGTCGCGCCCGTCGTGTGGCTGATGGCGCGGCGGCTGACGCGGCCCATCCGGCTGTTTGCCGATGCCGCCCAGCGCCTGGGCGCCAACCCTGAGGCCGAGCCCCTCGCCGTGTCCGGCCCCAGCGAACTGCGTCGGGCCATCGGGGCCTTCAACGACATGCAGGCCTCGCTGCGCGCCCACATCGCCAACCGGACCCAGACGGTCGCGGCCATCGCCCATGACCTGCGAACCCCGTTGACCCGCCTGCGCTTTCGGGCCGAGCAGGCCCCGGACGCGCTGCGCGACCGGCTGGCGGCGGATGTCGAGGAAATGGATGCCCTGATCGCCCAGGCCATGGCCTATGTCCGGGGAGAAACCCGTCAGACCCCGCCCGAGCCGGTCGAGCTGACGGCGCTGGTCGCAGACTGTGTGCGGGGCTTTGCCGAGACCGGACATGCCGCGACGCTGACGCCCGGCCCGAATGTCCGGGTCATGGGCCAGCCGACCAGCCTGCGCCGCGCCCTGACCAATCTGATCGCCAATGCCGTCCACTATGGAGGACAAGCCGAGGTGACCCTGGAGCTATTGCCTGACCGGGTCGCCATCCACGTTCGCGACACCGGCCCCGGCATCGCGCCGGAGCGGATGGAGGAGGTGTTCCAGCCCTTCGTCCGGCTGGAGGGATCGCGCAACCGCGCCACGGGCGGGGTCGGACTGGGCCTTGCCGTGGCGCGCCAGATCGCCCGGGCGCATGGCGGCGATGTGACCCTGTCCAACCGGGCCGGAGGCGGGCTGGAGGCGACGCTCTCCCTGCCCCGCAGCGGCTGAGCGATACAATCCATCACGCCTTGTTACGCGCCGGGGGTTGATCCGCGCCGCGCCCGGTTCCATTGAAGCGCCAACCACACCATCGCTTCAGGAGCCCCGCCCATGACCGTCCGCGTCGCCATCAATGGTTTCGGCCGTATCGGCCGTCTCGTCCTGCGCTCGATCGTCGAGCATGGCCGTCGCGACATCGAGGTGGTGGCGATCAACGATCTGGGCCCGGTGGCCACCAACGCCCACCTGCTGAAGTATGACTCGGTCCATGGCCGCTTCCCCGGCACGGTCGAGTCGGGCGACGACTGGATCGACGTGGGCCTCGGCAAGATCAAGGTGACCGCCGAGCGCGATCCCGCCAACCTGCCGCACAAGGATCTGGGCGTCGACATCGCCTTTGAGTGCACCGGCATCTTCGCCTCCAAGGACAAGGCCTCGGCCCACCTGACCGCCGGTGCCAAGCGCGTGCTGGTCTCGGCCCCCGCCGACAATGCCGACAAGACCATCGTCTATGGCGTCAACCACGACACCCTGACCGCCGACGACGTCGTCGTCTCGAACGCCAGCTGCACGACCAACTGCCTGGCCCCCATCGCCAAGGTGCTGCACGACCTGGTCGGCATCGAGCGCGGCTATATGACGACCATCCACGCCTACACCGGCGACCAGCCGACGCTGGATACGATGCACAAGGACCTGTACCGCGCCCGCGCCGCCGGCCTTTCCATGATCCCGACCTCGACCGGCGCGGCCAAGGCCGTCGGCCTGGTCCTGCCGGAGCTTAAGGGCAAGCTGGACGGCTCGTCGATCCGCGTGCCGACCCCGAACGTCTCGGTCGTCGACCTCAAGATCGTCCCCGGTCGCGACACCTCGGTCGATGAGGTCAACGCCGCGCTGAAGGCCGCCGCCGACGGCCCGATGAAGGGCGTTCTGGCCACCACCACCGACCCGGTCGTGTCCATGGACCTGAACCACATCGCCGCCTCTTCGACCGCCGCCCTGCCCCAGACCCAGGTCATCGAGGGCAAGCTGGTGCGCGTGCTCAGCTGGTACGACAACGAATGGGGCTTCGCGACCCGCATGAGCGACACCGCGCTGGCGATGGCGAAACTGATGTAATGGGCCGACCGGGCCCAAAAGGTCGCCGTATTCTCCATGCCGTCATCCTCGCGATGGCGGGACTGGTCGCGAGCATGGGGGTCGCGTTCGGCTGCCTGATGCGGAATCTGATCCTGTGGCCGCAAATGTTCGCCCACAACTGGTCGGACGCTCCAGCGAACGGGGCAAAATCCGGCGCTTTGCCGGGAACCGGCGTCGGCGACATGCTCCTGACGTTGGTTCTCGCCCTTCTCATGATCGCCTGGATGTGGGCGTTTGCCCTCTTCGTCCGACGTGAGCCAAGGTCGCCTCTCACATGGGTAGCCAGCGCTATCATCGGCGGAGGCTTCCTCTGGTTGTGTTGGCAAAACTGGCAGCTCGCCTATCCTGTCTGCAACGCATTCTGATTGAGCTGCCAAAGCAGCTCACCATATTTTGGGGCACCCCATGACCTTCCGTACCCTCGACAACGCCAGGGACCTTGCCGGCAAGACGGCACTGGTCCGTGTGGATTTCAATGTGCCGATGGAGGGGGGCAAGGTCACCGACGACACCCGGCTGCGCGCCGCCCTGCCGACCATCCAGCGCCTGCGCGATGCCGGGGCCAAGGTCGCGCTGCTGGCCCACTTCGACCGGCCCAAGGGCCAGCGCGTGCCGGAGATGAGCCTTCAGCCCGTCGTCGATGATCTGGAGCGCCTGCTGGGAGCGCCGGTACGGTTCGCCGATGACTGCGTGGGCGAAGGGGCCAGGTCCGCCATCGCAGACGTGGACCCGGGCGGGGTGATCCTGCTGGAGAATGTCCGCTTCCATGCGGGCGAGGAGAAAAACGATCCCGCCTTTGCGCAGCAACTCGCCGAGCTGGGCGACCTTTACGTCAACGACGCCTTTTCCGCCGCGCACCGGGCCCATGCCTCGACCGAAGGTCTGGCGCGCCTTCTGCCCGCCTATGCCGGTGAGGCGATGAAGCGCGAGCTGGAGGCGCTGGATGCGGCGCTGGGCAATCCGGTCAAGCCGGTGCTGGGTATCGTCGGCGGGGCCAAGGTCTCGACCAAGCTGGACCTGCTGAAGAACCTGGTCGGCAAGCTGGACCGACTGGCCATCGGCGGCGGCATGGCCAACACCTTCCTCTATGCCCAGAGCATCGACATCGGCGGCTCGCTGGCCGAGCGCGACATGGCCGAAACCGCCCGTGAGATCATGGCCGAAGCCGAGGCCAGGGGATGTGAGCTGCTGCTGCCGCAGGATGTCGTGGTGGCCACCGATGTGAAGTCGGATGTCGAAACCCGCACGGTTCTGGCCCGTGAAGAGATCGGCGAGGACGAGAAGATCCTGGACGCCGGGCCGTTGACGGTCGAGCGCCTGGTGAAGGCCATGGCCCTGTCGCGCACCCTGATCTGGAATGGGCCGCTCGGCGTGTTCGAGGTGCCGCCGTTCGACGCTGCCACCGTCAAGGCGGCGCAGGCGGCCGGCCAGCTGGCGACCAGCGGCGCGATCACGGCGGTGGCTGGCGGCGGCGACACGGTCGCGGCGCTCAACCATGCTGGCGTGGTCGATCAGATGACCTTCGTCTCCACGGCCGGCGGCGCCTTCCTCGAGTGGATGGAAGGCAAGCCCCTGCCCGGCGTCGAGGCTCTGCGAGGCTGACGAAACCCGACGCGGCGTGGCAATTCCTTGTTCGGGAACCGCCCTTGTGGCTACCTTGACCATAAGGGTCAGGGAGTGCGGGCATGAGCGACGAGACGACCGAAAAGACCGACGTCTTCATCACCGGATCGGCCGTACGGGTCAGGCCGGTGGCGAAGGGTCAGGGTTGTCTGATCTCTGCGGCGCTCCTGGGCGGCGCCTTTGTCGCCTTCTTCGTGGTGATATTCCTCGTCATGGCCGCGATGGGTATGGTCACCAGCGACGACGACCGCCAGTCCATCCGCGGCATCCTGCTGCTGATCGCCGGTGTTGCCCTGATCGTCTGGGGGGCGGGCTGGGTGTTTCGCTGGAACACGCGGCGGGGGCTGCGCGAACAGGTTGAGGCGCGCCTGCCCGGCTTCACAGGACGCACCATCCCCGTCGGCCAGTTGCTGAATGGACCGGCCGCCGCCGGCAAGCTGGAGGGCAATTATCTGATGGCGGTGGGGCAGGACCGGTTCCTGCTGATGCGGCACTTCCACAACACCGAACATCTCGATGCCTTCCGTGCGCTGGTGCTGGGCCAGTTCATCAACGCCTGGCAGCCGAACGGGCTGGCCCGCGTCATGGATTTCGCCATCCCCTATGGCAACATCCGCTCCGTGTCCGTCGACGCCCTGACGCCGGAACAGCTCCGGAAGGGCGCCTTCGGTCGGGCGGTGGCCCACGGTCTGGCCTCGTGGGCGCTGGACGCCGCTTTCGGCACCCGGTCGACCCAGGACATCAAGGCCGCCTTCATCCGGATCGAGATGATCGACGGCCAGTCGCTGGTCTTCTCGGTCCCCAGCCGGGTCAGCGAACGCCTCGTCTTCGCGCTCGCCGCCTCGGCGGAGAATGCCAGCCACGGCACCGGCCACGAGGTCAGTCTGGGCAATGCCACCTGGGACGGGATCGAGACCCTGCTGAGCCGTAGCGGTCTGGTCGATGCGCCGAGCGACGGGTGGGACGACTTCTTTGCCAATCTCAGGCCGGACGGCCAACGGGCGCGCAGCTTCGCCGGACTGGCCGCCTGGCGGATTCAGCAGGAGATGGACCGGGCCGCGGGCCGAACGCGTCCGGTGCCGCCCGAGGCAACCCCGGCTTCGCCCGGGCCGTCGATCGCCTCCCGGCCGCGAAACCGGACGACCCTGGCGCTGTGGGCGCTCGGACTTCTGGGGCTCGCGACGCTGTTTATCGCCCTCAGCGAGGCCCTTCGCGACGGAGGCAATGGCGATCTCGAGCTGGGCGTAATCGCCATCTTCTCCGGGATTGCCCTGGTCGTCGGGATCAATCTCTGGGCGGCCCGCAGCGGCTGGCTGATGGCCGGCATCAAGAGCGTGCTCAGTCTGATCCTCGCCGCCTTCGTCGCCTTCGCGCTGGGAAGCGAACTCCTGCTCACGCGCGGCCCCCTGGCGCCGATGACCCAGTCGATGGCATCGGCGACCGCCAGCCTGTTCGGGCGCGACCACCGCCCCCGCGCCACACCGCAACAGCCTGTCCGACCCGAAACACCGACTGAGGAAGAGGCTGCCGCCGCGCGGGCAGCGCTGGAGGCGCGCCTGCAGCAGGAGGCCGCCGCAGCCGCACAGGCCAGACAGGAAGCTGAGGCGCGGGAGCGGGCCGAGCGTATTGCGGCCGCCGAGGCCATCATCCGCCGCGTGTACGACGACGAGCTCAGCCTGTTTGGATCGCGGACCGAGCGATCGGCCTGGTTGACGCCCGCCCTGTCCCGCCGCATCGATCAGGTCAACGAGGCCGCCAGCGCGTACGGCGGCGCGGGCGCTGTCGTCGGGTTCGATCCCCTGATCGACGGTCAGGACGCCAATCTCGCCAACTTCGACTATGCGTCGCGTGAGACGGATTACGGCGTAGAGGTGCGGGTCCGCTTCACCAACTTCGAAACCCCCGTCGATCTCACCTTCGAACTGGTGGAGACGGATGCGGGCTGGCGTGTCCGCCAGATCCGCTCGCGGGGCGAAAGCCAATGGACGGCCACGGGACTTCTGGATCAGGCCGAAACCGATGCGAGGGATTTCGAATGACGCACCCGACAAGGCCCCTGATTGCCGGCGCCCTCTGCCTCGCCCTCATGGGCTGTGCGCCTGTTGCCGATTTCTGGCCTCAGCGGCCCATGGCCGGCGCGCCGGTGTCGCCTCACGGTGCGCCCGAAGATCTCATCCGCAGCCTGTTCGAGGCGCCGGACTGGGAGGGGACGGGCGGCTCACGCGAGGCCCGTCTGGCCTGGATGACGCCGGAGCTGGCCGAGGCCTCCTTGCGGCTGGACGCCGTAACCGACAACATCGGCGTCGGCATGGAGCCCTCTGTCGGCAGCCCCTATATTCATGTGACCAACGCCCGCTACGACACCCGCACCACGCGCTGGGGGGCCGAGGTTCGCGTGCGCTTCCTCAACACGAACCAGCCGCGCGAGACCCGCTTTGAACTGGTCATGACAGAGGCAGGCTGGCGGGTCGCCGACATCGTCGGTACCGACCTCGAGACCGGCCGGACATGGCGCTATACGGACCAGATGGCCGAACTCTTCGCTGCCGTGGCGCGGGGCGATGGGCCCCGCGATCCGTCCTGACGCCGCGCCTGATTCCTTTGTAACACGGCGTGACTTCGAGCCCGTCCGGCGCTAAAGCGGGGCAAAAGATAAAAGGCTCAGGAGACTACCCATGGCGCGCATCACGCTGCGACAACTGCTCGATCACGCGGCAGAGGAAGGCTACGGCCTGCCCGCGTACAACATCAACAATATGGAACAGGGTCTGGCGATCATGGAGGCGGCCGAGGCCGTCAACGCCCCCGTCATCATCCAGGCCAGTCGCGGCGCGCGCAGCTATGCCAATGACATCATCCTGGCCAAGCTGATCGACGGCCTGGCCGAGCTTTATCCGCACATCCCGGTCTGCATGCACCAGGACCACGGCAATGGTCCGGCCACCTGCGCCACCGCCATCCAGTATGGCTTTACCTCGGTCATGATGGACGGGTCGCTGGAAGAGGACGCCAAGACCCCCGCCAGCTACGAGTACAATGTCGACGTCACCCGCCGCGTCACCGAAATGGCCCACAGCTGCGGCGTCTCGGTCGAGGGGGAGCTGGGCGTGCTGGGCAGCCTGGAGACGGGCATGGGCGAGGCCGAGGACGGCCACGGCTTCGAGGGCAAGCTGGATCACTCCGCCCTGCTGACCGATCCCGATCAGGCCGTGGAATTCGTCCGCGAGACCAAAGTGGATGCCCTCGCCATCGCCATGGGCACCAGCCACGGCGCCTACAAGTTCACCCGCCAGCCGGATGGCGAGGTGCTGGCCATGAACGTCATTGAGGAAATCCACCGCCGTCTGCCGGACACCCATCTGGTCATGCACGGCTCGTCCTCGGTGCCGCAGGACCTGCAGGACATCATCAACCAGTACGGCGGCAAGATGCCCCAGACCTGGGGTGTGCCGGTCGAGGAAATCCAGCGCGGCATCAAGCACGGCGTGCGCAAGATCAACATCGACACCGACAACCGGATGGCCATCACCGGCGCCATCCGCAAGGTGCTGGCCGAAAAGCCGGGCGAGTTCGACCCGCGCGCCTATCTGAAGCCCGCCAAGGAAGCCATGCGCAAGCTGTGCATCGAGCGCTACCAGCAGTTCGGTTGTGAGGGCCAGGCGTCCAAGATCAAGCCGCTGTCGACGGCCCAGATGGCCAAGCGCTACGCCTCGGGCGAGCTGGACCCGCACTTCGGCAAGGCCTCGTCAAAGGCCGCTTGATTTCTCTCAGAAGCCGTAGCGTCCGATCAAATAGTAGCGGACGTCCCGGGCCTCGCGTTCGGCATACTCCAGATAGTCCTGGGCCTCCTGCCATTCGCGGAGCGTCTGTTGACGCTCGCGCCGGAGCTCCTGCACGCGATTGCGCGCCTGCTCGCGCGCCTCGTCGGTCAGGTTGGTGTCGCGCGCCTGTCCCTGGAAGTAGTCGATCTTCTCGTCCAGTTCGGTGGCACGAGCGCCCAGGCTGTCGATCCGGCTACGCGCCTCGGTAACGGCTTGCTCGGCACGATAGAGAGTCTCGCCGTCGCGCCAGGCAGACAGGAAGGCGCCCTCGGCCGGCCCCCGGCAGACCCCGGCATAGCTGTTGCCGCGGGCCGCTTCCGAAAAGGCCCGTTCCGGCACGCAATACTGGCGCAGCCCGTCCTCACGCGCCGAGAAATAGGCCGCGGAATTGGGCACGACCCCGTATTTGGCGCAGGCTTGCGTATGATCTTCCAGACGGCTCTCGGAGTAGCCTGCATAGCCGTCGGTGTAGCCCTGCTGGCCCCAGTCGCCTGCCAGGCACTGGTCCTCGCTCATGGTCGCGCAGCCGCTGAGTGCCGCCAGCGACGCCAGCCCGACCGCGCCGATGATCAGATATTTCATGGAGCCCTCTCCCTTGCCGACGGGAAGATGCCCAAGGTCCCGTCGTCGCGCAAATTCCGTCGGAGCGGGTTCTGCTCCCGTGCTAGGCTTCGTCGCTCATGAACCACCCGTCCCCCGATTCCGACGACGACAATGATGGCGCCTCCATCATCGAACTCGAGCTTGAGGCCACGCCGGAACGTCTGGACAAGGCCCTCAGCCACGCGCTGCCCGAGGTCTCGCGCGCCCGCATCCAGGCGCTGCTGTCCGGCGGGGCAATCAGTCGCGACGATCAGCGCCTGACCGCCGGCGCCCGCGCCACCGAAGCCGGGCGGTACCGGATAGTGCTCCCGGCCCCGGTCGCGGCCGAGCCCGAGCCCGAACCCCTGCCCCTGACCATCCTGTTCGAGGACGCCGATCTGGTCGTTGTGGACAAGCCTGCTGGCATGGCGACCCACCCCGCTCCGGGCAGCGAGACCGGCACCCTGGTCAACGCTCTCCTCCATCACTGCGGGGCCAGCCTGTCCGGCATCGGCGGAGTCGCACGCCCCGGGATCGTCCACCGCCTGGACAAGGGGACCTCCGGCGTCATGGTCGCGGCCAAGTCCGACTGTGCGCACCAGGGCCTGTCGGCCCTCTTTGCCACGCACGACATCCAGCGCACCTATATCGCCCTGACCCGTGGCACGCTGACGCCGGAGCGGGGCCGGATCGAGAGTCGTCTGGGTCGCTCGACCCATGACCGGAAGAAGATGGCGGTCCTGAAGACCGGTGGGCGCGAGGCCGTGACGGACTACGTCGTCGAGCGCACCTTTGGTCACCCTGCAAAGGTGGGAGGCGCGCCGCTTGCCGCCCGAGTTGCCTGCACACTCCACACTGGCCGCACCCACCAGATCCGGGTGCATATGGCCTCCAGGGGTGCCCCGCTTCTGGGAGATCCGGTCTACGGTTCCGGCCCGCCCGCACAGTCCGTCCGCGACGCGATCTCCGCCTCGGGCCTCGACCGCCAGGCCCTTCATGCTGCGGTGCTCGGCTTTGTTCACCCCGTGTCCGGTGAGGCCCTGCGGTTCGAAACCGAGCCGCCCTCAGATATGCGAGACCTGCAGGATCGGTTGGAGGCCCTGTAGTCGTGGGCCGACATGGAACGATGTCGGTGCCGGACGCCTTCCCTCAGAACCCTCGTCTCCAAGGTGCCCCATGACCGACCCGATCCGTCACGATGCTGAAAACCAGCGCTATGAACTCGACCTCGAGGGCGAAACCGCCTTCATCGGCTACAGCCGGGACGGCGATCGACTGACGCTGAATACCACCCAGGTCCCGCCTCCGCTGGAGGGACGGGGTATCGCCGCGCGCCTGACCGCCCATGTCCTCGACGAAGCCCGCCGCGAGGGTCTGAAGGTGGTCCCGCTATGCAGCTATTCGGCGGCCTACATCCGCCGCCATCCGGACCAGGCTGACCTGCTCGCCTGAATCGGGATCGAGACGCTTGCGAGAGCGTATTGAAAAGCAACGGACGTGCTGCTATACCTCCTCGCGGTTGATCGTGGCTTCGGTGTCACGCCCGGGTGCGACTGTGACAAAGCGCCTCTAGGCAAGAACGCAACGGATACCCACGTCGACTGTTGAGGGGTGAGGCGTCGGTGCACATTCGCGTGGCCGTCTCCGCAGGACCCGCTCGTTTCTGAGGTCGGAGGGACCCTATGACTGCCAAGCCAAGCCTCGCGATCATGTCGCCGGAACAGGGACTGTCGCGCTATCTCTCGGAAATCCGAAAATTCCCCATGCTCAGCAAGGACGAAGAGTTCATGCTGGCCAAGCGCTGGGGTGAGCATCAGGACACCGAGGCCGCCCACAAACTCGTGACCTCCCACCTGCGCCTCGTGGCCAAGATCGCCATGGGCTATCGCGGCTACGGTCTGCCGATCGGGGAAGTGATCTCCGAAGGCAACGTGGGCCTCATGCAGGCCGTCAAGAAATTCGACCCGGACAAGGGCTTCCGCCTGGCCACCTACGCCATGTGGTGGATCCGCGCCTCGATCCAGGAATACATCCTGCGCAGCTGGTCGCTCGTGAAAATGGGCACGACCGCCGCGCAGAAGAAGCTGTTCTTCAACCTTCGCAAGGCCAAGAGCCAGATCTCGGCCTTCGAGGATGGCGATCTGCATCCCGAGCATCTGTCCGCCATCGCCACCAAGCTGGGCGTGTCGGAGCAGGAGGTGACGGATATGAACCGTCGCCTGTCGGGCGACGCCTCGCTCAATGCCCCGCTTCGCGCCGATGGCGAAAGCGAGTGGCAGGACTGGCTGGCCGACGACACGGCTATCAGCCAGGAGACGCAGCTGGCTGAGAGCGAGGAACGCGGCATCCGCGTCGGCCTCCTGCAGGAAGCCATGGAAGAGCTGACGGATCGCGAGAAGCACATCCTGACGGAACGCCGCCTCAAGGACGACCCCGTCACTCTGGAAGAGCTGGCCGGCCAGTACGGCGTTTCGCGTGAGCGCGTGCGCCAGATTGAGGTCCGCGCCTTTGAGAAGCTGCAAAAGGCCATGCAGGCCGCCGCAACCGAGCGCAATCTCGTCGGCGCCTGACCCCGGACGTTCGGGTCAGCCGGCCTTCCTGGTGATTTCCCCGGGCTTCGGCAGGGCCAGAAGCTGACCGATCGGTGCCGCCAGCACCGCCTTGGTCATGCCGCCCTGCGCCAGCGTCACTTCCAGTGCGCCCACGGCCACGACCAGTCGGGAATCCGAGACCCTGAGCGCCAGCGCCTTCAGGGTCTCGGCCTGCTGGCGAATGGCGCGAACAGCTTGCGGCGGGTCGTTGTCGAACTGGTCCAGGGCCGCCGCCAGAATCTTCATGGCCTGGTCGCGCACCGCCACGGCCTCGGCCGCCGCGCTCTTGACCGTGTCGCTTTTGCGCTTGGTCGGCCCGGAATATTCGCCCGAGTTGAAGCGCCGCCGGTCGGGCCCGACATAGCTCACGCCCTCGACCCAGTCGCGCGGCTTCAGCGCCACGTTCTCGACCCGCTTGATCAGGTCGGCACTGGTGAAGGGCTTGCGCAGAAATTCGTGCACGCCTGAGTCCCGGGCGCCCTTGATGGTCGAGGCGGTCGCTTCCGCCGTCACCATGATCACCGGCACGCGGCGACAGGCGAGGTGCGACCGCCGCAGCGCCTTGGTAAACTCCTCGCCGTCCAGTTGCGGGCCAGACCGTTCGATGAAGATCAGCCCGGGATCCAGGGCGCCGGCCATCTGCAGGCCGCGCGTATCGCTGGCCTCGACTGCCACCTCGCGGGCGCCCAGACCCTTCATCAGATCGGTAATCAGGCGCGCAGCATGGGCATTGGGGTCAAGGATCAGCACCCGGCCCACAGTGGGCTCCAGACGTGCCAGAAAGCGCCGGTCGGTAATCAACACGCAAGTTCCCCATGGAGTGAACCGCCCACTCCTAACAACCACGCGTTAAAACCGGATTGAAACCGGCTCAGCCGTGAAAGGGGTCCTGCATCAGGATGGTGTCGTCCCGCTCAGGGCTGGTCGACAGCAGGGCCACCGGTGCTCCGATCAGCTCCTCGATCCGCCTTACATATTTGATGGCCGCCGCCGGCAGGTCCTTCCAGGAGCGCGCGCCCTGGGTGCTTTCCGACCAGCCCTCCACCTCTTCATAGATCGGCTCGACCTCGGCCTGGGCCTTCAGACCTGCGGGCAAATAGTCGAGCGTCTCTCCCTGCACGCGATAGCCCACGCAGATCTTCAGGGTCTCGAACCCATCCAGCACGTCCAGCTTGGTCAGGGCGATGCCATAGATGCCGTTGATGGCGATCGACTGGCGCACCAGCACGGCATCGAACCAGCCGCAGCGCCGCGCGCGCCCGGTCACCGTGCCGAACTCGCGGCCCCGTTCGGCGATGCGCCGCCCGTCGTCGTCGAACAGTTCGGTCGGGAAGGGCCCCTCGCCCACCCGGGTCGTATAGGCCTTCACGATCCCCAGCACATAGCCGACCGAGCGCGGCCCCAGACCCGAGCCTGCCGCCGCCTGTCCCGCCACCGTGTTCGAACTGGTGACGTAGGGATAGGTGCCGTGGTCAACGTCCAGCAACGAGCCCTGCGCCCCCTCGAACAGGATGCGCTTGCCGTCACGGTGGGCCTTGTCCAGCAGCCGCCAGACCGGCTGACCCGCATACTTCAGGACCTCCGGCGCAATGGCCATCAGCTCGGCCTTGAGCGCGGGCACATCGACCTCCGGCAGGTCCAGCCCCTTCCGCAGGGCATTGTGGTGCGCCAGCAGGCGCTCGATCTTGGCATCCAGCGCCTCCGGGTCGGTCAGGTCGCCGACGCGGATCGCCCGCCGCCCGACCTTGTCCTCATAGGCCGGCCCGATACCGCGCCCCGTCGTGCCGATCTTGGTGGTGCCCGCCTGCGCCTCGCGCGCCTGATCCAGGTCCCGGTGCAGCGGCAGGATCAGACAGGCCGTCTCGGCAATGGTCAGCAGGTCCGAAGTAATCTCGACGCCCTGCCCCTCGATCCGGGCGATCTCGTCGCGCAGCGCCCAAGGGTCAATGACCACACCGTTGCCGATCACAGACGGCTTGCCCTGCACCACGCCCGACGGCAGCAGGCTCAGCTTGTAGGTGACATCGCCCACGACCAGGGTGTGACCGGCATTGTGTCCTCCCTGGAACCGGACAACCCAGTCGGCCCGGTTCGACAGCCAGTCGACGATCTTGCCTTTGCCTTCGTCGCCCCACTGGGCTCCGACCACGGTCACATTCGCCAAGGGTCACTCTCCGCTTTCGACGCGGGCCGAGCCTATAGCCGGGGAATCGTCCGATGTCGCCTGAAGTCGGCGGATTATTCCGCCATCGCGACCGCAAACGCCCAGTCGAGCCAGGGCGTCAGAGCCCGAACGTCCTCGACATCCACCGTACAGCCGCACCAGATGCGCAGACCCGCCGGCGCATTGCGGTGACCCTCGATGTCAAAGGCCGCGCCTTCGTCCTCAAGCAGGGCCTTCATCCGTGTGACGAGATCGCGCCGGGCCTCATCATCCATCGCCGCCACGCGGGGATGGATGATCTTCAGGCACACCGAGGTCGTCGAACGGGTGGCCGGGTCCTCGGCCAGCCAGTCCACCCAGTCGGTTCGCGCGACCCATTCGTCCAGCGCGGCGGCATTCGCCTCGGTCCGGGCGATCAGGGCGCCCAGCCCGCCTTCGGCCTTCGCCCAGACCAGAGCGTCGATCCAGTCCTCCAGCGTCATGACCGAGAAGGTGTTGATCATCGACCCGGTGGCCAGCGCCCGGTCAAAGCCGGTGTCGTTCCTCAGCCGCAGCACCTTGGGCACCGGCCGCGGCGGCACGAACTGGTCCAGACGCTCGATCGCGCGCGGCGACAGGGCCGCCATGCCCAGGCCCGCCTCGCCGCCCAGCGCCTTCTGGAAGCTGAAGGTCACCACATCCAGCCGGTCCCACGGCAGGGCCATGGCAAAGGCCGCCGACGTGGCGTCACAGATCACCAGCCCTTCGCGATCGGTCGAAATCCAGTCTCCACCCGGCGCCCGGACGCCCGAGGTCGTGCCATTCCACGGAAAGACCAGATCGGCGGCGGGATCGACCCGGCTCACATCGGGGAAGCGACCCCAGGTCGCATCGAGGATTTCAGGCTGAAGGTTCAGGTGGTCGCGCGCATCGGTGGCCCAGACCTTGCCGAAATTCTCGAAGGCCATGACCTGCACCGGCCGCGCACCCAGCAAATTCCAGAGCGCGGCTTCCACCGCCCCGGTGTCCGACCCGGGCACATAGACCAGCGCCCAGTCCTCCGGCACCTCCAGAACCTCGCTGGTCAGGGCCAGTCCCTCGGCAAACCGGGCCACCACCTCGGGCGCGCGGATTCCCCGACCCAGCAGATCCGTGGGCAAGCCGTCGGCCGACCAGCCGGGCCGCTTGGCGGTCGGCCCCGACGAGAACCAGGGCCGTGCAGGCTTCGCATCAGGTTTGATCGGTCGGGTCACAGGGCCCGCTTCCGCAGAGCCTCGGCCGCTTTCGTCAGCTCGGGCACATCCTCGCCGGGCAACTGGATCATCAGCCTCGCCTTCAGGTCCCCCCGGCGACCGCCGGCATAGGCGCCCTTGCCCTTCAACCGCATGACCTGACCGGAGTTCGACCCCTTGGGCACCGTCAGGTTCACCACACCGTCAGGCGTCCGGACGGCCACCTTGCCGCCCAGCACAGCGTCGGCCAGCGGAACGGCCAGATCCATGGTCAGATCGGCCCCCTCGCGGTGGTACAGGCTGTGCGGCGCGATCTTCAGCTCGATCAACGCATCCCCGGCAGGTCCGCCCCGGGGCGAGGGCACGCCCTGCCCCTTCAGCCGGATCACCTGGCCGTCGTCCGCCCCCTTGGGAATGGTCACGTCCAGGGTGCGCCCGTCCGAAAACTGGATACGCCGCGTCGAGCCCTGGATCGAATCTTCCAGGCTGATCTCCAGACTGGCCCTGACGTCCTGGCCCCGCGTCGGGCCGCGTCCTGCCCCGCCTCGTGGCCGGGCACCCCCGCCGCCGAACATCCCGCCCAGAATATCCTCGAGGTCGATATCGTCGAAAGTGGTCCTCGCCCCGCCGCCACCAAAGCCGCCTTGACCGAAGCCGCCCTGCCCACGCGCCCCGCCGCTGAAGCCGCGATACTGCTCGCGGCCATCCGCATCGATCTCGCCCCGATCAAATTTGGCGCGCTTCTCCGCATCGCCCAGCAGGTCAAAGGCCGCCGTGATCCGCTTGAACCGATCCTCGGCCGCCTTGTCGCCCGGGTTCTTGTCGGGGTGATAGTCCTTGGCCAGCTTGCGAAAGGCCTTCTTGATCTCGTCGGCGCTCGCGCCTCGTGACACACCAAGTTCCTGATAGGGATCGCCTGCCACGCCTGATCATCGCTCCTGATAGCTCAAGGCCATCAGTTAGGGCATGCTACCGCCTTCGCAAAGGGGCGCGTGCGCTTCCGGCCCCCATCCGCCCCGGCCCCGCGCCTGGGCCACGGCAAACCGCCCTTCGCTGCAGCCCTCCGGAAAGTCGACTGCGCGATCCCCGGCCTCATAGATCCACCCTGCCGAGGTCACCTCGACCACGCGGCGCTCGGTCTCGCCGTCCAGAATGCGGATGCGGAATCGGGTCGGGTCCACAGCCGCTGGCTCTCCGTCCCAGCTATCGCCCCCCGTGCGGACTCGCGGAATCCAGCTCAGCCGCAGGTCGCCGCCCTGCACCTCGGCCTTCAGGTGCACCGGGGCCCACGGACGTTCGGCCCGACCCGCCTGCACATGGGTCAACTGGCTGACAAACGGCCCTGAGGGGGTCGCTCCCCCCGCTCCGGCCCGCCACAGCAGGGGCAGCCCCCATTCGTCTTGCCCCGCCCCGACCGCGGCCAGACCGTCGTCCAGAAATACCACCGCCGCCCCTGTGCCGGCACCCAGTGCGGCCTCGGGATCGCCGCCCCCTTGGCCCCTCAACAGGCCCGAAAGGCGCCAGACATCCTCGCCCAGCATCTCGGCGTGCCGATACTGGATCATTTCCCAGCCGCTGTCCGTCTCGACTGCCAGCGCATTGGCCCCGCCCAGCACCGCCAGCGCGTCCCGGCTTTCCGGCGTCCGGCCCTCCACCTTCAGGGTCAGCGCATGGCCCTCATCCCACCGGCCGCAGGGCCCCGGGGCAAACGGTTCGGTCAAGGTCCCGACACCGGCCGGCGCTCTGACCACAGCCCGTTGCGTCTGGCTCAGGGCATCCGGGCCGGCCGTGACGGTATGCGGCGACCAGGGCTCGACCGCCACAGCAGCAACCCTCCCGCCTGCATCGCCTCGTCCAAAAAGTGGGGGAAGCTCCAGCACCCGAAACCATGGTGCCCCGGCCGGTCCACCGGCATCGGGCGCGGTCCAGACGTCCTCCACGTCCTCGAACTCCGGAGTCACCACCGGCGTCAGGACAGCGCGCGCTTCTTCGTCCAGGGTCAGACGTTCGACGCGCCACAGTGGCATCTCGTCGCCGATCTGCACCCTGTCGCCCGGCTCCAGCATCAGCGCCTGCAGGGGCCCCAGTTTGAGCGTCCGCCGCTCCGGCACCTCCAGCCCCGCGGCGACCCGGGCCGCGCATCGGCGGGCCTGGCCCTCGTCGCAGACGGCCGGCAGATCGACATCCAGCCCCGCAACGGCATCGCCTCCCGTGTCGCGGCTCAGTGTGACCGACCCCGTCTGATAATCCCGGGTCGCACTCAGATAGCGCACCCTCACCCGATCCGGTGTCTCGTCGACAGTCCGGTCGCGCAGGTCCGCCCCACCCTCCTCGGGCAAGGCGAGGTTGGATGGTGCCAGATGCACCACGGACCCGTCCCCCTCCGCCCTCAACTTCACGCGTCCGTCGACCTCGGTGATGCCGAGTCCCAGCCCGGCTACCAACGGCGTCAGCGCCTCGCGCACGCTCATGGGCCGGTCGATCACATAGCCGTCGATCCGGTCCGCAACCGGTCCGATCTCCACCCCGTCGACCAGTCCGGCCCGCCAGAGAAGATCGCCCAGCAGACCTTCCGTATCGCCCAGCAGCCGCCCGTTCAGCCAGTGTCCTGCCCGCCACGCCCCGGCGTCGGCCCACAGGTCCCGACGCCCCGGAAAGGCCGGCCACGGCCGGGCATCCCAGCACCAGGCGTCCGCCGCCTCGACCATCGGCCCGCCATAGACGGTCGAGACAGGATTCCCCTCGCCAGCAAAATGGCCCAGCACCGCCTCCAGCACCCGGCGTTGCATCCGGTCGTCCCGCGCGCCGGTCGAGCCGGGCGGCAGCGCATTCTCAGCGCTCTTCGGGTCCTGAAACAGATTGGGCGCATTGCCCCCGCGGTCCACGGCCGCACAGCCGAACTCGGTCAGCCGGATCGGCTTCATGCCCGGTTCCCAGGCCGTCGGGGTCGCCGACCTTACTCCGCCGGGCCGGTCGTAGTGCGCATGGCTCCACCAGCCCGCCAGATCCTTGGCCCGGAACACCCAGTCCTCGCCGTGCGCCAGATCAGCGATCGGCGTCCGGACCTGCGCCGCCCGGTCCGTGTCGTCGGCATAGAACCAGTCGAAATGTTCGCCGCCCGCCACCTGCATCGCCAGATAGGCGGGGTCATCCGGCCCGGCATAGGTCTCCGCATCCAGCCCGCAATCCCGCGCGCGCCAGTCGCCCAGCGGCGGGTACCAGTCGATGCCCACATAATCGAGCGCGGGGTGCGCCCACAGCGGGTCCAGGTGAAACACCACATCGCCCGACCCGTCGTCCGGCCTGTGCCCCGAATATTCCGACCAGTCAGCGGCATAGGACAGCTTCACCGACGGTCCGACCACGGCCCGGCATTCGGCCAGCAGATCGCACAAGGCCTCAACAGCCGGATAGCTCCCGCCAGTACCGCGCGCGGTCGTCAGGCCCCGCATCTCCGAGCCGATCAAGAGCCCATCGGCGCCGGTCTCGGCCACAAGCGCCGCATAGTGCAACGCCATCCGCCTCAGCCCCCACCCGTCGGCGGTCCCGAACATCTGCGCCACCTCGGCGCCCGCCGTCCCGGCACTCTCGACCGTGACCCGCCCCCTCCAGGGATGGGCCGCCTGCTCAGCCCCGCCATAGGGGTCGGCCAAGCCGTTCTCCGGCGGAATGTCCATGAAGACGAAGGGATAGAGCGTGACCTCCAGCCCCCTCGCCTTCAGCTCCCCCACCGCCTGTCGGACGCTCTCGTCCGATGGTGTGCCGCCATAGGCAGGGGTGCCGTTGACCTCGCTCACCAGATGGGCGCTCGCCCGGTCCAGCCCGGCCACCGACCAGACCAGCGGCTCCGTCGGCTTGCCCGTCCGCTCCACACCCGGCCGGATCACACAATGTCCCGCTCTGAGGTCCGTCCCGAACCATCCGACGACCAGGCTCACCCGCTTCAGGTTCGGACAGGCCGCCTGCAGCTGGTCCAGCGACACGATCAGGTCCGGCCGCCCCTCGACCGTGCTGATGTTCTCCGCCTCGGTCCGGGTCAGCCCTGTCCGGCGCAAGACGGGCTCGGTCGCCAGGATGAACTCTCCCGCCCCCGGGATCAGGCACACGCCCTCCAGCCGGTCCGCCAGCGTGGGCGCGCCGCCCTGCGGCCGCCGGAACACCTCGAAGGACAGGTGCGGCACCCGATTGCCGAAGGGGGCGAGCGGCAGGTCCTCGAACACCACATAGGCTGTGCCGCGACAGGCCGGCGCCGCGCCTACCCCCTCGACCGCCTCGATCAAGGGGTCGGGCATCTGGTCGTCGGTTCCGCGATGGATGCGAAGCGTCGCGCCCGTCCGGTCCAGCGGTTGGCCGTCAGCCCAGATCCGGCCGATACCGTCGATCGGCCCTTCACAGACCCCTACGGCAAAGCTCAGCGAATAGCTGTAGGACTCGACCCTCGGCCCGCCCTTGCCGGCGCTCTCTTCGTGCCTTTGCTCCAGAAACCGCGCCGCCCAGATGACTTGGCCCGTCACCCGCGCCCGCCCCAGTGCCAGCGCCATGGGCGCACCCTCGGCCGTCGACTGCAGCAAAAGGGCGTCCAGCCTCGGCCCCTTCTGGCGGACCGGCCCCAGACTGGCCACCAGTCGCTGGTCCAGCATGCTGCCCAGCGCCCGGCCGATCGCCTGCCCCACGCCGCCGCCCAGCGCCTGCCCCAGTCCGCCCAGTACCGCCTGCGCCATCGTCTCTCCTCGATTTCAGTCCGCCCGGACCGGCCAGGTGAAGGCGGCCGCCCGCCGCCTCAGCCACCAGTCGCCCATCCAGCTCTCGATCACCGACCGCCCCCAATAGGCGTGGATCAGCCGCGACCCGGGTCCGCCGGTCGCGCTCAGGATCCCGCAGTGCTTGATCGGAACATCGGCCCGCATGCGGAACAGCAGCACATCGCCCGGCTGCGCCGCCGGGACGTCGATCTCGATCAGCCACCGTCGCGCCGCATCCCGCAGCGTCTCGGCCCCGCCCACCTCGGCCCAGTCGGGGGAATAGGGCGGCAGCGTCTCGGGCTCCGGCCCGATCACCTCGCGCCACACGCCCCGCACCAGACCCAGACAGTCCGCGCCCTGTCCCTTCAGACTCGCCTGGTGCCGATAAGGTGTGCGCAGCCAGCCGCGCGCTGCCGCCAGTGCAGCCGTCCTCATCGACGACTGCGGCCGTCGTGCCGCCCTCCGTCCGCAGGCCGCGCCGCGATAAAGTCGTCGCCCGGAATGTCCCGAAAGCCGCGAAAATTGATCCCGTTCGCGAAGGTCCCGGTGCAGGTCTCCCACCGCTTGTCGCACCGGGCGCCGGGATGGTCGGCTATATCCACACCGCACCGGCTGTCCCCCAGTCGCGCGTCGCACAACCGGCCATAGGTCCGACCGATCCGACGATCGAGGGCGGCCAGCGGCCCCTCCAGTTCGACGGTCAGCCGCCCGCCGTCCCTGCGCAGGCCCCGGATGCTCCCGACCCACAGCCGCACCTTCAGCTCCGGCTCTGACCAGTCGACCCGCCACAGTTCCACCCGCGCCCGGTCGAACAGGCCAGCGTCAATCGCGGCGTCCGTCAGGCCCTCGCCCTCTTCGGCCAAAGGCCCACCCAGGGTCAGGCTCCCGGGTTCAAACCCCGCCTCGTCCTCGCGCACGCCTGCCTCGAACCCGTCGACTGGCGAACAGACCGTGCCGTCCACCTCCAGCGTCCGATCATGGTCGGTGAAGCCCAGTTGCACCCCGTCCGCCCGTGTGACCCGCCAGGCATGACACAGCGTCGCCGCGCCGGACTCGATCCGGGCGGCCATCTCTTCGGGAATCTGTCGCATGAATCAGATCCGGATCTCGATCAGCGGCATCGCCACCATCCGCCCGCTGCCGAAGGTCTCCAGCGTGATCTCCAGCCGGTCGGCGTCGAACCGGACCGGCGTGTCGAACTGACAGCCGGCGGTGATCGGGGCCCCCTCCGCGGGCGCCACGTCAAAGGTCACCTCGCCCCTCGTCAGGTCGACATCCCAGCCGCCGACAACCTCCACACCGTCGATCGCCAGCCGCACCGTCCCCTCGACCGGCTTGGTGATCGGCCGGGCGTGTACGCCATAGGCCTTGGACAGCCGGAATCTCGTCTCGACCCCGTCACCGACCCCGATTTGCTGGTCGCCCGGCCCGGGCTCATTGCCCGGCGCACACGACTTGAAGTCGGCAAAGTCCCGAAACCGGAAGCCGTACAGCCGTCCCTGTCGCGCTTCAAAAAAGGCTGTCAGCGCCGCCATGTCGTCCAGCGACCTCAGCCCCGCGCCGATCAGATAGCGCCGCCTTCCACTGGCCCACGGTGTCGACCGCCGTTCGTGACCGGACGCCAGCGTCACCACCTCGGTCCGGCGCTCCACGCCCCCGGTCGAGCCGAACGCGAGGCGCGCAGGCAGGCTCACCTCATGAAAACTCATCGTGCTCCCCTCAATACCGGCGCGCACCCAGCGCCACGGCGCGGGCGAGGGCCTGGGCAATCTGGGTCTCGGACCGCAACAGTCCCGGCGCCCCGCCTTCGAGCGTCAGATTGACGACCAGCCCGCCGCCCGGGACCGCATCCACAGTCCCGCTCTGGACCGGCCGGAACACCTCGGGTCCGTGTTCGCCGACCAGATAGGCACCGCCCGGCACCACCGGCCCGCCGTTCGCCCGTGTTCCTGCGAACCCGCTCACCGCCTGCGCCAGCGCCTCGCCCAGGCCGCCCCCGCCCATCAGGGTCCCGACCGCCGCATTGGCCGCCGACAGGACTGCGCGGGCCAGCTCGCTCAGGGTGACTTCGCCGTCCGCTGCGGCCCGCGTCAGGGATGCCGCCAGACTTTCGCCCGCCCGGTCAAACGCCTGCTCGATCGAGCGGGCCGCCCGCTCGGCCGGCGCCTTCAGGCCCTCCAGCGCCGCTGCGGCCTCGGCGGCCTCCAGCGGCACGGTCTCCAGCCCCGACGGGCCAAAGCTGTCCGTCATTGTCTCTCCCCCTCATCCGGCCAGGCCCGGCATAACTGTTCGAATTCCGCCCGACCCAAGGGCGCGCCCTGCCCCTGCGTCCGTGTCAGCGCCCGCCATTCCGCCACCGACAGGCGCCAGAAAACGGAAGGCGACAGGCCCAGCCGGACGGCGGCTTCCAGCCGCGCCGTCCAGTCCGGCGTCATTCCCCGACAGCTCCAAAGGCCCGGGCCACGGCCTCCGCCGCCGCCTGGGGCGAGACGGAGGCCTGCTCCAGCCGCGCCGCCAGCTCGGCTTCACCACCGCCGTTCAGAAGCGCTGCCAGCACCGCCATCAGATCCCGCGCCGTCGGTCGCCTCAGGCGTTCGGCGAGAGCCTCGATGCCCGACACCTCCAGCGCCGTCTCGATTTCGGCCAGCGCGCCCAGCGTCAGGCACAGCCGTCGCGGCGCTCCGTCCAGTTCGACCAGCACCTCGCCGCGCGCCCCATTGGCGGTCCGCATCACAGGGCCTCGAAGGTCAGCTCGCCCGCACTGGCCAGGCTCAGCGCAAAGCTCGCCTCGCCGTCATGCTCCCCCGCATATTCCAGCGCCGACACGACGAACCGGCCCTGCAGACGGCCAAAGTCCGGCACGATCACCTGCCAGCGGTCGGTGCTCTGGGCGAAGAAGGCCTCGCGGATGCGGGCATCCGCCGCCGAGTCGCGAAACACCCCCTGACCGGAAATCGCGGCGGTCCGCACCCCTGCCCCGGCCAGCAGTTCGCGCCAGCGCCCGGCGCTGTCGGCATCCGTCACATCGACGGCCCGGGCATTCAGCGATACCGTCCGCGCCCTCAACCCGGCCACCGTCAGGAAGGTGTCCGGGTCCGTCTCGATCTTCAGCAACAGGTCCTTGCCGCTCTGGGCTGCCATGAAATTCTCCTTGATTGGGTTGGGATCAGACCGCCTGGGTCACGCCCCTCAGGCGGATCAGCGCCCAGGTCACCGCCCCGTCGTCGGCGGCCAGGACGTCGCTTTGCGGCACTTCGAGCGCCAGGCTGCGCACACCGTCCGCCTCTATGATCGCGCCGCCCAGGCACAGGCGCACCGCCGCTGCCACGGCCCGCGCCTCCTCGGTGCCGGCAAAGCGCGACACGACGATCAGGCTCAGCTGGTGCTCCATCGCGCCACCCCCGCCGGCCAGCGGGCGCACCGTGCCCCGCCCCAGCCGGATGTGCGGACAGGCGGCCTCGGGCGGCGCAACATCCCAGACCCGGCCCTCAATCAGGACCGTCAGCGTCGCATCCGCCTTCAGCCGCGCGATCAAACCCTTCTGCAGCGCCAGGTCATCGCTCATGACAGCCGCTCCAGATCCAGTTCGACATCGGTGCGAACCGTCGCCACCGCGACGATGCGCCAGCTGGCCCCCTCGAACTCCAGCACCCGCCCCGCCGTCAGACGCGGATCGGGCGCGCTGATGGCCCGCCGTCCCTCGATGCGTCTCTGCCCGTCCGGGCCCGACCTCTGGCGGGCCCGCATCGGGCCGAGGGCCAGCCACACGGTCCCCAGGGGGTCATAGGACCGGGCCTGCCCGCCGTAGGGCGTGTCAGACAGGGTGACGGCGAACAGCTCCGCCAACACCCGCCGCGTCGCCGCCGTCACAGCCGCACCGTCCGATAGGGCGCGATCCAGGCCTCGACAGCGGCCGACGACACCTCTCCCAGCCCGCGCTCATACGCGATCAGGGTCAGCATCATCACCGCCAGCCTCAAGGGCGCCGGGCTGGCGGCATCCAGTGCCTCGCCCACCTCGCCCTCGATCCGCGCCTGCGCGGCCTCGAACAGGGTCTGGATCAGACCATCCTCGCCATCATGCCCGACGCGCAGAAAGGCCTTCGCCTCGGCCAGGGTCACCGGTGCGGTCATTGATTTCTCGCTTCGCTTGAAAGTGGCGAGTGTCGAGCAGCGAGTGGCGAGTTCGCCTGCTCACTTGCGACAGCTCGCGTGTTACCCGTCCGGCCAGCGACGAGCGGCTCTCGCCACTCGTCACTCGCCACACGTCACTCCGCGTCTAGGACGCGGCGAACTTCATCACCTTGATGGCGTCGAAATTCTGCACCCCGCCGCCCACGCGCTTGGTCGTGTAGAACAGCACATAGGGCTTGGCCGAATAGGGGTCGCGCAGCACCCGCACCCCCGCCCGGTCGACGATCAGATAGCCGCGCTGGAAGTCGCCGAACGCGATCGCCGGGGCGTCCGCGCCGATGTCCGGCATGGTCTCGATCTCGGTCACCGGATAGCCCAGCAGACTGGCCGTATCCCCGGGCCGTTGCGCCGGCTGCCAGATATAGTTGCCGTCGCCGTCCTTGAACTTGCGCACGGTCGAGACCGTCCGGCGGTTCATGACAAAGCGCGCATTCGGCCGGTACAGCGCCTTGGGCGCATAGACCAGATCGATCAGCCGGTCGGTCGGGTTCGAGGCCGGAAAGGCCCCGGCCGCCCCACTGGCGACATAGCCGATCTCGCCCCACTCCTGATCGCCGTCCTCGACCAGATCATAGTCGAGGAAACCGCGCGGCTTGTTCACCCCGTCGCCGTTGACGAAGGCCTCGGTCTCCTGGGCGGAAAAGGCATCCTCCACTTCGGCGGCCAGCCATTCGTCCAGGTCGATCAGCGCGTCATCCAGCAGGCTCTGGGTCGCGGCCGGACAGGCGTAGAGATCCGCCGACGGAAACTCCAGCAGCGCAAGCGTCGCCGGATCCGTCTCGGGCCGGGCCGCCGTCTCGGCCACCCAGCCGGCCTCGACCCCCGCGGTCGACACCGGCTTGCGGAACACGCCCGAGCCCACCGTCCGCACCGTCGCGATCTCGCGCATCGGCGAGCCCGCCATCAGCCGCCGCTCGATCGCCCGCTCCGTCTCCGGCGGCACCACATAGCCGCCCGAGCTCGGCCCCGACGACAGCCCGGCCTTCAGCTCCAGCCCCAGGGTCGAACCGCCCGTCATATAGGCCGCAAACGCCGATTTCGTCTCCTCCCCATTCGTGGGGGAGGTGGCGGCAAAGCCGCCGGAGGGGGCGGCCTCAAGCACCGGTCGCCTTGCACCGCTCAGCGCCCGGTCCAGACGCGCCTGCGCCGAGCCCACCGCCGCATCGATGCGCGCCACCTTCTCCTCCAGCAACGTATCAGCCGACGCCTTCTTCTCCAGCTCGGCCAGCCGCGCATCATTGGCGCCCTTGAAGGCTTCGAACGCGGCCATGACTTCATGCATGGCGGCGCGCGTCTCGGGCATGCCCGAGACGGTCTTGGTCTCTTTCATGGTGTCTCCAGTTTCAGAAAACCGCTCGTCGCGGTTAGGGTAGGCGGATGGACGAGCGCCCACCCCCCTCTAAGAAGCGGCGGCCCCTTGCTGCGGGGCTCTACCTTCTTGCGTCTGTTGCTTGTGTCGGGGCAGCGCTGCTCTTGCCGGAACCGGCCAAATGGACCGCCGAGAGAATCTGGTTCGGGTTCGTCGTGTTGAGCTTGTGCGTCGTGGGTTGGCCCTGTTTCAGAAATGCACTTCGGATAGGTCCCGGGCTTTAGCGCCAGGCAGATTCAGCGATCTTTTCATTCGGCCCCCGGTGCGGCAGTCTCATCCTCCTGAGGGAGGGAGATCTCATGCATGCTTCCCTGATCGCTACCGCCTTGGCCTTGGCGTTCGCATCACCCGTCGTCGCTCAGGCCCAGGAATCGAACGCCCCCGCCTTCGACATGGTCGAGGAGTTTCAGGACTTCTGTCTCGAACCGGACGGCAACCTCGAATGGGCCGAGGAATACGCGGTCGACTACGGCTACGTCCCCGCCCAGGAGCGGGCCGAGGCCTTCAGACCCCTCGGCAACGACAGCCATGCCAGCTACAATTTTGTCTGGGCCCGCGAGGTGGATGGAGACGACGTCCAGCTTCTCGTGCGCCCTGCCGCCTTCATTCGTGCAGGCCCGGTCACAGCCTTCTTCAACATGTGTTCGATCGCGGCTCACGGTGAAAGCCGGTCGGCCATTCAACGGCGAATGGCCCGCCTGCTCGGCATGGATTCCTTCCGTCAGAAGGACACCTCCGTATTCGCCTGGACGCCGGAGGGTGAGTACCGCCGACCAATCCGTCGCAACGCGTTCGAGAATGTCGGCGCCGAGACCCATTTCGAGCGGGGCATGCGGATGGTCACCCTGACCAACGCAGACGATCAGGTCATCCTCACCTACTTCGCCCCCGGCCGGGATTGCCGTGTCCTTACGGTCTACAGCCCCGACGAGCCCAACATCTACTGCGACCGGGTCGAAGACCGCCGCACATTCCGCCGGCGGCAGTAGGGTATCTCCTGTCTTCCCATCCGCCGCCCGGTGCGGCAGTCTCCCTCTCCTGAGGGAGGGAAATCTCATGCGTGCATCCACACTCGCCGCCGCGCTCGTTCTCGCGATGGCCTCACCGCTCGCGGTTCAGGCTCAGGAGGCCGCCCCGGCGGTCGCCCCGGCCCCCGCTGCCGATCCCGCCGACGTGGCCTCGCCCGAGGCCATCATCAACGCCGTCTATGAGGTCATCTCCGGTGACGCCGGCGTGGGCCGCGACTGGGACCGTTTCCGCTCCCTCTTCCACCCCACCGCCCGTCTGGTGCCCTCCGGCTTCAATCCGGCCGGCAATATGGTCGTGCGCGTCTGGACGCCCGAGGAATACGTCACCCGCGCCGGGCCCGTCCTCGAACGCGACGGCTTCCACGAGCGGGAAATCGCCAGCCGCACCGAGCAGTTCGGTTCCATGGCGCACGTCTTCTCGACCTACGACAGCCGGCGCTCGGCTGATGATGCCGAGCCCTTCGCGCGCGGCATCAACAGCTTCCAGCTCGTGTACGATGGCACCCGCTGGTGGATCCTCAGCATCTACTGGACCGGCGAGACCGAGGCCTCGCCGATCCCCGCAGAGTATCTGCCCTAGGCCCGACGCTCGCGCGCGGCCCGGTCGAACAGGGCCGCCGCGACCAGCCACCCGGCCATGAAGATCAGGGTCACGCCCGGTGGCAGGTCCTGCTCCGTTGCACGGGCATACACCGCCAGTCCGCCCTGCCCCGCCGCCAGCGCCAGCATGAGCAGGCTCATGCCTCGCGCCCGGAACTGGGCGGCCAGGGTCCCCACGGCGGCCATGACCACCAGCGGCCACACCCAGACATTGGCCGGATTGTCCTCGGCCCCGATCAGGCCGACCGCCAGATTGCCGACGACCAGCCCAAAGGTCGTGCCGATCGCGACCGCCGCGCCCATCCGGAACATCAGGCTCTCCGACGCGCGCAGCACCAGTTCCCCGACGCCGCACGCCACGGCCAGCAACACGCCCATCAGGGCAAAATCATACAGGTTCCACCGAACCTCCGTCGTGAACTGCATCGCCACCGCCGGCGCCAGCAACAGGGCCGCGGCCCCGCCCCACATCACCGTCCGCAACAGGTTCGTCTGTCCGTTGACCAGCTTCACCGTCTCTCCACTCATGTCCGTCTCTCCCGGGGCTGAAGTTGAGCCGTCACCGTGCCCCCCCTCGTCCCTGAGCGTCCTGAGCGAACCCTGAGCAGATGGTGAAATCAGCGCCACATCCCCACAAACTGGAAACGGGCGGGACCTGCCACTAGTCTCCTGACAGGGCAGCCATTCGTCGGGGGGAGACAATGAACAGCTCGGCACACCTTCTTGTCCTGATGTCGATCATCCTGGGGCTCGGCATCCGCGACCTGCTGGTCGGCGGGCGTGCCGCCGCCATTGATCGACCGCGCGAGGATCTGGCCCTCCTGCCGTTCCTCGCCGGTCTCCTCGTCCTGCTCGCGACGGTCCAGTTCTGGTGGTACCTCTTCATCGTCGCCAACCGCGATGTCTGGGGCACCAACTTCTTCCTGTTTGCGACCGTGCTCCTGCGCCCGGCCCTTCTGTTCCTCAGCGCCGCCTCAGTGTTTCCACCCGCGGGACGGCCCGGCAATCTGGAGGATCACTATTTTCGCAATCGCGGCTTCATCTATCTGCCGCTCGCCGCGTTCGAGCTGCACAATCTCGTGGAGTCAGCCACCAACCTCGGCACGCTCCGCCACGCGGCTCACATCTTCCACGTTCTCTTCACCGTCGCCTGCGTGGTTCTGGCCTTCTCGTCCAGCCGCAGGTGGCACCGCATCCTGCTCAGCCTGCTGCTGATCTCGGCCCTCCTCTTTATCGGAGTCTTCAGCCTTCGCCTGACGTGAACCGCGCCCCTGGCAGCATGGGAAAGGTCACCAGCGACACCTCCCACAGGTCGACTTCCGCCAGCACGCGCAGCCGCCCGTCGCGCCGCGCCCTCACCGCGCGAAAGCCGATCGACAGGCCATCCAGGCACCCGGCCCGCACCAGCGCTGCCGCCATCCGGCCTTCGGGTGTGACGTCCAGGATCCGACCCTCGACCTTCAGCCCGCGGTCGTCCTCCTCGATCCGGGTCCACAGGCCGACCGGCGTCCGCTCGCCGTGCTGATACAGCATCCGCACCCCGCCCGGTCCTCGCCGCGCGACGCTGGCGGCAAACGCCCCCGGCACCACCACATCCCCCGCCAGATCCGCCACACCCCACAGCGAGGCATAGCCGGTGATACGCAGTGACGAGTAACGAGTAGCGAGTGGCGAGGGCAGTCTCGGTTCGTCATCCACCGCCCGGGCGTCAGAAGCCATCAGCCTGCTCCTCGCCGGACGCGCTCGTCACACGCCACTCGCCACTCGTCACCAAAACCCTCTCGATCCGCTCCACCGCCCGCCGCGTCGCCACGCTCTGTTCTTCGAGCCGGGCCAGCCTCTCGGCCACCAGCCGCTGCTCGCCCACCTGCATCTCCAGCGTCTCGATCCGGGCTGCCGCCCCGCCCGCCCAGATCAGACCGCCGACGGTCTGCAGGATCAGCATGCTCCCCAGTGCCAGCGCCGCGCGCTTAAGTTCCCCCGTCACAGGCCCACTCCCGCCATCTGCCGGCGCTCGTCCTCGGTCAGGAAGCTCGCCGCATTCAGCCGGGCCCACAGCGCATCGCGCTCGGGCGACAGCGCCGGCACAGCCTCCAGGTCCGGTTCGATCCGGCATCCCGGCAGACGCGGCGACAGCCAGGCCGTCAGGGCCCCGGCGGCCTTCCTCACCAGCGGCACCACCGTCTGCCGCCAGAAGGCGACATTGGCCTCGCGATAGTTGGCATAGGTGGCATCCCCCGGGATCCCCAGCAGCTGCGGCGGAATCCCGAACGCCAGGGCGATCTCGCGCGCCGCCGCATGCTTGCCGGCGATGAAGTCCATCTCGGCCGGCGTCAGGCTCATGGGCTTCCAGTCCAGCCCGCCTTCCAGCAAGAGCGGCCGTCCGGCATTGGCCGGCCCCGCATGCGCCTCACCCAGCTCGGCCTTCAACCGCTCGAACTGTTCTGTGGTCAGCCGCTCCCCGTCCCGGCTGGCATAGACCAGCGCCCCGCTCGGCCGCGCCGCATTGTCCAGCAGCGCCTTGTTCCAGGCCCCCGACGCGTTGTGCACGTCAATGGCAAAGGCCGCGGCCTCCAGCGGCGAAAAGCCGTAGTGGTCATCGGTCGGATGAAACAGCTTCAGATGCATCACCGGCATCCAGCCGTCGGCCTCACGCCCGATCCGGACCGACCGCCCGTCCAGCCCATAGTCATAGGCCTCGGGCCAGCCATGCCGTCCCGGCACCACCTTCACCCGGTCGGGCCGCAGCGACCACAGCTCCTCCGGCAGACCCGCGTCATCCCCGCCGGCCCCCTCGACATAGGCATTGCCCGCGGTCTGCAGGGCCCCGTACAGACCCTCCAGGAACTCCGGCCCCGACTGTTCGGGATTCGGCCGGGCCAGCAGTTGCGCCAGACCGTGGTCGCGGCACTTCACCTCGCCGTCGAACACCGCCAGCGGCACCGAGGCCGCCGCCTCGGCGATCATGCGGATGGCGCGATAGGCGACCGGGTTCTTGCCGAACCCCTCGCGCGCCAGAGCAGCATAGTCGCGCGGCGTCCAGCGCGGACGCCCGCCTCCGGTCAGGGCGATCAGCGGCCCCGTCCGGCTCTCCTTGGTTTCGGGCACGACTGTCGTACCCCGGCGCAGGCGCCAGCGGGACCAGACCATCTCAGTCTCCTTGATCGTGAAAGCTCAGGCGCTCAGCGCCACGAGGGTGGCGTCGGGCCGGGCATCCGGTCGCAGCACCAGACGCGTCAGGCATCCGCCCATTTGGCCCGTACCGTCACCGCCGCCCCCCAGCGTCAGACGCGTCAGACCGCCGGGCGCGATGCCACTGCTGTCCGCCGCCGACAGGCTGCCGTTTCTGGCCAGCCGAAACCCATTCGTTTTCGCGCGCAGGGCCACGCCCTGACCTGCCCCGCTGACGACCGGTCCCGGCACTGTGCAGCGCGCCTGCTCGACCCCGCCGCTGACGGCCCGGCCGCCGACGGCCCCGTCCATGGCCCCCAGGTCAAGGCGGTTGTCACTCGTTCCACTGTCCAGGCAGGCCGCGATGCGCAGGTCGGTACCGGTCGCAGCCACCCGGCCGTGCAGGGTGAATTTCGCGGCCAGGGTCACCTCACCCAAGGCCTCGAGGTCCGTGAGGCGTGCGACGTCGGCAGCCCGGCTGGCTGCAGCGCCCGTCGTCACGATCGGGCTGGTCGCCAGCACCCCGGCTTCCAGCTGAAAGCCTGTGAACTTCAGGGCGCGCGTCGTCTGGCCGGCGTAGCGCACCAGCCCGCTGTTCGCCGAGGGCCCGACTCCGGTCGTCACGGTGCTCCAGACCCGCCAGACCTTGCCTGCGAGCGGCTCCATGCCTGCGGGACCGCTCAGGATTGCCCCCCCGACCAGCAGGCAGAAGTCGCCGGTCGAACTGGTGGCGCCAACGGCGGGCGGCGAGCCGTCGGGGGTCTCCACCCACACCTGCACGGTATAGGCCGTCGCCGCCGCCAGGATGACCGACTGATAGGCATAGGCGGCGGCCCCTGCATTGTTCAGGGCCAGCCAGTTCAGGCCCGACAGGGGCGGAGCGCCGGGCGGCGCCGTATCCGCGACATTGCCGTTGCCGCCCAGCTGGCCCTGCGAGGGCGCAAACCGCGGGAACAGATTGGTCGATGCCGGTTCGCACCACAGACCCATGTCGGTTCGACGCGGGGTATGCGCCGGAAAGCTTGTGTAGGTTCCGTCGGCGTGCCGCCCCCAGGCCGTGCCTGCCCGGCTGTAGCTCCACCCCGGCAGGGCCGTTAGCCCTTCCAGCGGCGTCCCGTCCCAAACATGCTGGTCGGTTCGCAGATCCAGCACGAAGCCGGGCTCCGGCCCTCCGCTGCCGCCCGGCGTCTGCCGCAGGGCCAGGCCGCCGGGTGTCAGATCGACGCCCAACCTCATTCCGACAGCGCCACGATGTCAGCGGCGGTCGTCCCGGTTTGCAGGACCCGGCGCGCCTGTACGGCGACGTAGCCGACAGGATGGTTCTTCAGCGTGACGGCGACCGCCCCGCCCGCCGGGATCAGGGTCAGGTCCCCCGCTGTCCCGACATAGAGCGCCTTGGCCCAGGGGGTCAGATCGGCGCCGTCGGCGGGTGTCACGGTCGCGGCCATCCGGGCCGGGGCCGCCGCAGTGGGCGCATGGGTGCGATAGGCGTCGGGGCTCGACGTCATGGCGGTCTCCTTCAGGGTCGATGAGGGGCTACAGCGCGCGCAGTCGCGGCTCGGCCCGGGTTTCCAGCATCAGATGGGTGATCGCCCACACCAGAGCGTCGGCGCGGTCTGGGCTGGCGCCCGCCTCCCCGCTGCCGAGGGCCATCATGTCTTCTTCCAGTGCGGGCAGGGGCGCGCAGTGCACCACCCGCCCCTGTTCATAGAGGGCCGCGACCGGCTCGGCCCGCGCCCGCTTCGAGCGCGTCGCATGCACCGACAGGACCGGACACCGGCACCCGCCCTGCACCAGCAGGGTCCGCACCATGTCTCCGCCCTGATTGACCTCGGCGATCACGGCCGCAGCCTGCTCGCGTCGCACCACCTCGGCCACGATCCGGGCCCAGGCGGCGGGCGAGCGGCCCCGAACGGTCTCGTCGGCCAGCACATAGGCCCGGCGATCCCGCCGCCCGGCCACCACGATTCCACAGGCGTCGCCATGGGCCGCCGCCGGCGGATCCACCGCCACCACCACCCGGTCCAGCGTCACAGGACGACTGCCGCGCGCCCGCGCCAGATCCTCGGCCCGGAACAGGGCCCCGTCGGTCTCGATGATCCGGCCGTCCAGCTCCTGGGCCTCCAGCCGGGTGCCCGCGTAAAGCGCCTTCAGATGGTCCAGAAACCCCGGCGCCAGATTGCCCGCATTCACCGCTGTTCCGGCCCGGCTGACCTCCAGCCCCGGCTCGGCCAGCAGCCGCCTCAAGGCGGGCATCGGGCGGGGCGTGGTCGTCACCACCAGCTGCGGGGCCTCGCCCAGCCGCAGCGCAAATCTCAGTGTGTTCAGCGTGCGCTCCGGCGTCCGCCAGGCGCAGAATTCATCCACCCAGGCCGCATGAAACTGCGGTCCTCTCAGCGCGTCGGGATCCTCGGCCGAATAGGCATAGGCGACCGATCCGTTCCTCCACTTCAGCCGACGTCGACTGGACTCCCACACGGGTCTCTGGTCGGCAGGCCCGAGGTTTCGTAGCCCCGACGCCCCCTCGATCATCACCTCGCGCACGTCATGAAGCGCCGGCCCCACAAGGGCCAGAACCCGGGTTTCACCCAGCGCCATCCGGTTCAGCCACCATGCTCCGGCATAGGTCTTCCCCGACCCCCGCCCGCCCAGCAGCACCCAGGTTCGCCAGTCCACCGGCGGTCCGACCTGGTGATCGTGGAGCAGCGGCAGGCTCGCAATCGCCCGCTCCAGTTCCTTCCGGGTCAAGTCCTCGGGCTGCACGGAGTCGTCCCACGGCAGCCCGATGGTGCGCCATGCGGGATCGCAGCTCGGCCCGCAGGGCGTCCATCGTGGCGGGGTCGTCGGTGTCACCGGTCTCGTCATCCCCCTCCCCGTCCGGGCTCACCCCGTCCCTCGCGGCCGCCGTCATCAGACTGCCGACCAGCTTTGCCGCCCGTGCCACGCTGGCGATCGCCCGTGCATGTCGGTCCAGCCCGGCCACGTCCTCGGGTGACAGGGGCACCTGCGGCAGCAGCGCCGCGATCCGTTCGATTTCTGCATTGAGTATGGCGGACAGGGCCGGGGCCCCGTCCTTGCCGCCGTCGTCGCTTTTTCCGGCCATGGATGAACCCTAGCCGACCAGCGTCCTCAGGCGCGCAAATGCCCGCGACAAATATTCAAGATGTTGTATTCAGTGGCATTAATCCTGCCAACTCGCCTGGCTGCCGCTCTCAGCCCACCAGCGACACGGCCTCTTCCGCGGAAGAAGGGTCCAGCACGGCGCTGATAGTCTCCATCAGCTCGGCCACATGAATCGGCTTGCCGACATGGGCATCCATCCCCGCGGCATGGCACACGGCCACCTGCTCCGGCTGCACATTGGCCGTCAGGGCGATGATCGGGACCTGTCCGGTCGGGCCGCTTATCGCGCGGATTTCCTGGGTCGCCATCAGCCCGTCCATGACCGGCATATGGACGTCCATCAGCACGAGGTCATAGGCGCCGTTCCGGACCGCTTCGACCGCCTCGGCGCCGTTCTCGACCACATCCAGCGACAGACCGAGGCCCGCCATGATCACCGACACCAGCTCACGGTTGGCCGGCGCGTCGTCGGCCATCAGGATGCGCAGGGCCCGATCCACCTCGATGCTTTCAGCCTTGTCCGCCGACCTTTCCGCGGCGTCCATGGACTGCAAGGGCACCTCGAACCAGAAGGTCGAGCCTTGGCCCGGTCGGCTGTCGACCCCGACCTCGCCCCCCATCATCTCGATGAGCCGGCGCGAGATCGCCAGTCCCAGACCCGTCCCGCCAAAGGTGCGTGTGGTCGAGGCATCGGCCTGCACAAAGCGTCGGAACAGACGGCTGGCCTGTTCGGCGCTGATACCGATCCCGGTGTCCGACACCGCCACCCTCAGCCGCTCGTCCTCATATCGGGCCGCGATCCGGACCTCGCCCTGCGAGGTGAACTTCACCGCATTGGACAGGAAGTTCAGGGCCACCTGTCGCAAGCGCCCCTCGTCGCCGACCAGACCCGGCGGCAAGGTGTCCGAAAGCTCGCGAACCAGCACCAGTCCCTTCTCCTGGCACTGGCTCTCGACAATCCCGGCGGCCGCATCGACCAGCCCACGCGGATCGAACGTTGTGGGGTCCAGCCCCACCGCATCGGCCTCCAGCTTGGAATAGTCCAGAATGTCGTTGATTACGCCCAGCAGGGCATCCGACGACGTGGCGATGCGGTCGACATAGCGGCGCTCATCCACCCCCAGCGCCTCAGACTTTTGCAGCAGGCCGGCAAAGCCGATCACGCTGGTCAGCGGCGTCCGCAACTCGTGGCTCATATTGGCCAGGAATTCCGTCTTGGTGCGCGCGGCGGCCTCGGCCCGGTCGCGTTCGGCCTTGAGGTCATCCTCCAGCCGCTTGGTTTCAGTCGCGTCGCGGATATTGTCCTGGATCTCCAGCGGCCGCCCGTCGTCGCTCCAGAGGATGCTGGGGTGAGCGTCCAGCCAAGTGTAGCTGCCGTCCTTGCGAATGCCGCGATAGCGCAGTTGCGGCGAGGCCGCGCCCGGTCCGGCCGCGATGAAGTCACTATAGGCCGCAGCGATCGGGCCGTGGTCATCGGGATGCATGACGTCCCAGGTCCGGCGACCGACCAATTCCTCGGGCGTCCACCCCATCAGCGGGCCGATGGCCGGCGAGACATAGCTGATGGTGCCGTCCATGCCGAAGACGGCAATGACGTCCTGGGTGCGCTCGGCCAGGGTGCGGAAAGCGTGTTCGCTGGCCGTGATCGTGCGGTGGGCATGCTCCTGTTCCGTGACGTCGCGAAACACGCCCAGCAGCGCCACCACGGCGCCTTCAGCATTCTTCTGGGTATCGGCATGGCTCATGACCCAGCGGATCTCGCCGTCCGCGCGACGCAGGCGGAGCCGCAGCTTGTACCCCTCGCCCGTCTGCAGGGCATGCGCCACCGCCGCCTTCAGCACGGGCTGGTCGTCCGGATGATAGGCACCGATCGCGTCATCGTAGCTTGGGTCGAAACTGTCCCGGGTGACGCCGTGGATGCGATAGACCTCGTCGGACCAGGTGACCCGCAGGGTCTCGGCGTCCAGCCGCCACTGCCCCACCCCCGCCATCTCCTCGGCCAGTCGCAGCAGTTCCAGTCGCTCGGTCATACGCCGCGACTCTTCGGCCCGCTCGAGGAAGTCGACGGCCAGGGCACCGGCCTGCGCCAGGCCGTCCATCTGGCTCTCATCGAACTCGGGATGAGGGCGGATATCCATCACGCCGACCGCCCCGATGGCCTCCCCCGCCGCATTGCTGATGGTCGCTCCGGCAAAGAAGCGGAGCCAGGGCTCCCCCACCACCAGGGGGTGATGTCTCAAAGTCGGGTGTTCACGGGCATCGGGCACGATCAGGCTGGCCCCCGGCCCCTGCGCGACCAGAATATCGGTCGCCGTCACCTCGCGCCGCATCTCTGCCTGGCCCAGGCCAACATTCGAGCGGAACACCGTCTGGCTGCCGTCGATCACGGCAATCATCGCATGCGGCATGTCGTACAGCCGACAGACCATGGTGGTCAGCCGGTCGAGCGGGGAATCCAGCTCGCGCGAGCCGGACATGATCGAGGCGCTCTTGCGGCGTTTTTCTCCCATCCGACAAGTGTCGGACAAAAAGCCGAAATTTTGGTTAGCGGCGACCGCCGGTATCCAGACCGCGTTCCGCCATCCACTCCGGCGCCTCATAGGCCAGGGCGTCCTCCGGCTCGTCCAGCGTCAGTTCCGATACCGTCTGCCCGCGGATCGAAACCCCGGCCGTATGGACCGTCTCCGGATCGCCCGAGACCAGCGGATGCCAGTCCGCCAGATTCCGCCCCTCGGCCAGCCGCCGGTAGGCACAGGACAGCGGCATCCACTTCAGCTGCGCCACATTGCCCGGTGTCAGCTTGATACAGTCCGGCACATGCCGCTCCCGCTCCGCATAGTTGGAACAGGCACAGGTCGCCGGATCGAACAGCTTGCAGTGCACCCGGGTCGGCACGACCTCACCCGTGTCCTCGTCCTCGAACCGCACGAGACAGCACAGCCCGCACCCGTCACACAGCGCCTCCCATTCCGCAGGCGACATCTGTTCCAGGGTCTTCGTTTCCCAGAAGGGCTTCATCAGATCCTCCCCCGTGCAACGGGGGAGGGGGACCACGGAGTGGTGGTGGGGGCGAAAGCGTGCACTAACTGATCCATGAGAGCTCCGGTTCTTACCCAGAAACGTGCACGACGTCTCCGTCGGAAAATGTCGCTGCCGGAAGTTCTCCTCTGGCAGCGACTACGGGGACGAGGCTTCCGTCGCCAGCACCCGGTCGGTCCCTTCATTCTCGACTTCTTCTCCTCCAGCGCCCGCCTCGCCATCGAGGTCGATGGCCTCCAGCACGAGGCCCGAGCGGATCAGGATGCCAGGCGCGACGCACATCTTCTGGGTCTGGGCATCCAGACGCTTCGCATTCCCGCATCCGAAGTCCTGCGCGACCCTGACGGGGCGGCGGAGTGCATTCTGGGACATCTCAACACAGACTAGGGTGGAAACTCTCGACCGAACCCCTTAAGTCAGCCCTCGTTTCCGCCCCCTCCACCACGCCTTGCGTGGTCCCCCTCCCCCGCTACGCAGGGGAGGATCCAGGTGTCACCATGGCCGCGCGCCCTCCTCTTGTCGCCCTCAAGGACGTCCGTCTCCAGGACGGCCCCCGTCCCCTGTTCGACGGCGTCGACATCGCGATCGAGCCGCGCACCCGCGCCTGCCTCGTCGGCCGCAACGGTGCCGGCAAATCCACCCTGATGAAGATCATCATGGGCCAGGTCGAACCCGACTCGGGCGAGCGGGCGGTCCAGTCCGGCATCCGCTTTGCCAATGTACCCCAGGAACCCGTCATCACGGGCGATACCCTGCTCGACTATGCCACCTCTGGCGAGGCCGAGCCCTGGACCGCCGAATCCTGGCTCGCCACCTTCGGCCTCGACCCGGCCAAGCCGGCGGTCAATCTGTCGGGGGGCGAGATCCGCCGCGCCGCCCTAGCCAAGGCCTTCGCCGAAGAGCCGGATCTCATGCTCCTCGACGAGCCGACCAACCACCTCGACATTCTGGCCATCGAAAAGCTCGAGGAAGAGCTGATCTCGGCCCGCTGCGCCGTGCTGGTCGTCAGCCACGACCGTGCCTTCCTCAATCGCGTCACCCAGACCTGCCACTGGCTGGAAGGCCGCCGCGTCCGCAGTCTGAACAAGAGCTTCAACGCTTTCGACGAATGGGCCACCAAGGTCACCGAGGAGGAGGCCGAATCCCTGCGCCGCCTGTCCAAGACCATCGAGCGCGAGACCGAGACCTTCTACCGCTCCATCACCGCCCGCCGCACCCGCAACGAGGGCCGGGCCCGGTCGCTGGCGGCGCTGCGGGCCGAGCGCGCCGAACGGCTGAAGGACGTGCCCCGCGACCTGCAGCTCGGCGTCGACTCGGGCGCCCTGTCGGGCAAGCTGGTGGCCGACCTGAAGGGCGTCTCCAAGACCTTCGGCGACCGAACCGTCATCAAGCCCTTCACCACCCGTATCGTTCGCGGCGACCGGCTCGCCATCGTCGGCCCCAACGGCGCGGGCAAGACCACCCTGGTCAAGATCCTGCTCGGCGAGCTGGCCCCCGACCAGGGCACGGTCAAGCTCGGCGCCAACCTCGAGCCGGTCTACCTCGACCAGTCGCGCGAGGGGCTGCGCTCTGACACGACCCTGTGGGACGCGCTCACCCCCGGCGGCGGCGACTCCATCCTCGTGCGCGGCGTGTCCAAACACGTGGCCGCCTATGCCAAGGACTTCCTGTTCCAGGAGGGCCAGTTGCGCCAGCCGATCTCGACCCTGTCGGGCGGCGAGCGAAACCGCCTGCTGCTGGCCCGGGCGCTGGCCAAGCCGGCCAATATGCTGGTGCTCGACGAACCGACCAACGACCTCGACATGGACACTCTCGACAAGCTGGAAGAGCTGCTCGAGTCGTATGACGGGACCTTGATCCTGGTCAGCCACGACCGCGATTTCGTCGACCGCCTCGCCACCTCCACCATTGCCATGAACGGCCGCGGCGACATCGTCGAGACCCCCGGCGGCTGGACCGACTTCATACGCCAGAATCCCGGCTTCCTGCAGGCCGGCGTCAACCCGCGCCCCCAGGACGCCGAGGCCGCCCGGCGCGCCGCCGCAAACCCGGCACCTGCCAGCGTGGCGGCTCCTGCGGCTCCGAAGAAGCCTGCCAAACTCTCGTTCAAGGACGCCCATCGGCTCAAGGAGATCGAGGGCCTTATGGAAACCCTGCCGGCCGACATCGCGCGCCACGACGCCACATTGGCCGACCCCGACCTCTACGCCCGCGATCCCAAAGCCTTCGACCGTGCCATGACCAACGCCGCCCGCGCCCGGGCCCAGCTTGAGGCGATCGAGGCCGAGTGGCTGGAGCTGGAAGAAAAGAAGGCTGCGCTCGCGGGCCAATAAGGAGGGGGCTCAGGCCCGGTCGGATTCCTCGAGAGCCGTCACGAGATGTGAACCCGCGACGAAGTCCACGCTGGCTGTGTCTTGGGCCCGTTTTGGGGTGCGCGAATAATTCCGTCGTTTCTTGAAGCTGCCGAACTTGGCGACACGAACCGTTCGACCGTGAGTCAATTCCTCGACCATGACCTCAACCAGCACGTCGTACGCCTTGGACAAGACCGCCTTGGTCAGACCGGACTTGGCCGCCATCGCGTTGACCAACTCGGATTTGGTCGCCGCCTTTCCTACCCTGCTCAAGTCGTTCTCGGGCGCGCCGAAGGTATCGCCCGCGGCGCCGACGGCATCGACGAAACCGCTGGGCATCTCGTAGCGAGGCGCCGCCTTATAGGCTGAAGTCGTCATGTTAGCGCTCCGATCACTCGTGCTCTCTGGGCCTCGTCCGTGACTCGCCAGATCGCATCCCACTTGTACCCTAAAAGCAAGATCTTCCCCAGAGCCTGACCGTTGTCCACCGTGCGCGCCAGATCGTACATCAGGACTTCAGATGGGGTTTCCCTCACCAGGTTTTCAAGCTCGCGCTTCTGGGCAACCGTGCAACCTCCACGTTTGGCCATGGCCTCCAGACGCTTGAGCAAATCCAGTCGGCATTGCTCCGCGTCCACCGGAAAGGCACCCAGCCGCGCCCAGGCATAGCCTCCGATATCGAAATCCGCGAAGGCCGCGCAGTAGGCGACATTCAGATAGTCATAAACGACGGCGGCATTGCGCAAAGCGACCTTCGTCCGGCCGTTGTCCTGAAGATGTCCCGCCAGCGCGAGCAACTCGAAGTTCACCTTCAGTGCCCCTGACTCATCTCTTTCGAATGTCTGCACCAGACGAACCAAGGGGCTGTCGAGCACGAGTCGACAGCCATCTTCATCGACGACCCATTCGGCCGGCGCCTGATCATCCAGCCCCGCGCAAAGAAGATTTGTGACCAGGGCAAGATCAGCCTGGGAGATCTCCAGATAGGCCCAGGCCTCCCGAACATGGCCGCCCGGGACGCGGACGCAGGACTCGAGACTGGCCGCCCATGGCCATTTCGATGGAATGGTCAGAGGTCACCTCCCGCTTCAGCCACCCCGCGCAACACGCATGGGTTGTTAATTTCTCTTAGGTGCGATGATCCGGGCGGAAAATTCAAACATAATTTGGGGCCACCGATACCTTCTGTGCAAAAGTCACAGGACCTTCACAATGCAAAGGATTTTGCACGAGCCTCACGGAAAATCCTCTTGGGGACACGATTTATCCCCAAGCCCGCCCACAGACGGTCGTTTCTGATCGCTTGCCACATCCACAGATCAGAGCGAGCTTGATCAGGCCGAGGGACACGGCAGCGCGGAAAACCGGGGAGACCCGGGCTCAAGGCGAACCGGTCCGGCTCTCGGATCCCGGGTAATGGGCGATCTCCGGATCGCAACGGACACGGGACCGGATCAAGGCTTCGAGGCAGGGTTTCGGCCCACACCTCGGGGAACCGGATCGGGATCGGAAGACGGCGCAGGCCAGACCTGCGGGACGCGACCGAACCAGAGCCGCAGGATACAGCCGACCGTCACCGGGGTTCGCTCCGCTGACGCCCAGGCCAGGGTCCCGACCTCAACGGCCAAGTCCAACCCGGACTTGGCGAGGGCACGAAGCGCAACGGTTCGACCGGGCGGTTCGTGCCCTCGCTCAATTCCGGCCCAGGCTTTCCGGCCCTTCCCCCGTGCTGCTTGCGATGACAGACTGCCGTTCGACTAGAACGGGAGAGCCCCATGCGCCTGACCCTCGCCATCGCCGCCGCCCTCGCCATCCCGGCCCTGATGCCGGACGCGGCACAGGCCCAGGAGCGCCCCCCGGCCTACACCAATGCCGAGGCCTGCCTCCGGGAACGCGCCGCTGATGCCGTGGCCGTGAGCAGCGGGGCGACCGACGCGGCGGAATTCCTGTTGGGCTACCTCTGCGCCGAGACGGTGGGCTATGCGGCGGCGTATGAACAGAATACCGCCTCGCTCCTGGCCATGAGCGACATGGCATCGGGAATGGGCCAGATCACGGCGCAGGGCGGGGGTACCAAGACCGGCGAAAATCCGTTCGACTTCTCCACCATGTTCGGCGGATTGAAGGTTGATCCGGTCACCGGCGCCCTTGTGTCTGACCCGGACGCCGAGGGCGGCTTCATGAACGGGACGCTCAAGGCCCAGGCGGCCCAGATGAGCGCCCTGTTCGGGGACCGCCCGCCGGTCTTCCTGCGCGTCCTTGCCGGAGAGCTCGTCGTTCAGCATCGGCACTGACCCCTCCCTTTCCTTCGCGGGATTCCCCCCCTAAACCATGGCCATGCGCCGCCTGCCCGTCCGCCCTGTCTTGCTGAACCGTCGAGCCGTGCTGGCCGGCGGCGTGGCGGTGGGAACGGCGGCCGCCCTCGCGGCCTGCGGTAACCCCGAACCCCCGGTGGACGAGAACGGTCGCGTCCGCCTGCGCCTCGTGGTCGACGGTCCCGCCACGGTCGATCTCGGCGGTTTTTATCAGGCACTTGCGACCGGCCTCTACGAGGCCCGGGACCTCAACGTCCAGCTCGTTCGCCCCGGCTTCGGGCAGGATGTCCCCCGCGCGCTCGCCACCGGTCGGGCCGAGCTGGGTCTTGTCGACGACGGGTTCATTCCGCTTCGCCTCGTCGAGGAGGGCGCCCCCGTGAAGGCCGTCGCGGCCTTCTTCCAGACCTCGCCGCGGGCCCTGGTCCGCCATGCGCCTGCGACCTCCGGAGAGGCTGCGCCTCCGCCGCCATCGGCGCTCCAGGTAGCCAACGCCGATCGTGACACCCTCTGGCCCTGGCTTCAGGCCCGTCTCGACTATCCGGACGATCTGATCGCCGACTACGACCTCGACGCCTTCCTCGCCGATCCCCGGGCCGTCATGCTCGGCCACGTCGCCCGCGAACCCGTCCAGATCGCCGCGACTGAGGGACCCGCGACCACAGCCCGCCTGCTGGCCGAGGACGGATTTGCCTCCTACGGCGACCTGCTGCTCGCCCCTACGGCTTTCGCCCGCGACAATGAGGCGGCGCTCCGGGCCTTCATTGCCGCCTCGATCGAAGGCTGGAAGGACTACATCAACGGCGATCCGGAACCGGCTCATGCCCTGATTCGCAAGGCCCTTCGTGGTCGGGGAGACCAGACCCTCGGCGCCGCGCATGACGCCCTTCGCGCAGCCGCCATCGTCACCGGGGGCGACTCCGCCTCTGGCATCGGCACCATGTCCGAAGCGCACTGGCAGGCCTTCTTTGATAGCGCCGTCGAGGCCGGCCTGGCACAGCCGGAGCTGGCGTGGCGTGACGCCTGGACGCCGCTTTATTTACCGACCTGACCGGCTTCGGGATTCCGACCGTTGTTAGCGGGCGATTAAACCTGGACCGCCTAGGGTTGTCGCATGCCAGACCTGCCGGAGTGCGGAATGCCACGCGACCCAGCCATTTTCCCGACAGCGCGCGTCTGTCACGGGCTCGGCGCGACCGCGGCCCTGCTGCTCGGTGTGCTGGCCGGACCGGCCATGGTTCAGGCCCAGGATGCCCCGGCCCGGGATGCCCCGACGCTCCGCTATCTCGACTGGAACGGTCGCCCGGCGCCGGTCGCCATGGCTCGCGCCGAAACGCCGGCCGCGCGGGACGATATCCCGGCCCTGCGCCCGGCCTCGGCCGTCATTCCCCATGCGGGAACCCAGTCCTACGCTTCGGTGCCCGAGCTGCGCCCGGCCACGCCCAGACTGCCGCTGCGCACCATTCGCGCCGACGGTCGCCCCGGCCTGACCCCGGCCGACGCCTTCTTCGCCGCGCCGCAGAGCGTGCCGGTGTCGGCACCGCCTCCCCCGCCTCCGCCCCAACCTGTGCGCACCCCGGTTGCCGAGGCTCGTCCGGTCGTTCCGTCTGCCCCGCCGGTGCGACAGGCTCCCGCCCCCGCACCGGTCGAGCGTCCGGCCCCGCAGCCTGAGCCTGTGCCGGTGCCGGCTCCCGCCCCTGCCCCGACGCGCCCGCCTGAATGGGCCGATGATCCCATGGCCCCCCGCGCGGATGCGCCCATCTGGTCGGTCGGCCAGTCCCGACAGGCCCCTACTCCCGCCGCCGCGCCGGCCCCGGCCCCGGCCCTGTCGCAACCGGTCGCCCCGGTGGCACAGCCGCAGCCGACCTACCAGACCGATAGCACGCCTCAGGCTGCCCCCCAGGGCGCCCGCTATTACTCCGTCCATCGCCAGAACGGCCGTCAGCCCGACCGGACGCCCATGCCGGAACAGGTCTATCTGGACGCCCTGCCGATCGAGCTGGAAGAGACCCCGAGCTCGCCGTCCCTGGCCCGCCCGCCCGAGCCGCCCCAGCTGGTCCGCAATCCGGACGGCACGGTGCGCCGCACCACGGGGGAATCGGCCCGTAGCGCCGGGGCGCGCCAATGACGGCCATGGAGTCCGAGGGCGCCGTCCAGTCGCGCCTGCCCGATCTGATCGCCATGGCGCGCGAGCCTTCCAGCGAGAAGCGCCGCGCCCTGCTGCGCGAGCTGACCGACGTCTTCTTCGGCACCGACACCCACAGCTCCACCGAGACAGATCTGTACGGCACGGTCCTCGCTGAACTTTCGGCGGAAATGGAGACCGCCGTCCGGGCGGAACTGGCCCAGCGCTTCGCCGAGACTGCCGCGGCCCCTCGCGCCCTGATCCGCCGACTCGCCCTTGACGAGGCCGAAGTGGCGACGCCGGTCCTGACCAGTTCCCCGGTCCTGACCGACGGCGACCTGATCGAGGTCGCCCGCACCCGGGGCCAGGATCACCTGCGCGCGGTCTCCGCCCGCAAGGATGTGTCCGAGGCCGTGTCGGACGCGATCGTTGACCATGGCGATGACGAGACTCTTGAGCGCCTGCTGTCCAACGAAGGGGCCCAGCTGTCCCGCGCCGCCAGCGAAAAGGCCGTAGAGCGCGCCCGCGCCAATCCGGCGCTCCATGCCGCGACCGTCGAGCGCAAGGCCCTGCCGCCGGACCTGCTGAACGAGATGTATTTCATCGTCGAGGCCCGCCTCAGGCACACCATCCTCGAGCGCAACGCCCGGCTTGACCCCGCCGTCCTCGAAAGTGCGCTGGAGGCCGGCCGGACCCGCCTCGCCACCCAGGACGGTGCCCTGCCGGCGGACTATGCCGAGAGCCTTGCCTATGTCGAGGAACTCCACGCGGCCAATCAGCTGACGCCCCAGATGCTGGCCCGCTTCCTGCGCTCGGGCGGCCGGACCTGCTTCCTGATCGCCCTGGCCCAGCTGGCCGACATCGATTTCCACACCGCCCGCCAGATCATCGAGCGGTGCGATCTGGATGCCCTGGCCGTGGTCTGCCGGTCCGCCGGTCTGGATCGGGCCCTGTTCCTGACCTACGCCGTGGTCCTGCTGAACAACGACGGGTCGGCCATGGCCAAGGCCCACAGCTATGGCAGGATGTACGAGGAGCTGGCGCCGGACGCCGCCCGCCGCACCCTGCGCTTCTGGCGCATGCGCCGCGAGGCCCGCGCCGCCTGATCCCACACAGCAAAAGGCCCGCCGGATCACTCCGGCGGGCCGATTTGTCTCTTGAGGCTGGCGCCCTACTTCTTGGCGCGGGCGGTGCGGGCCGGCTTACGGCCGCCCTGGCCCAGTCCCATCTGCTTGGCCAGTTCCGAACGGGCCTTGGCATAGTTGGGCGCGACCATCGGGTAGTCCTTGGGCAGGCCCCACTTCGACCGGTATTCCTCCGGGCTCATGTCGTATTTCGTGCGCAGGTGACGCTTCAGCGACTTGAACTTGCGACCGTCTTCCAGACAGATCAGATAGTCCGGCGTGATCGACTTGCGGATCGGCACGGCCGGATCCTTGACTTCCGGCTCCGGCTCGGGACCGTCACCCGACAGCTGCGACAGGGTCGAATGGATCGACCCGATCAGGGCAGGAACGGCTTCCGGCGGCAGAATGTTGTTGCTGACATAGGCGGAAATGATGTCCGCCGTCATTTCAAGCAGCTCGGCTTTTTCTTCCATCGATCATCCAGACGTTTACAGAGCGAGGCGATACAACCTTGCAGGAATCGCCCCTGATGGCGCGCTGATAGAACAATCGGCGTCGCCATGCAATTCTCTGTGCGGCTTTTCTGATTTGGTGAGCGGCTATTAAGCTCAATCAAGACGCGTGCGGCGAAACTAGCGCCCGAAATCTTGGGCCAGCGCCATCATCGCAGTGCGTTCGGGCATGGAGTATTCATCGACCTCGTCGACTTCCCCATCCCGGATGGCCTTCAGCAGAGCGGGCGTCATGGCCGAGGTCAGCGACCAGTTCCAGTAGCGCAGAACCGTCTGCGCCCGGTCGACCGCCAGCATCTCAAAGGTGGTCTGCACCCGCTCCCAGGTCGGATCCACGCGCCCGTCCGGCAGGGTCTCGGGCCGCTTCATCGACCGCCACAGCGCCGTCAGATACTGCCGGTCCAGCCCCGTCGCCTTGCACAGGATAGCCACCGGTTCGCCTCCGGGATCACCCAGGATCTTGGCGCCGGTCAGCGGTTTGACCCCGGACAGATAGGCGATCTCGGCGGCCGACTCGCGCCCCATGCCCGCGCGCTCGATCTGCACGATGGCGTCTTCCAGGCTGTCGTAGGGGCTCTTGTCGATGGCCCCGCGGTTGCGCTGTCGCCGCTCGATGAACTGCAGCGCCTTGCGCGACACCGGGTCCTGCCAGCCTTCCGCGGCGGCGAGGGCGAAGATGTCCTCGGACACCTCCTGCATCACCTCCCGCGACACGGCAAAGCGCTGCAGGATGGTGCGCCGGTCCTGCGCATTGCACCACCAGAACATCACATAGGCGCCCGATGGCCTGAGCTCCGGCCGCCGCAACAGGTGTTCGCACAGCTTCGGCTGGTTGCGGCTCAGCGCCACCGCCATCTCGATCGCCGTCTGGGACAGGCGCGCGGTCGTGTTGCGCAGCAGCGCCTCGACCACATCGGCATGCGCGCCCTCGATCAGCACCTCGGAGACGACCTCCGAGACCCCCCGCCGGGCGGCGATCAGGATGTGGTGGTCATGGCTGGTATCACGTGCACAGGACAAGAGGTCTGCGTCGGTCAGCCCCGCGCAATTCTCGATCAGCACCCCGGCCACGGCCGGCTCATCCCGGAGCAGCAGCCGCATCAACCCGTTCGGCAGCTCCGACAGCGGCGCCAGCCGATGGGCCATCTTCATCCGGTCGGACGGGGTCGCCAGTCGCGCCATCTCGACCAGCAGATCGCCGGTCACCGCCCGCTCGAACGCATTGATCCGGCTGGTCGGCAGGGACACCACATCCGCCAGCCGCTTCAGCAGGGCATGGCGCGCCTTCCAGGTCGAGTCCGACCCGGCCTCGGGCGCACCATCCTGCGGGCTGGAAAGGGGCTGGGTCATGTCGATCCAATCCTCGCCCGGTTCGGTTAACCGCCGGTCAAGACGCCCCGCGTCATGGCTCTTGCACCCTTCGGCCGGCTGGGCTTTGAAGAGGCGGGGGGCACGCCATGAACGACCGCGGACTGCATGAGCTGAGCGAGGACGCCACGGGCTTCGGCCGGGCGGAATGGCGAACCCTGCGCGACAGCCTGATCCGCCCGCGCGCCCTGCTTGAAACCTATATGGTCGAAGGCCCGGATGGCGGAGGCCACTATGCCCGGCCGCTCCGGCTGTATCTGACCCTGTGCGGCCTGCTGATGCTGGTGCTGTTCCTGAAGGGAGGAACCGGCATCTATCTCGAGGCCTTCCCGGCAGAGGCGATCGACCCGGTGATCGAGGCCTCGGGCAAGTCTCGCGAGGGCTTCATGGCCGACGCCGACAACTGGATGAGCCTGACCATGGTGCCCATCCTGCTGACCGTCTACGCCCTGGTCTGCGCGCCGCTGCTTCGCTGGTGGGACCCTGATGACCTCGGCTGGCGCCGGGCCTTTCGGGCCACATTCGCCTTTCTGAACGCCCTGACCATCCTGAGCCTGCCGCTCAGCCCGTTCGCCTTTGATCCCGTTTTCAGCGGCTACTGGCTGCTGTTCCTGCTGGTCGCCAGCGTGGTCACCTTCCTGCGGATGGGGGGCGGACGCTGGTACCAGTCATGGGGTCCGGGCGTGGCCAAGGGGGTGGCCCTGACCCTCGCCATCCAGATTTTCGCCTCCCTCGGCATCCTGCCCATCATCGGCATCGGCCTTCTGGCCGGGCTCTACGCGCCCTAGAACCCCGGCCAAGGCTCAGACCTGGTCGCGGACCAGAGTCAGAACGCGGCCCAGCAGGTTTCTGCCCTTCCAGGCTCCGGGATCGTGATTCCCGGGGTCGTCGAGCGCCAGGCCGTTTCCCCAGTTCCAGTCGCGCGGATTGGCCTCGACCAGCATGGCCGGAGCCGTGGCCTTCAACTGGCGGCCGGCTCCTTCGTTCTGGCTGAACTTGGCCAGATTGCCCTGATGCACGATGCGCACCCTGTGAGCGCGCCAGACATCGTCGTCGAAGCCCGAGACGGTTTGACCGTGTCGCTTCTGCACGGCCGGGTCGTCCGTGGCCATAATGGCAGATGCAACCCCGTGGTCCGCAAACAGTCGCGCCTTCTGCACCATCATCCACTGCTCGGCATTGACGAAGGTCTCGTCCCCGACAGTGAAGCGCGTGGGATGCCACTGGCTGAACACCCCCTTGATGAAGGGGTGGAACTGACTGAACGCCTCAGGGTCGGGCAGATCCTCTTCCCTCATAGGACGCCCTAGAGCCCCTCGAACAACGCCGTCGACAGATAGCGTTCGGCAAAGCTCGGGATGATGACGACGATCGTCTTGCCGGCGTTCTCGTCCCGGGCGGCCTGACGGAAGGCGGCCGTCAGGGCGGCGCCCGAGCTGATGCCGACGGTCAGCCCCTCGGTACGGGCCGCGCGCCGCGCCATGTGGAAGGCCTCGTCATTGCTGACCTGTTCCACGGAATCGATCACGTCGCGATCGACGATGGAGGGCACAAAGCCGGCCCCGATACCCTGGATCTTGTGCGGCCCGGGCTCGCCTCCGGACAGGACCGGCGAGTCGGTGGGCTCAACCGCCACCATCTGCACCGACGGCTTCTTCGCCTTCAGCACCTGGCCCACGCCCGTGATCGTGCCTCCGGTCCCGACCCCGGCGATCACCATGTCCACGGCCCCGTCGGTATCCGCCCAGATTTCCTCGGCGGTCGAGACCCGGTGGATGGCGGGATTGGCGGGATTGTCGAACTGGGCAGGAGAGACCGCGCCCGGGGTCTTCTCCAGCAGCTCATGCGCCGTGGCGATGGCGCCCTTCATCCCCTTGTCCGCCGGGGTCAGCACCAGTTCAGCCCCCAGAAGGGCCAGCATCTTGCGGCGCTCCATCGACATGCTCTCGGGCATGACCAGGATCAGGCGATAGCCCTTGGCCGCCGCCACAAAGGCCAGGGCGATGCCGGTATTGCCGCTGGTCGGCTCGATCAGCACCGCACCGGGCTTCAGCTTGCCGGCCTGCTCCAGCGCCTCGATCATCGCCAGACCGATCCGGTCCTTCACCGAGCTCAGCGGATTGAAGAACTCCAGCTTGGCCAGCACGCGCGCCTTGGGCTTCAACTCTTCAGACAGGCGCGGCAGTTCGATCAGCGGGGTGTCCCCGATGGTCTCGAGGATCGAGCCATAGACCTTGCCGCGACCGGCGCGGGCGTGGCGGGACATGTCGGGCGAAGCGGGGATGGAACCGGTCATGGGGGAGGTCTCCGGACTCGAAAAGGCCCCTTCAGATCGGCACGATCCGCCGTCATGCAAGGGCTACAGGCGATCCGGGAGCCGACCTGAGGGCGAGACACAGGAACGGGCGGGACCGACCCACAGCCCACGCCCGCCATTCGAGCGCGGTTAGCCAATCGTTAACCACGTTGGCCGATGGCTGGAGGCCAGCTTCCGGGGCCCGCCTTGCAATCTCTCGTCGCCGCAGTCCAGGCCGTCGATCCCCTTGTCGTTACCGGCAAGGTCGCGGGGGTGAGCGGCCTGCTGATCGAGTCGCGCGGCGGGCTGACGCGACTGGCGGTGGGCGCCCGGGCCGAGATCGAGCGCCACGGCCTGCCCCCCCTGCCCGCCGAGGTCGTCGGCTTTCGCGAGGCCAAGGCGCTGCTGATGCCCTTCGGCCCGGTCGAGGGCGTGGCCCCCGGCGCCGACATCCGGATCGTGGAGACCGCCGGCGTGGTCCGCCCCACCGCCGCCTGGCTGGGCCGTATCGTCAATGCCTTCGGCCAGCCGATCGACGGCAAGGGCCCGCTGGAACAGGGGTCGCGTTCCTATGCGCTGCGCGCCGGACCGCCGCCGGCCCACACCCGGGGGCGCGTCGGTCATCGCCTCGACACCGGAGTGCGCGCGCTGGACGTCTTCGCCACCACCTGTCGCGGCCAGCGGATGGGCATTTTTGCGGGCTCCGGCGTCGGCAAGTCGGTCCTGCTGTCCATGCTGGCCCGCCGCGCCGAGTGCGATGCCGTGGTGGTCGGCCTGATCGGTGAGCGGGGCCGCGAGGTCCGCGAGTTCATCGAGGAGACCCTGGGGCCCGAGGGTCTGGCCCGCGCCATCGTGGTCGTGGCCACCTCGGACGAGCCCGCCCTCACCCGGCGCCAGGCGGCCTATATGACCCTGGCCTGTGCGGAATATCTGCGCGACCAGGGCAAGCAGGTCCTGTGCCTGATGGACTCGGTCACCCGGTTCGCCATGGCCCAGCGCGAGATCGGTCTTGCCGCCGGTGAGCCCCCGACCACCAAGGGCTATACGCCCACCGTCTTCTCCGAACTGCCCAAGCTGCTGGAGCGGGCCGGCCCCGGGCCCGTCCATGCCGACGGGCGGCCCACGGGCGCCATCACCGCCCTGTTCACCGTGCTGGTGGACGGCGGCGATCACGACGAGCCCATCGCCGACGCCGTGCGCGGTATCCTGGACGGCCATATCGTCATGGACCGCAAGATCGCCGAGCGGGGCCGCTTCCCCGCCATCGATGTGCTGAAATCCGTCAGCCGGACCCTGCCGGGGTGCCAGACCCCGCCCGAGCAGGAACTGAACCGCCGGGCCCGCCAGTGCCTGAGCGCCTATGCCAATATGGAAGAGCTGATCAAGATCGGGGCCTATCGCGCCGGCGCCGATCCGATCACCGACCGGGCCATCGCCCTCAATCCGGCGCTGGAAGCCTTCCTGTCCCAGAAACCTGAGGAGGTTTGCGATCTCGCGACCGCCTTTAGTCATCTGGAAAGCATTCTGAACCAGGGTCTGGCAGAGCGAGTGGAGTGACGTCATGACCACCTGGGCCCGGTCCCTGATCCGCATCTCGACCTATGAGGTCGAAACCCTTCAGAAGCGCCTGGCCGAGATCGGTTCTCGCCGCGCCTCCGCTGAAATGCGACTGGCCGTTCTGGATGCCGAGGTCGAGCTTGAGCGCGAGCGGGCCCGCAGCGATACCGACGCCAACATGCTGTTGCAGGCCTATCTGGACGGCTGGAAACACCGCAAATCCACCGCCCAGGCTGACCTGGGCCAGCTTGAGGCCGAGGAAGAAGGCGCTCGCGACGCCCTGACCGGCGCCTTCGAGGAACTCAAGAAATTCGAGCACGTGGCCGAGATTTCCCGGCTGGAGCGTCTGGCCGCGGCCGAGCGCCGCGAAGCCGCCGCCTTCGACGCCCTCGGCCTCAGGCGCCGTGCCTGATTTCCGGCTGACCCGCAGGCATCTGCTGGCATCCCCGCTGGCCCTCGCCGCCTGTGGCAGCGCCCCCTCCACCCCTCCGCTCGGTCCCGTCAGCCCCCTGAAGGATCTGGCGCCCTGCCCCGTCGGCGTCTGCGGCATGTCGGGACAGTTCGACGACGCCGGCTGGCGCGACGTGGTCCTGACCCACTTCTCCCAGTTCACGCCCGAGTGGGAAATGAAGATGGAGGCGATCCTCAGGCCGGATCGCAGCCTCGACTTCACCCTCGCCGACCGGTGCGCGGACTTCGCCACCGACAACGGCCTGCGCCTGCATGGCCATGCCCTGATCTGGTACTCGCAAGGGGCCGAGGCCTTCGCCGGCCTCGACCGCAAGACCTTTGCCGCCGACTACGACCGCTACATCCGCGAGGTCGTCACCCGCTACCGTGGGCGGACCGTCGGCTGGGACGTGGTCAATGAGGCGGTGGCCGAGGACGGCGACGGCCTGCGAACCCACCACTGGTCCGAGGGGCTGGGGGACATCGACCACATCCGCCGGGCCTTCGACGTCGCGCATGAGGCGGATCCCGAATCCATCCTGTTCCTCAACGACTACAATCTGGAAAACCTGCCCCGGAAGGGTGCGACTTTCCTGAAACTGGTCGAACGCCTGCTCAAGGCCGGCACCCCGCTGGGCGGCATCGGCAGCCAGTCCCATCTGGATATCGACATCCCCGACGGACAGATCACCGCCTTCCTGCGCGAGGCGGGAGCCTTCGGCCTGCCCGTCCATGTGTCGGAACTGGATGCCTCCCTGCGCTCCGACAGCCGCATCGACCTGCGCAGCGCGGGCGAACGCCAGGCCCGACAGACCGCCCGCGTCACAGAGCTGGCCCAGGCTTTCATGGCTCTGCCGCCGGAGCAGCGCTATGCCTTCACCGTCTGGGGCGCACGGGATACGGACAGCTGGCTGCGCCGCGACGAACGCGATGACGGGCGCGACAGTCCGCTGCTGTTCGATGCGTCCGGCACCGCGACCCCGCTCTATGACGCGGTCGCCGGGGCCCTGGCCTCAGGCTGAGGCGGCGTCGCCGGCCAGCAGTTCGAACGTGCCTTCCAGGCCGCTTTCGGCGTTCGGCCCGATCCAGACGGTGAACCGGCCCGGTTCGACCGTCCAGGACAGCTCGCGCCCGACGAACATCAGGTCGCGGCGCGTCAGGGTGAAGCGCACCCGCGCGCTCTGCCCCGCCTCCAGCCGCACGCGCTGGAAGCCCTTCAGCTGCCGGATCGGCCGGGTCACACTGGCCGCCCGGTCGTGGATGTACAGCTGCGCCAGCTCCTCGGCCGCGCGAGCACCCCGGTTGGTGATCGTGGCCGACACCTCCAGCTCGCCGTCCCACGCCAGGGTGCCGTCGCCGACGTCCAGCCCTTCATAGACCGGATCGCCATAGGTCAGGCCGTGGCCGAACGGCCATTCGGCGACATTCAGCGTCTCGCGGTAGCGGGCCTTGAACTCCTCGCCATGCTCCAGCGATAGCGGCGGGCGCCCGGTGACCTTGCGGTCATAGTGGAAGGGCGACTGGCCGGTGTGACGGGGAAAGCTGATCGGCAGGCGGCCGCTGGGCTCGTGCGCGCCGAACAGCACATCGGCCAGCGCATTCCCGGTCTCGACGCCCAGGAACCAGCCGACGACCAGAGCCTGTGCCTGTTTCGCGGTCTCGTCCAGCACCAGGGCCCGGCCGCACTTCAGCACCAGAACCACAGGCTTGCCGACCGCCGTCACCGCCGCGATCAGATCGCGCTGGGGCTCAGGAATGCAGATGTCGATGCGCGACTGGGCCTCGCCCGACATGCGCTCGCCCTCGCCGACCACCATGACGACGACATCGGCGCCCCGGGCCGCCTCGACCGCCGCCTCGATCCCGCCCTCCAGCGAAGCCTCGGCCTCGGAACCCCGCACGACCGTCAGGTTCGCAGGGTCGTCCATGGCGGCGCGGAAGCCTTCGTCGACCGGCACCGCATAGGCCGGGTCCCCGAACAGCACCCACGGCCCGTTCAGATGGTCGCGACCCTCGGCGAAGGGACCGATCAGGGCGATCTTCTGATCGCGCCGGAGCGGCAGCACCCCGCCGTCATTCTTCAGCATCACGATCGACTTGCGACCGGCCTCGCGCGCCAGGTCCCGATAGCGGGGCTGGTCGTTGGCTTCGACGCGCTCTGGCGACAGCCGTCCGTAGGGATCGTCGAACAGGCCCAGCTGCGCCTTCAGCGTCAGCACCCGGCGCACCGCCACATCGACGTCGGCCTCGGCGATCACGCCCGAGCGCACCAGGTCCGGCAGATGCTCGGCATAGAGGTTGCTGCTCATACTCATGTCGACGCCGCCCTGAAAGGCCAGCCGCGCCGCGTCGCGCTCGTCCTCGGCCAGGCCGTGGGCGATCAGCTCAAAGTCGCCCGTATAGTCCGAGACGACAAAGCCCTCGAAGCCCCACTCGCTGCGCAGCACATCCTTCATCAGCCAGGCATTGGCGTGGGCCGGCACCCCCGCCACGTCATTGAAGGCCGCCATCGTCGACAGGGCCCCGGCCTCGAAGGCCGCCTGGAACGGCGGGAAGTGGATTTCGCGGAGCGTTCGCTCGGAAACATCAACGCTGTTGTAGTCGAGGCCGCCCGTTCCGGCGCCATAGCCCGCCAGATGTTTGGGCGTGGCCAGCATGGCGCCGGCATCCGTCAGCCCTTTGTCTCCCTGGAATCCTTCCACCCGGGCGACCGCGAGGGTGCAGCCCAGCAACACATCCTCGCCCCCGCCCTCGACCCCCCGGCCCCAGCGGGCGTCGCGCGAGATGTCGACCATGGGCGCGAAATTCCAGGCGATGCCGGTGGCGGTCGCCTCTTCCGCGGCGGCCCGGGCCGTGCGGCGGGCGAGGTCGGCGTCAAAGGCGGCCGCTTCGGCCAGCGGCACCGGGAAGATGGTGCGGAAGCCATGGATGACGTCTGCGGCGAGCAGCAGGGGGATCCCCAGCCGCGACTCCTCGACCGCCACGGTCTGCATGCGGCGATGCCAGTCGGCCGAGTCGCCGTTGAATACCGCGCCGAGACGGCCCTCGCGCACGGCCTGGGCCTGTTCCTCGATCGAGCCGGGCACGGCGGCGGGGTTGGCGGCATTGGCCGGAGCCGGTGCCAGCGCGGCCGGCATGATGGTCAGCTGCCCGGCCTTTTCCTCCAGCGTCATGGCCGAGATCAGGCTCTCGATCCGCTCCGCATGGGGCGCCGCCTTGCCTGCCGTTCCGGGCCGGGTCGCTTCCGACGACAGGCGGGCTTCGGACGTGCGGGAGGCGGGAAATGACATCAGGCAGGCACTCGCGTGTAATCGGTTACACCGTCATAGCCGAGACCGTTCCGCACGGGAACCTCAACCACGACCCGCTCTGGGGAAAAGGCACAACCCGCCTGTCGCGTGCCGGCCTTGCGTCCATCTACTTTGTATATTAAAGTGCTTGGCAAGTTACCCAACCGGAGATTTCCATGCGCCTGCCCCTCTTGTCCTCCCTTGCGGTCGCCGCCGCCTGCCTGGCCCTGCCGGCCACCGCGCTTGCCCAATCCGCCGATGTGCGCGTCACCCTGACCGGTGTCGAGGCCCGCGGCGGTCATATGCTGGCGACCCTGTCCAGCCAGCAGACCTTCATGGTTGCCCACGGCGAGTACACCGCCAAAACCGAAGTGAACGAGGCCGGAGAGGTCTATCTGGTCTTCACCGACGTCGCGCCGGGGACCTACGCCCTGATGGTCATGCATGACGCCAACGACAATGAGCAGTTCGATATGAGCCCGTCCGGCATGCCGGCCGAAGGCTTCGCCTTCTCCAGCGGCGGGGCGCCCATGATGGGGATGCCCAGCTTCGACGCCCTGAAGTTCACGGTGGGGTCGGAGGACATCCTTATGACCGAGGCCATGACCTACTTCTGATCGGCCGGCCCAAATGGAAAAGGCCCGCCCCGGAAGCCGGAGCGGGCCTTTTTTCTGTCCTGTCTGGCGAGGATCAGGCCGCGGCGCTGACCGATCCGGATCCTTCCTGCGGGTCGCGCAGCACATAGCCACGGCCCCAGACGGTTTCGATGTAGTGTTTGCCGTTCGCCGCCGTCGCCAGCTTCTTGCGCAGCTTGCAGATGAAGACGTCGATGATCTTCAGCTCGGGCTCGTCCATGCCGCCATACAGGTGGTTCAGGAACATTTCCTTGGTCAGGGTCGTACCCTTGCGGAGCGAGAGCAGCTCCAGCATCTGGTATTCCTTGCCCGTCAGGTGCACGCGGTGACCGTCGACCTCGACCGTCTTGGCGTCGAGGTTCACGGCGATCTCGCCGGTGTGGATGATGGCCTGGGCGTGACCCTTCGAGCGACGCACCACGGCGTGCACGCGGGCGACCAGTTCGTCCTTGTGGAAGGGCTTGGTCATATAGTCGTCTGCGCCGCCGCCGAACGTCTTGACCTTGGTCTCGATCTCGCTGGTTCCCGACAGGATCATGACCGGGGTGTTGACCTTGCCCACGCGCAGCTGACGCAGAACCTCGATGCCGTTCATGTCCGGCAGGTTGAGGTCCAGAAGGATCAGGTCGTAGTCATAGATCTTGCCCAGATCGATGCCTTCCTCACCGAGATCGGTGGTGTAGACATTGAAGCCTTCGGACTTGAGCATCAGCTCGATGCTCTGGGCCGTGGCGTGATCGTCTTCAATCAACAGGACGCGCATGATTGCCCTCCGCGGCAAAGCTTGACTGTGGTCCTGTCGCAGCACGCACAGGTAACCTTGTTCCGACGTTAACGGTCCAAAACCTTAAGAACAGTTAACGTCGTACCATTGAGGCGAATCGTAGGCTGATTTGCGAATCGACGTCGAGAGTCCGCGAGTCAAGCGCGCGAAATTTTTCTTCACGCCCCGCCCTGACTGGGTGACCGTTCCGACATGGCCGCGAAATCCGGGGGCACGGGTATCGGTCGCAGCGCCGCGTGCGACCCAATCTGACGTATACTAGGTATTATTTCCTATCCCGACCGGGCGCGGCCTCATCCTGCCGGTCTGATCCCTGAGAGAAAGGAAAGGGCCATGAGCCAGACCTACCGTGTTCCCGTGACCGACGCCGACCGCATCCGTGCAGGTCTGGCGCTTCATCTGATTGCCGCCTGCACCGGCGTCAGTGCCGAGCAGATGCGCGGCCCGGACCGCCTCAACCCCCGCGCCTGTCGCGCCCGGTGGCTGGCGCTTTACCTCGCCTATGTCGCCTATGGCTGGCCGCTGGAGCGCGTGGGTCATGCCTTTGGCGTCAACCGGGCCACTGTATCCAGCGCCTGCCGCTGGGCAGAGGACGCCCGCGACCGCCCTGCCCTCGACACCCTGCTCGACCGGCTGGAGGCCTTCGCCCAGGGCCTGCTGGGCGACGCTCCCGTGGCCCTGCCCCGATGAGCGGTGCCGTCGACAGCGCCCGCCTGGCGCGGGCCCGGCGCCTTCTGGCCGACAAGGGGGCATGGATCGAGCAGCAGCCCGCCGGGGCCTATGCCATGCGTCTCGTCCCGGATCGGCGATCGCGCGTGGTGATGCGGCTCACCGAGGCCGAGTTCGTGGCGCTCACCCACAGTCCCGGGCTGGCGGTTCGCACCGGGGGCGGCTGGCAGGTCCGGCGCGCCGTGCGATCCGACACGTCGGGCACACCCGGCGGCGCACCGGGACGGATCGAGGCGCTGGAGCCCCGGCTGCTGCCCGACGGCACCCGGCTTCCCGTGCGGGTCAATCAGGGCGACAGCGCCATCGCCTGGCTGGCCCGGCGCCGCGATGCGGCCGGCCGGCCCTGGCTGAGCCCGCAGGAGGTCGCCGCCGGTCTCCGCCTGACCCGCGATGCGGAACTTGCCCTGAAGGGACCGTCGCTGACCCAGAGGTGGGACGCCCTGCCCCGGTCGGGCGGTGGTACGGCCGCGCGGGTCGAGCCGGGTCACGCCGCCCTGGCCGCCGGTCGCCGCGTCGCCGCAGCGCTCGAGGCGGCCGGCCCCCGCCTGTCGCCCATGCTGGACGCCGTCTGTATCCGGGGATCCGCCCTGCAGGCCGCCGAGGGCCAGCTGGGCCTCCGCCGCAGGCAAGGCAAGACGGTGCTGAAGCAGGCGCTGCAAGCCCTGGTCGATCACTATGCCGGGTGACCGACAGGATGCCGATTCAGACTATTCGGACCATTCAGACTGTAGTTTTTCACCGTCTGAATTCGCCGAACCGCCAAGACACGGGTTCAACCGGCGGGCACCAGCGCCGCCTCGCGGATCCGGCCGACCATCTGGTTCAGCCCGTTGGCGCGTTGCCGGGTCAGGGCCTGCGGCAGGCCCAGCGCGTCCAGGGCCGCGCGCGCGTCAAAATCGAGGATCTCGGCCCGCGTCCGCCCGGAATAGAGGCTGAGCAGCAGGGCGATATTGCCCTTGGAGATGGCGCTGTCGGAATCGGCCCGGAACCACAGGCGCTCGCCCCCGTCCTCGACCGCCAGCCAGACGCGCGCCGCGCAGCCCGGCACCAGATTGGCCTCCAGGCGATCCGCCTCCGGCAGGGGATCCAGCCCCTGCCCCAGTTCGATCACATAGGCGAGGCGCTGCTCCCAGTCGCCGAGCAGGTCAAAGGAGTCCTTGAGATCGGCGAGGACGTCGTCGAGTGATTCGGTGGGAACGGGCGGCGGCATGGCTCTGGAATAGGTCTGTCCACCCCTCTTCGCAATCAGGGGCTGTCCGTTAATCGTTAACGGATCGTTGTTCCCCAGAATTCGACACCCGTCCCCGGTCCGGCAATCCCCTGAGACGGGAGCGTCCTCGCAGCGACTCGCGCCGCCCGGTAGGCTGGAGGTGCCGGACCCCGGCCTGTTCTGTTCACCCTGTCGGACCTCCCTTGCAGCCCATCCCCGCCCCATCCCGGACCGATCGCCGCCCGCGCGATCTGCCCGCCCTGACCGCCTCGCACGCGGCCTGGGCGGTGGGTACGGCGCTGGCCGCACTGGCGCTCCGGGCGATCGAGCCCGGCCCGGGGCTGAGCGGCCCGGCCTTCTTCGGCATGCTGGCCATGGCGGTCCCCGGCCTCGCGGGCCTGACCCTGCTGTGGCGCGACGGCGCGCGGGCGCGTCTGGCCATCCTCGGCATCTGGAGCCTGGCCTCGGTCATCACCGCCCTGTTGTCGGGTGGCGTGGGCGGCAGCCTGTCCGGCTATCTGCTGATGCCCGTGGCGGCCGGTCTGTTGCTGGGCGCCGGGCACCGCGGCGGCCTGCGGCTGGCCTTGCTGGGCACGGTCGCCTCGGGTCTGACGGCCCTGATCGGGATGGCCGCCGCCCTGATGGGAGATGCCGGTGTCGCCCTGCCCTTTACCGCTGCTTTCACGGCGCTGTCGGCCGCGGGCGCCATGGCCGTCGCCCTGAAACTGGCCTGGGAGCGGCGCGAGGAAGCTTTGGTCGAGGCCCAGGCCGCAGTCGACCGGGTCGAGGCCGTCCTGTTGTCCCAGCCGGGCCTGACGCTGATCCTCGATCCCAACGCCCGCATCCTCGCGGCCTATGGGGTGCCGCCGATCTCCCTGCCCGTCGCGCCCCTGCTGGCGGACGGACTGATCGCCGCCATCCACGCGCCCGATCGGCAGAGCCTGACCACCGCCCTCCAGTCGGCCGCCAACGGGGGCGAGGTTCAGGTCCGGCTGACGCCCCGCACCGCGCTGGACCGACGGGTCGCCCTGCTGGTTCGCCGGATGGACAGCCCGGACGGCGAGCCGCGCCTGATCGCCCAGGCCTTCGACGCGACCGAGGCCCATGTGCGCGAGGTCGCCCTCGACACCGCCCGGGCCGAGGCCGAGGCCACCAGCCGGTCCAAGTCGCGCTTCCTCGCCACCATGAGCCATGAGCTGCGCACGCCACTGAATGCCGTGCTCGGGTTCGCCGACATCATGCGCCAGAAGCTGTTCGGCCCCCTGCCGGATCGCTACGCCGACTATGCCGAGTCGATCCATTCTGCGGGCGGGCACCTGCTGGACCTGATCAATGACGTGCTCGACGTCTCCAAGATCGAGGCCGAGCGCTATCAGCTCAGCCTAGAGCGGTTCGACGCCCGCGAAGTGCTGTCGGACGCCATGGCTCTGGTCCGGCCCCAGGCAGACGAAGGTGCGGTCCACCTGTCGGCGGTGCTGCCTGCCGTGCCCCTGCCGGTCGATGCGGACCGCCGTGCCCTGAAGCAGATCGCGCTGAACCTGCTGTCGAATGCGGTGAAGTTCACCCCGGCCGAAGGCTCGGTGACCGTGACCGTCGAGGGGGTGGGCCCCTATCTGGAGCTGATCGTGGCCGACACCGGCACCGGTATCGCGCCCGAGGACCTGAAGCGTCTGGGCCGCCCGTTCGAGCAGGCGGGCGGCGGCGAGCAGCGCGCGCAAGGCACGGGTCTGGGCCTGTCGCTGGCCCGGGCGCTCAGCGAACTGCATGGCGGGCGCCTGTCGATCGAGAGTACCCTCGGCGAGGGCACGGCCGTCACGGTGCGCCTGCCCGTCCACCGGATCGGGGCGGCCGACGTCGAGCATGCGGGGGCCGAGATCATCGCTTTCGCGCCCGCCGCGTCGCAGACGCTGGACAGCTAGAGCGGTCCCATCTCCAGAAAGGCGCGCCCGGCGGCGATGTCGCCGACCTCGAACGGCACGCGGGCGACACTACCGTCGCGGAACAGGAATTCGACCCAGAAGCTCTCGCGCGGGTCCAGGGCTTCCAGCTCAAGACCCAGCCGCGCCGGGAACAGCCAGGCTTCACCCGCCTTGCGGTCAGGTGCCAGCAGCATGCGGGGCGCCGGCACTTGGGACATGGCCATGACCGCCCGGCGGGACGGTGCGGGCGGCAGGGCTCCGGCCTGACCCAGCCACGGGCGGGCCAGCACGCCGGTGTCGCGCATCACGACCCTTGCCGCATAGGGGCGCGAGCGACCGACAAAGGACACCACCGCCTTCATCGGCGTACCGGTGCCGGTCTGGCCGAAGGTGACGGGCGAGGCCCCGACCCGGGAGGCCTGGCTTAGCGCCCAGGTCTCCTGAGAATAGGCGCGCCGGTCAGCCACCCAGGGCCGCTCCAGCCCCGGGAAGGTCAGGGCCGGCATGCGCCGCCAGCCGTCAAAGGCCATTTCAACCCGGTCGGCCACCATGGTCAGTTCAGGGTCGTCGCAGGGCACTGTGGCCGCACGGGCTTCGGCGCGGCGGGCTGTGGCGGTGACCTGGGAGGGATCCTGTCCGGCGCGCAGAGCGGCACTGCGGGCCTGCCGCGTCGATACCGTCAGGGCCGCACCCAGCTCATCGCTGAACAGACCACACCGCTCGTGGGCCGCGAGGACGAAGCTGCGCTCGTAATAGGGCACAGTCCCGCCGGCCAGGGCGGGCCCGGCGGCGGTCAGCAGGGCACCCGCCACAGCCAGGGCTGTGCTCAGGCGACCAGTCTTTCCTTCCCTCGACATGATGCACAGCCTAAGGACCAGACCTTCCCGCCGCGTTTCAAAGCAGGGTTATCGAATTGCTTCTCGCCACCGATGTCTGGGTCGGAGCCCTGATCCGCCGGGCCCAGCTGGGCGGCGCCTTCGCCACGGTTGCGCGCAAGGGCGACGAGCGTGCGGGGGCGGTGCTGGTCAAGGTCTATGAAAGCGCGACGCGCACGGCCCGCCTGTATTCCGAGGCCACCGGGCCGGAGGGTGACCGGCTGTGGATGCAGCCGCTCGACACCCAGGTCGAGAGCGAGATCGACGCCTATATCGAGCGACAGGCGCGCTTCGACGGCGACCTCTGGGTGGTCGAGATCGAGGATCGCGACGGCCGCCACTTCCTGACGGAAAAGGTCGCCTGACCGCGTTCGTCTGGTCGTAAATGCTTAACCGCGTTCGGGAACGGAACCTCAAACGCTGATCGCTAGGGTGCACTCAACGGGGCGATCATGACCCTGGTGATGGTGGGTGTGCCTATGCTGTTTCTTCTGAACGACGTGGTTTTCGATCTGGACGAGGCCTGCCCGGTCACGCCCGCCGATGCGCGCCGTTTCGAGAAGCTGGGCTTTGACTATCTGCTGGAGCTGGGCTGCGAGCTGTTCGCCGAAGATCCGCTTCTGCATCGCAACGATCCGGCGCGGGCGCGCCGTCTGGCCTGGCTGATCCACGACCGGGGTCCGGACATCAATGCCGCCCTGTTCGCCGCACCCGAGGCCGGCTGCGACCCGGCGCTGGTCGAGCCGCAGTTCTGCGCCCTGCCCGGTGAGGTTCTGGCCCAGCTCAAGGCCAAATGCGGCAAGGGCCGTGCCGACACTGTGGCCGTCGACCGCGCCGTCTGGGGCCGAATGGCGGCCTGACGGCTTACACCTTCGCTTGCCTGATCTGGTCCCTGCCCGCTAGCGTAGTCCCCATCCGTTCGGGGGAGCGCCGCTTCATGACCTTTTTCAATCGCCTGGGCCTTGCCCTGTTCGCCGCCCTGCTGCTGGCCGTCAGCGCCGGGGCAACGCCTGCGCGTGCCGACTGGCTCAAGGCCGAAACCCCGAACTTCATCATCTATTCGGATGGCGGTGAGCGACCCTTGCGCGAATACGCCATGAAGCTGGAGGTGTTCGACCGCTTCCTGCGGATGCGGTTCGGCGTGCCTCTGGACCGCCCTGTGGCCCGCAAACTGCCCATCTATCTGGTGCGCCGTCAGGGTGATCTGGCCAAGGTCGCGCCGGCAATCGGGGGGTCGGTGGCGGGTTTCTATCACACCGGCGAGGAAGACATTTTTGCCGTGGCCACGCGGGGCGACGGGGAAGTCACCCTGCTGCACGAATATGCGCACCACTTCTTCTACCAGCATTTCTCGACCTTCTACCCCGGCTGGCTGGTCGAGGGGCTCGCCGAATATGTGATGACGGCCCGGATCTGGCCTGATCGCATCCAGATGGGCGCCCACAGCGAGGCCCGTGCCTCCTGGCTGACCAATATGCAGTGGCTGCCGCTGGAGGTTCTGCTGACCAACCGGTACGCGCAGGTGGAACGGGATATCCATCGGGCCACCTACTATCCGGTCGCCTGGCTGCTGACCCACTGGTTCATGAGCTCGCCCGAGCGGGTCGTGAAGCTGGAGGCCTATCTGGGTCTGATCCGGCAGGGGGTCGACCCCTCGACGGCCATGCAGCAGGCCACCGGCCTGACCCTCGATCAGCTGCGCAACACCCTGCGTGACCATCTTTATGGCCGGATCGAACTCAACACCTACAACATCGACATGCCCGATCTCGAGATCGAGATCACCCGCCTGCCGCCCTCGGCAAACGATCTGTTGCTTCTGGGCCAACGGCTGAAGTTGCCCATGTCCGAGGAGGACCGCGAGGTCGCCCTGGCCGAAGCGCGCCGCCTGGCCGGCCGCTATCCGGACGATCCGCTGGCCCTGCTGGTTCTGGGGCATGCCGAACTGCACATCGGCGACCGGGCGGCGGGCGAGGCCGCCTTCACCCGTCTGCTGGAGATGGACCCGGACAATGTGGAGGCCCTGCAGTTCATGGCCATGGCCCGGTTCGCCGATGCCGACGATAATCCCGAGAACCGGCCCGAGTTGATGAACCGGGCACGCGGCTACCTGGCGACCGCCTTTGGCGCCGATCCCGGCAACTATCTGACCCTGTTGCTGATCGGCCGCTCGCGGAGCGGGGCGCCCGGCTATCCGAATGCCAATGATCTGGCGATCTGGGAGAGGGCCTATATCGCTGCGCCCCAGCTGTCCGACATCCGGCTGGGCGCGGGACATGCCTTCCTGGCTGCCGGGGACCGGGCAACGGCCCTCGCGCTTCTGGAACCGCTTGCCAATGCCCCGCACGGGGGCGGCGCTGCCGAAGAGGCCCAGAAGCTGATCGACCGGGCCAACGGCGTGGTCCGTGAAGACGGCGGCGAAGATGAAGCGGAGGCGGGGGCCGCGACGGACTGATCCCGGCGTGACTTCAGGGGCCGGACAGGCTAACCCCCCGCGCCATGTCGCAAGCCTCCCTCGCCCAGGAAGCGTCCCGTCGCCGGACCTTCGCCATCATCGCCCACCCTGACGCGGGCAAGACCACCCTGACCGAGCATATCCTGCTGGCAGGCGGGGCCATTCGTGCGGCCGGCGCCGTGCGGGCGCGGGGCGAGAACCGGCGGACCCGCTCGGACTGGATGAAGATCGAGAAGGAGCGCGGCATCTCCGTCTCGGCCTCGGTCATGACGTTCGAGCACGACGGCAAGCGGTTCAACCTGCTGGACACGCCGGGCCACGAGGACTTCTCGGAAGACACCTACCGCACCCTGACCGCCGCCGACTGCGCCATCATGGTGCTGGATGCCGCCAAGGGCATCGAGCCGCAGACGCTGAAGCTGTTCGAGGTCTGCCGCCTGCGCGATATCCCGATCATCACCTTCATCAACAAACTGGACCGCGAGGCCCAGGACCCCATGGCCCTGCTGGACGAGATCGCCTCGCGCCTCCAGCTGGATCCGGCGCCCATCTGGTGGCCGGCCGAGAGCGGCAACCGCCTGCGCGGCATGGTCGAGGTCGCGACCGGCACCTTCCAGCCCTATGCGAGGAAGCCCGCCGGCTCGGCCGATGAGCCGGATCACCCCGAGGCCCTGCCGCTGGATCAGGCCGACCGCTACTTCGAGGGCGGCGAGCAGGCCGACCTGAACGACGCGCTGGAACTGGTGCGCGAGGGCTATCCGACCTTTGACGTCAACGCCTTCCTCGAGGGCCATATGACGCCCGTGCTGTGGGGCTCGGCGCTGCGCCACTTCGGCATCGAGGCCCTGCTCAAGGCCATCGGCGACTGGGCACCGTCGCCCAAGCCCCTCAAGGCCGAAAAGGCCGCCCCGCCCGAGACCCGAAACGCCCCGGCGCCGGAGGACATCACGGTCCTGCCCGGCGACGACCAGGTGACCGGCTTCGTGTTCAAGGTCCAGGCCAATATGGACCCGAACCACCGCGACCGGATCGCCATGTTCCGCATGGCCTCGGGCAGCTTCAAGCGCGGCATGAAGCTGAAGGTGCAGAACACCGGCAAGTCGCTGTCGGTCAATGGACCCATCATGTTCTTCGCCTCGGACCGTGAACTGGCCGAGGAAGCCCACGCCGGCGACGTCATGGGCATTCCGAACCACGGCGTCCTGCGCGTCGGCGACAGCCTGTCGGAAAGCGGCATGGTCCGCTTCCAGGGCCTGCCCAACTTTGCCCCGGAAATCCTGCAGCGCGTGCGGGTCAAGGATCCACTCAAGGCCAAGCACCTCAAGAAGGCGCTGGAAGGTCTGGCCGAGGAAGGCGTCACCCAGCTGTTCCGTCCCGAGCTGGGCGCGGACTTCATCGTCGGCGCTGTCGGCCAGCTGCAGTTCGAGGTGATGGCCGACCGTCTGGGCGCGGAGTACGGCCTGGACGTGATCTTCGAGCCCAGCCCTTACGCCGAGGCCCGCTGGGTCGCCCCGGCCGAGGGCGGGACCAAGGCCGACATCGAGGACTTCATGGGCAAGTACCGCCCCCAGATGGCCAGCGATATCGACGCCGACCCGGTCTTCCTCGCCAAGTCCAGCTGGGAAACCGGCTATGTCGGCGAACGCTTCTCCAAGGTCCGCTTCCTGAAGACCAAGGAACGGGGCTGACGTCTATGGCGCCCGCTAGCGCGGGCGGATGTGAAGGGCGTTGCTGAAGAGTTGGCAGCCTGCGGCGACCCCGGTTGCCGCGAGGGCCATCAGCCAGAAAAACAGCGGGTCGCGAAGCGCGTCATCGCAGCCAAGGGCAACCCCCCGGTGATTTTCCGGCAGGGCGAACGCAAAGATCGCCAGGACCAGAAAGGCGACAAAGGTGTAGGCCGGGCGCTTGCCGATCCCCACCCGGGCCGGGATTTGTGCGGCACCGGCGCGCCATATCGTGATGAGGTAGTAGATGACGCCCCCCGTCACGGAGAGAGCCGCCGCAATTCTCGAAATCATCATGCCGGCCTGCTGGCCGTCCGGCACGCAGCTGGCCATAAATCCCGGATACAACGCCGCCATGCCGGGCCAGACCCAGGACGGGGACGCGGCCAGCTGCGCGACGATTGACACCGCGAACACGGCCCGACCACGAAGAGAAACCCGGTCCACTGACCATCCGAGCGATAGGTCTGGCGAACGGTGCGCCCCCTGTTGAAGGCCTCTCTGTCGAACATTTCTGGGCCGCCGCCGGGTAAGAAAACTGGGAGCACGACACTCGCAGCCATCCGTTCACGGGATGCGTGTTTTCTGGGTTAATCGAGCGTTCCGATGAGGAGTAGGCTGACGTTGTCAGCCTTCGTCATCTGGTCAGGGCCGCTGTCCTGCGGTTAGGATCGCTCCCAACAACGGAGGGATCATCATGCGTTTCATCATCGCGGTCGTGCTGGCCACCCTGGGTCTGGGCCTCGCCCTCCCCGCAGAAGCCCAGAGCCGTCGCGGCACTGAACAGGTCTTTTTCGCCCTGACAAACGCCGATGTGCAGAACCTGCTGGACGCCCAGAACTATGAGCAGGTCAAGCAGACCGAGCCGGGCGTCTTCACAGTCACGGTCAGCGACGGGTTTCTGATGACCGTCGAGCAGCGGGTCTGTGAGACGGAGTCCATGCCGGACGGCTGCCTCGGCCTCGTGATGACCGCCAGCTGGAGCTATTCGCCCGAGCAACGCCCGACGCTGGAGACGCTCGCCAACACCTTCAACCGCGAATACAGCATCGCCAAGGTGGTGCTGTACGACAACGGCATCGCCATCGAGCGCTACGTCATCACGGATGGCGGTGTGACCCGCGCCCACATCGAACGCGAGCTGTCGGAGTTCCTGGCGATCAGCGACGTTCTGGTCGACCGGATGATCGAGGAACTCGGCCTCTAATTTCCTGCCCGGCCGCAGCGAACCGCCGCCGCGGCCCCGCGTTTGCTTTGACAGGGTCTACGGCGGGCAAAGCGTCCCGCGTCGGGACGATTTGGAGCGTGGCCCATGTTCGAGTTCGGGCGGGATCTCAGGCGGTTGTTCGACGGTCATCAGGCCGATCAGGATCTCGGCTGGCTGGAGCTGATCGACGTCGAGGTGCTGCGCGGCGAGGCGCGGCGCCAGACCATCGACGCCGGCCGCACCACCTGTTCACGCCCCCACCAGGCCTGGCTGCTGGCCGCCGCCCTCTGGCGCGAGCATGCGCGGCGGTCCGGCGCCCCCGACAGCCTGCAGCAGGCGCGGCTGACGGCGCTGGATGCGCGCAAGGCCGCCCGCAACAATGGCGAGCGCGCCGAAGCCGTCATGGCCCTGGCCGAGACCATGGTGCTGAGCTTTGACCTCTATGGCGGGCCCGAGTCCCTGACCCGCGCCCAATCGCTGATCCAGGACCTGAAGGGCCAGACGGCGCAGGGCGCCTCCTCGGCACGACTGGCCGGCATCCATGCCCAGGTCATGACGCGACTGGCCCGGACCGATCAGGGCGACAACCTGCAGGCCATGGCCTTCCTCGATCAGGCGGTCCACGAACTGTCGCGCCGATCCGGTCCGCTGCTGGACGCGGTGAAGCTGGACCGGGCTTCCCTCACCCTCCTGACCGGCATCGAGCAGCGCGATGCGCGCCTGCTGGATCAGGCCGGACGCGAGCTACGCGATCTTGTCGAGGCCTGCCCCTCCGAGCGGCGCCCCCTGACCCGCGCCCGCGCGCTGGCGATGTGCGGGGCCGGCCTGTCGGCGCTGGCCACCCTGGCGGACAGTGCCGAGGCTCTGGAGCAGGGCCGCGCCCTGTTCGATGCCGCCTGCGACCAGTTCACGGCCGACCACAGCCCGATGGACTGGGCCACCGTCACCCTCGCCCGCTCCATGTCGGTCCCCGGTGCCACCTGTCTGACGCCCGAGGCCGATCAGGGGCAGGTGCTGGATCAGCTGGTCGCGACCCGCACCCAACTGGGTCTGGCCCTGGCCGACGAACGGCTGGACGGCGAGGTGCGTGAAGCCGAGGCGAACGGCGACCTGCTGGCGCTTGACCGGCTGGCAGCGCGGCTGCGCGCGCGGCTGGCCTTGGACCGCCCGCGGCCGACGGCCTGGGCCGTGGACCAGATCGGCCTTGCGCGGATCGCCCTCGCGCGGGCCCGCCTGCTGGACCGGTCACCCGGTCCGGTGCGTCTGGTGCTGGTCGAGGCCTCCGCCGCCGCTCGCGACGAAGGTGCCCTGCTGATCGCGGATCGGGCCGAACACCTGCTGGGTCGCGTACCCGAGACGGTCTAGCCGCCCATGGCGACGAATGGCCCGTTCATGAAGCCGGGCTTGCCGTAGGCGAGGGTCTGGCCGTCCGGCCCCAGGACCCGACCGCCCGCAGCCTCCAGAACCGCCTGACCGGCGGCCGTGTCCCATTCCGACGTCGGCCCCGTGCGCGGATAGACGTCGAAACGCCCCTCGGCGATCAGGCAGAATTTCAGCGAGGAATCCATGCCGGTCCAGGTCGCGCATCCGTGCCGCGCCGACAGGGCCTCGGCCTCTTTGTCCGTGAGGCTGTGGCTCACCAGCGCCTGGGCCGCGTCGGGCCGGTCCCGAACCTGAATGGTCTGCCACGCCTCGCCGAAGCGGCGACGCCGGGCGCCCGCCGCATCCCCGGCCCAGGTCACCCCTGTCGCGGGAGCGGACACCGCACCCGCCACCACCCGACCGGCCTCGACCAGGGCGATGTTGACGCTGAAGCTCTCGCCACCCCGGACGAACCCCCTGGTCCCGTCGAGGGGATCGATCAGCCAGAAGCAGTCCGCCGCCGCCTCCGGACGACCGCCGGCCTCGCAGGCCTCTTCGGCCACTGCCGGCACTCCGGGGTACAGGTCGCCCAGCCGCGCCAGGATCAGGGCCTCGGCCTCGCGGTCGGCCAGGGTAACGGGGCTGTCGTCCGACTTGGTGATCACCTCGGCATCGGCGCGCCAGTAGGGCAGGATCACCGCCGAAGCCGCCTCGGCCAGATCAGAGAGGGTGGTGATCAGGCGCCCGCTGTCGAAATCAGCCGTGAGGGAATCGTGCATGGGGCGGGTGATAGACGATCCGGGCGGTTTCCCGAACCGGCAAATCAGGTCAGCCTGTCGCGCGACCTGATCCGGAGTTTGCGCTGCCCATGACGACCCCCGCCTTCGCCACCCCGTCCGCGGATCCCTCCGGGGCGGTCACCGACCGGGACGAGACCGAACTGGCCACCCAGATCGTCGCCAAGCTGTGCCACGACTTCATCAGCCCGGCCGGGGCCATGACCTCGGCACTGGACCTGATGACCGATCCCGACTCGGCCGACATGCACGCCGATGCGCTGGACCTGATGCAGCAGAGCGCTGCCAAGCTGGTGGCGCTGGTCCGCTACGCCCGCGTGGCCTATGGCGCAGCCACATCGAACCAGAATTTCTCCGCAGCCGAACTGCAGTCCACGGTCACCGACCTGCTGTCCGGCGGTCGGGCGACCATCGACTGGCAGGTGCCCGAGGGTGACTATGCCAAGCCGCACGCCCGCATCCTCGTCAATCTGGCCTATGTGGCGGTCGGCGCCCTGCCGACGGGCGGCACGGCCACGATCTCCGCCCGGCAGGAGGGTGGAGCCCTGATCCTGTCCACGGTCTCGGAAGGGTCGCGCGCCCGCCTGAAACCCGAAGCCATCGAAGGCCTGTCCGGGGCCGAACTGAGCGACGGCCTGCCCGGTCAGTGGATCCAGCCGCACTGGCTGTGGCGATCCGTTCGGGGCCAGGGCGGCACCCTGAAGGTCACGACCGACGAGGGCCGCGTTGAACTGGTCGTCACCCTGCCTCTGGCAACGTCTGGTTAAGAGGTCTTAACGCCGCTCGCCAACGCCTCGTTAACCGCCGATTTGCGATCATAAGGCCCCCATCCGCCCCGAATCCGAACGGAATCCGATCTTGAGCTCCAGACTGTGTCTGATCGTCGATGACAGCCGCATCATCCGCAAGGTGTCGCGTCGCATCGTCGAGGCTCTGGGCTTCGACGTCGACGAGGCGGCCGACGGGGCCGAGGCCCTGACATTTTGCACGGGCGCCATGCCCGACGTCATCCTGCTGGACTGGAACATGCCGGTCATGGACGGGCTGACCTTCCTGCGCCGCCTGCGCGCCATGCCGGACGGCGGCAGTCCCAAGGTGCTGTTCTGCACCATCGAGACGGCCGTGGACCGGATCACCGAGGCGCTGGCCGCGGGCGCCGACGACTATGTGATGAAGCCGTTCGACGGCGAGATCCTGCACGCGAAATTTGCCGAGGTGGGGGCTGTCTGACATGCGCCACCTCCCCCGTCCCCCGGCTCCGGCATGAGCCCCGAGGACTTCGACAGACTCCAGACCCTGGTCGCGACGCGCACCGGCAACCGGCTTCGGCGGGACCGGATGAATCTGGCCGAGCACCGGCTGGGCCCGGTGGCGCGCCGGGCCGGGTTCGACAGCGTGGACACCATGCTGGCCACCCTGTGGAGCAAGCCGGTCGCGGGCCTGGCGTGGGATGTGATCGAAAGCCAGCTGAACGGCGAGACCTGGTTCCGGCGCGACCGCGAAGCCTTCCTGACCATGAGCCAGGAACTGTTGCCCGCCCTTTCGCAGGCCCGTCGGGGCCAGACCCTGCGTATCTGGTCAGCGGGTTGTTCTACAGGCCAGGAAGCCTGGTCTCTGGCCATGTGCGCCCTCGACCTGAACCTCGACGTCGAGGTGGTCGGCAGCGACCTGAACCGCATCGCCCTGCAGAAGGCCCACAAGGGCGCCTACACCGGCTTCGAGATCCAGCGCGGGCTGGCCGCCGGCACCATGGTGCGCTGGTTCCGGCCGGAGGGCGAGCTGTGGACCGCCGACGATACCCTCAAGCAGGTCGTCCGCTTCGAGCGGCTCAATCTGCTCGATACGCCCTCGGCCGACGATGAAGCGCCCCGGTTCGACGTTATTTTCTGTCGTCATGTGCTGATCGGCATGGAGCCGGCGGCCCGGGCCCTGGTGCTGCAGGGGCTGGAGCGGCGGCTGGTCGACGATGGCTGCCTGTTCCTGGCGCCCAGCGAGAACCTGAACGGCGAGAGCCTGGCGTTCCGGCCGGTCAGCGGTCGCCGGGGCCTGCATGTGAAATCCCCGACCTTCCTGCAGGACGCGGCCTGATCCGGCTTACGCCTGCCCGGAGGCTGCGTTAGGGTCGGACGAGAGCCTTCACCGGGGGACGACAATGACGGCATGGCATCCGAAATCCCGGACCTCGGTGCAGCGGGGTCGCCCCGCCCTCGGCCTGCTGATGCTGGCCTGCCTGCTGGTCGGACTGGGGCTGGCAGCCCTGCTGACCCGGACACCGGCGCCCCGACCCGCAACGGCGGAGGCGACGGCCTTTTCCGCAGGTCGGGCGTTCGCAGACGTGGAACAGCTGGCCCGCTCTCCGCGACCGCCGGGCACCCCCGCGCACACCGAGGCCCGGGCGTATCTGCTGACCCGGATGCAGGCGCTGGGCCTCGACCCGGTGATCATGGAGGGCCCGCTGTCGCCCGGCTCGATCCGGCGCATGGAGCGCTGGGAGCTGTCGCCCGCCGAGGCCGGCTATCAGGCGCGCAATCTGGTCGGCGTCCTGCCGGGCCGCGATCCGGGGGCCGCGCCCATCGTGCTGATGGCCCACTACGACAGCGTGCCGGGATCGCCGGGTGCCGCCGACGATGCCACCGGCGTCGCCGCCGTTCTCGAAGCCGTGCGGGCGATCAAGGCCCGGGGCCCGACCGAGCGATCGCTGATCGTGCTGCTGAGCGATGCCGAGGAGCTGGGCCTGGACGGCGCCCGCATCTTCTTCGGCGACTATCCCGACCGGGCCCGCATCGGCTTTGTCGTCAACCTGGAGGCGCGCGGCGGCGGCGGGCGCGCCATGATGTTCGAGACCGGCCCCGGCAATGCCGGCAGCGTGGGCCTGCTGGCAGACGCCGCGCCCCACATCGACGGGGGCGTGACCAGCAATCCGCTGGCAGTGGCCGTCTATCGGCTGATGTCGAACGACACCGACTTTTCAGTGCCGCGTGACCGGGGGCTGGCGGGCCTGAACTTTGCCTTCATCGGGCGGGCCGACCAGTACCACAGCCCCACCTCGACGCCCGAAGCGCTCGACCGCGGCAGCCTGCAACACATCGGCTCGCAGGCGCTGGAGGTGACCGACCGGCTGCTGAGAGCCGACACCCTGCCTGCCCCCGGCCCCGACCGGGTCTATGCCGACCTGTTCGGGCGGACGATGATCGTCATGGCCGCGCCGTGGGGATGGCTGTTCGTGGTGCTGGCCCATGTGTTTTTGGCCATCGCCATCTTCCGGAGCCGGACCGCGCTGGCGAGCCTGTTGCGCGGGGTGGCCGATGCCCTCGCCTTTCTGGCGGGTGCCTTCGTGCTGGCCCAGACGGTCCGCCTGCTGGCCGGGCCGATGACCGGGCGGGTGCAGTCGGCGGACGTCTACTACACCCTGCTGGAGCGGCTGCCGTGGATGGAGGTCGCGACGGGTCTGGCGCTGGTGGGGGCCGCGCTCGTCACCCTGGCGGGGACCGTGGGCCGGGGCCGTCTGGTGTGGATGGCCGTCGTCGGCCTGATGGGCCTGCTGATCCAGGTGATGTCCGGGTGGCAGCCCGTGAGCGCTGCGATGACGGTTGTGGCCATCGTGGCCGCCATTCCGGTCGCGCCGCCGGCGACCAGTGTCTGGCCGCGCTGGCTGGGTTTGATCACCCTGCCCATGCTGATGGGCACGCTGGCGCAGTTTGTCCTGCCCGAGGCGGCCTTCCTGCTGCTGTGGCCGAGCACTGTGGCGGTCGGCGTCGCAGCCCTGGTCGCGATCATCGACCCGGATCTCAGCCGGGCCCGCATCGCCCTGCTTCCCGCGCTGGCGACCGTGATCGTCGGGCCGTGGTTGCTGGCCATGGCGCACCCGGTGTTCCTCGGCATCGGCATGGACCTGCCGGGCATTCTGGCACTGATCGCCCTCCTCTGGCTCAGCCTCTCGGCGCCCCTGGCGCTGATGACCCCGAACAGTCGGGGCGCGGGCCCCTGGCGCGGGCTGACGGTCGCAGGAGCGGTCCTGATCGTCGCGGCCCTTGCCGTGTCGGGGGCGGGCACAGTGTTCGTGCCGGGCGTCTGAGGTCAGCCGCCGTCGGTCCAGACGGTCTTGTAGAGGTCAAAGCGCCGGTCCCGCAGATTGCGCACCGTGCCCTGCGCCTTGGCCCAGGCCAGATCCGACAGGTCGAGGTCGGCGACCGTAATGGTCTCGACATTCTCCGAGGCCTCGGCGGCGATGCCGTCGCGCGCGAACGGGAAGTCGCAGGGCGTCAGGATGCAGGACTGGGCATACTGGACGTCCATGTTCTCGACGTTCGGCAGATTGCCCACATTGCCGGACAGGGCGACGTAGCACTGGTTCTCGATGGCGCGCGCCGCCGAGCAGTAGCGCACCCTGAGATAGCCCTGACGGTTGTCGGTGCAGAAGGGCACGAACAACATGCGCGCCCCCTCGTCGACCAGCCGCCGGGCCAGTTCGGGGAATTCGGAGTCGTAGCAGATCAGCACCCCGATCGGCCCGCAGTCAGTGTCGATGGCGTGGACCATGTCGCCGCCCTTGATGTTCCACCAGTGTCGCTCGTTCGGGGTCGGGTGGATCTTTTCCTGGGCGTGGACCGAGCCGTCGCGCAGGAAGACATAGGCGACGTTCTGGATGTCGCCGTCGTCGGTCTGGGTCGGGTGCGAGCCACCGATGATGTTGATGTTGTACTCGACCGCCATCTTGCGGAGCGCCTCGACGAAGCGCGGCGTGTAGCGGGTCAGGGCCTCGATCGATTCCGCCGGGGTCAGCTTCTTCTTCTCCAGCGACAGCAGCTGGAGGGTGAACAGCTCGGGGAAGACGACGAAGTCGGTGCGGTAGTCCGAGGTCACATCGACGAAATATTCAACGTTCGAGATGAACTCGTCGAAGCTGGACACCTTGCGGGCCTGCAGCTGGACGGTCGCGATACGGACGTTCTCCTTGACCGCAAAGGCCGAACCCTTGCCCCGCTCCTCGACGTAATAGGGGTTGCGCCAGACCATGTGGGCCGCGTGGCCCATGGAGGCGGTGTCCGACGCCAGATAGCCTTTCAGCACGCCGATGGGCTCAAAGCCCGAACGCAGGTGGAAGCCGATCACCGGGTCGTTGGCCTTCCGCGCCGAGACGGCGTCGAGATAGGCCTCGGGCTCGGCATAGGTGGCCTTCTTGCGCGACAGGCCGGGCATGCGCCCGCCGAACACAATGCCCTTCAGGTTCTTGGCCTCGCAGAAGTCGCGGCGCGCATCGTACAGGCGCTGGCCGATGCGTAGGCGACGCCGGTCGGGATCGACGCAGACCTCCATGCCGTAGAACCAGTCGCCATGCGGATCGTGACGCGAGGCGTAGCCGCCACCGGTGATCTGCGACCAGGTGTGCTGGCCCATGGCGGTCTTTTCGTCGATGCGGAAGCCGGCCGCATAGCCGACGATGTCGCCCTCGTACTCGACCACGAACTGGCCGTCGGGGAAGACGGAAATCTGGCCCCGCAGCATGCCGGTCGTATACGGCGGCATGGATTTGTAGACCTTGGAGACGAGGGCAGCGATGGCCTCCACGTCAGAGGCACGAGCGTTACGGATGTTGAGGACGGCGGGCTTGTTGGTCTTTGTCATGCCCCCACCAACGCAAAGCTTGGCCATTCGATCACCGGATCGGTAACTTTTTTCTCGCGGGTGCAGCATCGGGCCCTGTGTCCTGCCGGGCCGAATTACCGGAACGACGCCGACGGGGTGGCGTTGCGATGCTGTTCAGACCTTTGAAAGGGGCTTTCCATGCTCAAGTGGGCCATCATCTTCGCCGTCGCCGCACTGATCCTCGCCGTCCTGGGATTCGGCGGTCTTGCCGGCGCCTTCGTCGACATCGCCGTCATCCTGTTCTGGCTGGCCGTCATCGTCACCGTCGCCTTCGCCATCCTCGGCATGACGATCTACAAGAAGGCCAAATAGGCACGCCCGGACGCCTCTCGCCGAAGGCGGCGAGAGGTGGAGGGCTGGCGGAGCGCCGGGCCTTCGCCCGGATGAGAACAAGAAATACCGTTTCGACGAAGGCCGACGCTCCGCGCGCTGGTTTTCCGGAAGCTTGCGTCGGGTGGCCGTATTCGGGCCTTACCGCAGCGCCCCCGGCGGGCGGGGATGTCCTGCGACATCTCCCGGAACGGCCGAGTATCCCCCTCGACCCTTGCCTCGATCTCGCACCCGGAGGCGGAGATCGAGGGTGTTCGGACACGTTGTGCCCGACCCCGCTCCATCGCTCCCGCCGCTTGCAAGGTCGCAGGCCTTACGAGCCCTCCGTGCGACGGGACCGGAGGAGGTTTGCACACGGCTGGACCAGGGCGGGGAAGTCGGGGCGGGAAACGGTGGGGGTGTTGAAAGGGCGAGGGAATTTGGGGCCGGTCATCGCAGTTGCCGCCCTCAACCCATCGTCATTCTCGGGCTTGACCCGAGGATCAGTGTCACCCGCAACGGCCGACGGAGTGCCCGCACCGACCCTCGGATCAAGCCCGAGGGTGACGAGGAGAGAAGGAAGAGGTTCATCACAGCGGACACAGCGAGGTCACAGCGGGCACAGAGGGGGTGTGCCGGATCCGGCCGCAGTGTTCGCCGTGAAGGCGCCGTGGTCGCTGTGATGAAACTGTTCCGCGAAGAGGCCCGCTACGTCAATCCCGGTCGCACCTGCCGAAAAGAACATATTGGCAACCGGAACAAAACATGCACATATGCCGGTCACCGGGAGCGGGCCGGGGGCGGACATCTGCCCCTGCGGCGGGTCTCTCCCGAAGTCGGATGGGAATCATGGCAAGGGAGTCGAAGGCAATGGCACAGGCGGCACTGAAACTGGTGGGTAAGGAAGACGGCGACAAGGCGCGGGCTCTGGAAGCGGCGCTGGCCCAGATTGACCGGGCGTTCGGCAAGGGCTCGGTGATGAAACTGGGCAAGGGCGGGGTAGTGACCGAGATCGCGAGCATCTCGACCGGCTCGCTGGGCCTGGACATGGCGCTGGGGATCGGCGGCCTGCCCTATGGCCGGGTGATCGAGATTTTCGGCCCGGAAAGCTCGGGCAAGACGACGCTGGCGCTGCATACGGTGGCAGAGGTGCAGAAGTCGGGCGGCGTGGCGGCCTTCGTCGACGCGGAGCATGCGCTGGACCCCGTCTATGCCCAGAAGCTGGGCGTGAACCTGGATGACCTGCTGGTCAGCCAGCCGGACAATGGCGAGCAGGCGCTGGAGATCACCGACACCCTGGTGCGGTCGGGTGCCGTGGACATTGTGGTGGTCGACTCGGTCGCCGCCCTGACGCCGCGGGCCGAGATCGAGGGCGAGATGGGCGACAGCCTGCCCGGTCTTCAGGCCCGTCTGATGAGCCAGGCGTTGCGCAAACTGACCGCCTCGATCTCGCGGACCAACTGCATCGTCATCTTCATCAACCAGATCCGGCACAAGATCGGCGTCATGTACGGCTCGCCCGAGACGACCACGGGCGGCAATGCGCTGAAATTCTATGCCTCGGTGCGGCTGGACATCCGCCGGACCGGCGCCATCAAGAACCGCGACGAGGTGGTCGGCAACACCACCCGGGTCAAGGTGGTCAAGAACAAGGTGGCCCCGCCGTTCCGCGAGGTGATCTTCGACATCATGTATGGCGAGGGTATCTCGAAGCTGGGCGAGGTCATCGATCTGGGCGTCAAGGCCGGGGTGATCGAAAAGGCCGGCAGCTGGTTCTCCTACGACAGCCAGCGCATCGGTCAGGGCCGCGAGAATGTACGCGAATTCCTCAAGGCCAATCCCGATGTCGCCGACGCGATCGAAAAGGCCGTGCGTCAGTCGACCCAGAAGATCGACGACGAACTGCTGGGCGCGCCCGAGCCCGACGAAGGGCAGGACCTTGAGGGCTGATCGCCCTTAGGCCCGTCAAGCCTCGCGACCGACTTCCCCGGTCGGGTCCCTCGCGACCCGCCACCGACCCCGCGACCCCGTCCGGGGAAAAGAGGCCGCTCGACCCCCCGGTCGGGCGGCTTCGTCATTGAGAGCGCGGTCAGGCGAACAGGCGCTGCAGGCGCGGTCGAACCTTGAGGAAGCGCACATACAAGGCCTCGAGCACGGCGAGGACGTGCCGGTTGCGGGCCATCAGGCCAAAGGGTCTGAGGAGCGGAATGGCGCGCCACATGGCGGCAAAGGCGGCGGCGCCCGACAGGATTTGTCCGTCCTCGCGCACATGAAAGCGGGACAGCAATTCGGCGGGGTTGAGCGGGCAGGCCTCGGCCGCGCCCGGCTCGGCGACATCGACAAAGGTCAGGGCCCCGCGCCGGTCGAGACGCCGCATCAGGCCGATCTCGCGGCGACACAGGGGACATGCCCCGTCATACCAGACCACCACCTCGTTCATGGCTGGACCCTAGCCCTCCCCCGGCCGGGCGTCGCCCGCCGCAATGTCGCGCCCGCACCGCCGATCACGGGCAGGTGATGCAATCGGGCGCGATCCCCTATATGACGGCTGCCTCCCCGTTTCCTCCCGACTGACCGAGCCCGCCCTGATGTCCAGCCTCAAAGAGATCCGTTCGACCTTCCTCGACTATTTCGCCGCCGATGGTCACACCAAGGTGCAGTCCGCGCCGCTGGTCCCGCAGAACGATCCGACCCTGCTGTTCGTCAACGCCGGCATGGTGCCGTTCAAGAACGTCTTCACCGGTCAGGAGAAGCGCCCGTACAGCCGCGCGGCCAGCGCCCAGAAATGCGTGCGCGCCGGGGGCAAGCACAACGACCTGGACAATGTCGGCTACACGGCGCGGCACCACACCTTCTTCGAGATGATGGGGAATTTCTCGTTCGGCGACTACTTCAAGGAGCACGCCATCGAGGCGGCGTGGAAGCTGGTCACGAGCGACTTCGGCATTCCGAAGGACCGGCTGATGGCCACCGTCTATGTCGATGACGACGAGGCCTTTGACCTGTGGAAGAAGATCGCCGGCCTGCCGGAAAGCCGCATCGCGCGCATCGCCGGTTCGGACAATTTCTGGTCGATGGGCGACACCGGCCCGTGCGGCCCCTGCACCGAAATCTTCTATGACCACGGCGACCACATCTGGGGCGGACCGCCCGGAACACCGGAGGAAGACGGCGACCGCTGGGTCGAGATCTGGAACCTGGTGTTCATGCAGTTCGAGCAGCAGGAAGACGGCACCCGCCTGAACCTGCCCAAGCCGTCGATCGACACGGGCATGGGGCTGGAGCGCGTTGCTGCCGTGCTGCAGGGCGTGCACTCCAACTATGAGACTGACCTGTTCCGCACCCTGATCGCGGCGTCCGAACAGGCGACGGGCGTGGCCGCCGAGGGCGACCGCGCGCCCAGCCACCGGGTGATCGCCGACCACCTGCGCAGCTCGTCCTTCCTGATCGCTGATGGTGTCACCCCGTCGAACGAGGGCCGCGGCTATGTGCTGCGCCGCATCATGCGCCGGGCCATGCGCCACGCCCACCTGCTGGGCGCGGCCGATCCGCTGATGCACCGTCTGGTGCCGATGCTGGTGGCCGAGATGGGTGAGGCCTATCCCGAGCTGGTCCGCGCCCAGGCCTTCATCGAGGACACGCTGAAGCAGGAAGAGATCCGCTTCCGCACCACGCTGGGCCGCGGCATGACCCTGTTCGAGGAGGCCACGCGCGACCTGGCCGAGGGCGGCACCCTGCCGGGCGGCACGGCCTTTACGCTCTATGACACCTATGGTTTCCCGCTGGACCTGACCCAGGACGAGGCGCGCCGCCGCGGTTTCGCCGTCGATATCGAGGGCTTCGAGGCCGCCATGGCCGAGCAGCGCGACCGCTCGCGTGAACACTGGAAGGGCTCGGGCCAGACCGCCTCGGCGGCCGAATGGCTGGCCGTGCGCGACCGGCTGGGGCCGACCGACTTTACCGGCTATGACAGCGTGGACGGCACCGGCGAGGTGCTGGCACTCGTGGTCGACGGCGAGGCCGCCGACGAAGCGCCCGAGGGCGCCGAGGCCGAGCTGGTGCTGGACCGCACCCCCTTCTACGGCGAAGGCGGCGGACAGGCGGGCGACCGCGGTACGCTGAGCTGGGACGGCGGCCGGGCCGAGGTGCTGGACGTGCAAAAGCCCGCGGCCGACCTGCATGTGCACCGGGTGCGCATCCTGTCGGGCACGCTGAAGAGCGGCGACCGGGTCGAGGCCTCGGTGACGGCGCCCGCGCGCCAGACGACCCGGTCCAACCACTCGGCCGCGCACCTGCTGCACGCCGCGCTCAAGAATGTGCTGGGCCCGCACGTCGCGCAGAAGGGCCAGATGGTCGACGCCGAGCGCATGCGCTTCGACTTCAGCCACAACGCCCCGGTGACCGACGAGGAACTGGCCCGGATCGAGGATGAGGTGAACGCCGTCATCCGCCAGAACCTGCCGGCCGAGACGAAGCTGATGGCGCCCGAGGCGGCGATCGAGGCCGGGGCCGTGGCCCTGTTCGGCGAGAAATACGGCGAGGAGGTCCGCGTGCTGACGCTGGGCCGCAGCCTGACCGGCGACACGCCCTACTCCGTCGAACTGTGCGGCGGCACCCACGTGGCGCGCACGGGCGACATCGCCCTGTTCAAGATCGTGTCGGAGAGCGGCATCGCCGCCGGCGTGCGCCGGATCGAGGCCCTGACCGGCGAGCCCGCCCGCCAGTATCTGGAGGCCCAGGCCCGGGTGGCGCGCGGTCTGGCCCGCGACTTCAAGATCCAGCCGGCGGATGTGCCGGCCCGGGTCGAGAGCCTGCAAGGATCGGTCAAGGCGCTGGAAAAACAGGTCGCCGAGCTGAAGAGGCAGCTGGCCCTGGGCGGCGGTTCCGGCGGCAATGCGGCGCCGGAGGAGGTCAACGGCATCAAGCTGATCGCGCGCATCCTGGACGGCGTGGACGGCAAGGGCCTGCGCGGCGTGGCCGAGGACTTCCGCAAACAGGTCGGCTCGGGCGTCGTCGCCCTGATCGGCACGACCGACGGCAAGGCGGCCGTGACCGTGGCGGTGACCAGCGACAGCACCGACCGGGTGAATGCCGCCGATCTGGCGCGTGAAGCTGTTTTGGCCATGGACGGCAAGGGCGCCGGCGGAAAGCCGGATTTCGCACAGGGCGGCGCGCCCGACGCCAGCAAGGCCGAGGCCGGGCTTCAGGCTATCCGCGACACGCTCGAGAAGCTCTGATCGGCCAAAACTTGATCTGACCTGTCAGTCCGTTACGTTTGTCCCTGTGTACGGGGGCGAACATACAGACGGCCCCTTTGATGATCTGGGGGACTAGTCAGATGACGGACAAGAAGAGCTTGCTGCAGAACAAGGGACTGCTGGCCGGGGTTGCGGTCGTGGCCCTGCTGGGCGTGGGCGCAGCGGCCTGGTCGATGGGCGCGTTCGGCGGCAAGGGCGGCGGTGGCATGGCCACCGAGATCGATCTGGGCCTGATGCCGGTGGCCTATGGCGAGAACTGCGGCTTCGTCGACGAGGACGGCAAGATCGTCATCAATCCGCAGTTCGACGGCGCGGGCTTCTTCACCAGGGACGGCGTCGCCCCGGTCAGCAACGGCGGCAAATGGGGTCTGATCGATCGCAAGGGCAGCTATGTGGTCAATCCGCAGTTCGACTCCATCCTGATGCTGGACGGCGGCGACACCCTGCTGGTCGAGGTCGGCGGACAATGGGGCACGGCCGACCGCAAGGGCGCCTACATCATCAATCCCCAGTTCGACGAGATGGGTCCGTTCGACCCCAAGGGCCGCGCCCTGGTCAAATCGGGCGACCAGTACGGCTTCATCGACCGCAAGGGGGCCTACATCATCAATCCGCAGTTCGACTCGGTGGCCATGTCGAGCGAGGACGACATGACCGAGATCGTCTATTTCACCAAGGGCCTCGCGGCGGCCTCGACCGACCGGAAATGGGGCTTCATCGACGAGAGCGGCAAATGGGTGATCAATCCCCAGTACACCGCCGTCGGCCAGTTCGGTGAAAACGGCCTGGCGCCGGTTCTGGTGACCACGGTCGAGCGCACCGAGAACACCCGCGCCGCCGAGGTCTGGGAGCAGCGCCAGCAGAGTGCCGAACAGCGCGCCGCCGCCTGGGGCTACAGCTATGAGCGGCCCGAGCGCCCGGACTTCATGGAAGAGACCGAGACCCACCGCTGGGGCTATATCAACACCTCGGGCGAGCTGGTCATCCAGCCGCAGTGGGAGCAGGCGGGCGGCTTCGGCCCCGGCGGACTGGCCCCCGTGCTGGTCGGCGAGGACTGGGGCTTCATCGATTCCGAGGGCAATCTGAAGATCAATCCGCAGTTCGACATGGTCGGCGAGTTCGCCGACGGTCCCGGCGGTGTGGTGGCCACGGTCGCGGTGCAGGGTGATCGCAACAACTATCGCTGGGGCGTGATCGACGCTTCGGGCACCTACAAGATCAATCCCCAGTTCCGGGCGATCTCGGACTTCGACAGCAACGGGCGGGCGGTGGTCTCGTCCGGCGAGAAGTTCGGCATGATCGATGCCTCGGGCACCTATGTGATCAACCCGATGTACGACGACCTGCGCCCCATCACGGGCAGCCGCGACTATTTCTTCGTGCGCGGCACCGGCAGCGCGGTCGAGATGGGCCGCGTGTCCCGCGACGGCAAGGAACTGGCCTCGGTCAACGGCCAGCAGTGCGACAGCCCCTACTGACGGGGCCCGGTGTCCCCCGCCCGGAAATGCCCGATCGCGGCATTTCCGGGTGAGGGCCAAGGATACGTCATTGCCAGGCTGTCCGGGTGTCCTGCGGATCCGGGAAGCGGACGGCGCCGATGTCCGCTTTCGGTCGGGAGCCGGCCATCGCCAGTGGGAGGGACGCTGACCTGAGCGCCGGATACGATTGGTCGTCTGAGTTTTCAGTTCTGAGGAAGAGCGATGAGGGCTCTCGCGATAGTCATTGGGTCACTATGGGTGTCGGCATGCCAACCGGCTCCAGTCTCGCGTTCGGGCGAGTTGAGCCCGCCGCCGGCCGAAATCTCCGGCCCTTGTCTCGGCACCTCTGAACCGAGATGCGTCGTCTATTCATCGGGGCGTGTCATTGATCACACGACCGATTGGGACAGGGGCCTCTTCTACCAGTTGCAGGGAACAGGCCTTCCGCGCTCGGGCGCGGACGAATATTGCAAGGGCGGCTACTGTGCTGTTGCCCTGATCAAGCGGGACGAGAGCGGCCAGCTGCACCTGGTCGCCCATGAGGAAAGTACGCACGCGCAGTGGTACGAGGTTCCAGAGATTGTGACCAGCGGTCTGGTTGTCTTCCAGAGCAACAGCCTCGGGACGGGCCTCTACAATGACGATGTCGTCCTAAGCGCAGACGAGACCGGAAAGATGCGTCGAATCGACGTGAACTCATGGAAGCAGGAGGCGAGGCAGCTCGCGCCCGATGCCAATTCGTACTTCGACTGGAGCACCGACTATGGCGCACTCGTCGGGAGCAACGGGCTGGCTTCTACAGATCCAGATGACAGCGCCCGCACGTCCGTCGGCCTCATCAAGGTTTTTCTCCGTCTCGATGGAGATACGCTCAGGATCGCCTCCCCCATGGTTCGATTCCCGGACCCAAGCGTCCGCCAAGGGTCGGAGACCGACTGACGCCTGAGGTGAGGAAGCGGACGTTCAGCCGGGGATGCAGTAAAGTGTAGCCCCACCTTCGTGCTCGGATACTCCGACATGGAGGCCCAGGACGTCATCCTCTCGATAGTCACTGCCGGATGGGGGAATGCCGAACCCAAGTTGATTGACCGTTGCAAGAACCTCCGCACGGTTCGCATCGAACAAGAGTTCGAAGCCCTGCTCGCTCTCAATCCAGCCAACGACCGCGACTGAGCGCAGGGGAAGGCCCTGCCAGGTGCCGCGAACCGGAAGCGTCGCCCGATACTCGCTCCCGCCAATCGTCAACTCCGGAGTTCCGAACTGGTCCCTGAGTGCCGCAGGGACCAGAGGGGGTTTCAGCACGGGCGTGTAGCTTTCGCCGTCCCGCTCATGCTCGACCAGGCTGTTCAGGAGGGCACCAAATGCCTCGCTGGGTTCGCAGGTTGAGGGGTCGGCGAAGCCAATCAGTCGATCAAGCGAGGGTGAGGATGAGGCTGTTGCGCAGCTCAGCACCAGCGAAGCGCATGCGGCAACCGCGATCCGACGACAGGTCATACCGCTATCATCGCGGCGATTTTCGATGGCCGCAATGGGTCGGGCGCGGACTGTCGCGTGAGAGCGGATAGCGGATATCACCTAGGCCAATGGCAGGGATACCTTCGCCGGCGCGCTACTAAACAAGGTGATTGAGATAATCCGGTCTTGGGTGACCTGATATCTGCACCTTACGTCCTTGATCCAGCCGTGGTTCACCAGCCGGATCATCCCAGTGACCACGCCATCGTCCCCGCCGGAGAGTCGGACGGCGGACACCGTGAAATCCCACGCTTGAGTGACCTGCCTGTAGAGATTGAAGATCGTCCATTCCCAGTCCGTCACACCGTCAAGTGTGAGGTCGGCATTGGCAGACATGGTCCTTTTCGCGCCGTCCCAGTCGTAATCGGCAACGGCTGCGAGGTGTTCTCTAACGACTTCCGCAGGATTGCTCATGGACGCACACTATGGCCTTCAGCCCGGGTCCGCTATGGGGGCCGACATCGGCCCGGCACCGGAAGGCAGACCCTAGGCGTCCGGCAGGTCGATCTCGACGAGGCGCCAGCCGAACAGGCCCTGCCGGTCCATGTTGAGGATCAGCGGCTGGTCCGGGCGGTCGGTGGTGGTCAGGCGCACCTCGACGCGGTTGGCGCCGCGATAGGTCCAGGACTTGCGCACATCGTCCTCGGTCTTGCCGGGGCTGGCCTCGGGGCGGTTGAGGACGTCCTCGGGCTCGGGGGCCTCTGCGGTGCGGACCATGGTGGCGACGCCCTGGGGCGTGACGACGGCGTCGATGGCGCCCGAGACGATGGCCGGGCCCAGCAGCATGCCGAGCCCCGCCCAGGCCGGGTCCACGCCCGAGTCATCGGCCCGCATCTCGGCCATCATGCGGGCGTTCAGCTCGTCCTTGAGGCTCTGGCGCACGGCCGCAAAGTCCACCAGCCGGTCGAGGGCTTGCTCGTCCCCCTGTTCGGCGGCACGGGTCAGCGCCTGCATGGCGAAGACGGGCGACAGGGCCCAGGCCCCGGCGAAGGCGACGAGCGCCAGTCCGGCCAGGCCGGTCACAAGTTTACGCATGGTCCCCTCGAAACTCCCACGGGTCCGGTCCCCACCGGCACCTTCACCCTAACGCTCCCCTGCGGTCAGGGTTGCCGTGAGTCGCGGCCCGGGGCCACGGGTCAGCCGCCCTTGCGCCCGCTCTGACCGACCATGGGAACGGTCTGTTCCGGCAAACTGACGTGTACCAGCTGCCAGCTGAAGAAGCCGGTGCGGGCAAAGGTGAAGACGGTCTCGCCGCCGCTTTCGCCGGTCACGGCCATGCGGGCGCGGTCCATGCCCCAGTAGACCGGGCGCGGCAGCGGTCCGCCGGAGGGTGCATCGGCCTCGACCGTGCCGGTATCCTCCGAGCGGCGCGCGGCCTCGCGGCCCTCGCCCCGCGTCAGGGCGCCCAGCGCCGCCGGCGTCAGATAGGCGTCGGCGCGCGGCCCTTCGGCCACCGGCCCGCGCTGGAACTGGCGCTGAACGGCGCCGATCGGATCCTCGAGGATGGAGGGCGGCGGCGGGGTGGTCTCGACGCGCCCGGTCAGCTGCGGGCCCAGCGCCTTGCGCATGGCACCATAGTCGACCAGCCGGTCCAGCTCGGCCACATCGCGACTGTCGGCCGCCCCGCGCAGGGCAAAGAAGGCCACGCCCGGGGCCGCAAAGAAGCTGATGACCAGCAGCACCACCGCCGCCAGGATCAGATTGCCGATGATTTTCACGTGCCTCTCCGTGGCTGTGTCAGCCCCAGAATGCACGAACCCGGCCCGGTCACAAACAAAAGCCCCGCCGACGCGAGTCGGGCGGGGCTGATGCAAGCCGTATGACGCGGATCCGGTCAGGCGGCGGCGGTGGGGAAGCTTGCCCCCTCCACCGCTGACGCGGTCCCCCTCCCCCGCTCCGCAGGGGAGGATTTTACGCCATGGCCTTGTTGAGGTTCTCGGCGACCTTGTCGAGGAAGCCTTCGGTGGTCAGCCAGGATTGCTGGTCGCCGACCAGCAGGGCCAGGTCCTTGGTCATGAAGCCCGACTCGACGGTGTCGACGACGACCTTCTCGAGGGTGTCGGCGAAACGGTCCAGCTCGGCGTTGTTGTCCAGCTTGGCGCGGTGCTTGAAGCCGCGGGTCCAGGCGAAGATCGAGGCGATGGAGTTGGTCGAGGTGGCCTCGCCCTTCTGGTGCTGGCGATAGTGGCGGGTGACGGTGCCGTGGGCGGCCTCGGTCTCCATGACCTTGCCGTCCGGCGTCATCAGGACCGAGGTCATCAGGCCCAGCGAGCCGAAGCCCTGGGCGACGATGTCGGACTGGACGTCGCCGTCGTAGTTCTTGCACGCCCAGACGAAGCCGCCCGACCACTTGATGGCCGCGGCCACCATGTCGTCGATCAGGCGGTGCTCATAGGTCAGGCCGCGTTTCTTGAACTCCTCGGCGTATTCGGCGTCGAACACCTCCTGGAAGATGTCCTTGAAGCGGCCGTCATAGGCCTTGAGGATGGTGTTCTTGGTCGACAGATAGACCGGGTAGTTGCGCGCCAGGCCATAGCCGAACGAGGCATGGGCGAAGTCGCGGATCGAGGCATCGAGGTTGTACATGCCCATGGCGACGCCCGAGCCCGGCGACTTGAACACCTCGTGCTCGATCACCTTGCCGTCGTCGCCGACGAACTTGATCGACAGGGTGCCGGCGCCCGGCATCAGGAAGTCGGTGGCCTTGTACTGGTCGCCGAAGGCGTGACGGCCGACGACGATCGGCTGGGTCCAGCCCGGCACCAGACGCGGCACGTTCGAGCAGATGATCGGCTCGCGGAAGACCACGCCGCCCAGGATGTTGCGGATGGTGCCGTTCGGCGACTTCCACATCTTCTTCAGGCCGAATTCCTCGACCCGGGCCTCGTCGGGGGTGATGGTGGCGCACTTCACGCCGACGCCGTGCTTCTGGATGGCGTGGGCGGCGTCGATCGTCACCTGGTCGTCGGTGGCGTCGCGGTGTTCCATGCCCAGATCGTAATAGTCGAGCTCGAGGTCGAGGTAGGGGAAGACCAGCTTGTCCTTGATCATCTGCCAGATGATCCGGGTCATCTCGTCGCCGTCGATGTCCACGATGGGGTTGTCGACCTTGATCTTGGCCATGTGCGCTCTCTGTCTTTGCGGGAAGGAAATTTGTGGGGGCGGTATAGCGAGCCCCGCGCCCGCGCGAAACCCCGCCCTTGTGCCCGCGTTGTCGCTGCCTCACGGTGAAACCGCCGGATCGAAGGAGACCTCCCATGCGCCGAACACTGCTTGCGAGCCTCGGGGTCAGCCTGATCGCGCTGCTGGGGGCCTGTCAGGGCGAACCGGAGGGGCAAACCAACGCGGGCACCGAAGCCCCGGCGGACGGCGCGGCGGCGCCCTCGCCCACCCCCGCTGCGGCGACGGCCCGTCCGGAGACCAGGGCGTTTCGCGACTGGAGCGTGGTCTGTGGAAACGACGGTACCTGTACCGCCTTCGGCGGGATGGAGAGCGGCACAGGCTGGCTGCGGATCGTCATGCCCGCCGGACCGGAGGCAGTGCCAGTGGTCGAGATGGGGATGGGGATGAATGCCGAAATCCTCCAGCGCACGCTGACCCTCGACGGGCGCGCCTACGGACTGGATGTGAGGGACAACGTCGCCCGCGTCGCTGCCGAGCGGGCGCGCGCCCTGATCGCGGCCTTGGCGGGAGCCCGGACAGCTGCCATCGGCACCGGCGAGGATACCCTGGAATTCTCGGTCTCGGGCGTGTCCGCCGCCCTGCTCTGGATCGACGAACGGCAGGGGCGGCTGGATACGGTCACGGCCCTGATCCGCAAGGGCGATGCCCCGGCCGCACGGGTGCCCGCCGCGCCGGCCCTGCCGATCGTGACGCCTGCCCCCGCCGTCGCCCAGACCGGCATGAAAGAGGGCACGGCCCTGCCAGACGCCGTCGAGGCGATGGCCAGGGTCCGGGAATGCCGGGGCGATACGGACTTCAGCCCCGACTTCCAGTCGTCCACGCAGCAATACCGGCTGGATGCCGACACCGTGCTGTGGGGCGTGCCGTGTTTCATGGGGACCTATAACACCGGCTATCTCTATGCGCTGACGGACAGTGCCGGAGCGTCGCCCCGCATCGTCAGCCTGCCGACCACGGGCGAGGCGATGGAGACGCCGATCAACCCCGATTACGACCCGGCCACGCGGCGACTGTCGGCCTTTGGCAAGGGGCGCGGCATCGGCGATTGCGGCACGGTGCACGAGTGGGTCTGGACCGCGCGCGGCTTTGTGCTGGCGCGGGAAAGCGAGATGGAGCGCTGCTTCGGCGTGACGCCAGACCTGTGGCCGCTGACCTGGGACAGCCGCACCCCCGGATAGCGTGGGTATCAGATTCCGTCACAGCCCCTGTGTCCGGTGGCGGACTAATCTCGGGTCATGGGAGGCTTGACCATGACACCGACACCGATGCGTTTTGTGCGATCCAGGGCCACTGTGGCGCTGGCCGCCTGTGGCCTGCTGGCGTCCGCCTGTGCCAGTGACGATCCCCTGTCCGATCCGCTGTTCTGGCAGGGCGTGTCGATCGGCGCCGATCTGGTGGCGCTGGCGCTGATCCTCGACGCGGACTGCTATACCCGCATCGATGCGTGGGGGTATCCGTACCAGGTCTGCTACGGCGACCGGGATTACCGGGATCGCCCTCACCGGCCCCATCGCCCGCATCGCCCGCACCCGCCCCGACAGTGAACGGGAGACGACCATGACTGCCAGACGCCTGATGGTCCTGCTGGCCGGAAGTGCAGCCCTCGGCACCTCGGCCTGTTCGGACCCGGACATCATGGAGGGCATCCTGATGGGTCTCGAGGACGTCAACGCCCAGCTCGAGTGGGAAAACCGGAACTGCTACTACGCCAAACCGCCGGGCAATCCCTATGGCATCGAGCAGCGCTACTGCCCCGGAGACCTGAACTACTATCCGCCGGTCTATGTGGTCCCGGACTATGACCGCGATCATGACCGGCGGGATCGCCGCGACCGCCGCCGTCACCGGGACCACGACCGCGACCGCGACCACGGTCGGGACCGTGATCGCGATCGCGACGACTGAGGCCGGTCAGGCCTTCCGGGCCGCGACCCAGTCGGTGATGACCTCTTCCAGAACGGTCAGGGGCACGCCGCCGACCGCCAGACCCGTGTCGTGGAAGCCCTTGATGTCGAACCGGTCGCCCAGGGCGGCCTTGGCGTTCTCACGCAGGCGCACCCATTCGGTGTGGCCGATCTTGTAGGACGAGGCCTGGCCCGGCCAGACGGCGTAGCGTTCGACCTCGGTGGTCACGGCGCTTTCCTGATCGCCCAGCGTATCGACCATATAGCGGATCGCCTGTTCGCGGCTCCAGCGCTTGTGGTGGAGGCCGGAGTCGACCACCAGCCGGGTCGCGCGGAACATCAACGACTGCAGATAGCCGATCTGGCCCCAGGGATCGTCGGCGTAGACGCCCATCTCGTCGGCCAGCTGCTCGGCATACAGGCCCCAGCCCTCGGAATAGGCCGAGAAGCCGAGGATCTTGAGCAGCATGGGCGCGTCGTCATTCTCCTGCTGCAGGGCGATCTGGTGGTGATGGCCCGGCGATGCCTCGTGATAGGTCAGGGTCGGCAGGGTCCACTTCGGCCATTCGGCCGTGTCGCGCAGGTTGATGTAGTAGGCGCCGGGACGCGAACCATCCAGCGCCGGCCCCTGATAGTAGCCACCGGGCGCGCCCGCCTCGGTGAAGACCGGCACGCGGCGCACCTCGACCGGGCTCTTGGGAATGCGGCCGAAATAGTCGGGCAGCCGCGCCTGCATGTCCTGCATCTGCAGGTTCAGGTCGGCCAGCAGCTGCTCCTTGCCCGCATCGGTGTTGGGATAGATGAAGCGCTGGTCCTGGCTCATGGCGGCGATGCGCTGGCCCACCGTGCCCTGGGTCATGCCCTCGGCGCGCAGCAGGGCGTCGGCCCGGGCGGTCAGCTCGGCCACCTGCTCCAGGCCCATCTGGTGGACCTCCTCGCCCGTTATGGTGGTGGTGGTCGAATTGCGCAGGCCATAGCTGTACCAGGCCTCGCCGTCGGGAAGGCGCCACACACCCGCATCGTGCACGGCCCCGGCGCGGCGTGCCTTGAAGGCGTCGGCCTGGCGCAGCAGGGCGGGGTAGATTTCTCCGGCGACGATCCGTTCGGCGCGGGCAGCCCAGTCGCCGGCAATGCCCTTCTCCGACGTGCGGCGCTCGACCGAGGTGGTCATGATCGACTCGGCCGCCGGCGTGTCGTGCAGATTGGCCAGCTGCAGCAGGGTCTTGTCGATGACGAAGTCCGGCGGGACGGCCCCGGCGGCAAAGTCCGCCAGCATGCGCTCGGTTTCCTGGTCCAGCGCCGTCGGGAAGGCCGCGAGGCGCGCCAGATAAGCCTCGGCGTCCTCGGCCGTCTCGATCTGGTGCTGGCTGTCGAGGAAGTCGGGGATGTTCTGGTAGGCGCCGCCCAGCTGGTAGACGGTGTAGGGCGAATTGCCGGTCCCGTAGGGGAAGTCCTGACCGATCTGGACCGTCTCCCCGAAGAATTTCACGGTGTCGTAGTTGACCGCGTCGCGGCCGGTCAGGGCCGAACGGTCGATGGCGTTCAGCTCGTCGGCAAAGCGATTGAACTTGGCCTTGTCGGCCTCGATCTTCGCCTGGGAGCGATCATCCAGCTGGCTCCTGGCCGGGGCCAGCGCGCCCTTGTCGAGACCCAGAGACGTCAGGATTTCCGGCGAGGTCATGACCAGGTCCTGGAAGACCCGGTCCATCCAGCCGTTCAGTTCGGCCACGGGATCGGCGCCCGGCAGGGCGCGGGCCAGGGCCTGACCCGAGGCGGCGAGACCGGCGCCGGCAGCGGCGGCGGTCATGAGAAGGCGGCGACGGTCGATCATGGCGGGCTCCCTTTGGTCAGGCCGGGGCGCATAAGGGCATCGCACCCGCGATCCGGCAAGGGGGCGGCGCTATTCCGCGTGCAGGTGCTGTTTGACGCGCTCGGCCAGGGTCTTGATGTCGAGCGGCTTGGGCAGGAAGGAGACGCCCGCCTCGTCCTGCAACAGGTCGGAGAAGTCGCTCTCGGCATAGCCGGAGATGAACATGACCGGGATGTCGCCCAGGTAGGGGCGGGCCTTCTTGAGCAGGTTCGGGCCATCCAGACCCGGCATGATCACGTCCGAGATCATCATGTCGATCTGACCGGCATTCTCCTCGGCCAGCACCAGAGCCTCCTCGCCGTCGCCGGCCTCGATCACCTCATAGCCGCGCTGGCGCAGCAGGCGGGCGGCGATGCCGCGCACGGCGGCCTCGTCCTCGACGAACAGGATGCGACCGGCTCCGGACAGGTCGCGCGGCGCCTTGACCTTGACCTCGACCGGGGCGACGGCCTCCAGCTCGGCCGGAGCCGCAGCGGGCAGGAAGATGCGGAAGGCCGCACCCGCGCCATCGAGGTTGGTGACATTGATGTGGCCGCCCGCCTGTTCGACGATGCCGTAGACGGTCGCCAGACCCATGCCCGTGCCCTCATTGACCGCCTTGGTCGTGAAGAAAGGCTCGAAAATCTTGTCGAGGATTTCCGGCGGGACACCGGGGCCGGTGTCGGAGACCTCGATCAGGGCCACGTCGCTGTCGGGGGCCTCATGCCAGCCCATGCTGCGGGCTGCGTCGGCGGTCAGGCGCCGGGTGGTGATGGTGACCACGCCCGCGCCCGGCTCGACCACGCCGCGCATGGCGTCGCGTGCATTGACGGCCAGGTTCATGACGGCGGTTTCCAGCTGGCTCTTGTCGGCCAGCACCACCGGCAGGTCGCGGCCGTGGTCGGTCTCGAGCCGCACATCCTCGCGCAGCAGGCGCCGCAGCAGGACCGCGAACTCGCCGACCAGTTCGCCCAGATCCAGCCGCTCGCGCCGGACGGTCGACTTGCGCGAGAAGGCCAGCAGCTTGCGCACCAGATCGGCGGCCCGGATGGCCGTCTGGCGGATCTCGTTCAGTCCGTCATAGGACGGGTCGCCCACGGGGTGACGCTCCAGCAGGCCCGACAGCTGCAGCTGGATGGCGGTCAGCAGATTGTTGAAATCGTGCGCGACCCCGCCCGCGAGCTGACCCACGGCCTGCATCTTCTGGGCCTGCGACAGCTGCAGCTCCATCGATTTCTGGGCCGAGGCGTCGAACAGCCAGACGCGCCGGGCGTCATCCTCGGGCGCGACATAGAGGTGCAGGATGCGGTCGGGGTGGGCGCGGGCCACCAGTTCGATCGGCCCGGCCGACCCGGCGGCCAGACGGGTGCGCGCCTCGGCCACGCCCGCCGGATCGAACAGGTGCCCGAAGGCGGCGTCACGCGCCGAGGCCGGTCCCGTCAGAAGGGCGAGCGCCGCATTGGGCTGCTCGACGCGACCCGCGAACAGGTCGTCGTGGCGGATGATGGCCGAGCCGAACGGCGCACCGGCCGCCATGGCATGCCCCTCGCGCAGGGTGCCGGTGGTGCGGGGGCGGGCGGCTTCGGTGGTTTCCTGGACAGGGGATGGCGCCAGCAGGGTCTCGGGCGCCGAGCGGACCAGAAAACGGCCCGGCCCGGCGTAACCGATCAGGGCCTCGACGTCGCGACTGCCCAGCGCGATCAGGGCGCGGCCCTGTTCGCCGGAGCGGGCCTGGGCGAAGGCTGCATAGAGAGCCTGGGCCGCCTTGCCGCCCCGACGCGGCAGGCTGGAGGTGGCGCCATCGGCCTCGCTCCAGGCGGCGTTGTAGGCGAGCACACGTCCGTCCGACCATACGAGGGCGGCGGGCTCGGCCAGGGCGTCCAGCATTTCGACGGCCGTGTCGCCGGTCGGCTTGCGCGCTTCACTGCGGGTGAAGATCATCAGCCCGATCAGGGCCACGCCCCCCGCCGCCAGGATCAGGATCAGGCCGGGCGCGCTCAGCGGATTCGTGCGGAAGGCCGGATAGGCCATGGCCCCGACCACCAGCGCACAGCCGATCGCCATCAGCACAAGGGTCAGATCGATGGGCGCGCGTTGGGCCTGCGGCCGGGCCGGGGTGGTCATCCCGCTCTCTCCTGCGAGGCGAATCGCCTGTCCCCTTATGCCATATCCACCGCGTACGGACGTCACCCGCCTAGCGACGCCGCTTCTGGAAGACGAAGCCGATGACCTGAGCGGCGGCCTCGAAATGCTCGCGCGGGATGGTCTCGTCGACATCGACCGAGGCGTAGAGGGCGCGGGCGAGCGGCACATTCTCGACGATCGGCACATCGTGCTCGCGTGCCACCTCCCGAATCTTCATGGCGAGGGTGTCGACGCCCTTGGCCACGCAGACGGGGGCCGCATCGCCCTGGTCCGGCTCGTAGCGCAGGGCCACGGAATAGTGGGTCGGGTTGGTGACGATGACCGTGGCCTTGGGCACATTCTGCATCATGCGCTGGCGGCTGCGCTGGGCCCGGATCTGTTTCAGGCGCGCCTTGACGTGCGGGTCCCCCTCGGTCTGCTTGTAGTCTTCCTTCAGTTCCTCGCGGCTCATCCGCATGCGCTTGGCAAAGCGCATCTTCTGCCAGAGGAAGTCGGCGCCCGCCGTTACCGCCAGGAACAGCAGGGTCGCCACCATCAGCCACAGGGCCAGGTCCCGGGCGAAGGGCAGGATGCTGGCCGGGGACATCGCGGCCATGTTTTCCAGCTCGCGCAGGTGCGGCTTCAGCACCATCCAGCAGATGCCGATGACGGCAAGCAGCTTGATGAAGGTCTTGACGAAATTCATCAGGCCGTCGGGGCCGAAGATGCGCTTCACCCCCTCGATCGGGCTGAGCTTGCTCCATTTCGGCTTCAGCTTCTCGGCGCTGAACACCAGGCCCGACTGGGCCAGATTGCCACCGACGCCGCCCAGGATGACCGCCATCATCAGGGCACCGAGGAAGGGGGCCGCGGACCACAGGGCGCGGCTGCCGATCTCGACCCCGGCCCCTGCATCCAGCCCGCCCATCAGGGTGTGGGGCGAGGCGATGAAAGGCACGAGACTCTCGGCCAGCTGACCGGCGAAATGTCCGCCGGCCATCAGCAGGACGGCGGCGGCGCCCAGCAGGGAGAGGGCCGAGGCGACATCGGGCGATTTGGCGACGTCACCCTTTTTTCGCGCGTCCTCTAATTTTCGCGGGGTGGCTTCTTCTGTTTTGGACTCGGGATCCTGATCTTCAGCCACCGGCGCCTCCGGCGAAGATCTGGGCGAGGCTGCGATAGCGGTCGATGAAGACGGTGCCGACCACGCCGAGCGACAGGGTGAAGATGGACAGCCCCAGCAGGATGCTGAGCGGGGCCGTGGCGAAGAAGACCTGGAACTGAGGCATCACCCGCCCGACCAGCCCCGAGGCCAGGTTGAAGATGATGGCAAAGACGATCACCGGGGCCGCCAGCTGGACGCCCAGCATGAAGCTGTCGCCCAGGGTGCGGACCGCCAGCGTCGTGAAGTCGGCGGTCATCAGGGGACGGACCGGCGCGATCAGCTCATAGGACCCCGCCAGCCCGGCGAGGAACAGGTGGTGGGTATTGGTGGCGAACAGCAGGGTCACCCCGACCAGCGTCAGGAAGGCGGCGATGGTCGAGCCGGGCTGGGCCTGCAGCGGATTGGCGCTCTGGGAAAAGCTGAGCGTGGTCTGGAGCGAAACCACCTCGCCCGCCGTGGCGAGCGCCGTCATGAAGGCGCGCAGGATGGCCCCGATCATCAGTCCCGTGGCGACCTCGCGGATGACCCAGCCGGCCATGCCGCCGACGCTTTCGGGCAGGGCCGGCAGGACCGGCGCCACGACCGGCCAGACGACTAGGGTGATGACCAGCGCCAGCGACAGGCGGATGCGCGGCGGCACATAGGTCTCGCCGATGCCCGGCAGCAGCATGAGCACGGCGCCGAGGCGCGCGAAGACGAGGGCCGCGCCCCAGACCTGATCGGCGGTGGCGTAGCCGTCCACCCGGCTACATGCCTGCGATGCGGGCGGCGATCGTCTGCATGAAGCTGCCCAGCAGCGCCCCCATCATCGGCAGGAACAGCAGCAGGGCCACGAAGATGGCAAGGATCTTGGGCGCATAGACCAGGGTCTGTTCCTGGATCTGGGTCAGGGCCTGGAACAGGCCGATGCCGACACCGACCAGCAGGGCGACGATCAGGGCCGGCGCACACAGCTGGATGGTCAGCCACAGGGCGTCGCGCCCCACGTCCATGACCTCGGCACCATTCATGACTCAGACTCTCCGTACCGGTACGCGCACCCGGCAGAAAGTGCCGGGAGCGTGGTTAACACCGCCCTAACGAAGGCGCCGCTCCGGCTGGCCCCGCCCTTGCGTGAACGGGGACAAAGGAGCCACGACCATGCTGGAACGCTGGATTTCGACCCGAAACGAGACAACTCCGATCGCGCGCGGCGGATGGCTGGACGCGATCCGTTTCATCGTGGCCTTCCTGATCATCCTGCATCACTTCCAGGGGGCCGGGCCGATCGCGCTGGCCGAGAGCCTGCACCCGGCGTTCGAGCACACGGGCTTTCTGCTGACCAATCTGTTCCTGATCGACAGCGGCTATGTGCTGATGCGGCTGTATTCGCGAAGCGTCGCTTCGGGCGATGTAAGCCCGGCTGACTTCCTGACGCGGCGGGTGCTGCGCGTCGTGCCGGCGCATCTGATGATGGGGCTGGCGCTGGTCGCCCTGGTGGTCGGCAGCGGTCTGGTCGGACTGGCGCCGCGCAACCCGGAATGGTTCCTGTGGAGCCAGCTGCCCGCGCAGCTGGGACTGGTGCAGGCGTTCGGCATTCCCGGCGGTCTGGGCTGGAACGCGCCCACCTGGTCGATCTCGGCCCTGATCGGCTGCTATCTGGCGTTTCCTTGGATCGTGCGCGGCTGTGCCCGGCTGGGGCCATGGACCTGGCTGGTGCTGGGCATTTCCGCCTATCTGGTCGCCAACCAGCTGGCGCACGCCCTGCTGGGCTATCCGGTCTATCAGATGCCGATGAAGTTCGGCTTCTTCCGCGCCCTGCCGCTGTTCTTCCTGGGCATGGCGCTGGCCGCCTTCGCGCACCGGGTCTGGATCAATCCGAAGCTGGCGGGCTGGGTCGGCATCCTGGCCACTGTCGGTCTGGTGGCCCTGCAGTTCTACGGCAAGAACGCCCTGCCCAGTCTGGTGATGATCTCGCTGATCATCCTCGCGGCCGGCGCCATGCCGGTGCGGCGGCCGTCGCGGCTGGTCGAGCGGGCCGCGCTGGTGTCGTTCTCGATGTTCATCAGCAATGAGGTGGTGCGCATCGCCTGGTTCGGCGTGGCCAATGTCGCCATTGCGCGCCTGAACCTGTCAGAGCCGGTGCAGTGGGCGATCTGGGCCATGGGCGTGGCGCTGGCGGTGGCCTTCGCCTTTGCCTTCCACCACATGGTCGACGGCCCGCTGCAGGACTGGCTGAAGGCGCGTACCCGCGGACGGCGCCAGCCGGCGCCCGCCCCCGTCAGATCGGCATACGCATGATTTCCTGATAGGCCTGGATCATCTGGTCGCGCACCGCCATGGCGGTTTCCAGTGAGGCCTCGGCCGAGCTGATGGCGGTGACCACATCGATCAGACTGCCCTGCCCCTGGACCATCTGGGTCATCTGGGTCTCGGCGGCACGGGTCTGGGTCGTCGCGCTGGCGATGACGTTCTGGACCAGATCGGAAAAGCCGGGCCCGTCGGTCGGACCGGCCGCCCCGCCGGGGTTGACCGAACCGGCGCCCTGGATGGCCTGATAGGCGCGTGCGGCGGCAAGCGGGTTCATAGCAGCCTATCCCCTACTTCTTCAGGATCTCGAGCAGGCGGCTCTCCATGGCGCGCGCCGTCTCGATGATATTGAGGTTGGCCTCATAGGCGCGCTGGGCCTCGCGCATATCCATGGCCTCGACCAGGGTGTTGACGTTCGGCCGCATCACATAGCCGTCGGCATTGGCCGCCGGATGGGAGGGGTCGTACTCCATCTTGAAGTCGCTTTGGTCCGGCCGCACTTCGGCCAGCACCACGCCGGTCGCACCATCGACCGTGCGCGACTGGAAGACCGGCACCTGACGACGGTAGGGCTGGCCGCCCGCGACGGGCGAGGTCGAGTCGGCGTTGGCGATGTTCTCGGCGATCACGCGCATGCGCGACTGCTGGGCCTTCATGGCACCGGCGGCGACGGCCATGGCGGGATTTCTGGGGGGAACGGGATCGGGCATGGCTCAATCGTCCTTCAGCACGGGATCAGCGGCCCGGCGGCCGCGCGGCCATCCGCAGCATGGTCATAGACTTCTGATAGAAGCCGATGGCCGCCTCATAGGCCATGCGGCTTTCGGTCATCTTCAGCATCTGCTCCTCGACCACCACGGCATTGCCGTCGAGCGTGGTCTCCGAGTCGGGGGCCTCGACCGCGGCATAGCGGGCGGCCGGCGACGGCGGGGCGATGTGTCCGGCCTGGGTCCGGGCCAGGGTGACCGGCCCGGCGCTCATGGCGGCCGAGAAGTCCTTTGGCAAAGCCAGGTCGCGCGCCACATAGCCGGGCGTGTCAGAGTTGGCGACGTTCTGGGCGATGACACGCTGGCGTTCGTCCAGCCAGGTCAGTCGCCCCTTGATCTGGTTCAGCAGGGGCAGGTCGGCCACACCCATGTCGGCCTCCTTGAGGGTCAGGGCCCCGCGAGACTGCGGGCTGGGCATAAACTGCCGCCTGCATGGTTAATCACGGGTTATCTAAACGCGACGTTAACCCTCACGGTTAACCTTTGGCGCCGACCCGCGAGTGCGGGCGTGTCGATTCGAGCCGCCATGTCCTTCCTTGATCTTGCCCGGGCGATCTTCGGCCTGGCCTTCACCCTGGGGCTGATCGGCCTGGCTGCCTGGGCCGGGCGCCGCTATGCGCCGCAGCTGCTGGCCCGCTTCGGGGCCGAGCGGGGCGAACGCCGCCTGAAGGTGGTCGAGACCCTGGTGCTGGACCCCGCCCGCCGGCTGGTGCTGGTCCGCGTGGACCAGGAAGAGCGGCTGATCCTGCTGGGCGAAGGGCGCGAACTGATCGAACCGCGCCAGAGCAGCCCCTATTCGTCGGGACCGCAGGCGTGAGCCGCGCCGCGGCCCGCCCGGCCCTGTTCGTCCTGCCGAACCGGCAGGAGCTGAAGCGTGCCGCCCTGCTCTCGCTGCTGGCGACGCTGGCCTCGCTGATCTGGCCGGTTGCGGCGCTGGCGCAGGAAGTGGCCTCGGGCAGTGCCATCAATATCGATCTGGGCACCGGCGCCGGCCTGACCGAGCGGGTCGTCCAGCTGGTCGGCCTGATGACCGTGTTGTCGCTGGCGCCGTCGATCGTCATCATGACGACCAGCTTCGTGCGGATTGTCGTGGTGCTGTCCCTGCTGCGCACGGCGCTGGGCATGCAGCAGTCGCCGCCCAATGCCGTGCTGGTCTCCCTGGCCCTGTTTCTGAGCGCCATCGTCATGGCCCCGACCTGGCAGGCGGCCTATGATTCGGGCATCCGGCCCTTGCTGGATCAGGAGATGGAGCTGCCGCAGGCCTTCGATGCGGCCTCCGAGCCCGTAAAAATTTTCATGCTGTCGCAGGTCGATGAAGGCGACCTCGCGCTGTTCACCCGCCTGTCGGACATCGAACGCCCGGAAACCGCAGCCGACATACCGCTCCGGGTGGTCACCCCCGCCTTTATGATCAGTGAGCTGAAGCGGGCCTTTGAGATCGGATTTCTTCTTTTTGTTCCGTTCCTTGTGATCGATCTGGTGGTCGCCAGCGTGCTCATGTCCATGGGTATGATGATGCTGCCGCCGGTGGTGATTTCCCTGCCGTTCAAGCTGATCTTTTTCGTGCTGGTAGACGGCTGGCGGCTGGTCGCGGGCAGTCTGGTGGAGAGCTTCCAGAGGGCCTCCGGCGCGGGCTGACAGGCTTTCATCCACAGGCGATGAAGCCCCCCCTGACTTGCAAAGTCGCCGGAAACGCGCGTTGATCGGGCCGTCATCGCCCGCAGCGGGCGAAAAAATGGAAACGACCCGAATGACCACTCAAGCTGAACTGATCGCCGCCGTCGCAAAGGATGCCGGTGTTTCCCAGGCCGATGCCGGCCGTGTCCTGTCCGCTATCGTGGACAACATTCACAAGAGCCTGAAGAACGGCGACGACGTCCGTATCTCGAACTTCGGCGTGTTCGACACCGCGGCCCGCGCCGCGCGCGAAGGCCGTAACCCGGCCACCGGCGCCACCATCAAGATCCCGGCCTCCAAGGCGGTGCGCTTCCGCGTGTCCAAGCCGCTCAAGGATGCGGTGAACAGCTAAGTCCGACCTTCGGACCTGTTAACCGGCGGCGGCGGGGGCAACCTCGCCGCCGTCTTCGTTTCTGAAGCGACCCTTCATGCGTTCGACCCAGCCGGTGAAGGTGTCGGTGCGGGCGGCCAGCGCGGCGATCTCGCGCACGGTGGCGGCGTCCTCGATGCCGTTCAGGCCGGCCAGCGCCACCCTGAGGGCATCCGGCGACCGGGCCTTTTCGATGAAGGGCGACCAGTTGGCCGACAGACGCGACAGGGCGGCGTCGTCCTCCGCAAGGGAGTAGGCGACCGCGGCGCGCAGCAGGCGGTTTTCCTCATCGCGGGTCAGCGGCGTGTCCGTGTCGGTGTGGCGGGTGCCCAGACCCTGCTCATAGAGGGCGCCGGCCTCGCCCCATTTTTCCTGCTTCCAGTAGATCTCGGCCCGGGTGGAATTGGCCTCGGCGCTCGTATCCTTGCCCAGCACCTCAAGCGCGTGATCGAACCGGCCGAGGCCCAGCAGGGCGCGGGCCTCCAGAACGCGGCGTTCGGACGCCAGCGGCGTAGGCAGCAGGGTGGTGCGGGTGGCCCACAGGGTCTGGAGCGCGGCCTCGGGCTGGCGGTCCATCAGATAGACGGCGGCCAGGTCGGCAGCGACCGAGGCCTGGGCCACGCCCTCCAGCCGGTTCTCGACCTGGTGCTTCAGCAGCTCGGCGGCCTGGTCCAGCAGGTCGACGTCGATCAGGCGACGGGCCAGACGGCGCACCATCTCGTCGCCGTCGGCCCCGATCGGGGTCAGCTCGCGGAAATCATAGAACAGGCCCAGCGCCTGGATCGGCGGCATGCCGTCGGCGCCGCCCTCAAGGAACAGGGCCCGGAAGACCCTGGCCAGATCCGCCTGCAGGGCTGCGGCGCCGGGCAGGCGCGACAGGCGTGAGCCGGCGCTGCGCAGCGCGGTCAGGGCCTCCCGGTACATGCCCTGGGACATGTAGAGTTCGCTGAGGGTGCGGATCACCTCCAGCTCGGTGGCATCGCCCCGCCAGCGCCAGCGCAGCCCCTCGAGCTGTTTTGCGGCCTCGACGGGCGAGAGGGTCTTGCGCGCCAGTTCGATGCGGACGGCCTCCAGCCGGGCGGGCACGGCCACCTGGTCCAGCGGGGCCCGGCCGACGGCCTTGTAGACCGCGAGCGCCCGGTCGGTCTGTCCCTGGAGCTGGAACAGGTGGGCCTGGACCAGCCGCACCGACAGCTGCTCGCTGGCGGGCAGGTCCTGGCTGAGGGCATAGGCGATCAGGGCCCGGGCGGCCTCGATATCGCCGGTCTGGAGGGCGGCCTCGGCGTGGGCGGCACCAAAGCGGGCGCGCCAGACCGGGGGAAAGTCGTCGATGACGCGCGAGGCCTTGGCGAAGGATTCGCGGGCGCCGGTCCAGTCGCCCTGCTGGACCGCCAGATAGCCGCGCCAGGCATGGGCCGACGGATCGTTGGCGAGGGCGGCTCCCGCAAGATCGACGGCGGCATCATCGGTGCGACCGATGGCGATGCGGGCGGCCGCCCGAAGGCCCCGGACCTCGGCTTCGCCCAGCATGCCGGGGGAGGTATCGACAATGGCGTTCAGGACGCCGATCGCCTCATAGTGCAGGCCCGAGCCGATCAGGAAGCGGGCCAGCGCCAGCCGCGCCTCGACCGGAGCGCGGGGATTGCCGCCGGCGGCCTGGGCTTCCTCGGCCGCACCCTGTTGCAGGCGCCGGTGGGTGCCGATGAAGCCGTCCTCGCCCGTGTGGGCCCATTCCTCAAGGATCAGGGCCGGGAAGTCGGCCTTCTTCGGGGTGTCTTCGGCGAGGGACGCGGTCTCGAGCGCGGCCGAAGGGGGTGACAGGGTCAGGCCGCCCGGGCGGCTGATGCGCACGCGGTCGCCCGACGCCTCGATCTTCAGATCATCGGTCGGGGTCTCGATGCCCAGCCCCTGGGCTGAAGGCAGCACGGTCAGGTCGACCGTCTGGCGGCGACCGCCAAAGCCCTTGCCCGGCGCCAGGGCGGTGACGGCGGCAAAGCGATCCCCGACCAGCGGGTCGGTCAGCCAGATGGCCTGGGTGGCGCCCGCCATGGTCAGGACGAGGGCGGGACGGCCCTCCTCGTCGCGATCCACACGGACGCCGCCGGCGGGCACGGCGCGGGTGCCGAGGGTGACGGTCCAGACGCTGCCCTGACCCGAGGCGCCGACCTGCAGGTTGCGGGGCGCGTCGATGCGGATGGAGGTGTAGTCAGGGCCGCGCGCCCAGCGGGCCTCGCCTGCCGGACCCAGATCCTTCGCACCGGGCATGTCGAGACTGGCGGCCTGATCGAAGACGATCCAGACCGCCTCGCCCCGACGGAAGACGGCGGCGCCGACGGGCCGGTCCCAGGTGAAGGTCAGGGTGACGGAATCGGCCGAGGGCGCGGCGCGCACGCCGACCGTGGCCGTGCCCTGCTGCGCAGCGGGCGCCGGGGTCTCGCCGGGGCGGTAGAGATTGACCCAGACGGCGCCGTCGGCCTGGCCCTGGGTGGCGGTCGCCCCCTCGGCCAGCGTCAGGACCAGTTCGGTACCGTTCTGGACAGCGCGGGTCTCGACCGAGCTGAGGCCTGCGGGTGGATCGACTTTCAGGCGGGAAATGTCCGGCGCCGCCGTGGTGCCGACCCGCACGACCACCGTGCGGCCGTCGATGCTGACGCGCGAGCGGGCCCCGACCACGCCGGCGAATTCGATACGGGTATAGGCCTCGGTGGTGCCGATCCGGATGGCCAGCGGCTCGGTGACCGCAGAGGCGGGCGCTTCCTGGGCCACCCCCATCAACGGGGCAAGCGCAACCGATCCCGCGGCGGCAAGCGCCACGGTCGACCGCAGGACGCCCTTGGTGGCCTTGGTTCCGGACATGGTGCGCCACACTCGCAACAAGGCGTTGCTTCACGGTTAACGGTTCCTGACCCGGACCCCGCCCCGGCATGCGACACCGCGCCGGGGTTGCCGCCCCCGCTGAGGCGGCGCAAGTAGCCCGCAGAGAGGACCCACCATGACCCCGACCGAAACCACCGCCGAAGCGCCTGAACGGGCCGATATGTGGAAGGTGGTGCTGCGCTGCCGCTGCCCCCGGTGCGGGGACGGCCCGCTGCTGAAGGGGTATCTGAGTGTGCGGGAGTCCTGCCCCGCCTGTGGACTGGACTTTGGCTTTGCCGATCCGGCGGACGGCCCGGCCTTTTTCGTCATGTCGATCGTCGGCGTGCTGGGCATGATTGCCCTGATGGCGCTGGAGCTGGGCGTGCACCCGCCCATCTGGGTGCACCTGCTGGTGACCCTGCCGCTGATCCTGATCCTGAGCCTGGGCAGTCTGAGGCCGTTCAAGGCCTGGCTGGTCGCCGAGCAGTATGCCCGCAAGGCCGCCCCGCCCGAGTTTTCGAGCATCGGCGGGCATGGCGAAGGGTCGCGCTGGCGCGAGCGTCGCCGCTAGATCTGCGATCCGGGGATCGCGATGGAGGCCTGACCCGGAATCGAACCGGGGTGCACGGATTTGCAGTCCGCTGCGTAACCACTCCGCCATCAGGCCATGATGCGGGCAGGCCGCACCACAAGATCGCGAGGCGCGTTCGCTATCAGATCGGATTGTCCCCCGCAACGCACACTCCTATAAGCGGCCCAAGTTTTCTTCAGGCTTCTCTTCGGGATCGACGCAGGCATGGACTTCCAGACGGCACGCAAGGCGATGGTGGACAGTCAGGTCCGCGTGAATGACGTCACCGACCGCAGCCTCCAGGCGGCCCTGATGACGGTGCCGCGCGAGACGCTGTGCGCCCCCGACCGGGCCTTTGCCGCCTATGCCGACGCCGAGGTTCCGGTCACCGCGACCCGCCGGCTGATGCTGCCGCGCGACCTGTCGAAACTGCTGATGGCCGCCGCGCCCAGGCCGCTGGAACGGGCCTTGGTCATGGCGGGTGGCTATGCCGCCGCCGTGCTGGCGGAAATGGGCCTCGACGTGACCCTGCAGGACTCGGACGCCGAAGCCCTGGCCCTGTCGAAGGCGACCCTGGAGACGGCGGGCGTGACGCTGGTCGAGGCCGCGCTGGACCGTCCGCAGGGCGAGGGCTGGGACCTGATCGTGTCGGAAGCCGCCGTGCCGGTTCGCCCCGACGCCTGGCTGGACGCGCTGAAGGTCGGCGGTCGCGCCGTTCTGGTGGAGCGTACCGGACCGGTCGGCAAGGCCATGCTGCACGTCCGCACGGAAGACGGCTGGTCGCGACGCCAGCTGTTCGACGCCACCCCGCCGGTTCTGGAGGAACTGCGGCCCGAGCCGGCCTTCAACCTCTGACATCCCGTGCGGCGACGGAATGCGCCGGGTGCCGCGTGAAAAAAACTTAACTGGCGTCGGGCACAACGATCTCGCACTACGCTCGTCACCGAGAATGACACGATGCGGCCCAACCGCGTCAGGCAGGATATGAAGATGCTCAATCGCACCCGTGCGCTGATTTCGCTTGCGGCCCTGGCCCTGGGTTCGGGTCTGGCCATGCCGGCCTTCGCCCAGGACACCCTGCCCGACGCTCTCCGTATGGCGTACCGCACGAACCCGACCCTGCTGGGCCAGCGGGCCAACCAGCGCGCGCTGGACGAATCGATCGTCCAGGCCCGGGCCGGCCTGCGCCCCTCGGTCGATATCAGCGCCTCAGCCGGTTACACCCAGAGCCGGACCGCCGGTGGGCCGCAGGAAGTCGACACCAATAACGACAGCATCCCGGACACCACGATCAATATCCCGTCGAACACCAACGACAGCACCTCGGGCAGCGCCAGCGTGGGCCTGTCGCAGACGCTCTATTCGGGCGGCCGTATCTCGCTGGGCATTTCCGCGACCGAGGCCAACATCCTGGCGGGCCGCGAGGACCTGCGCTCGGTCGAGCAACAGGTGCTGGCCACCGTCATCCAGGTCTATGCCGATGTGCTGCGCGACGAGGAGATCGTCCGCATCCGTCAGGAGAACCTGACCGTCCTGCAGCGTCAGCTGGACGAGGCCTCGGCCCGCTTCGAGGTGGGCGAGATCACCCGCACCGACGTCGCCCAGGCCGAAGCGCGCCTGGCCCAGTCCGAGGCCGATCTGGCCAATGCCCAGGCCCAGCTGTCGGTCAGCCGCGCCTCCTATGCCGCCATCGTGGGCGAGCAGCCGGGCCGTCTGGCGCCCCTGCCGCCCCTGCCGGGCGTGCCCAACGACTTTGACGTCGCGCTCGACATCGCGCTCGACGAAAACCCCAACATCCGCGCGGCCGAATATGCGCTGGCCGCCGCCGAGGCCAATGTGGCGCTGGCGCGGGCCGAATATATGCCGTCGGTGCGGGTCAACGCCTCCTACGGCGGTTCGACCAATGAGCTGTCGAGCTTCGACCTGGCCGATCGCACGACCTTCCAGGCCGGCGCCACCCTGTCGGTGCCGCTGTTCACCGGTGGCCTGAACCGCTCGCGGGTGGCCCAGGCGCTGGAGCGCGCCAATGCCGCCCAGATCAGCATCGAGGGCCAGCGCCGCAGCGTGCTGCAGTCGATCAGCTCGGCCTATGCGCAGCTGATCTCGGCCCGGTCGACCCTGCGCGCGGGTGAAGAGGCCGTCCGCGCCGCCACCGTCGCCGCCGAGGGCGTCCGTCAGGAGGCCCAGGTCGGCCTGCGGACCACGCTGGACGTGCTGAACGGCGAGCTGGAGCTGCGCTCGGCCCAGGTCGCGCTGGTGACCGCCCGCCGCAACGAATATGTCGCCATGGCCCAGCTGCTGCTGGCCATGGGCCGTCTGGACGTGAGCCTGCTGCTGCCCGGCGAGGACGTCTATGATCCGTCGGACAACTATGAGCGCGTGCGCAATCGCGGCGGTCTGCCGTGGGATGGCGTGATCGAAGCCATTGATCGCTTCGCCGCCCCGGGGATCCGGCCCGCGAACGACGCCGAGGATGCGCCCATCGACAGCCGTCTGAAGGGTGACACCATCCAGACGTCGCCGCGAAACTAGGTCCGGATTTTAACCCAACAGGCGAAAAAGGTCCGTTGATTCCGCGCCGCGTTGATGCGACGACAGGACACACGGGGACTGTTGCGGTCCCGTCCGCTGCCGCGCTTGCGCGACCCAGCGACCATGCCAGGGGTTAAGACACATGACTGATCCGACCGCCCAGGAACCGACGATGGAGGAGATCCTGGCGTCGATCCGCCGGATCATCTCGGAAGACGACGCGCCGGCCGAGACCGCGGCCGCTGCGCCTGAACCGGCGCCCGAGCCGACCCCGGCGCCTGAACCCGCGCCCCAGCCGGCCCCGGTTGCCGAGGCCGCCCCGGACCCTGAGCCCGAGCCCGCGCCCGGGCCTTCCGACGACGACGACGTGCTGGAGCTGACCCAGCGCTACGAGCCGCCGGCCGAGAGCCCGGCCGAGGACCCCCCCCCCGCAGAAGAGACGCTGGGCGATCTGGATATCGGCTCGGCCGACCCCTTCCCCGTCGACGAGGCCGCGCCCGAGCCGGCGCCGCAACCGGCGCCCGCCGCCCAGGCCCCGCAGCCTGCGGCCCCGGATGACGACGCCCTGGTCAGCGACGCGACGGCCGCCTCGGCCGCCGGTGCCTTTGCCGGTCTGGCCGCCGCCCTGCGTCCGGCACCCGCCGCGGCGTCCGGTGGTGCGAACAGCGCCGGCAGCAGCGCGACCATCGACGAACTGGTCCGCAGCCTGCTGAGCCCCATGCTGCGCGAAATGCTCAAGGAGTGGCTGGACGCCAACCTGCAAGGCATCGTCGAGGCCGAGGTACGCAAGGAAGTCGACCGCGTATCGCGGCTGAACGGTGCGCCCCGCTAGCCTCTGACCCTGACTTCGTCCTAAAGACTGAAGGGGGCGGCTCCGGCGGGGCCGCCCCCTTTTTCAATTCGTCGAAATGACCTTGGCTGATCTGCTCACCATCCTTGTCTATTTGCTCATGCTGTCGATGTTCCCTGCAGGGGCGGCTTGGCTGGTTATTTTCGTGATGGCCAACAGACGCAGGCGCGCCCTCATGAATGACGAAGCCTGGGGTGCATTCGCATCCGGAGCACAGGTACCCGCCGAACAGCGCGAGCCGCTTGATAATGATCCGAAGCTGCGACGCATGAAGCAGTGGAACATCGTCCTTTTTTGCTGGCCGCTGGTCGTCGTCATCATCGCCGCTGCGTACTTCAACTTCGTCCTTCCCCAAATTTCCTGACCGGCCCCCATCATGCTTGAGAAGAATTTCGAACCGCAAAGCGCCGAGCCCCGCCTGTACCAGGCGTGGGAAGAGAGCGGCCTGTTCGCCCCGAAGACAGAGGGCGCGGCCGAGGCCTATTCCATCGTCATTCCGCCGCCGAACGTGACGGGCTCGCTGCACATCGGCCATGCGCTGAACAACACCCTGCAGGACATCCTGGCCCGCTATCACCGGATGAAGGGCAAGGCAGTGCTGTGGCTGCCGGGCACGGACCACGCGGGCATCGCGACCCAGATGGTGGTCGAGCGCAAGCTGGCCGCCGAGGGCAATCAGGGGCGGCGCGACATGGGCCGTGAGGCCTTCATCGACAAGGTCTGGGAGTGGAAGGCCGAGTCGGGCGGCACCATCGTGCGCCAGCTGCGCCGGCTGGGCGCCTCGTGCGACTGGTCCCGCGAGCGCTTCACGCTGGACGAAGGGCTGAACGCCGCCGTCCGCAAGGTGTTCGTCCAGCTGTATCGCGACGGCCTGATCTATCGCGACAAGCGGCTGGTGAACTGGGACCCGCATTTCCAGACGGCCATCTCGGACCTCGAGGTCGAGCAGAAGGAGGTCGACGGCGCCTACTGGCATTTCGCCTATCCGCTGGCCGACGGCGTCACCTACGAGCACCCGGTCACCTTCGACGACGACGGCAAGGCGACGGAGTGGGAGACGCGCGATTACATCGTCGTCGCCACCACCCGGCCCGAGACCATGCTGGGCGACACCGGCGTGGCGGTGCACCCGGACGATGCGCGCTATGCCGGGCTGGTGGGCAAGGCCGTGGTCCTGCCGATCACCGGGCGCCGCGTCCCCATCGTCGCGGACGACTATGCCGACCCGAGCAAGGGATCGGGCGCGGTGAAGGTCACACCGGCGCACGACTTCAATGACTTCCAGGTCGGCAAGCGAGCCGGGCTCGCCACGCTCAACGTCATGGACTCGCTGGCCCGGATCACGGCGGCGGATTGTCCCGATGTGCCCGCCGACTATGAGGGCATGGACCGCTTTGCGGCGCGCAAGGCCATCGTCGCCCGCGCCGAGGAAGAGGGCTGGTTGAAGGCCATTGAGAAGACGAAACATATGGTCCCGCACGGCGACCGCTCGGGCGTGATCATCGAGCCGTGGCTGACGGACCAGTGGTACGTTGACGCCAAGACCCTGGCCCAGCCGGCCATTGCAGCGGTCGAGACGGGCAAGACCACCTTCGAGCCGGCCAGCTATTCCAAGATCTATTTCGAATGGCTGCGGAACATCGAGCCCTGGTGCATCTCGCGCCAGCTGTGGTGGGGTCACCGCATCCCGGCCTGGTACGACGCCGACGGTACCATCATCGTGGCCGAGACCGAGGAGGAGGCCCTCGCCCAGGCGGGCGGCAAGCCCCTGACGCAGGACGAGGATGTGCTGGACACTTGGTTCAGTTCGGCCCTGTGGCCGTTCTCGACCATGGGCTGGCCTGAGAAGACCGAGGATCTGGCGCGCTTCTATCCGACCTCGGACCTCGTCACTGCCGCCGACATCATCTTCTTCTGGGTCGCCCGGATGATGATGATGGGCCTGCACTTCATGGACGAGGTGCCCTTCCACCGCGTGATCATCAACGGTCTGGTCCGCGACGAGAAGGGCCAGAAGATGAGCAAATCCAAGGGCAATGTCATCGACCCGCTGGAGATCATCGACGATCTGGGCGCCGACCCGCTGCGCTTCACCATGGCCATCCTGTCGGGCACGCGCGACATCAAGCTGAGCCGTCAGCGGATCGAGGGCTATCGCAACTTCGGCACCAAGCTGTGGAATGCGGCGCGCTTCAGCCAGATGAACGGCTGCGCCCGGGTCGAGGGCTTTGACCCGGCGTCGGCCGAGGCCACCATCAACCGCTGGATCCGCGGCGAACTGGTCAAGGCCGAGCGCGAGGTGGCGTCGGCCATCGAGGGCGGCCGCTTCGACGATGCGGCGGGCGCGCTCTACCGCTTTGTCTGGAACGTGTTCTGCGACTGGTATCTGGAGCTGGCCAAGCCGGTGTTCCAGGGATCGGACGCGGCGGCGCGCGACGAGACGCGGGCCATGACCGCCTGGGTGCTGGACCAGACCATCAAGCTGATGCACCCGGTCATGCCCTTCATCACCGAAGAGCTGTGGGCCCAGACCGCCGACAATGGCGCGGCGCGGCGCGAGCCCTTGCTGATCGGCGCGGCCTGGCCTGATCTGGCCGACAGCCTGATCGACGCGGAAGCGGCGGCCGAGGTCAGCTGGCTGATCGAGACGGTCGAGGCGATCCGCTCGCTGAAGGGCGAGATGAATGTCGCCACCGCCCGCCCGCCGCTCAGCTTCATCGCGCCGGACGCCGCCACGACCGCCCGGGTCGAACGCTATCGCGATATCCTGATGACGCTGGCGCGCGTGTCCGAGGTGGCGGTGGTCGAGACCGCACCCGAAGGGGCCGTGACCTTCGTCGCGGGCGGTGCCAGCGCGGCCCTGACGCTGGCCGGTCTGGTCGACATCGCCGCCGAGCGTGCGCGCCTGACCAAGGAGATCGCCGCCTTTGACAGCGACATCGGCCACTTCGGCAAGAAGCTGAACAACCCGAACTTCGTCTCGCGCGCCGCGTCCGAGGTGGTTCAGGAGCAGCGCGACAAGCTGGCCGAGGCCGAAGCCGGCAAGGCGCGGCTGAAGGCTGCGTTGCAGAGGCTGGAAACGTTGTAGGCCTCCCCTCTCCCGTGGGAGAGGGGGTTGGGGGTGAGGGGCTAACCGTCGCCTTCGGCGTGAGCCGTCGCACCGGCCCTGCCACGGCTGTCGCCGAATGACACCGCCGCCCCTCATCCGGCGCTCACGCGCCACCTTCTCCCATCGGGAGAAGGAAAGAACTATTTGGGTCTCCTGCCCGGAAGGACGCCGCTCATGAGACTGGACCAGACCCTGGTCGCACGGGGCCTGTTCGACAGCCGCGCCCGCGCCCGCGCCGCCATCGAGGCGGGGGGTGTGACGGTCGACGGCCGGGTGGTGACCAAGGCCTCGCTGGCCGTCGCCGACGATGCCGTGATCACCGCCGAGGCGGCGCATCCCTTTGTCGGGCGCGGGGCGCTGAAGCTGGATCACGCGCTGACCCTGTGGCCGGTCGTGGTCGAGGGACGGAGCGTGCTGGATGTGGGGGCCTCGACCGGGGGCTTTACCGAGGTCTGCCTGATCCGGGGAGCGGCCCGGGTGCATGCGGTCGATGTCGGCCATGGCCAGTTGCACGACCGGATCGCGGCCGACCCGCGCGTGGTGGTGCTGGAGCGCACCGACGCCCGTGACCTGACGCCGGACCAGATTGACCCGGCGCCCGAGCTGATCGTCTGTGATGCCAGCTTCATCAGCCTGCTGAAGGTGCTGCCCGTGCCGCTGTCGCTGGCGGCGCCGGGGGCCGATCTGGTGGCCCTGGTCAAACCGCAGTTCGAGGCCGAGGACCGGAAGTCGGTCGGGCGCGGCGGGGTGGTGCGCGATCCCGACGTTCGCGAGGCGGCATTGGCGCGCGTCACGGCAGGCCTCGAGGCTCTGGGCTGGACCCTTCAGGCGACCGCCGAAAGCCCTGTCACCGGCGGCGACGGCAATGTCGAATATCTGCTGTGGGCGACAGGGCCCGCCTGAAAAGGGGTGGGATGAATTGAGGAGACGCCGCCGGTGGATTGCTCCTCCGGCGGCGTCCCTCCACGTCGTCGACAGACAGGGGGGCTGAAATTAGTCGACGACGCGATACTGTCCCCAGGCGTCGCGGCAGGCGCGGACGTAGCGCACCTCCTGACGGCCATCGGGAAGACGGATGACACTCTCGCTCAGGCGGCAGTCCTCGCCCCGGGCGCGGGTGTCGTAGCGACGATCGTCATAGCCGCGATCGTCGTAGCGGCGGTCTGGGTAGCCGCGATCCTCATAGCCATAGCGGTTGTCCGAATAGCCGTAGCTCCGGTCATAGGCGCGGCTGTCATAGCTGCGACTGTCGTAGGCCCGGTTGTCGTAGCCATAGCCGTTGCCATAGCCATCCGACGGGTAGGCCCGGCGCGGATCGCGGGCGGGGGCGCAGTCGGCGCTTCCGCCGCCCACACCGGCGCCGATCATGGCACCGACCACACCGCCCAGAACACTGCCTTCAGTGCGGCGGCCCCGGGCGCCCATCTGGGAGCCGGCGACGGCGCCGATCACGGCCCCGAAGGTGGCGCCGGCGGCCTGGCGCTGCTGGCGATCGGACTCACAGTACGCTTGCTGCGCATAGGGCTGGTCGTAACCGTACGACCGGTCGTAGCCGTAGCTCTGGGCCAGGGTCGGCGTGGCGGCCAGCAGGCCCCCGGCGGCCACGGCCGAGGCCAGAATACCGGCGCGGAAAGATGTCTTGCGCATGGTCGGCTCCTTGAAGTTCCCGGAGCCGTCTGGCCCCCTGTCACCCTCCTTGTAGGGGGGCGCGACTGAACGGCATTTGAGCGGGCTGTTCATCTTCGTTCAGGTTTGGGCGCGTTGCCCTCACGCCCGAAAGCTGCTTGGAGGCGGCATGCGTGAACGGCTGACGATTTCCCATGTGGGCGCCCAGGGCGACGGGGTGGCCCCCGGCCCGGTGTTTGTGCCCCTGACCCTCGCCGGCGAGGTCGTCGAGGCCGAGGTGCGCGACGGGCGTGCGGGCGACGTCACCCTTCTGACCCCCTCGCCCGAGCGGCGGGCGGCCCCCTGCCCCCATTTCGGCACCTGTGGCGGCTGCGCCCTGCAGCACTGGCAGAGCGAACCCTATCTGGCGTGGAAGGGCGAACAGGTTCGGCTGGCGCTGGGCCGGCAGGGTCTGGAGACCGAGCTCCGCCCCACGGTCGGCATCCCCCCGGCCACGCGACGACGGCTGGCGCTGCATGCCCGGCGGCTCGGCGACGGCGCGGTCGTGCTGGGGTTCAAGGCGAGGAAGTCCTGGTCGCTGGTGCCCATCGAGACCTGCGTGGTGTCGGACCCGCGTCTGGTCGAGGCCCTGCCCCGGCTGCGGCGGATCGCATCGGCGGTGCTGGATCACCCGAAGTCGGCCCCCACCCTGCATGTCACCCTGACTGAGACGGGTCTGGACGTCGACATCACCGGCGTCGAGCGGCGCTCGGGCGGGCTGTCGGGCGACCGGCGGATGGAGGCCATCCGCACCGCCGAGGCCGCCGACCTGGCACGGCTGAGCCTTGCGGGTGAGGTGCTGGCCATGCGCCGCGCGCCGCGCGTCCGCTTCGGCGGCGCCGAGGTGACCCTGCCGCCCGGCGGCTTCCTGCAGGCCGTGCCCGAGGCCGAGGCCGCCATGGTCGAGCGGGTGCTGGACGGGGTGAAGGGCGCGAAACGCATCGCCGACCTGTTCTGCGGGGCGGGCACCTTCACCTTCCCGCTGGCGTCGGTCGCCCCGGTACTGGCCGCCGACGCCGCCGAGGGCGGCATTGCCGCACTGAAGGCCGGGCGCGCGGGGCTGAAGGGCCTGTCGCCGATCGAGGCCGTGGCCCGCGACCTGTTCCGCCGCCCGCTGACGCCGCATGACCTGAAGGGCATCGACACCGTGGTGTTCGACCCGCCCCGCGCCGGCGCCCAGGCCCAGGTCGAGCAGATCGCGGCCTCGAAGGCCACCACCGTGGTCGGCGTGTCCTGTAATCCGGTGACCTTCGCGCGCGACGCCCGGGTGCTGGTCGACGCGGGCTTTAAGCTCGAAAAGGTCACGCCCGTCGACCAGTTCCTGTGGTCGGCCCACGTCGAACTGGTCGGCACCTTCCGGCGGTGAGGATCAGCCCGAGCGGGACAGGATGAAGAGGTTCCCGTAGATCACCAGCGGCATGAGCGGGATCATGAGCAGAAACGCCCACGGCTGCCCTGTTGCCCCGGTCAGCCAGGCAGCTGCGAAGAAGGCCGGGAGGATCACCAGCAGAGCCGCCGTCATGATCGCCCAGCCCTTCCAGTGCACCGGATAGCCGCGCCACCGCCTGAACCAGATCTCCAGCCCGGCGGCGTTGTGGGTGCGGACGGTCTCACCGAGCGCCGGACCGAACCGGTTGGCGGAGGCCTGACCCGCAGTATGGCTGAGATAGACAGCGCCCAGAGAAAAGGCCTGGATCATGATCACGAAACCACCAAACGCCAGGCCCACCGCCAGAAAGCCCGCATCCCGGGCCAGATAGGCGAACCACCCGAAGACGGCGGGCACACTCAGGGCGGCGGGCATGAGCAGCAGCCACCAGCCCGAGCGTCCATGGTCGTGCAGTCGGCGCACCATCAGGGTGACGTGGGAGGCGAAGACGACCGCCAGCGGCAGGAGGGACAGCAAGCTCCACTCCGGGGTGATCCGGGTCCAGCCATGGCTGTCATTGAGCGTGACCAGCGTCGCCCACGACACGACCAGGGCGACAAGGCTGACGATGAAGGCCAGCACAAGCCGGATACGGGCCCGGCGAAGATCACGAAGGCCCACCCGTCCCTGAAGGCTGAACAGCGCTGGCCTTTCCGGTGTCATGGCGGAAGCTTAGCCCGCCAATCGGCCTCAGGCCACGTCGAACAGGTCCATCTGGGGCCGGAACTCGGGCGGGACCCTGAAGCGGCTGAGGTCCAGCAGGGGATAGGGCTGGTCGAGGCCATAGCGTTTGGCCGCGGCGCGATAACGGGTGGCGATCAGCTGGGCGACGGGGCCGGTGCCCTTCATCCGCTGGGACCAGTCGGCGTCATAGTCCTTGCCGCCGCGCGTCTGGCGGATCAGCGACATGACGCGTTTTGCACGATCCGGCCGGGCATCCTCCAGCCATTCGCGGAACAGGTCCTTGATCTCGAGCGGCAGGCGCAGGGTGACATACATGGCGCGGGTCGCCCCCGCCTTCGCCGCCGCCTTCAGCACATCTTCCAGCTCATGGTCGTTCAGACCCGGGATGACGGGCGCAAAGCCGACGCCGACAGGCACGCCGGCATCGGACAGGCGTTTGATTGCCTCCAGCCGCTTCTCGGGGGTCGAGGCGCGCGGCTCCATCGCCCGGGCCAGCGACCGGTCGAGCGTGGTGATCGAGACGAACACCTGGGCCAGGTTCTCGCGCCCCATGGGGCCGAGGATGTCGAGGTCGCGGGTGACGCGGAACGACTTGGTGATCAGGCTGAAGGGCTGGTTGAAGCGCTGCATGACCTGCAGGAGGCTGCGGGTCGTTTGCCGCTCGTCCTCGACCGGCTGATAGGGGTCGGTGTTGCCGCCCACATGGATGCGTTTGCAGACATATTTCGGATGGGCCAGCTCCTGCTCCAGCAGGCGGGCGGCATCCGGCTTGACGAAGATCCGGCTCTCGAAATCCAGCCCCGGCGACATCCCCATCCAGGCGTGGGACGGCCGGGCGTAGCAATAGATGCAGCCGTGCTCGCAGCCCTTGTAGGGATTGATGGAGCGATCAAAGCCGACGTCCGGGCTGGTGTTCTTCGAGATGATGGTTTTGGGCCGCTCGATCAGCTGTTCGGTGCGCAGCGGGGCGACCTCGGCGTCATCATCGGTCCAGCCGTCGTCCATGGCCTCGGTCGTATTGGCCTCATACCGCCCGGTGGCATTGGAACGCGCGCCCCTGCCCCTGGGCGCCTTGCGGGCTGTCGCTTCGACCATGGCGGGATTATGGGGCGAAAGATGGAACAAAGCAAGAACTCGCATTTCGCCAAAACACCGTCTGAACCGTCTGGAATGCCGGCGGCGGAGAGAGTGTGCGGAACCAGACTCCCCTTTCTCCATAGGCCCAGCAGAGCCGCGCGGGGATTGGGGTTCGGGGCGGTGGACGGTGTGGAGTCCGGTGGCAGTACACCAGGGTGGACTCCATAAATTACCGTCTGAATAGTCTGAATAGTCTGAACGGTCTGAACAGGCTATAGCTGCTATCCGCACCCTCCCGAACGATCAAATGCCCTCCCTGTCGCTCAGATCGCATCCTGCCACAGCCCGCAGGGAGGGCGGGAAGAAAGCTGTGGTCAGGGAGCCACAGCGCGGAGGGGCTTTACGGTAGCACTGGGTTTGTCAGTCCCAGAGCCAGAGATTGGGGCTGTGACTCTTGAACCCGACTTTCTTGAGGATGGCCGCCAGCTGCCAGTCCAGCATGATCGGATTGTCCTCGCCGCCACCCAGGATGATTGCGGGCTCGAAATAGGCATCCTTGGCGCGGCGCAGGTAGAGAGCATCCCCTTCTGCGGCAAGTTCGGCGATGCGGGCTTCGTCACCCGCCGCATCCAGGAGGGCGAACTGGTTCTGTGCGGTGACCAAGGCCAGATGCTCGGCCTTGCGACGTCCCAATGCGGTCATCAGAGCTGGCAGTTGGTCGCGATAGGGTCGATCAAACAGCGCATCGCCCAGCAGGTCAGAGGCGGTCCGGGACGGCAGGTCCTGATTGATCCCGGTCGTCCCCTGCAACACTGGCAACGTTCGGTCCATCAGATACGCGATCGGCTGAGCGATCCAGAGATTAAGCTGGTCGATGTCGCGCGGTGTGGCGTTCAGTGCGATTGCCTCAGCAATGCCCTGTTCGATCGCGTTCAGTCCCGCGACAAACTCGGGCCGTGGATCTAAGTCTAAACGCCACTGCCTGATACCGATCTCCATGTGAGCCTGCATCCAGCCGCCGTAGTTCATCAGAAGGCCGTTGGTGTCATGCGCCAGCCGTCTTTGCGGCAGTGTTTTGCCGATTATCCCAATCAGGCGTCGGCTGGATTCAATCGCCCGATTTGCAAGGTCGCTACTGCTCATTTCCACGCTCCCAGCGACGCCAAGGAGTCCCGATCGGCTGACCGTCGAGGATGGCATGGCCACACCCGCACACAGAAACGGATGGGCCTGAGCGGGTCAGCCATACCGATACCTTCGCAGCAACTGGCGACCCCGGCAGGACTCCAACCTGCGACCTCGGCTTTAGGAAAGCCTTGCTCTATGCAGCTGAGCTACGGGGCCGTCGGGCGAGGACCTAGCGGGTCGCGCGAAACAGGGGAAGCGCCCGGACGATGTCGGCATCGAAAAACCTGCAGGATCACCGGCAGCGGCGCTTTCCGATTGTGGTTAATCGGCATTAAGATACAATATGTTGCGGTGAACAAACCCCGAATCGCGGGGTGTCAGTGATTCGGTCCTGATTCGTTTCGCGCTTGTTCCACCGGCCCTGCTCCGCGCGTTAATCGCCTGTCCCCGAGGCCCTGCCGCGATTATCCGGTTGAGTCCGGCCGCGACCCGCCCCACCTTTATCCGGTCATGAATGATCGCCCCACAGGTCAGTCGGCGGCCCGGGTCGTGGCGGTGCTGGGCCCGACCAATACCGGCAAGACCCATCTGGCGGTCGAGCGGATGCTGGGCCATGCCTCGGGCATGATCGGCCTGCCGCTGCGGCTGCTGGCGCGCGAGGTGTATGAGCGGATCGTGAAGCAGAGGGGCGCGGCCTCGGTCGCCCTGATCACGGGTGAGGAGAAGATCGTCCCCGAGCGGCCGCGCTATTTCGTCTCGACCGTCGAGGCCATGCCCATGGACCGGGCGGTGGACTTTGTCGCGGTGGACGAGATCCAGCTGGTGGCCGACCCGGAGCGCGGGCATCTGTTCACCCACCGGCTGCTGCATGCCCGGGGCCGGTTCGAGACCATGTTCCTCGGCGCCGGCACCATGGCGCCGCTGATCCGGCGGCTGGTGGACGATGTCGAGATTCGCGAGCGGGAGCGTCTGTCAGAGCTGAGCTATGCCGGGCCGTCCAAGCTGACGCGCCTGCCCAAGAGGTCGGCCGTCGTCGCCTTCTCGGCCGAGCAGGTCTATGCAATCGCCGAACTGTTGCGACGCCAGAGGGGCGGGGCGGCCGTGGTCATGGGCGCGCTCAGCCCCCGCACCCGCAACGCCCAGGTCGCCCTGTTCCAGTCGGGCGAGGTCGACTTTCTGGTGGCGACCGACGCCATCGGCATGGGGCTGAACATGGATGTCGACCATGTGGCCTTTGCCGGGCTGAAGAAGTTCGACGGGCGGCGCACCCGGCATCTGCACGCCCACGAGATCGGCCAGATCGCCGGGCGGGCCGGGCGCCATATGCGGAACGGCACCTTTGGCGTGACGGCCCAGGCGCAGGACCTCGACCCCGATCTGGTCGAACAGGTGGTGGAGCACCGGTTCGATCCTGTGCGGGCGGCGGAATGGCGGAATGCCCGGCTGGATTTTGACAGCCTGCCAGGCCTGATCCGCTCGCTGGAGACCCGGCCGGACCATCCGGGGCTGGTGCTTTCGGCGCCGGCGCTGGACGAGGTGCTGCTGAGGCGGGTGGCGCGCGAGGAGGATGTGCAGCGCATCGCCCGGTCGCGCGGCAGTCTGATGCGGCTGTGGGACTGCTGCCAGATGCCGGACTTCCAGAAGACCACGCCGGAGCAGCATTTCCAGCTGGTCATGCATCTGTTCGAGGCCCTGACCGGGCCGGGCGGTCGGGTGACCGAGGACTGGTTCGCCGGACGGTTCGCGGGGCTGGATCGCGACGACGGCCAGATCGACCGGATATCCGCGCGCCTCGCCGGAGTGCGGACGCTCAGCTACATCGCCAACCGGCCGGGCTGGCTGGAGGCCTCGGCTCACTGGCGCGAGCGCACCCGGGCGCTGGAGGACCGGCTGTCGGACGTGCTGCACGAGCGGCTGACCGCGCGCTTCGTCGACCGGCGCACCACGGTCCTGATGCAGGCGCTGAAAGACTATGGCGAGGCGGACACACAAGTCTCCGAGGATGGCGAGGTCTCGGTCGAGGGCCAGACCGTCGGGCGGCTGACCGGCATCACCTTTCAGGCCGAGGCCGGGGCCAGCGCGCTGGAGACCCGGGCGCTGGGCCGCGCCGCGCGGCAGGCGGTGGCGCCGGAGATCGAGCGGCGCCTGGGCCAGCTGGCGGCCGAACCGGACGAGGCCTTTGGCCTGACGCCCGAAGGCGCGCTGCTGTGGCGCGGCGCCTGGACAGGGCAGATCGATCCCGGTGGGGACTGGTTCGCCCCCCGCGTGCGGCTGTTGGGGGAGCTGGGTTCAGCGCCCGCGCGTGAACGGGCGCAGCGGCGGCTGGAGGCCTGGTTGGCGGGCGAGACAGGCCGGGCGCTGAAACCCCTGAAACGGCTGAAGACGGCGGTCGAGAGCGGCGCCCTGAAGGGATTGCCGCGCGGGCTGGCCTTCCGCCTGCTGGAGGCCGGCGGCGTCATCGACAGGGGCCAGGTGGAGCGCGATCTGGCCGCGCTCAGCCAGGCTGAACGCCGCACGCTGCGAACCTTCGGCGTGCGCATGGGGGCCCATTCCGTCTGGCTGCCGGCCCTGTTGAAGGCCCGCCCCCGCGCGGTCGCACAGGCGTTCACCGGCGGCCGGGCGTTCCGGGGGCGCAGCCAGGGCGTGACGCTGCTGCCGTCTCCTCCGCCGCCGCCGCGGAGGCTGTCGGCCTTCGGTCTGCGCGCGGTCGGACGCTACGTCGCCCCGGTCGAATTGCTGGAGACGATGGCGGAACGGCGGGCGGCCGGAAAGGGCACGCTGTCCGAGGAAGACCTGCAGGCCCTTGGAATGACCCTCGGCGAGGCCAATGGCCTGATTGCAGCCCTGAAGACGACCCGCGCGCGTCAGCCCGACCGACCGGGAAAGACTCCGAAGCCGGTAAAGGACTCTCCGTTTGCAGTCCTGCGGGCGTTGGCCGCGCCGCTGAAGCCTGCGGCGCCACCCCGACGGAAGCGCGGGGGCGGCAAGGTCCGGGACAAGGCGCGCAAGGCCTAGTTGCGGCTCGGCGACACGGGGATGGGCGGAGGACCGGCCGGGGGCGGAGCAGGCACAGGAGCGCCGCCGGGACACAGGTCCCGATAGAGGGTCTCATGGCCGCCCTCCCCCTGATAGATCGGTTCGGCCTTGCGGCGGTCTTCGGGTGCCTCGACGCTTTGCACGACTACACCCGCCGCGTCATAGGAGCGGGCGGCGGTGAGCGTCAGGGTCTGGGCACGACAGTCCAGAAGGGCATCGGCCTCCATGGCGGCCACCTCCCCCTCTTCAGGCAGGGTGATGCGATAGGTCAGCTGCACCGCGTCGCCCGTGCGCTGGACGGACCCGTCGTCGAGCGCAAAATCATAGGTCCCGTCTGAGTAGAGGGTCCGCCAGTCCCGGGCGTCCTGCGCCATGGCGGCACCCGACCCCAGGACGATGAGGGCCGCCGTGCAAATGGCCAGACGCATGATAATCTCCCTAGCGATACACCCCAGTTGAGACATCGCGTGCCTCCTTTGTCCATGCCCGGCCCCGCCCCGTCAGCTCCCGACAGCCGTCCCGGCCGGAGCCCCTGCGCTTGAGCGGCACGGAAGAGGCCTGTCGCCTCGACGTCTGGCTGTGGCGGGCGCGGTTCGCACCGACCCGGTCGGAGGCGGCGGCCCGCATCGAGGCGGGTCGGGTGCGTTTGACCCGGGCGGGCGCCCAGACCCGCATGTCCAAACCCGGCTTTCGCGTCCGACAGGGCGATGTGCTGTTGCTGATGCGCGGGGCGGATCTGGTCGAGGTGCGGATCCTCGCCTTCGGCAAAAGAAGAGGCCCCCCGGCAGAGGCCGCAGGCCTTTACGAGGCGGTATGAGCCGGACGGGGTGCGCGCTCCGGCCCCTGCGGTGGTTGACTTGAGGCCCGCTTGGGGCCATCTGCCCCGTCCGGCCCCGCCCGATATCCGACCCCGGTTTCATCCATGACCTACATCGTCACCGACGCCTGCGTCCGCTGCAAATTCATGGACTGCGTCGAGGTGTGCCCGGTCGACTGCTTCTATGAGGGCGAGAACTTCCTCGTCATCGCGCCGGACGAGTGCATCGACTGCGGCGTGTGCGAGCCCGAGTGCCCGGTCGACGCCATCAAGCCCGACACCGAGGACGAGCCGGACGGCAAATGGCTTCAGGTCAATGCCGAATACGCAAAGGTCTGGCCGAACATCACGGTGAAGGGCGCGCCGCCCGCCGACGCTGAAGAGTTCGAGCGAGAGACCGGAAAGTTCGAAAAATACTTCTCGGAAAAGCCCGGCAAGGGCTCCTGAGCGGCCTTTTGCGCACGACGCAGCCGGGGTTCGGCCCCATTGCGGTCACAATATGCCCCGCGCCCATGGTCATGCTTGGGGATATTTTGAAATTACCGCTTTTTGTGATAGATTGATCTCATTCGGTCGGATGGCCCGCGAGGGTTCTCGCACCATCCGGATTGACGACAGAACCCCGACATAAACCGGGGCGGCCAGAGGTTTGGTGATCCATTTCCGCATCTGAGATCGACAGCGCGCCGGCGCCTGCCCTGCCGGTCCGATCCGTCGTCTTCGATGCCGAGGTGAATTGCGACGTCTGCGTCCGTGAAAGGAAATGACATGACGAGCAAGAGTGGTCTTGAATTCAAGGTTGGCGACGCGGTCGTCTATCCGGCTCACGGTGTCGGCAAGGTGGCCGCTGTCGAGACCCAGGAAGTCGCCGGCATGACGCTGGAAGTCTATGTCGTGACCTTCGACCACGAGAAGATGACCCTGCGCGTCCCGACCAACAAGGCCAAGACCGCCGGCCTGCGCTCGCTGGCCGCCGAGGATGTGGTGACCCGCGCCCTGACCACGCTGAAGGGCCGCGCCCGCATCAAGCGCACCATGTGGTCGCGCCGCGCCCAGGAGTATGAGGCCAAGATCAACTCGGGCGACCTGATCTCGATCGCCGAAGTGGTGCGTGACCTGCACCGCGCCGACACCCAGCCGGAACAGTCCTATTCGGAGCGTCAGCTGTACGAATCGGCCCTCGACCGCATGGCCCGCGAAGTCGCCGCCGCCAACCGTATCGACAAGGAGGCCGCCGTCGAGCTGCTGGCCAAGTCGCTGAGCGCCAAGAAGGCCCCGCCGGCCCCGGCCGCCGAAGCGGCCTGAGCCCGCTGACAGGCTTATGAGACAAGAGGCCCCGGAGCGATCCGGGGCCTTTTTTCGTGCGCGCCTCAGCCGTTCTCGAGCGATTCCAGCCAGGCGATCAGGTCGCGGATCTCGTCCGGCGACAGTTCGACGGCGGGCATGGCGGGGTGGGTGGTGACCAGGCCCTCGGCCAGCGATTCCTGCAGGAAGGTCACGGGATAGCGCTCGTGCAGGGTGCGGAAGGGCGGCGCCTCGGCCATGGGGCTGGCCCCGGTGAGGCCCACCGCATGGCAGGCCGCGCAGCGCTCGCGGGCCAGGGCCTCGCCGCGCAGGGCCGCGGCGGGGTCGGCGCGGGGGGCCTCCGGTTCGGGATCGGGAGCGGTCGAGCAGCCGAACAGCAGCAGGGACGCGGCCAGGCCGGCGGTGAGGGTCATGCGCATGTCGGACATCCTTCGAGGCGTTTGGCATAGGACCACACCAGCCTCGCCCCGCCCTTGACGTGGATCAAGGTCGGATGCGGGACGTTCAGCAAGATAACCCTTGATCGCGACGACGACCTGCCCCGCCGGGGCGGGCATCCTGCAGGAGAATGCCATGACCTCGACCCTGACCCACATCCGCCTGGAACTGGCGCGCGAGCCGGGCGCCCCGGCCGGCAATCCGCAGGACGGCTGGGACATTGTGGCAGTGCTGGATTCGGAGGGACGGCTGGACGGCGAGGGCTGTCGCGCCCAGGCCGACCGCCTGCATGTGCGCCGCTTCGAGGACGACCAGACCGTCGCCACCGGCACCCTGCGTCACGGGGCCGGCGGCCGATGGATTCTGGATCTGGCGCCCGAGGACGAGCCCGACGCCACGGGCTTCCGCTTCGGCGAGGAGCGGTTCGTGGCCGGGGAGTACGTCAGCCTGATCGATGCCGACGGCGAGGCCCACCCCTATGTGGTGGCAAAGGCCTCGCCGCTCTGATCAGAAGTATTCGGCGCCCGCCGGGCAGGTGCCGCTGATGCGGCGGGCCGTGATGCTGGCGGGAATATAGGGGGTGCCGCGCGCAAGCTGGGCGCCCCCGCTGAAGCGGAAGCTCTCGGCGTCATAAGGCCCGTTCAGGCGCACGCGGACCGTGCGGTCCTTGTGATCCCGACAGGTGCCCTCGAAGCGCGCCTGTCCGTTGCCGACTTCCTTGACCGGATAGGTACAGGACCAGCGGCGCGTCGACAGTCCGCCGAAGAAGCGGTTGATCTCGCTCTGGCGCACGCATTTGGTCTCGGTCTCGCCGACGCCCAGCACGCGGGTGCTGTATTCCCAGTAGCCCGGCAGCGGGGTGCCGGAGGCCTGGGGCGAGGTCGCCGACGACGGCACCGTCATCAGCATACCCAGCGCCAGCGCGCCACCCGCGACGGGGAGTGCACGGGTGAGGAAACGGGTGCGGCCTTGTCTGTTCGTCATGTCAGCCCTCTCTGAAAGGTCAGGGATCGATATATGCCCTGATTATGTGGCGGCAATTGAACCGGGGCTGAACGGCCTGTAATTGTGCGGTCAGCCTTGGCCGGAAGAGGGGCATGCACGCCGGTCGGATCGGGCACCGCCCGGCCTTGACGCGCGGCCCCCTCCTCCTCTATACGACCGCCTCTCGCGCGGGACAGGGTTTCGCGTGCATCCGTTTTTCGTGCCTGACGTCGTTGATGCCGGGCGCCCATGAGGATCAGTCCATGTCGCGTCGTTGCGAACTTACCGGGATCGGCCCGATGGTCGGCCATTCGGTCAGCCACTCGAACATCAAGACCAAGCGTCGCTTCCTGCCGTCGCTGAAGACCGTCAAGGTTGCCTCGGAGGCCCTCGGCCAGACCTTCAGCCTGCGTATCTCGAACGCCGCCCTGCGCACGCTGGACTACAAGGGTGGACTGGACGCTTTCATCGTGAAGGCCCGCGACGAGAAGCTGTCGACCGCCGCCCAGCGCATCAAGCGTCAGGTGAAGGCCAAGCTGGCGGAACAGCAAGCGTCCTGATCCCGACGGATCAACCCGATTTCGGAAAGGCCGGTGGAAACACCGGCCTTTTCTTTTGTGGTTCGCCCTCTAAGGTTCCGGCCTTCCTGTGACAGGCCTGCCGGAGACCTCCGTTGAGCAAAACCTTCCGTCCGCTTCTGGTCTCGATGGCCGCCTTTGGTCTGAGCCTCGCGGCCAATGCCCCGGCTCTGGCGCAGGACGAGAGCGAGGGCCGCACCTCGACGGCCTTCACCATGGATACGGGCGGGCCGCGCACGCCCGAGCAGCTGGCCATGCAGTTCGACGTGGCCGATCTGGCGATCAAGGTGCTGCCGGATGACAAGGCGATCGACGCGGTCGCCACCCTGACTTTCACCGCTACCGCGCCGCTGGACCGGCTGGTGGTCGAGCTGGACACGGTGTTCGACGTTTCGGAAGTGGCCGTTGACGGGCGGGTGCTGTCCTCCCGCGACTGGGTGAACCCGGAAGGCCGGATGACCATCAGCCTGCCGCGGCGCTTGCGCGCAGGCCAGAGCGTGGATCTGCGCATCGCCTATTCCGGCAAGCCGCATGTGGCGCGCAATGCCCCCTGGGACGGGGGCTTTGTCTGGTCGACCGCACCGGGCGGAGAGCCGTGGATCGCCACCGCCATCCAGGGCGACGGCTGTGACCTGTTCTGGCCCTGTATCGACCATCCGATGGCCGAGCCGGGCCGCGTGGACCTGCACATCACCATTCCGTCGGACCTGTCGGCGCCGGCCAACGGGCGCTTCCTCGGCAAGGAAGACCACGGCGACGGCTGGACCACCTGGAACTGGACCGCGCGCCAGCCCAACAACTATGCGATTTCGCTGACCGTCGGCCCCTATGTCGAGCTGTCGGGCACCTATGAGAGCCGCTTCGGCAACACCGTGCCGATGCATTTCTGGCATCTGAACAGTACCGATCCGGCCAAGGCCGCGGCCCTGTTTGCCGAATTCCCGCAGCAGCTGGACTTCTTCGAGGCCACCGTCGGCCCCTTCCCCTTCGGCGACGAGAAGATGGGCGTGGTCGAGACCCCGCACCTGGGCATGGAGCACCAGACCATCAACGCCTATGGCAACAACTACCGCAAGGATCACACCGGCTATGACTGGCTGTTGCAGCACGAGCTGGCGCACGAGTGGTTCGGCAACCAGCTGACCAACGTCAACTGGGACGACATGTGGCTGCACGAGGGGCTCGGCACCTATATGCAGCCGCTCTACGCGGGCTGGCTGAACGGCGAGCAGTACTATCAGGCCGGCCTGCTGGAGCAGCGGCTGGGTCTGGCCAACCGTTTCCCGGTCGTGTCGGGCCGCGCCCTGACCGAGGAGGAGGTCTATGAAGGCGATCAGGGCCCGGGCAACGACATCTATTACAAGGGCTCGCTGATCATGCATTCGCTGCGGATGCTGATCGGGGACGAGGCCTTCTTCGAATCCGTGACCCGGCTGGTCTATGGCCGTCCCGATCCGCGGCCGGGCAATTTCGAACCGCGCTATGCCTCGACGCCCGACTTCCTCGCCATCGTGAATGAGGTGACCGGTCAGGACCTGGGCTGGTTCTTCCACGGCTATCTCTATCAGGCAGCCCTGCCCGATCTGGTCACGCGCCAGCAGGGCGACCGGCTGATCATGGAATGGGTGGTGGGCGACGGCAGCGTCTTTCCCATGCCGATCGAGGTCTCGGTCGATGGGCGCGTCCAGACCGTGCCCATGACGGGTGGCCGGGGCGAGATCCGGGGCGTCGGCCCGCACAGCCATGTGCTGATCGACCCGCAGAACAAGGTGCTGCGCCGCCTCGACAATATCGATGCATATCGCGACTACCTGTCGCGGCAGCGGCGGCGCTAGGCCGCGGCCTCAGGCGCGCTCGACGCGCACGGACTGGGACAGCATCTCGCAGCCCCCGCTGGTGGACAGGAAGGCGATGTCGACGGCATCGCGCCCGCTGGCGATCCGCACCAGTCCCTCGACGGGCGCCAGACCCGTGGGATCGACCAGCCACCAGCCGCCGGACAGATAGACCTCGAACACGGCGTGGAAGTCGGGCGGGTCGAGATCCAGCGCATAGGCGCTGACGGCGCGCGCCGGGATGCCCGAGGCCCGGCACAGCGACAGGCCCAGATGGGTAAAGTCGCGGCACACCCCCGCGCGGTCGACAAAGGTGTCCGCCGCCGTGGTCTGGGGCGTCGAAACACCATGGACATAGGCGATATGGCTGCGCAGCCAGTCGAGGATGGCCAGCACCCGCGCGCCGCCGCGCAGATCGGACCACCGCCCCTCCACGAACCGCTCGAAGCCGTCTGACGGGCAATAGCGGCTGGGCCACAGATAGGTCAGGGTCTCGCCCGGAAGGTCGGTCCAGTCGTGCTGGTGCGCCGTCTCCGGCAGAGGGGACAGCGCGCCGTTGTCGACCACGGCCTCATAGGTCAGGCGGACATCGCCCTTCAGGCGGGCCCGCAGGGTACGGGCGCCATAGTCGCGGGTGGTATGGGCCACCCACTCGACCGCGGGCGTGGTCTCGAGCCGCTCCTGCAGCAGCACCTGCCCGGGCCAGCGCGCGGCCTCGATCAGATAGATGGCATCGGTCGGCGCGGGAAAGCGATAGGTCAGCTCGGCGTGGACGCGCAGCTTCATGGGATATCCGAAGGGAGGATCCGGCCCGGCCGGTTGTCTCCTGCACTAGGCCATCCCGGGCCGGGCCGCCAGCCTGCCTCAGGGTTCCAGTTCGATGTCCCAGTAGAGGTAGTCGAGCCAGCTGTTGTGCAGATAGTCGGGTGGGAAGCGCCGTCCCGCGTCCTGCAACTGCCAGGCATTGGGCCGATGCGGCGCATGCAGCATGGGCATGCCTGCCTGGGCCGGGGTGCGGCCGCCCTTCCTGAGGTTACAGGGCGGGCAGGCCGCGACGATATTGTCCCAGGTCGTGCGCCCGCCGTGCGAGCGCGGCACGACGTGGTCGAACGTCAGCTCTCCGCCTGTGCCGCAGTACTGGCAGGTGAAGCCGTCGCGGAGGAAGACGTTGAAGCGGGTGAAGGCGGGCGAGCGGTCCTGGTCGATATAGGTCTTGAGCGAGACCACGCTGGGCAGCTGGATCTCCATCGAGGGGCTGCGGACCACCTTGTCATAGACCGAGACGACGTCGACCCGGTCCTGCCAGACGGCCTTGATCACATCCTGCCAGGGCCAGATCGACAGGGGATAGTAGGAGAGCGGCCGGAAGTCCGCATTCAGCACCAGGGCGGGCCAGCCGGAGGGCGTACGCGGCGCCGTCATGCGACCGGGGTGAACCTCGGCAAGGGCGGCACCGGAAAGAGCAGCCCCCGACAATGAGGAAAGTGAGCGGGACATCATCCCCCTCCGTTCCGCACGGCATATGGACAAGCGACCGGACTGAAGACGACTTCCTCCCCGCTGATGGGAAACCTTATCGTCGATTCGAAGCCACCGCCATGACGAAGACGTGTCGGTTGCGTGAAGTCGCTGGACGGAGCTCAGGGCGCGCGCACGCGGGCGGGGAAGGACGGCAGGCTCCAGCCCCAGGCCAGCGCACCGGCACGGAGCGCAAAGCCGAGCGGCATGGCCAGCACCGCCGCCGTGACATTGCCGAGGCCGATGGTCTTGAAGCCCACATAGGCGACCGCCGCCAGAATGGCCGCTGTCACCGTGATCTCGCGCCGAAGCAGGATCGAGGGCTGTCCTGCCAGGAGGTCGCGCACAATCCCGCCGAAACAGGCGGTGACCGTACCCATGACGATGCAGATCAGGGGGCTGGCCCCCAGAGCCTCGGCCTTGGCCGCGCCCATGACGCCATAGGCCGCCAGACCGATGGCATCCAGCCACAGCAGGGCGCGGAAGCGCCACTCGGGCCGGCCGATGACCCACACCGCCAGCGCCGCCAGCAGGCAGACAGCGATATATTTCCAGTCGACGACCCAGAAGACCGGCACGTCCAGCATCACATCGCGCAGGGTGCCGCCGCCGACCCCGGTGATAGCCGCAAAGAAGCCCAGGGTGACCAGATCATGCTTTTCGCGCGCGGCGGCCAGCGCCCCCGTCGCGGCAAACACGGCCACGCCCGCATAGTCCACCAGATAGAGGTTGGGCAGGATCGGCTGGCTGAGGGTGGCAAGGATCGGCGCCTCGATCATGCGGCGGCCTCCAGCGAAATCTCGCCGCGCTTGACGGCCCCGTACCAGCTCCACAGCAGGTGGGCGGCGACAGAGCGGTGCGGGCGCCAGGCCTCGGCCCGGGCATAGGCCTGTTTCTGGGTCGGGCGGTCGTCCAGCCGGTCGGCCCAGCGCATGGCCTCCTGCAGGGCGACGTCGCCGCCCGGGAAGACGTCGGTCCGCCCTTCGCAGAACATCAGGAAGGTCTCGGCGGTCCACAGGCCCACGCCCTTGATGGCGGTCAGGGCGGCGATGGCCTCGGCATCGTCCAGCCGCTCGAGGTGGTCAAAGTCGATGTGACCCTCGACATGGGCGCGGGCAATCTCGTGGCCGTAGCGGGCCTTCTGGCCCGAAAGGCCAAGGGTCCGCAGGTCCTCGACCGGCCGGGCAAGCACGGCCTGGGGCGTGACCTCTCCCAGGCCTTCGACCACGCGGCGCCAGATGGAGGCGGCCGCGGCCACCGACACCTGCTGTTCGACGATCATGCGAAACAGGCCCTCGAAGCCCCCGGTCCGCAGCCGCCATTCGAACGGCGGGACCGCGTCCACGATCCGGACGAGCGCGGGATCGGCGGCCGTCAGGGCCTGCCGGGCAGTCAGGATGTGATCGGCGGTGGGGGCGGTCGGCATGGCGGGCCTTGATGACAGGGTCGGGACCGGCCACTAGGGTCGGCCCATGCGCAGTCTGGCTGAACTTTGCCATACGATCACCCCCCAATCCGGAGCCGGGGGCCGGAAACCGCCGATCACACGCCCATGACGCTGGTGACGCGTTTTGCCCCCTCGCCGACGGGGCGCCTGCACAAGGGCCATGCCTTTTCGGCACTTACGGCCTGGACGGCCGCACGGGAGGTCGGCGGGCGGTTCCTGCTGCGCATTGAGGATACGGATTTCACCCGGTGCCGGCCCGAATATGAGGCCGGGGTGCTCGAGGACCTGACCTGGCTGGGGCTGGGCTGGGAGACCCCGGTGCGGCGCCAGTCCGACCACCGAGCGGAGTACGACCACGCGCTGGAACGGTTGCGCGAACAAGGCCTGCTGTACCGCTGCTTCCGGACACGCAAGGAGCGGCTGGTGTTGGCCGGGGTGGCGCCGCATGCCGACGATCCGGCGGACCCGGCGGCATTTACCGGGGGCCCGCATGCGCCGGAGGAAGAGGCCCGGCGGCTGGCGGCCGGGGAGCCGTTTGCCTGGCGGTTGTCCCTGGAGCAGGCCCGCCGGAAGCTGGGTGACCTGTCGCGGCTGAGCTGGATCGAGGAAGGCGTCGATCCCGGCCTCCATCACGCCCGGCCCGAGGCGCTGGGCGATATGGTCATGGGCCGCAAGGATATCGGCGCGGGCTATGTCATCGCCTCGGTAATCGACGATGCCGCCCAGGGCATCACCCATGTGATCCGGGGCGAGGATCTGGTCCCGATGACCTCGATCCAGAGGGTGCTGCAGGCGCTGCTGGACCTGCCCACCCCCATTTATCGTCATCATCGGCTGCTACTGGACGATGAGGGGAAGCGGTTTGCCAAACGCGACGGGGCCGTCACACTGGCGCAGATCCGGGCGGACGGCACCTCGCCGCGTGCCCTGAGGGAGCAGCTGGGCTTCCGCGAACCGACAGGGAGCGAACCATGATGCTGAACCGACGCCTGGCTCTGGCCGGAATGGGCACTGTTCCTGCCCTCGGGCTCGCCGTGCCGGCACGGGCCCGGGATGCGGCCTCCGTCGTCGAGGCGGCGCTCGATTCAGCCTTTGCCGCGACCCGGCCCGTAGGTCTGGGCGCCGCCCTGGTCTCGCGCGAGGGTGTGGTGGCCCAGGGCGTGCGGGGCGTGCGCCGCCGGGGCCAGACCGATCCGGTCACGGTCGATGACCGATGGCATCTGGGCTCCAACACCAAGGCCATGACCGCGACCCTGTTCGCGCGGCTGGTCGAGCAGGGCCGCGCCGGCTGGGACCTGAAGGTCGTCGAAGCCCTGCCCGGCGATCACGATCCCGCCTGGGCCGGTGTGCGGGTTGTCGATCTCATGCAGCATCGCGCGGGGTTGAGGGACGACGATGTGCTGGGGCAGGCCTGGTTCATGACGGCCCGGGGCGATCCGGCGAGCCTGCCCGAGCAGCGGCTGGCCGTGGCCCGAAAGGCACTGGCCTCTGCGCCCGGCGGCGCCCCGGGTCAGTTCCAGTACGGCAATGCCAACTATATGGTCGCGGCCGCGGCCATGGAGGCGATCGCCGGTCAGGACTGGCAGTCGATGATGATGGCGCAGGTGTTCGAACCGCTGGGCATCACCTCGGCCGGATTTGGCCCGCCGCCCGAGCCGGCCCCCTGGGCGCACCGCACCTATGGGGGGCAGGAGCTGTCCCTGCCGCCGTCACATCCGGGCGCCGACAATCCCCAGGCCCTGGGCCCGGCCGGTACGGTCCATATGACCATGCGCGACTATGCACGGTTCCTGTCGGTCTTCCTGAATGGCGGGGGCGACCTGGTCGGTGAGAACTCGATCATGCGACTGACGACGCCCGTGACCACACCGCCGCCGGCCTATGCCTGTGGCTGGATCGTGCTGAACCAGCCGTGGGCCAGTCCGGACGGGACGACCCCGGGGCCGGTACTGGCGCACGACGGGTCCAACACAATGTGGTACGCCTCGGCCGCCGTGGCTCCGGCGCGCGACCTGGCGCTGATCGCCGTCAGCAATGACGGCACGGCCGGCGCGCAGGCCTGTCCGGCCCTGCTACGCGCGCTTCTTGCCGGGCTCGCGGTCGCCGAAGACGGCGGGGTCGTCTAGTAGACCCTGATGAAGCGCGACCTGGCCGACTTCTGGAATCTGTTGTGGGAGGCGGCGCTGGGTCTGTGCGCGGCCTTTGCCATGCTGAACCTGTTCGCCCCGCCGCAGGACCTGCCGTGGAAGCCGCTCGATCTGGACCGGCCGATCGGTCAGGCGACGGCCGCCAAGGTCGATGACTTCGAAATCTCGCGCCTCGCCTCGCAAGAAGAGGTGCGCGGCGTGACCGAGGCCTGCATGCAGGTGCTGCGTGACGCCGGGGTCGAGGTCGAGCGCGCGCCCGACCGCGACGACGGCGGCTTCTGCGTGGTACGGGGCGCCGTGCGGATAACCGGGGGCGATGTGACGCCGCTCCGGCCCGGGGGGCTGGTCATGCAGTGCCCGCTGGCGGTCCGCTACGTCATCTGGGACCGGCAGGTCCTGCGCCCGGCGGCCCGCGAGACCTTCGGCAGTGAGGTCGCCAGCGTCGAGAACTATGGTTCCTATTCCTGTCGCCGGATCTACGGGAAGGACGACCCCAGTGCCCGCCCCAGCGAGCACGCCCGGGCCAATGCGCTGGACGTCTCGGGCGTCAGGCTGGAGGACGGGCGGGTGGTCAGCGTCGCCTCGGACTGGGACGGGCGCGGGCGCTCAGGGAGCGAGGGCCGGGGTTTCCTGAAGCGTCTCCGCGACGGCGCCTGCCGGGTTTTCTCGACCGTTCTGACGCCGGACTACAATGAGGCGCACGCCGATCACCTGCATCTGGACGGGGCGCCACGCGGGCTGTGCGCCTGATCCGGCTCCCCTCGGGCGCGAATCAATTCCGGTTGACCAAAAGCCCCCGACGCGAGACAACCCCTACGCAGCCCGGATTTGCGCGGTGTCCAAAGCCGCGGGTCGCTCCTTCGCCTGAACGAGCTTTATCCAGACGGGTTGACGGACACCCATCAGGGTGTTCGCCTGGAAAGCGCGTTTACGGAGACGCATTATGGCGACCGGTACGGTCAAATGGTTCAACCCCACCAAGGGGTACGGTTTCATCCAGCCGGATGGCGGTGGGTCGGACGTGTTCGTCCACATCACGGCCGTTCAGCAAGCCGGCCTGGCCGGTCTGGATGACAACGCCAAAGTCGAATACGAGCTGGAAACCCAGCGCGGCAAGACCTCGGCCGTGGGCCTCAAGCTCCTCTAGGAGCGACTGAGGTTTCAGACCTTTGCGGGCGCGGACTCTTCGGGGTCCGCGCCCGTTTCAATTCCGGAGTGCCCCTCCGGAGCCCGGCGGCGTCATGACGGGGCCGGCCGGCGGGGTCAGGCGACTGGCGCGCTGGGCCAGCACCACCCCGGCCAGCACCAGCAGGCCGCCGATCGCCTGCACCGGGGTCAGGGCCTCGGCAAATATCCACCAGCCCAGCAGGGCCGCGACCACCGGCTGGATCAGGATGGTGACGGCAGTCACCGAGGTCGGCAGCCGCCCCAGCGCCCAGGCCACGCCCCCCTGCCCCACCACATGCATCAGACCCAGCCCGGCACAGGCCCACCAGCCCGACGGCCCTGCGGGCAGGATGTCCTCGCCCAGCAGCCGGGCCACCAGCCACAGCAACGGCACCCCGGCCAGGGTAGCCCAGAAGGTCACACGCAACGCGCCGGCCGTACGTCGCGCGGCCTTCACCGCGAGGAAATAGCCCGCGTACCAGACCGCCACCGACAGCGAAAACAGGTCGCCCAGCAGCGGGTCGGTGCCCTGACCGCCATCGGCCCCGGCAGCCATGGCAAAGGCGCCGGCCAGGGCGAGCGCCAGCGCCACCATGAACCCCCGGCCCGGCCGTTCGCGCCATATCACCCATGCGAACAGGGTCACGACCACGGGCGTCAGGTTGCAGAGCACCGTCGCATTGGCGACCGAGGTCATGACGATGCCGTAGTGCCAGAAGGCCAGATCCAGCACGAAGAACAGCCCGGCCAGCAGCATCCAGCGCGACGGGGCTCCCGGTCCCCGCTCCTCGCCCCTACGGGTGGCCGTCAGCAGGGTCAGCAACGGCAGGGCGAACACGAACCGCCAGAAGCCGGCGGCCGCCGGGCCCGTCTCGGTCAGGCGCACAAGGATCGGGGCAAGGCCCAGCACCATGGCCGCCAGCACCAGCACGGCCAGCGGAAAGGCCGCATGGCGGGTGGCCGAACGGAAAGGGGCGAAAAGCCGGGTCATGATCGCCTCTATCTCTTCTCCCCGAGGCCGGGAAGGCGCTATCAGAAGACATGACCGCTCCCCTTCCCGACGCCGGCCAGAACTGGGTCGATCGCCATGCGCCCGAGGGGCTGAAGCCGTGGCTGAAGCTGGGGCGGTTCGACCGGCCCGTCGGCATCTGGCTGCTGCTGCTGCCCGGCTGGCAGGGGATCGCGCTGGCGGTCGGCTCGCTGGAGCCGGATGCGCCGCCGCTGATCCTCGCATGGCTGGTGGTGGCGTTCGCGGTGGGGGCCTGTCTGATGCGGGCGGCGGGCTGTGCCTTCAACGACATCGTCGACCGCGACATCGATGCGAAGGTGGCGCGGACTGCGGCGCGTCCGGTCGCCTCGGGCCAGATATCGGTGAAGGGGGCCTGGGCCTTTGTCATCGGCTGCTGCCTGATCAGCTTTCTGATCCTGCTGACGCTGGGCCTGCCGGCGGTGCTGCTGGGTGTGGCCTCGCTGGCGCTGGTCGCGGCCTATCCCTTCATGAAGCGCATCACCTGGTGGCCCCAGGCCTGGCTGGGCCTGACCTTCAACTGGGGCGCGCTGATGGGCTTTGCGGCGGCCGCGAGCGCCGCCCCCTTCATCCTGTGCGCCGTGGGCGAGGCCATGGTCGCCTCGGGGCAGTGGACTACATACGGCGTCGCAGCGGGCAGCGGCGAAGCCCTGACGGCAACCGCCCTGCTGCTCTACCTCGGCGGAGTGTTCTGGACGCTGGGCTATGACACCATCTACGCGCTTCAGGACATCGAGGACGATGCGCTGGCGGGGGTGAAGTCGTCGGCCCGGCGGCTGGGCGGAAAGGTCCGCGATGGCGTGGCCTTCTTCTACCTGATCGCGGCGATCCTTGCGGCGGGCGCGGCCCTCGTCGGGGGTCTGTCGCCGCTGTTCTGGATCGGCTGGCTGGCCTGGGGCGCGCATCTGGCCTGGCAGGTGCGAAAGGTCCGCGCCGACGACCCGCAGGGCGCGCTTCGCCTGTTCAAATCCAATAGGGATGCGGGTGTGCTGTTGTTGATTGCGCTTGGCCTTGGGGCGGTCCCGATCGGGGGCTAGAGTGGCGCGAACACAGGAGTTTTCCATGCGTCCCTCCCCGACCCACAGCCTGCGCCTGCCGATGATGGCGCTGGGACTGGCCCTGCCGCTGGCGCTCGCCGCCTGCAATCGCGACCGGGAAGAGCCCGCCCCCGCCGAGGCCACCGCCGAAGCCCCGGCGGCGGGCATGGAGACACCGGCGGCCTCCCCGTCCAATCTGACCTTTGCCGACAAGACGCCGCACGCCACCGTGTCCCTGACCCTGCCCGAGGGGATCAAGGCCGAGCCGGACCTGCATGCCCGCCTCTATGCCGAGGAGGTCCGGAGCCTCCGCCAGTTCGAGGAGGGGGCGCTGGCCGCCCGCACCGAGGCCGAGGGCGACGAGGGCATGCCGGCCTTCGAGAAGACCGTGACCCTGACAATGGCCGGCCAGACCGAGCGGCTGTTCAGCCTGAAGCGGGTCGACTTTGACTATTCCGGCGGGGCCCACCCCAACACCCTGTCGACCGGCCTGCTCTGGGATCGTTCGGCCAGGCGGCTGATCGGGGCTGCCGAACTGTTTCGCAAGGACGCCGATCTGACGGCGCTGGACCAGGCCCTGTGCACCGCCATCAACGCCGCCCGACGCCAGCGGGTGCCCGACGCCCGCACCGTGACGCTGACGGCGCGCGACGGCTGGGCCTGCCCCCGGGCGCGCAACACCGCCTTCGTGCTGGCCCCGGGCGATCAACCGGGCAAGGCCGGGGGGCTGATCTTCCTGATCGGCCCGTATCAGGTCGGCCCCTATGTCGAAGGCGCCTACGAGATCGCCATCCCGCAGAACGCCTTCAGAAGCCAGATTTCCCCGACCTATGTGTCGGAGTTTGCCGGCCAGCCGCGGCGGACGGGGGACGTCACGCCGCGCTGACCCCGCCGCCTAGTCCGCGAGGAAGCGGTCGATGATCGCACTGAACCGCTCGGGCTGGTCCGCCATGATGAAGTGGCGGCTGTCATCGACCCGGATCAGGGTGACGCCCGGCAGGGTGGCATATTCGCGGTGCCACAGGGCATCGGCCATGGCGGGCGGGGCGCCGCCGTTCGCATCCGCGGCATAGACGGCCCAGACCGGCGTGGTCATATCGGCCAGACCCGGACGCAGGTCGGTCAGCATGACCTCCCTGATCGCGCTGGCCAGCGCCTGACGATCCGAATCCATGCTCCAGACAACCATGGCGGCCTGGGTCACCGGATCGTTGGCATAGCCGGCGGCGCCTTGTTGCTGGCCCGCGCGGAAGCTGGCGTCATCGGCCGAAAGGGTGGCGGCGGCGGCCTGTTCGGCGAAGGGGCGCGCCGTATCGACCGTCACCTGCGGGCCGAACAGGGCCGAGAAGAAGGGCAGGCTGTCGACGCTCATCACCTTGCCGACGCGGGCGGGGTACTGCTGGGCCAGCATGAGGGCGCTCATGCCGCCCATGGAGTGACCGATGACCGCGGGCGATCGCAGGCCCGTCTCGGTGATATAGCGGGCCAGCGCGTCGATCACCGGCTGGACGAAGGGGCCGTCGCCATGGACCCACGGCTCACCGGCGAAACCGGCCAGCTGGACCATATGCACCCGGTGGGTGGCGGACAGGCGCTCGGCCTCGGCCCGCCAGACCTCGCGCGAGGAGGCGTACCCGGGGATGAAGATGACGTCGGGCCCGGCGCCCAGCACCTCGACCGACAGACGGTCGGAGGTGAAGGCCGGAGCCGTCTGGGCGAAGGCCATACGCGGCACGATCAGGCTGACGATGCCCCCGGCCAGCAACAGGGCCGAGGCGAGGAACAGGGCGCGCAGGATCCGGCGCCCCACGAAGTGGCGGAGATGCAGCATGGGAAATGTCCTTGGAGTGGGCCTGACGGATCAGGCGTGCGGGTTTTCGAAGATGTCTTCCACCGGGCGGTCGAACACCACGGCGATGCGATAGGCGAGGTCGAGCGAGGGGTCGTGCTTCTCGGTCTCGAGGGCGTTCACGGCCTGGCGCGAGACCCCCAGTTCCTGGCCCAGCTGTTCCTGGGTCCAGCCGCGCTCGACGCGCAGCAGTTTGAGGCGGTTTTTCATCAGCGGCTGCTCCGGATGAACATCGGCATGAAGCCCATCAGCCCCCAGAACACCACATAGACCCACCAGCCCTCGACGTGCGGCGCCTCGGCGAACTTCTCGGCGAAGCCCCAGAAGACGCTGAGGGCGAAGGTCATGCCGGCGGCGAGGATGAAGCGCTTGGCCGTGATCCCGGCGACGAACTCGTCGCTGTCGCGGATGAAGGCCAGGGTCGCCCAGATCTGTCCGGCCACCGGTGCCGCGACGGCCGCCGCAAGGACCCAGCCACTGACGCCACCGACGGTGTCCAGCGCGCCGCTCACGGCCAGCACAAGAGCGACGACATAGCCCAGCATGAAGAATACGGTTCGAAAGGTGTAGGCCTTGGCAGCGGATGTCATGTCACGTCCTCCTGACTGAATGTAAGGACGACCTTACATCACTTGCGTGTCATGTCAACCTGACTTTTCGTCAGGATAGCCTGACTAGCTGCCGGGCCTTTTGTCCGTAGCGCAAAAGGACGCTAGACTGGTCCCATGCCCGCCGCGCCCCGCATTGCTCCCGGCCAGTTGTTCGCGCCCGAAGAGTGGGCGCCGTTCCAGTCGCGCAGTGCCGTGGCCGGGCCGCTGCTGGTGCTGCATTGCTGGGGTGTGATCGCTTTGGCGGTGGCGCTCGGAATATGGATCCCCTGGCTGATCCCGCTCAGCGTCATGATCATCGGCACGCGCCAGCTGGGACTTGCCATCCTGATGCACGAGGCGGCGCACGGGGCCCTGTCGCGCAATCTGAAGCTCAACGACTTTCTCGGCCACTGGCTGTGCGCCGTGCCGGTCGGCGCGTCGCTGGGCAACTATCGCCCCTATCATCTGTCGCACCACCGGTTTGCCCAACAGGCCGAGGACCCCGACCTGATCCTGTCGGCCCCCTTCCCCGTCAGCCCCGCCTCGCTGCGCCGCAAGCTGATCCGCGACCTGGCCGGCCAGACCTTTTTCAAGCAGAGGGTGCTGCTGCCGTTAGCGGCGCTGAAACAATCGCGCGCTCAGGCAGCGACGCTCTGCGAGCCGAGCGATAGCGCCCCTAAAAGGCCCACCGATGACCATGCGTATGAGGCGCTGGTGACCGGCCGGTCGATCCTGCCGTTCCTGCTGGTCAATGCGGGCCTGCTGGCGGTGTTCAGCCTGGCCGGGGTCTGGTGGGCGTATTTCGCCCTGTGGCTGCTGCCGATGGCGACCTGGTTTCCGATGGTCACCCGCATCCGCAACATCGCCGAACATGCCTGTGTCGAGGGCTCGGCCGAGGATGCCTTCCGCGCCGCGCGCACCACCCGCGCCAACTGGCTGGAGCGGGCCTTCATCGCCCCCTACTGGGTCAATTTCCATGCCGAACATCACCTGTTCATGTGGGTCAACAGCTACAAACTACCGGCGCTGCACAAGAAGCTCGACGGGATGGGTTTGTTGCATCGGATGGAGATCGCGCCGAGCTATCTTTCGGTGCTTCGCGAGGCGAGTAGAAAGCGGGACTGACGCCGAAAGCCTAGAGATTGGTCGAGAGTCCAGAGCGTCAGCTGCTCAACGTGTTGTCCCTAACGACATCGAGAAGAAGCAGATCTTCGGTCGCCCTTCTCCCAGGACGGCGTTAGGCGCTGCTCTGAGGAGGAGCAGCATGACCGTAAATTTCGCTGGCCGACGCGATCGTCGGATGGTAACGACACCGCTGTCGGTAATGAACAAGCGGGTTGCAGGCCTTGGCAAACGAAGAACTGATCCAGCGCGGCTATGTCGCGTCTGGCAGCCTGAAGGGCGAGCGGTTCGGCCAGTTCGAGATGCTGAACGTCGGGGCCACGACCGTGGATCAGCTGGTTTTGGCGGGAGTCGAAGCGACCGTTCCCCTCTCGGTGGATTATCCCTTCTCCGCCTACAAGCCGCCGAAGCGGCCTGGGAATGCGCGGCCGGACCGGGTCTACCTTCGGCGGGACGGCGACCGGCTGCGCGCTGTTGCGACTGGAGAGAACAAAGCCCCCAAAAAGTTCAAGAGCGAGGCCGACCTACTAAGGGCCGACGAACAGGCCTACTTCGCGGCCGCCGCGCTTGGGGTTCATGTGGCGATCACTTCGGACGGGTCGAGCGACCGGTACATCGACGTGCAGGAGACGACCAACCGAGGGGTTCTGCGCTACTTCGACGAAAATCGCGACTTCAACCCCGCCGTTCTTCAAAACCTCTTGGCCGGTGACGCGGGAGTGTCAAAAGACCCTAAGCCGCTGGCCGAAGCCGTATGGCAGAGCATCTGGCACGCGACGAAGGCGGAGCCGAAGGAGTGCCTGCTCACCTTCACCGAGATTTTCACTCACAAATTCCTGTCCGACAATCTCTCCCGCGCAGTCCTCCCGGAAGCCTACCGGTTTCACAACCTTCTGAAGGATCCCGCCGAGTTCATGCGCGAACACGGCATAACCGCGATCGAGTACTACTTTCGGACAATTCGCCCAAAGATCATCGAGTTGTTCCCGGCCGGAGTAGCCGCCGAGGATTCTGCGACGGCGAGCCTGTTCGGCCTTCCGGCGATAACGTCTCCGACTTCGATCGTGGATCAGAACGCGTTCTTCCGCGGGCAGGGAACCCTGTCCGGCCACAATCGCACGTTCCTTGAGATCCTAGAGGCCTTCGAGCGCTTTGGTCCTCTGACGGAAATCGATCCCGAATTTAAGGAGCGGCTTTACGAGACGTTCCTTCGGCGTTCGGCGCGCCAGCAGCGCCTCGGGCAGTTCTTCACGCCCCGAAACGTCGTCCGGCCCATGGTCCGGATGGCCCAGTTGGACAAGCTTAGGGACGGCGCGGTCCTGCTTGACCCTGCTGCAGGGGTCGGAGGCTTTATCCTCGAGCCGCTTCTTCTCGAAGAGAGTCTTCCCGGTAACATTCGGTTTGTCGGAGGGCGTCCGAACCGACGGGTTCGAGCGATTGGCATCGATGTCGATCCCGGGCTCCACATGCTCGCCAAATCGAACATGCTGATCCACCTGGCGGAAGCGCTGCGCGACCCTGACGTCACGATTGCCGGGATCAACACGGCGATGGCGGAAACCTTCGTCTTGATGAACGGAAACGAGACTCTCGGCTCTCTAGAGAACCCGCCGCGAGATACCGTCGACGTTATCCTGACCAACCCCCCGTACGTCACCCAAGGCAGCGCGATCTACAAGCGCGAGATCGAGGACCTTCAGGGCTCTCGCAACGGACTGAACCTGCGCGACTACTACAACAGCGGCGGGTTGGGAGTAGAGGCGCTGTTTATGCGCTACATGTCGGGTGCTCTGAGGCCCGGCGGCCGCGCGTTCGCTGTGGTGCCTCTCGGAATGCTCAACCGTACTGACCCGAAGATGAAGGAGGAGTTGCTCAAGGAGTGCAACCTGCTGGCCTCGATCCAGCTGCCCCGAAACACCTTTTTCAACACGGCACAGAAGACCGCGATCCTCGTCCTTGAGAAGCGGAGGACAAAGGTCGAAGCGCGACCGCCCGTCATCTGCGCCATTGCTCGATCCATCGGCGAAACACTTGACTGGCGCCGGATCCCGACTCCTGACGATAACGATCTCGACGCCATCGCAACAGCTTTCGTGAAGGCGAGCGAAGGCGACCCGTCGGCGACCGAGGAATTCCCGTTCATTCGCAGCGTCCCCGCTGACCAGTTCGGATCGCGCGACCGCTGGGACGTCACCCGCTTTTGGTCAGACGCGGAACTGGTCGAACTGGGCGTTCGGGATGGGGCCATCTCTCGTGGGGAGTTCGTGACAGAGGCGCAGGCGCGCATCGAAGAAATCGCAGAGGAGCTGACTTCCGCACGCACCGAACTGGACGACCTTACTCACGGACCGACCGTTGAGGTCACACTAAACGACACTGCGTTGTTCAATGTGAGATCAGGTACGCGCGTCCGAACAGCTGACGTGCGCGAACACCCGGGGGACGTCCCCATCTACAGCTGCTTCAAAACGGCAGGTGAAACCAAGGGATCGGCCGACCGCGAATGGTTGGAAGGCATCGGCATGACGATCGAAAGTGCGCCGATCGTGACCGTCAACGCGAACGGAGCCTCAGTGGGTAAAGTCTACGTCCGCGACGAGGTTTGCGCCGTAACTGACGACGTCATCGTCATCGATGTTCGACACCCTGCGCTCGATGTCGGTTACGTGGCTGTCGAACTTCGCTCCGCAGTAGCGGCCGGGGGTTTCCTGTACGAAGCCAAGTTGTTCGTTGGGAGAGTCAAGGAACTCCGAATCAAAGTGCCGGTAACGGCCGAAGGCACCTTCGACATCGACCAGCAAAGGAAGATCGCTGCCGCCGTGACACGTTTCGAGGACACCCGCTCGAAGCTCGCCGAGGTCGGGGAATGGAGTGAGAGTGCTCGGGTCGCGTAGTTCCTGAGCGAAAGGCACGCATTGCGTCGGCGTAACGTTGGCTACACCCGTCCGTGACGGCCGGCTGTTACGTCGCGGCGCCCGGTTCCGCGTCACATATGCCTTCCAGGTCGCCCGGTGTGACAGGCGGCAATAGAGTCCACCCGAATGTTACACCGGGAGGGACGATGGCGAGGATCGGATACGCGAGGGTCAGCAGCGCGGGACAGGACTACCAACTGCAGATCGACCGGCTCGCCCGAGATGGTTGCGCGCCCATTCGCGCGGAGAAGGTAAGCGGTGCCGCTCGGGAGGGACGCGGCGAACTCGGAGCGATCCTCGACTTCATTCGCGAAGGGGATGAGTTGGTGGTCGTCAGGCTCGACCGCCTCGCCAGATCGACGCGGGACACCCTGAACATCGTCGCCGAGTTGGAAGCCAAGGGGGCCAGCCTACGCGTGCTTGATCCCGAGATTAGCACCGGTGGAGACCTCGGCCGTATCGTAATCACGACCTTGGGAATGGTCGCGGAACTTGAACGGTCCTTCATAAAAGAGCGACAGCGGGCCGGGATAGCCGCCGCAAAGAAGCGCGGGATCTATAAGGGCCGACGCAAAACCGTCGATCCCTCGACGATACGGGCGCTCTCGGCTCGCGGCATTGGTCCGACCGAAGTCGCTCGCACGCTCGGCATCTCACGGATGACCGTCTATCGCGAACTGAAGGACACCAAAGGCGCTCCATGACCGGTCAACGGCTCCGGCTGTAGGGCATCTACTGGCATTCGGAAGTCACCTCGTCTGCTGCGCGGGCTGGTTTAACCAGCGGCACGAGGACGGACCGAACTAACCAGTATTTGATTGTGACAGATTTAAGAACGTCTGGCGAAAATCTGGCGAAGGTGGCGATTCTCGTTGACTCGTTACTTCGCCGCGATTAGAAGGCCGCAACCTGATTTCAGGTCGTCCCGCTCCGGGACCATGGACGTCGCGCCTCGTGCGCGTTGGGTAATGCGGTGGATCGACGCCCCGCACGTCCGCCAACGGGTTCGGTTTTCCGCACCATACTGGCTGCCCCGATCCCGTTGATCGGAGACCACGACATGACGAATATCGTCACCACCTCGGCAGCACGTCTTGCCGACATTCGCCAGCGGCTGTCTGCTGACATGGCGAGCCAGCTTCTAACCGACCGCGCCCGCCAGAAGCTGTACCTCGAAGCGGCGATCACCTACGCGGCGCTCGGGGGCCACGACAGCCGCGAACTACGCGACGCCAGCGCCAAGTGTGGCGCAAAACCGAACACCACGGGCTGGCCGGGTCGCTGGCTTATGGCGGGGCTGACGGGCACGAACTGGAATGCATTTTCGGAAGACGACAAGTCCGCCCGAAACGACCAGCTGCAAAGCCTCGCGGGCATCATCCGCGCGTCCATATATCTTGCGGGCGGCCTCCCTGCGCTCGCGGACATGAGCGTTGCGGAGCTCGAGGCCAAGTTCGGCAGTCCGTTCCAGGCGGCCGTCCGGAAAGCCCTGTCGGATGAGACTAAGGGCAGGAAGGCGTCGGAGGGCCTCTCCGAAGCGGACCTCACCGGCGTAGATGAGTCCACCGAGCGCGAGGCGCAGCTGGACCTTCTCGAAAAGGTTCGCGGCCTCGGGACTGTCGGAACGCTTTCCAACTTCCGTCCCAGCAAGCCCGGCCAACCGTTCCTGCTGGTGGGCTACCCGGATGAGAACGGCTGCCACGTCGCGAGGGAGATTCCAGTCAGCTTGAGCGCGCTGAGCGCGATGCTGCCGCCTCCCAACCTCGACGAGTTGGACCAGATCCTCAACGGCATCAGCGAGCACCTTCTCCTGACCAAAGCTCTGTTGCCCAACCGGCCCAGCCTACTGCCGGTAGATTCACAGGTGGAGACGATTACCGAAGCGACTCCCATGCGCATCTCGGGTCGTACAACGAAGCTGCGGGGAGACCGGCTGACCACCAGTCTCAGCCACATGAGTGCTCCGGAGATGCTGGTCGTGACGGCCCTCTCTGACGGCGCGACGCTCCCTTCAGGTCCGTACATCTTCCACCCGCCAGCCCGCGCGAGGTTCGAGGCCGATGTGGCACCTGAGAATCTGCGCCAGCACTTCACGTTCGATGGGGTTCAGAAAGACGCGAAGCTGAACGCCTTGACCTTCAAGCGCGCCCGGAGCGGTAAACCGGCCAAAATCGGCCTCATCCCGGCCGGCGACTGGGGGAGTAATCCGGAACGCAACCCGTTCGCCCACCGTCTGAGCGACACCTACCGAGATGTCGGCGTACGCTCAATTCGTGGCGACGTACTGGCCCGACTGAGGTCCGAAATCCTCGACAACAAAGCGGCCCGCCAGGCGGATGCCGTCGATGTCCGGATGAAGGAAGGCAACGTCCTGCTCAAGGCAGGTAAGGCTTCTACCCTCCAGTACGACGCACTGCTGGACGGCGGAGCAACGGACGACCTGCGCCTGTCAGTTCCGATGAAGGACCTCCAGGCCACACTGACGGCAGCGGTCGCTGGGACCGCCGACGACCAGGTCGGCATATCCGGCGACAAGCGGGGGGTGGTTTGCGTCTCGTGGACCGGCCGGGGCGCGACCCATCGGGTCTACATCGCGAGTGTCCTCGCCGACACGACGCGAGACCACGCCGATCTCTTCCAACGCTACGACAAGACCTCGGCCTAGGAGAAGGCGACGGACGGCGGCGCAAGTCGCCGTCCCGCCAGCAGACCATGACGAACCTGATCCTGAACCCTGATCGGGCGCAATACGCGCCTGCCCTTCAACTCGCCTTCATCAACGGCCCGGGACCGCGCTCTCGGCCTTTGCCCGCTGGTTTAACCAGCGCGGAACTCGACATCCTCCAGCCGCGCTCTGCGGTTTTCACGCCCTTCGCCTTGGTCAGCTACGGCCAGTTCATCAGAACTGTGGGAGCCCCCGCGCCCGGCATCCTCGCGACGCGTGACCGGTCGGCCACAACGATCATCGGTGACAGCGGAGGCTTCCAGTTCATCAGCAAGCCCGGCCTGTATGAAGGCCGGCCGACCGTCCTGAAAGCGCTCGGCTGGTTGGAAGCCAACTCCGATCTAGCAATGACGGTGGACATTCCCACTCGGGCGATCGGCACCGAGACGTGGCCCACATTCCAGTCCTGCCTGAACGACACGCTAGCGAACTTGGCGGTCATGGCTGCCGAGAGGACGCCGGGGAAGATCCGATTCCTGAACGTCCTACAGGGCCGCGACTGGAAGGAGTGCCGCGCCTGGTACGACGCCGTGAAGACGTATCCGTTTGAGGGGTGGGCGTTCGGCGGGGGTGCGCGCGAACTTCCCACTATGCTCCGCCTTCTCGCCCTGATGACGAAGGAGGGGAACCTCGGCGGCCGGTTCGGCCACATACACGTCCTCGGGACCAGCAGCCTGTCTCGGGCCGTCCAGCTCACTCAGATCAAGCGCGTACTTCGCGACGCCGGATTCGAAATCGAGGTCACCTTCGACACCGCCACGCCCAGCCATCACGTCAAACACGGTCGGATCATCGTCGGAATGAACGCGGCGAAATTTGCGGCCCAAACCGTGAAGATGCCTATGTCCCCGGACTACGTCAGATCGGCGCTGCCCCTGCCCGGTGCAACGCTTGTGGGTCAACGCAGCGTCGTCCGCGACATCCTTGGTCCTGCGAGGTCCGGCGCTCAGTACGCCCTCGACGGCGTGGGCTCTCACCTGCTCGTCCACCACAACATCGAACAGCAGCTACGTTTGATGGAGGAGGCGGGACGAATTGCCGATATGGCCATGCTCTCGGGAGACGGACGTCCTGTGGACCTTCTCCAGCGCCTCATGGTTATCGACAAATTCCTGACCTGGCCGAACCCCTTGGACGCTTCAAAGCGGCTGACCGGTGTGGCGTTGGACCCGCTGGAGGACGAGAAGAACGGCGAACGCTCGTAGCTGAACCGCCGAGCCCGATGTCGGAGGATAGGCCGCGCCGATACTCTGCGCCCATGCCCGAACCGCTGACTTCGGTCCCGAGGATAAATAGATCGAAGGGGCTGGCTTCACCCGGTCGGCCTCTTCGGTTTTCCTCTGGAGGTGCAGATGGCGAAGATGGACTGGCAACGAAACAAGCATGCAGGGCGCGCCCGAGAGGCCGCCTTCGCGCCCCCCCCAGCCAAGAAGGAGTGCTGGTCGCACATCAAACGCGAGCCCGTGCGGATCTACACGGCTGCTGAAATCGCCGCTTGGCAGAACGCTCTGAATGGTGGCGCGCAATGATCCCGCCAGCCGTTACAACCGTCGCTTACAGGGCCTCCATCACCGACCTTGTGGCGCAACTAAAACCGGCCCTGGCGATCACGCTGGCGTTCAATCGTGACACCACACCGGCAGGTGCCGCCCAAGACCTGAAGCACCTGCATGCGCGTCTGGACCGGTTGGTCCTTGGTCGGTTGTGGGCCAAACGCGTGGACGACCGGTCGATCTACCTGGCGGTGATCGAGCACGTCGACACGAACCTACATATTCACTTAGCCCTCAGCTGCGCGCCCGAGTTCGTCGATCAGATTGCGGCGGCTGTAGGGGGCATCTGGAAAAGCATGGTCCCCACCGGGTCGGTCAAGGTAAGAGACGCGTACGACGCGGCCGGCTGGGGCCGATACATTTCAAAGGCCATCACGCCGGGGACTTGTGACCTGCTCCTGACGTCTTAGACGCCATCGCCATAGGCTGATCCATCAAGCTACACTTCGCGACGCGTCGGTAGCCGGTCAGCCGCTTAACCGCCCGCTGCGAACTGGTCTCCCAGGTCCGCAGTGGTTAAGCCATGGACAGAGCGGACGACACGAAGCGGCAGACCAGCCAGACAGAACCGCTTGATGAAAACTCAGAACGAACACCGACAAGAACGCTGTCACTCATCCCCAAGCTATCTTCCATTTCCGTTCCTGACTCTTTGCGGCGGTTGGCGATGTCCGCTTCGAGGCAAGGCGCCGATCAGCCGCCGAATGTGCAGGTCTCACTCTTAGCGGCTGTCGGCGAGGTCCGACGTTCGATGACGCTCGGTGCAGTGGGGCTAGATCGACTGGACCGACTTGCTAGAGCCTCGCTAACCGAGACAGCAAAGCGGCCGTCACTACGTACATCGCAACGGTGAGAACACACCCCGCCAGCAGAGCCGGCCAGAATGCTACTCCCCGCCGTATGAGCCATGGCACCAGCAGGAACATTGGCAGGCTGGGCAGGACGAACCAGAAAGTCGCCTCAGCATGGCTCGCCATGCGGACTGGATCGCGGGTGTCCCGCCAGAGCCACATCATGCCGAGGATGGAGACCAGGGGCAGGGAGGCGATCAGCGCTCCCCAGCCCGGCCAACGGCGGGCAACCTCCGACGCGACCGCGATCAGCACACCGGAGATCGCCGCCTTGGTAAGCAGGTAGAGCATGGTCGCCTCCTAAGCGAGCCGGGTTCTCCGGACCGCTTCCAGATAAATCGCGGGAAGGACGATCATGTTCAGGACCGTCGAGGTGGCGAGGCCGCACAGGATGACCACGGCCATCGGAGCCTGGATCTCGCTGCCCGGCTGGCCCATCGCCAGGGCCAGGGGAACGAGCGCCAGTCCGGCGGCGACGGCGGTCATGAGGATGGGCACCAGCCGCTCCTCCGCCGCCTGACGGACGGCCTGCTCAAGATCGCTCACGCCCTCCACCTCGCGCAGATGCTTGATGTGGCTGATCAGCATGACGCCATTGCGGGTGGCGATGCCGAACAGGGTGATGAAGCCGATAATGGTGGCGACAGAAAGCACACCGCCGATCAACCACAGCCCCACCACCCCGCCGACCAGCGCCAGGGGCAGGTTGAGCATGACGATCCCCGCGTCGCGGCTCGAACCGAACGCCTGGCGCAGCAGCAGGAACATGCCGATCAACACCACCAGGCCCAACGCCAATAGGGTGCGCGTGGCCGAAGCCGCGCTCTCGAACTGACCGCCCAACTCGATGCGTGCGCCCTCGGGCAGGTCCATCGGCTCCAGAACCTCGCGGATGTCGGCGACGACTGCGCCGAGATCGCGTCCCGAGACGTTGGCGAGAACCAGCTGGACCCGCTCCACGCTTTCCCGCGAGATGGCGTTCGGTCCCTGATCGCGGACAACGTCGGCGATGGCGGACAGGGGTATCAAGCGCCCGTCGTCGGCAGAGAGCAGCAGGCTTTCCATGCCGAGCGGATCGTTCAGCGTCGCGGGATCGTAGCGGACGACCACTTCGGTGATGACCGGGCGCTCCAGCAGCGTGCCGACCGTCGCGCCGCCGACGGCGGTGGCGACCGCGTCCGCCGCCTCGTTTGGCGTCAGTCCCGCCAGAGCGAGGTCAGCGCGGCGGAAGCGAAGGCGTAGGTAGGGCACCTGACTCTGCGTGTCGGTCTGCACGTCGACCGCGCCGGGCACTTCGGCGACCCGCGACTGCACTTCGTTCGCCAGACGGGACAAGGTCGCGCTGTCGGGCGCGAAGACCTTGATGGCGATATTGGCCCGCGCTCCCGACAGGATGTGGTCGATGCGGTGCGAGATGGGTTGGCCGTAGATAGCCTGCACGCCGGGGATGCCCCCCACGGCCTCGCGCAGGCCGTCGAGCAGTGCCTCGCGGTCGCGCCCTCCGGGCTTCAGCGTGGCCTCGATCTCGGACGCAAAGACCTCCTGCGCATGGGGATCGCCGGGCGCGCGGCCCGTTCGGCGGGCGGTGGTGATGATCTCCGGCTGGGCCAGCATCGCGGCCTCGACCTGGGCGGCGGCTTCGTCCGAGGCTTCGAGAGACGTGCCGGGCAGTGTCGTGACGTTGACCGTCAGACTGCCCTCGTTGAACTCGGGCAGGAAGGCGCGACCCGACAGCGCCAGACCGACGCCCGCGACGACCACCAACGCCACGGAGATCGCGCCGAGCAGACGCCAGCGGGGCAGCAGGTCGACCAGACGATGCGCATAGGCGGCTTTCATCCGGTGGACCCATTTGGGTTCGCGACCCAGCGCCCTGTCCGACCGCGACAGCACATCCAGACCCAACACCGGCGTCAGCGTCAGGGCCACCGCAAGGCTGGCGAGCAAGGCGACGCCATACGCCAGCGCGAGCGGCTGAAGCAGCCTGCCTTCGATGCCGATCAGGCCAAAAAGAGGCAGGAAGACGAGCAGGATGATCAGGGTCGCGAAGACGATTGAACCTTGCACCTCGACCGTGGCGTCGCCGACGATCTTCAGGGTGCCGCGACGCTCGCTCTCGGGCTTCTCACGTTCGATGCGAAGTCTGCGGACGATGTTCTCCACCACGATGATGGCGTCGTCGACCAGCACCCCGAGCGCAATGGCGATGCCGCCGAGCGTCATGGTGTTGATGGTGCCGCCCACGGCGTTGACCGCCAGCAGCGCCGCCACCACCGACACGGGGATCGCAGCCAGGGTCACAAGCGTCGCCCGCCACGAGGCGAGGAAGACCAGGACGATGATGGAGACCAGCACCAACCCCTCGATCAGGGCCTTGATGACGTTGTCGACCGCGCGCTCCACAAAGTCGGCCTGACGGAAGACCTGCGTCTCCAGCTTCATGCCCTGCGGAAGGGCGCGCTGGAGGTCGGCGAACACCCGATCCAGCTCCTTGGTGAGGGCGAGGGTGTTGGCGTTCGGTTGTTTCTGGATGGCGAAGATGACGGCGGGCTGACCGTTGTAGGAGCCGGTGCCGCGCTTCAGCCCCTCGCCAATGCGCACGTCCCCTACGTCGCGCGCCAGCACCGGCACGCCGCCCTGCTCGCCTACCACCACGTCGCCAAAGTCTTCCGGATGGGTCGCTCGCCCGACGCCCTCGACCAGAAGCTCCTGGCCGTTCTGCACGACCACGCCTGCTGAACGGTTGGCGCTGGCGGCGCTCAGCGCCTCGACCACATCGTTGATGCCTACGCCGCGCGCGCTCATGCGGCCCGCGTCGACGACCAGCTGCACCTGTCGCTCGTCGCCCCCGATGGTCATGACCTCCGCCACCCCGGGCACCGCCAGCAGGCGACGGCGCACCGTCCAGTCGGCGACGCTCTTCAGCTCCGTTGGCGAGTGGGTTTCGGACCGCAGGGCCACAAACATGATCTCGCCCATGACCGATGAGGCCGGAGCCATGACCGGGGGCGGCAAGTCCTCTGGCAGCCCGCCCGCCGCCGATCCAAGACGCTCCGAGACGACACGCCGTGCCTCCGTCGGGTCGGTGCTCCAGTCGAACTCCAGCGTCACAACGGACAGGCCGGTCGTCGAGTTGGAGCGAATGCGGCGCAGCCCCGGCGCACCGTTGAGGGCCGTCTCCAGAGGCAAGGTGACCAGTTGCTCGACTTCGGTCGGAGTGTAGCCGTGCGCGTCCACCACGACCTGCACGGTGGGAGCGGTGAGGTCGGGCAGCACATCGACGGGCGTGCGGAGGGTGACGAAGGCCCCCCAGATCGTCAGCAGGGCGGCGACCGCATAGACGAGCAGCCGATTGCCCAACGACCAGTGAACGAGGCGCGAGATCATGCCGGGCCTCAGTGTGCGTGGCCGTGGCCGAAGGCGTCAGGCGTCGCCGCCGCCGCTCGGACGATGGAGGCTCCGGTCGAGACCACCCGCTCTCCGGCGCGAAGGTCGCCCGTCACCGCCACCCGGTCGCCGCTGCGTTCCCCCACGGTGACGATCCGACGCTCGAACGCCTCGCCCTCGACCTGGACATAGACCACGTCCTGTCCGCTTTCGTTGAGAATGGCCGAGGCCGGGACACTCAAACCGCGCCGACCTTCGCCGACCGAAAGACGACCCTGCACGCGCTGGCCGGGGCGAACCGCCGAGCCGTCGTAGGCGAAGATAATCTCGGACGTGCGGGACTCGGGATCTACAAAGCCCACGTTGGTGACGCGGCGCAGACCGGGGAGATCCAGACGCCGCCCCTCCACCATCACGTCGAGACCCAAGGCCGTGGTCAGTCCGGACGCCTGCGCCTCCGGCACACGCGCCACGAGCCACAGGCGGTTGGGATCGCCGATCCGCATCAGCTCGGTCCCGGCCTCCACCGACGCGCCGCGAACGAGTGTGGATCGCAGGATGCGACCCGAAATGGGCGCGACCACCGGCACCCCCGGTCCCCCACCCGCGAGCGAGGCTCGACGGCGTTGGGCGGCCTGGAGGCGAGCCGCCGCCAGACGTTCGGTGGTGCGCGCTTCGTCCAACCGTCTCTGGGGTGCTGCTTCGGCCTCGACCAGCCGCGTCATCCGCGCGACCTCCCGGCGAGCGGCATCCAGCTCAATACGCGCTTGCGAAATCTCAAGATCCAGGGAGGCCACGTCCTCTCCCCCGCCCAACTGGGCGCTGATGCTCGCCAAGGTTTGTCCGGCGCGCACCGGCATGCCGGTGGCCGGAACGGTCGAGCCGGTGCGGATCACGCCGGTGACGGGTGCGGAAATGATCGCCTCGGCGTCCGGCGCAATACGGACATCGACGGTGACTGGCAGTGTGCGATTGATCAGGCCGTCACCAACGGGCCGGGTAGCGAAGGGCACCTTCCACTGGGCTTCCTTGGGGAAGGCGATGCGATTGGGGTTTTCCTCATGAGGGGGCGCGGCCTTGGCGGCCTCCTCGCTGGTGCGATGGACGGTGACCAGGCCCAGATCATGGACGCTTTCGCCTCGTTCGCCGACATGGCGGAAGCGAAGCCGCGCCTGCCCTGTGCGGGTGGCCCGGAGCAGAGGGCGGAAGATACCCGGCGTGTCGGAGACGGGGGCGGTCGCAGCATCGACATGACCGTCAGGCCAGACCAGCTCGACCGTCAGACGGCCTTCGGCGACGGCGCGATAATCGGAGACCCGGCTGAGATGGGCGTCGAACCGGCGACGGCGATCCAGCACCAGCGGGCGATACTCGACGAACAGTTCGGTCGCCGGGGAATAGTGGGTGACGGTGACGCTCCCCGCCGCATGCGCCTCGGCGGCCTCCTGGCCGTCACCGGAGCAGGCGGAGAGGAGAACGAGCGCCGCGAGGGCGGGGAGCATCGACTTCATCGTTTCAGTCTCTTCAGTGCGGAGCGTGGGCCGCGTCCGGGCCTTCGTGGGAGTGATCGTCAGCGGCCGGTTCGGCGGCGTCGTCGTCGGCATGGGACGGCTCCGCAGCCGGAGCCGTCGCGGCGGTCTCGGTTGCGGCGGACGTGTCTTCTGTCTCGGCGGACGGCGAACAGGCGGCCAGCATCAGGACCAGCGTGGCGGCGGTGAAAGTCAGGGTCTTCATGGTTGCCCTCCTCGGGCGAGGTCGAGTTCGATCACGGCCAGGTTGGCGCGTCCCGTCAGCTCGGTGATGAAAAGGTCGGCGGCATGGGCGGCGCGATAGGCGTCGACCAATTCCGTGACGTCGCCCTCGCCCGCCTCATAGGCGGTCTGCGCGGCGGCCCCCAGGCGCTGGGCGTCGTCGTGGGTCTCGATGGCGGCGGTCAGGGCGGCAAGGAGTCCATCGACGCGGGCGGCGGCCGCAGCGATCTCGCCGTCGACGGTGCGGCGGTCCAACGCAAGTTCTGCGGCGGCAGCCCGCTCTTCGGCGCGGGCCTGGCGCGCGCGCGCCGATCCATTGTCGAAGAGCGGCAGCGTGAGTCCCACGCTAAATTGCGGCCCGTCCGCCTCGATGCCCATAGTCTCCAGACGCTTCCAGCCGAGGCCGAATTCCAGCTCAGGCAGACGGCTACGGTCGGCGGCGCGGACCTGCTGACGCGCCGCTTCCGCACGGCGTTCACCAGCCCTGAGGTCGGGGCGATCCGCGACGACGGCCTCAGCCGGCATGGGGGCCAGCAGCGGGCCAGCCGCTCTCGCGCCCGTCGTATCCGTCAGCGCCGACAGACCGGCGCAGGCGGCGCCCACCTCGGCTTCCAGAATGGCCGCCTCGGCCTCGGCCGTGCGCGCCTCCACCCGCATGCGGCGGAGATCGTAGATGGCGACGTCCCCGGCGTCGGTTCTTTCGCTGACAATGCGTTCCACAGCCGCGAGGCGGGCGGAGAAGCGTCGGCTCAGGTCGGCCTTGCGCGAGGCGACCGCGCACTCGACCCAGGCCCGCCGAACAGCCGCGACCCGTTCCTGATCGGCGCGTCGCACTTCCAGGTCTACAGCGTCGGCTTCGGCCTCCGCCGCCCGTCGCAACGAGGCGCGCCGTCCGGTCAGGTCAAGGCTCTGCACCACTTCGGCTTCCCACTCGGTCTCGTCCTCGCCGGGGCCGCTGACCGAACCGCGTCGAACCTCAAGGGAGGGGTTGTCGAACCGACGCACGCCATCCGCTTCGGCCCGTGCGGCGTCGCGACGTCCCTCGCCTGCCGCCCGCCAGTCTGGCACGGCCAGGGCGCGGCTGACCGCCTCGTCCTGAGTTATCGGCTGCGGGGCGGCCTGGCTCTGCGCGTGCACAGGCAGTGCGAGCAGGCTCGCCGCCATTGGGATCGTCGCGCCGACAAGGCGACCCGACCAGATGAGGGAAGACATTCCAGGCTCCGTTCAAACGACATTGACCGCCGCGCGGAAGGCGCGGGCGGGCCACCGACGTTCAGACGGTTCGTGGGGGTCGTCGGTCGGGATCGAGAGGGCGACCCGGCGGCGTCGGGCGCTGCACCAGGTCCGTCGGCAGCGATCTTCCGGCAGGGGGCGACAGCGTCACGACGCTGACCGTTGCGCCATCGGCGACGACCTGCGGGACCGGGCCGTGTTCGTGGCCGGGATCGCGTTCCTCGTCGTTGCCGCCCTGGTCGTGGTCGTGGTCGATGATGATCCGGCCATCATCGCTATGGTGATGATGTTGCCCAACCACATCGGCCGCCGAGAACTCGTGCGCGACAGCATGGGAGTCCCACATCGCGGCGGGCACTCCCACAGCGACGGCGACGATCACCGCCAGGATCAGGCGGACAGCTCGGAACGAGAACCGCGACACGTGGATCGGCTTAGAGCAAGCGCAACACACGGGCAATCCGGAAAGCCCCACAGGCGGAGGGGGAGTGTAACTCGACCTCCCTAAGGTCCGCTGTCTGGCAGTGAGCCGATGGCCGCTTGTGGCGCTTACCGCCATCTCGGGCTCGCCCCCTGAGATGAGCGCAGAATGAAGATCAGGGCTCGACCGGACTTTATCACGAGGCGAAAATCCCGCGATCCCAGACCAACTTTCATCCCCTAAAACTATGGTGGTGACGCTCGAATTATTTTCGGGTCAGTCTCTGGTCGCATATCTGGACGACGGCATTAGAGCGGCGACATCGACAACCCCAGAGCGAGGTGTTCATGTCCCTTCTGAAATCCCTGAAACTGTCCGCTGCGAAGCCGCAAAATCAGCCGGCCAGCCCGAAAGAGCGCAACCGCGAAAAGCTGCGTGGTTATCTCGCTGAACAGCGAGCGCTGGTCGAAGCCACCATCGCGGGGAAGTCCTATGCGGTCGTCCGCACTGTCACTAAGACGGACGAAGCCGGGAACCGGACGCGCGTCGAAGTCCCGCGCTCCGTCCGCAAGGGCTGGTTCAGCGGCGACGGCGGCAAGGTCTATTTCCAACTCCGCTACGGCGGCCGCCCCTTGGAACTTGCCAGGGGCATGACCTCCGTCGAAGCCGAGGACCTCGCGGGCATCGGTCCGATCATCGACACGCTGGAAGAGGCAGTCCGCGCCGGTGAGTTCGATGCTGCCGTGGCCGCTGCCGCTCAGTCGCGGGCCGCGACGATAAAGACGGCGAAGGCCCAGAAGGCGGGCTAAGCTGTGCCAGAACCGATGGGCGGCATTGCCGCCCATCACCCTTTCGCACCAGCGAGGTCTCATGGCCCACGTCGTCGTATTCGATCTTGAGACCATTCCCGATCTGGAGGCTGTGTCTCGCGTCCACGGCGTGGACCCCCACGACGCGGTTCAGGCTCAGGAGATCGTCGGCGAGAAGTTCTGCAAGCTTCCGCTGCATCGGATCGCCTGCATCGGCGCCTTGATCGCGGAGAGCAGCGAGGACGGCTGGATCGTACGATCGCTCGGAGCCCCGCACATCGGAGACCGCAGTGAAGCCGATCTGATCTCGAGTTTTGCCGATCGCCTGAATGAACTGCGGCCTTGCCTCGTATCGTTCAACGGAAGCGGCTTCGACCTGCCGGTGCTGCGCTACCGGGCCATGGTCAATCAACTGTCGGTGCAGGGCCTATACACGAGGGGCTATTTCAAGCGGTATTCCGACGACGCCGTGGACCTCTGCGATGTCCTCGCGAGCTTCACCAGCCAGGGCAAGTGCAAGCTGGACGAACTCTCGCGCATCCTCGGGCTTCCCGGAAAGCCTGACGGTGTCGATGGCTCTAAGGTGGCCGAGTACGTCGCGACGGGGCGCATTCAGGAGGTCGCGGACTACTGTGAGACCGACGTGGTCAACACGTATCGGGTTTGGCTCCGCTACGAACTTATGCGGGGCACGCTGGCACCCAGTGCCCACGCTCAGAGCGAGCGGAACCTCACAGATTTCATCGACATCAGGTCTGTCGACAGACCGCACCTCGCACCATTCTCGGGATCGGCCCGGGTCGCTGGCCCATCGTTGGGGAGCGCCCCTGAATAAAGTCCGCTATAGCAGCGCCGCGTGGGACCTGGCGTTCAAGCAGGTGCGCGCCGAAATCCTCCCCGGCCCTGCAGGTCGCCTTCATGCAGAGGTTTGGGTCAATGCCCTACTGAATGACGCGTCAGATGACGATGAGTCCTCGACGGGAAATCTGGGCAACGTCATCTGGCTTGCGGACGAACGACTTAAGCTGATCCGTCACTTGGTTGACCTGATCGATCGAAGCCACCGGACTTGGGAGCGTTACCCGGTCTTTGCGGCCTTAGTCGCATCCAATGGCCCGAACCATGAGGCACTGGGCGAAGCCTACCTTCAGCATTTACGACGGGATCTGGAACGCCCCAGCGTGCCCCGCACAGCGCCCGTTAAGCTCGTCGGGAGCGTTGTAGCCCTACGTACTGTTGAGGGCCCTTCTGAGGGTTCGTAGGGCCCCTCAGGCCTCAGGCAGTTTGTTTCGGCCTGCGCTGAAGCGCGTCAAGACGACGCCTCGTTCGCGGATCGTCGGCACCCACGCCTTCGGCGTGGCCTAAACCCTTGTCGAGGTCGGCCAACACACCAGCCTCCGCTATCAGTCCGCCCTTATTCTCGAACTTGTAGTTTTGGGCACCCCCGACGCACACAACGGTCAACGTTCGTCTGACCTGGCCTCCGTGGGTATCGGCAGGGTCGCAGATGACCATATCCACGATGCCTTTCAGCGCAGCCGTTACCTTCGCGCGGGCCAGCCTCCTGACCTCTTCATCTTCGCTATGGATCGCTTCCTGCACCTCAGCGATCCGACACAGCGCTTCACCGGGACCGATGGCACCTTCCGTCTTACGAAGGGCGATGCGGGCATCCATTACCTCGCGCTCCGCCTCGGCCAATTCGCCTTCGAGTTTCTCAAGGCGGCCTTTGACTGCCCTGCTGGGGCTCGTCAGCAGATAATCGACCGCTCGATCAATCTGAGCCTGCAGATCCCGAACGTTCTTTTCGGCTTCTGCCAAGTCATTTTCTCGAGCTCTCGCTTCGGCGCCATCGCGGAACGTCTCGTCATTTAAAGCGTGGCTTAGTAGCGTCTTGAGGGCTGCGTCCTCAAAAGTTCCGTACCGATAGGTGGCGGACACGTCGCAGCCGCGCTTGAGCGACGCGTTTAGGCAGTTGAAGTATCCTCGCCGGGTCTCTGGCCCGTTGTTTCCCCTAGCCCATGGCTTACGGAATTCCATTTTCCCTCCGCATCTGCCGCAGCGTACGAGTCCGGAGAAGAGGTTATTGAACTTGTTGGAGTTTGAACCCTGAACACCGGATTTCCGGCTCTCAAGCGCTTCTCGCGCGCGAGCGACAAGCGCGGCATCTACAATTCGATCATAGTAGCCGATGATGCGGGTCGGCTGACCTTCCTGCACCGACTTCGGGACGTAATCTCCTTCGACTTGAGGAGCGGTCAGGAGCCGACGAATGCTCGTCATGCTCCAGCCATCGCGAGCGTATTCCGTACCTTGTGGACCCCAAGCCTTGCACCCGCGCTTGTTCAGTATCCGGGCGATGCCGCGGATCGAAACTCCATCCGCACACAGCTGGTAAATCTCCCGCACAACGCCTGCTCGATCTTGATCGACATGGAACCCGCTGCGGTCCTCGCGAAGGACCAGCCAAAGCGGCGCCTGAGAAGTCATCACCTCACGGCGCTCGGCAGCGGCTTCCTGCTTTCTCCGCCACGCCTTTCGCATGATCTCAGATTTTCGGTCGCTCTCGCCCTTCGCTCTCTCGCTGCCTCCCCACAGCTGGAAAAGCCGCCAACCGGCCTCTTGGCCACGGAGCGTGCTGTGATCGAATAGCGTTCTTCCTTCCGCAAAGAAGAAGTTGAGCCCGTGCCGGTTCAGCTCGACCATCCACGTCAAAACGTCGATTGGCTCCTCCCGGCTCAGCCGATCCACATTCTCGATTACGAGGGTGCTGCCCCGGGGGATCAGTCCAGTTCGGACCCGGTTAGCGAAATCACCCAACCCGGCCGCGTCGTTCAGATGATGTCCCTTCCAGGCTGATCGGCCTAGGTCTTCGATCTGCTCGTGAATGAGCCAACCGCGCTCAGCACAGACCTTGTCGATTTCCTGTCGCTGGCGTTCAATCGAGGCACCCTTTTCTTGAGCCTTCGTCGAGAATCGCACGTAGCTGTAAATGTTCGGCATAACTGAGAAACCCGCATCGGGAACTCCATTGTTAAGCTATGTTGTAGCCGTGCGCGATATGTTCATGCATGTGCCCTGCTGGAAGCTGCCGACCCTGCACCGCGCCCTCCACACCCGGCCCGAAGGCGCGCGGATGGAAGTCGCCGGCGGCTATGCCGAGGTGCTGAAGCGGGCGGTCGCGAAGCAGCAGGATGCTGGCTCTGCAGCGATGAGCCAGGGCTGAGAAGCAGAATCGCAGCGCCCGCGCCTGTCATCAGGCGCGGGCGTCACTGCGGGTCTATCCGTGGCGCTAATCCGGATCAGGTCCCGGACCGATCGGCAGTGTCCTGCATTCGACTGGCGGGTTCACCGGGCCAGGTCTCGAGGGGACGATCGCCCCAGCCGAGCCGGGCCGCGCGCGGCTGGATGCAGCTGTCCTCGTCGTCGCGGGTGCAGACCGGGTAGACGACCCCGTTGACGCGCACCTTGGTGGCCTGCCCGTTCGGGCCGCGCTCGACAACTTCAGGGCTTTCGGCCCGATGGCCCGGGTCCTGGGCATCGGTTTGGGACTGGGCGTGGGCACTCCCCGCCGACGCAGCGCCGGCCAGTAAGACGGCCGCAAAGGCCGTGCCTGTCATGATCTTGATCAACATATCATCAGTCTCCTGATTGCTGTGGCTTGTGAACCGCGATCGCGGCCCGGCGACCCTTCAGGGGTCATGACGGCGCGTGAGCAGTCAGCATGGCCGAGCGAACACGGTTCCCCTGAAAACGGAGCGCCTTGGTGTTCGTTCCGATTTCAGGCCTGTCCCGGGGGTGAGCGGACAGGCCGGGCCCTGAAAGGGAGGGTGGGGCGGCTCGAAGCAGCTGCCCCACGTCCGGGAGACATTCCTGCGGCGGCCCTCTGTTGGGGTCCTATCCGATGTCGTTGATGTCGATCGTCACGACCCGCCAGACCCCGTCGATCAGGGCCATCGCCAGCCGCTCGGACTTGTGGTCGCCATTCATCATGATCGTATCGAAGGTCAGGATTTCGAGCGCCGCATACTCCGGATTGGCGGGAGCGTTGTCCGGTTCCACGGAGACGAGCGTTCGACGCTGGGCGCCGCCTTCCTGAGCGTGGAACGCCACCCCCAGCTCCCACAGGCCAAAACCGTGGGCATTCCGGAAGGCCGGCGCGGCCGCCTCATAGCTTGCGGCGGCGTCGCCCGCATCGACCAGAGTCAGGAAGTCGCGCGCGGCGCCGATGGACTGCGACCGGGCCTGGGGTGCCGGGTCCACCGAGCCCTGGACGGCGGGTGCGGTATTCTGCACGGCACCGCCCGGGCTGTTGAGGGTGAGGGCGGCGGCGATGACAAGCGTGGTGACGGACATGAGGATCAATCCTTTCCCGCGCCACTGCGACCAGAAGGGGACCGGTCGCTTCGTTTGGGCGCTGGAGGAGTCATCCGGCAAAGGCGGCGGGGGCTCATCCCCGATCGGTTTGTGCACGACGGGATCGGGTGAAGGGCTCTCCCACGCATCCAGAATGAGGGCCGCCTCGCGGCTCCCGGTCGTGCCCAGCTTTTGTCGAGCCCGGCGCAGGCGGTCATGGACGGCATGGTGCGACACGCCCAGGGCCCGGGCGCTGGACTTTGCGTCGTGCCCTGCAAGAAGCAGCCGGAGCGCCTGTCGCTCCTTCTCGCTCAGGGACCTGATCGCCTCGTCCGTCTCCATGACGGGAGCCTAGAGGATGGGCCCTCAAAGGAAAACGCCCCTCACCCCGCCCGCCGGTAGTGGACGGCGATCGCGCCATTGGTCAGCGGCGTTGTCGAGACCCGCTCCAGCCGTCGTGTGGCGCCCAGCCCCGCCTGGTGGAGGGTCGGGCCGTGGCCGGCGATGCGGGGGTGGATCAGGAAGCGGTAGTCGTCGATCAGGTCCAGCCGGTCCAGCGCGACCGCCAACTGGCCGCTGCCCAGCAGCACACCGTCGGGTGTGGCCTCCTTCAACCCCTGCACCGCCGTGCGCAGGTCCCCGGTCAGGGCGTGGCTGTTCGTCCAGGGAAAGTCGGGGCGCGTGGTCGAGACCACATATTTCGGCTTGGTCTCAAGCTTGATCGCCCACTCGCGGACGGCCGGGGGTGCCTCGACCTCACCACGCGCCACGGCGGGCCAGTAGCCCTCCATCATCTCATAGGTGACACGGCCCCACAGCATGGCGCCGGCGTCGTCCATCATGCGGGTGAAGAAGGCGTGGGTCTCGTCATCGGCGATTCCCTCCTGATGGTCGACGCAGCCGTCGAGGGTCAGGTTCAGGCTGAAGGTCAGGGTTCCCATGGCCGCGAGACTAGCTCCAACTGTCGCCCGGCGCATCCGCCGATCAACGGCCATGAAATGGCACGCTTTCCGTGTCAGTATGCTCCCATGACCCGTCCCCTGATCCTGTCCGGTCTTGCCTCTGGTCTGGCCCTGGCCGGCGCCACGGCGGCCGAAGCCCAGAGCCTGCCGCCGCCTTATATCGCGCCGCCACCGCGCGTGGGGACCCTGCCGCCGCCGGGCGGGTATGCGGTCGAGCAGCACCGCTATGAGATCGACCGGCTGCGCACCGGGGCCGACCTGCGTCAGGCCGAGGCCGAGCGGGGCCGGGCGCAAGCCGCGCGCGCGGTCGCCGATCTGGAACGCCAGCGCCAGACACCCGCGCTGGTGCCGCCGCCGCCCATTCCTCCCGGCACACCGGCACAGGCCCGCGCGCGGCGCGAGGAGGTCGAGGCCCGCACCGGCGAGATCGACCGCTGGCTGGACCGGGACGACTGATCGCCTGATCCGCGCATCCCTTTCGCTCGACCGGCGTTCGCCGTTAAGCTTCAAACGGGACGAACAGGGAGGGCATCATGCGCTGGAGAGGTGGACAACGCGGCGGCGGCGGAATTGAGGACCGGCGCGGCATGGGCGTGGGCGGAATCGCCGGGGGTGGCCTGGGCGTCACCGTGCTGGCGCTGCTGGGCTATTTCATCTTCGGCATCTCGCCCGAGACCACCACCCAGGTGGCGACCCAGCTGGGCGCCGCGGGCAGTCAGGCCGAGGGCGAGCGCGGCACGCCCGAGGACGATGCCGGCCTGTTCGTCGATGTGATCGGCGGCAATGTGAACGCCGTCTGGTCGGACCTGCTGATGGGCTACCGGGCGCCGACCGTGGTGCTGTACGAGACGGGCACGGCTACAGGCTGCGGCTTTGGCCAGTCGGCCATGGGGCCCTTCTATTGCCCGACCGACCAGACCGTCTATCTCGACCTTGGCTTCTGGCAGCAGATGCAGACCCAGCTGGGCGCCTCGGGCGCGGACTTCGCCAAGGCCTATGTGATCGCTCACGAATTCGGCCACCACGTCCAGACCCTGACGGGCGCCTCGGACGATGTGCGCAAGGCCCAGGCCCGCGCGACCAGCCAGGCCGAGGCCAACCGGTTCTCCGTGGCGCTGGAGCTGCAGGCCGACTGTTATGCAGGGGTATGGGCGGCCAATGCCGCCCGCGTCTCGGGTGGCGAGGTGGCGCTGACGACCGGCGATCTGGAAGAGGGGCTGAAGACCGCCTCGGCCATCGGGGACGACACCCTGCAACAGCGCAACGGCGGTCGTGTCTCGCCCGACGGCTTCACCCACGGCACCTCGGCCCAGCGGGTCGAGTGGCTGCGGCGCGGCTATCAGTCGGGTGACCCGGCGTCCTGCGACACCTTCCGCGGCTACTGAACCACGGTCAGGTCCAGCTGGGCGGTGCGGTAAAGGGCGCCGCCGCCCACATCGACCAGCAGGCCCTGATCGCGGAACGCCTGCATGCCCAGCAGGGCCGTCGGCACCCCCGGCAGGCCGACAGCGCCATAGATGGGCACCGGCACATTGGTGAAGGTCTGACCGGCGGCGGCCAGATGGTCGACCTGCACCACATCGGCGCGTACCGATCCGCCCAGCACCAGACTGTCACCGGCTGTGACCGTGCGCCCGTCACGCAGGCCGGCATCCTCGGCGGCCTTTCCGCTGAGGCTGAGGATGGAGGTGGCGCCGGTATCGACCACCGCCTCGAGCGGATGCCCCTCGACCTGCACCGGCGCGACCAGACTGGTCCCCCGTCGCCGGACCGGCAGCCGCGTCCACTGTCCGGCCGGCGCGACCTGCCCCGCCGCGTGCAGGCGCAGGCGACGGTCGTTCAGATCCAGTTCCAGCTGCATCAGCTTCAGCACATCCTGACCCAGGATCAGGGGTGCCGACAGGCCCCGCTCGTCGGCCAGCGGGCCGAGGTCGAGGATGGCGCAGCGCAGGCCGGTGAGGCTGAGCCCCTCCATCGCCACGTCCAGCCGAACGCCTTGCCCCATCTGGGGCTGGCCGCCGACGCCATAGGCGACGAGAGGAATGTCGAACAGCGGGCGCGGACCGAGGTCGGCGGCAATCGCCTCGTGGAAGGTCTTGTCGATCACGGAATACTGGGCGCCGCTGTCGACCAGGGCGGTGACGTCGCGCCCGGCCAGCCGGAGGCTGACGGTGGGGCTCAGCACGCGCGAGACATAGGGCATCCAGGGGGTGCGGCCGTCCGCGGCAAAGGCGACGCCCGGCGCGCGCCACAGCACATGATCCTTCAGCCACCAGCCACCGCCGACGGCCCCGGCGATCACGCCCGTTCGGATGAGGAAGCTGCGGCGGTCCATGGCTTCCTGTTTGGCCCGAAGCCGGGACGATGACCAGAGGGCGTCAGCCGCCCGAGGCTGCGCCCTGGGGTCGCGGCCGGTTCTGCATGGCGCCGGTCATGGGAATGAAGAAGACGCCCACGTCGCGGCGCGATCGCACCCGGCCATCCTCGTCCTTGGTATAGACGTACAGCACCTGGCCCCTGCGGAAGGGCTGGCCGATCGGGATGATCAGCTTGCCGCCGGGCTTCAGCTGCCGGAACAGTTCGGGCGGAGCGTACTGGGCCACACAGGTCAGCATGATGGTGTCGAACCCGCCCTCGACCTCGGGCCAGCCGAAATAGCCGTCGCCGACCCGGGCGTGGACGTTGTCATAGCCCAGCGGCTTGAAGATCTTGCTGACCGCGCGGCCCACCGGCTCGATGATCTCGATGGTGTAGGAATCGCGCACGATCCGCGACAGCAGGGACGACTGAAAGCCCGAGCCGGTCCCGATTTCCAGCGTGACATCGGTGGGTTTGGGTTCGGCCAGCTGGGTCATATAGGCCTGGCCCAGATAGTCGCTGAGCACCGAGCCATGGCCGATGGCCCAGGGCTTGGGATTGTCCTCATAGGCCTGGTACGCCGTCGAGGCCTGGGCGGCATAGGCATAGTGATAGAAGTCGCGCGGCACGCTCTCGAAGGCCTGGACCACGCGGGGGTCGGCGGCGCCGAACTTGCCGTCCAGATAGGTCTTGATGCGCTGGATGGCGGCGGGCTTGCGCGCCTGAATCTGGTCGAACTGGGCCTCGGTCAGGGCGCTGGGCCGCTCGGACGCCGCCATGGCGGTGACAAAGGCCTCATAGGTCCAGGGCTGCGAGGGCATGCGCACTGTCTCGGACACAGCGCTGTCGGCCGTTTCCGGAGCTGCCGCCGGCGTGGCCGGACCGGCGGGGGCGCTGCCTCCGCCGCCGGTGCGGGTGGGGTTCAGCCGGGCCTGCAGGCGGTCGCGGGTCGCCTCGTCACAGGCCGCCAGGCTGCCGGCCCCGGCCAGGGCGGCCCCTCCGGCGAGCAGGCGTCTACGGTCGATGGTCATGACAGGTCTCCATTCTGCGCGGGGGACGCGGCAGGAAAGGGATCGGGCTCATTCTCGGACGGGGCGGCCTCTGGCGCGGGCTCGGGGTCTTCGAGGACCACGGGGTGGCGTGTCCGGCCGGCGGCGCACCCGACCGGCAGCGCCAGGAAGGCCAGGACGTACAGTCCGGCCCCGACCATCAGCAGGGAGGAGAAGCCGACCTCGCGCGACATCAGATTGGCCAGCGGCGTGGCCACCACGGAAAAGGCCCCGTTCAGCCCCCAGGCCCAGGGCAGCATCCGGCCCTCGCCCACCTGGATCAGGCCCAGCGGGAACGGCAGGCCCAACGCCAGCGAGACCGGCGCGGCGGTCGCCAGCACGATCAGACCCCGCACCCAGACGGGCTGGTCGAGGGTGGTCATCAGTATCTCTTCGGCGCCGGTCAGCATCAGGCCGATCCAGCCCAGCACCACGACCAGCGAGATGAAGGCGGCGACCTTGGGCATGGCCCCCATCCGCCCGGCGATCAGACTGCCGAGGCCCGAGAAGATCAGCATCGACGTCAGGACCAGGGCGAAGGCCGAGGAATAGTCGTTGAGATAGAAGGCCGCCTTGTCGATCAGGAAGATCTCGATCAGCAGGAAGCCGAGGCCGAGGCTGGGGAAGTAGAAGACCGGCCACAGGCGGCGCGGTTCAGGCGGTCCGCTGCGGCGCCGACGGAACAGCAGGGGCGCGGCCAGAACCAGCAGGGCGATCACCGCCGCCTGGCCCAGCACCACCAGATTGACCAGGGCGCCGATCTCGGCCTGCGGCAGGACCTCCAGCCGATGGATCAGGGTGGCGGTGCGGTCCAGTCGCAGCGAAGCGTACCAGGCCGGGCGATCCAGCGTCTGGGGCCGGATGTTGAAGGCGCGGCTGGAGGGGCTGTCGCGCCCTTGCAGAATGGCCTCGGCCTCACGCGCGATGGCGTCGTCCGTGCCCTGTGAGACCACTGTGCCGCTCTCGAACGACACAACGGGCAGGTCGTTGAACAGGCCGGCACGCGCCGCATCGACATCCAGACCGGGCCGCCACGACACATCGAAGGACCGGGCCGAGGCAAAGGCCTCAAGCGCTGTCACATCCGCCTCGCTCCACGGCGTCGGCGAGATGAGGATGCGAGCATTCCAGGCCGACCGGTAGACCATGACGTGGGCCTCGGCATGCTCGATCCCGGAGCGCAGCAGGGCCTCGCGCGCCGTGCTCATCACCCGGAAGGCATAGACCGGGAAGTCGCGGATCGAGACCGGCACAGAGATCATGCCGTCGGGCTTCAGCGCCGCCAGATAGGCCTGCATGGCCTCGACCGTCAGGGCCGTGGCATTGGCCGGGGCCGCGTCGATGAAGTCGGACGAGACGTCGATCACGTGAAAGCCCTCGTCCGGACCGCCCGCGCTGTGCGCCCAGGCGACCGCCAGCGGTCCGCCCTCTGACAGCTGGATGTCCTCGCCCAATGCCAGACCGCGCGCGGGGCCGAGACCGTGGATCAGGGCCTGACGCAGGACCGGCTCACTCTCCACCACCTGCTGGCGGCTGGCGCCGAGCGCCCGTGCCTCGGCCAGACGGAAGCCGCCGGACGCCCCGAGGATCAGCACCTCGGCCCCCGGTCGCAGGCGATAGGGCGCCGCGGAGAGGGCGCTGTCGGCATAGGTGCCGGTCAGCCCGCCCGCCTTGGGCAGGGCCGCGATCCGGCTGCCGTCGCGATACAGGCCATAGGTGGCGGGCGGCCCATCGACCCCCATCATCGAGGCATTGTTGGAGACGTCGGCGTCGACCCGCTCGGTGAAATTGTCGAGCATCAGATAGTGGCCGCGCGGGCGTCGTACCTCGGCCACCACATCGGCGCCCTGGGTGTTCATCGAGGCATAGACGGCCTTGAATTCGGAATAGGCGGGCGGCGTGCCCAGCAGCAGGATGGCCTCGCCCAGCACCAGCGCCCCGCCCGCCACCGCCCCGCCCAGGGCACTGTGGCGGCCCGGCTGGAACAACGGCGCCAGCGCCAGCGGCACCAGCAGCAGCGGCGCCAGCAGGAAGGGATGGACGAGGAACATCAGGCCCAGCGCCACGGCTGACCCCAGACCGGCGCCGATCAGGTCATAGGCATAGACCCGCCCGATCTCGCGTGGGTTCAGGATGAAGATCAGGGCGATGTAGAGCCCGGCCAGAAAGAAGAACGGCAGAAGCGCCCCGTAGTAGCCCGCGATATTGGTCAGCTGATCGGCCCAGGTGGCGGGGTTCTGCAGCTGAAGCGGGTTGAAGGGGTTGCGCGCGATCCGCTCGTAGCCGAGCGCGGCGGCCAGAACCATGGCGCCGGGCAGGATGGCGCGCAGCCACGTCCCGTACCGCTCGACCGTATCCCGGAACAGGGCGACCACGACGCCGGACAGGGCAAAGCCCGCCATGACGATCGAGATGATCCAGTAGCCGTACTCGGACCACTTCGCGACGGCGAAGTAGCGGGTCAGGGCGTTCTCGATGCCCACCACCCCCAGCGCCACAAGGAACAGGGGGATGAGCGCCGCGCGCGCGCCGGCCCGCGCCCCGGTCACGTCGCCATGCCCCGGATCAGGCGCTGATCCGGGAGGTCCGTTGCCTGCACGGAAGATTTCAAGGTTAACAGCCCCTTAACCCGCATGGGACCATCTGGCGCGACGCGGCCGGGGAGTCGACCCCCTTCCCCGCAGGGGCGAGCCCACGGGCATGTCAGCGCCCGATTTTCCCGTCAGCGCGGCCCGAAAGGCACGATCTTGTTGTCGGCGTCATGACCGATGTCGGCTGCGCCTAGATAGGGGATACCGGATCGCCGGCACCAGTAGCGGACGATCTCCTCGGGGGTCAGGCCGAACTCGGGCTCGTTGGGCGTGACGTCGCTGACCCGGCCGAGGCGGAAGCCCGCGACGCGGCGGATCGAGGCCTGACCGGTCAGGTGAAACATCATCCGGTCGATCCGGTAGAGGGCCTCGGACACCTCTTCCAGCATGACCACATGGCCGCTCAAATCGGGCTCGATCGCCGTGCCGACCAGTTGATCCAGAATGGTCAGGTTGAAGGCGACAGTGGGCCGTCCGTCGAGGCTGGGCTCCAGCCCCGAGGTCGCGCCCTTTATCAGCCAGTCCAGCGCGCGATCCACCGCCGCGGCCCCCTCGCGCCGACCGATATCGGCGACCATCGGCCCGTGGGCGACCTGGGCAAAGCCCTCCTTGTACAGGGTGGCCAGCAGGCTTCCGGCATCGGAATAGCCCAGATAGCGCTTCTCGCGCGCCTCGGGCTTCAGGCCATCGCGCACAGCCTCGGCCACCCGGCACGAGCCGTAGCCGCCGCGCGCGAACCACAGGGCATCGAAGCGCGGATCATTGGCCATCTCGAGGAAGGCGCGGGCGCGCAGGGCGTCGTCCCCCGCAAAATGGCCGTGGTTGGCGAAGCAGGCCGGATGGAAGACCACCTTGACGTCCCCGCCCGGAAAGCGCGCCTCGACATGGGCTTCCATTCTCTGGGCGGTCGCCTTGCTGAAGCGCGACGAGGCCGCCACCACGCCGATCCGCGTCACCGATCCCATACTGTGTATCCCCTGTTCGGCAGGCGGTCGGACAAATCGGGCTCCCGGCTCTGGCGTGCGGTGCGCCCCGTGCTAGTCAGGGCCTTCCTCCGACACTCCCCGGTTTCGCCTCCATGAATCAAGACGCCAATCCAGCCGGCTCCTATTTCTTCTGCGGCATCGGCGGGTCGGGCATGCTGCCGCTGGCGCTGATCCTGGCCGCGCGCGGGGCCCGGGTGTCGGGATCGGACCGGTCGCGCGATCAGGGCCGCAGCCCCGAAAAGTTCGCCTGGCTGGAGGCTCAGGGCATCGGCCTTCATCCTCAGGACGGGTCCGGCGTCACCGATCCGGCGACGACGGTGGTGGCCTCGGGTGCGATCGAGGACACGGTCCCCGACATCGCCGCCGCCCGCCGGGTGGGGGCCCCCGTCATCAGCCGTCCGCAAATGCTGTCGCAGCTGTTCAACAGCGCAGGCCGCAGCATCGGCATCGCCGGGACCAGCGGCAAGTCGACCATCACCGGCATGGTGGCCTGGATCCTCGATCAGGCTGGCCTCGACCCCACGGTCATGAACGGCGCGGTGATGGGCAATTTCGTGCGCGAGGACACACCCTTTGCCGCAGCCCGCATCGGCACGCCGGACCTGTTCGTCTCCGAAGTCGATGAGTCCGACGGCTCGATCCAGCTGTACCGCCCGACCGTGGCCGTCGTGTCCAACATCTCGCTGGACCACAAGTCGATGGAGGAGTTGCGCGCCCTGTTCGGCGGGTTTGCCGGTCATGCGGACGTCGCTGTCCTGAACCTCGACAATGACGAGACACGGACGCTGGCGGACAGCCTGCCCGCTGACCGACGGCTGACCTTTTCGCTGGGCGATCCGGCGGCCGATCTGTGCGCCACCGAGGTCGAGGCGACGGCCACCGGCATGCGGTTCCGGGTGGACGGGGCCGAGGTCGCCCTGCAGGTGCCCGGCGCGCACAATGTCGCCAATGCGCTGGCCGCTCTGGGCGTGGCGCAGGCGCTGGGCGTATCACAGGAAACAGCCATTGCGGCGCTCGGCAGCTTCCGCGGCATCCGGCGGCGGCTGGAGGTCGTCGGGCAGGCGGGCGGCGTTACGGTCATCGACGACTTTGCCCACAACCCCGACAAGATCACCGCGACGCTTCAGACCCTGCATGCCTTTCCCGGGCGACTGCTGATCCTGTTTCAGCCGCATGGCTTCGGCCCGCTGAAACTGATGCGGCGCGAGTTCATTGAGACCTTTACCCGGCTGATGGCCGCAGAGGATCACCTGATCATGCCCGAACCCGTCTATTACGGCGGCACGACCGACCGCAGTGTCTCAAGCCCGCAGATCGTCGAGGGCGTGGTCGCGGCGGGGCGTCAGGCCGAGGCCCATGCCACGCGGGCCGAGTGCGGCGACCGGCTGGTCAAACTGGCGCAACCCGGCGACCGTATTCTGGTGATGGGCGCGCGCGACGACACCCTGACCACCTTTGCCCGCGAGCTTCTGACGCGCCTTTCGGCATGATGCAGGACCCGCCCGTCGTCCTCGACGAGGTTGTGGTCACAGCGCCGCGTCTGCCCGCCGCCGAGGGAGAGGCCGCCTTTTCGGTAATCCGGCTGGACGGCGCCACGCTCGACCGCGCGACGCGGCTCGACGAGGCCCTCGGCCAGGTCCCCGCCGTCGGCCTGTTCCGGCGTACATCCAGTTTGACCGCCAATCCGACCACCCAGGGGCTGTCGCTCCGGGCCATCGCCCCGACCGGGGCCGGGCGGGCTCTGGTGACCCTGGACGGTGTGCCCCTCAACGATCCGTTCGGCGGCTGGGTCATTTGGGCGCAGGTGCCGCCCGAGGGCCTGTCGGGGGTCGATGTGGTGCGCGCCGGCGGGACCGGCCCCTACGGCGCGGGCGCCCTGACCGGGTCTGTGCTCCTTCGCGAGCGGGACACGGGAGGGGCCTGGACAGCTGCGATGGGTGAGCGCGGATCGGCCCGGCTGGCGGGCTCGGGCACCGGCGACCTCGGCCCCCTGCGCTGGGTGGCCACGGCGGGCCTCGAACGGACGGACGGCCATGTGCCGGTGCGTCCGCCCGATGCCGGAGCGGCCGACCGGCCGCTGGACCTTGAAGCCAACTCCGCCTCGCTGCGGCTGGACCTGCCGGTCGGGAATGCGCTGATCTCGGGGCGGGTTTCCGCCTTCGAGGAAATGCGCGGCTCGGGTGTGGAGGGGTCGGATGCCGAAGCCTCGGGCACCGCCCTGTCCCTGACCGCCACGCGCCAACCGGACGCCGGTCAGCCGGGCTGGAGGGTGCAGCTATGGCGCCGGACCAGCGATCTGCAGAACCGGTTCGTGGCGACCGAGCCCGACCGGTCCGCGACCCGCCCGGCCAATCATCAGTTCCAAACCCCGGCGACGGCCTGGGGGCTGAACGCAGCCTGGCGCATGAAGCGGGACGGGCTCGAGACCGAGCTGGGCGTCGATACCCGCCGCGCCGAGGGCGAGACCAATGAACGCTACCGTTTCATGGGCGGCGAATTCACTCGCTCGCGGCAGGCGGGCGGGGAGACTTCGGTGGCCGGGGTCTACGCGGAGGCGAGCGCCACGCACGGACCCTGGCTGGTGGCCGGAGGACTTCGCCTCGACCACTGGGCGGCGCGGGACGGCCTGCGGGTGGAGCGTGATCTGCAGACCGACGCCGTGGTGCTGGACGACCGACCTGCGGATCAGTCGGGCGAAGTGTTCTCGGCAAGGCTGGGCGTGCGACGCGCCCTGTCGCCGGAGTGGTCGGCGCGCGCGGCCGCCTACAGTGCGTTCCGACCCGCGACGCTGAACGAACTGCACCGCCCGTTCCGGGTCGGCAATGACATCACCGAGGCCAATGCCGGTCTGGTGCCCGAGCAACTGACCGGCATCGAGGTCGGCGTGGCCCGCGAGACGGAACCGCTGGACCTGAGGGCGACGCTCTTCGCCAACCGGATCGAGGACGCCATCGTCAATGTCACCATCGGTCAGGGGCCGGGAACCTTCCCCCGCGCGGGCTTTGTCCCGGCCGGGGGCGTGCTGCGCGAGCGGCAGAACGCCGGGACCATCGAGGCTGTCGGGCTGGAGCTTGAGGTCGAGGCGCGACCGCGCGACGGCCTGACGCTACGGGGCGCGCTGTCGGCGACGGATGCGCAGGTGGACGGCGGATCGCAGGCGCCGCAGCTGACCGGGCTGCGCCCCGCCCAGGCCCCGATCTGGAGCGCCACCGCCGGCATGGACTGGACCCCGGCTCCGGACTGGACTGTCAGCGTCGATGCCCGCTGGGAGAGCCGCCGTTTCGACGACGATCTGAACAGCCGGGTCCTCAATCCGGCCCTCACCGTCTCGGCGCGGGCAGAGCGCCGACTGTCGCCCGATCTGGCAGCGTGGGTCGAGGCTGTGAACCTGTTCGACGCGGACGTCGAGACAGCGGAAACAGGCACCGGCGTGGTGTCGTTCGGCCCACCCCGCACGGTCTGGATCGGACTCTCTCGTCAGTGGTAACTCGTGGTTACTTGCAAACGGTTCGCATTTTTGGCACAGGCGCAGGGTGTCCTCTTCACCCGCCCCCTCTCCCCGCCCGCAAGCTGCCCGCCTGAGCTCGGCGCGGGCCTTCTGGCTCAAGCAGTTGCACCAGTGGCACTGGATCTCGGCGTCGGTCAGCCTGATCGGCCTGATCCTGTTCGCGGTGACGGGGTTCACCCTCAATCACGCGGCCCAGATCCCCGCCGAGCCGGTGGTGGTCGAGCGCACGGCCACCCTGCCCGCGCCGCTGCTGGCGCGCCTGGCCGAGATGCCGGGGGAGACCACCGACCCCGTGCCCGACGCGGTGGCCCGGTGGGCCGAGGGGGCACTGGACCTGTCCATCGCCGGTCGTCCGACCGAAACGACCGAGGCCGAAATCTACGTCGCCCTCCCCCGCCCGGGCGGGGACGGCTGGATGACGCTGGACCGCCAGACGGGTGAGGCCTTTGCCGAGGTCACCTCTCGCGGGCCGATCGCCTATCTGAACGACCTGCACAAGGGCCGCGACGCCGGCCCCGCCTGGGCCCTGTTCATCGACGGTTTTGCCGTCGCCTGTCTGGTGTTCGCGCTGACGGGTCTGGCGCTGCTGGTGCTGCATGCCCGCAATCGCCGCATGACCTGGCCCCTGGTCTCCCTGGGGCTGCTGATCCCGCTGATCCTCGCCCTGATCTTTATTCACTGACTGTATCCGAGTGCCGATGAAACCGCTGACGCTTGCCGCCACCCTGCCCCTGACCGCCCTCGTGCTGACGGGCGCCGCCCCGCTGCCGTCCGGCGATCTGACGGTCAGCATCACCCTGCCGCGCATCAACAGCGCCTCGTATCACCGCCCCTATGTGGCCGTGTGGATCGAGCGTCCCGACCAGACCGCCGTGCGGACCCTGTCGGTCTGGTACGACACCGGCCTGCCCGCCGGTGAGGGCAAGGACTGGCTGAAGGACATCCGCACCTGGTGGCGCAAGGACGGGCGGGGCCTGACCCTGCCGGCCGACGGTGTGTCGGGTCCGACGCGTGCGCCCGGGACCCAGACGGTCACCATTCCGGCCTCGCGTCTGCGGGACCTGCCCGCGGGCAACTATGTGCTGGCGGTCGAGGCCGCCCGCGAACTGGGCGGGCGCGAGCTGGTGCGTGTGCCCTTCCGCCTGGGTGCCGCCAACACCGCCTCGGGCACCGGTGAGACTGAACTGGGCGCCGTGCGCGTCAGCGTCGCCCGCTAGGATCGTCAGAAGGACACTGCCATGAACCGCTATCGCTTCTCTCCCCTGCTGGCCGCTGCCGCCGGTGTGATCGCCCTGATGGCGGCCCCGCTGGTCGCCGAGGCCCACCGCGCCTGGATGGCGCCCAGCTCGACCGTGCTGTCGGGCAGTGACGCCTGGATCGGCGTGGATGCCGGCATGTCGAACGGCGTCTTCATCGCCGATCACGCCGCCATGCGACTGGACGGCCTGACCATCCTCGGCCCGGACGGTCAGCTGCTGGAGCCCGAGAACATGATGCGCGGGCGCTACCGCTCGACCTTCGACGTGCATCTCACCAAGCAGGGCACCTACCGGATCGCCAATGTGATGGGCGGCGTGGTGGCCAGCTACATGCTGAATGGCGAGCGCCAGCGCTGGCGCGGCACCCCGGCCGAGTATCCGCAGGGCCTGCCGGAAGGCGCGACGGAGGTCGAGGCCAGCCTGTCGGCCATGCGCGTCGAGACCTTCGTCACCCTGGGCGATCTGTCCGACGAGGTCTTCACCCCGACCGGCCACGGGCTGGAAATGGTGCCCCTGACCCATCCCAATGATCTGGTACTGGACGAGCCGGGCCGCTTCCGCCTGCTGGTCGATGGCGAGCCGGCCGCCGGCCTCGAGGTCACGATCGCGCGCGGTGGCACCCGTTACCGGACCTCGCCCGAAGAGATTACCGTGACCACGAACGCGGATGGCGTCTATTCCGTCGAATGGCCCCAGGCGGGCATGTACTGGATGCATGCCGCGGTGCAGGTGCCCGGCGCGGGTGACAAACTGCCCCTGTCGGCCCAGTACAACGGCGTCGTCGAAGTCCTGCCCTAGGCCACAAAGGACACCATGTCGGATCCGGCCAAGCCCCTCTCCAGCCGTTCAGCCCCGCCGGTCCTCGACCTGACGGGCGGGCAGGATGAGGTGCGACCGGCGACCGGTAACCGGGTGCTGATCCCCGAGCTGCGTGGCGCGCCGGAGCGCCCGCCGGGCGAGCAGATCGCGACCCTCGGCGGCGAGACCATGGGCACGGTCTGGACGGCGCGCATCGTGGTGGGAGACGAGGCCGCGGCCACGCGCTGGCAGGAGCTGATCGAGGAAGAGCTGGAGCGCATCATCGCCCTGTTCAGCCCCTGGGACCGGCGGAGCGAGATTTCACGCTTCAACGCGGCCCCGGCGGGGACATGGGCGCTTTCGGACGCCTTCTGGACCGTGCTGACCCGGGCCATGGATCTGGCTGACGAGACCAATGGCGCGGTTGATCCGACCCTCGGCACCCTGGTGGACCTGTGGGGATTCGGTCCCCCCGGTCCGCGCTCGCCCCTGCTTCCCGTCCCCTCGGACGACGAGGTCGAGGCGGCACGGGCGCTCAGCGGCTGGATGCAGCTACGTCTGCACATGGAGGCCCACGCGGCGGTCCAGCCCGGCGGGCTGAAGCTGGACCTGTCGGGGATCGCCAAGGGCCACGCCGTGGACCGCATCTCGCAGCGGCTGGCGCGCGAGGGGGCGACCTCCCACCTGTTCGAAATCGGCGGAGAGCTGAAGGGCATCGGCGTCAAGCCGGACGGCCGCCCGTGGTGGGTCGAACTCGAGACCCCGGAGGGGCTGGACGCCCCGCGCACCATCGCCGCCCTCTACGGCCTGGCCGTCGCCACCTCGGGCGAGGCCCGGCGTCAGTTCGTGCATGGCAACACCGTTTATTCCCACACCATCGACGGACGCTCCGGCCGGCCTGTCGCCAATGGCGTGGTGTCGGTTTCTGTCTTCCACGAATCCGCCATGGTGGCCGATGCCCTGGCCTCGGCCCTGACCGTCATGGGCCCCGGGGACGGTATGGCTCACGCCGAAATGTCCGGCATCGCCGCCCTGATGGTCCACCGGACTGAGGCCGGTCTGGTCGAACAGATCAGTCCTGCCTGTCGCGCCATGCTGGACGTCGGGCGCTGATCATGGCGATGGGCGCGGACTTTCTGGCCGCCTCCGCCGTCGTGGCCTGGGCCGGTCTGACGGCCTGGTCCCTGAGGCCTCGTCGACGCCGGGGGGTGAATGCCGATGCGGACACCCTGGTGGTCCATGCCAGCCAGACCGGCAGCGCGGAGGCCCTGGCCATTGAGACCGAACTGGCACTGACCGGTGCGGGCCAGGCGGTCGAACGCCTTGGCCTGTCGAACCTGACCCCCGAACGGCTGGCCACGGCCCGTCGTCTGTTCCTCGTGGCGGCCACCACCGGCGAGGGGGATGCGCCCGACGAAGCCACCGGCTTCCTGCGGCGGCTGATGTCCAGCCCACCCGATCTGTCCCATCTCGAGGTCGCCGTACTGGCCCTGGGCGACAGTACCTACAGCCACTACTGCGACTTCGGGCGACGGATGGACCAGTGGCTGGTCTCGGCCGGAGCCGCGCCCCTCTTCGACCGTGTCGAGGTTGACCGGCTGGATCCCGGCGCGCTGGATCACTGGCGCCATCAGGTGACGGCCCTGACCGGCGCCGTCTTCGCCCCCGACGGCCGGAGCGGCGCGCACGAACCCTGGACCCTGGTCAGTCGCACCCTGGTCAATCCCGGCAGTGTGGGGCGGCCCGTCTACCATTTGCGGCTCAAGCCGGTCGGTGACCTGCCGGTCTGGCGCGCGGGCGACATCGCCGAGATCGAACTGTCGGCCTCGGCCACCGGCGGCCTGCGCCAGTTGCGCGACTATTCGATTGCCAGCGTTCCGGCCGACGGCCATATCGACCTGCTGATTCGCAGTACGCTCAGGCCGGACGGCACGCCGGGGCTGGCCTCGGCCTGGTTGCTGGAGGCCTGTCGGGTCGGGGACACTGTGCCTGTCCGCGTGCGGAACAACCGGGGTTTCCACGGCCCCGATCCGTCCATCCCGCTCATCCTGATCGGAAACGGCACGGGCATCGCGGGACTGGCCGGTCACCTGTCGGAGCGCTCGCGCGCCGACAAGCGGGGGCCCGCCTGGCTGATCGTCGGCGAGCGGAACGAGGCCCATGACGCCCTGCTGCGCAACCGCATCCTTGGCTGGCGGACGGGAGGTGCGCTCACCCGGGTGGACCGGGCCTTCTCGCGCGATGCTGGCGGCGCCCGCTACGTCCAGGACATTGTGAGGACTGAAGCCGACACCGTGCGCGACTGGATCGACAGGGGTGCCACAATCATGGTCTGCGGCAGTCTGAAGGGGATGGCCCCCGGTGTGGATGCCGCCCTGCGGGACATTCTGGGCGAGGAGCGCCTGCTGGATCTGCGAGAGACCGGGCGCTACCGCCGCGACGTCTATTAGTCGCCTTTCGCGACCGCCTTCATCGACACAGTCGGGTCGGCCAGCTTGTCCGGATCCACCGGGGTCGCCTTGCCGATCAGCAGACGTCCGCCCATGAACTCGGCCGGGGCGTTAATCGCCTCGACGCACAGCAGCCGGTCCCCCGCCAGATGGAAGACGGCCAGCGCGGCCCCATCCGCCACGGCGCGAACGACCTTGCGATCCGCCCCGTCGGCCAGACCGGCCATCTGCAGTTTCAGCTCATACTGGTCGGACCAGAACCACGGCACTTCGGGCACCGGTGGATTGCGACCCGTGATCGCGGCGGCGGCCTGCTTGGCCTGCTCCAGCGCATTGGGCACGCTTTCCAGACGCACCACCCGGCCGTCGTGGACGGGCACCGGTCGCCGCGTCATGTCGCCGAGCGCATAGATATCGGGGTCCGAGGTGCGGGCGGTCTCGTCGACGACCACCCCCCCGTCGCAGGTCAAGCCGGCCGCCGCGCCCAGCCCTTCACAGGCCACGCCGCCCACCCCGACGATCACCAGATCGGCGGGCAGGCTCTGGCCGTCGTCCAGGGTCACGCCGCCGACCGCGCCATTCTCGCCCGGCTGGAAGGCCACGACCGTGCGCCCGGTCAGGATCTTCACGCCATGCCGCATGTGGGCCGCATGCATGAAGTCGGCCAGCACATCCGAGGCCACCCGGGCCAGTAACCTGGCCTCGCGCTCGACCACCACGACCTCGGCGCCCAGCATCCGGGCCGAGGCCGCGACCTCCAGCCCCACATAGCCGCCGCCGACGACCACCAGCCTCGCCCCCGGCCGGATCGCCGCCCTGAGCTTTCGCCCGTCCGCGAGGGTGCGCAGTTCCAGCACGTTCGCCAGCTCCGCCCCCGGCACCGCCAGCTTCCGCGCCGTGGACCCGGTCGCGAGGATCAGGGTGTCGTAAGGGACGGTTTCCCCATCCGCGAGGAGCACGGTCTTCCCGGCCCGGTCGATGGCCGTGACCGTCTGGCCCAGCCGCATCTCGATATTCTGTTCGACATAGAAGTCGGCGGGCCGCAGCAGCAGATCCTCTTCCTCGCCCTCGCCCTTCAGCAAGGCCTTCGACAGGGGTGGACGCTGGTAGGGGGCGACCGGCTCCTCGCCGATCAGCACCACCTCGCCCTCGAACCCGTACTGCCTGAGAAGGGCGGCGGCACTGCCTCCGGCATGACCCGCGCCCACGATGACGATCCTGCTCATGCCCCGCACATAGGCTGCGATCGCCGGTCGCACCATAGGCAGGTCGATACCGCTTGACCGTTCCACTGTTACAGCATAGTGGAACGCACCATGACCGACGCCCTTCCCCCCAATGCCGCCGTCGCGGCCCGCAGCCGGCTGGACCTGTACGACGCCCTGCTGAGCCTGAAGTCGCGCGAGGAGGTCGATGCCTTCCTCGCCGACCTGTGCACGCCCGCCGAGGTGCGCGCCTTTGCCGAGCGCTGGCAGGTGGCGCGCCTGCTGGACGCGGGCGGCAAGTCGTATCGCGAGATCGCCGCCGAGGCCCAGGCCAGCCCGACCACGGTCGTGCGCGTGGCCCGCTTCCTCAAGGAAATGCCGCATCAGGGCTATCGCCTGGTGCTTGACCGACAGTCCGGAGTATCCGCGTGAGCAAGGTTCAGGGGCGACTTCGTATCGCCGTCCAGAAATCCGGTCGTCTGGCCGAGCGCAGCCTCGACCTGATCCGCAATGCGGGCCTCCGCGTCATCAAGGGCAACAATGACCTGCTCTACAAGGTCGAGAATGCGCCGGTGGATCTGCTGCGGGTGCGCGATGACGACATCCCGACCTTTGTCGCCGACGGCGTCTGCGACCTCGGCATCGTGGGCGAGAATGTGCTGGAAGAGGCCCGCAACGGGGGCCCGCTGGCCGAGGTGGTCATGCCGCTGGGCTTTGGCCGCTGCACGCTGAAGATCGCCGCGCCCGAAAGCCTGCCCTACGTCGGTCCCGTCTCGCTGAACGGGCTGAGGCTGGCGACCAGCTATCCGCGCATTCTCGGCCGCTGGCTGACGGCGCACGGGATCGACGCCGGGGTGGTCACCATGCGCGGCGCCGTCGAGGTCGCTCCGCGCCTGAAGCTGGCCTCGGCCATCTGCGACCTGGTGTCGACCGGCGCGACGCTGGAAGCCAATGGTCTGGTGCCGCTCGACACGGTGTTCGAGAGCCAGGCGGTCCTGATCCGCTCACCCCAGCCGGTCGAGGACGCGCTGGAGTCGCTGCTCGAAAACCTGATCACGCGCATCGGCGGGGTGGTGGCCTCGCAGGATGCCAAATACGTCATGTTGAACGCCCCGCGCGCCGCGCTGGACCGGATCACCGCCCTGCTGCCGGGCTCGGAATCGCCGACCGTCATGCCGTTGTCGGGCCGCGATGATGCGGTCGCCGTCCACGCCGTCTGTCAGGAGGCCGTCTTCTGGGAGACGCTGGAACGCCTCAAGGCCGAGGGCGCCTCGTCCATCCTGGTCCTGCCCATCGAGAAGATGATGTGATGCGTCAGATCGACTGGACGACCCTTTCCGTCGAGGAGCAACGCGAGGCTCTGGCCCGCCCGGCGCAGCGCACCGAAGCGCGCGTCAGCGACACGGTGCGCGCCATCTTTGACGATGTGCAGGCGCGCGGCGCTGCGGCCGTGGCTGACTGGAGCCTGAAGCTGGACGGCGCCGCCCCCCGGCGCATCGCCCTCACGCCTGACGGGGTGCGCGAAGCCCGCGCGGCCCTGCCGCCCGCCGACACCCGGGCCCTGCGTATCGCCGCCGAGAATGTCCGCGTCTTCCATCAGGCCACCCGGCCCGAAGACACCGGCTGGGTCGAGACCACGCCGGGCGTGCGCTCCCGGCTGGTGTGGCGGCCCATCGCCTCGGCGGGCCTCTATGTCCCGGGCGGCAGTGCACCGCTGTTTTCCTCCTTGCTGATGCAGGCCATTCCGGCGGGTGTCGCCGGCGTTGCGCGCCGCATCGCCGTGACCCCGCCCGCCAAGGACGGCGGCGTCCACCCGGCCATGATCGTGGCGGCGGACGAGGCCGGGCTGGACGCCCTGTGGCTGATCGGCGGGGCCCAGGCCATCGCCGCCCTGACCTTTGGCGCGACCTTCGACGATGGCGAAATCGCCCCTGTCGACAAACTGTTCGGACCGGGCAACGCCTGGGTCGCCGAGGCCAAGAAGCAGGCGAACGCCCTGCCCGGTGGACCGGCGGTCGACATGCCGGCTGGACCGTCAGAGCTGATGGTCATCGCCGATTCCAGCGCCGATCCCGACATCGCCGCCGCCGACCTGCTCAGCCAGGCCGAGCACGATGCCGACGCCCAGGTGCTGCTGGTGTCGAACAGCCGGGGCGCCATCGCCGCCATTCTCCAGGCGGTCGAGGACCAGTTGCAGACCCTGCCGCGCGCGGACATCGCCCGACGCTCTTTGGCCGAGGGGCGCGCCATTCGCGTCGCCGATCTGGAGCAGGCCTGCGCGATCGCCAATCTTTACGGCCCCGAACACCTGGCACTGCAGACGCTGGATGCGGAAAAGCTGGTCGACCGGATCACCGCCGCAGGCGCCATCTTCGTCGGTACCTGGGCGGCCGAGACGCTCGGTGATTATGCCGCCGGGCCCAGCCACGTTTTGCCGACCGACGGCGGGGCGCGGACGCTGGGCGGCATCACCACCGCCAGCTTCATGACCTCCATGTCGGTGCAGTCCGTCTCCGAGGCAGGCGCTGCCGCCCTCGCCCCCGTCGCCGCGCGTCTGGCCCGGCTGGAGGGTCTGGAGGCCCACGCCCGCGCGGCGGATCTGAGGACCGGCGCATGAAGAACCTGCCCGCCCCCTTCGCCCCGCTGGTCAGCGGCGGCGAAGGACTGGATCGCTATCCCGTCCACCCCGGCGCCCTCGCCGCGCGCATGGCCGAGCTTTACGGCGTCGCCCCCGATCAGGTCCTGCCCGTCCGGGGTGTGACCCACGGGCTGGAGCTGGCCTTCCGGCTGGCCGCCCGCGCGGGACAATCCGTCGAGGCCCCGCAGGCCGAGCCCTTCCGGACCCTGGCCGACCTCTATGCCCGCCCGGGATCCGGGGCCCGTCCCGGCGTGGTGATCGTGCGCGCCCTCGGCTCGCCCGAGGCCGTGGCCGAGATGGCGGCCCGCGTGGCTCCGGCCCTGCTGGTGGTCGACGAAGGTCTGGCCGAGTTCGCCGATACGCCTTCCGCCGCCACCGTCATCGCCGATCAGGCCAATCTGGTCGTGTTGCGCAGCCTGTCGCTCGCCTATGGACTGGCGGGCGCCCGCGTCGGCGCGGCTCTGGGACAGGCCGCGACGTTGCAGCGGCTGGCCGCCGTGCTCGAACCCTATGCCCTGCCCGAGGTCTGCGTGCGACTGGCCCTGCAGGCGCTCGACCCGTCGCGCCTGATCGAGACACGCGAGCGTATCGCGGCCACGGTCCGGGAGCGGGCGCGGCTGACGAAGGCGCTCGGCCGCGACATGCCCGTCGAGCCCGGCGTCGGGCCCGTGCTGATGGTGCGCCCGGCCGATCCCGCCGCCGTGCGCGCGGCGCTGGCCCGGTTCGGCATTCCGGCGGAAATGGCCGGCGAGCGGCTGCGCCTGCCGGTGTCGGCGCGCGCGGACATCAACGACCGCCTGCTGGCCGCCCTGGATCTCGCTCCGGCGCAGGCCCGGCCGAACCGGACCGGACAGTCCGTGCGCGACACCAAGGAGACCCGCATCGTCTGCGCCGTCGATCTGGATGCGACCGGCCCGGTCTCGATCACCACCGGCGTCGGCTTCTTCGATCACATGCTGGAACAGGTCGCGGCCCACGGCGGCTTTTCCCTGCGGCTCGCCTGCGAGGGCGACCTGCACACCGACCCGCATCACACGATCGAGGACTCGGCCATCGCCCTCGGTCAGGCCCTGAAACATGCGCTGGGCGAACGGCGCGGCATCGCCCGTTACGGCTTCGTCCTGCCGATGGACGAGGCCAATGCGACGGTCTCGATCGACCTGTCGGGCCGCCCCTATCCGGTGTTCGAGGGGACGTTCGCGACCCCCTTCATCGGCGACTACCGCACCGATCTGACGGCCCATGTGTTCCGCTCACTGGCCGAGCATCTGGGGGCCGCCATCCATGTCTCGGTGACCGGCGACGACGACCACCACAAGACCGAGGCCGTCTACAAGGCTTTCGGGCGGGCGCTCCGTCAGGCGATCCGCATCGAGGGCGACGCCGTCCCCTCGACCAAGGGTGTGCTGTGACCGAGGTTGCGCTTCTGGATTACGGCGCGGGCAATCTGGCCTCGGTGCAGTTCGCCTTCGAACGGCTGGGGGCACGGGTGCGCCGCGTGTCGGACGCCGCCGGCATCAACGAGGCCGAGCGACTGGTGCTGCCCGGTGTGGGGGCGGCCGCCTGGGCCATGCGCCGGCTGGATGCGCTGGGCCTCAGCGCGCCGATCCGGGCCTTTCCCCGCCCGCTGATCGGCCTGTGCCTCGGCCAGCAGCTGCTGTTCGAAAGCAGCGCCGAGGGGGACGTGCCCCTGCTGGGCCTGATCCCCGGACAGGTGGTCCCGCTCACGCCCGGCCCCGGGCTGACGGTCCCGCACATGGGCTGGTCGGCCCTGTCCGATCTGGCCGAAGATCCGCTGACCGAGGGCGTCGAGGACGGGGCCTATGTCTATTTCGTGCACGGCTTCGCCTGTCCCGACGGTCCGGCGACGCTCGCCCGAGCCCGCCACGGCACCCCCTTCCCCGCCATGGTCCGGCAGGGCAACCGCTGGGGCTGCCAGTTCCACCCCGAGCGGTCGTCGACGACCGGCGCCCGCATCCTGTCCAACTTTCTGGCGATCGACGCATGATCCTCTATCCCGCCATCGACCTGAAGGACGGCGTCTGCGTGCGGCTGATGCACGGGCGCTTTGGTCAGGTGACCCGCTATGACGCCGATCCGGTCGCGCGCCTGAATGCCTTTGCCGAGGCCGGGGCCGACTGGGTGCACATCGTCGATCTGGACGGGGCCGAGGCCGGTCGCGCGGTCCAGCACGAGACCCTGTCGCGACTGGCCGGGACCGGACGCGCCCGCATCCAGTCCGGCGGCGGGGTGCGCACACGCGAGGATGTCGTGCGCCTGCGGGATGCGGGCGTGGCCCGGGTGGTGGTCGGCTCGCTGGCCGTCACCGCACCCGGCACGGTGCGCGGCTGGCTGGAGGATCTGGGCCCCGAAGCCCTGACGCTGGCGCTGGATGTGCGCGTCACCGACACGGGGATTGTGCCCGCACTCAAGGGCTGGACCGAGGCCGCGCCGCTCGACCTGTGGGCCGTACTTGACCTCTATCCCGAAGGAGTCTTCCGCCACCTGCTGGTCACCGACATCGGTCGCGACGGGGCCCTGACCGGCCCCAATATCGACCTGCTGGCCGAGATCGTCCGGCGCCGTCCGGACCTGAAGGTGCAGGCCTCGGGCGGGGTGGCCGCAACCGCCGACCTGACGGCCGCGCGCGACGCGGGCTGCGACGGCGCCATCATCGGACGCGCCCTGTATGAAGGCCGCTTCACCGTCGAACAGGCGCTCGAGGCCGTGCGATGACCGCGCGACGCATCATCCCCTGTCTGGACGTGAAGGACGGCCGGGTGGTCAAGGGCGTGCGCTTCGAGGGCCATGTCGACATGGGCGACGCGGTCGAACTCGCCCTGCGCTATCGCGATCAGGGTGCCGATGAACTGGTCTTCTACGACATCACCGCCAGCCCTGAGGGCCGCACCCTCGACTATGGCTGGATCGCCGACATCGCGCGCGATCTGGACATCCCCTTCTGTGTTGCGGGCGGCATCGCCGATGCCGATCAGGCCGCCCGCTGTCTCGACCACGGCGCCGACAAGGTCTCGGTCAATTCGCGGGCGCTGGCGCGGCCCGACCTGATCACGGAGCTGGCCGAACGGCTGGGCCGCCAGTGCGTGGTGATCGGCGTCGACAGCCGCCTCATCGACGGCGAGTGGCAGGTGCACCAGTTCACCGGCGACCCCTCGGCCACGAAGCGCACGGGCCGCCGCACCCTGGACTGGATCCTCGAGGCCGAGGCGCTCGGCGCCGGCGAGATCGTGCTGAACGTCATGGACCAGGACGGCGTCCGGAACGGCTATGACATCGCCCAGCTGAAGGCAGCACGCGAGCGGCTGACCATTCCGCTGGTCGCCTCGGGCGGGGCCGGGGCGCCCGACCATTTCCGCCAAGTGTTCGAACAGGCCGATGTCTCGGGCGCGCTGGCCGCCAGTGTCTTCCACACGGGGGCCATCGCCATCCCCGACCTCAAACGCTACCTCGCCGACGCCGGACAGGAGATCAGGCTGTGACCCTCAATCCCGACACGCTGGACTTCGACAAGGGCGACGGCCTGATCCCGGTGGTGGTGCAGGACGCGGCGACGCTTCAGGTCCTGACCCTGGCCTATATGGATCGCGCCGCCCTCGAAGAGACACAGGCGAGCGGCGAGGCGACCTTCTTTTCGCGGTCGCGGGGTGGACGCTGGCGCAAGGGCGAGACCTCGGGCGACCGGCTGCATGTCGTCTCGATCACGCCCGACTGCGACGGCGACGCCCTGGTGCTCAAGGTGCGGCCGGTCGGCAATGCGTGTCACCTGAACCGCATCAGCTGTTTCGGCGAGGAGGACGCCCCGGGGCTGGGCCGTCTCGGCCGGCTGGAGGCCACCATCGACCAGCGCGCGTCTGCCGATCCCGAGACCAGCTGGACTGCCCGCCTGATGGCCGATGGGCCCAAACGCGCGGCGCAAAAGGTCGGCGAAGAAGGCGTCGAGACGGCTTTGGCCGGGGCCGCAGGCGACACCGAAGAGCTTGCGAATGAGGCGGCGGACCTCATCTATCACCTGTTCGTTCTGCTCAAGACGCGTCACATGGTGTTTCAGGACGTGCTCGACGTGTTGGCCCGGCGGGCCGAAGCGGCCAAGAACCCTGTCTGACGGCGCGCCCCTTTCGGCCGGTGCGCCCGGACGAAGAGACGGAGAGGCGAATGTCGGCCCTGATACTGTTCGGCGGAGGTGGAGACCTGGCGCTCCGCATGCTGCTGCCGTCCCTGTACTTTCTGGACCACGACGGCCTGCTCGACCCGGATCTGAAGATCATCGCCGCCGCCCGGTCGGACGAGACACGCGACGCCTACATCGAGCGGGTGCGGGCCTCGGTCGAGCCCCGCGCCAGGTTGGACGACGTCTGGTCCGACGACACCTGGACCCGGCTGGCCGCCCGGCTGGACTATGTGGCGCTGGACGCCACCAGCGCGGATGAGTTGAAGGCGCTGAAGGCGAAGACCGGGGACGGCTCTGTAACCGCTTTCATGGCCGTGTCGCCCTCGCTCTACGGTCGGATCGTGTCGGCCATGCACGCCGCAGGGCTGGCCGGTCCGGACACCCGGATCGTGCTGGAAAAGCCCGTCGGCCGCGATCTGGAGAGCTTCCGCGAGATCGACGACGCCGTCTCGGCCGTGTTCGACGAGAGCCAGGTGTTCCGCATCGACCACTATCTGGGCAAGGAGACGGTCCAGAACCTGATCGCCCTGCGCTTCGGCAACACCATCTTCGAGCCGCTGTGGAACAATCTGACCATCGACCATGTGCAGATCACCGTGGCCGAGACCGTCGCCGTGGGGGACCGCTGGCCCTACTATGACGAGTACGGCGCCCTGCGCGACATGCTGCAGAACCACATGCTGCAGCTGCTGTGTCTGGTGGCCATGGAGCCGCCGTCCAACATCGACGCGGATTCGGTACGCAACGAGAAGGTCAAGGTGCTGCGCTCGCTTCGCCCGATCACGGTCGAGGAGGCCGGCCGCGTCACCACCCGGGGGCAGTACACGGACTATGTCAGCGAGCGGGGCGCCCCGACCGACACCGAGACCTTCGTCGCCATCCGTGCCGACATCGACAACTGGCGCTGGGCGGGCGTGCCCTTCTTCATGCGCACCGGCAAATGCATGGCCGAAAAGCGCACCGAGATCGTCATCCAGTTCAAGCCGGTGCCCCACTCCATCTTCGGCCGGGACGGATCCAGCTATCGCGGCGCGATCCAGCCGAACCGGATGATCATTGAACTCCAGCCGGACGAGGACATTTCCCTCGAGGTGATGAACAAGCAGCCCGGCCTCGATCAACGCATGCAGCTTCAGCCCATCACCATGAGCCTGTCGTGGGGGCACAACGACCGCAAGGCCAGCCCGCCGCGCCGCCGCATCGCCTATGAGCGGCTGCTGCTGGACGCCATGGCCGGGGATTCCACCCTGTTCGTGCGACGGGACGAGGCGGAAGAGGCCTGGAAATGGGTCGACGAGGTTTCCGACGCCTGGGACGGCGCGGCGATGAAGGTCGAGCCCTATGAAGGCGGCAGCTGGGGCCCCGAGGCCGCCGACCTGCTGCTGTCCCGCACGGGCCGTCTCTGGAGCAGTCATGAGCGTTGAGATCGAAACCTTTGCCTCGCCCGCGCGATGGGCCACGGCCTGCGCCGAGCGGATGACCGGGGCGCTGGCCAATGCCCTGACCGAGCGCCCGCGCGCGATCTTCGCCGGATCGGGCGGCTCCACCCCCGGGCCGGTCTATGCCGCGATGCGCGAGGCCGACCTCGACTGGAGCCGCGTCACCGTCACCCTGGTCGATGAGCGTCATGTGCCCGAGAGCTCGCCCGAGTCGAACGCGACCCTGCTCAAGACCAGCCTGCCGGTCGGGCCGGGCCAGGCCGACTTCATCCCGCTGCACAGCGCCGCCCTGACGGTCGATCGCGCCGCCGCCGTCGCCACACGGGCGCTCAACGCTGCCACCGACCGGCTGGATGCGGCCCTGCTGGGCATGGGCGAGGACGGCCACATCCTGTCGATGTTCCCCGAGAGCCCGACGCTGAAAACCCTCCTGACGCCCACCCTGTCGCCCGCCGTCCTCGGCGTGCCGGCGGGACGCGACGGCATGGCCCCCAGTCGCGAACGGCTGTCGATGAACCTGCCGTGGCTGATGCGCTGCGACACCGTCGTCATGGCCCTGACCGGATCGGCCAAGCGCCGCGTGTTCGAGGATCAGGTCATGGGTGACCCGGCCATCGTCCCTGTCGCGGCCCTCGCCGCCCACATTCCCCACCTGCAAATCCTATGGACGGAGGAGTCCGCATGACCGACCTCCACCCCATCCTGCGCGCGGTCACCGATCGCATCATCGCCCGCAGCCGTGACACCCGCGCCGACTATCTGCGCCGCATGGACGACGCCGCGACCAACCGCCCCGGCCGTGCCAAGCTGAGCTGCGCCAACTGGGCCCACGCCTTTGCCGGCGCGCCGGTCAAGGACAAGCTGAATGCCATGTCGGGCAGCCAGCCGAACCTGGGCATCGTCACCGCCTATAACGACATGCTGTCGGCCCATCAGCCGTTCGAGCGCTTCCCCGACATCGTCCGTCAGGCCGTGCGCGAGGTGAACGCCACCGCCCAGGTCGCGGGCGGCACCCCCGCCATGTGCGATGGCGTGACCCAGGGCCGGCCGGGCATGGAGCTGTCGCTGTTCAGCCGCGACGTGATCGCCATGTCGACCGCTGTGGCCCTGACCCACGATGCCTTTGACGCCGCCCTCTGCCTCGGCGTGTGCGACAAGATCGTGCCGGGCCTGTTCATGGGCTCGCTGGCGTTCGGCCACCTGCCGGTCGTCTTCGCCCCCGCCGGCCCCATGCCCAGTGGCATTCCCAATGCGGAAAAGGCCCGGGTGCGCGCCCTCTACGCCCAGAACAAGGTGGATCGCGCCACCCTGCTGGAAAGCGAGGTCGCCAGCTATCACTCGCCGGGCACCTGCACCTTCTACGGCACGGCGAACTCCAACCAGATGATGATGGAGGTGATCGGCCTCCACCTGCCCTCGACCGCCTTCGTCCACCCGGATACCGGCCTCAGGGATGCCCTGACCGCGGCGGCGGCGAAGCGTGCCGTCGAACTGGCCCGCTCGGGCGAAGGCCGCATGAGCCGGGTGGTCGATGAGAAGTCGATCATCAACGCCATCATTGCCCTGCTGGCCACCGGCGGCTCGACCAACCACGCCATCCATCTGGTCGCCATGGCCCGGTCGGCGGGCGTACTGATCGACTGGACCGATCTGGACGAGCTGAGCAGCTGCACGCCGTTGCTGGCGCGCGTCTATCCGAACGGCTCGGCCGATGTGAACGCCTTCCAGGCCGCCGGCGGCGTGGCCTTCGTGGTGCGCGAACTGGCGGAGAGCGGTCATCTGCACACCGACGTCACCACCGTCATGGGCGAGGGCCTCAAGGCCTATTATCAGGAGCCTGTCCTCGACGAGGAGGGCCAGCTGGTCTGGCGCGACGGCGTGAGCGAAAGCCTCGACCCCGACATCCTGCGCCCTGTCTCCGATCCCTTCCAGAAGGACGGCGGCCTGCGTCTCGTGCAGGGCGCACTAGGCCGGGCGGTCATCAAGGTCTCGGCCGTCAAGCCCGAGCACCGGGTGGTCGAGGCCCCCGCCGCCGTGTTCGACAGCCAGGAGGCGGCGCTGGAGGCCTTCAAGCAGGGCCAGCTGGATCGCGACGTCGTCGTGGTCCTGCGCTTCCAGGGCCCCAAGGCGAACGGCATGCCCGAGTTGCACAGCCTGTCGCCCGCGCTGAGCGTGATCCAGGACCGGGGCTTCAAGGTCGCCTTCGTCACCGACGGTCGCATGTCCGGCGCGTCGGGCAAGACACCGGCCGCCATCCACCTCAGCCCTGAGGCGCTGGCCGGCGGGCCGATCGCCCGCGTCCGCAACGGCGACATCATCCGCCTCGACCCGGACAAGGGCGAGCTGACCGTGGTGGGCTGTCCCGACTTTGGCGAGCGTCCCTGTGCGCCGAGGACCGAGGCCAGCCTGCAGACCGCGTCCTGGGGCTACGGTCGCGAACTGTTCGGCGCCTTCCGCCATGTGGTCGGATCGGCCGAAGAAGGCGCATCCGTGGTGTTTGCCCAGCCGCCCGCCGGACCGCCCGGAACCGACACGCCCCCAGACCCCAATGTGGTCGACCGCACGGTGGACGCCTGAATGCCGGCCTCGGAAGATCATCTGCATCTCGTCGGCGACGTCGGCGGCACCAATGCGCGCTTTGCCCTGACCCGCATGGTCGACGGTCGCCCCCGGGTCGAGCATCACGAGAGCTTTCCCGCCGAAACCCACCCCACCTTTCTGGACGGGGTGCGCGCGTTTCTGGACGGCTGCGACGCGCGGCCGAACGGCGGTGTGATTGCCGTCGCGGGGCCAGTGACCGACGGCTTCATCGACCTGACCAACTCCCCCTGGCGCGTGTCCGAGGCGGAACTGGCCAGCCTGGGTGTCGGCCCCATCCGGCTGATCAATGACTTCGAGGCCCTCGCCTGGGCGGCCCCCCTGATCGAGGGGCCGGAGCTGGCGCATCTGGGTGGCCCCGAGGCGGGCGACCCTCAGCAGACCCTGGCGGTGCTCGGCCCGGGCACCGGCTTCGGTGTCTCCGCGCTCGCACGGGATCGCTGGGGCTCTTCCGTCGCGATGGCCTCGGAGGGGGGTCACGTCGACTTCGCACCGTCCGACGCGCTGGAGGACGAGGTGCTGCGCCTGCTCCGCCGGCGCTATACCCGCGTCTCGATCGAGCGGCTGATCTGCGGGCCGGGTCTGGTCAATCTGCACCGGGCGCTGGCCGAGATCGATGATCGCCCCACATCCATCGACGACCCGGCCGAGATCACCCGCTCGGCGCTTGAGGATCCGCGCGGGCCGTGCGGCGCCACCCTCGCCCGCTTCTGCGCCATCCTGGGCTCGGTGGCCGGGGATGTCGCCCTGACCACCGGGGCACGAGGCGGGGTCTACGTCGCCGGCGGGATCGCGCCGCGGATTCTCGACTTCCTTGAGGCCAGCCCCTTCCGCGAACGGTTCGAGCAGAAGGGCCGCTTCACCCCCTATATGAAGGCCATCCCGACCTGGGTGATCCTTCACAAGCAGGCCGCCCTTCTGGGCGCCGCTCACGTCGCCTGCCGGGCCGACGGATAAAATTCTCATCACGGCGGCGTGAACCGATTGCCACATTGTGACGTTTGGGTGGTCTCAACTGAGGAAGGATAACTCCCATGCGTAAGATGATTTTGGCCTCGCTGTCCGCCGTTGCCCTGCTGGGCGTTGCTGCTTGCGGCGAAAGCGCCGAGGACGCCGCTGCCGAGCGCAAGGCTGACGCTCTGGAAGAGCAGGCCGCGATGGCGCCGACCGAAGAGCAGGAAACCGCTCTGAACGCCGAAGCCGACCGCATCGAGCAGGAAGCCGGCAACGCCGACGGTGGCATGACCACCGAGAACACGCCGAACACCTCGCCGAGCATGGCTCAGCAGGACGGCAACTAAGCCTCCGGATCGGCGGGGGAGTCATGCCCCCCGCCTCATCCTTCGGAGAAGGCCCCGCCATCCCCCCGGCGGGGCCTTTTCCATGCGCGAAGGGTCAGGCGTGAAGGGTCAGGATGATTTCGGCGGCCAGGGGATGAAGGCGCTGGTCCGGCGGACATAGTCGGCATAGCCGGGCCGGGAGCTATGGATGCTCTTTTCAGTGATGCCGATCCCGGACCATTTGGTCAGGGTGAAGGTCAGGAAGATCGGCCCGAGGATGGCGGCCAGCCCCGGCCCCGTCTCGGCGGCGATCAGATACAGCCCCCACCAGACACAGGCGTCGCCGAAATAGTTGGGATGCCGGGTGTAGCGCCACAGGCCGGTGTCCAGCACCTGTCCCTTGGTCGACGGATCGCGGCGGAAGGCCGCCAGCTGCGCATCACCGATCGTCTCGAACGCCAGCCCCACGACGAACAGGGCCACCCCGGCCCAGCCCAGCCAGCCGACGTCAGGCGTGTCGCCGACCTGTCCCAGCTGCACCGGAAGCGACGTCAGCCAGGCCAGCACCGCCTGGGGCAGGAAGACGAACAGCAGGGCAACCAGCGGCCAACTCTTGCCGGTCTTCATCTGGCGGCCGATCAGATCGGTATAGCGCCGGTCCTCGCCATGGGCCCGCCAGCGCAGGAACAGGTGGACCCCCAGCCGGAGCGCCCAGGCCGCGCACAGCCCGACCAGCAAGGCCGAACGCAGCGGATCGCCCGCTGTCCGGGGCCAGGTAACCAGCGCCAGGAACAGCATGGCCATCGGCCAGACCGCGTCGATGAAGCTGACGTCGCGGATTCGTAGCGCCACGCCCCACAGCAGGGTCATGGCCGCGACCACCATCAGCAGGTTTCCAGCCAGCAACCAGGCGATGTCGGACAGGCTCATGACGGGCGCTCCATATTGCGGTGACGGCTTCTATACGCCCCGATCACCGCATCGGATGCCGTCACCCGTGCCGCTGGCCGCCGAACCGGCGCTCCAGAACCCGCTCCAGACGCGTCTTCACACCATCGATCAGGCTGAAGGCCGCCGGGATGAAGATCAGCGACAGGCCGGTCGAGGTGATCAGTCCGCCGATCACCGCCACCGCCATCGGGCTGCGGAACTCCGTGCCTTCGCCGAACGCGAGGGCGATGGGCAGCATTCCCAGACCCATGGCGAGCGTCGTCATGATGATCGGTCGGGCCCGCTTGTGCGCCGCGTCGATGATGGCCTCGCGCCGGTTCAGCCCGTTCTTCATGGCGATGATGGCGTAGTCGACCAGCAGGATGGAGTTCTTGGCCGCGATCCCGGTCAGCATGATGATGCCGATCAGGGCCGGCATGGACAGCGACTTGCCCGTCACCAGCAGCAGGAAGAAGGCCCCGCCGAACGACACCGGCAACGCCGCCAGAATGGTGATCGGGTGGAAGAAGCTGCGGAACAGCAGCACCAGCACGACATACATCAGCAGGATGCCGGTCACGATGGCGAACATGAAGCCCGTCGCCGTCTCCTGCAGGTTCTCCAGCTCGCCTGACACAGCCTGGGTAACGCCCGCCGGCAGGTTCTTCATCGCCGGCAGGTTGTCGACGCGTTCCGAGGCCTGACCCAGGGTGATGCCGTTCAGCTCGGCCGTCAGGGTAGCGACGCGCTTGCGGTCCAGACGGTCGATCTGGTTGGGCCCCGCCCCGAACGAGATGTCGGCCACCGACGTCAGCGGCACCGAGGCGCCGGACGCGGTCGGCACGCGCAGGTTCTCCAGAATGCCCAGATCGCTCCGGGCCTCCTCGCGCAGCATGACGCGAATGGGAATCTGGCGGTCGCCCAGATTGAATTTGGGCAGCAGCTGGTCGGCATCGCCGAGGGTCGCGACGCGCGCGACCGAGCTGATGTCCGACGACGCCACGCCCTGCAGAGCAGCGACATCGCCCTTGGGCGTGATCAGGATCTCCGGACGCACCAGCGCCGCCGAGGAAATGACGTTGGTGAGGCCGTCGATTTCGCGCATCTGGCGTTCGACCGCCGACGCGGCTTCTTCCAGTGTCTCTCCGTCGTCGCCGACCAGCTGGATCGAGACCTGGCTGCCCTGGCCGTCGGCGCCGAACTGGACGCGCGCGCCGGGAATGGAGCGCAGCACCGGCCCCATCTCCTGCTCGAAGGCCTGCTGGCGCAGCGAGCGCTCGCTGCGCTTGACCAGATTGACGGTGATGTTGGCCTTGCGGACTTCGCCGGCCGAGCCGCCGCCTCCGGGGCCGAAGCTGACCGAGGCCGAACCGACCGACGAATAGACGGACTTCACCTCGGGCCGTTCCAGCAGGGCGTCATTGACCCGCTGCGCCACCGCATCGGTCTCGGCCAGGGTCGAGCCCGGCGGAAGCTGGATGGTGATGCTGGAGCGCGAGACATCCTCGGCCGGGATGAATTCGAACGGCAGCAGGGATGCAAGGCCGAATGAGCCGATCAGGAACAGCGTACCACCGCCCATGACCCAGAGCCGGTGGTCGCCGAAGCGGCGCAAGACGCGGTGGGTGAAGCGTCCCTTCGGATCCTCGCCCTTCTTGCGGAAGTCATTCAGCACCCAGTCGACCATGACCAGATACTGCCTCATCCAGGCCGGGTCACCGTGCTCCTTGCCCTGGTCGCGCTTGAGCATATAGGCGCCCATCAGCGGTGTGAGCGTTCGCGCCACCACCAGCGAGAAGAAGACGCTGACGCAGGCGGCGATGGCGAAACTCTTGAAGAACTGCCCCACCACGCCGGGCATGAAGCCGGTCGGGGCAAACACTGCCAGCAGGGTCGCCGTCGTCGCGATGACCGCCAGGCCGATCTCGTCCGCGGCCTCGATGGCCGCCGGATAGGGCGCCTTTCCGTCCCGTATGTGCCGGACGATGTTCTCGATCTCCACGATCGCGTCATCGACCAGAATCCCGATGGTCAGTGACAGGGCCAGCAGGGTCACCACGTTCAGCGACTGGCCGGTCAGGTCCATGATCCAGAAGGTCGGGATCAGCGACATGGGCATGGCCACCGCCGCGATCAGCGTCGCCCGCCAGTCGCGCAGGAAGACAAACACAACCAGCACCGCCAGGCCCGCGCCCAGCAGCAGGGCCTCGACCGAGGCATGGAAGTTGTTGATCACGTCCGAGGTGGTGTTGGTCACCTCCTCGATGGTGACGTTGTCCAGTTCCTCGTCGAGGGCCGCGATCGCATCCTGGGTCGTGCGATAGACGTCCAGCTCGGACGAACCCTTGGATCGGCTGAGGCTGAAGCCCACCACCTCGGCGCCGTTGTAGCGCGCACGGCCCCGCGGTTCGGACCATTCGTCCACCACCTCGCCCAGATCACCCAGCCGCACCGAACGGTTGCCGACCGGGATCAGGGTTTCGCGCAGGGCCTCGACCGACTGGGCCGAGCCCACGGTGCGGATCGCCTGTTCCTCGCCACCGATCTCGCCGCGTCCACCAGGCAGGTTGATGTTGGATCCGCGCAGTTGGTTCGAGACCGCCGCCGCCGTCACGCCCTGGGCCGCCAGCTTGGCCGGGTCCAGCTTGATGCGGATCTCGCGGCTGACGCCGCCGTCACGGGTGACCTGGCTGACGCCCTCGATCGACAACAGTCGCTTGGCCACGGTGTTGTCGACGAACCAGCTCAGCTCTTCCGGGTTCATGCCCGGCGCGCGCACCACATAGGTCGCGATCGGAATCTGGGTGAACTCGATCCGCTGGACGATCGGCTCCTGCACATCCGCAGGCAGGTTCTGGCGAATGCCCGCGATGGCGTTGCGCACATCATTGGTCGCCTTTTCCAGATCGACGCCCAGCTGGAAGGTGATGGCCGTGGTCGAGACCGAGTCATTGACCGTCGAGGTGATGTCGTCGACCTCGCCCAGTCCGGCCACCGCATCCTCAACCAGACGCGTGACCTGGGTTTCCAGCTCGGTCGGTGCCGCACCCGACTGGACCACGGTGACCGCCACGACCGGCAGGTCGACGTTCGGGAAGTTGTTCACCGGCAGCTTGAAATAGCTCAGCACCCCGGCGACCGTCAGGATGATGAACAGCAGCACGACCGGAATCGGGTTCCGGATCGACGCGGCCGAGATGTTGTTGAAGTTCATCGACCGGGCCTCAGCGTGCCGCCGGAGCGTCGGCAGCCGCCGCACTCCGGGCTGCGGCCGTTGCTACCGTCACCCGATCCCCGTCAGCGAGGAAGCCCGCGCCCTTGACCACCACCCGCTGGCCCGCCTCCAGCCCGCTTTCGATGACGACATTGTCGCCTTCGCGCGCGCCGGTCCGCACCTGCACGAAGCGCACGGTCGCGTTGTCGGCGCCCAGCACGTACACGCCGGCCTGGCCCTCGCGATAGATCACGGACTCGGACGGCACCACCAGCGCCGGCAACTGACCCAGGGCGATCTCGGCACGGGCGAACATGCCGGTCTTCAGCGAAGTGCCGCTGTTCAGCGCGATCCGGGCCACGCCCAGACGGGTCTGGGGATCGACCTCGGGCGTCACGATGCGCACGCGACCGCCGGTCGGGCCGCTCGCCTGATCCGCCGTCACGACAGCCGTCATGCCGGGGCGCACCAGCGCCAGATCGGCCTCCGGCACCTGGGCATCCAGCTCCAGCCGCCCGTCACGAACCAGCCGGAACAGTTCGGTACCCGGCTGGACGATCTGGCCGCGCGTCACATTGCGGCTGATGACGCGGCCGGCGACCGGCGCGCGAATGTTGGTCTGGTCCAGACGGGTCGCGGTTTCCGAACGTGCCGCCCGGGCGGCCGCCAGCTGGGCCGCAGCCGTGCGCTGGTTGGCCTGGGCCGTGTCCAGCGCCGCCTGACTGAGATAGCCGCGCTCGCGCAGTTCGCGGGCGCGCTCCAGCGCGGCATCCTGCTGCGCCACCAGCGCCTCGGCCGAGGCGACCGAGGCGTCCTGTTGCGCCAGCTGGGCCCGCAGCACGTCATCGTTCAGCTTGACCAGCACCTGACCCTGGCGGACATAGCTGCCCTCGTCGACATAGACGGCCGTGGCGACCAGCCCCCCCGTCTCGGCGCCGACCGGCACCTCTTCCCAGGCGGAGACTGTGCCCGACACCGAGAGCGTCCGCGGCAGATCGACCTGATTGACCGTGGTCACGGTGACGGTCTGGCCGGCCACGGGCGTGGCGCCGTCCTTGCCCTTCTCGTCCTCGCCATGGCCTCCGCAGGCCGCCAGTGTCGCCAGTCCCAGCATGGCAAGGGCGGCAACCACCGGCTTCAGCATTGATCTCACGTCCATATCCCCTGTGCGTGGCTCCCTGACCCTATGGCGACGATGCGTGACAGACGCATGGCACAAGGCCGCAAGCCGGAGGGCGGCTATACCCTGTTCCCGGCTCGTTCTCAAACGCAACCTTGACCTTTACGAGGATGTAATCCGACCTGCGGCGGGGTGCCTCGCGGCCGCGCGAGTTGGCGTGCGCATGCCCTCGTGCTAACCGCGCCGCAGCATGAGCACCCAGCCCCCGACTCCGCCGATCGACCGCATCCGCAACTTCTCCGTCGTTGCGCACATTGATCATGGAAAATCAACGCTTTCTGACCGGTTGATCCAGTTCACCGGGGGCCTGACCGCGCGGGAAATGCGGGAACAGGTGCTTGATAATATGGAAATCGAGCAGGAGCGCGGGATCACCATCAAGGCCCAGACCGTGCGCCTGCACTACAAGGCGAAGGACGGGCTGGATTACGTCCTGAACCTGATGGACACGCCCGGCCACGTCGATTTCGCCTACGAAGTCTCCCGCTCGCTGGCCGCCTGCGAGGGTTCGATCCTGGTGGTCGACGCGTCGCAGGGGGTCGAGGCCCAGACCCTCGCGAACGTCTATCAGGCCATCGATAACGACCACGAGATCGTCCCCGTCCTGAACAAGATCGACCTGCCGGCGGCCGAGCCCGAGCGGGTCCGCGAACAGATCGAGGATGTGATCGGCATCGACGCCTCGGACGCCGTCCTCTGTTCGGCCAAGTCCGGCATCGGCATCGAGGATGTACTGGAAGCCATCGTCACCCGCCTGCCGGCCCCCAAGGGCGACCCGGACGCCCCGCTCAAGGCCATGCTGGTCGATGCCTGGTACGACCCCTACCTCGGCGTGATCCTGCTGGTCCGGGTCTTCGACGGACACCTGCGCGCCGGCCAGCGCGTCAAATTCATGCAGAACGGCTCGACCCACCTGGTCGACCGCGTCGGCGTCTTCCTGCCCAAGAATACCCCGGTCGAGAGCCTTGGCCCGGGCGAGGTCGGCTTCATCACCGCCCAGATCAAGGAAGTCGCCCACGCCGCCGTCGGCGACACCATCACGGACGAAAAACGCCCCACCGACACCCCGCTCAAGGGCTTCAAGGAAGTCCAGTCGGTGGTCTTCTGCGGCCTGTTCCCGGTCGATGCCGCCGACTTCGAGGACCTGCGCGCCGCCATCGCCCGCCTGCGCCTGAACGACGCCAGCTTCACCTATGAGATGGAATCCAGTGCCGCCCTCGGCTTCGGCTTCCGCTGCGGGTTCCTCGGCCTGCTGCACCTCGAGATCATCCAGGAGCGCCTCAGCCGCGAGTTCAACCTCGACCTGATCGCGACCGCCCCCTCGGTGGTCTACAAGATCGGCCTGCGCGACGGCACCACTATCGACCTGCACAATCCGGCCGACCTGCCCGACGTGATGCAGATCGAGACCATCTCGGAGCCGTGGATCAAGGCCACCATCCTGACCCCCGACGAATACCTGGGCGGCGTCATCAAACTGTGTCAGGACCGCCGCGGCCAGCAGGTCGAGCTGTCCTATGTCGGCGCCCGCGCCCTGGTGGTCTATGAGCTGCCGCTGAACGAGGTGGTCTTCGACTTCTACGACCGGCTGAAGTCGATCTCGAAGGGCTATGCCAGCTTCGATTACGAGCTGACCGACTACAAGGTCGGCGATCTGGTCAAGATGAACATCCTGGTCAATGCCGAGCCGGTCGACGCCCTGTCGATGCTGGTACACCGCGCCCGCGCCGAGACCCGCGGCCGCGGCATGGTGGAAAAGATGAAGGAGCTGATCCCGCCCCATCTGTTCCAGATCCCGATCCAGGCCGCCATCGGCGGCAAGATCATCGCCCGCGAAACCGTCCGCGCGCTCCGCAAGGACGTGACCTCGAAATGCTACGGCGGCGACGCCACCCGCAAGAAGAAGCTGCTGGAGAAGCAAAAGGCCGGCAAGAAGCGCATGCGCCAGTTCGGCAAGGTCGAAATCCCGCAGGAAGCCTTCATCGCCGCGCTCAAGATGGATGAGGATTGAGCGGAGCCGACCGGCCTCCGCCTACAGCGACTCGGCGTACCAGCGGCGGTATTCCGGCAGGAACGGGCAGGTCGGGTCCACCCGCGACAGGACTTCGGGCATGGCCGCCAGCGCCCTGGCATTGGGGGCATTGAGGAAGACGACAAGGCCCGAACGCGCCTTGCAGGCGCCATAGACCAGGGCGAGCTCCGACCAGTCCGCCCCGCCATGGCCGAGAACAATCTCGTTGCCATAGTCGAGCACGTTGAAGCCCAGCCCGTACCCCTGCCGGACAGGGCAGGTCAGCTCCGGATTGGCCGCACAGTCGAGGACGGCCTGATCGCCCTTGTCCGTCTGGACCCGGTTCCGGTCCGCCGTCACCGCCGGGCCATAGCCCGTGCTGTCCATCAGGCCGCGAAGGAACCGCGCATAATCCCGGACCGTGGTCACCATGTCGTCGGCCGCCGCCCAGCTGCCTTGCGGGCGGCATCCGCCCTCGTTCTCCACGCGGCACCACGGCTCATAGACCTGCCCCGCCGCGTCCCGGGAGCGGGCGATGGTCTCCATGCGCGTGCGATCCACGACAATCGCCGTATCGTCCATCCCGAGCGGGGAGAGCGTCGTCTCGCGCACCAGATCGGGGAAGGGCCGGCCCAGCTTCGCCGCCGCATAGCGGGCGACATACTGCATGCCCTCGCCGGAATAGGTGTAGGTCCGGCCGGGGTCGGCCACGAACGCCAGCCGCCCGCCCGGCAGGAAGAAGCGCCAGTTCGGCAGGCCGGTGGAATGGTTGAGCGCCATGCGGGGCGTCAGCAGGGCATGGCGGGGATCGTCGGCGATCTGCGGGTCCGTCCACCACGGCGCCATGGGCTCATCCAAATCGAGGCGCCCCTGCCCCACCAGTCTGAGCACGGTTTCGGCCGTGACCGTCTTGGTGACCGAGGCGACATTGAACCGGGTCTGCGGCCCGGCGGCGACGCCCGGCTGTTGCTCGCCGAAATAGTGCTCCCCGACCAGATCGCCGTTGCGGAGGACCCCGATCCCGGCCGTGACGATGGCGTGGCGCGACAGGCTGGCGTCGATCCCCGCTCGGACCTCTTCGGAAAGCGGCCCGCCCCCGGAGAGGCGCCCGCCCACACAGCCCCCCAGTGACAGGAGGGGCGCGGCGGTCAGGGTCTGCAGCAGGCGGCGGCGGTCCGTTGTCATCACAGGCTCCCGGCAGGGTTGGACCGACGCTAGGCGCCGCGCCGGGCCCCGCCCAGTTAATCTCCTGTCATGCAGCCGCCCGCTCGTCGGGATCGCTGTTTTTTAACGGGTTCGCGTGAAGGTAGGGGCCGTATCAGTCAGGATTGCCCCATGGCCTGTCATGCCTGCCGCAATGGTGCCGGGTTCGAGCGGCCCATCACCATGGCGTTCCAGCCCATCGTCGATGTGGCCACCCGCACGGTCTTCGCTCAGGAGGCGCTGGTGCGCGGCGCGGACGGCGCGGGCGCGGAGGCAGTGCTGGCGCAGGTGTCCGACACCAACCGCTATGGCTTTGACCAGCTGTGCCGCACCGCGGCCATCGAACAGGCCGCAGCCCTCGACCTGACCGCGGACGGGGCCAGCCTGTCGATCAACTTCCTTCCCAATGCCGTCTATGAGCCGAGGGCCTGTATCCGCCTGACGCTGGACGCCGCGATGCGGACCGGCCTGCCGACCCGCAGCATCATCTTCGAGTTCACCGAGAGCGAGGCGATCGACACCGATCACCTGCTGAACATCCTGCGGTCCTACCGGGCCATGGGGTTCCGCACCGCCATCGACGACTTTGGCGCCGGCTATGCCGGGCTGGGCCTGCTGACCCGGTTCCAGCCCGACATTGTCAAGCTGGACATGAATCTGGTGCGCAGCATCGACACCGACCCCGTCCGGCGGATCATCGTGCGCAACACCCTCGCCACCCTGACCGAGCTGGGCATCCAGCCGGTGTGCGAGGGCATTGAGACCCCCGGGGAATACGCCGCGCTGCGCGACCTGGGCGTCACCCTGATGCAGGGCTATCTGTTCGCCCGCCCCGCCGTCGGCCGCCTCGCCGAGGTCGTCTGGCCGGAAGAGGCGGTGGCCCCACCGGACGGGATGCGCGCGGCGGGGTGAGGGGTCTGGCGCGGTGTCGCCTGCTGGGAGGCTACTCGAGCAGAGACCGCTCGAGTTCGGCGCAACGAGCGTGCTCCGACAAGGCCGACTTCATTGTTTTCAAGATTCAAGGGCACAGAGGTACTCACCTCTGGTTGGTTGCAGACGATGCCAAGCGCCAGCAGACTCTCCGAATGGGCCTGCATGAAGAAGTTGCTCCCGAACTGGCAGCGTGGGTGGCGGACGTCGATCGCATCATGAAGCGCGACTGGTGCATCGGCACAGATGATGCGGGCTTGAGCGAGGAAGAGTTGACGCGGCACTGGCGTGACCGCGAAACGCCGGAGGCCTTCGTGGCGTGGTTCGCGGAGAAGTATGACCTGATCCGTTTCGACTGGCCTCACTATTCCAATCGATACTCGTAGGCCGTGGGATGCAATCGGTCGTCATCGACCTTCCATGGGCAGATCGCCCGAAGTTTCCCACCCGTAGCTGAACGGCCATCGGCGCTCAGTTCGATGCTGTGCACAATAAGCAGCGCATTTTTTGGGTGGCATGCCTTGTGAAGGGCCACCTCATTGCGGGTGACGAGAACACTTCCCGCTGAGCCCGTCGTGCCCTTCACTTCGATCACCCATTGCTCGCCATCGCGCGAGGCACGGAAATCACAACTGTCAGTGGAAGACACATCCTGATAGGCGAACATCTGCTCGGCAAGCCACGTTTCGGCGATCTTCATTGCCTGATGTTCAACTGCGATCCTGCCTGCGTGATCTAAGCCCCATCCTTGACCGCGACCAGCAAACTTAAAGGGGGCAGCGAGACCCTCAGAGACCTGCAAAACCTCGGTTACGGCGGGGCTGGACGCACCGGGCGTAAGGCCTGCATCCTGCGCCGCATAGAGCCGCGCCAACATAGTTGCAAACGCAACGATGTCGTCCAGTAGTACGTCGTCCTTGGGAATAGCAAAGCGAGGGTAGAACCTTGATAACAAGGTGGTCCGCTCATAGGCGGCAGCGAGCCTTTGGCTGCCCAGCTCCACGCCTCGTCGAACGTCCATCTCCGACGCGAAGTCGGCACCTACGACTGCAGAGGCCCACTCCATCAGGCGTTCGGCTTCTGCCCTACTCCGCGATTTGAAGTTGCCATCCTTCGGGATTGTCGAACCGTGGCTCAAACACAGAGACACACCGTCCCCATCTGGGTGGAACAGAAAGACGAGATACCAGCCGACGGTGGCGCTGGGGGACATATGCCTAGAGAAGATGCGTGTCCACGGCACGATGGCCTTTCGGCCAGCGCCGTCACTGCCTTGAACCGCGAGATCGGTCCCGTATTGGCCTAGGGCATTCTCGATGTTTGATGCGACGCGCGTGATTTCGCTGCAGAGTCGGTCTCGCACGAGCTTGCCCCTGAGACGCATCTCCGGCGTATCCGCCGAACTGTAGTGCCTCTGGAGATCCAGAATTCCCTGCAGCGTTTCCTGCAACCTCGCCCCTCCCGTCTCCGGCACACGAGATCGGTACAAATCGCATCGAATCACGAGGCAATTGCCTATCCACGATAGGCATTGACGTCAGGTGTACCAACTGAAGGTTAGCGCCCAGCGAAGCGAGTTGCGAGACTTGGATGGCGCTGGTTCCACCTCGGACCGTGGTCCGGTGCACGATTCATCGCTCTGCAAGCGCCAAGGATAATATTTAATTGAGCACGTCGATTCGGCTCTGCAGGGCTCTTTCACGCCCAATTTTGGCGCCAAGTCCGGCGACCGTCTGAGCGCCGTTAGACTAGGGACATGAAACGTTGTCCTGAGGCGCCCTCGACCCACTACCGCTTGTCCGAAGAGACTTGGGCAATGGTCATTGAGGACTATAAAAATGGTGCGACAGCCAAGGATGTCGCCGCCAAGTGGAAGACCTCTCCTGGAAGCGTCTACCGCCACGCCGCGCTCGCTTGCGGCGGAAAGAGGGCTGTAGGAGACGCTCGCTCTCGCGCCCACGCGCGAATGGTTGAGGAAGAAGTTAGCGCTTCGAATGGCCTGCACCCGGTTGGATCACGGGCACTAAAGAACTTGTTCTCGCCGACTAAGGTCGATGACCCCGAAGGTGGCAGCCCCGCCGCGCTGGCGCGGATGGCGACGGTGGCCTCGGGGCGGGCGATGCGCGGGCGGCTGTGGGCCGAGGCGCGGGCGCTGGCGGCGCTGGCCGAGACCTATCAGCGCCTGGCGGCGCGCGAGGGCGAGGGCGGTCTCGGGGGCGGGGGCGGACCCGGTCGGGCTGGAGCCGGGCTGACGCCCGGGACGGCGCCCCTGTCGCTGATCCTCGGAATTCTGGAGATGGACGGCGCGGCCCTGGGCGAGCGGTTTGCCGTGGACCCGGATGCGGGCGAGGCCCAGCCGGACTATGCGCTGAAGCGGGCCTATTGGCAGAGGCGGGCGGGACAGAACCAGTGGCTGGAGTCGGTGCATTTCCGGCGTCAGGCGCTGGAGCGGCGGGTGGAAGCGCTGGAGGCGGCGCTGGAGGCGGCGGGCCTGCCCCTGCCGGAGGAACATGCCGCGCGGCGGGCGGCGCGGCTGGCGCCGGACTGAGGGACGTTTATTTTCGTCAGATGCCCGTTGACCGGACAAAAAGCCTGCCTTAAGGGTCCGCGCCTTCCCGGACGATATGTCAGTGACGTGTCGGCCCGAGAGCCCAGGTGGCGGAATTGGTAGACGCGCTGGCTTCAGGTGCCAGTGATCGAAAGGTCGTGGAGGTTCGAGTCCTCTCCTGGGCACCAGTTCTTCGAAACGGCGCTGCATCCTGACGATGCGGCGCCGTTCGTTTATGGTCCATTCGCAAGTCAACGAGCGGGACGCATGACAGTACATCTGCACAGGGGCGATCTGCCCGACGGTCTGGACCTCGGCGCCGTGGTGGCGGTCGATTCCGAGACCATGGGCCTGCGCTATCGCCGCGATCCGCTGTGCGTGGTGCAGCTGTCGGCCGGGGACGGGGACGCCCATCTGGTCCAGCTGGACCGCGAGACCTATGACTGCCCGAACCTGAAGCGGCTGCTGGCCGACCCGCAGGTGCTCAAGATCTTCCACTTCGGACGGTTCGACATCGCCATGTTCCAGCTGTGGCTGGGGGTCGAGACGCGGCCCGTGTACTGCACCAAGATCGCCTCCAAGCTGGCGCGCACCTATACCGACCGGCACGGGCTGAAGGATGTGGTGCGCGAGCTGGCAGGCGTGGACCTGTCGAAGGCGCAGCAGAGCTCGGACTGGGGCGCGGAGACGCTCAGCCAGGCGCAACAGGACTATGCGGCCTCGGACGTCCTGTACCTGCATCAGGTGCGCGAGCGGCTGGACGCCATGCTGGCGCGCGAGGGCCGGACGGGGCTGGCGGCGCAACTGTTTGACTTCCTGCCCGTGCGGGCCCGGCTGGATCTGGACGGCTGGGAAGACACCGACATCTTCGCCCACAGCTGATGACCGACACGCCCCCGCCCGTGGATCCGACGTCGCCGACGGCCGAGAAGGCCCGGCACTGGCGCGCGCATTCGCGGCGGGTGATGCTGTTCCGGCGGGTGCTGCCGGTCGTGATCCTGCTGCTGGCCGGGGGCACGGTCGCCTGGATCGTGCTGCGCTCGGCCATTTCCGATGCCGAACGCCGGGCCGAGCAGCGCGGCGACGTGGCGCTGGACAATGCCCTCTACTACGGACAGGACGATCAGGGCCGCTCGTTCGTGATCGGCGCCAGGGGCGTGCTGCGGGTGCCCGAGACCGGCCACCTGCGTCTGGTCGGGCCGGTGCTGCGCCTCAATCTGGGCGGGGCCAGGGTCACGGAAATGACGGCGGACGGCGGCACCTATGACGAGGCCTCGCGCCGGGTGATCATCGGCCCGAATGTGCGGATTTCCGACGGCGGATCGGGCTTTGTCCTGACGACGCCCGAGGCCGTGGTCGATACGCGCACCGGCGTCGTGACCGGCGACAAGGGGGTGCAGGGCACCGGGCCGCTTGGCACCCTGACCGCTTCGTCCTATGTCATCCGCGACCAGGGCGAGAGCGTCGAGTTTCACGGCACTGGCGAAAACAAGGTGCGGGGCACCATCAATCCCGCAGCGTCCCGGAGATAAGGTCGACCATGGCCCGTTCCAGCAAGCTTCCCGCGACCGCAGCGGTCGCCCTCGCGCTCAGCCTTGCCCTGCCCGGCACCGGCGTGACGCAGGACCCGACCTCGGCGCCGGTCATGTATGGCGGCAACACCTTCAGCTACACGCCGAACGGCTTCTCGCTGGTGGGGGACGCCGAGATCATGCAGGGCGACAACCGCCTGCGCGCCGGCCGGATCGAGGCCTTCACCAACGCCAACTCCAACCTGACCCGCGTCGAGGCGACGGGCGAGGTGTTCTTCGTCACGCCGACCCAGACCCTGCGCGGCGACCGGGCGATCTATAATCTGGCCGAGGGCGAGATCGTCCTGACGGGTGATGTGATCGTCACCCAGGGCCGCAACGTCATGACCGGTAGCCGGCTGGTCTACAACGTCCGCACCGAGAGCGCCCGGATGGAGGGCGCCCCCACCCCGGCCGGCAACCGTGTGCAGGGGGTCTTCTATCCCAACGGCACCCCGGCCCAGGGCAACTGATCCCCGGTGGCGCGCAAGGAGCTTTCCGCGCTCAATCTGGATGAACGGCCCAGGGCGGCCGCGAAGCCGGCTGCGCCCGAGGCGCCCGCGCCGGACCGGGGGCTGAAGGCCCGCAATCTGGCCCGGTCGTTCGGCAAGCGTCAGGTGGTGCGCGACGTGTCCCTGACCGTGCAGCGCGGCGAGGTCGCGGGCCTGCTGGGACCGAACGGCGCCGGCAAGACCACCTGTTTCTACATGATCACCGGCCTGATCCCGGCCGATTCCGGCACCATCACCATCGACGGCGAGGACATCACCGGCCAGCCCATGTACCAGCGCGCCCGCATGGGTCTGGGCTATCTGGCGCAGGAGGCCTCGATCTTTCGCGGCATGACGGTAGAGGAGAACGTCCGCGCCGTGGTCGAACTGCACAAGACCGGCAAGACCGCGATCCGCGAGGAAACCGACCGCCTGCTGGAAGAGTTGAGCGTCAGCCATCTGAAGGATGCCCCCGCGGCGGCCCTGTCGGGCGGCGAGCGGCGCCGGGTCGAGATCGCCCGGGCGCTGGCGGGCGACCCGGCCTTCATGCTGCTGGATGAGCCCTTTGCCGGCATCGATCCGCTGGCCATCGCCGACATCCGCCAGGTGATCCGCTATCTGGCCGAGCGCGGCATCGGCGTGCTGATCACTGACCACAATGTCCGCGAGACACTGGATATCATCGACCGCGCCGCAATCATCTCGGCGGGCGAGGTGCTGTTCGAGGGCACAGCCGCCGAAATCGTCGCCAACCCCGACGTCCGCCGGGTCTATCTGGGTGACATGTACGGCTAGGGCGGCGACCGTCGGCCGCTTCAACCCCCGTTAACCGCTTCGCGTCAGTCTGTGCCAGCAAGTTTCGGGCCAGTGTCCCGTGACGGTGTTCGGCGGAGACGGGTTCGGTGCTGGGACAGAGACTGGAGGTCAGGCAGGGTCAGGGGCTGGTCATCACGCCCCAGCTGCAGCAGGCCATCAAGCTGTTGCAACTGTCGAACCAGGAGCTGGAGGCCTTTGTCGAGGCCGAGCTGGAACGCAATCCCCTGCTGAAGCGCGACGAAGAGGGCGACGGCCCCGGCGACTCTGCGGGCGACGGCCCGGCGGAGGCGGCGTCCGACCCCCATGCCGAACTGAGCTTTGACGACGCGCGCCCTGACGCGGCCGAACAGGCCATGGATACCCGCGCCGACGATGTCTATGACGCCAGCCCCGGCGAACGGGCCACCGACGGCGGCGACGCGGCGGGCGAGGCCCAGCCGGGCCTTTCGGACTGGTCCCGGACCGGCAAGGGCGGATCGGCCCCCGAGGGCGAGGGGCTGGAGGCGATGGACAGCCGCGAGGCGACCCTGTGGGAGCACCTGCAGGCCCAGCTGTCAGCGACGGCGCTGAACGCGGCCGATCGCGCCATCGGCCTGGCCCTGATCGATATGGTCGACGACCATGGCTATCTGCGCGGGGAACTGGCCGAGGTGGCCGAGCGGCTGGGCTGTGATGTGCCGCGGGTCGAGGCCGTGCTGGCCATCTGCCACGGGTTCGAGCCGACCGGCATCATGGCGCGCTCGGTGCCCGAATGCCTGAAGCTGCAGCTGATCGAGCGCAACCGCTTCGATCCGGCCATGGCCGCCCTGCTGGACAATCTGGAGCTGCTGGCGCGGCACAATCTGTCGGCCCTGCGCAGCGCCTGCGGCGTGGATGCCGAGGATCTGTCGGAGATGATCGCCGAGCTGAAGGCCCTGACGCCGCGGCCGGGCGCCGGCTTTGGCGGAGAACCGGCCCAGACCGTCATTCCCGACGTCATGGTGCGCCCCGATCCGGCCGGCGGATGGCGGGTCGAGCTGAACTCCGACACCCTGCCCCGGCTACTGGTCGACAAACGCTATCACGGGGTGGTGTCGGCGGGCGCCCGCTCGGACACCGAAAAGACCTTCGTCGCGGACTGTGCGGCCCAGGCCAACTGGCTGGTCAAATCGCTGGACCAGCGGGCCCGGACCATCCTCAAGGTCTCGTCGGAGATCGTGCGCCAGCAGGACGCCTTCTTTGCCTTCGGCGTCGAATTCCTGCGGCCGCTGAACCTCAAGACCGTGGCCGATGCGATCGGCATGCATGAGTCGACCGTCAGCCGCGTGACCTCGAACAAATACATGGCCACCCCGCGCGGCGTGTTCGAGCTGAAATTCTTCTTCACCTCGGCGATCCAGTCGGTCGACGGCCAGTCCAGCCACTCGGCCGAAGCCGTCCGTCACCGGATCAAGACGATGATCGACCACGAGGTGCGGGACGGCGACATTTTGTCCGACGACCGCATCGTCGAATTGCTTAACCAGGCGGGCATCGACATCGCCCGGCGTACGGTGGCGAAATATCGGGAAGCCCTGCGAATTCCGTCCTCTGTCGAGCGGAAGCGGCGGCTGAAGGCGGGTTAACCCTGCCCCTCTCGAAGACCACAAAAATGTGAAGTCCGTTGACACCGAACGGCTTCGGTCGCGTTCTGTGTCTTATGCAAGTCCAAGTCAGCGGTAAGCACGTGGATGTCGGCGAAGCGTTAGGCTCGCGCATCTCTCAGGAACTCAATGAGGGGGTCGGCAAATACTTTGAACGCGGCGGACAGGATGCCGAGGTCACGGTGTCCAAGGACGGCCCCGGGTTCAAGGTCGACTGCTGGGTCCGGCTGGCCTCGGGGCAGAGCCTCGTCACCACCGGCCACGGCATGGATGCCCACGGCGCCTTCTCGGATTCGCTCGACAAGCTGGAAAAGCGGGTCCGTCGCTACAAGCGCCGCCTGAAGGATCACCACTCGGGGCCCAAGGGTCTGTCGCCCGAGAAGCAGGAAATGGCCGCCGCCGAGGTGGCGCGCATGACCGTCTTCCGGAACCTCGACGATGCCGATGACGACATCTTTGCCGATGTCGGCAAGCCGGAGGGCGACGCGCCTGCCGGTCTGGTGATCGCCGAGACCGAGTCGGAACTTCGCACCCTGACCGTCGGTCAGGCCGTGCTGGAGTTGGACATGACGGGCTACCCCGTCGTGGTGTTCAAGAACGCGGCCCACGGCGGTGTGGCCGTGGTCTATCGCCGCCCCGATGGCAACATCGGCTGGGTCGATCCGGCCCGGACTTCACGGAATGGACACGGTTCGGTAAACGGATCGACGGTATAAGGCCCTTAAGAGGCCGCAAGTCGGGTGCAGAGGGCAGAGACCCTCCCACCCTCAGTTGCGTAGTTCGGGGACAAGAATGGAAATCGGAGATCTGGTCCGCCGGGACGGCATAGTCCTGCGCGGAAGCGTCTCGTCCAAACGCCAGGCCCTGCACGCCGTGGCAGAGGCGGCGGCCCATGTGCTGGGCCACGACGATTCATCGGTCCTGATGGACGCGCTGATGGAGCGCGAGGCGCTGGGCTCGACCGGGCTGGGCTCGGGCGTGGCCGTGCCGCATGCGCGCCTGCACGATATCGACCAGCTGTTTGCCGTTCTGGTGCGGCTGGAGACCCCGGTCGCCTTTGACGCGGTCGATGACCGGCCCGTGGACCTTCTGCTGGGCCTGTTCGCGCCCTCGAGCGATGGAGCCGGACACCTGCGCGCGCTGGCGGCTGCCTCGCGGGCCCTGCGCTCGCCGGAACTGCGCCAGCGCCTGCGTCAGGCCGACAGCGTCGACGCCATTCAGGCCTTGCTGGTGCGGCAGATCGAGTCGACCGCCGCCTGAGGGCGACAATCGTCCTTTAGTGAACCGAGACGGGCTCGAGCTCGTGGGCGACGGCGGCCGCAAAGGCGCTCTCGCGGTCGGCCAGTACGGCTAGACGTTCGCCGTCAGCGCTGTGCACCGCATAGAGGGTGCTGCGCGGATCGATCTGGATGGTCTGGTCGGCGTCGGACGCAGCCACCTCTGCCATCACCTCGGCCGCCGCAACCTCGCGCACATAGACGAGATCCGGCGCGCCCAGATCGGCAAAGGCCTGTTCCGTCATGTCGGTCGAAATGATCACGGGTCGTTTGGCTCCTGAACAGCAGGGATTACCGGGTCAACGTCTGACCCGGGCGGGTGGCTCCGGACGGTCCGGAGATTGACGACTATCAGCGGGTCGTGATGGGAATGCGGCGGGTCTCGGCGACCTGTTCCGGGCGGCGCAGATCGACGTGGAGAAGGCCGTGCTCCAGAGAGGCCTCATCCACCTCCAGCCCGTCGGCGAGCACGAAGGTCCTGAGGAAGCCCCGGGCGGCAATGCCCCGGTGCAGATAGGCGTTGTCGGCGCTCTGGCCCCCGCCTTCGCGCTTGCCGGAAATTGTCAGCTGTCGGCCTTCCAGGGTGATGGTCAGGTCGTCGGGCGAGAAACCGGCCACGGCCAGGGTGATGCGCACGGAGAACTCGCCGCGCTGCTCCACATTGTAGGGCGGATAGGCCTCGGAGGCCGCGCGCGCGGCCCGGTCGATCAAGCTGCGCGTATGGTCGAAGCCCAGCAGGAAGGGGCTGTCGAACAGAACGGTACGCGTGGTCATGTGGCCCTCCTGGAAGCGACCGGAACAGGGACCCCCGACATCGGCAGGCCCGCAGGCTCCTATCTGGGAGGGCGGCGCATCCCTTTCAAGACCGCACGCCGGCGGACACGTGCGGCGATCAGATCACCCAGGTGCGCGGATTGTCGATCGGCTGGCGGGACTTGAGCTTCCAGCTGCCCCAGGCCCCACGCACCAGCACCCAGGCGACCAGCAGGAACAGCACGAACACGCCGGCATTGACCACGATCAGGATCACGCCCAGCACCGCCACCACCGCCGCGGTCCACAGGGTGCGCACCTGGAAGATGTGGTGACTGGCCGCCAGCGCCTGGGTCGGCACATCGCGCACCATCACCGCCAGCAGACCGATCACGGCCGAGACGCCAAAGGTCGGGATGGCGAACAGGATCAGCGCATAGACGGTGTAGAGGCCCATCATGCCCTCGGGCTCAACCTCGGCCTCGACCGGCTCGCGACGCGGCGGCGGGGCGCTATGGGTCGGGGCCGCCAGCGGCGCGACCAGCGGGGCGTTCATCGGATCGTGGACGGGGTCCGGCTCGGGCTCGGGTTCAGGCGCAGGCTCAGACGCCGTGGCAGGCTCAGGCTCGACCTCAGGCTCGGGCTCCGGGGTGCGCGGATGGGCCGCCAGCGATTCGGGCGAGCAGAATCCGACCTCGGCATCCGGGTCGGCCTCGGGCCGGGGGGCGGGCTTGTCCTTGAACAGGTCGGGATCGCCGGGTTCGGCCATCGGGCTCCTCATGGTTCGCGGCGACAATGCCGGGGCGCGGCCCCCGGCGCAACCACTGTCAGCCGCGCGACAGCCGTATCTCGCAGCCCGCCTCGGCCGCATCGGCCAGACAGCCCGGCTTGCCCACGCGCACGCTAAGCGCCCGGACCAGCGGATCATCCATCAGGCGTGTGCCCAGACGCTGGGCGAAGGTCTCGACCAGGCCGACATGGCCCTCGGCCGCCAGTTCGCGGGCCAGCCGGGCCACGACCTCATAGTTCAGCGTATCGGCCAGCGCCTCGACCGGGCCGGGTGCCAGCTCCAGCGCCACATCCAGCACCAGGGTCTGCAGGCGACCCTGTTCATGGGCGTGCACACCAATGCCCGCCTCGACCCTCAGATCGCGCACGAAGACGGTCAGACCGTCGTGGCGCAGGCCCTCAGCCATGGATCAGTCCTCTTCGATATCGGGGGTGCGCCAGGCCAGATGCTGGCCCGAGTCGACGGCAATCATCTGGCCGGTCACGCCGGGCGCCCGCGCCAGCCACAGCACAGCGTCGGCGATCTCTTCCGGGCGGTTGGCGCGTTGCAGGGGCGTGCCCTCGACCTCGGCCCGGAAGTCGGCCTCGCTCTGGTGAACCGAGGCGAGCGTCGGCCCGGGGCCCACGCCGTTGGCCCGCACGCGCGGGGCCAGCGCCTGGGCCAGCGTGCGCGTCGCCCACCACAGGCCGGCGCGCGACAGGGCATAGGAGAAGAACCGCGGATCGGGCTTCTTCACCCGCTGGTCCAGCAGGTTGACGATCCAGCCGCCGCCGTCCGGCACCTGACCGGCCAGCGCCTCGGCCAGCACGACGGGGGCGCGCAGATTGGTTTCCAGATGCAGGTCCCACAGATCGCGCGACAGCGCACCCACGCGATCGTCCTGAAACGCCGAGGCATTGTTGACCAGACCCGTCAGCGGGCCCAGCGCGGCGCTCGCCTCGGGCACCAGCCGGCGGACCTGATCTTCCTTTGACAGGTCGGCGACGACCACGGCGGCGCGGCGGCCCATGGCGCGAACCTCGTCCGCCAGCGCCTCGGCCGCATCCTTGGACGTCCGGCAATGGATGGCGACGTCGTGGCCGGCGCCGGCCAGCGCCAGCACGATGGCGCGACCGATCCGTTTGGCCCCGCCGGTGACCAGAACCGCGCCAGTCATGTCAGACAGACCCGCGCGGGTCTCAGTCAATCCGGCCGAACTCGAAGACGTTGAGCGCGCCCAGAACGATGATGAAGCCGAAGATGATCGCCAGAGCGGTCATGGGAAATCTCCTGTCGGAAAGCTGGCTCCGGCCTTAAAGCGCGCCCGGCCTCTGTTCAAGGGGCGCGGGGCGGGCCATCAAGCCGCATGACCTCCTCCCCGCCCCGCAGCTGGCGCGAACGCATCGAGCCCTTCACCCGCCCGGCCTTCCAGATGCTGGCCCGGATGACGCGCGGCATGACGCTGGGGGTGCGCGGTCTGGCGGTCGACGGTGACGGGCGCATCCTGTTGCTGCGGCACACCTATCTGCCCGACTGGTGGCTGCCCGGCGGCGGGGTCGACCGTGGCGAGAGCCTGCACGAGGCCCTCGCCCGCGAGATGCGTGAGGAGACCGGACTGGTCCTGACCGGCCCGGCCACCCTGCTGTCGATCCATTCGAACGAGGCCCATTTCCGGGGTGATCACGTCGCCGTCTATCTGGTCCGCGACTTCACCACCGGCCCCGCCAGCCAGCACGGCGAGATCGCCGAGACCGGCTGGTTCGCCCCCGACGCCCTGCCCGCCAACCTCAGCCGCGGCACCCGCGCCCGCCTGACGGAGTATCTGGACAGGGTGCCGGCCGATCTGCGGTGGTGAGGACGGTCCGGGGGCGGACAACCCTTGAAGTCAGGGGGGTAGCCCATACCCGTTCAGCTTGCAGGCCCGGTGTCCCGATGCTCTACTTCGGGCAGCATAGGGGCAGTGGACATGCAGGATTGGATATTCGACGCGGGATATGAGCCGGCGCATCATGATGCTTTCGCCGCACCGCCCTCGGGGAATGACCTCGGCCTGTCTGTCCTGTGAGTGAGCTTCAGGCCCCCACCCGGCTTGAGATTGAAGATGCCCTGACGCTGCCGGCGGCGCCCGGTGCCCAGTCCCCTGCCCCCCGGGCGCTGGACTGGATCGCCGCCTTCAAGGCCGGTGCCGCCAAGGACACCTATATGCCCCAGTTCGGTGCCGGTGACCCGGGGAGCGGTGACGATGGCGGGTCGACAGACCTCGGTGACATCATCGTTGTTGGCGACCCTGACTATGACGACCCCTACGATGACTGGTGGGAGACCGGCGGCTCTCCGGGTGGCGAAGGGCCCGACCCCGGCACGGGTAGCGGGACGGGTGGCAGCGGCGATGGCGGAGAACCAGTTGATCCGGATTGTGGAGGGGCCGCAGATGGCCCCACTCCCGATGGCGTGGACTTGGGAGACCTCCGCGATGAAGCCAGACGCATTGCTGCTGAGATCGCGGACAGGGAAAGCAGTTGGGAGTGGGGAGCCCTAATATATATTCTCGATGGACAAATATATTCTACAGAAATCATCACCCAACAGCACGATGACAGTGTTGGCTTTCCCTATGGCTCGTCGAGCTTTTTGCCGAACGGCGCGCATATTGTCGGGTGGTTGCACTCACACCCCTATGATCGGAATGGTCCCGATCAGGGCCGTATGAGTGGAGATGACGCAGGCGCATACGAAACCATGACCGCGAACGCAAACGACCGGTACACCGTCGATACAAACCTAATGACGTACGTCCTCGACAACGAAACGGGAAAACTGACGGAGTTCGACGAAGGGGATCGTGAAGGCGCGCGTGGGGTCGATGCTACGGCTTGCGGCGGCTAGCTATGGCTCTGGTCGCAAATCTCGGTTTGGGATTGCTTATGGCGATTACCCTTCAGGATCCCATTGTGCCCACGAGCGGGCGTGACCGGGGCGCCACTGAGCAGGTGGTCGCCACAACAGGCACCTGTGGTGACACCCCTGTCAGCGTAGCGATCAAGGACAGCACCGGAGACATCTGGGTGAGCTACGGGACGCATGGACGCTGGGTGACACCGGACGTCTTCGCGCTGAACACGGGGGATCGGGGGCGCTACGTCGCACGCACCTTTGTGATGTGCAGGTTTGGTGAGGACGGCCTGGCTGTGCACTTGCTGTTCGCCGATGCCCGTTCGGGAGAACTAATCTGGACTCAAGGTTCGTTCGAGGTCGGTGCGGACCTCACCGTCACCGATGTGCGCCGGCCCGAACCGCGAACCGAGCAGGAAGTGGCGAATAGCTTCTACTGATAGTTCCGTGCGGCTGTGGCCGCGCCGGGAGGCCTTCCGCTTGTCCTCACCGTTCCCATTCGCCCCCGCCGGTGCTAGCCAGCGCGGATGAATCCTGCACTGCTTGCCATGCTGGCCGTCGTTCTGGCGGGAGGGGCTACTGCCCTTCAGGCCCCGACCAATGCGCGGCTGGCCGAGGCCGTGGCCTCGCCGGTCAATGCGGCCTTCATCTCGTTTGCCGTCGGCACCATGGCGCTGGGCCTGGTGGCCATGGTGCTGCAGACGCGGCCGGACATGGTGGCGACGCGGGCCCTGCCCTGGTGGGTGTGGATCGGCGGGCTGTACGGCTCGGTGTTCGTGGTCGCGGCCGCCTGGGCCGTGCCGCGGCTGGGGGTGGCGGTGACCATCACCCTGATGGTGGCCGGCCAGCTGATCATCAGCCTGGTGCTGGATCATTTCGGCGCGCTCGGCGTGCCGAAGCAGCCGATGAACCTGATGCGGGTGGCCGGTATCCTGATGGTGATCGGCGGCGTGGTTCTGGTCCGCAGGGGCTAAGCAAGAACGGGGGCTAACCCTATATTGGGGCGGATGACCGCCCTGCCCCCTGATTCCTCGACGGAAAAGCCGCCGCTGATCGGTGCGGACCTGATCCGCGACGAGGCCCGGCGCGCGCCCGACAAGCCGGGCGTCTATCGCATGTATGGCGAGGACGGGTCGTGCCTCTACGTCGGCAAGGCCAAGTCGCTGAAGAAGCGCGTCCTGCAATATGCGCAGGGGCGGGTGCACAGCCAGCGCACGGCCCTGATGGTCAACCAGACCCGGTCGATGGAGCTGGTGCTGACAGCCTCGGAGACCGAGGCCCTGCTGCTGGAGGCGACCTACATCAAGTCGCTGAAGCCGCGCTACAATGTGCTGCTGCGCGACGACAAGAGCTTCTCCCAGCTGATGATCCGGCGCGACCACCCGGCGCCCCAGATCCGCAAGCACCGGGGCGGACGCACCATCAAGGGTGACTATTACGGGCCCTTCGCCTCGACCTGGGCGGTGAACCGCACCCTGACCACATTGCAGAAGGCCTTCCTGCTGCGATCCTGCTCGGACAGCGTCTATGAGGGGCGCACCCGGCCCTGCATGCTGCACCAGATCAAGCGCTGTTCGGCGCCGTGCACCGGCCTGATCTCTCTGGAAGACTACAACCGGCTGGTGGGCGAGGCGGCGGCCTTTCTGAACGGCAAGTCGGATGCCGTGGTCGGGCGGCTGTCGCGTGACATGCAGGCGGCGTCCGAGGCCATGGACTATGAGCGGGCGGCCCGGCTGCGCGACCGCATCCGGGCGCTCTCGGCCATCTCGATGGAATATTCGCGGCTGGCCGGCGGCGTGTCCGAGGCCGATGTATTCGCCCTGCACACCGACGCGGGGCAGGCCTGTGTGCAGGTGTTCTTCTATCGCGCGGGCCAGAACTGGGGCGGGCGGGCCTATTTCCCGCGCATCGACGCCAGCGACAGCGACACCGAAATCCTGTCGGCCTTCCTCGCCCAATTCTATGAGGACAAGCCGGTCCCGCGCCTGATCCTGACCAATCAGCGCCCGCTGGAGCTGGAACTGCTGCAGGAGGCCTTCAGCCTCAAGGTGGGGCACAGGGTCGAGATCGCCATCCCCAAGCGCGGCGACAAGCTGACCCTGGTCGAGCACGCGACCACCAATGCGCGCGAGGCGCTGGGCCGGCGACTGGCCGAGACCTCGGCCCAGGGCAAGATCCTGGACGAGGTCACCGAGGCCTTTGGCCTCGAGGCCCGGCCCGAGCGCATCGAGGTCTATGACAATGCCCACATCTCGGGCTCGAACGCGGTCGGCGGCATGATCGTGGCCGGCCCTGAGGGCTACCGGAAAAACCAGTACCGCAAGTTCAACATCCGCAGCGAAGAACTGAGCCCCGGCGACGACTACGGCATGATGCGCGAGGTGCTGGGCCGACGCTTTGCCCGTCTGGTCAAGGACGAGGAGGCCGGTCAGGCCCCCGAGCGGCCCGACCTGATCCTGATCGACGGCGGCGCGGGCCAGCTGGCCGAGGCCGTGCGCGTGATGGAAGAACTGGAAATCGACGATGTGGCCGTGGTCGGCGTGGCCAAGGGCCCCGACCGCGATGCCGGGCGCGAGCGCTTCTTCATGCCCGGCAAGCCGCCCTTCATGCTGCCGCAGAAGTCACCCGCCCTCTACTATCTGCAGAGGCTACGGGACGAGGCCCACCGCTTTGCCAACGGGGCCCATGCGACGCGCCGGTCGATGGACATCAAGAAGAACCCGCTGGACCAGATCGAGGGTATCGGCCCGGGTCGGAAGAAGGCCCTGCTGCACGCCTTCGGCTCGGCCAAGGGCGTCTCGCGCGCCGCCGTGGTCGACCTGGTCAAGGTTGACGGCATCAGCCAGGCCACCGCCGAACGCATCCACGCCTTCTTCCAGAAAAGCTGACGCCTACCACTCCAGCAGGGAGAGGCCGGGGATGTCGCGGAAGTCGACGGGGTTGAGCGTGGCCAGGGTTGCACCCGCGACGATGGCCTGGGCGGCGATCATCCGGTCCAGAACCTTGCGACGGGAGAAGCCCGTGTCGGTCAAAATGCGTCCATAGGCGACCGCTTCAGCCTCCGTGAACTCGATCACGGGAATCGTTTCGAGAAGCGTCGCCAAACGCTCCCTCCTCAAATCTGCATCCCGTCCGAAAAGCCCGGCTTCGAGTTCCACCAGGGTCACGACCGAAAAACAGGCCGGGCTCGCTGCCGCACGGAGCTGGCGGATCACCGATGCGTCACCATCCCGGAGGGCAATAGCGACGCTGGTATCCAGCATCAGCACCTAGATAAGACCCTTCCGAAGGGGTGCGATGAACCCCGGCCGCTTCTGGACTGTGGTGGGTTTGGGCAAGGCGTCCAGCTTGTCGAGCATCTCCTCCATAGAGGGGCGCCTGGGCCGCATGGTGACCACGTCGCCCTTGCGTTCGATCTCGACCTCGACCCCCGGGCCGAAGGTGATTTCCTTGGGCAGGCGCACAGCGTCGCTGTTGCCGCTTCTGAATATCTTGCTGACCACGCCCATGGGTCGCTCCTCTATGTATATACGCATATACACCGTTTTCGAACGCGGCCCAAACGGCTAGAACCTTCCCATGACCGATCTTTCGACCGATCCGCTGATTCAGGGCTATCGCCGTTTTCGCGCACACCAGTGGCCCGAGGCCCGGCAAGCCTATGAACGGCTGGCCTCCGTGGGCCAGACGCCGCACACCCTGTTCCTGGCCTGCTCGGACAGCCGGGCCGACCCGGCCCTGATCTTCGACGCGGCCCCGGGCGATCTGTTCGTGGTGCGCAACGTCGCCAATCTGGTGCCGCCCTACCAGCCCGACGGCGGCCTGCACGGCGTGTCCTCGGCGCTGGAGTTCGGGGTCAAGGCGCTCAAGGTCTCGCGCATCGTGGTCATGGGTCACGCCCTGTGCGGCGGGGTGCAGGCCATGCGCTCGGAAAGCGGCGCCGCCGGTCTGGACTTTGTCGAGGCCTGGGTCGACCAGGGCCGGCCCACCGTGAAGCGCGCCCTCCAGAGCTGTGGCCACGACCACAATGAGGTGCAGGTCAGCGAGGAGGCGATCGTCAAGCTGTCGCTGGAGAATCTGCGCACCTTCCCGTGGATTGCCGAGCGCGAGGCGGCGGGTGAGCTGACCCTGACGGGTCTGCATTTCGGGATCGCCGACGGCGCCCTGCGCGTTCTGGGTCCGGACGGGGAATTCCACCCCGTCTAGACCGCTCGCCAGCGCCCGCGAAGCATGGCACACCCGGTCAAGGACCGGAGACGACCATGCCTGATACCGCCCCTCATCACGCCAACCCCATCCCCAACATCCTGACGGGCATCCGCCTGGCGGCCGGGGTGGTGATGTTCCTGATCCTGGCCGGGGCGGCTCCGCAGGGGTTGCCGTTCCTCCCCGCTGACTTCCTCAGCCCGAGTGATCAGTTCCGTTTCGCGCGGACGGCTTTCGTCATCTTTATCGTGGCCGCGTCGACGGACTGGGTGGATGGCTTCCTCGCCCGGCGCTGGCAGGCCACCACGCGTTGGGGCGCTATCCTTGATCCGATTGCCGACAAGGTGCTGATCACCGGCGCCATCCTCGGCGTGCTTGCGTGGGGGTCGGTGCCCCAGGCGGCCATCCCCTGTGGCCTGATCCTGTTCCGCGAATTCGCCGTATCGGCCTTGCGCGAGACCGTCGCCGGGAAGGTCAAACTGCCCGTCACCCTGCTAGCCAAGTGGAAGACGGCTCTTCAGATGGTCGCGCTCGCCGCCCTGCAGCTTGCCCTTGCCCCCCTTTGGGAAGGCTTCGGATTGCCGTTCGAATGGCTGCCGGCCTTCCAGGTTTGCGCCTATGTGCTGCTGTGGATCGCGGCCCTGGTTACCCTCTGGACCGGCTGGCAATATTTCTCCAAGGCCCGGCAGAAGATGGCGCACCTTTAGGGCGTGGGCAGCTGGCGGTAGGACACCCCTACTGCCTACTGCCTACTGCCTACTGCCTACTGCCTACTGCCTACTGCCTATTCCCTACTGCCCTATTCGACCCCCAGCTCGGCCAACAGGCCGTCCATGCCATAGACGTCCCGCAGGGCCACGGTGATGGCGCCGGTCGTGACGATCACGCTGCGGTTGACCTTGGGGTCATAGCCGTAGGCGTTGCGCTGGGTCAGCACGGTCGAGTCGAAATTCGCCCCGATGATCTCGCCCCGAGCATTGATGGCGGGCGAGCCCGATGAACCGCCGATGGTGTCGGTCGAGACCGACATGTCCAGCACGGTCGTTGGGTCGATCCGGTCGCGCGCGGCCAGCAGCTTGGGCGCCACATCGAACGGCGGGGCGCCGGTCGCCCGGTCCCACAGTCCGCCGAAGGTGGTGAAGGGCTCGACCGTCGTGCCCTGATAGGTCCAGCCCTCGATTCGACCCCAGGTCAGACGCAGGGTGCCGGTCGCATCGGGATAGACGCTGTCGCCATAGGCGGCGAAGCGGGCGGCGGCCAGATCCTCGGACGCCTGGGCGGTCGGGGCCTCGACGGAGTCCTCCCACTCGGCGCGGACAGCGCGGGTGACGCCCTGGATCGACAGCACATAGCGGATCAGCGGATCGTCCGAGGCCATGATGGCCGGCAGACCGCCTTCCCACAGGCCCTTGCGCACCGCCGGATCGGCCAGGGTGGTGCCCGAGATCAGACGCTCGGACAGACCTTCGGGCGACTCGCGGCCCAGCAGCTCGCGCACGCGGGGATCATCGACGGTCAGCCACTCGCGCGTCTTGGACAGCCACCATTCCATCCGCACCTGTTCGAGGTCGGCATAGACAGGCCGGTCGGCCAGCAGGCGGGATTCCAGACCGGCCAGACGCCCGTCGCCATATTCGGGCAGCCGCTCGGCCGACGGCTTCTCGCGCTCCTGCGCCGCGCGCACCAGCGCCTCGGCCCAGCCGTAGAGGGTCGAGCCGCCGCCCGAGCGGGCGACCACGAGGGTGTAGGCCGGATAGAGGCGACGCACGTCCTCCTGCACCGCCGACAGGGTCGCCCAAGGGTCGGCGCCCCCGGCCGCCGTGTGGGCCGCCAGCCAGTCGGTCGAGCGCGCGCGGAAGTCGGCTTCCTGCTCGGCCTTGGCGGCCATGAAATCGGCGTCGATCAGCGCCTTCATCCGGCCGATGCCGCGCTTGTAGCTGTTCTCGAGGCCGACCAGCGGATCCATGACGATGAAGGCGTTCTCGTCGCTCTCGGCCCCGAAGCGGATCATCCGCCCGCGCAGTTCGGACATGATCAGCTGGTCCAGCGGCAGCATGACGTCGCGCACGGTCAGCAGCTGGTCCATGGTCAGCAGGCGCTGGGTCGAACCCGGGCTGCCCGAGACGAACACCGGCTCGCCGGCCGTCGGACGGTTCGGGTTCCAGGTGAAGTGGGTCGGCGTCTCGACCGGCTTGCCGTCCTCGTACAGGCGGATGAAGGCCGCATCGATGGCGAAGCGCGGGAAGTTGAAGTTGTCGAGGTCACCGCCGAAGGTCGCGGCGCGATCCTCCGGCGCGAACGCCAGCCGCACATCGGTGTAGCGGCGATAGCTGTACAGCTTGAACTGGCCGCCCCGGTACAGCGACACCACCTGGCAGCGGCGCTTCGGCTGGTCGGCGCAATATTCGGCCTCGATAGCCGCGGCCTCGGCGTCGCGGGCCCGGTTGAAGGCCTGACCGGTCAGGCCGCGTCCGGCCGCATGCATGCGCTCGGTCACGTCCGTGATGTCCATCAGGATTTCGGCCGAGGCGCCGGGGCAGCGCAGCTCGTCCTCGCGCGTGGCAGGGGTAAAGCCGGTCTCGGCATAGTTGATGGCCGGCGTCGACAGCTGGGCGACGCAGCTGGCCACGCAGTGGTTGTTGGTCAAGACCAGCCCCTCACCCGACACCACGCCGGCCGAGCACCCGCCGAACTTGACCGAACTGCGCTGCACGCGGTCCAGCCAGGCCTGGTCGATGGCCGTGCCGAGGGCGGCATTTACCCGGGCGATGGGGAAGTTGTCGAAGGTCCACATCCCCTCGCCCGCCTGGGCGGACGAGGGAAGGGCGGCGAGAGCCAGAACAGCCGCAGACGCGGCGAGCGCAAGGTGACGCATGAGGAGGTCTCCGGTCCGGATCAGCTGACGCCCAGCTCGCGCAGCAGCGCAGGCTGGTTGTAGACGACCCGGAGGGCCTCGGTGATGGCGGCGGTCGAGACCGTCACCGTCCGGTTGAGATTTCCGTCATAGCCGAACGACCCACCCAGCGAGTGGATGTTGCCATCGAAGGCGGCGCCGATCACCTCGCCCCGGGCGTTGATCACGGGCGAGCCCGAGTTGCCGCCGATGATGTCGTTGGTCGAGACGAAGTCATAGACGGTGTTCGGGTCGATCCGGTCGCGGGCCGCGAGGAAGCGCGGGGCCGCATTGAACGGCTCGGAACCGGTCGCCCGGTCGAACAGTCCGCCCATATAGGTGAAGGGCGGGATGTCCACACCGCGATAGCTCCAGCCCTTCACCTGGCCGTAGCTGAGGCGCAGCGAGAAGGTCGCGTCGGGATACTGGTTGGTGCCATAGACGGCGAAACGGGCCTGGGCGATGCGCTCGGCCGCCTGGGCGGTCGGCACGGTCACCTGCTCTTCCCAGGCCGCGGCCGCTGCCTGGGCCATGTCGTTATTGGCGATGATCAAGGCCAGCAGCGGATCGGCGGCGGCCAGTTCCTCAGGCGTCATCATCACGGCCTGACGACGGAACTCCGGGTCGGTCAGGCGGGTGTTGGCGATCAGCCGCTCGGCCAGCGCCTCGGGGCTTTCCTTGCCCAGCAGCGCCTTCACCGCCGGGCTGTCGACCGTCAGATACTCGCGCGTCTTGGACAGCCAGAAGGTCAGCTGGATCTCCTCGATGCCTTCATAGATCGGCATTTCAGCGCCGACCCGGTCGGCAAAGCCGGCCAGCTGGGCCTCGCTGATGGTGCTGCCGGGGGCGGTGCGAGCGATACCGGCCCGAGCGATGGCGCGACCGATGGCATAGAGGGTCGAGCCCCCGCCGGCGCGGGCTTCCAGCTGATAGTAGGGCAGAAACAGGTCGCGGGCCGCGACGTTGACGGCCTCCAGCTCGGCCCACGGGTCACCGATGCTCTGGGCCAGCGCCGGGTCGGCCGCCACGGCGGCGCGCAACTCGGCCTCTTCCTCGCGCTTGGTGGCCATGAAGGCCGGGTCCAGCAGGGCCTGCTGCTGGCCGAACCAGACCTTGAAGCTGTTTTCGAGGCCGAAGATGGTGTCGACCGAGACCCGCTTGGCCTCCTCGTCGGTCATCGAATAGTTCAGCAGACGGCCGCGCAGTTCCGACCCCTGGATCAGTTGCAGCGGCAGCTGCTGGTCACGCAGGCGCTCCAGCTGGGCCACAGTGAGCAGGCGCTGGGTCGAGCCGGGGTTGCCCGAAACGAAGGTCACCTCGCCTTCCCTGGGCGCGTTCGGATTCCAGGTCAGGTGATTGGGCGTGACGGCCGGCTTGCCGTCCTCATAGGCGCGCAGGAATCCGGCATCCAGCGCATAGCGGGGGAAGTTGAAGTTGTCCGGGTCGCCACCGAAGAAGGCCGCCTGGAACTCGGGCGCGAACACCAGACGCACATCGTCATAGCGGCGGAATTTGTAGAGGGCGTACTGGCCCCCGCGATAGAAGCTGATGACCTGGCAGTTCAGCTTCTCGTCCCCGGCGCAGGCCTCGCGCTGGATGGCCTGGATCTCGGCGGTGCGCGCCTGGCTGAAGGCCTGACCGCTGAGGCCCGCGCCGGCCGCCAGCACCCGGTCGGTCACATCGACGATCTCCATCAGCACATCGGCGGTCTGGCCGGGGCAGGTCTTTTCTTCCTCGCGGTTGGCCGTGGTCCAGCCCTTCTGGACATAGTCGTTCTCGGCGGTCGACAGTTCCTGCACGCACGACACCACACAGTGATGGTTGGTCAGGATCAGACCCTCGTCCGACACGAACGAGGCCGAGCAGCCCTGCAGGCGCACCGAGGCCAGACGCACCCGGTCCAGCCAGGCCTGGTCGATATTGGTGCCGTACTGGGCGTTGACCTTGTCGATCGGGAAGTTGTCGAAGGTCCACATCCCCTCTTCGGCCTGCACAGGCGTACCGGGCGCGAACGTCAGGGCGGCGCCCAGTCCAAGGGCGGCAAGCGAGGCGGTCACCGTGGCGGCGAGGCGAAGCGAACGGAGTTTCATGGGGTATCTTCCTGGATCGAGTCCGGCCCGGCAGGCCGTTCTGGCGGCAGAGTTAAACCGCCCGGGGGCCTGTCGTCCATGCCGTTCACGGCCCGGTGATCGCCGGACCGCGTTATCGACCCTTACCCCGATTTAACTTGGCCCCGGGACGGATGGCCTTCAGAACCGGCTCAACGTCAGGGGTTTGGCACCACATATGTCGCTTGCACTTTCCACACTGCTTTTTGAATGGCGCCGCTATATGGCCGCCGTGATGGCGCTCGCGCTGTCGGGCCTGCTGGTGCTGGCCATGACCGGGGTGTTCATCGGCATCGGCAAGGGCTTCACGGCCCAGATCGAGCGCTCGAACGCCGACATCATGGTCCTGCGCCCGGGCGCCACCAGCCTGATCAGCGGACCGTCGGGCGTGCCGCGCCGCTTCATCCCGCTTGTCTATAACCACGCCGAAGTGGTCGAGGTTCAGCCGCTGGACGGTGCCGGCGGCAGCTTCCAGTCGGTCAAGGACGTGGACCCCACGGCCAGCCAGGCTGACCGGGCCCGTCAGGGCGCGCCACGCCAGCAGTTCGTCTCGGCCCGCATCATCGATACCGCGCCCGGCTCGGTGACCATTCCGACCGACTATTCGCAGGCGCTCGTGGATGCCCTGCGCCAGCCCTATACCGTCGCGGTCGACGAGACGGCGCTCAAGACCCTCGGGGTCAAGCTGGGCGACAAGGCCCTCTATAACGGCCAGACCGTGACCGTGATCGCCGTGACGCGCGGCTATCCCAATATGATGCAGCCGACCATCATCATGAGCCGCGACACCCTGCGCATGCTGGGTCAGGCCGACACCGGCCCGCGCGTCGGCCCGCTGATGGTCAAGATCAAGGACCCCTCGCGCGCCGCCATCGTCGCCGCCCAGTTGAACGCCGCCGGCAACGGCCAATGGCAGGCCTGGACGCGTCAGGAACTGGCCGATGCCAATGCCGGCGCCATGTTCGAGGAAGGCATTCTGGTCATCATCATCGGCGGCTGTGTGGTGCTGGGCACCATCATCGGCGTGGCCATCACCTGGCAGACCCTGCGCGGCGCCATCATGGCCAACATCAAGGAGTTCGCCTCGCTGCGCGCCCTCGGCGTCGGCATGGGATCGCTGCGCCGTATTGTCATGGAGCTGAGCTTCTGGGTCGGCCTGGTCGGTGTGGGGGCCGCCATCTTCCTCACCTGGCTGGTCCAGATGCTGGCCATGGCCAATGCCGTCATCATCGCCCTGCCCCCCAGCCTGCTGATCGTGGTGGGCGGCGGACTGGTCGTCATCGCCATGCTGTCGGGCCTGCTCTCGATGGGCGTCCTCAAGAACAGCCAACCCGCGGACCTGCTGCGATGAACGCCACCAAGACACACGGCAAGCACGGCGACTTCGCGATCGAGGCCAAGGGCCTGGTCAAGCGGTTCAAGTCGGGCAAGTCCTATATCGAAGTGCTCAAGAACGTCGATTTCGACGCCCGCCACGGCGACCTGACCATGGTCATGGGGCCGTCGGGTTCGGGCAAGTCGACCCTGATCGCCGCCCTGTCGGGTCTGCTGCGCCCTGAGGAGGGGCGGGTGGATGCGCTGGACGTCGACGACCTGTGGAAGATGTCCTCGGGCAAGATCGACAAGTTCCGGCTGGACCACTGCGGCTTCATCTTCCAGGGGTTCAACCTGTTCCCGGCCCTGTCGGCCCTGCAGCAGGTCGAGATCGTGCTGAAGTTCCAGGGCCTGTCCAAGTCGCAGGCGCGCAAGCAGGCGCGGATCAGCCTGGAGGAAGTGGGTCTGGGCCATCGCCTGAACCAGCGTCCCGCCATCCTGTCGGGCGGCGAGAAGCAGCGCGTCGCCATCGCCCGCGCCCTCGCCAAGAACCCCAAGATCCTGTTCGCCGACGAACCGACCTCGGCCCTCGACGGCGAGAACGGACAGCTGGTCATCCAGTTGCTGCGTCGCGCCGCCACCCAGCACGGGGCCGCCGTGATCTGCGTGACCCACGACCCGCGCCTCGAGGCCTGGGCCGACCGGGTCATCAAGATCGAGGACGGCATCATCATCTCCGATGAGCGTCGGATTCCCGACCCCAACGCCGCCCTTGCCCACCACTGATTGGGCCCACCACTAACCTTCTCTCAGAGACCGAAAGACCGTCATGCCCGCCTTCCTCAAGAATAAATGGCTCTGGATCGGCCTTGTCGTCATCGTCGTGGTCATCGTCGGCTTCATGATGATGCAGGGCGCCAACAAGGCCAAAAAGGCCGAGCTCGAACAGGCCGCCGCGAGTGCGCCTGAAAGCCCCTATGCGGCCGTCGCCAACGGCAAGGCCGATGTCGAGGGCGGCATCATCCAGGTGGCGGCCCGTCGCGGCGGCGTGGTCAAGGCCGTCTATGTCGAGGAAGGCGATCGCGTCACCGCCGGCCAGATCCTGGCCCGTCAGGAAGACGACGAGCCGCGCCTGGCCGTTCAGCGCGCCCAGGCCGAGGTCGCCCAGGCCCGCAGCCAGCTGGCGACCCTCCAGGTCGATGTGAATGCCGCCCGCCGCGAATATGCGCGCACGCAGCAACTGGCCGACAGCAACTATATCGCCGCCCAGCGTCTGGATCAGGCGCGCGACGAGGTCGCCGCCGCCGAGGCCCGTCTGGCCAGCCAGCAGGCCACGGTGCGCACCGTGCAGGCCCGTCTGGCCGAGGCCGAGTACAACCTTGAACTGACCGTCATCCGCGCCCCGATGAGCGGCCGGATCGTGCGTCGCTATGCCAACCCGGGCGCCGGTGCCTCGACCCTGAACGTCTCGACCATGTTCGACCTCGAACCCGACGCCCCGCGCATCATCCGCGCCGAGATCGTCGAGGCCGACATCCCCAACATCTCGATCGGTCAGGCCGTCGAGATCAGCCCCGAAGGCGACCCCTCCAAGGTCTATGTCGGTCGGGTGCTGCGTCGCGCCGCCGTCTTCGGTGCCCGCAAGCTGGCCTCGGACGACCCCTCGCAGCGGTCTGACGAGCGGGTGGTCGAGGTGGTCGTCGCCTATGACGAGGCCCCGCTGCTGATCGGTCAGCGCGTGCTGGTCAAGTTCATGAAGCCGGGTGAGACCGCCGGCGCCCCGCGTGACACCCAGGTCGGCGTCGGCCCCAACCGCGCCATGCAGCAGCCGACCAAGGCGGGCTGATCCCCTATGCCCCGGTGAAGGTACCGGGGCGCTTTTCCAGTGCGGCGGCCACGCCCTCGGCGTGGTCGTCCGTTATATGGGCCAGGGCCTGCATGGCGGCGGTCATCTCGAGGATCTGGTCGAAGGTCAGGTCCCGTCCCTGACGGAGCAGGCTCTTGGTCATGCGCAGGGCCTGGGGCGGCTGGGCGGCGATCTCTCCGGCCAGCGCCATCGCCGCCTCCATCACGGTGTCGGCGGGCACCACGCGGTTGACCAGCCCCCACTCCAGCGCCGTCGCCGCATCGATCGAGCGCGCCGTGAACAGCAGCTCGGCGGCCCGCGCATAGCCGACGTTGCGCGGCAGCAGCCAGGCCCCACCGTCGCCCGGCAGGATCCCCAGCTTCAGGAAGGGCGCGCCAAAGCTGGCCGCCTCGGACGCGATGCGGATGTCGCCCAGACCGGCAATGTCGCCGCCCAGTCCCATGGCGGGCCCGTTGACCGCGGTCACCAGCGGCACTTCCAGATCGTAGAGACTGCGCACGATGCGGTGGACCACCCGGCGATAGCGTTCGCGGATAGCGGTGCCCGGCCCTTCGAACAGGTCGCGCCGGTCGCGCATGGCCTTGAGGTCCCCGCCGGCCGAAAAGGCCCGCCCTGCCCCCGTCAGCACCACGACCCTCACGGCCGGGTCGGCATTGACCGCCTCGCAAGCCTCGGCAAAGGCGTCGCCGTCGCCCAGGTCCGGCAGGGCGTTCAGCCGCTCGGGGCGGTTCAGCGTCCAGACCTCGATCGCGCCCTCGCGTCGCCGCTCGATCAGTCCTGCCATGATCCGTTCCCTGCGCCGGAATTGAAAAACCCCGGCCCTTTTCGGGTCCGGGGTCTTCAGATGCAAGCCGGCGAGAGCCGCCGGGGGCGGGCCTGACGGATCAGGCGCGCTTCTTGATCGGATAGGGCACGAAGTTCGACGGGTGGCTGACCACACGGTCGCCCGCGCCGTTCGTGTTGCGCGTGTTCACCAGAAGCCCGCCCCACAGGGCAAAGGACATCATGGCGTGCTGGAGGTTTTTCTCTTTCCTGTTCATGGTGGCGTCTCCTTTCGCAGAACGATGAAAAGAGACACGTCGTGCTCGCAGGGGTTTTCACCCTCTCAGTCGTTTCGCGTCGTAAACATGAAACGACAGTTTTGTGACGAACGCAAGTTTTTTCGTCTGCTAGCGGAGTATATTTTCGGCATATGTCATATTCAGCCCCGCCGCCTGATGGCCCGCCCCGGCCGATCCGCACGCCCTGCATTCAGGTCTGTACGGTCGATGGCGCCTCGGGCCTGTGCCTTGGCTGCCTGCGGACCTTGCCGGAGATCGCCACCTGGAGCCGGATGGACGAGGCCGCCCGCGAGGCGATCCTGAAGGACCTGCCCGGTCGCGTCTCGAAGCTGGACCCCGCCTTTCGCGACATCGTCCCGCGCTAACCTTTCGTCAGCCATGACGATTCACCGCATCCCAAGGTCCATCCCCTAGACCGGTCTCCTGACAGCCGCAGAAGCGGCGAGTAACGACGGGTGTCCGAGTGAGTATCGACATGTCCGGCAGCGTGTCCGGAAGCGCCGTTCTGGCAGCAGCGGTGGGAACCTCCCTTCTGGCGGCCTGGGGTTTCGGGGCCTTCAGCGACCGTTCGGCCCAGGCGGCCCAGCCGGTGCCGGTGGTCCGCTCCACCGAAGCTGCCACCCCCATTCCCAGAGGATCTGACGGCCACTACTGGGCGCGCGCCCAGGTCGCAGGCCAGCCGGTCGCCCTGCTGGTCGACACCGGCGCGGCCGCCATCGTTTTGCGCTCGGCAGATGCCCGGGTGCTGGGCCTGAACCCCGAGAGCCTCGACTACAGTATGGCGATCCGCACCGCCTCGGGCATGGCCCAGGCCGCCGAGATCACCCTGTCCAGCGTGACGGTGGCGGGTGTGGAGATGCGCGATGTCGCCGCCCTGGTCGTTCAGGGGGACCTGCCCCACTCATTGCTGGGCATGAGCTTCCTCGGTCGTCTGTCCGGCTTCGAGGCCACGCCCGAGGGTCTGGTCCTCAAGCCCTAAAGGGCCTTCACCAGCACCGACAGCGCGGTCGCCATCAGATAGAGGGCGAACAGCCGCCGCAGCAGTCGCCGGTCCAGCCGGTGCGCCAGCCGCGCCCCGTAAGGCGCGACCAATGCGGTCAGTCCGCCGATCAGCAGGGCCGCAGGGACATTCACATAGCCGAGCGACAGGGGCGGCCGTCCCTCCGCCGACCAGCCGAACACGACAAAGCCGACGGTTGCCGCCGCTCCGATCGCCATGCCGAAGCCCGAGGCTGTCGCCACCGCCTGATGGATGGGTCGTCCGCACAGGGTCAGCATCAGGCCCCCGAAACTGCCCCCGCCGATCCCCATCAGGGCCGACAGTCCGCCGATGGCACTGCCCCAGATGCGCCGCGCCCAGCCGGTCGGCACCTCGGCCGCCAGCCGGAAGCGCTCTGGCAGCAGGCCCAGCTGGGCCGCGATCAGGGCGAGGAAGACGGCATAGATCCACGCCAGCTCCTGCATGGACACCAGACCGGCCAGAAAGGCGCTGACCAGCGCGCCCCCTCCGACCCAGGGCGTCCAGGTCTTCAGCACCTCCTCATCGACGGCCCCATGACTGCGGTGCGCGGTCAGCGACCGCCAGGACGTCAGCACAATGCTGAGAAGGGAACTGCCGATGGCCACATGCAGATTGGCCTCGCCGCCCAGACCCAGAAGCGCAAAGGCCCAGAACAGCACCGGCACGATGACCGTGCCGCCGCCGACCCCGAACAGACCTGCGATCAGGCCGGCGAACACCCCCGCTGCGGCCAGCCCGGCGATCAGGCTGACGATCTCGAGGGGAGTCAGGTCCACTAGGCGGCGGACTCCAGCCGGGCGGCCGCACGGGCCTCGGCCTCATGAACCGCTTCCAGCGCCCGGTCCAGCACCTCAAGCCCGGCGCCGGGCGCAAGGCTGTCGACCGTCAGGATGCGACGCCAGGTCCGCGCGCCCGGCCGCCCGTGCATCAGGCCCAGCATGTGTCGCGCCATGGCCGACAGATGCACGCCCTCTTCCAGACGCGCGGCCACATAGGGGCGATAGGCTTCAAGCGCCGCCTCGGCCGAACGGCCCTCGTCCTCGCCAAAGATCAGCGGGTCGACGCGGCCCAGCCCGGCCGGCTCGTGATAGGCGGTGCGACCCAGCATCACCCCGTCCAGCGCCACGCCGTCCTCGGGAACCAGCAGGTCGTGAGCCGCCTCGACCGAGGGGACGCCGCCGTTCAGCACCACGGTCAGTTCGGGCCGCTCGCGCTTCAGGCGGTGCACCAGTGAATAGTCCAGCGGCGGGATGTCCCGGTTCTCCTTGGGCGACAGTCCCTTCAGCCAGGCCATGCGCGCGTGCACGACGAAATGGCTGACCCCGGAGGCCACGCAGGCGTCCACCAGGGCGAACAGCGCCTGCTCGGGCACCTGGTCGTCCACGCCGATCCGGCATTTGACCGTGACGGGAAGGGGCACGGCTTCGGCCATCGCGGCCATGCAGTCGGCCACCAGTTGCGGTTCGCGCATCAGACAGGCGCCGAAGCGTCCCGACTGCACCCGGTCGGACGGACAGCCGACATTGAGGTTGATCTCGTCATAGCCGAACGGCAGGGCCGCCTGCGCCGCCTCGGCCAGGGCCGCCGGTTCGGAGCCGCCCAGCTGCAGGGCCACCGGCCCCACCTCCGGATCATGGGCCAGCAGGCGCGACCGGTCGCCGTGGATCACCGCGTCGGCGGTCACCATCTCGGTATAGAGCATGGCCCGGCGGGTCAGGGACCGGTGGAACGCCCGGCAGTGCCGGTCCGTCCAGTCCATCATCGGGGCCACGCTCAGCCTGTAGGCGGGGTGGGTCATGGCGGGGGCGAATACACGAAAAGCGCGGCCTGCGGAATCGCAGGGGCCTGCCTTGTTGTCGCCCCGTCACCGCCGCCGGGTCGCCTGCAGTTCGGCACGACTGAGGGGCGCCGGGCCCCGAAACACGGCGCCCGCGCGCGGTTCTGGTCCCCTCCCCGCCTTAGTTGCATCGCCCGTCCGATGCCGCTACCTTGTTCCTTGAGACCACTAGTCTTTGTTTTTCAAGGGCTTTGGTGAACCGGTTTTCGAAACCGGATCCGGGTTTCGCTCGTTAAGACAGTATGTCCAACCTCCCCGGAAGGAGCTTTTTTATGCGTATGTCCATTTTCGCCGCTGCATCCGCCGTCGCCCTCATGGCCGGCGCGGCCCACGCTGCCCCCGTCGTCGAAACACCCGCCATCGTCGCCCAGGACCCCGCGTTCACCGACGCGGAGCTGAAGCAATTCGGTATGGCGATGGATCAGCTGAGCGCCATTACGGCGCAGGTGCAGGGGGGTGCCCCCACCGACGAGCAACAGGCCCAGATGGCCGCTGCGGTACAGAACTCGGGCCTGACCATCGAACGCTTCAATGAAATCTCCAACGCCGTGAGCGCCGATCCGGTGCTTCAGGCGCGCGTCGCCGTTGCCATGGCCCCGCCCTCGCCGGCCGGCTCGATCGGCGCCGAGGTGTCCGATGAAGAACTGGCCGGATTCTCGGCGGCCATGGTCGAGCTGCGCGAGATCAGCGCGGGCATCGAAGGCGGTACGCCGACGGCCGAGCAGCAAAGCGCCATGGCCGAGGCTGTCGCGAACTCGGGCCTGACCATTGAGCGTTTCAACGCCATTTCGAACGCCGTTCCCTCGGATGAGGCGCTGCGCGCCCGCGTCCGTCTGGCGGACGCGCGCCGCGAGGCGGAAACCTCGGGCGCCCAATAAGCCCGACGATCCTGACGGATTGAAAACGGCGGTCCCTTACGGGGCCGCCGTTTTTTCGTCTGCGGCCAGCTCTTCCTCGTTGAGCAGCCGCCCCTCGCGGCGCGGGGTGACGTAGGGCGCCGGCTGGGGCGTCGGCATATTGCCCCGCATCAGGGCCCGCCCGGCCTGCAGCCCATCGGCCAGCTGCAGGGTCAGGCGCGCATCATCCCGCCGGCGTACATCCAGAATGGTGTCGCGGGCTTCCGCGTCCGACACGCCCAAGTCCTTCAGCACCTGCTCGCCGAACGCCAGGGCGGACTCGAAAGTCTCGCGGATCTGGTAGTCGACGCCCGCCTGGATCAGGCGCATAGAATGGCCGCGGTCATAGGCCCGCACAAACAGCTTCGTCAGCGGAAATTCGGAGCGGATCAGTTCCACGATCCGGTCGGCCTGTTCCGGCTTGTCGATACAGACCAGTACCGCCTCGGCCTTGTCCACGCCGGACGCCCGCAGCACGTCCAGCCGGGTGCCGTCACCGTAATAGACCTTGAAGCCGAACTTGCCCGCCGCCTGGATCATCTCGACGTCATTCTCGATGATCGACACATCGACATCGCGCGCCAGCAAGGGCTGTGACACCACCTGGGCAAAGCGGCCAAAGCCGATGATCAGCACCCGCTCGCGCAGGTTCTCGGCGCGCTCCACCCCATCCGCTGCTTCAGGGTCCAGCGTCTCCGCCGGCATGAACCGGCCCAGCAGCATGGTCGTCACCGGCGTCAGAACCATGGACAGGATGACGATGGCGGTCAGCGCGGCGCCGATCCGCACATCGAACAGGCCGACCGACCCCGCCGCCGCATAGAGGACGAAGGCGAACTCGCCGCCTTGCGCGAACAGCACGGCCCGCTCGACCGCCTCCCGCTCGCGCGCCCGGAACAGCCGCGCCACGCCATAGATGGCCACCGCCTTGACCGCCATGAAGGCAATCACGCCGCCAACCACCAGCTGCCAGTCGGCGATCACCACCCCGATATCCAGCGCCATGCCGACGCTCAGGAAGAACAGACCGAGCAGGATGGCGCGGAAGGGTTCGACGTCGGCCTCCAGCTGATGGCGGAAGGTCGACTCCGACAGCAGCACGCCCGCGAGAAACGCGCCCATGGCCATCGACAGCCCGCCCAGATTCATCACCCAGGCCGCGCCGACCACGACCAGCAGGGCGGCGGCCGTCATCACCTCGCGCCCGCCCCACCGGGCCAGCAGGCGGAACACCGGGTTCATGACAAAGCGCCCGGCCACCAGCACCGCCGTGATCGCCCCGACCGCCAGCCCGACCGTCTGCCACAGCGGCGGCCCCTGAACCGTATTCACGCCGGTCACCGAGGCCAGCACCGCCACCACGGCCAGCAGCGGCACAATGGCCAGGTCTTCCAGCAGCAGGATCGACACCGCGCGCTGGCCCGAGGGCGCAGCCATCTCGCCCCGCTCCTCCAGCATCTGCATGATCACGGCGGTCGAGCTCAGCACAAAGCCCATGGCCCCGACAAAGGCGACCGCGGGTGACAGCCCCAGCGCCAGCCCGGTCAGGGTCAGCAGCAGGCCGCAGGCCGCGACCTGGGCCGCGCCCAGACCGAAGATTTCCTTCCTCAGGGACCAGAGCCGCGAAGGTCGCATCTCCAGGCCGATGATGAACAGGAAGATCACCACCCCGAATTCGGCGACGTGCAGGATGGTTTCGGGCTCTGAAAACAGGCCGAGGCCAAAGGGGCCGATCGCCAGACCGGCGGCCAGATAGCCCAGCACCGAGCCCAGCCCCAGCTTGCGAAACACCGGCACGGCGATGACGCCCGCTGCCAACAGGGCCGCCGCATGGCCCAGATCCAATCCACTCGCTGCGTCTGCCATGCCCGCCCCTGACTGATCCTGACTCCCTAGCAGAGCGAACGGCGTCGTCACAATCTGGCCCCATAACCCACGGCTGAATGGGTGCCACAATCCGGGAGGGAGTCGTTATGAAGCCGAACCGTATCGCCGCCGTGGTCGTCAGCGGGTCGCTGATCCTGTCACTGTCGGGCCCGCCCGCCCTGGCCGTCCCCGCGCAGGATCCCGTGGTCGATGGCGAACCGACAGCCGCCGCCTGCGCGCCCTATGGCTTCGGCCTGACCACCCGGGTCGAGCGGAACTATGCCGGATCGCCAACGCCGCCCCCTCCCCCTCATCCTCCGCCGCCGCCGCCACCACCACCGGCC
>NZ_JAGHQP010000039.1 GCF_017744255.1 Brevundimonas sp. A19_0 | reverse complement strand
CCGCCATAGACGACGTCCGCCCCGGCCCCGCCCAGCAGCAGATTGTCGCCCGCATTGCCCGTCAGGGTGTTGTCCAGCGCATTGCCCACGCCGAACGCATTGCCCGCCGAAGACGACAGCGTCAGCGCCTCGATGTTGTCGTACAGATAGAAGCCCGACGACGCGACGACCGTGTCGTAGCCTCCGTAGAGCGTTTCAAACACCAGATCGGCTTGAGTGTCGGCATGGTAGAGGTCGTCACCCCGGCCTCCGAACATCTGGTCGACGCCGGTGCCGCCGTCCAGGACATCAGCCCCATCTCCCGCATCAAGAATGTCGTCGCCCGCACCGCCGGACAGGGTATCGTTATATATATTGGACCGGAACACATTGTTCTGATCATCGCCGGTCAGCTGGGCCCGTCCCGTCACCGTGAGATTCTCGATCCCTGCGAACGTAAACGCGACCCCGTTGAATCCGGTGGAGCTCTGGAACTGACCCTGTCCGGTCGCAAGGTCCGCGGTCATGCCCGTCGACGCCTCGATGGTGTCGTTTCCGCTCCCGCCATTGATGTGCATGTCAGACCGCGAGCCTCGGCCCCCGGCAACCATGATCACGTCGTCACCATCACCGCCATCAATTTGATCGCCTTGCCCCTGCGCCGTGCGGATGACGTCATTACCGGTTCCGCCATTCATGATGTCGGGTCCGTCACTGCCCCACAGTTCGTCGTCCCCGTCTCCGCCGTTAAGGGTCGATCCTTGCAGTGTCTCCGGAACCGGCGTCTCGCTGGGGATCGACACGTGCAGGGTGTAGGTGCCGCCTGCAGGAGGGTTCGCCGTTTCCAGCGTGTTTGTATTGTTGTCCGTGTCCGCCCACTGCGACACCTCGACATAGTAGGTGCCGGCCGCGCCAAAGGTGAAGGACAGGTGCGAGTCCGTCCCCTGACCATCGGCCACCGGAGCATCGTCATTGACGGCAAGCTGGGCGCCACTCGCGTCCAGAATCCGCAGCACGGTATCGAAGCTGGCCCCGTCGATATCCAGCGTCACCTGATCACCCGCCTGGACGCTGATGGCGTAGAATTCGCGTCCCCCTCCGTTCGCCGTGCCGCGCACGGTCGAGTGCGGAACAGTCGTCGAATTGGCAATGTCGGAATTCTCGACCCGATCAAAGGTACCGTTCAGGGAGACAGCGGCCCCGAGCGTGGTATTGGCGACATCGGCGGCCTTGATGACGTCCGGGGCCGCGATCAGGGCGGGCGCACCGGCAAAGAGCCGATCATGGCCGCCGCCGCCGTTCAGGACGTCCACGCCGCCCCCTCCGCGCAGAACATCATCGCCGGCCCCGCCCGTCATAAGATCCGAGAAGACCGATCCGATGACCTCCTCGATGCCGCCCAGGGTGTCGTTGCCGGCCGCGCCGCTCACCGAGGTGCCGTCCATCGTGATGCCGCCGAAGGCCGACGAATAGTCGGCGATGTCATGGCCGTTGCCACCGTTCAGCGTGTCATTGCCGATACCCCCGACCAGGATGTCATCACCGTCGCCGGCATTCAGGACATCATTGCCACTCCCGCCGTCCAGCACATCATTGCCGGCGAAACCGTTGATCGTGTCATTGCCGCCGAGGCCGCCGATGGTGTCTGCGAAGCCTGTGCCGTTGATGGTCTCGCTGGTGATGTCGCCGGCGACCAGCAGACCCCCGGTCGGCGTGGCCGCGATCGTCTGGTCGGCGAACTGCAGGTACTCGACATTGGTGATGGTGTCGGTGCCGTCCGGCCCGACCACGGTGCCGATCTGGCCGTTCCAGGTGATGGTGTACTGGCTGCGATTGCCCGAGAAAACGACCGTGTCCTCGCCCAGGCCCCCGTCGATCACATCGTTGCCGCCGTTGCCGCGCAGGCTGTTGTTGCCGGAGTTCCCGCGCATCTGGTCATTGCCCGAGCCGCCGATGGCGTTCTCGATGACCGCGCCGAGGGCGATCCCCACGTTGCCGGTCAGGCCCCCCACGTTTGAAAAGGCGGCCTGGCGCAGATCAATCAACTGGTTGTTGCTGTAGCCCGAGAAGTCGAAGGTATCGTTCCCCCCGGCATCCCAGACGGCAAAGATCATTGCCGGAACAATATCTGCGTCAAACCACAACCGGTCCGCATTCGAGTTGAAGCCATAGACGGTATCGCCCGTGCGCGTCGTCATATTGGCGCCATACAGGCGCTGGGCCGCAGCAATATCGTCCATCAAGGGCACGGCGGAGTACTGATAGTATCCCCCGCTCGCAAAATTGGCCCCCGTACTCCGCTCATCGAAGTAGCTCATAATCGTGTACTGGAGCGAGTCCTCGAAGTAGATGGCGTGATCATCGTAGTTGATGCCGCCGTCCGCCGAGGCATTGTAGGCGGCCGGATGACTGAGACCTATGGCATGGCCGATCTCATGCGTGAGTACCAGCTGACCATAGGCCCCGATGACCGGAACCGCATTGTAGCCAAAGCTATTGTTTACCCAGACATCGCCCTGCTGCGCGGCGCTGGCGGAATTGCCTGGAAGAAAGGCGAAGGCCGCAGCACCGGCTTGGCCAGAGCTGTAGTTACCGAACAGCATAGTGGCGTTATTTGAGTAATTTGTTCCGCTGTCGGTAACCCTCTGGAAGGTTATGTTGGCCACGTCCGACCATGACTGCAGTGATCGCAGGGTGGCCGCGATCTGGGTCGCCGTGAACTGTGAAAATCCCCGGGTATCGTCGGGCATCCCGCCTGCGGCCGTGGCCCTGAAGGCAAACGTCACCGTTGCCGGCTGGCCCAGGTTCGCGGCCCAGGACAGATCGGTGCGCGTGATCTGCCGCCCGGCATCGACAATGTCCAGGGACGGCTTTCCATTGAGGCCCGGGCCGCCCCGGTCATCGCCGTTCAGGACAAGGCCCGCAGCGCCGCCGTCAGCAGCGTCCTGGGCTCCATGAAAACGTCCGCATCCGGCGCAAAGTTCATAGCTGGAGATCCCCCCGAAGGGCGAATAGGCCTCGCTCCCTGCGCCCTGAGCGTGCCCTTCCGGAGAGCCGGTGTCGCCGAAGACCGAAAGCGCAGTCGCATGACGTCCGGCGAACAGTGAATCGAACATGAGAAGCTCTCCCGTCTTGGATCAGGAGGAGCTTAACGCCGAAACGACCGGCAATGAAACCAACGGGCCCGACCGGGCCCTTGATGGGCATACCCCGACCCCGCTCCCCCATGGGACAGGGCGGCCCGGCGTGTGCGGGGCCGCCCTGTGGGGCTTACATCCAGGCCCAGTCGTGAGTGGGCGGGGTGTCGACGGGGTCGGCGCCGGGGGTGTCGGGCAGGTAGAGGCCGTGGCCGCGGCCCTCG
>NZ_JAGHQP010000038.1 GCF_017744255.1 Brevundimonas sp. A19_0 | reverse complement strand
GAACGGGAGGGTGCTGGGGGCGTCGAGGGCGGCGGCCCAGATGCGCGGCAGGGCCACGCGTCGGCGCGGCAGGCGGCCGGGACCCCGGCCAAAGGGCGCCCGGGACCGGGTCGTGGTTTCAGGATCGGGGGCCGGACCGACCGGCAGATTGCGCCGGCTGTCCAGCGCGGCGGCCCAGATCCGGGGCGTGCGCACCCGGCGGCGCGGGGCCCGGACCGGCATGCTGCGGCGTGCGGCGCCGGACCCCAGGATCAGGGCGCGCAGCTTCTGCAGGATCGGCCGGATGTCCATTCTTCCCCCGGAAAGTGGCGTCGGGCGCCCCTTCCGGACGCCTAGCAGAGCCCGCTCGCAAGGGCCAGAGAGGCGACGGCGGTGGCTGCGGCGCCGCTACAGGCATCGCAACGGTTGCGTCCGGCGCCACTTGCCCGCATGACGCAGGACAGGCGCCTCTAGTGGAAGGACAGGGTGTGGAAACCGCATCGACTCCCGGACTGAATCTCGTCGGTCATAACGAACTGCTTGAAATGGATCGCTGGGAGCTGGAGCGGCGCAGCCGGGCCCTGGCCTGCGGCATCCATCTGGGTGACGGCATCATGCTGGCTCGCGCCATGGGGCGCTACAAGATGTTCCTGACGGCCCGGGACGTCGGCTTCACGCCGCACCTGCTGATGGATGGCGTCTGGGAGCCGTGGATGACGCCGCTTCTGGCCGGCCGGATCAAGCCGGGGATGACGGTCGTCGATGCGGGGGCGAACCACGGCTATTTCACCGTGCTGCTGGCGGATCTGGTCGGACCCGGTGGCCGGGTGGCGGCCATCGAACCACACCCGATGACCGCCGAGCTGCTGCGCCGGACGGTCAGCGTCAACGGCTTTGCGGGGCGGACGACGGTGTTCGAACAGGCCGTGGGCACGCAGGACCATCAGATGCTGACCTTCGAGCTCAGGGAAGACGATCCCAAGAATGCCCGGGTCGTCGAGGATCACCGGGCCGAGCAGGCCGGTATGACGCGGGTGCGCAGCAGCCGGCTGGAGACCCTGCTGGCCGACTGGCCGAAGATCGACTTCATCAAGATCGATGTCGAGGGCGCCGAGGAAGCGGTGCTGGAGGGGGCCTGGCCGCGGATCGCCAAGGACCGGCCGGATATCCTGCTGGAGTTCAACAGCGCCCGCTGCAAGGACCCGCTGGGCCTGCTGGAGCGGCTGGTCGGCGTCTACCGGCGCCTGCGCATGGTCACCCACGATGCCGAGATCGTGCCGGTGGACCGGGCGCGGCTGATGGATCGCGACCAGCCCGAGGACTGGATGCTGTGGCTGTCGCGGCGCTGAGCCGCCACGCCTAGGCCGCCCTCAGGAAGCTGTAGGCCTCGACCGCCTCGTGGACGTCCTCATAGAGGCGCGCCTGACCGCCCTCGAGGATCAGGGCGCGGGAACATTCGCGCTCGACCAGATGGGTGTCGTGCGAGGCCATGATGAAGGCCCGGTCGGCGCGCCGGGCGAACAGTTCCTCGCGGCACTTTTCCTGAAAGCGGGCGTCGCCGACGGCCACCACCTCATCGACCAGATAGCAGTCGAACTCGATGGCCAGCGACAGGCCGAAGGCCAGACGCGCACGCATGCCGGACGAATAGTGTTTGACCGGCTTCTTCAGGTCGCTGCCCAGTTCGGCAAAGTCATCGATGTGCGCGAGCAGGGCGTCGAAGTCGCGTTCATAGAGGCGGGCGAGGAAGCGGATGTTGTCCAGCCCGGACAGACTGCCCTGAAAGCCGCCGCCGAAGCCGATCGGCCAGGAGGCCGACATGCCCCAGCGAATCTGTCCGGCGGTGGGGCGCAACACCCCGCCCAGCACCTTGATCAGGGTCGACTTGCCCTGGCCGTTGCGGCCCAGCAGGGCGAGGCGGCCATTGCGGGGGAGCGTCAAGTCGATGCCCGAAAAGACCGGCCGCTGACCGGGCTTCCAGGCCTTGGCCAGGTCGGTGACGACCAGTCCCGGCTCCCCCGCCGGCACCGTGTCTGGCAGGGGCGGCGCCGCGTCCGTCATCCCTGATGCCGGTGCTCGCGCAGGCCCGACCAGACCAGCCAGCCCACGCCATACAGCAGCAGACTGCCCAGCAGCACGATCAGCACGGCGCGCCAGCGGCGCGGGCGGGTGGGCTCGTCGGCGAGGCCCGGGTTGACGACCCTTTGCAGATAGAGGGACTGGCGCCGGGCGTCGCGCTCGGCGACCACCAGGGCGGCGGTGGCCTCGGACAGCTGGCGATCGGCCAGTTCGCGCTCCAGCACCAGATCCTCATAGGCGCTGACGGCGGGCACCAGCGAGGTGGCGGCGCCCGCCAGCTTGCTGCGTTCGGCCGAGATCTGGCGCTCATAGGCGGCGATGCGGTTGTCGAGACTGGGCAGCTGGGGGCTCTGCGGCGCTTCGGCGGCCAGCTGGGCGCGTTCGGCGCGGAGCCCCGCGAGGGTGGCGGAGAGTTCGCCGATCAGGCCGGCGCCCTCGGCGGCGACCATGGAGGGGTCGATGAACCGCTCGCGATTGCGGAAGGCGACCAGGTTCCGCTGGGCCTCGTCCAGCCGGGCCCGCGCCTCGTCGCGCGCGCGCTCGGCCTGGGTCACCGCATCGGCGACGGACCGCGCGTTCAGCCGGTTGACCAGATCCTCGCCCCCGGCCAGCAGGGTTTCGGCAAGGCGTTGGGCATCCTCGGGGCGATAGGCCTCGACGCGCAGGATGCTGATGCCGGTGGTGGCGTCGTAGCCGACGGTCACGAAGCGCTGGTAGCCCTGATAGAGGCCCTCGCGGGTGTGGCTCTCCCACGGACGGGGCCAGCGCGACAGGACGTCGACACCGGGCGGGCCCAGCATGCGGGACAGGTCGAGGGTGCGATCCAGCTCGGCCACGGCGTCGCGCGAGCGCATATAGTCATGGACGGCGAAGGCATCGGTCTGTGTGCTGCCGAGACCCACGCCCTGCAGCGTCAGGCCAAGGGCGTCCGGCTGGTTCTGGCCGGCCTGGCGGACGATGAAGCGCGCCTCGGACACATAGCGCGGCGAGGCGATCAGCAGAAAATAGACGGCGGCCAGAAGGGTCGGCAGGCCGACGCAGATCAGGAACGCCCACGACGGCGCCCAGGGCGGCAGGGCCGGAAGCCGGAAACCCGGTCGGAACGAGGAGCGGGGGGACAGGGAATCCGTCGGGGTATCGGTCATGGCCCGACTGATACCCCGCCCGCGCGCAGCAGGCCATCCATTCGCGATGCCCGGGTCATTCGGTGTCGATCCGGTCCCGGGCTCCGGCCACCAGCAACAGGCCGGCGAAGTTCAGGATCAGGCCCCAGCCGAAGGCGTAGAGGGGGTTGAAATGGGTCTCGACGAAGGGGCCGAAGACGCCCGCGCGCATCATCTCCACCGCGTGGGGGAGGGGAATGAGAAGATAGGTATCACGCCAGACCGGGGGCACCCATGCCGCCATGAAGAAGGCCCCGGACATGGGGATGAGCGCATAGGTCATCAGCGGCACGATGCGTTCCATGACCGGATAGCGGAGGGCGAGACCGCTGAAGATCAGCGCCAGCCCCACCCCCATGAAGGCCAGCAGCAACCAGCCGACGAGCACCAGGCTCCAGTCGTGCGGCGCCGAAACCTCGCCCAGGAAGCCGAGCAGCAGATAGACGACGAGGAAGGCGGCCGTCGTGCCCAGAAACTCGAGGGCGTTGCGGGACGCATAGATGTGGAGCACCGAAATGGCGCGGTGGTGCAGCAGGCCGGTATTGGCCTGCAGGGCCGCCAGGCTGAAGCTGATCTGATGACGCAGCAGCAACAGGGCCATATAGCCGGTCATCACCATCGGGCCGAGGCGGATGCCGTGTTCGTACTCGGGCCGGATCAAATTCCACATCACCACCACGCCGAGGCAGAAGATGAGGGGCTCGCCGATCACCCACAGAAAGCCCAGACCCTCGCGCCCGTAGCGGGTGATCAGCTCGCGCAGCATCAGGGCGCGGATGATCGACAGGTGTCTCGGAAGGGCGGGCGAGCGCGACCGGGCCTGCGACGGGGGAGAGGATGCCATGCCTGCAGGATAGGGGGTGGCCGTCTCCGCGCAAGCGCGCTCGGGCCGTCGCGCGTTAACGGCCCATAAGCCGAAGCGGTCACACATGGTCGTCGGCAGGCATCGCGCGCGGGGACCCCATGATCGGCGACAAACGGGTGATCGGTATTGTCCCGGCGCGCGCGGGGTCACGGCGGATGATCGGCAAGAACACGCGGCTGCTGGCCGGTCGCCCGATGATCGGCTGGACGCTGGCCGCCGCGCAGGGCTCGACGGTTCTCGACCGGATCGTGGTCTCGAGCGACGACCCGGCGGTGCTGGCGCTGGCCGAGGACATGGGGTGCCCGGCCCCGTTCGAGCGCCCGGCCGCCCTGTCGGGGCCCGAGGCCTCGGTGATCGATGCGGTGGAACACGCGCTCGGCGAAGTGGGTGGTCACTGGGACTATGTGGTTCTGCTGCAACCGACCTCGCCCCTGCGGCGGGCGCAGGATATCGATGCGGCCGTGGCCCTGGCCGAGGCAGAGGGCGCGCCCGCGGTCATCAGCGTGTCGCCGCTGGCCAAGCCTGCGGCCTTCCATGTGGAGGTCGGTGCGGACGGCGCGCTGGCGCCGGCCCCCGAGGTCCTTGACCGGACCTTTGTGATCAATGGCGCCGTCTATGTGGCCCGGCCCGACCGCCTGCTCCGCGAGCGGACGTTCCGTCCCGAAGGGACCCTGGCTCATGTCATGCCGGTCGAACGGGGGTGGGATGTGGATACGTCGGACGAATTCGCCGCCTGTGAAGCGCGCCTGACGGCGGATCAGGCCCGCGAGGCGACCTGAGGCTGTATCATCGGTACCACGCTGCCATAGTTTAGACCCTTTCCCTGTGGTTTCCGCCTCGACCTTGGCGAGCGGCACTGTTATGAGAAGCGCGAGGCGGCGTGTCCGTCGCACATTCAACAAGGCTGCGGAGGGCATTTACCGATGCGTGTTAAGAGTTTGATCCTGGCGTCCAGCGCTGCTGCGGCGCTGGCCATGGGGGCCGGCGCTGCGTCGGCAGAGCCGAATGGCTGGTACGGCGCGGTTGACGCGGGCTGGCACACGGTCAACGACGTTTACGGCGTGGATTCGGCGGCCGGCAACGGCTGGGACTTCGAGGTTGAGGACG
>NZ_JAGHQP010000037.1 GCF_017744255.1 Brevundimonas sp. A19_0 | reverse complement strand
CCCCTCACCCCCCAACCCCCTCTCCCCCGGGAGAGGGGAGGGCTATTACCTCTTCCGTGCGTCCAGCCAGCGGACGGCGTCGGCGTCGCGGGCGCTGAGGTCGGGGTAGTCGAGGTCTGAGCCGACGTCCGGCACGCGGCGCCAGGAGCGGGCGCATTTGGGGTGGTCGGCCGTGTCGATCCGGGCGGTGACCGTATCGCCGCCGGCTGACAGTTCGGCGCCCGAGGTGCGGAACACCTCGGCGGCATCCAGACCGTCGAATGCGGTCATCAGCTCGGCGGGCAAGGTGACCGTGGGCCAGGCATCAAGGGCGCCGCCGATGATCTTGTCGCGGCGGGCGGCCTCGAGGGCCTCATTGACGGTTTCCAGAACGGTCCAGACCTTGTCCCACCGCGCCGCCTCGGCGTCGTTCTGCCATTCGGCCGGGGTGTCGGGGATGATGCGGGCGCAGTTGGTGCCGGCCCCATCATCGCTCTGGGGGGGGTAGCGGGTGGTCCAGGCCTCTTCCATGGTGAAGGGAGTGAGGGGGGCCAGCCAGGCGGTCAGGCGCAGGAAGACCTCGTGCATGACGGTGCGGGCCGCGCGCCTGCGGATCGCATCGGGGCGGTCGCAGTAGAGGCTGTCCTTGCGCACGTCGAAATAGAGGGCCGACAGATCGCCCGAGCAGAATTCCAGCACCGGACGGATCACGTCCTGGAAGTCATAGGTTTCGTAGGCCTGACGTACCTGGCCATCCAGCTGCCACAGGCGGTGGAGGATGAAGCGTTCGAGCGGCGGCATCTGGTCCAGCGGCAGGCGCTCGGCCTCGTCGAAACCGGCCAGTGCGCCCAGCAGATAGCGGACGGTGTTGCGCAGCTTGCGATAGGCCTCGACCGTGGTCTGGAGGATCTGTTTGCCGATGCGCTGGTCCTCGGCATAGTCGACCAGGGCCACCCACAGACGCAGGATGTCGGCGCCCGACTCCTTGATGACGGTCGCCGGGTCGACGGTGTTACCCAGCGACTTGGACATCTTCTTGCCCTGCTCGTCCTGGGTGAAGCCGTGGGTCAGGACGGCCTTGTAGGGCGCGCGACCCCGGGTGCCGCATCCTTCCAGCAGGTTGGACTGGAACCAGCCGCGGTGCTGGTCGGAGCCTTCCAGATAGAGGTCGGCGGGCCAGTGCGAGGGGCGGTCGCCGTCGTAGCCCTGCTCCGGCGTACGGGGCTCGAGCGTGAAGGCGTGGGTGCAGCCCGAGTCGAACCAGACATCGAGGATGTCGGTGACCTTTTCGTACTGGGCCGGGTCATGGACGCCGAGGAAGTCGGCATCCGGGGTCTCGAACCAGGCGTCGGCGCCGCCCTCGCGGATGGCCGCGAGGATGCGGGCATCGACCGCGTCGTCGTGCAGCGGCTGGCCGGTGTGTTTGTCGACGAACATGGCGAGCGGCGTGCCCCAGGCGCGCTGGCGGCTGATCAGCCAGTCGGGGCGATCCTCGACCATGGAGCGGATGCGGTTCTTGCCCGCTGCCGGGTGGAAGGTGGTGGCGTCGATGGCCTTGAGCGCCGTCTCGCGCAGGGTCTCGCCCGCCTTCAGCGGCTGGTCCATGCGGATGAACCACTGGGGGGTATTGCGGAAGATGATGGGCGCCTTCGAGCGCCAGCTGTGCGGATAGGAGTGCTCCATCCGGCCGCGCGCCAGCAGATTGCCGGCCTCGATCAGCTTTTCGGTGACGACCTTGTTGGCGGCGCCGAACTTGCCGATCTTGTCCTTCTTGCCCTCGGTCTCCAGCACCTTGAGCCCGGCGAACAGGGGCACGTGCGGATAGTAGGCGCCGTCGGCGTCGACCGTCTCGGGCACTTCCTTGTGGCCGTGGGCCTTCCACACCTCATAGTCGTCGGCACCGTGGCCGGGGGCGGTGTGGACGAAGCCGGTGCCGGCGTCGTCGGTGACGTGGTCGCCCGCCAGCAGGGGGACGGCAAAGCCATAGCCGGGATCCAGCGCGGCCAGCGGATGGGCGCACTCCAGACCCGACGGATTGATGTCGCCGAGGCGGGTGAAGGTGGCGATTTTGGCGGCCTTGAAGACCTCTTCCGCCAGCTTGTCGGCCAGGATCAGCCGGTCGCCCGGCCTGGCCCAGGGCTCGAACTCCAGCCCCTCTTCCATGGCGGTGACCTCATAGACGCCATAGGCGATCTCGGGGCCGTAGCTGATGGCGCGGTTGGCCGGGATGGTCCAGGGCGTGGTCGTCCAGATGACGATGGCGGGCGTCGCGTGGCGGAAGGCCAGCAGGTCGTCGTCGTGGTCGTCGGTGGCGCCGGTGACCGGGAACTTCACCCAGATCGTGGGCGAGACATGGTCGTGGTATTCGATCTCGGCCTCGGCCAGGGCGGTGCGCTCGACCGGCGACCACATGACGGGCTTGGAGCCGCGATACAGCTGGCCCGAATTCTTGAACTTGTGGAACTCGGCGACGATGGCGGCCTCGGTGCCGTAGTCCATGGTGGCGTAGCGGTTGGCCCAGTCGGCGGTGACGCCGAGGCGCTTGAACTGCTCGCGCTGGACGTCGATCCAGCCCTCGGCATAGGTGCGGCAGGCGGCGCGGAATTCGGCCTTGGAGACCTCGTCCTTGCGGCGGCCCTTGGCGCGGAACTGTTCCTCGATCTTCCACTCGATCGGCAGGCCGTGGCAGTCCCAGCCGGGGACGTAGTCGACGTCATAGCCCAGCAGGAAGCGCGACCGGACCACGAAGTCCTTGAGCGTCTTGTTCAGCGCGTGGCCGATGTGGATGTCGCCGTTGGCGTAGGGCGGGCCGTCGTGAAGGACGTAGAGGGGGGCGTTCTGCGACTGGCGCTCGGCGCGCAGGCGGGCATAGAGGTCGCCCCAGGCCTCGAGGATCTCGGGCTCCTTCTTCGGCAGGCCGCCGCGCATGGGGAAGGGCGTCTCGGGCAGGAAGACGGTGTCGCGATAGTCGCGGGTGGTCGAAGCAGTGTCGCCGGTGTCGGCCATGAGGTCAGGTCTCGTGTCGTTGATCGTTCGCGTGGATTCTTTGGTTCCGCTACCGTTCGCCGCGCGGCGGCTCACTGCTTGAGCGGGGCATCCCGGCGTGCGCGAGGCGTCAGGCCTGCGGCGCTACGCCGGGCGGCTAATCGAAATCACACGGATCACGCGGACGGTCATGGTCAGGCGGGTCTAGCAGAGGCGGCGGGCGATGCGCCAGCCGAAAGCGCCAGCGCCGCGTGGGCGGCGGCGGCGTCGGCCTCGATCTGTACCTTGAGGGCGTCGAGGCCGTCGAAGGTCGCCTCGGGCCGGAGGAAGGCGACCAGATCGGTCTCGACCACCTGGCCGTAGAGGTCGCCGTCGAAGTCGAACAGCCAGACCTCGAGCAGGGGCTCGTCGGTCGGGTACATGGGGCGGACGCCGAGGCTGGCGACGCCGTCGATGAGCCGACCGTCGGGCAGGCGGGTGCGGGTGGCATAGACGCCGTAGGCCGGGCGCATATAGTCGCCGAGGGCGATATTGAGGGTCGGCACGCCGATGGTGCGGCCACGCTTGTCGCCGTGGATGACCTCGCCCTCGATGGCGAAGGGGCGGCCGAGGATGGCGGTGGCACGGGCCATGTCACCGGCCTTGAGGGCCTCGCGCACGGCGCTGGAGGACAGCTTCAGGCCATGAGCATCGTCGACGCGGGCGACCGGGCTGACGGTGAAGCCGGCGGTTTCGCCATAGCGGGCGAGGGCCTCGGGCGAGCCGGAGCGGCCCTTGCCGAAGGTGAAGTCAAAGCCGACAGCGGCATGCTTGATAGCCAGACCTGCGCCCAGCACCTCCAGCGCAAAGGCCTGATCGCTCAGGCCGGCCATCTCGCCGTCGAAGGGCAGGCGGTAGAGGCGGTCGACGCCGAGGCCGTCCAGCGCGCGCTCCATCTGGCCGGGAGACATCAGGCGAAAGGGGGCAGCGTCCGGCTGGAACCAGCGGCGCGGATGGGGATCGAAGCTGACCACGCCGAGGGGCAGGTCGCGCTGCCGGGCCACCCGGCGCGCGGCGTCGATGACGGCCTGATGCCCCCGGTGGACGCCGTCGAAGGCGCCGATGGCGACGGCCGCGCCCTGGGCGGAGGGCAGGAGGTCCCGCCAGGTCTCGATGACGGTGAGGGCCACGTCAGCCCTTTGCGGGGCGACGCCGGCGCGGCACGCGCACACTGGCCTCGCCATCCAGAACCAGCTGGTCGCCGACCAGACCCTCGCAGCGCAGGACCACGCGGGCCGATTCCGCATCGATGGAGGCGACGGTGACGCGGGCGATGACGGTGTCGCCGATCTTCACCGGCCGGTGGAAGGCGGTGTTCTGGCCGAGGAAGATGGAGCCCGCGCCCGGCAGGATCATGCCGACCACGGCCGAGCCGAAGGAGGCACTGAGCAGGCCATGGGCGATGCGACCGCGATAGGCGGTTTTCGAGGCAAAGGCCTCGTCCATGTGCAGGGGGTTGAAGTCGTCCGAGGCCTCGGCGAACTGCTGGATGCGGGCCTCGGTCACCTCGACGGCCTTTTCTGCCGTCATGCCGACGAACAGCTCGTCAAGGATGTATCCGCCCGAGGGGTGCGCGCTAACCGTCTGTGTCATCGGGCGGTGTTAGCGCCGGAATCGCGCGAAGGCGAGCCTTACCAGGCCAGTTCGAGGGCGGCGTAGCGGGCGGAAGTGCCTTCCTCGGCCAGCAGGGCACCGGCACGGGCGGGGTCGAGGGTGCCGTCGGTCCCCATGGCCTTTTCCCCATGGATGCCGCGCGCGATGAACAGGCAGTCCAGCCCCTGCTGTTCGGCGCCCAGCACATCGGTGATCCCGCCGTCGCCGATGCACAGCACGCGGGAGCGGTCGAGATCGTCGAGGCCCAGCCGACCGGCCTCGGCCAGCGACAGGTCATAGATGGGGGCAAACGGCTTGCCGGCCATGACCACCGGCCCGCCCAGCTGCTCATAGAGATCGGCCAGCGACCCGCCGCAGTAGATCAGGGTATCGCCCCGCTGGACCACCCGATCGGGGTTGGCGCAGATCAGCTCCAGCCCGCGCTGGGCGGCGGCCGACAGCTCGTCGCGGTAGTCCTCGGGCGTCTCGGTGGTGTCGTCGCGGGGGCCGGTGACCGACAGGAAGGCGGCTTCCCCGACCGCCTCGGTGCGAGTCAGCCCCAGGCCGGCATACAGGGGGGCGTCGCGCTCGGGCCCGATGATCAGGGCCGGACCGGGCGCGCGCTTCGCCAGCTCCATCCGCGTGGCATCGCCCGAGGTGACAAAGCCGTCCCAGGCCTCGCGCGGCACGCCGAGGCTGTCCAGCTGGGCGACAACGTCTGACGCCGGCCGCGGCGAGTTGGAGATCAGCACCACAGTGCCGCCCTGCTCGCGAAAGGCCTGAAGCGCGCCGCACGGCCCGGGCCAGCTTTCGCGCCCGTTGTGGATCACGCCCCAGACGTCACAGAGCAGCAGGTCATAGTCCTCGGCAACGGCAGACAGGCGGGGCAGGGGGGCGGGGTGCGTCATGGGCCGTGGTTAGCGGACGGACCGGGGCGGGGGAAGGGGACGAGGCAGTAGGCAGTAGGCAGTAGGCAGTATGGGCGTGAGT
>NZ_JAGHQP010000036.1 GCF_017744255.1 Brevundimonas sp. A19_0 | reverse complement strand
AGATTGTCGCCCGCATTGCCCGTCAGGGTGTTGTCCAGCGCATTGCCCACGCCGAACGCATTGCCCGCCGACGACGACAGCGTCAGCGCCTCGATGTTGTCGTACAGATAGAAGCCCGACGACGCGATGACGGTGTCGTAGCCCTCACCCGCGTTCTCGAACACGAGATCGGCCTGGGTGTCCGCGTAATAGGTGTCGTCGCCGGAGCCGCCGTAAAGTCGATCGACACCCGTGCCGCCGTCGAGGACGTCGTCGCCGGCGCCGCCGTCGAGGACATCCTCGCCAGTGCCCCCGGTCAGCACATTGCGCCCGGCGTCCCCGGTCAGCCGGTCATTGAAGGCCGAGCCCGTCAGATTCTCGATACTGAGGAAGGTATCGGTGGAGCCATCGCCGTCGTTGCTTGCCATGCCGGCGGCCAGGCTGGCCGTTACGCCGGAGTAGGCCTGGCTATAGTCCGCAGTGTCGTTTCCGCCACCGCCGCGCAACTGGTCCTGGCCCAGGTTGCCGCTCAGAATATCATCCGCTTCGCCGCCGGTCAGGATGTCGTCGCCGCCCAGCCCCGACAGCACGGCCCCGCCGCCGCCGTCGTCGCCGGCGCCGATCGAGAGGCGGTTCGCCCCATGGTCGCCGATCAGCCAGCGCTCCCCGGCGCCAGTGATCTCCAGCACCACGTTCTCGACCTGGGCCGAGAGTCCTCCGGTGCCCAGCCCGCCGAACCCGCTGTCGAGGAACAATCTTGCCCGGTCTCCGCGCAGGATCAGGGTGTCGTCGCCCGCGCCGCCGCTGATGAAGGTGGTCGAGAACAACATCAGCGGATCGAAGGTGACGACGATGACGTCGTTGCCCGCATCGCCATAGAGATCGTCGCCGCTGCCGCCCTCGAGGCGATCCGCGCCCTCGCCGCCGCGCAGCAGATCCTTGCCTCGGCCGCCGCGCAGGAAGTCGTCGCCGCCCCCGCCCGACAGTTCGACCTCAATGCCGAAGGCACTCATGTCGATACGGTCGGCACCGGATCCGCCGATAACGTTCTCGATGTAATGAAAGCGGTCGTTGCCCACGGTGAAGAACCAGTTCTCGACCGTTCCGTCGACGACCAGGCTCGTGGTCCGCTGGCTGGCGTCAAGCGTGTCGTAGCCCACCTCGTCGGTGTAGACCGAGCCTGACAGCCCCAGGTCGGACGGGGCCACGAACACATCGTCGCCGATGCCACCCTCGACCGTGTTCCGGCCCGTTCCGGCGTCGATGCGATCGTTCCCCATGCCGGCGTTGATCACATCGTCGCCGGCGAGGCCGAAAATGAGATCATCGCCATCGCCCCCGAGGATCATGTCCGCCTGGCCGGTTCCGGTCAGGACATCGTCTCTCAGGGTACCGTCAAGGGTCGGGAGAAGCGGTCGGCCCGCGATGTCGGTATCGCCATCTGAAAACCGCAGCCGTTCGACGTTGGTCAGGGTGTCGGTGCCGTCCGGACCCGTCACCACGATCGCATCCTTGGTATTCGTGATGACATAGGCGGACCGGGGTCCGGAGAAGACGGCGGTGTCGAAGCCGATATCACCGTCGATCTCGTCATCGCCCGCGCCGCCGGTCAGCATGTCATCGCCGCCGACGCCCCAAAGATAGTCGGCGCCGTCCCCGCCATCCAGCCGGTCATCATGCTGGTCCTGACCGGTCAGATAGTCGGCGCCGTCGAGGCCGAAGACCACCCCGCCACCCATGGCGCTGATCCGGTCGGCACCCCCGGTGCCGTAGACGATAATGGAGCCGTCGAGGTTCCGGCCGCCCCTGAAGTCGATGTCGAGGTAGATTTCGGCTGTTTCGATCGTCCCGTTCGCCTCCCGCGAAAAGCGCAGGAAGTCGCCGATGGTATAGCTGAGAGACACGCCGCGGATGACGATGGTGTCGCCTTCGGCGGGATTGAAGTCGAAAATCCGGTCCAGGGAATTGCCCGAAATATCGAACTCGAACCGGTCCGCCCCTGCGCCCCCGACCATGTGATCGAAGCCCGCGCCCCCGATCAGCACGTCATCGCCGTCCCCGCCCAGCAGGCGATCATTCCCGTCGCCACCGGTCAATGTGTCGGCTCCGTCACCGCCTTCCATCACATCGTTGCCGGCGCCGCCCGACAGGGTGTCGCGCCCCGCCAGCCCCTGCAGCAGATCGTCCAGCGCCCCGCCGGTCAGGATGTCGTCGGTTTCGGCGCCCCGCAGGATCAAGGGGGCGACGGGCGGGGAGCCGGAAATGATCGGCGTCGCGGGCGTCGCCGGCGTCACCGGGCGACCGGCCGTCGCCTCCACGGGCACAGCGGAGAACTGGAACAGTCCGGCCGTCACGGTCGCCGCCTGGATGTTGCGCAGCAGCAGGGTGTCGCCCGCGCCGAAGGTCACGAGGACGTCCGCGCCCTGCTGCTGCAGGCTCTGCCAGGCCGAATAGCCGGAGACGCGGATCCGGTCGCCGGCCGCGCCGCTGAAGTCGGTGATGATGTCGGCGCCCGAGCCGGTATAGAAGATGTCGGCGCCAGCGCCCCCGGTCAGGGTGTCGTTCCCGGCGCCGCCGCTCAGGACATCGTTGTCAGCACCTCCGTCCAGCAGGTCATCGCCGGCTCCGGCCAGCAGCGTGTCCGCCCCCCGGCCGCCATAGACGCCGCCCGTCTGGGTTCCCGACCGGCCTTCATAGACATCCGCGCCGTCGCCCAGATCGACCCGGCCCGTGATCAGACCTTCGTTGAACAGCCGCGACTGCTCGGCCCCCAGGTCGACCAGACCGCGCAGCTCTCCCGTATTGAGGATGTAATGGACGTAGCTCGCGTAGCCGGAGTCCATCGGCTCAACGCGCAGGGCGTAGTCGGCCTCGATCAGGCCAGAATTGACAAAGGTGGATGTGGATCCGGTTCCGAAGAGGAGGCCGACACTGTCCCGGGCGGCGGTGGAATCCGTGACCCGGATCGTGCCGCTGTTGACGAAGCTGTAGGCAGTGGGGTTCAGCGGGTGGTTATGCTGGAAGACGCGCGCACCCGTGCTGGCGGTCCCGCCTGTCACCTCGATCAACCCGCTGTTCCACAGGCTCTGGTTGCCGATGCTCATGTCGATGCCCATCGCCGACAGGCCGCCGGTGACGATCAGCTGACCGCTGTTGACCGTCTCGATGACGCCAGACAGGCCCACAGCGTCACCGCCGGCGATGATTTCAATCCGCCCGGCGTTGTTCACCACATCCGGGCCCACGGTGCCGACAACGTCCGTCTGGCCGCCGCCTGCCACGCGAAACAGTCCTTCAGCCCGATTGACCACGGCGCTCTCGACAAAGGCGGTCCCGTCGCGATAGTCGAGGCCCACGATGCGATCGAACTGCGAGCCGCCGTCGATGATGATCCGGCCGCTGTTGAACACGGCCGGCTCGGCCCGGCCCCCGACGGCTTCCAGGTGAAGTCCGCTCTGCCCCTCGCCAAGGCGCGAAATGTCCAGCACCTCAGACGCCTCCAGCACCAGGAGCTGTGAGACGATCAGCTGTCCCTGGGCGAGAGGCTGCGGCGCCGGTGGCAGAGCCTGCGGCCGGAAGTCGAAATCAGCGGCTGTGAGGTCCGTGGCGGTCACATTGCGGAGCAGGATCGACTCGGTTTCGGACAGGATCACCCGGGTGTCGGCGCCGACCTGCAGAAGTGACTGGTAGCCGGAGTAGCCATGAATCCACAGCTGGTCGGCCGCGCCGGCGGCGGCGAAGTCGGTGATGGTGTCGACGCCGTCGCCCATGCTGAACACGAAGATGTCGTGTCCTGCCCCCCCGGTCAGGGTGTCCTTGCCGGTGCCGCCCCACAGAATGTCATCGCCGGTGCCGCCGTCCAGCACATCGTCGCCGCCATTGCCCTCCAGTATATTGGCGTCCTTGTCGCCGGTGAGGACATCGGCGAACCGGCTGCCCTCTACGTTCTCGAAATTGACAAGGGTATCAACGCCGGAGGCGCGTCCCGTCCCCGCCAGCAGATCGACCGTCGCGCCCAGGCCTGAACTCAGATAGGACAGGGTATCGACGCCCGTCCCGCCGTCGAGGGCGTCATTGCCGCGACCGCCGTCGATATAGTCGTCGCCGGCGCCCCCGAAGATGGCGTCGGCGCCATCCTCGCCGAACAGATAGTCCGCCAGCGAGCCGCCGACCAGGCGATCATTGCCGAAGCCGCCGAAAACGCCGCCCTCAAGGCTGCCACCCGTTCCGTCGTAGAGGTCGCCCTCGGCCCCGAGGTCGATATTGCCGACGATGACGCCGGCATTGCGCACCTCATCCTCGCCCGAACCCAGGATCACCGCGCCGATGATCGTGCCGGTGTTGATCACATGCTCGACGGACCGCTGGACGTAGAACGCAACGTCGTCGGCGATGTAGATGGCGATATCGCCCTCGATCAGCCCCGAATTGACGTAGGTCTGGACCCCGTTTCCGCGCGCGTTGATGCTGTCGACATTAAAGGCGGTAAAGGCAATGCTGAGCCCGTCTTCGGCGATCGCCCGGATCGTGCCGCTGTTGGTGAAACTGCCGTTGGCGTCGAGGATCAGGCCAATCGCCCCGTTGGCGCCTTGCGCCTCGATCAGGCCGCTGTTCGTCAGGGTGGTGTTCAGGTCAGTATGGTAGCCGATCGCCGTCTCGCCGAAGGCAAGGATCTGGCCGCTGTTGTTCGCATACACATGGGCCCGGTGCGCCGCAGAGGTCAGGAGCGGCTCGTTGGGCAAGGTCACGCCGACGGCCAGTCCGCCCGCATGGGCGACAATCGTGCCGGTATTGTCGAGGCGCCAGTTTACGGATCGGGCATGCACGCCGGTCGCGTCATGCGCGGACCAGGCCTCTACCAGACCGTGGTTGACCACGTCCTGGCTGCCACGCGTGCCGAAGGCGCCGGCCGTGCCGTCATTGATGACCCGGACCGTCCCGCTCGCATTGTTGACGAACACATCGGGCAGCAGGCTCGGCAGTCGGCCCATTTGCACGCCGACGGCCAGGTGGCTGTCGTCTGGCCCTCCGTCGACAATAATCGTCCCGTTGTTGGTGAGGGTCCCGAGGGAGACCAGATAGCCGGCATCCTCGAGGAAGGTGGTCGTGGCTCCCGTCGGTATGGTCAGATCGCCTTCGGCGATGACCGGGCCGCCGGGGGCTTCCGGGTCGGCGACCGGCGGCGGGCCGGCCATCATGCGGAAGAAACCTGGATGCTGCGCCAGCTCCTCGGGCGTGATGTATCGGAGTTCGATGCTGCGCCCGTCGGCGAACATCAGGCGGGAGCCGTTGTCCCAAGCCTCCAGTCGCGGCGCAAAGGTGAATCCATACAGCTCGATCACATCGCCGGCGGCAGGATCGAAATCGTGGATAACATCGACGTTGGGCACGGGATTGGGCGGGCTGCCGGCCGTGCCGATCTCGCCTTGCACGAAGATGAAGGTGTCGGCGCCGGCTCCGCTGCGGATGAAGTCTGCGCCCGCGCCGCCCCAGATGATGTCATCGCCCGCGCCGGCGTCGATGAAGTCGTCGCCCGCGCCGCCCTCCAGCCAGTCCGAACCGCTGCCTCCTTGCAGTTCGTCGTTGCCCCCCAGGCCGAACAGGGTGACGGCGTCTGTTCCCCAGGTGCCAAGCAGCTCATCGCGCCAGGTGCCGCGCTGCACAGGTGCGCTTGGGTCGGGCCCGAGCGACTCTAACGCAGTGGTCCGCAGCAGGCTGGCCCTGAGCGCCGAAGCAGCGATCGGATCGGTCGGAGCCAGGCCCCATCCGCCGAACTGAAGACCGTTGAAGGATTGAACACTCATGCCGACTTACCCCCGCCCTTGGCCCGACACATTGCGATAGTTCAGAACGCCTGACAATCGGCGTTCGCGGACCATTCCCGGCCGGATCCGCCTCCATCCTGCATCCGCCGCTTCCCCATGGGATGGGGCGGCCCGGCGTGTGCGGGGCCGCCCTGTGGGGCTTACATCCAGGCCCAGTCGTGGGTGGGCGGGGTGTCGACGGGGTCGGCGCCGGGGGTGTCGGGCAGGTAGAGGCCGTGGCCGCGGCCCTCGCCGAAGGTCCAGTGCGCCGGGTTGAACAGCAGGTCGTCGACGACCTCCGGCCCGCCCGGCAGGACCTGCGGGCCCAGGGGGTCGATCTCGGCCGGCAGCACCTGGGCGCCGCCGTCGTGGACCTTGGCCCCGCCGCCGCTGAAGTCGGCGATGAAGGCGTCATCTTCCAGCCCCGGCAGGATCTGCGGGCCGGCGTCCTTGCCCCCGCCCACGAGGTCCTCCGCCGACAGACCCGGCAGGATCTGGGCGCCGGTATCGGCCTCGAGGCCCGGCCTGGCCTCGTCCTGCGCGGCGGTCGCCACCTGGACCGGCGGGTTGAAGCGCGCATCGTCGGCCGGGATGATCCCCGACAGGGCCTCGGCCGGAGAGGCCTGTCCCGGGAAGATGAACTGGGCCGCCGTCAGATTGGCCATCGTCACCCCGTGCA
>NZ_JAGHQP010000035.1 GCF_017744255.1 Brevundimonas sp. A19_0 | reverse complement strand
CTGAAACCCTTGGGGGGAGGAACCCGGGGGGCTGGGGGGGCTGTTCAGGATCCAGGATCGCTCCGGGCTCCAGCGGGCCGATGTGTCCTTGTCTCTCTGCAAGGGGGCGCGCGAAGGACCAAATGGGGGCGTTTTCGTGGCCCCTGCATTTTTTCCGATAGTCATGGTTTTCGGGTCGCGCCGGCGCCGCGCGCGCTTCAGGGGGCCCTCTGGTCTTTCGCGCTTCGCATACTAGGTTTCACGGTATGAGCGGCGCCTCCCACGATCCTTCGACGGCCCCGGCGGGGCGCGTTCCTGTCTTCTTCGCGCGTCGCGAGCTGGACCAGCTGCTCCGGGTCTATGGCCGGCTGGTCGCGGCCGGGGACTGGCGCGACTACAGCATGACCGGCGGGGCCGATGTGGCCGAGTTCGCCGTCTATGCCCGCTCGGGCGACGCCCCGCTCTACCGGATCGAAAAGCGCCCCGCGCTCCAGACCCGTCAGGGCCAGTGGGCCGTGATCGGTCAGGGCGGGCAGGTGCTCAAGCGCGGCCGCGACCTGGCCCAGGTGCTGCGCGTCTTCGACGCCCGGCGCTTCCAGGTGATCGACTGACCCCCAAGCAAAAGGCCCCGGCGTTTCCACCGGGGCCCTTGAAGGTCCTGCGCTCAAGCCGCGAGCGTCCGCGACGCGAGCATAGCGCTGCTCAAAAAGAGTCCGCTCAAGCCGCGAGCGTCCGCGACGCGAGCATAGCGCTATGGAAGCTGCCCTAGTCGCGGCTGGCGCCCATGAAGCGCAGCAGGAACAGGAACAGGTTCACGAAGTTGATGAACAGGCTGAGCGCGCCAAAGCCGGTCAGGACGCCAAGGGCGTTCCGGTCACCACCCGTGGCGTAATAGGTCATCTTCAGCCGCTGGGTATCAAAGGCGATCAGGCCCGAGAACAGCAGCACCCCGGCCGCCGAGATGATCCAGTAGAGCGTGCCCGAGTTCATGAACATATTGACGACGCTCGCGATGATCAGGCCGATCACGCCCATGATCAGGAAGGTGCCCATCGGCGAAAGGTCGCGCTTGGTCGTGTAGCCGTACAGGCTCAGCCCGCCGAACGCCGCCGCCGTCACAAAGAAGGTCGAGGCCACAGAGGCCCCCGTATAGACCAGGAACACCCAGCCCAGCGAGGCGCCCATCGTCGCCACCACGGCCCAGTACAGCAGGTTCACGCCGCGCGCCGTCGGGTTCTTCATCATGAACATCGAGCCGAACAGCAGGACCAGCGGCGCAAATTGCACCGCCATGCCGATCATCGTCAGGCTCATCCGCCCATCCGGGCCGGTGGCATAGAAATATTGCTGCACCGCCTCGACCGTGCCGGTCACATAGGCGAGCGCGCCGGCCACCACGAGACCCAGGGCCAGTTTGTTGTAAACCCCGAGCATGAAGGCGCGCAGGCCTGCGTCCACCGACATGTCGGCGGTCTGCGGCAGGGGGCGTGCCGTGTTCCGGAATTCGTTCATTCGCGCGTCTCTCCCGCTGATCGTCTGCGGCTGATCGCCGCCTTGAGACTGAATATCGTCAGCGCCTGTCACTCACGCAAGGGAAACCGGGCTTGGAGGGCCGCATCCGGCCCGCTACCAAGGGTCGCATGTTGCGCCTGTTCACCGCCCTGGCCCTGCCGCCCGACATCGCCGAAACCCTCACCCGGCGTCAGACGGGCCTGCCCGGTGCCGCCTGGCGCCCGGTCGAGGCGCTCCACATCACCCTCAGCTTTTACGGCGAGCTCACCCGGCAACAGGCTGACGATCTGGACGGCGAGCTGTCCCGTGCCGGTGGGCGCGGACCGTTGACCCTGTCCCTGTCCGGCGTCGGAGCCTTCGGCGACGGCCACCGCGCCCATGCCGTCTGGGCCGGGGTGGCCCCAAATGACGCCCTCCATCAGCTGGCCGCCCGATGCGAGGCCGCAGGCCGCCGGGCAGGCCTCAATCCGCCGCGCCGCACCTATCACCCCCACGTCACCCTTGCCTATCTCAAGGGCGACGCCCGGCCCGATCGGGTGGGCGCCTGGGTCCAGGGCCACAACCTTCTGCAATCCCCGCCCTTCCGGCTGGACCATTTCGGCCTCTGGTCCAGCGTCACCGGTCCGCACGGCGGCACCTACCGGCTCGAACAGGAGTATCCCCTATGACCCATGCCGACACCGGCGATGTCGCCCCCGGCCCGTGGATAGAGACCGAACGCCTGATCCTGCGCCCGACCGCCATGTCGGACTTCCCCCGTTGGGCCGAGATGATGGCCGACGCCGAAGCCGCCCGCTTTATCGGCGGGGTGCAGCCGCGCGCCACCGTCTGGCGCGGGCTGATGACCATGGCCGGCGCCTGGGCGCTCACCGGGGTCGCCATGTTCTCGGTGCTGGATCGCGACACCGGCCAGTGGCTGGGCCGCATCGGCCCGTGGCAGCCCGAGGGCTGGCCGGGGCCGGAGGTCGGCTGGGGCCTGCATCCCGACGCCCAGGGCAAGGGCTATGCCATGGAGGCGGCGGTCGCCAGCATGGACTATGCCTTTGACATTCTGGGCTGGGACGAGGTGGTCCACTCCATCGACCCTGACAACCGCCCGTCACAGGTGCTGGCCGAGCGGCTGGGGTCGGTGAACCGCGGCCCGACCCGGCTGCCGGCCCCGTTCGAGGAGGTCCGCGTCGACCTCTGGGGCCAGACCCGGGCCGACTGGGCGGCGCGCAGCCGACCCTGAGGCAACCGAACGCCCCCTCAGAGCGTAACTGCCGCGACGGTTCAGCCGCTGAAGGAAAGATCCATGTCCCTGTCGCGCATGCTCGCCGCCCCGGTCGCGGTCGCCGCCCCGGTCGCGGTCGCCGCCCCGGTCGCGGTCGCCGCCCTGGCATTCACCACCCCCGCCTTCGCCCAGGCGACCAATGTCGACCTCGACCGCTTCGACGGTCGCTGGTTCGAGGTCGTCCGCAATCCGAACAATGTCCAGAAGGACTGCAGCCGCGCCCAGATCGACTTCACGCCCCAGTCACGCGCCGGGCGCTATGGCCTGACGGTCACCTGCACGCGCCGCGCGGACGGCGAGGTCGAAACCCTGCGCGCCAACGCCCGCGTGACCGATACGGCCACCAACGCCAAATTCCGCTTCACCCTGACCGGCCTGCTCAGCTTCGGCGGACTGGCCGGCCAGAACTACTGGGTCTGGGACCACGCCCCCGACTACAGCTGGGCCATCATGGGGCTGCCGGACAAGTCGAACTGGTGGATCTGGCACCGCAGCGCCAGCCCCTCGGCCGCCGAGCGCAGTCGCCTGGTCGCCCGCGCCGGCCAGCTCGGCTTCAACACCAGCCGCACGGTCCACACGGGCCGCTGACCGCCCCGCTTGAATGCGGAACATAGGTGGAACATAGTGGTGGGGTGTCTGCCACGCCGCTCCTCACGCTCAGCCTGTCGCCGGTCGAAGGCCCCCGCCCCGAGACCACCCGCCGGGTGACGCGCGGGGTGGCGCGGCTGATGGTCGATCTGGGGCATGCGCCGCTCGTCGAGGTGGCCCTGCCCAACGGCCGTCGCGCCGACGTCATGGCGCTGGGCCCGCGCGGCGAGATCGTCATCTGCGAGGTCAAATCGAGCGCTGAGGACTATCGCTGCGACCGCAAATGGGGCGACTACGCCCCCTTCTGTGACCGGTTCTATTTCGCGGTCTCGACCGGCTTTCCGCACCACATCCTGCCGGACGAGGTGGGACTGATCGTTGCCGACGACTTCGGCGGGGCCATCCTGCGGGACTCGGGGCCCCGGCCGCTGGCGCCGGCCCGCCGCAAGGCCCTGACCATCGCCTTTGGCCGACTGGCGGCCTTTCGCCGGCCCTTCTGAGGTCTAGCGCGGGGCCCGCTTGGCCAGGATGCGTTGCAGGGTCCGCCGGTGCATGCCCAGCCGCCGTGCCGTCTCCGAGACATTGTGGTCGCACAGTTCATAGACGCGCTGGATGTGCTCCCAGCGCACCCGGTCGGCGCTCATCGGATTGTCGGGCGGCTCGGGCGCGTCGCCGGTGGCCAGCAGGGCCTTGACCACATCATCCGCGTCGGCGGGCTTCTGCAGATAGTCGACCGCCCCGGCCTTGACCGCCGCCACCGCCGTGGCGATCGCGCCATAGCCGGTCAGCATGATGATGCGGGCATCCTCGCGCCGCTCGCGGATCGCCTCGACGATCTTCAGGCCGTTGCCGTCCTCCAGCCGCATGTCCAGCACGGCAAAGGCGGGGGTGCGGGCGGCGATGGCGGTCTGGGCCTCGGCGATCGAGGCGGCGGTCGCGACCTCGAAGCCCCGGGCCTCCAGCGCGCGGCCCAGCCGGGTCCTCAGCGCATTGTCATCGTCCAGAACCAGCAGCGAACGGTCATCCAGCCGGGTGATGCGAGGGTCGGTATCCGTCATGATCTGTCTCTCCAACCCCCCTCAGGTCGTCCCGGGACGCCGTTCGGTCAAGGTTCAGGGGGTGCCCTGCGACACTTCGGCATGGCTATCGCCCGCCAGCATGGGCTCCAGCGCCTGCCGTGACCAGCGGATAGCGACCCGGGCGCCGCGCGGCTTGCCCTTCGGCCCCGCCCCGGTGCCGACCGACACCCGCCCGCCGGAGCGCTCCAGCAGGGTACGGGCGATGAAGAAGCCCAGGCCCATGCCGCCCTGGCTGGGCGCGATCAGGTCTTCGGTCGGCGCGGGTTCGGGCGCGGCCCGGCCCCGGCGCGGCTTTCTGGCGCCCTTCGGCATGGCGGCGGCAGCGATCTGGGCGGCCAGCGCCCGCCGCGCCTTGCCCTGCGGCCGCGAGGTCACATAGGGCTCACCCAGCCGCGGCAGGATGTCGGGCGAAAAGCCCGGCCCGTCGTCGGCGATCTCGATCTCTATCCAGCCCGCATCGACCGCCGCCGTCAGCCGCACCTCGCGCGTGGCAAAGTCGGCGGCGTTCTCGACCAGGGTCGACAGGCCGTGGATCACCTCGGGCATGCGCTTGATGCGGGGCGGCGGGCTGCCGTCGGCCACCCGCACGACGATGCGGAAATCCAGGTCGAAGCCCTTGTGCGGGGCCGCCACCTCTTCCAGCAGGGCCTTGAGGTCCACGTCATCGTAGAGGGCATCGCCGTCCTCGGGCCGCTGCGACAGCCGCTTCAGGATCAGCCGGCACCGCTCGGCCTGTTCCAGGATCAGGGCCGCATCCTCGGCCGCCGCCGCATCGGCGGGAAAGGCGCGCTTCAGCTCCTTGGCCACGATCTGGATGGTCGCCAGCGGCGTGCCCAGCTCATGCGCGGCCGCCGCCGCCAGCCCGCCCAGCGCCGCCAGCCTCTGCTCGCGCTGCAGCACGTCCTGGGTGGTCGCCAGCGCCAGCTCCAGCTTCTCGGCATCGGCCGCGACCCGCCAGGCATAGGCCGCCGTGAACACCACCCCGGTCACCAGCGCCAGGCCGATCCCGAACCGGTACAGCGCCGGCAGGTTCAGCTCGGTCCCCGCCTGCCACGGCAGGGGCAGGGCCCAGAAGAACAGTCCGACCGTCGCCAGCAGCACCATCAGCCCCAGCACGATCGCCTGCCGCGCCGGCAGCGACGCCGCCGCCACCGTCACCGGCGCCACCAGCAGCAGGCAGAAGGGGTTCTGCAAACCTCCCGTCAACCCCAGCAACAGCGTCAGCTGCAGGATGTCGAAGCCCAGATGCGCCGCCGTCAGCCCCCCGTCGGCCACCGGCGGATCGGGCCGCTTCAACCGCCGCGTCGCCTGCAGGTTCATGGCCACGCTGGCCGCGATCACCGTCAGACAGGCCAGCAGCGGCAGGTCAAAGTGAAAGCCCAGGGTGGCCACCGCAATGGTCGCGCTCTGGCCCGTGATCGCCAGCCATCTCAGGATGATCAGCGTCCTGAGCGACAGGCCGCGACTGCGCCGGGGCAGGTTCCGCCACCCCTTCAGCCCCGGCCCCTGCGGCCCTTTATCGGCTTCTATCGTTTCCACATCCCCTCTATAGACCCGGGCCGACACGCGGGGCGAGACGCCGCGTCGCCGCAATCGTTCGCCGCACCTGTTCCGGAGGCCCCATGCCGCGCAAGACCACCATTGTTCTGGCCGCCGCCTGTCTGGGCATTGCCGCGGCTCTGGCGCTCGTCACCCTGATCGTGGTGCAGGGGCGGGGCGATACGAACGCCGGCACCGCCGGTCAGGCGCGCGAGGCGGGCGTGGAGGGCCAGCCCACCGCCGGCGGCCCCTTCACCCTGGTCAACCAGGACGGCGAGACCGTCGACCAGACCCTGCTGGACGGCCGGTGGAGCCTGGTCTTCTTCGGTTTCACCTACTGCCCCGACTACTGCCCGACCACCCTGGCCTTCCTTCAGGCGCTGAAGACCGAACTGGGGCCCCAGGGCGACGACCTGCAGATGATCTTCATCTCGGTCGACCCCGAGCGCGACACGCCGCAGGTGATGAAGGACTATCTGTCGTCCGACGGCTTTCCCGAAGGGGTCATCGGCCTGACCGGCACCACGGAACAGGTCGCCGCCGCCGCCGACGCCTATGACGTCTTCTACAGCCGCTCGGGCTCGGGCGAGGCCTATACGATGAACCACTCGCTCGCCATCTGGCTCATGGGCCCGGACGGCAAGGCCCGCCAGACCCTCAACTACGAACTCGGCCCCGAGACCGCCGCCGACATCGTCCGCCGCGTGATGGCCCGGGGCTGACCCGGGTCAGTCCTGCCGCCGCAGGGCCAGCTGCAGTTCCAGCCGCCGCAGGGCGTGGATCGTCCGGTTGGCATGGATCGCCGGCCAGATCGACAGCTTGAGCATCAGCGACGACAGGATCAGCACCGCCGCCGGCAGGCCCCAGCGCAGCGCCTCCAGCGCCTCCCCGGCCTGAAAGAACCGCCACGCGGCCCAGACCCCGGCGATGAACAGCAGCGTCTGGGTGACCAGCAGCACGACATTCATCCAACCGGTCGGCCCGGTGAATGTCTCCCCGATCTGCCGGAAATAGCCCGGCTCGGCCCCGGCCCGCTCCAGCAGGGCGCGGTCCTCTTCCCCCAGCGTGCGGGCGATCAGGGTGTCGATATCGTCGGTCATGGTCTCACTCCTTGCTCAATCAGGTGATCACGCAGCTTGCGCCGCGCATGCATCAGTCGCGTCTTGATCGTGCCTTCCGGCGCCTCGAGGGCCAGGGCCGCCTCGGCCACGCTCAGCCCGTGCAGATAGACCAGCGCCAGCGCGGCCCTCTGGTCGGGCGGCAGGGCCTCAATGCCCCGCTGCAGCGTCCGTCGGGCCAGCACATCGGGCCGGCCCCCGCTCTCACCCTCACCCCCGGCCGAGGCGTCCGCCAGACCGTCGTCCAGCGGCGCCTGCCGCGCCCGGTCCAGACCCCGCCGCCCGCCCAGCCGCCGGGCCCGCCGCGTCA
>NZ_JAGHQP010000034.1 GCF_017744255.1 Brevundimonas sp. A19_0 | reverse complement strand
GTGGGGGTGTTGAAAGGGTTGGGGAATTGGGGCGCTGTTTTTATAGCTGCGCCGTTCAGCCCATCGTCATCCTCCGACTTGATCGGAGGATCGGTCCATCCAGACCGTCTCCCGTCGCGGGCGGCACCGATCCTCGGGTCAAGCCCGAGGATGACGGACTTTCTGTCTCCTCCCTGACGAAGTCGGGGAGGTGGCGCGGCGGCGAAGCCGACGTGACGGAGGGGTTCTTGAGGGCGAGCATGCGGCGAAGAACCCCTCCACCCTGCTTCGCCAAGGCTTCGCAGGGTCCCCCTCCCCATCAAGATGGGGAGGAGACTTACGTCACCATCCGCACCAACTCCGCCGCGGCTGCCGTGACGTCGGCCCAGGTCTGGTCGAAGTCGGTGTCGGTGCCGGTCCAGGGGTCGGCCACGCCCTGACCCTCTCGCCCCGGGACGTGATCCAGCAACAGGGCGAGGGGGGCGGTGCTGCCGGCGGGGGCCAGTCGGCGCAGGTCGGCGAGGTTCTGCCGGTCGAGGGCCAGGATGTGGTCAAAGCGGGTGAAGTCGTCCGCCGTCACCTGTCGCGCCCTCAGGTCCGAGATATCCACCCCGTTCCGCCGCGCCGCCGCGATCGCGCGCGGATCGGGCGGCTGGCCGACATGCCAGTCCCCGGTCCCCGCCGAGTCGAGCCTCAGGTCGAGCCCCTGCTGCCGCGCCACATGCCGCAACGCCCCCTCCGCCAGCGGCGAGCGACAGATATTGCCGAGACAGACGAAGAGGAGGGAGGGGATGGTCATGTGCCCTTGCGGTTCGCCGATTTGAGTTTGCCTGCCTTCACGAGGTCCAGCATGGCTGAGCGCAGGGCATCGTAAAGCCCCTTGGGCAGACGGCCATAGGCCCATCGCTGGCCGGGGACGGCTGGAATAATGCCTGGATCATCCCACGATAGCGTGTTGGCCTCGCCGGCGATGATGAAGCTGCGGTGGTCGTCGAGACCCAGATGTTGCTTGACCCTTGCCGGGATTTCGATGGCCGTTGCATCGTCCCCGGGCACCAAGTGGGTGATAGGCGCCACGAGAACATCGGTCTGGCCGTCCGGCCCTCGAACGATGGCGGTCACGATCACACAGGGGCGTTCCTTGGCCCCGGCGGCATAGCCCTTGTCGCGTTCGTGCGACCAGAGGAAGTCGTAGCGGATGACAAGACCGACCTGCGGCTGCGGCCTGTCCACGGGATCAGTCTGTCAGGTCTTCCAGCGCCGGGTCTGCCGGGCCGTAATCCGCTGCCTCAAGCGCGCCCGCCCATTCATCGGGGAGGTCCTGGGTCCGGTACGCCTGCCGCGTATCGCGGGCCTTGAGCCGCTCATATTCATCGATATCGATCAGCACCCGCGCCAGCCGCCGATGTTTGGTGATGAACACCGGCGCCTTGCCTGACTGCTCGATATAGAGCCCGGCCCGCGTCTGGAACTCGGTAGCGGAGACGGAAGGGGTGGGGGGCGAAGAGGGCATATGTGGATATTAGCTATTTTCGGGAAATTGGCAAGGGTTAGTCCACCACCGGTGCCCGCGTCGCCGGTGCCACGAAGTCCGAACCGCATCGACTGAAGTGGGCCGGGTCGTCAAACCACAGGATGAGCGTGCCCTCCTCGAAGAAAAATGGCCCGGTGGTATCCGCCCATCCGCAGACGATCTCGCCGTTGATCGAGACGCTCTGTATCTCGACAGGGCCCCCTGCGTGGCGCGCGAGGGCGCTTAGCGCTTCCTCGACAGGGTCAGATTCTGGAGGCGGGGCAGAACAGCCGGACCCGAGGCCTGCGCCGGCGAGGGCAACCATAAATGCAGAGGCTCGACGTTTCATCACCGCCGCCCGAACAGCTTCTCCAGATCGGCCAGTTTGAGCTCCACGTAAGTCGGGCGGCCGTGGTTGCACTGGCCGGAGTGGGGGGTGGCTTCCATCTGGCGCAGCAGGGCGTTCATCTCGGGCGCGGACAGCACACGGCCGGCGCGGACGCTGCCGTGGCAGGCCATGGTGCCGCAGACCTCGCCGAGGCGTTCCTTGAGGGCGAGGGCAGCGCCGTGTTCGGAGAGGTCGTCGGCGATGTCGCGCACCAGGCCGGCGGCATCGACGCGGCCGAGCAGGGCGGGGACTTCGCGGACCAGGACGGCGCCGGCGCCAAAGGGTTCGACGACCAGTCCCAGTTCGGCCAGTTCCCCGGCGCGGTCGGTGACGCGCTCGGCCTCGGCGGGGTCAAGCTCGACCACCTCGGGCACCAGCAGGGCCTGCCGCGTGACGCCGCCCTCGGCCATCTGGGCCTTCATCCGCTCATAGACGAGGCGCTCGTGCGCGGCGTGCTGGTCGACCAGGACCAGGCCGTCGCGGGTCTGGGCGACGATATAGGTGCCGTGCAGCTGGCCCCGGGCGACGCCGAGGGGGAGGTCCATGGGGTCGGCTTCGCCGGGAGTGGCGAGTGGCGAGTGGCGAGCGGCGAGAGGTTCTGGTTCGACGCGGGCGCTGCGGTCGTGGAGGCCGGGGATGATCTGGGCGGTTTGGGTGGCGGGGGCGGCCCAGGCGTCCCAGCCGCTCCAGCCGGTGGCGGAAGGGGCGGCGCTCGCGGGCGCGGGGCCGATGCCGGTGTGGGGGGTGAAGCCGGTCAGGGCCTGATCGGCGACGGTTGTCGAGGCGCGGTGGCCGGCGGCGGCGAGGGAGTGGCGCAGGCCGCCGACGATCAGGCCGCGCACCAGGGCGGCGTCACGGAAGCGCACCTCGGACTTGGCCGGGTGGACGTTGACGTCGACCTTGAGCGGATCGACCTCGAGGAACAGGACGGCGGCAGGGTGGCGGTCGCGGGCGAGGAAGTCGGCATAGGCGCCGCGCAGGGCGCCTTGCAGCAGGCGGTCCTTCACCGGGCGGCCGTTGACGAACAGATACTGGTGCTGGCCGTTGCCGCGCGAATAGGTGGGCAGGCCCGCATAGCCGCTGAGGCGGACCTCGTCGCGGGTGTGGTCGACCAGCAGGGCATTGGCCTCGAAATCGCGGCCGAGGATGGCGGCCAGACGGCGCAGGCGCCCCTCGTCCCCCGGATGTTCGGCGGGCAGGCGCAGAACCGAGCGACCCTCGACGTCGAGGGCGAAGGTGACGGCCTCGTGCGCCATGGCCTGACGGCGCAGCTCCTCGGCGATGGCCATGGCCTCGGCGCGCTCGGACTTCATGAACTTCAGCCGGGCGGGCGTGGCGTAGAAGAGGTCGCGCACCTCGACCCGGGTGCCGTGCGGGCCGGGGAAGGCGGCGGGGCCGGGCGGGGTGACGCGGCCGCCCTCGACGCGCAGGGCGTGGGCGTCGCCTCCTGCCATAGGGCGACTGGTCAGCGTCAGCCGGGCGACCGAGCCGATGGAGGGCAGGGCCTCGCCGCGAAAGCCGAGGGTCGAGATGCGCAGCAGGTCGACATCGCCCGCGTCATCGGGCTCGAGCTTGGACGTCGCATGGCGCTCGATGGCCAGCTCCAGCTGGTCCGGGGCTATGCCGTGGCCGTCGTCGGCGACCAGAATGCGGGTCAGGCCGCCGCCCTCGATCTGCACCTCGATGCGGGTGGTGCCGGCGTCGAGGGCGTTCTCGACCAGCTCCTTGACGGCACTGGCCGGACGCTCGACCACCTCGCCGGCGGCGATGCGGTTGACGGTCTCGGGGGGAAGGCGGCGGATGGGCATGGATTCGGAGAGACTACGGCAAAGCGTGGAGGGCGTCTGCCAGGACATGGTCCTTCTCCCCTTGCGGGAGAAGGTGCCCCCTGAGAAGGGGGCGGATGAGGGGTCTTGCTGCGGCTGAATGTGGGGGGTGTCTTTAAGGGCGGCGCCACCCCTCATCCGAGCCGCTTTCGCGGCCCACCTTCTCCCGCAAGGGGAGAAGGAAACGATGTGGAGGTTTGCCCGACTCCGCGTGGGGCGTTAGAGCATCGCTTCCTCCCCGAAGACGAAGACCGACCATGCACGACATCCGAGCCATCCGTGACACCCCGCAGGCCTATGTGGCGGGCTGGACCTCGCGCGGGGTGGAGGATGCCGAGGCGACCGTCGACCGTATTCTGGAGCTGGACCGCGACCTGCGCGCCGCCCAGACGGCGGGGCAGGACGCCCTGTCGAAGCGGAATGCGGCGTCCAGGGCCATCGGCGCCGCCATGGGCAAAAAGGACATGGCCGAGGCCGAGCGGCTGAAGGCCGAGGTCGAGGGGCTGAAGGTCGAGATCGCGGCGAATGAGGCGGTCGAGGCCGAAAAGGGCAAGGCCCTGCGCGACATCCTCGCGGGGCTGAAGAACCTGGCCGCCGACGATGTGCCGGACGGCGACGATGAGACCGGCAATGTCGAGACCGGCCGCTGGGGCGAACCGAGGAAGTCGGGCCCCGCCAAGGATCACGCGGATCTGGGCGAGGCCCTGGGCCTGCTGGATTTCGAGGCCGCGGCGAAAATGTCGGGCGCGCGCTTTGCCGTGCTGAAGGGCGGCCTGGCGCGGCTGGAACGGGCCATCGGCCAGTTCATGCTGGACATGCAGACGGCCCGGCACGGCTATCTGGAGGTCAATCCGCCCTATCTGGTGCGGGACAGGGCCATGTTCGGCACGGGCCAACTGCCGAAGTTTGAGGACGACCTGTTCTTTGCCTCCAATACCCTTCGCCCCGACGCCGAGTTTCAGCGATTGGAAGTCCCCGGCATTTATTACCGCCAACCAGTGAACGTAGATGTCTTTCTAGACGAAGTGACTGGTGAGGTGTCTTTCGGGGCATCCGGCGGAGTTGGAGCATTGATCGAGCCACGCCGCTGGCTCATCCCCACCGCCGAGGTCTCCCTGACCAATCTCGTGCGCGAGACGATCCTGTCGGAGGAAGAGCTGGCCCAGCCGATGCGGCTGACGGCGCTGACGCCGTGCTTCCGGGCGGAGGCCGGGTCGGCGGGGCGGGATACGCGCGGCCTGATCCGCCAGCACCAGTTTTCCAAGGTCGAGCTGGTCTCGATCACCCGGCCCGAGGATTCCGAGGCCGAGCACGAGCGCATGACCGGCTGTGCCGAGGCGGTGCTCAAGGCGCTGGAGCTGCCCTATCGCCGGATGCTGCTGTGCAAGGGCGACATGGGCTTTTCGGCGCGGAAGACCTTTGACCTGGAGGTCTGGCTGCCCAGCCAGGATACGTACCGCGAGATCAGCAGCTGCTCGAACTGCGGGGACTTCCAGGCCCGGCGGATGGATGCGCGGTTCAAGCGGGCGGGCGAGAAGAAGACCGAGTTCGTGCACACGCTGAACGGCTCGGGCCTGGCGGTCGGGCGGACGCTGGTGGCGGTCATGGAAAACTATCAGGACGAGGGCGGCCGGATCGCCCTGCCCGAGGTGCTGAAGCGCTACATGCCGGAAGGGGTGACGCACGTCGGATGAGAATCCTGCTGACCAATGACGACGGGATCGAGGCCGAGGGTCTGGCCTGTCTGGAGCGGATCGCGCGGACCCTGTCGGACGATGTGTGGATCTGTGCGCCGGCGGTGGAACAGTCGGGCAAGGGGCGCGGCATCACCCTTACCGAGCCGCTGCGCGTGAACCGGATGGGCGACAAGCGGTTCGCCGTGACCGGCACGCCGACCGACTGTGTGGTGCTGGCGGTCAATGATCTGATGCCCGAGCGGCCCGATCTGGTGCTGTCGGGGGTCAATCGCGGGCATAATGTCGGCGAGGATTGCTCCTATTCCGGGACGGTGGCGGGCGCGCTGCAGGGGATGGCGTTCGGCATCCGCTCGATCGCCCTGTCGCAGAGCCTGGAGCGCTTCCACGACGAGGTGACCGCGCACTGGGAGACGGCCGAGACGCATGCGCCGCCGATCCTGTCGCGGCTGATGGCGCAGGAGTGGCACGAGGGGGTGATGTGGAACATCAACTTCCCCGCCCGCGCGCCCGAGGCGGTGACCGAGGTCGAGGTGACCCGCCAGGGCTTCCGCCAGATCGGCGAGATGCACGCGGTCAAGCGCACCGACCTGCGCGGACGGGACTATTACTGGATGAGCTTCCGTGGCGAGAAGCAGGACCACGCCACCGGCACCGACCTGCGCGCCATGGACGAGGGGCGGATCTCGGTGACGCCGCTGCACATCGACCTGACCCACCGGCCGAGTATGCATGATCTGAAGGGTGTGCTGGGCGGGGCGGTCCCGAGGACGGTGGGATGAAGCTGAACGACGACCGGGCGGGGCGGCTGATCCTTGGCCTGCGGCAGCAGGGAGTGACCGACCCCCGCGTGCTGGCGGCCATGGAGTCGATCGACCGCGCGGTCTTCGTCCATGAGAAATTCCTCGATCAGGCCTGGGAGGACCAGGCCCTGCCGATCGACTGCGCCCAGACGATCAGCCAGCCCTATATCGTCGGCCTGATGACCCAGGCGCTGGAGGTCCAGCCGCGCCACCGGGTGCTCGAGATCGGCACGGGCAGCGGCTATCAGTGCGCGGTGCTGAGCCGGCTGGCGCGCTATGTCTATTCGGTCGAGCGCTATCGCAGCCTGCTGAACGAGGCCGAGGCGAAGCTGAAGACCCTGCAGATCGACAATGTCATCACCCGGCATGGCGACGGCGGCATGGGCTGGCCCGAACAGGCGCCGTTTGACCGGATCATGGTGACGGCGGCCGCACCGCACGAGCCGACCGAACTGCTGAAGCAGCTGAAACCGGGCGGCATTCTGGTGTGTCCGGTGGGGCGGACCTCGGTGCAGATGCTGAACCGCTACGTCGGCCAGCCCGACGGTTCCTTCCACCGTGAGAGCCTGACGGAGGTGCGCTTTGTGCCTCTGGTCGAAGGCACGGCGAAGGAAGGCTGACGCCGGATTTCCGGGGGCTGTTAACCTTGGCGCCCCATTTTGGCGCGGTTTGGCGGGTTGGCTTGGGGGCCGCGCCGGGGCACACCGGGGGCTGAGGAATCGGGACCGAGAGGAGACAGGCGATGGTGAGCATCCGTCAGGGGATGACCCTTCTGGCTTTGGCCATGGGTATGATGACCATGGCGGCCTGTGCCAGCTATCCCAGTGAGCCGCGCTATTCGACCCGGCCCATGCCAGTCAACCCGACCGGGGTGCGGGTCGTCGGCCCGAACGAGGCCCCGCCGCCGGCCCGCGAAGCCGGCCTGCCGCCGGCGGTGGAATACGGTTCGACGGCGCCGCGGGGCGATATCGAGGGCGGTGCCCTGGATGCTCCCGGAACGATTCCGCCGCCCACGGTTGAGGTCGAGGTGCCGCCGCCGCCCGCACTGGAGCCCCTGCCGGTCACCCGGGTGGCGGGTGCCCGCTATACGGTGCAGCCGGGCGATACGCTTTCGGGGATCGGACGCCGGTTCCTGACTCCCATTCAGGTGCTGATCGAGATGAATGATCTGGGCCCGCGTGCTGCGCTGAGTGTCGGCGCCGATGTGGTGCTGCCCGACTCGGCCGTGGATTCCGGCCGCGACCCCTATGCCACCGGCCCATCGCCCGTCGGGGTGCGCGTGCCGTCCGGTGCCCTGCCGCCGCCCCCGCC
>NZ_JAGHQP010000033.1 GCF_017744255.1 Brevundimonas sp. A19_0 | reverse complement strand
GGACCCCGGAGGGGTGGAGGGGGCAAGGGTCAGGAGGTGGCGTCTGGTATTGGCCCCCTCCACCGCCGTTCGGCGGTCCCCCTCCCTCGAAGCTGCGCGTCGGGGGAGGATCATTTTCTCTGGCTCGCCTTCTTGGCCTTCATCATCTGCATGAAGCGCTCGGCCCAGCCTTCCTTGACGGTCTGGGCGGAGCGGCCGAGGGCGAGGGCGCCGTCGGGGACGTCTTCGGTGATCACCGAGCCCGAGGCGGTCATGGCGCCGGCGCCGATGCTGACGGGGGCGACCAGCGAGCTGTTGGAGCCGACGAACGCCCCCTCGCCCACTGTGGTCTTGTGTTTGAACACGCCGTCGTAGTTGCAGAAGATGGTACCCGCCCCGATGTTGGCGCGCGGGCCGACCTGGCCGTCGCCCAGATAGGACAGGTGGTTGGCCTTGGCGCCCTCGGCGATGTGGCTGTTCTTGACCTCGACGAAATTGCCGATGTGGACGTCGCGGTCCAGACGCGCGCCGGGACGGAGGCGGGCATAGGGGCCGACGATGGCGTCCTCGCCGACCGTGGCGCCTTCCATATGGCTGAAGCTGCGAATGCGGGCGCCCGAGGCGACCTTCACCCCCGGGCCGAAGACGACATAGGGCTCGACCACCGCGCCCGCCTCGATGTCGGTATCCCAGGCGAAATGAACAGTGTCGGGCGCGGGCATGGTCACGCCGCGGGCGAGGAAGGTCTCGCGCTGGACCTTCTGGAACAGGGCCTCGGCCTCGGCCAGTTCGGACTGGGCGTTGACGCCCATGACCGCGTCCTCTGACGCCATGACGGCGCGGGTCGGCACACCGGCCTCGCGGCCCAGCTGGACCACATCGGTCAGATAGTATTCGCCCTTGGCATTGTCGTTGCCGACCTTGTCGAGCAGGTCGAACAGCACGCGCGCCGGGGCCGACATGACGCCCGAGTTGCAGGTGCGGATGGCCAGCACCTCGGCCGAGGCCTCTTTCGCCTCGGTGATGGCGGTCAGTTCGCCACCCTCAATCACCAGACGGCCGTAGGCGCCGGGGTCGCGCGCCTCGAAGCCGATGACCGACAGGGCGTCGGCGGCCTCGAACACCGGGGCGATGTCGCGGGCCTTCAGCAGGGGCACATCGCCATAGGTGATGACGACCTGGCCCTCGAAGCCGTTCAGCGCCTCGCGCGCACACAGGACGGCGTGGCCGGTGCCCATGGGCGGGTCCTGGACCGCGATGGCGGCCTCACCCAGCCGGGCGACGACATGGGCGCGCACCTCGGGCGAGTGATTGCCGACGACCACGACGATCCGTTCACAGCCCAGGGCCTCGGCGGCATCGATGGCGTGATCCAGCATGGCGCGCCCGCCGACCGGGTGCAGCACCTTGGGCAGGCGGGATTTCATCCGGGTACCCTGCCCGGCCGCCAGAATCACGGCAGCGCGGGGAAGCCCGGCGTGGGTTTCGGTGGTCACGTGGCAAGCCCTCGTCTAGTCGTCCGGGGGCCATAACGCATGAAACGGATAAAGGGGAGGCTGGATGTCGTCGAAGGCGAACGGATGGACACTGCTGTTCGATCTCGACGGCACGCTTGTCGAGTCGGCCCCTGATCTGGTCGGCACGCTGAATGCCGTTCTGGGCACGGATGATCTGCCGCCCCTGCCGCTGGAGCGAGGGCGGCATCTGATCGGTCACGGGGCGCGGGCGCTGCTGCGGCGGGGGTATGAGGCGGCGGGCGCGCCGCTGGCGGCCGAGGCGCTGGACGCGCGGTTCGCCCTGTTCCTCGACCTCTACGTCGGGCGGATCGCCGACCTGACCCGGCCCTATCCCGGCTGTGTCGCGGCGCTGACGGCGCTGAAAGACGAAGGCTTTACCCTGGCGGTGGCGACCAACAAGCGGACGGACCTGTCGGTCGCCTTGCTGGACGCGCTGGAAATGACCGGCCTGTTCGCCTGTGTTCTGGGGCCGGACCGGGTGTCGGCGAGGAAGCCCGACGCCGCCCATCTGATCGAGGCGCTTGCGGCCTGTGGCGGGGATCGGGGTCACGCCTTGATGGTCGGCGACAGCAGTCTGGATGCGGGCGCCGCCCGTGCCGCGGGCCTGCCGTTCGTGGCGGTCGGATTCGGCTATGCGGACGTGGCGATTCCGGCGATGGCGCCGTGGGCGGTGCTGGACCACTACGACGGCTTTCCGGCCCTTGTGCGTCGCTGTGCGAATGAGACCGAACAGGGCCTTGCCCTTGCCGGATCGCCGGGCTAAACACCCCGCCTCCTGACCGGTCGGATGCGTAGCTCAGCGGGAGAGCACCTCGTTCACACCGAGGGGGTCACAGGTTCAATCCCTGTCGCATCCACCATTCCTTCCCCTCCCCGATCAAATGTCATGAGCAGGTGACGCCGCGCTTGATCGGGGCCTGTAACCGGTTACGTTGGCGCCAACGAAAAGCGAAGGGCAGGTAACGCGATGGCAGGCGTCCGTCTCAACGGCGTGCGGAAAGACTTTGGCGCCGTGCAGGTGCTGAAGGGCATCGACCTGGACATCGCCGACGGCGAGTTCGTGGTATTCGTCGGCCCCTCGGGCTGTGGCAAGTCGACCCTGCTCCGGACCATCGCGGGCCTCGAGGAGGCCAGTGCCGGCGAGGTGATCATCGGCGACCAGGTGGTCAACGACCTGTCGCCCTCGGACCGTGGCATCGCCATGGTGTTCCAGTCCTATGCGCTCTATCCGCACATGAGTGTGCGCGATAACATGGCGTTCGGGCTGAAGCTGGCGAAGCACGACAAGGCCGAGATCGAGCGCCGCGTGGCGGCGGCCGCCGAAATCCTGAACATCACCGACTATCTGGATCGCAAGCCCAAGGCCCTGTCCGGCGGCCAGCGCCAGCGCGTGGCCATCGGCCGGGCCATCGTGCGCGAGCCGCGCGTCTTCCTGTTCGACGAGCCTCTGTCGAACCTCGACGCGGCGCTGCGGGTGCGGATGCGCTATGAGTTCGCGGCCCTGCACCAGCGACTGAAGACCACCATGGTCTATGTGACCCACGACCAGGTGGAGGCCATGACCCTGGCCGACCGGATCGTGGTCCTGAACGGCGGGATCGTGGAACAGGTCGGGGCGCCGATGGAGCTGTACGAGCGGCCCTGCAACCGCTTCGTCGCCGAGTTCATCGGCAGTCCCAAGATGAACATGATCCCGGTGACCCTGGTGGAGGCCGGGCCGAAGGGCGCCGTTCTGAAGACGGCCGGCGGCGATACGCTGCGCGCGGCGGTCAGGGCCGACGGTGCGAAACCGGGGGATGCCCTGACGCTGGGCATCCGCCCCGAGCACCTGTCCCTGGACGGGCCGGGCGAGGCGCTGCCGGGCAAGGCCGACTTCGTCGAGACCCTGGGCAATGCCACCTATGCCTATGTCGATATCGGCGCGGGGCATGACACCCTGACCGCCCAGCTGGCGGGCTCGGTGCGGCCGGCCTCGGGTGACCGGCTGGACCTCAAGGTGCCGGCCGAACACGCCTATCTGTTCGACGCGGACGGCAAGGCCTTCCAGCGCCTGTAGAGGCACGACGCCCGCTCAGGGCTGGCGCTCGACCTTCAGGGCATAGGTGCCGGTTTCGCCGGGCGCATAGCTGCCGGCGCGGATGATGTAGACGCCGTCGTCCGGCACTTCCCACTCCAGACGGGCGTGGGTGTCCGACAGGCCGTCGTCGTCGCTGGCCAGCACCTCGATATCATCGCCGTCCTTTTCACGTCCGACGATAACGAAAGCGTCGAAGCTGTTGGAAATCATGGTGATGACCAGGGTCTCGCCGGCCTTGGCATTGATCCGGTAGGCGTCGAAATAGCTGTTGTCGGCGGCGGCGGCATCGGTCTCGGTCAGGGTGCCGCGGGCGGTCGACCCGATCAGGATGCTGCCGGGTGTGGGTGCCGGTCCGCGATCGATCAGCTCGATCGAATAAAGCCCCTCGCTCCCGGACGACAGCGGCGAGACGCGCACCACATAGTCGCCGGTTTCCGGGAGGGTGAAGTTCAGGCGGGAATCGGTGCCCTCGCCCAGACCGTCGTCGTCCTGGGCCAAGGCGTCGAACTCGCCGTCGGCCGACCCGAGGCGCAGGAAGGTGTCGAAGTCACCCGAGCGGGCGATGATCTGGACGCGATTGCCCTCGACACCGCTGAAGCGGAAGGAGTCATAGCCGCGCTCCTCGGCATCTTGTGGGTCCTGATCGTCGATGGCGCCCTGAACCACCCTGCCCCATGCCAGCGGGGCCGGCGGGCGCTCGGGCGCCATCTCGGTCACGCTGAGGGTGTAGTCGCCTGCCGCCGTCTGGCTGAAGCCGCGCACCTCGACCCGGTACAGGCCGTCGGCCGGCAGCGTGCTGACGATGCGGGAATTGGTGCCCTGGCCGCCGCCGTCATCGTCCTCGCTGAGCGGTACGCCCCCCTCTTCGCCCTGGTACAGGACGAGATAGGTGTCGAAGTCTTCCGAGCCGAGGCGGATCTGGACGCGCTGACCCTCCTGGCCGCGGAACTCATAGACATCACTGCGGTAGCCGGCCTCATCCAGAGCCGAATCGACCGTCAGGCTGCCCTCGGCCTCGTCGCCGATGCGGATGGACCGGGCCTGCGGCGGAGGCGGCGCCTCTGCCACCGTCAGGCTGTAGCTGCCGGTTTCGTCCAGGGCGAGGGGGCGGGCGCGCACGACATAGTCGCCGGTGGCCGGGGCGGTGAAGATCAGGCGCGAGTTCAGGCTGTCGCCGTCGTCGTCGTTGTAAGCCAGTTCCTCGAACACCTCGGTGTAGGCGTGGCCGACCTGAACGAAACTGTCGAAGTCGTCCGACGTCAGGGTGATCAGGATGCGTTCGCCCTCTCGTGCGCTGAAGCGCCAGGCTTCATAGGGCACGTCCTCGTCGGTCACCGGGTCGGTGTCGTCGATTGTGCCGGTGACCGTCTGGCCGAGACTGAGGGCCGTGGGCTCGGGCGCGGGAGGAGGCGCCGGCCGCTCGTGCGCAATCAGATTGTAGGTCCCGCGAGCCTCCTCGCTGAAGGCCCGGGCCCGCAGGGTGTAGGTGCCGTCGGCGGGGACCGTGTAGCGCAGGCGGGCATTGGTGCCCTCACCCGCGCCGTCATCGTCGACCGAGACCGGCGCGCTGCCGTCGCTGTCGGGGCCATACAGCTCGAGATAGGCGTCGAAGTCGTCGGAGTTCATCATCACCTCAATCCGCTGACCGGCGGTGAGGTTCAGGGCCCAGGCATCATAGGGCTGGCCGAGGGCATCGCGGGCATCCTCGTCGACCAGGCTGGCGTCCACGCCCTCGCCAAACATCAGGGGAGTCGCGTCCTGCGCCAGCGCGCCGCTGGCCGACAGGGCCGCCCACGAAACGGTGGCAAGCCCGATGAGTTTGATCCCGCGGAATCGGCGCATGGTGTCCCCTTCACATCTTTTCCCGATCATAGACGCCGAACCCCGGCCTATGTAAATCGCCTGACCGCAACGATTCCTGACGAGGGATCGGCAGAATGGACACGCCATGACCGCGACACCCACCCCCACCGCCCGGATCATCGACGGCAAGGCGCGGGCGGCGGCCCTGGTCGACCAGGTGGCCGAAGCCGCGGCCCGGCTGAAGGAAGAGACCGGCGTGGTTCCCGGTCTGGCCGCCGTGCTGGTCGGCGAGGACCCGGCCAGCCGAATCTATGTGAAGAGCAAGGGCGAGACGGCCGCGCGCGCGGGGCTGAATTCGTTCACCCACACGCTCGGCGCCGAGACGACCGAGGAAGAGCTGCTGGATCTGGTGGCCCGGCTGAATGCTGACCCGGCGGTGCACGGCATCCTGGTGCAACTGCCCCTGCCCGCGCACATCCGCGAGACGGCAGTGTTGGCGGCGATCAATCCGGACAAGGATGTCGACGGCTTTCACGTCATCAACGCCGGGCGGCTGGCGACCGGCCAGCCCGGGCTGGTGCCCTGCACGCCGCTGGGCTGCATCAAGCTGTTGAAGGCGACGCTGGGCGATCTGTCGGGCCTGAACGCAGTGGTGGTCGGGCGCTCGAATATCGTCGGCAAGCCTATGGCGCAGTTGCTGCTGGCCGAAAGCTGCACCGTCACCGTGGCCCATTCCCGCACCCGGGACCTGGCCGAGGTCTGCCGCCGGGCCGACATTCTGGTCGCGGCGGTGGGCCGGCCGATGATGATCCCGGGCGACTGGATCAAGCCGGGCGCAACGGTCATCGACGTCGGCATCAACCGCGTGCCCTCGGCCGATCCGGTCAAGGCCGCCGAAGGCAGGACCCGGGTGGTCGGCGATGTCGATTTCGCCTCGACGGCCGAGGTGGCCGGCGCCATCACCCCGGTGCCGGGTGGGGTCGGGCCGATGACGATCGCCTGCCTGCTGGCCAACACCTATTCCGCGGCCTGTCGCGCGGCCGGGGTCGAACCGTCACAGTTGGACGCTTGAAGACCGGACCATCCGCGCCGATACTCTGAAAGAGGCCGGATCGTCGGCCGCACCTTTCGAGGGGGCTATCCATGACCGTTCTGCGTGCGCCTGTACTGGCGGTGGCCGCCGTGACCCTGACGCTGGGGGGCTGTGGCTACAACACCATCCCCACCCAGGAAGAGGCCGCCCGTGCGAAATGGGCCGATGTCGAGGCGCAGTACCAGCGCCGCGCCGATCTGATTCCGAATCTGGTCGCGACCGTGCAGGCCGCCGCCATTGCCGAGCGCGAGACGCTGACGCAGGTGGTCGAGGCCCGCTCCCGCGCCACCTCGATCCAGCTGGGCGCCGACGCCCTGTCGGACCCGGCCGCAGTGGCGCGCTATCAGGCCGCCCAGGGCGAACTGAGCCAGGCGCTGTCGCGGCTGATGCTGGTGGTCGAGCGCTATCCCGAGGTGAAGTCGAACGCCAACTTCGTCGCCCTGCAAAGCCAGCTGGAGGGGACAGAGAACCGGATCGCCGTTGCGCGTCGCGACTATAACGAGGCGGCGCGGGTCTATAACACCACCCTGCGGACCTTCCCCGGCAACATCTGGGCCTCGACCTTCCACTCGGGCTCCGAACCCCTGCCGCTGTTCAGCGCGGCGCCGGGCGCCGATGCCGCGCCGCAGGTACAGTTCAACGTCGGATCGACACCCGCACAGTGAGCCTCGCAGCCACCCTTGCCGTCTCCCCGGCCCTCTTCAGGGGGCGGACGGCCCTGCAGCCCCTGCTGGCCGGACTGGTCCTGCTGCTGGCGTGGACGATGCTGGCCCTGCCCGGCCATGCGGACCCGCGCTTTCCCGAGCTGACCGGCCGGGTCGTCGATCAGGGCAACCTGCTGAGTCCGGCGAAGGAAGCCGAACTGGAGACGCGTCTGGCCGCCCTGGAGCGCGACACCACCGATCAGGTGGTGGTCGTGACCCTGCAGTCGCTGGAGGGCTATGACATTGCCGACTACGGCACCCGGCTGGGCCGCCACTGGGGCATCGGCCAGGCAGACAAGGACAATGGCGTCCTGCTGATCGTCGCCGTGGACGAGCGCAAGATCCGCATCGAGGTCGGCTACGGGCTGGAGGGCATACTGACCGACGCCCTGTCGGCCCTGATCATCCACGACCAGATCACCCCCGCGTTCAAGACCGGGGCGTTCGAGCGCGGGATCGAACAGGGGGTCGTGGCGATCGAGCAGCAACTGAGGCTGGACCCGGAGGAAGCGCAGGCCCGCGCGGCGGCAGCCGAAACCGCCAAGGCCGATGTGCCGGTCGGCGCCCTGATCATGATCGTCATCGTGTTCGGCTTCATCCTGCTGGCCTTCATCGGCGCGCTGGGACGTGGGGGACGGCGCTGGAAGGGTGGCGGCTCTGACATTTCGCCGATCCTGATCTGGGCGGCCTCCGAGGCCCTGCGGTCGCGGGGCGGCCGGGGCGGAGGGCGCCCAGATCAGGAT
>NZ_JAGHQP010000032.1 GCF_017744255.1 Brevundimonas sp. A19_0 | reverse complement strand
CCGCATTGCCCGTCAGGGTGTTGTCCAGCGCATTGCCCACGCCGAACGCATTGCCCGCCGACGACGACAGCGTCAGCGCCTCGATGTTGTCGTACAGATAGAAGCCCGACGACGCGACGATGGTGTCATAGCCCTCTCCGGCGTTCTCGAAGACGAGGTCCTGCTGGACGTCGGCATAGTAGGTGTCGTTGCCGGTGCCGCCATACATCTGATCGGCGCCCGTGCCGCCGTCGAGCAGGTCGTTGCCGGAGCCCCCGTCGAGCAGATCGTTCTCCCCGCCGCCATACAAAATGTCGTCGCCACCGTGCCCAAAGAGCTGGTCCCGGCCATTGCGGTCGGACCCATTGGCGACCCACAACGGAGGGATATCGCCGCCGTCGAGGACGTCGTTGAGGTCGGTGCCGTGAAGTACGTCATCGCCCCCCAAGCCCTTGAGGCGGAGCCCAAATCCAGTCAGGGAAACCAGGCCGTCATCGAACCTCAGCAGTTCAACATCAGTGAGCACATCGGTACCGTCAGGACCTGTGATCGTGACAATGTTGCCATCGACCGACCAGTCATACTGAGCCTGCGATCCGGAGAAGACTGCGAAATCGTCCCCGGTCCCGCCATTCAGCTTATCATCACCCAACCCGCCCCAGAGGGTGTCGCTGCCTTCATCTCCGAAGAGGAGATCGATCCCGATGCCGCCAACTATGTGGTCCTGCCCTTGCCCACCGTGAATCTCGCCGCCCTGGGCACCCGCACTCCCGTCGAACTGGTCGTCACCTTGACCCATGTGCACCGGACCGTAGAGGACCCCCTCATTCAGGACCAGGTCAGGCGCTCCCCCCAGCAGTACATCACCCCGTATCGTTCCCGTATTCAGGAGATAACCGCTGGCATACGAAAAATGCCCCGACGCATTAATAGCAATGTCTGCGTCAATGGTGCCGGTGTTTGTGATATTATACGCGTCTGCCCGCATGTAGATGCCGATCCCTGTGCCCCTTTCGCTGGACACGGAGATTTCGCCGGCGTTGGAAACGTTATTGCCGCTCACGACCCGGATGCCCATGACGTTGGCTCCGCCGCCCTGAACAGTGATGGAACCGGAATTGTTGATCCCTCCCACTGTGCCCAGGTTCACGCCGTAGGCATCTCCAACGGCATTCGCGTAGATTTCTCCCGAATTATCAACGTTAAGCCCGCTAGAAGCGCCAAAAATCGCAGCGCCATGGTGAGCACTGGTAAGCTCAATACGCCCCTCATTGATCACTGAAGCCTGGAAAGCCTGGGCGTAGACGCCGTAAGCGAAGGCGTCGTCATTCTCCGATGTGACCGCGACCAGGCCCGTCGCCAGATTTTCGAAAACCGGCCCGAAGCCATAGCCTGCGAGGGTGACGGCGGCGGCAGCCACGTCGGCATTACTAAATGAGCGGATCGTCCCGCCATTCAATAGTCTGAGGGTTTCCGTCGTATTGCCGACCAGGGCCAATGTTCCCAAGCCACCGTCGAGCACCACCTCTTCTCCGGCAGCAAGCGTCAGCGACTCGTACAGCGCGACCCCCGTCTGGTCGAAGCCCTCCGGTTGCGCGGTCGTGCTGAACGATGGCCGGGGCTGTGCGGAGAAAACCACCTGCCCTGAATTCCAGGCATCGGCATTCACCCCAAGAAGGGTGATCGAGTCCGTCGCGGACAAACGAATGATAGTGTCGCTTCCGACCTGCTGGATGGCCTGGGCAGAGGTGTAGCCGTGGATTTCAATCCGGTCTCCAGCAGAGAAGTCCGTGATCTCGTCGTGGCCGTCGCCGGTCCCGTATATAAATGTATCGTCACCTGCGCCTCCCGAGAGAGTGTCTGCGCCCGTGCCTCCGGCGATGACGTCGCGCCCGTCGCGTCCCTCCAGCGTGTCATCCCCCCCTGCGCCGAATAACAGGTTGTCGTGGTCATCGCCCCTGAGAGTGTCGTCCCATTTGCTCCCAAGGACGTCCTCAATACCCGTGATCTCGTCGAGACTGGCGCCTCGGGCCCAGCCCTCGCGCAGATCCAGCGAGACGCCCCTGAGGACACCGGTATAGGTGAGGGTGTCCCGCCCCGCCCCGCCATCGATCACATTTGTTCCCCGGCCCCCCTGTATGAGGTCGTTGCCGGCACCCCCCGTGATGACATCATCGCCCTCCTCTCCAAAGAGGATGTCATCCCGGTCCCCCCCGACCAGATGGTCCGCACCGAACCCTCCATGTACGGCCCCGCGGAGTTCGCCTCCTGTCCCGATGTAGGTGTCCGCCCCCAGCCCCAGCAGAACGTCGCCTTCGATCAGGCCGCTGTTTGACACGCTGTCATCGCCGAGCCTGAGGTCAATTGCCCCCCTGATGGTGCCGCTGTTCACCAAGGTCTGGACGGCATGCTGCGGCGGGGAATACCGTCCGCTGTCATCGAGAACGGCGATGTCGGCCTCGATCGTGCCGGTATTCTCGATACTCACGGTCTCGGCCTGGAAGTGCCGAACCACGATGCCGACGTTCTCTTCGGCACCCCTTGCGATCAGCGTTCCTGAGTTGTCGATGTGGCCGCCCCGCTCTGAGACCACGCCATGGGCAAGGCGGACCCCGATGACCTCCAGTCGCCCGCTGTTCGTCAGGTCGATGCCGTTCATCGCCTGGATCCCTATGGCGTCCATTGTGTTCGACTGGACGCGAAGAGTCCCGGCATTCACGGCACTGAAATCGCTGCCGTGGGTGTAGATTCCGAAGGCCTGCTGCAACGCCGTGACCGACAGGCTCCCCCGGTTGATAAAAGCGGAGCCATAGCCACCCGCGAAATATCCGAATGCGGTTCCTATGTCGGTGGCCGATACGACGGCCGACCCGGTGCTGGTGATTTCTATAAGTCCGCCATCGAAATATCCGCCGGACTCATGGTCGAACAGCGCAGTAACCAAGGGAAAGTTCGTCGAGTGCGTTACCGTGCCGGAGATAGTCAGGTGAGGACTACGCTCGCCCGGGGCTACTGATTGAAGCAAGAAGCCGCTCACGACGTCGCGAAAGTGGAGCGTCTGACCAACACCCAAGGTGAAATCACGAGTTACGAGCTGCGACACACTATTCCCTCCAGACAACTCTGGGACGTTACAGGTCGAGATGAGGATGCAAAAGAGGCAAATGTCAGCAGCGCTGTCCGTTCGACCGCCGCTGGCCGCGATCACGGTCCTGGAGCCGTCTCGCGTGCGGATGATGATGGTGCCGCGGCGCCAGGGGCGGGGGCGGCTCAGGGCAGAGAGTCACCGTCCCGCCCGGGCCAGGTCACGCTGTCCGCGCTGTCGAAGGACCCGCGCGTGAGCGTGTCACGCGAGCGATCCGGTGGAGAGGCGCCGCTGCAACGTCGACCGCCCGGTCGTCGCAATCGAGGCTCCCGCCCCCTGCGCAGATGGAGTACCGTCGGCCTTGAAGGCAGCCGTCAATCAGCCAGGTGGGCTGTCGCCCATGCCTGTGGATCGCGACGAGGCGGGAGGCCTCTGCAGCATGATGGAAGACAGTGTATTCGTGACTGCCGCCTCCTGGATCCAGGCCGTGTTGCTGGGTCCCCTCGCGACCAGTCTTGCGATCATCGCCGTGGCGGTGGTGGGGCTGCAGATGCTGACAGGACGCACCAATGTGCGGCGTGGAGCGACCGTGCTGGCGGGATGCTTTATCCTGTTCGGAGCCGCAACCATCGCCCGGGGGATCATGGGCGCGGCCGCCAACACCTCCGGCGCGCCCTCCCTTGCTGCCCGGCAACACGGGGCCCCCATGACCGAGCCTGCCCTCTCCCCGGTTCCGGCGCAGACGGAAGACCCTTACGCCGGGGCAGCGTTAGCTCGATAGTTAATTGCGGCTCCGCATATTCCCGGGCCCTTAAGGCCGACCACAGATGACTGGCGCAGTGCGGTCAAATTCCGAGATGCGTTCCATGTCATCACGAACCCGAGGGTCATCACAACGCGCAGCGTATTCGCCAGCATCAAATGAAATTTCGTTGTCTCCCTCTTTTAATCTAACAACTTTCGTCGCGCCCGACGGTGTACCCAACATGACCACAGGACATAGCGAAGACTTATAATTCGCAATAGAGTTTGCTTCAGACACTTCTATCGAATGAACGGGCCAATAGGTCGCCAAGCCCGCAGCCGACCTTCTTTGAAGCTCATATATGACAACGCATTGAGGAACGGCGCCAGAAATTTCAATGTTTATACTGGCATTTTCAATTCTGTCTTGGCACCCAGCAACTGCCACGCATGATAGGAAACACACACTCCACCAAACGACGCGATTCCCGATCATTGGATTAACCGATCTATCATGGATCTATAAACCGGGTTACGAAGAGTGGGCCTGATTATATTCATATGACCTATACTCGAGTCGCCCGTGTAGTTAATATTTGTTATGTCGGCAACCGGTCCTGGCGGGCCGAACCTCTGGCGCTGAACGATTGGCTGCCCCTCATACGGGTTAGACCCAGATGGATCAAATCCTGTATAGGATGTACGCTCATTCTGTTGGTAAAAATTTAGCACTGAATCTACGTTTGGAGACGTAAGAACGAGTGGACTTCCGATCAGACTGTGCCCATCAAACACTATCATTGCGTCTACTCGAATCCCACGGCGCCCTAGCTCGTTCGCGATAGTGACAATGTCATTTCCGCCACGGCTATATCCGCTTAAGACTATTCTCGCGTCCGGATTGGCTTCGCTATAGGCGACAATTGATTCTACAGCGTTTCCGATACCAATATCTTCGAACACCCCTCCGTTAGACCGGATAAACCTGCCATACTCGCGATTTTCTCCGGAGTTAGGCCCCCCGGCTCCCGGGACAGCATATAGACACTTCGATCTATCGTCGTGTTCGGCGCCACACATCCCCGTAGGGTCCGAAATGTTTATCGGATCATTCCCGACGTAGGCGTAGAGGTTCATCTGATCCTCGTACCCAACCGGATCGGTCTGCAGGAACCGCCCGAGCGTCGGCGAGTAGATGCGGGCCTTGTAGTGATACATGCCCAGTTCGGGCAGCCAGGTCTGGCCAGTGTACTGGAAGCGGCCGACATTGGTGGCGTCTGGTATACCGTACTCGTCATACCCGTTCGTGTTGGTCATCACCCCGGTCGCGTCGGCAATGCCGATGATCGACCCCTGGTGATCGGCATACAGATGGCGGGGGGACGTCGTTGCGGTTCCCTCGTACCACACCAGCGGAACATCGGTACCGCTTCCGTGCCCGTAGCGGCGCAGCAGCGTGCCGAGTCCATCGTACTCGGCAACCAGGGCGCTGCCGTCGTAGAGATACTGGGTGGGGGCATGGCTGTTGCCCGAGCTCTGGAACAGGCGACCGAGCGGATCCCAGATCAGGCTGGCGCCGTTTGGCCCCGCGATGAGGCGATTCTCGACATCGTAGACGAATGTCGCCGATCCGTCGGACGTCAGGTTACCATTGGCGTCATAGGTAAAGCTGGCCGGCCCGGCAGAGATGTACTGGTTCAGGCCGTTGGTCGTGTAGGCGCGACTGACGATGACGTGCCCGGTGAAGTCGTAAACGGTACTGTCGGCGTCGCGGCTGACAATCTGACTGGCCGGATTGTAGACAAAGGCTGTTGATACGTCATAGCCCGTCGCGGCGGGGTTATGGGTAAGCACCGTGATCCGCGAGGCGCCGTCATAGCCAAAGGTGGAGCTGCCCCCCCAGGCACCCCCGACGCGACGATCCAGGCTGGAAAGACGCCCGGCGGAATCATACTGCGCCCTGTAGACGGGTGTGGTGCCATTGAGGTCGGTGTAATCAATCCTTTGCAGCCCGTCTCGATACAGGCGGAACTGCTGGCCGTCCGGCCAGGTCATCTGCACCCTCGCGCCGGCGGAATTGTAGCTGTAGGTGAGCGCGCGACTGAAGCCACCCATATTGGTCGTCGAGGCCGTAACCCGTCCCAGACCGTCGTAGACGTTGGTCACCCCTTCGCCCGTGTGCCCGTCAAAGCGAGCGTACAGCTGAAGCCCTTGAAGGTCATAGCCGTAATAGACATCCCGCGTCGCCGATGCGGGCAGTCCGGAACCGTCCGGAATGATCTTGGACGTCATACGGTTCAGGGCATCGTAGGTGTAGGTGATCGTGCGACCATCCCGCTTCCTTAGGGCGGTGATATTTCCATTCGCATCATGCCCATACCCTTCGTAGTCGGTCGTGCTCACCGTCCCCGGCGTCGTCGGAGACGGGAAGTTCCAGGCGATCTGGCGGTCCAGCCCGTCATAGGTCATCGACGCCCGGTTGCCATTCGCGTCGGTAACGGTCGCCCGTTGCCCGTTGGGCGTATAGGTGTAGCTGGCATAGTTCTGCTGAAGCGTGGTTCCCACACCCTGCTGCACCTGGGTCAATTGCCCCGCCAGATCGTAGACGTTCCGCGCGATCCGATCCGGCCCCTGGCTTCCTTCGGTTCCCTGCAGACAGGCCGACGTTGGCAACGCCCCGAATACAGCGGGATTCATGCGGATGGCCGTGCACTCCAGTTCCCCGGCAAGTGTATAGCTGTACTGGGTCACCATCAGCGGCGCGTTCGCAGGGCCGACCGCGACACGGGTCTTTCGACCGGACACATCGTACTCTGTCGAGGTCCGGCCGTTCACCGTCATCGACGCGAGGGCCAGATCTGACTGATCAACGGCCGTGCCTTGCTCGACAAGGATCGGCCAACCGTCGGCATTATATGTTGTGCGTGTGACCGGCACGCCCGCCGGGCCTGCGCCATCGGGATCCGGCCCCATGGTGGCCACCAGTTCCCGATAGGAATTATAGACATAGCGGGTGGTGTCGGCGGCTCCAGGCATCGGACCATCCACCGCGATCACATTGCCCGCTGCGTCGTAGGTCTTCGTTACGGTTATCGGCCCGAGCGAATAGTCCCCGGCTCGCACCGTTTCGGTGATGGGCAGCAGGTTGTCGTTATAGGTATAGCTTGTGACGACCTCGTCCGCAGAGTTGGCGCAACTTGCCTGGGTCCGGCACCGGGAGGTCGAAACCAGCTTCCAGATCGGCCGCCCCGTGTAGACGAGCAGACCCGAGGCATTCATGTATCGGGCCTGCAACTGCTGATAGGTATAACGGACCTGTGGCCGTATCCCGTCCGGGCCGGCCGGCAGGGTCACCGTCTGCACCATGCCGCTGGGAGCGTGATAGGTGTAATCGGTGCGCGCTCCCCGGGCATCGATCGTATAGAGCGGCCGGTTGCAGGTCCGCATCGTCGCGACCGTACATACGCTGGGATAGGCCGCTTCGAAGACGACTGTGGCCGAACCCTGACCCGGCTTCGGCGTCACGGTGATACCGCTCACATTGCCACGCGCGTAGGTGTAGTCGACGCGGTTTCCTTCGGGATAGACGGTGCTGAGAATCCGCCCGGATTCAATAGCGTGGAGGTTCTCGAAGGTCGTGCCGTTCCATGTCTCGACCGTATAGGTGGTGACCCGCCCAAGAGGGTCCGTGATTGTGAACTGGCCAGCTCCGCCCTCGACGACGGTTACCCCCCCGTCAGGAGCAACTGCGGTTACCTGAGTAACGTAGCAGGTAGGGTACCCATAGGGTACAGATCCCCCCTCCCACTGCGTAGCATATGAGTAGTTCCACTGCGCGCCTTGCCTGGAGACAGACTCGGTGCGCATGGCATACATGCCCCCACAATATGACGACTCTACTGACCCAGTGTGGTTGACTGACGTCGCTCCCTTCAGGGCTTGCGTGACCGTGGCTTGTACGCCCTGACTAGTCGTGATGGAGAGTGTCCTGGCTTCCGCAATTCCGCCGTTTGATTGGGTGGTGGTATCCGTTAGGCCCGACATCCGGCCCTCAATGGGCAAGCCGGCACAGGGGCCCGACTGCGATGCGCAGTAGGCGGTGCTGAGGTTTACGAGCGGATGCCCATTCGTGGGCTCGTACTCCAGGCGGTATCCGTAAGTGGACGTCACACCACGGGCATCATATTCGAGCGCGCTGCCGTCCGGCATGGTGATATTTAAGAGATAGGCTGCCTCCAATGGCGCATATGGGGGCCACGCGTATGGTAGATCCGTACGCTTGACGAACCTCCACATCGTTCCATCCGGACGGTAGACGTCGATGTTGGCGGTGTCCTCAACGACGACGGAGCCGTCATTGAGCGTATGGGAGGCAAATGGGTCGAAGGGCGACGGCATATACACGAAAGTTTCGTGGCCCAGGGTGTATACGGTCACCGACCCTTCGCACTCGTTTGCCCCTCCCGCGGGGTTGTACCTGAGATTGCAACCACGCTCGATTTTCGAATACAGCGGCGTTCCCCTGTTGGACGAGCGGGTTAGCGCGTCGCCGGTAATGCTGAGCGCCGGGGCGTCCGTCTCGCCGATACCGATGTGATAGGTCGCCGCCCTGTACTCGCCTGTGCGTAAGTCGACGCCCGCACTGTCGAGCGTCTGGATCCGGGGCGCCTCTGGCAGATCTGCCATGTCCTGGCCCGTCGCCGGCGTCCCCGAGAACGCCAGGGCCGCAAGAATTGACAGGGCCGCGAAAAAGGCGCTTCGGTCCGGCCCCCTCATCCTTTGAACCCGGGACAGGGCATTTTCGATCGCAGACGCAAGACGGGTCGTCATTCGCACAGCCCTACAATGGTCTCGGATTGCTACAGGGGACGATGCCAACGTCAGCTGACATCGATCGATACGGAAACATTGCCGGTAAAGACACTGGACGCCGCTGAGTCGGTGACCAGACAGCGCCAGGTCGACGCCTTCACCCACGGAAATCTCGGTGAGCCGGTAAACTCCCAGTAGGTGGATGCGCCCGTGGGGCTGGTGGGGAAGGTCGCGGGATTCCCGAGCACCTTCTGCCAAACGTAGGTGTAGGGCGGCACCCCGCCCGTAACCGTCACGAGGACAGGTCCGTCCTCCCCGGAAGGGCCGCTCGTCCAAGACGTGGACGAGACTGTAGCCGTCAGCGGCCCTTCCGGGGAGGACGGACCTGTCCTCGTGACGGTTACGGGC
>NZ_JAGHQP010000031.1 GCF_017744255.1 Brevundimonas sp. A19_0 | reverse complement strand
CCGGTCACGACGGCGTTGAACTTGGTCTTGATGGTCGTGCCGAGCGCGGTCACGGCCGAGATGATGACGACGGCGATCAGGGCCGCGATCAGGCCGTACTCGATGGCCGTGGCGCCGGATTCGTCCTGGGCAAAACGCGAGATGAACTTGGTCATTGGATAGTCCTTTTTCTTGAGCGAGCTAACAGTTGCACCATCAGGGTCTTCGGTTATGCCCGCTTGACCCCCTTACACGCTCACTCTGCCCCACACGGCTTAAGGACAAGTAAAGTGAACGGGTTTGACGCGAATATTCATAGTTACCATCGCGTTTACTATGCGGATAACCGGCAACGCCCCTTCAGTCTTTCTTGAGGATTCGGTGCGCACATACGCGTGCGCACCCCGCGCGCCCGTTGTGAAAAGTGGAAGGCTGATCGCCCCATGTTCCGTCGAATGGCCAAGACCCTGATGATCGCCGCCGCGGCAGTCTTCGGCGCCGCCCTCGCCACGCCCGCGCTGGCCCAGGACTCGCTGCGCGTCGATATCGACCAGACCGCCCGCATCCAGCTGCGCGCCCCGGCCGGCTCGGTGATCGTCGGCAATCCGCAGATCGCCGACATCACCGTGGTGGACGCCAACACCCTCTATGTGACCGGCAAGGGCTACGGCATCACCGAGATCGTGGCCGTCGACAGCATCGGCCGCACCCTGTTCCAGAGCCAGATCATCGTCAGCGCCGGCGACGAGGGCCGCGTGCGCGTGTGGCGCGGCGGTCAGGTGACCGAGATGGCCTGCGGCTCGACCTGCTCTCCGACGCAGCGCTCCACCGGCACGCCCTGATCCATGCTGAGGGCCATGCGACCCCGGAAGGCCCTGACCCGCTTTGCGGCCGAGCGACGCGGCTCGACCGCGGTCGAATTCGCCATGGTCGCCGCGCCCTTCTTCTTCATGATGTTCGCCGTGCTCGAGCTGGCCTTTGTCTTCGTGCTCGACTCGGTGCTCGAGAACGCGACCATCGAGACGGGCCGTCTGGTGCGCACCGGTCAGGCCAGCAGCCAAGGCTATACCGCCGGCCTGTTCAAGACCGCCATGTGCCAGCGCATGAGCATCTTCTCGGGTGACTGCATGGCCAAGGTCACGATCGACGTGCGCGAAATCCCGCAGTTCACCAATCCAAATCCGCCGGATCCGACGGCGGGGGGCACATTCAGCGAGGCGGGCCTCGGCTATGACAACGGCGACCCCGGCAGCCTGATGCTGGTCCGGGCCTGGTACCGCCACAGCCTGTTTACCCCCTTCCTGTCGCAGGGCCTGTCGCGGATGGGGGACGGCAAGGCGATCCTGACCGCGACCACCGCCTTCCGGAACGAGCCCTGGCAATGAGCGCGGGCGGGATCATGCGGCACCTGCGTCCCTGGCGGCGGCTGGGGTCTGACCGACGCGGCGTATCGGCAGTCGAGTTCGCCATGCTGGCGCCGGTCATGATCTTTTTCTACTTCGGCCTCGCGGAATTCTGTCAGGGCTATATGGCGCAGAAGCGGGCCAGCCACTCAGCCGCCATGGTCGCCGACCTGATCGCCCAGCGCGAGGGCGTGACCGGGGGCGAGATCGAAGACGTCTTCGAGATCGGCGAGCTGATCATGGCGCCCTTCTCGGCCTCGCCACTCAATATGCGGGTGTCCAGCGCGACCCGCATCAATGGCACCACGGTGCGCATCGACTGGAGCCGGGGCCACGGCATGACCGCGCGCGCGGTCGGCAGCACCATCACCGTGCCGAACGGCCTGATCGAGGTCGGCGAGAGCGTCGTCATGTCCGAGTCGACCTACGACTATGACTCCCCGGTCGACTATATGATGCCCGGCGTCACCCGGTTCTCGCACACCTTCTATCTGCGGCCGCGCACGGTCGAGAAGGTCGTGATCCTGCCCTAGGCCCCGGTCAGGGCGTGACGGATGGCCGAGATCTTGGCCAGCACCTCCGCCGCTTCTGCGGCCGGATCGCTGTCGGCGACAATCCCCGCTCCTGCCTGCGTCCGCCAGTGCCAGGCGCCCTCCTCAAGGGTGAAGGCCAGGGTGCGGATCAGGACCGACGCCGTCAGGCTGTCCGTGCCTTCACGCAGGACCAGCGACCCGCACCACGGCCCGCGCGGCGGCTCATGGGCGGCGATGACCTTCATCGCCTGATGCTTGGGCGCGCCCGTGATCGAGCCGGGCGGGAAGGTCGCCGCCAACAGATCCCCGGCGGTCGCGCCCTCCGCCAGCCGGCCGGACACGGTCGAGACCAGATGGTGCACATTGGCATAGGACTCGAGCGCGAACAGGGCATCCACCCGGACCGAGGCCGGCTCGCAGACCCGCGCCAGATCATTCCGCATCAGGTCGACGATCATCAGGTTTTCGGCCCGGTCCTTGGCCGATGATCGCAGGTCCGCGACCTCGCCGGCATCCTGACGGGGGTCGGCATGGCGGGGTCGGGTGCCCTTGATCGGCCGCGTCTCCACCTGTCGCGACCGCAGGGTCAGGAACAGTTCGGGAGAGTTCGACACCAGTGCCCGGCCTCCCTGTCGCCAGAAGGCGGCATAGGGCGCCGGACTGGCCGCCACCAGTCGGCGGAACACCTCAAGCGGATCCACATAGGCGCGCAGGCGGCCCCGCCAGCCCCGGGCGATGTTGGCCTGAAAGATCTCGCCTTGGCCGATGCGCTGGACCACGTCCGCCACGGCCGCGCGATAGGTCTCCTCGTCGGCTTCGGCCTCGAAGCCGACGGACAGCGGGCCGGTGACCTTCGGGGTCGTCCCGGCATCGGCCAGCCAGCCCTCGGCCCGGTCCAGCGCGCCATCGACGTCGGTCTCTGCCGTCCCATGGCCTATGGCCGTCAGCGTCTGCGTCTCCGGCTCGAACTCCAGCCAGGCGGGGTAGCGCGCGGCCATCAGGTCTGGCCATACGGTCGGGCGCGGCCCGGTCGCGAGCCGCGCGCCCCCGTCGTAGGACAGCAGCTGGATGGCGCCCTCCTCCCAGGCCGGATCTGCGAGCAGGGCCACCAGAGTTTCCGGGTCGTCGGTGAGCTCGCGGGTGGCGTCGGGCTCGGCCGTCATCAGCACCCGCCCGCCGTCGCCGCTGAACAGGATGAGCGCGCCCTCGCGACCCCCCACGGCGTCGATCAGGTCGCGCGGATCGCGCCAGGCCAGTCGCCGCTCGCCGCGGGCGGTGAAGGCGCGGATCATGCAGACAGGCGGGCGCCGATCCGGTCGCGCCGGTCGGCATCGACGCCCAGAGCCTGCGCCAGATAGGCGTCGACGGATCCGTGGCGCTCGCGAATGGCCTCAAAGGCTGCATCCAGAAAAGCCGGCTCGACCCCCAGAAAGGCCACCACGGCTCCGTGCGAGGCGGTCCGGCCCGTCATCGCCTTGAGGCGCTCGGCGACGAACCCGGCCTGCCCTTCCAGATCCACCGCCTGGTTGGTCAGCAGATAGTCGGCCATCACGTCATCGGCGGCGACGCCCAGCAGATGGTGGGTCAGGGCGGCCAGCAGCCCCGTCCGGTCCTTGCCCGCCGCGCAATGGATCAGCACGGGCCGATCGCTGTCGGCCAGGGCCTCGAAATAGCGGCCGAACACCTCGAGGTGGGACGGTTCAAACGGCAGGCGGCGATAGGTGTCGGTCATGAAGGCCCGGCCGGACTCCTCGGTCAGGTCGGCCGTCTTCAGGAAGGTGATATGGGGCGCCTCGCCGCCGTCATCGTGGTCGCTCTCGATGACCCGGGCAGCGAAGGCGGCCGGTCTGCGGCTGGGCTGGTCGCGCCGTTCGCTCGGCCGGCGGAGATCGACCACAACCCCCAGATCGAGCGCCCCCAGCGCCTCCAGATCCGCCTCGGTCGCCCGGGCCTGATGGGCGCTGCGATACAGGTTCCCCGGCCGGATGTGGCGGCCCGCCCCCCCGGCATAGTTGCCGAAGTCACGGAAATTATCGATCGCCTCGAAGCGCTTGATCCGGTCGGTCATGCCCCCTCTTACCGCAGGGACCGATCCGCGCCACCCCGACAGATCGTCCCGGATCTCAGCGGGGCGGGATCAGGGCCGACAGGGTGTCCAGATAGGCCATGAAGGCCTTGCGCCCCGCGTCGGTCAGTTGCGCCTCGGTCAGGGGCTTTCGGCCGGCGAAGCGTTTGGTAATCTCGACGAACCCGGCCTCCTCCAGCTTGCGCAGGTGGACCGAGAGATTGCCGTCGGTGGTCTTCAGCCGGGCCTTGAGGTCGCTGAAGTCGGCCATGCCCGCGCTGGACAGATAGGCCATAATGCCCAGCCGAACCCGACCGTGGATGACGTCGTCGATCTCATTGATGTCGAAGTCACCGGAGGGAAGATCGGCCATGCTCAGACGACCTCCCGGGGCTCCTGGCGCATCAGCGCCAGTCCGGGCAGCAAGGCGACGAACACCAGCAGGGCCGCAAACACCAGATAGCCGATCGGCGTATCCATAAAGACGCCCAGCAGGGCCGCGCCGGCATAGGCCGCAAAGGCGGTCAGCTTCATCCAGGTCTTGCGCGTCATGGTGCCCGCCACCGTCCAGGCCGAGCCATAGGCGGCGAATACGATGATCGGCATGGCCCGCATCAAGGTCCAGTCGCCGTTCGCAAGCCCCACGGCCAGGAAGGCGACCCAGGTGGCGAAGATGCCGAAGCCCACGGCCGACCAGGCGGCACCGACGGCCTGGTTGCTGGTCGAGCTGTAGCCCGGCTTGCCGCTGGCGCGGCGGATCAGCAAGGAGAGGGCGACGGCAAACACGAGCCCCGCCGCGACCCAGACCCACAGCTGGGCCCAGGGACTGACGTCCACCACCCCCGTCTGGATGGCCCACTGCGCCACACTGGCCAGGCCGAAGATCAGGGCCGCCGCCACCATGACGGGGCCGTTCAGCAACGGCGTGTGACGCCCCTCTTCGGCCAGGGTACGGATATAGGCGATGTCGTCCTGGGGGGACGCGGTGTCGTGATGGGGCATGGCCCTTTCCTCTCCTTGAGCGTCGGGGCCTGGCCCCGTCTGTGCTCCCTGAATGTCCCACTTACTTTGCAATGTAAAGTGCTTTTTTATGACCGAGACGGAACGGCACGCTAGGGCTGCATCATGCGCATGAATTTCCACTGTCTGGCCTATGAGGCGATCGAGGTCTGCAACGCCCTGACCCTCGACACCTTCCGCGCCTTCCTTGCTCCCGCACAGCCGAAGGCGGGCGGTCGGGCGCTCGAGATCGGGGCCGGCAATGCCGCCCTCGCCCTTTGCCTGGCGCGCCACTTCGACATGCAGGTCGAGGCGGTCGAGGTCGACATGGCGGTAGCCGCCCTGGCCCAGTCGCGCATCAATGCGGCCGGCCTCCAGGACCGGGTCACCCTCAGCCGCATGCAGTCCCCGACCTTGCTGGAGGACCTGCCCCCGCAGGATCTGATCCTGTCGATCGGGGCCACCGATCCCGTGGGCGAGGACCATCGCCATCCGGACGCGGCCTTTGGCCGGCTGGCCGACCACCTGGCCCCCGGTGGCCTGCTGGTGTGGGGGGACCTGTACTGGACGGCAGAACCGCCCGAGCCGCTGGCGCGGGTCATGGCCCTGACCAATGCCTGCACGCCGCTGGAGGACTGGACCGCCGCCGCCGGGGCCGCCGGGCTGGAGGTGCTGGAGATCCACGTGGCCGATGATGCGACATGGCAGGCCTATATCGAGACCATGGACCGCGCCGCGCGGGCGTGGATCGCAGCCCATCCCGACCGGATCGAGCGCCCGCACATCGAGGCGACCGCCGACCGGGTCCGGTCCTTCCTGACCTTCGCCCGGCCCTATACCGGCTTTGCGCTTCAGCTGATGCGTAAAGCTCCGGCCTAGCGGAACGGCGGCTCGTCAAAGGCGCGCAGCTTGCGCGAATGCAGGCGTTCGCCCTCCTCGCGCAGCAGGTCGACGGTCTGGATGCCGATCTGCAGGTGCTCCGAGATCGACCCTTCATAGAAGCGGTTGGCCTGTCCGGGCAGTTTGATCTCGCCGTGCAGCGGCTTGTCCGACACGCACAGCAGGGTCCCGTAGGGCACGCGGAAGCGATAGCCCTGGGCCGCGATGGTGGCCGATTCCATGTCGATGGCGACCGCCCGGCTCTGGTTGAAGCGCAGGGCCGAGCGGGTGTAGCGCAGCTCCCAGTTCCGGTCGTCGGTGGTCACCACCGTCCCGGTGCGCAGGCGCAGCTTGACCTGATCGCCGGGCATGCCGCTGACCGACTTGGTCGCATCATAGAGGGCGCGCTGCACCTCGGCGATCGAGGGGATGGGGATGTCCGGCGGCAGGACCGCGTCCAGCACATGGTCGTCTCGCAGATAGGCGTGGGCCAGCACATAGTCGCCGATCGACTGGCTGGCGCGCAGGCCCCCGCAGTGACCGATCATCAGCCAGACATGCGGTCGGGTGACAGCCAGGTGGTCGGTGATGGTCTTGGCGTTCGAGGGGCCCACGCCGATGTTGACCAGGGTGATGCCCTTCGCGCCCGGCGCCGTCAGGTGATAGGCGGGCATCTGGTGCTTCTTCCAGGCCGTGTCGCTGATCGCCTCTTCCGGATTGGGCGTATCGCGGGTGATCACCACCCCGCCCGCGCAGGACAACGTCTGGTACGGGCTGCCGGGACGTTTCAGTTCGCCGATGGCCCAGCTGACGAACTCGTCGACATAGCGGTTGTAGTTGGTGAACAGCACATAGGACTGGACGTCGTCGACCGGCGTGCCGGTGTAATGCCGCAGCCGCGCCAGCGAGAAGTCGGTCCTGAGTCCGTCGAAGTGCGACAGCGGGAAGTCCCCGGTCGTGTCGAACAGGCCGTCGGCGATCTCGTCGCCGATATGGGCCAGCTCGGTGGTCGGGAACCACCGCGCCAGGGTGGCCGTCATCGACCGGTCCAGCGCGACCTCGGCCCCGTCCAGCACATAGGGGAAGGGGATCTCCTGCCGCGACAGGCCGACCTCGAAGGTCGCGTCATATTCGTCGGCCAGCAGGGTCAGCTGTTCCCGCAGATAGTTGCGGAACAGGTCGGGTCGGGTGACGGTGGTCGTATAGGTGCCCTGCTTGGACAGGCGGGCATAGGCGCGGGGCTGGAGGTCCTGCGGGCGGTCGCCGTGCCACCGGATACGAAGCTCGGGATAGGCGAACAGGCCGTCGGCGCGGGCGGCCGGATCGGGTCGGGCGCCGTGGTCGACGAAGTCCCGCACCGCCTGGCGCAGGGTGTCGACCGATTTCGAATACAGGGTTTCAAGGCGGTCGAGGACCGCGTCGGGAGTCATATGTTCTGTCATGGCCTCCTCTAGCGGAACAGTATGACCTTGGCGAGACGCCTCAGGGCGCCTCCGCCTCGCGCGCCGCGGCACCGGCCACGCGTTCGATCAGGGCCGACGCCACCTCGTCCCCGGCATAGGTGTCGACCAGGGCCGCCTGATCGGCATCCAGCCCCTCACAGTCCAGCCGGGCAGTCGCCTCAGCGATCATGGCGGCGCGGTCCGCATCATAGGGTTCCTCGCCCGCCCAGTGATCACAGCCGACCCGACGGCCGGCCCAGGCCAGGATATCGGCCGGGGTTGTCCCGGCCGCCTGCAGAACGCGGTCGTTGACCTGCAGCCACTCGATGGCCAGCCGGTCGCCGTCGATGCGGAAGTCGATCCAGGCCTCGCCACCACTGGCGCAACAGTTGGCATCGTTCGCCTGCCACAGCGACGTTTCCGCCATCAAATAGGGCCAGCGGTAGGCGACCCCTTTCCAGACCTCGAGCCCGGTCGGCAGGCGCGCCGTCAGGTCATCCTTCCAGGAAGTGATGTCGATCTGGGTGAAGGGCCGGTCGGCCTCCGGCGTCCAGCGGAACAGGACATCGGCGTTCGCGCGGCCCGTTCCGTCATGATAGCCGGGCACGGCGACATACAGCTCGCCCTGTCCCTCGATGACCACCGGCGGCTCATGGACAATGGCCGTCTGGACCCAGGTCGCGGCTTTCAGCCGTCCGTCGGCTGTGGGGGTGTAGAGGATGACCGCCGCCCGCGGCATGTCCCATTCGCTCCCCATCCTCAGCTGCTGCCAGTACAGGGGATGCGCCGGCAGGCCGGCCTCCTCGTCGCCGGGCACGATGATCACGCCGGCGCCGTCGATGCGACAGACATCCGTCACGCCGTCCGGGCAGGTGCGCGCCAGACTGTCGAAGTCCGTCTCATAGCGCGCCAGCTGCCGGTCCCTCCAAGTCGCCACCTCCAGTTCGGTCACCCGCTGCGCCTCCATGGCCGGGCGTTCGGACGGGTCGGCCTCGTCCCACCACAGGCGCCACTCCCGGGCCTCATCGCGCGCATCGAACGGCAGGGGCGTGGTCGCGAGGTGCTCGGCCTCGGCGCGCTCGACCGCTTCCTGCGCGAGGACCGGGGTCGCCATCAGCAGGGTCAGGGCGATCACAGCGGCAAGGGGGCGTTTCATCTCGGGACCTCCGCAAAGCTTTGCGGCACTGTGCGCGCTCAGGCGGGGCGATCCAAGGTCCGGTGGAAAAAGTCAGAGACCTCGGCCAGCACCGGCGCCTTCTTGCGGAACAGGGGCGAGAAAGTCGCGATCAGATCGGCGTGGTTCAGCCCTTCATAGAAGCGGGCGGTACAGGGGCCGCCGACCTCCTCCATGCGCTCGCACAGGATCCGCGTGTCCTCGGCGTGGACCACGGTATCGTCGGTCCCGTGGCCCAGCCACAGCGGCGGCGCATCGGCCCGGGCAAAGGTGACCGGCTGGGTCAGGGTCGGGTCGGGCGCCCGCCCGAAGGCGTTGATCGAGGCCTTCACATCGAACGGCAGGAACTCATATGGCCCCGCCAGACCGGCGGCCGCCTTGATCAGGCCCGGGCGGTCCACCGCGGCCATATAGCGCCGGTCGAGTGTGATCATCATGGCCAGATGGGCGCCCGCCGAATGGCCCAGAACGCCCAGTCGCCCGGCATCGCCGCCATGGGGCCGGACCAGTTCGGCCGCGCGGGCCGTGGCCTGGGCCGCATCCTCGACGAAGCCCGGGAAATGCACCTCGGGAACCAGCCGGTAGTCCGGCAGGGCCACCACAAAGCCCTTCGCCGCCAGCGCCTGGGCCGCCCAGCCGTAGACGTCGCGGGAGCCGGAATCCCAGCCCCCGCCATAGAAGAAGACCAGCGTCGGCACCGGCGACGCCGGCGTGGCCCCGGTCGGCGCATAGAGGTCCATCTTCTGCCGAGGGTCGTCGCCATAGGGCTGGTCGCGGGCGACGCGCCTTGCCCCGGAATCGCGCGGTCCCAGACTGTTCAGCAGGCCCAGCGGAGAACAGGCGGCCGCCAGCCCGCCCAGCAGGCTCGCCAGGGTGGCGCGACGGGACATGGAATAACTCGGGCTCGGCAACATCGGGACCCTAGATACGCGCGACGGCACGGTTTGGCTGCCCCTAGCGGCCTCATTCAGACATGAGGCCGCGCCAAAGCGCCTCTCGCCGGGTGGGCAGAGGAGGTGGAGAGGCGGGCGGCGCATGGGCCGGGGGCCCGGAACCGTGTGCGCCCTGCTTTCGCGTTACGGGCGCTCAATGAATTTTCGGCACCTGACCTGTGCGCCGCCCCGGTCGGTTCACGCGAGCGGTCTGAAGCTCCGGTCTCTTCCGCCGGGACCGGGGGCGCCGACGAACTTGCGCACCCCGGCTCGTTTGACCCGGTTCGACCTCTTCCAGACATCTCGGCCCGCGACGGGCGGGGCGTCCAGAAACACCCCGGACCCCGGCGTTTACACCCGGCAATCCCGCTCGACCGGCCCCCGCCGCCGCTTCAGTGCCTGGGTCCCGAGGCGCCTCTCCTGCGACGGAGACGGGGAGAGGTTGGCACGGTCCCGGGCTGAGGCGAGGAAGTCGGGTCGGGAAGCGGTGGGGGTGTTGAAAGGG
>NZ_JAGHQP010000030.1 GCF_017744255.1 Brevundimonas sp. A19_0 | reverse complement strand
GTGGCGCGGGTGTCGATGTCGGGGGCGCAGGGGGCGCGGGGGCCGACGGTGTGATCCTGCTGGTGTGTGTCGGATGAGCGGCCGCGATCAACGACGGCAACGCGCGCCGGGGCTGCCCGTGCTCGACGCCGAGATGTGGGAGGCGCCCGAACGCCTGAGCCACCGCGACTGTCTGGAAGAGATCGCCGGGGACCTGTGCAGTCCCGACCGCGATCGGGAGGACGATCAATGAAAGAGACCCCCATGGCGGACGCGTCGCCGTCCCTGGCCGAGGGGCGCTGGCTGTGGCGGCGCCTGTTCGTCTTCATGACCAGTGTGATCCTGTGGGCGCTGGTGCATCGAGCGCTGGCCCGGGTGCCGGTCGAGGCCTTGCCGCCGCTGGTCGACCGGCTGTTGATGCTGATCGCCCTGATCACCCTTCTGTATCTGGTTGCGCCGACGGCCCAGCAACTGGTGGCGCTGGCGGTCCGGTTCCGACCGGGAGGACGGCCATGAGCTTCGTCTTCTCTCCCCGGTCGCGGCGGGCGCTTGCGGGCGTGCATCCGGATCTGGTGGCCGTGGCCGAGGATGCGCTGGCGCTCAGCCCCATCGACTTCCGGGTGACCGAAGGCCTGCGCAGCCCGGCGCGACAGGCTGAACTGGTCCGCGCCGGGGCCAGCCGCACGCTCAACTCCCGCCATCTGACGGGGCACGCGATCGATGTGGTCGCTCTGGTGGACGGCAAAGTGCGCTGGGACTGGCCGCTCTATCCGCGCATTGCCGCCGCCTTCAAGCAGGCCGCCCGTGATCGCGGGGTGAAGCTGGTCTGGGGCGGGGACTGGGTCCGCCTGCGCGACGGGCCGCATTTCGAGCTGGACCGAAAGGCCTATCCGGCATGAGCGGGCGGGGCATGCTTCAACTGGCCGGGGTGGCACTGGCCATCCTCGCCGTCCTGCTCCTCGCGCGAGGGGTGGGCCTGCGCTGGGACCCGTTCGATCTGCAGGGCCGGCGTCTGGACGCCGCCCGGGCCCGCGCCGAGCAGGCCGGGGCCGAGCACCGCGCGGCGGTCGCCGCACGGGACGGGGAGCGCCAGATCACCGAGGCGCTTGCCCGGACCCACCAGACCGAGGCCGCGCTCGCCCGCGCGACCGCCACCGCCATTCAGCAAGCGAGACAGGCCGATGATGCCGACCAAGCCCTGGCGCCCGATCGGGTGCGCCGCCTTCATGAGCATGACCGCCGCCTGTGCGAGCACGCCCCCGATCTCTGCGCCGCCGCGGGTCCAGCTGACCCTGCCGGCTGAGGCGACGCGCCCGTGCCGGCTGCCCACCCTGGCGCCATCTGCGGACATCGGGGCGCTGGAGGAAGCCTATATGGCGCGGGGCGAGGCGCTGGTGGCCTGTGACGCCGCGCGCCGGCTGGCGGTGGTCACCCTGCTGGCCGAACGGGCGGCTGAGGCGGCTGCCCGGGCGCGCTGACCGGCACAATTTGCCCATGACCCGGCAGGTTTTGCCGCTTTGCGTCGCCAGCCCGGCAGATATTGCCGGGTGAGAAGCGTGGTTAAGGCAACCTAACGGATAAAAAACAGCAACTTGGCCTCTGGCCCGATTTTGCGGCGCTGGCGCCCGTCTTGCTTGTCAGGGTCCTGAGCAAAACGCTCCCGGCAGCCAAAATGGCGTCGGACACCTTGAAAGAAGGACTATCGGTATGCCGCTGAACAGCGTCAACACGAACACGGGCGCCATGGTCGCCCTGCAGAACCTGCAAGCTACCAACAACGAACTTTCCATCGTCCAGTCGCGGATCAACACCGGCAAGAAGGTGTCGAACGCCAAGGACAACGGTGCCATCTGGGCCATCGCCCAGGGCCAGCGTTCGGAAATCGGTGCGCTCAACGCCGTCAAGGACAGCCTGCAACGCGGTCAATCGGCCGTGGACGTCGGCATTGCGGCCGGTGAGTCGGTCTCCGACCTGCTGGTTCAGCTGAAGGAAAAGGCCCTGGCTGCCAGCGACACCTCGCTGACCACCTCGGCCCGCAAGGCCCTGAACGAAGACTTCAAGTCGATCCGTGACCAGATCACGACCGTCGTCACGAATGCCAAGTTCAACGGCGTCAACCTGCTGGACAACTCGACCGGCACCAACGGCTTCAAGGCGCTCTCGAACGCCTCGGGCTCGACCATCAAGGTGGCGGGTGAAAACCTGTCGCTCGGTGGTGCGAACGTGACGCTGGCCGCTACGGCGACCATCGGCACCTCGACCCTGGCCAACACGGCCCTGGGTGTGATCAACACCTCGATCGACAACGTGTCGTCGGCTCTGGCTCGTCTGGGCACGGGCTCGAACTCGCTGAGCACCCACCTGAAGTTTGTCAGCAAGCTTCAGGACACCCTGGAAACCGGCGTGGGCAACCTGGTCGACGCCGACCTGGCCAAGGAAAGCGCCCGACTGCAAGCGCTGCAAACCAAGCAACAGCTGGGTGTGCAGGCTCTGTCGATCGCCAACTCCTCGACTTCCATCCTGCTCGGACTGTTCCGCTAAGGAGCGACTATCGGGAGCGGTGGCGTTCGCGCCTCCGCTCCCACCTCCGAGCCTTGAACCGGAGACGTCGGTCTAACCCCGACGATGGGAGATATGGATACCAATGCGAATGTGATTCCTGTTGCCATGGTGGCGGCAAACGCGGCCCCCGTTGCTCCCGCAGGCTCTGCTGCCGGGAGCGACTTCAATGAGTCCCGCGCCTCGCGGGATGCGGAACGGATGGCCCGCTACCGGCTGGTGATCGAGCAGGGCTCCCACATGGGGGTCTTCATCTACAAGGTGCTGGATCGCGAGACCGGAGAGGTCGTGCAGCAGCTGCCCCGTGAGGAAGTGGCTCGCATGGGCAATCGACAGGATTATTCCGCCGGCACGGTGATCAACACCGCGGTCTGACGGGACCCACAGTGTGAGCCTTGAGGCCGCGCAGGGATCGCCCCGCGTGGTTAAATGTCGTGGTTAGCGCGCGTTAACCATGTGCAAATGAAATCGGGCCTAGCGTGCTGCAACGCACTGAGAGGCTCGATCCGGATGACGAACAGCGTCCACACCAATACTGCGGCGGCCGTGGCCCTGCAGAACCTGACCCGCACCAATGAGCGGCTGGGCGATGTCCAGAACCGCATCAGCACCGGGCTGAAGGTGCAGGGAGCCAAGGACAATGCGGCCATCTGGGCCATCGCCCAGGGGCAGCGGGCCGACATCGGCGCCCTCTCGGCCGTCAAGCAGAGCCTGGATCGGGCGACCTCGATCGCCGACGTGGCCCTCTCGGCCGGCGAATCGATCTCCGACCTGCTGAACCAGCTCAAGGAAAAGGTCGTCGCGGCCAAGGACGAGTCGCTCAAGACCCAGTCGCGCGTGCTGCTGGACGCCGACTTCAAGGCGCTGCTCCGTGCCCTGCAGTCCTCGGTTCAGAACGCCAGCTTCGACGGCGGCAACATCCTCGACGGCAGCCTGACCAACGGCATCAAATTCCTGGCCAATGCCGACGCCAGCTCCTCGATCACCCTGTCGAGCAAGGATCTGAGCCTGAGCGGCTCGATCATCAGCCTGTCGCTGACGGATGAGCTGCTGACCCTGACCGGCGCGACCAACGCCCTGTCCAAGCTCGACAATTCGATCACGGCCCTGAACTCGGCGCTGGGCGAGATCGGCGCCCAGGCCAAGCAGATCCAGGCCCACAACACCTTCGTCACCAAGCTGGTCGATACGCTGGAATCCGGCGTCGGCAATCTGGTCGATGCGGACCTGGCCAAGGAAAGCGCCCGCCTGCAGGCCCTGCAGGTCCAGCAACAGCTGGGTGCCCAGGCCCTGTCGATCGCCAACCAGGCGCCGCAGGTGATCCTGTCGCTGTTCCGCGGCTAAGAAATCCTAGGGCAGCCCTGACCGTCCGATCAGGATCGGGGCAGGGCGTCCGCGCCGCTCGGGGCGAGGGGTCAGGCCGTACAGGGACAAGAAGGAAATCAGCAGCCTACTCAACGCAACCATGGGCACACGCTCCATCGGGCTGTTTCAGCGAACTTGCCGTTAACGACTATCCCGATTCGGGGTTCCGTACGCGGACGTTAAGACTTCCTTCCGACCACTCGCGCCAAAAGGGATCAGGCGCGCCATGATCGACAACAGCTATCTTCTGGGCCTGTTCGGAGGCACTTCAACGTTCTCGTCGTCGCAGGGAATTGCGACGGCGTCGGCGCTTGCCAGCAAGAAGGCCCAGCCGACCCCACCGTGGTCCTCCAGCGCCGTTGTCCCGGAGGCCGATGCCCTGGTCCGCTCGGCGCTCGGCGGGCGCCGCCTGATTGACGAGACCTCGGCCAAGCTGGATGTCGCGTCGGCATCCGAGGACTACCGGCGGCTGTTCGCCCTCTATCAGGGGCTGGAGACCCTGAACGCCCTGGTCAACCGCGCCGGCACCAAGGGCATCAGCACGACCGAAATGTCCCTGATCACCAAGCGGTTCGATCAGGGGCTGAAGGAAATCGGCAGTTATGTCGCCAGCGCGCCGCTGAACGACGTGCGGGTCGTCGCCGGGGTCACGGAATCGATCAGCAAGACCAGCGCCGGTGTCCGGCGGGACTCGGCGGTGTCGATCACCTCGCCGATCCACGAGGGCGATGTCGACGCGCCGGTCGCCGCCTTTGACGGCGCGGTGGTGTTCGACATCAACGTCAAACGCCTGAACGACACCTTCAACGTCCGCATCGACCTGTCCGAGATGGGGGGCGCCACCCGTACGCTGGGGTCGGTTACCGCCTTCATCAACGACAAGCTGGAGGCCGCGGGCCTTGAGACCCGGGTCGGGCGTGAGCGCAAGGCCGCCGAGCCGCGCACCATCCAGTCCGGCGGAAAGACCATCACCCTGCCGGCGGGGCCGGACCAGTGGTCGCTGGCCATCCGCGGCGTGTCGACCGAGGCGGTGTCCTTCTCGGCCCCCGATCCCTCCGACGCGGTCTATGTGGTGCAGGGCAATGGCACCACGGGCGGGCACCAGCTGCTGAAGTTCCAGGCCGATACGACCTCTGCCGCGACGACGGCTGCTCCCCGGATCGGTGAGATCCAGTGGGTCGAGGGCCGCGTGGCCCAGACGCCGCTGCCGGACGGCATCCGCACCGTGCGGGCCAGCGCCACCGGGCCCGACGGGTCGGTCTGGCTGGTCGCCGATATGGAAGAGGGTCTGGGCAACCAGCCGATCAAGGGTCAGTCCGACGTGGCCCTGATCAAGCTGGACTCGGCCGGACGACTGGTCAGCAGCCGCGCGCTGGGCGCCGCCAGCAATGCCTCGGGCTATGCCCTGGCCATCGACGCCGACGGCCGCGTGGCGGTCGCGGGTTCGGTCACCGGTGCCCTCGTGCCCGGTCAGAGCGGCGAGGTCGCGACCGAGGCCGACAGCTTCGTCACCCTGTTCGATTCTTCGGGTCAGGAACTGTGGACCCAGCGGCGCGGCGCCCGCGCGGCCGACGAGGCCACCGATGTAGCCTTCAGCGCAGACGGCCAGATCGTCGTCACGGGCCGGGCCAGGTCGTCCATGCCCGGGGCGGCGGCGCTCGGGGGCTGGGACTCCTACGTCCAGACCTTCTCCAGCAGCCAGCCCTATCCGACAGCGGCCTGGACCGCGACGCTCGAGGGCACGGTCCAGTTCGGCACCTCCGGCGATGACGCCGTCCAGGCGACCGCCGTCAGCGGCAACAGCCTCTACACTGCGGGCGAGGAGAACGGACGGCTGGTGGTACGCCGGTTCCAGCTGACGCCGGGCGGTGCGCCGCAGCTGCTGTCGACACGCGACCTCGGGGCCATGAGCGGCGAGATCAAGGGACTGGAAGTCGATCAGGGGCAGGTGATCGTGGCCGGCGTGACCCGCAATGCCAGCCTCGACGTCGGCACCGTCACCCAGACCCACAACGGCGGCCAGGATGCCTTTGTCGCCACCCTGTCCGAAGACCTGACGCCGTCGGGGGCAGAGCGGCTGACCTATATCGGTACGGCGGACGAGGAGGCAGTGTCGGACGTCCGCCTGCTGAACGGCAAGATCTGGATGACCGGCACGGCCGCCCGTCCCCTCGGTGTCGACGAGAAGGAGCCGGTCAACGGCTATCTCAGCCGGATCGACCCGCTGACCGGCGCCGTGGAATGGAGCCAGACCTGGGCGGGCGACTCTGGAAACGCCCAGCCCCTGACGATGGCCGTGGCGACGGGTGCCAGCAGCGTCCTCGACCGGCTGGGTCTGCCCTCGGGCGAGATTGTCCAGAGCGAGTCGCGCCGGCTGGTGGATGCGACCTCGCTCAGGGTCGGGGACCGGTTCGCGGTCGTGCCGGCTTCCGGCGGTCGGGCGGTCAATGTGACCATCGACGCCCGCGATACCCTGCAAACCCTGGCCCGCAAGATCGAGCTGGCGTCGGGCGCGCGGCTCAAGGTGACGGTCGCTTCGGAAAGCGCGACCTCGGACAAGGCGCCGAAGGGCCTGACCTCCGTCCAGGCCGGTATGCAACGCCTGTCGATCATGGCGCGCGATGGCCGCGAGGGCGCGGTCCTTGTCTCGGGCGAGCCCGGTCGTGATGCGCTGGCGGGTCTGGGCCTTTCGGCGGGCTTCATCGGCCCGACGGCGACGGACGACGGCCCGCGGACCTTCGGTCTGGATCTGCCGCAGGCGCTGAGCCTTGCGACCAAGGAGGACCGCACGGCCACGGGCGAACGCCTGCAGGCGGCGATGAAGGCGGTACGCGATGCCTATCGGGCGCTGGCTCCGGCGCCCGCGCCCAGCGCCTCCTCGGGCACCGTCCCGGCCTATCTGACCAACCAGCTGGCCAACTATCAGGCGGCCCTCGCGCGGCTTGGGGGCTGATCACGGCGATCGGCCGGAAGGCGGTTGACGCCACGGGCCGGGTCGGGGTTATTGGTCGCCTTCGCAAGTTCCAGTCGAGCGCTGCCGCATGGCCACCCCTCCTGACAACCGCATCATCCTGGCGATCGGGGCCGGCCTGGCCGTGATCCTCGCCATTGTGCTGGCGCTGGTGTTCATGCGCGGCGGAGGCAGCGAGGCGCCGGCTGGTCCCAAGGGCAATCTGCAGGTCGATGTCGCCGAGCCGGAGTCGCTGGAGCCGACACGCCAGCTGCGCTGCTTCGTGGAAGGCCAGTTCGTCGGCATGCTGACCCTGGATGAATGCGCCCGTCGGAACGGTCTGGCGACCGAGGCTCTGGATGTGGGGATCGACGAGACCGGCGAGCTGGTGGCCGCTCCGACCGCGTCGCTGGCGCCCCCGCCGACCCTGCCGCCGGTGGAGGTCGAGGACGTCCCCCCCGTGATCGACTCGCCGGTCGAACCGGTCGACACGCCGTCGCGCCCCGGCGCGGCCTGCCTGCGCCATACCGGATCGGACTGGCGCTCGCTGTCCAGCAATATGGGTATGGAGGCCTGCGTGCGGGCCCTCTATTCCGGCACCTGCGTGCGACCGGGCGAGGCACGCTATGGCCGTTGGGGCGACATGACCCTGCGGCTGGTGCCGGGTCGCGTCGAACAGTCCTCGGACAACACCAACTTCCGCACCCTGACCGAGCAGGACCGCCGGACCTGTACCTTCCCGGAGCTGGGCTGATGCGCGCGCTTCTGCTGGGTGTCGGTGTCGCGGCGCTCGGGCTGACGGCCTGCAACACGGCCTTCGAAGCCCCCTATGACGAGGGCGTCTGCTACTATGTCGTGCCGTCCGAGGCCGAGGGCGAGGACCCGAAGCTGAACGTGGTTGCCCGCGACCAGCCGCAGATCGAGTTCTGCGCGGCCCGGCTGGAGGAGATGCGGGTCAGCTTCCTGCGCATGGGCGGCACCAACCGCGAGATCATCGGCGCTTACCAGGGGCAGTTCATCTTCATCGACCAGTATGGGGTCAAGTTCGGCAAGACCCTGACCGGCAGCCGCTTCTTCGCCCTGGCGCGGACAGGCGACGGTCGCCTGGCCATGCCCGGGGCCATTCGTCGGGCCGAGGACGGTCGCCCCGTGGCCGTGGCCGGCAATCCCGAGACCGCCCCGACCGAATAGCCCGGCTTGACGCCACGGCCCGGACGGTCGAGAACATTAACAGAACATAGCGGCCCGGCAGGGGCCCGAGAAACGGAGTTGGAAGATGGCGGGCAGCGTCAACAAGGTCATTCTGATCGGCAATCTGGGGCGCGACCCCGAGATTCGCACCCTCAACAGCGGCGACCGCGTGTGCAACCTGCGCATCGCCACCTCGGAAACCTGGCGCGACAAGTCCTCGGGCGAGCGCAAGGAGAAGACCGAGTGGCACCAGGTCGTGATCTTCAACGAGAACATCGTGAAGGTCTGCGAGAACTACCTCAAGAAGGGCTCGACCGTGTACGTCGAGGGCTCGCTGACGACCCGCAAGTACACCGACCAGCAGGGCGTGGAGAAGTACACGACCGAGGTGGTCATCCAGCGCTTCAACGGGAATCTGACCATGCTGGGCGGACGCGGTGACGGCGGCGGTGGCGGCGGTGGCGGCGGGGGCGGCGGCCGTTCGGACGACGACTACGGCTCGGCCTTCTCGTCGGGCGGACAGGCCCGTTCGTCGGGGCCGAAGGAAAGCTACGACCTCAACGACGACATCCCCTTCTAGGGGCTCACGCGGTTGAAACCGTCCGTCACCGCTGTTGACGGGCGGGTCCGCGGGAACTGTGCCACAAGCGGCTGTGACCCAGACGCCTCCCGTGAAAGCCGCCAAGCCGGTTCCCCATGACCTGACCCTGCTGGAGATCGCGGCCATCCTGGCCGTGATCGTCATATGGGGCGTCAACAACGCCGCGGCCAAGGTCGCGACCGACTCCCTGCCGCCGCTGATGACCGGCTCGATGCGGTTCGCGCTGACGGCCCTGTGCCTTGCCGCCTTCATCCGGTCGCCCTTCCCGAACTGGAAGAGCCTGCTGCTGATCGTGGGCGTCGGCGGGCCGCTGCACTACGGCCTGATCTATGTCGCCTTCTGGCTGGCGGATGACGTCAGCCCGGTGTCGGTGGCCGCCCAGCTGTGGATCCCGTTCACCGCCCTGTTTGCCTTCCTGCTGCTGGGAGAGCGGCTGAAGCGCCCCGCCCTGGCCGGGCTGGCGGTGGCCTTCGCCGGCGTGGTGTGGATGTCGGCAGACCCCAATGTGCTGCACGACTGGGATGCCATTGTGGTGGGCATTTCGGCGGCCGCCGCCTGGGCGCTGACGACGGTGATCGCGCGGCGCACCACCTCGATCCCGCCGCTCAAGATGCAGGGCCTGCTGGCGATGGTCACCATGCCCGTGCTGGCCTTGGCCTCGCTGACCTTCGAGCACGACCAGGTGGCGGCGGCGATGACCGCGCCGCCGATCGCCTGGGCGTCGGTGCTGTGGGGCGGGCTGGCCTCGTCGGTGATCGCCACCACGCTCGTCTTCTGGCTGGTCCAGCGGCGCGAGGCGGGGCGGGTGACGCCCTATCTGCTGGCGACGCCGGTGGTGTCGATCCTGATCGGCTGGGGCCTGATGGGCGATGTGCTGACGCCGCAGATCCTGATCGGTGCGGCCCTGACCATGGGCGGCGTGGCAGTCGTGGCGCTGGCCGAGCGGGGTTTGCGCGCCGGAGCTGCCAAGGCCTGAACCGTCAGGCCGGAACCACGCCCGGCCGGCCCGCCTCGACGGCGAAGGTGGCCCGCGTCGACAGGGTTCCCGACCGGTCCGACACCTTGTCCAGCACCTTGAACTCGGTCTGCCAGCGCCCGGCCGTGACGTCGCAGACGGCATAGCCCCGCTGGGCGTTGTTGAACTTCAGGAAGGGGTTGTCCTCCAGATAGCGGCGGCCGTCGGCCCGCTGGTCGGTGCCGTCGCCCGAGGAGCTGATCGAGGTGGTGACGAACTCGCTGGCCACGGGCGCCCCGGACGGGTCGCGGCCGTCGATGTGCAGGTCGCCGGCATAGTTCTGGTGCTCGTCGCCGGTCAGGACCACGAGGTTATCGATCCGGCGATCGCGGACCCGCTCCAGCAGGCGGCGGCGCGGAATGGCATAGCCCGCCCAGGTGTCGAGGTTGTAGCCCAGCTCGGGCCCCTCCTTGCGGTCGAGGTCCATAACCATGATCTGCTGGGCCAGCACCTTCCAGCGCGCGTCCGAGCGTTCGAGGTTGCGGTACAGCCACTGTTCCTGCGCCTCTCCCAGCACCTGGGCCTGGCGGTCGGAAACCCCGGCGCAGGTGGTGGCCCAGCGGTCGTCGCAGGGCTGGTCCGAGCGGTACTGACGCGTGTCGAGCAGGTTCAGGTCCAGCAGATTGCCCCAGCCGGCCTGACGGTACAGCTGGGCCGTGGCGCCTTTCGGGAAGGCCGACCGGCGCACGGGCATGTTCTCGTACCAGGCCTGGACGGCGGCCTGCCGGCGCAGCAGGAAGACCTCGGGCGGGGTGCCGTCCTGATCGATGGCCGAGACCCAGTTGTTGTCGATCTCGTGGTCGTCCCAGGTGCAGAACCAAGCGGTCGAGGCATGGCTGGCCTGAAGGTCGGCGTCCATCTTGTACTGGGCGTAGCGGCGGCGGTAGTCGTCGAGGCTGTAGACCTCGCCGCCCAGATGCTGGCGGGGGTTCTCGAAGGTGCCGCCCGAGCCGTTGTAGAGGCGGCTGGCCCGGCCCTCATAGATGTAGTCGCCGTAGCAGTAGATGAAGTCGAACCGCTCGTCGGCGGCCTTGCGGTGGGCGGTGTAGAAGCCCTGCTCATAAGCCTGACAGCCCAGCACGCCGAAGCGCACACGGTCGACCGCGGCGCCCGCTGCGGGGGCGGTCACGGCGCGGCCGGTGGCGCTGCGCTCGGCCCCGGCGATGAAGCGATAGAAATAGGGACGTCCGGGCTGGAGACCCTCGACCTCGACATGGACACTGTGGCCCAGCTCCGGCCGGGCCATGGCCTCACCCGAGCGGACCGGGCTGGAAAAGCCGGTGTCGGTGGCGACCTCCCACTTCACCGGGACGGCCGCCGACGGCATGCCATGGCCGATCTCGAGCGGGCGCGGCGCCAGTCGCGTCCAGATGACGAAGCCGTCGGGCAGCGGATCGCCCGAGGCGATGCCCAGCTGGAACGGATAGTCGATGAACACCGGATCGGCGATCGCCGACCGCGCCCCCGACAGCGCCACGCCCCCCATGCCGAGGGACAGCATCATCTGACGACGGGACAGGGAGGGCAGGCGCATGGGAAGGACTCCGGAGTTCCACGCTGGGACTAGCGGGGGATTGTGACGACTGATGCGGGGCGAGGGGAGG
>NZ_JAGHQP010000002.1 GCF_017744255.1 Brevundimonas sp. A19_0 | reverse complement strand
ACCCCCGACCCCTCCCCCATCGAGGGGGAGGGGAGTTGGGGTTTGATCGGGCGAGGCCTCCGCCTGCAGCTGGTCGAGCTGGCGCAGCTTGGCTTCCAGGGCGGCGAGGTCGGCCTCGATGGCGGTGGCGACGGGATCGGGGGCGGGCTTCGGTGGACGGGGTTCGGCTGGCCGGGCCGCGGGCCGGCGGGCGAGCTCGAGCAGGCGCACATGCAGGCGCATCCATCGGCCGGCCTCGGTCGCGTGGCCCCTGAGGATCGCGCGGTTGAGGCGGATCAGGGCGTGGGCGGCCATGTCGGCGGGATCGGGCAGGCCGGCCTGTCGCTCTTCCTCCAGATCGACGGGGTCGGGTTCGGTCTGGTCCTGTCGTCGCCAGCCTTCGGCGGCGGCGCGGTTGCGCAGGGTGGACAGGCGCATGCCGTAGCGGTCGCAGACGACCGGGGCGGACTCGCCCGCCAGATAGTCGGCCCGGGCCCGGGCCCAGGTGTCGTCCGAGACGCGATGATAGCCCGAGCGGGCGCGGGGCTCGCGCTCGGTGAAGATGCCGGCGCATTCGTCGTCGATGGCCGCCCGGTCGGGGTCATAGTCGAGATCGTGTCCCGGCCAGTCGCGGGGCCAGTAGCCCTGATCGGTGTGGTTGGGGTCGTGGTGGTCCATGGCGTCCTCCCTGTCTTCAACCGGCCAGAGTGCGGGGGCGGTGAGGTAGGGCGGGGAAGTCGCTTCGGGATGCGGCCGGGGCGTTGAAAGGGCTGGTGTTTAGTGCGTGAGACGTGCGGTCCGGGTGGCCTGGGGTAGCGCTTCCTTGTCCCTTGCAAAAGCCGGGCGATCATACCGGATCAGGGCCAAGCCTCCAGCACACGCGTGTTCCGTGTATGACATGGGCAACTGAGAGATTTGCGAGGCACGCACAAATGTCGAGGTCCAGAGTACTCAGGCTGGGATGTTCGGACCACGAGTACCCCGCCTGGCGCCGATGGATGAGGAACGTTGCGGCGGTGCGGGCGCGGTACCACGGGAAGACAGGCCTGGACCCGTTGGCAGTCAGCGAAGCCTCGGCGGTCGGCCTGTTGCTGTCTGCGGCCGGCGCCAGTGGTCTTCTGGGACTTTTGGAGTATCCGACAGACAAACGAGCCGCGAACGAACGCGGCTGGTGCTACGGACGATGCGATCTCTGGGTGACCGCGCTACGTCATGCCGACCATGAGGGTTGGGCCTTCGAGGTCAAACACCAGAAGCTCACATCGAAGTCTACGGCGGAGATGCTAACCCGCCCCTACCGGGCGGCCTGGCATGACGCCGGCGCGCTACTTCCATCCGAGGGATCGAAACGGATAGCGTGCGTCGTTTATTCGACGAAGAGCGACCTCGACCCCGGGTGCGTGGCCATGCGCACACTGGATCGGCTGGCGGCCCAATCGCATGTTGCCTGGCGACTGAGCGGCGAGAATCTTCCTCCAGCTTTCATTCTGTTCCGGCTTCGAAAGAGGGGGGCAGTCAAGCGAGCCCCCTGTTGAGCCCCGGACGCTTCTCGGCGGCTCTGGAAGGACCCTCTGGCAAGAAGCGCCGCCTCGCGGCTGCCCGTCGTTCCCGGTTGGAGGCGCGCGCGACGCAGTCGGTCGTGGATCGCGTAGTGGGACCCCCCGAGCTGTCGCGCGCTGGACTTGGCCTCATGGCCGGCGAGCAGGAGGCGCAGGCCTCGCGTTCCTTCTCGCTCAGGGCGTTGATCGGTTCATCCGCCTTCATGGAGCGAGCGACCGTGCGCATTGATGCGGATCCCGAGATGATCATGCCCAGAATCGGGCGGCAGGTGGCGGCGCGGCAGTCGCCGTCGGGCTGGGGAGTCTATGCGAGATCCACGTCGCTTGAGAGTTATGAGCAGTTTCACTGGTCCGATTGGCGGCGAGTGCGTCTGAGCGCAGACGGCAAGCGGCGGCTTTCGCAACTCCTGCTCGACCCCTGCCTGTGGCTGGCCCCACGCTTTCTGGAAAACGAGGTTGCCCTGCGAAACGGGGGTCGCGTAGCGCAATACGACGCGCCGTCCACCCTCTATGATGTCACGCGCGGCGACCAGAGGTGGGGCGGGGTCCACAAGTCATAGACCGTGGGGCCCAAGGGCCGGGTGAGAGCCCTGCTCCTGAAAGAGGCGTTCGGCTTGCCCGAATGGTTCAATGACGACATTGGACCGCAGGGTTGGGACGACTGGTCCGACTGATCCCCGGTCAGGGCCGGGGATCACTGCGTCCGGTCTGCTTGAGGGGCTGGCCCTTTTCGGGATCGCCTAATGACAGCAGGTGTTGGATTGCCAGCGGATCGTGCCGCCGGTGTCCCGCAGAACAAGGTTTCCATCGTTCTGAAGGGTCAGGGTCGCGCCCGGGTAGCTCGCCGTATTCGAGGCCCACACCGGATCAAACTCGACATCATAAAGGACTGCATTTCCGTCGCCCTGGACGCGGAAGTAGAGCTGGCGACCGCTCGGGGTGTTTGTGGCCCAGAGGGGGGTGGAGCCGAAATACAGGACCAGATTTCCGTCCTGCTGAAGTTCCAGCCGGAAGCGCCCGTCCTGTGAAACCATCTTCTGGGATGTGACCAGGCTCTGGTCGTTGGACATGGTCCAGGCGACCGACGAAAGGGTGGTGCCGTACGCCTCGCGGATGTCGCGGTTGTTCGCGTCGTCCAGATCGTAGCCCGTCGTCACGCCGCCTGTGGACGTGGCCGTGGCAACGGCGATCAGTCGTCCGTTGGCGTCATAGGTGTAGGTCTGGGTGACCTGGGCTACAGCCGGAGCGGCAAACGTCACTGTCGCGGCGATGATGGCCAGAGATACGGTCTTCAGCATTTATCCCCCCCACAGTTGAAACCGACGTTCGCTTGAAACGCGAACGGGAGTCAAGAGAGCTCTGTCTGACGAGGGGTGGATGCGAACCCATGGCCCGAAGGTCCAGCGAAATTGTGCGTTGCACAAAATTCACTTGAACTCTCTTCGCACTTGCACCATATGGGTCATCAACGCCCCGGAGTGTAATGGGGTGGATCATCAGAGCGGCGCGTGATGCCGCCACCCGAACCAGGAGAGTGACTCATGGCCGATACTGCCGAGACCACCAAGAAGACCGTCGAAAACGCCACTGCCAAGGCCCAGGCCCAGGCTGAGAAGATCCAGGCCGCCGGCGCGCAAGCCGTCCGCGAAGGCATGGACAAGTCGCTGGCCTCGATGAGCGAGCTGAGCGCCCACGCCAAGAAGAACCTCGACGCCGTGGTCGAGTCGGCCGCCGCTGCCCAGAAGGGCACCGAGGCCCTGACCAAGCAGGCCGCCGCCTATTCGCGCAAGTCGTGGGAAGACGGCATGGCCGCCGCCCAGTCGCTGGCCCAGGCCCGTTCGGTCCAGGAAATGATCGAGCTGCAAACCAGCTTCACCAAGTCGGCCATCGAGCTGTACGTGGCCGAAATGAACAAGGCCGCTGAAGTGATGACCGCCTCGGTCAAGGACAGCTTCAAGCCGATCAACGAGCGCGTCACCGCCTCGGTCGAGAAGTTCCAGGCCGCTCGCTAACCCAGAGCTTCCTGACGAAACAGGAACGGGCCCCGGTGGAAACGCCGGGGCCTGTTGTTGTTTTGGGGCCTGTTTTCGTTTGCGCCGGAGCGAGGACCGTCAGCTTTCACAAGGAGGTGTGACTGGACGCCGCTTCAATTCGGGACATGATGACCTACATGATCAGTTCTTCCCCGAACCGGACTTCGAATGCCCAAATCCCGGCCTGATGAAACTGGTGGACTGCCCGGATCCGCCGTCGTTACCGAGACCCGCCCGCAGCTGAAGAAGCCTTCGCTGTACCGGGTGCTGATCCTCAACGACGACTACACGCCGATGGAATTCGTCGTCTATGTGCTGGAGCGGTTCTTCGGAAAAAGCCGCGAGGACGCGACTCGCATCATGCTGCTGGTGCACCAGACCGGCATGGGGGTGTGTGGCGTCTATACCTATGAGGTGGCCGAAACCAAGGTCGCCCAGGTCGTGGAGACCGCCCGCAGGCACCAGCACCCCCTGCAATGTACGATGGAAAAGGACTGAGAGGAGCCTTCGCCCATGCCTTCATTTTCCCGTCCTCTCGAAGAGACGCTGCACCGCGCGGTGGCCTATGCCAATGAGCGCCGTCACGAGTATGCGACCCTCGAGCACCTGCTGCTGGCGCTGATCGACGACCCGGACGCCTCGGTCGTGATGAGCGCGTGCAACGTCGATCTGGCGGCGCTCAAGGTGGCGCTGACGCTTTATGTCGACAACGATCTGGCGGCCCTGACCACGCCCGACGGCGATGACGCCAAGCCGACCGCCGGCTTCCAGCGCGTGATCCAGCGCGCGGTCATCCATGTGCAGTCCTCGGGCCGCGAGGAGGTGTCCGGCGCCAATGTGCTGGTCGCCATCTTCAGCGAGCGCGAGAGCCACGCGGCCTACTTCCTGCAGGAGCAGGACATGACCCGCTATGATGCGGTCAACTACATCGCGCATGGCATCGCCAAGCGGCCCGGCGCTTCCGAGACGCGGCCGGCCAAGGCCACCTCTCCGGAAGAGGCCGAGGATGCGGCGGCGGCCAAGTCGGGCAATGAGGCGCTGGAAGCCTATTGCGTGGACCTCAACGAGAAGTCCCGCCAGGGCAAGGTCGATCCGCTGATCGGCCGCCAGAGCGAGGTCGAGCGCTCGATCCAGATCCTGTGCCGCCGGACCAAGAACAACCCGCTGCTGGTGGGTGATCCGGGCGTCGGCAAGACCGCCATCGCCGAGGGCCTGGCCCGCAAGATCGTGAACGGCGAGGTGCCGGATGTGCTGGCCGACGCCACCATCTTCTCGCTGGACATGGGCTCGCTGCTGGCGGGGACGCGCTATCGCGGGGACTTCGAGGAGCGGTTGAAGCAGGTCGTCAAGGAACTCGAGACCCACGACAACGCCATCCTGTTCATCGACGAGATCCACACGGTGATCGGGGCGGGGGCGACCTCGGGCGGCGCCATGGATGCCTCGAACCTGCTGAAGCCGGCGCTGGCGTCGGGCACGCTGCGCTGCATGGGCTCGACCACCTACAAGGAGTACCGCCAGCATTTCGAGAAGGACCGGGCCCTGGCGCGGCGCTTCCAGAAGATCGATGTGCACGAGCCGACGGTCGAGGACACGGTCAAGATCCTGCGCGGGCTGAAGTCGTACTACGAGACGCACCACAAGGTGCGCTACACCGATGCGGCCATCCGCACGGCGGTCGAGCTGTCGTCGCGCTACATGTCGGACCGGAAACTGCCCGACAAGGCGATCGATGTGATCGACGAGGCCGGGGCCAGCCAGATGCTGCTGCCGGAATCGCGCCGGAAGAAGACCATCGGCCAGAAGGAGGTCGAGGCCGTCATTGCCCGGATGGCGCGCATTCCGCCGAAGTCGGTCTCCAAGTCCGACACCGAGAGCCTGAAGGAACTGAAGGGCGATCTGGAGCGGGTGGTCTATGGCCAGGAACAGGCCATCGAGCAGGTGTCGTCGGCAATGAAGTTGGCGCGGGCCGGGCTGCGCGAGGCGAACAAGCCGATCGGCAGCTTCCTGTTCAGCGGTCCGACGGGCGTCGGCAAGACCGAGGTGGCCAAGCAATTGGCCGCGACGCTCGGCATCGAGATGCTGCGCTTTGACATGTCGGAATATATGGAGCGCCACACCGTCAGCCGTCTGATCGGGGCGCCCCCCGGCTATGTCGGACATGACCAGGGCGGGCTGCTGAGCGATGCCGTCGACCAGAACCCGCACGCCGTGGTGCTGCTGGACGAGATCGAGAAGGCCCACCCCGACGTCTACAACATCCTGCTGCAGGTCATGGACAATGGCATGCTGACCGATGCGCTGGGCAAGAAGGTCGACTTCCGCAATGTGGTGCTGATCATGACCACCAATGCCGGGGCGGCCGACAATGCCCGGGCGGCGATCGGCTTTGGCCGGGGCAAGGTCGAGGGCGAGGACGAAAAGGCCATCCAGCGCCTGTTCACGCCCGAGTTCCGCAACCGGCTGGATGCGATCATCACCTTCAAGGCGCTGGACGCAGACACCATCCGTCAGGTGGTGACCAAGTTCATCCTGCAGCTGGAAGCCCAGCTGGGTGATCGCAACATCACCCTGGAGCTGACGGACGAGGCGACTGACTGGCTGGCCAAGAACGGCTTTGACGAGCTGTACGGCGCCCGCCCGCTGGGCCGGGTGATCCAGGAGCACATCAAGAAGCCGCTGGCCGAGGACATCCTGTTCGGTCGCCTGACCAAGGGCGGTCACGTCAAGGTGGCGCTCAAGGACGGCAAGATCGTCTTCGACATCTCGGGCACCGAGACGGCCGCGAAACAGGCCGCCAAGGCGGACGAGGATGCCAACGCCGACTGAAGGCGAAATCGCTCAAAAAGAGGGCCCGGAGAGCGATCTCCGGGCCCTTCGTCTGTCAGGGGAGGCGTTTAGCGGCGACGGCCGAGCGCACCCAGCAGGACGGCCAGACCAGCGATGATGCCGGTCGTCAGGAGCGGCTTGCGACGGGCGAAGTTGAGCCCCTTGCGCGCCTTGTCCTGATAGTCGGCGGGGGCGCGCTCAACGAGACCATCGAGGCCGTCGATGACACGGCCATAGGCGTCGCGGGCCTTGCCCTTGTATTCGGTCAGATGCCCCTCGACCTGCTGGCGGCGATTGCCGGTCAGGCGGCCGAGAGCGGCGCGGGCCTTGCCGACGGTCTTGTCGCGGTTGCCTTCGATACGGGGGTCGATAACAGTCTGGTCGGTCATGCAGAGTCTCCTGCTGCGTCTGAAGGGAAGGTCCTCATGAAGCGCATGCGGGAGAGCGCGGTTCCGCCGGTGCCCTGCGACACGGCCGCACGTGGAGAATGCCGGCTAGCGGCCCGCGCCGCTGATCAGGGCGGTGCGTTCGGCGGGGGTCAGGTGACGCCATCGGCCCTCGGGCAGGCCGTCGAGGCTGAGAGGACCGATGTGGGTCCGCCACAGGTCCATGACGCGCAGGTCCAGCATTTCACACATCCGGCGGATCTGGCGGTTTCGGCCCTCGCGCAGGACGAAGCGCAGGCACAGCGGTCCCAGCTGTTCGACCTCGGCGCGCTTGAGGGCGCGGCCGTCCAGCGACAGACCGAAGCGCAGGCGGGCGATCTTGGAGTCGGTGAGCGTGCCGCGCACCCAGACCTGATAGGTTTTGGGCAGGTCGGCGTCGGGGCCGATGACGGCCTTGGCCACCACGCCGTCGGTCGACAGGATCAGCAGCCCGCGTGAGTCCTCGTCGAGGCGGCCGACCGGCGGCAGGCTGTCGCGCGAGGAGGGCAGGGGGCCGTCACCCAGCTGGGCTGCAGCCGTCAGCAGGCGGGCGGCCGGAATCTTGCCGGGCTCGGGCTGGCCCGAGACATAGCCCATGGGCTTGTTCAGCAGGACCGTCATGGCCGAGTCGAGGCGGCGGGTGGCGGCGTCGGACAGGACCAGGGTCTGGCCGGGCAGGATCTTGCGGCCGGCGTCGGTGACGACCTCGCCGTCGATCTGCACCAGACCGCCCTCGATCAGCCCCTCGGCCTCGCGCCGCGAGCAGACACCGGACTGGGCCAGCCATTTGTTCACGCGGACCGGCTCGTCGCCGGAATATTGCCCTGTCCAGGCCATGAGCATCCCTCTTGAAGCGCCTGCCTTAGAGCAAGGGCGCATGGGCCGCCAACCCCCGCGCCGATTGAGGAAATCACGCGGTTTTCAAAGCAATGTGTGGATTGCTCGCGTTGACTTTGAGTAACGGCTTCCTATATCAGGCCCCTACCAACCGAACCGCGCACGCCTCGCGCCCCGTGATGACAGATCACGGGACATGGTCGTTTTTATCGATGTAAGGCGCCGCTCCCTGAATATCTCGGGATCGCTGCCGCTCGGGCGTGGCCACAACAGAAGGACTCGTTTTGAAACCTCAAGCCGCCAAGAAATCCCCCAACCGCAATCGTTTCCAGCGCGTTCCGACGCGCGCACGCATTGGTCTGGCCATGCGCCGTGACATGAATTTCGGACCGCTCGGCGATGTCGAGCCGATGATCCAGGCCGGTGGCCTGTCGATCGCGCCGATCTCGACCGGCGAAGCCAGCCTGCACGTCAATGGCGTCACGGTGCTGCCGACGGCCAAGGGCAAGGATCTGGAGAGCGGGGATCTGAAGGCACTGGTGGTTCCCGGCGGCTATTCGGATGAAGCCGGGGACAAGGCCGTGCGCGAGCTGATCGACATGGCAAAGAGCCAGGGTGTGCCGGTCATCGCCTTTGGCGAAGGCGTGGTCCACGCGACCCGCGCGGCGGGCGCCAACCCGTCCGACTATGTGGATGCGCCAGCCGTGGTGACGGATGGCGACGTCGTGACCATGCTGGCCGACCGGGATGCCCTGTCGGCGGCGACTGCCCGGATCGGCTGAGGGGCGTTCAGACCGTACGGAAGAGGAGGCCGAGGTTGTTGGCCGGCAGGGCGGCGCGTCGCGTCAGCCTGAGCCCGTTGGCCCTTGCTTCCACCACGACGTCTTCGAGGGCGCGCAGACCCCACGCGGGGTCGCGCGCCCTCAGGCTTTCGTGGAAGGCGAGATTGCTGGGTGCCGTCTCGGCATCCGCCTCGACATAGGGGCCATACAACATCAGCAGACCGCCGGGACAGGCCAGTCGTTCGCCCGCCATCTGCATCAGGCCGACGGTCGCTGACCACGGGCTGATGTGGATCATGTTGATGCAGACGATGGCGTCGAACCGGCCTTCGGGCCAGGTCGCGGCCTCCGCCGCGTCGAGCCGTTCCGCGGGCTTCAGATTGTCGGGGCCGCCGGCGGACTGCCATGCGCGCAGTGCCTCGACCGCCGCGGCATCGATATCGGTCGGCAAGACCTCAAGACCCGGGTGGGCGCGTGCGATCCCGAGGCCGTGGCCGCCGGTGCCGGTCGCCACCTCGAGCAGGCGTCCGGACGCGGGCAGGTGGGGCTTCAGGAAATCGAGGATGTGCGGCAGGTTTCGTTCGCCAGCGGGCGTAAGCAGGGCCGTATCGTGTGCCGTTTGGCGCTCACTCAAAAAAGATTCTCCATCCGTTTTCTGCCCCGGGTAACCGGTTACAGCCACTTTGGCTGCCGGTTTCAGGGGTATTGCATGTCGCGGCCGGTGAAAAGTTGCAGCAGTTGACCTTGGGTCCGCGAGGGTGTTTTGAGCGTGTAACAGAGCGTGATCGTTGCGCTCTATGGGGGGTATGTCGGCGCAGATCGACGCTCCCGGACGACGTTCAGGAGCGCGTTTCATGGCCCAATCCTCCATTCCCGGTTTGCATCCTGCACCGACCCGCCACGCGAAACTGGTGGCCTGGGTCGAGGAGATCGCCCGGCTGACGAAGCCGGACTGTGTGCACTGGTGCGACGGCTCGGAGGCCGAGAAGGGCGCGATCGTCGCCGACCTGATCGACAAGGGCACGCTGCGCCAGCTGGACCCGGTCAAGCGTCCGGGCAGCTATTATGCCGCGTCGGATCCGCGTGATGTGGCGCGGGTGGAAAGCCGCACCTTCATCTGCCCCGCCGATCCGAAGGATGCCGGCCCGACCAACAACTGGGCCGAGCCGACCGAGATGCGCGCGCGGCTGAACGGCCTGTTCGACGGCTGCATGGCGGGCCGGACGATGTATGTCGTGCCCTTCTGCATGGGGCCGCTGGGCTCGGAGATCAGCGCGCTGGGCGTCGAGATCACCGACAGCGGCTATGTCGCCGTGTCGATGGGCATCATGACCCGCATGGGCAAGGATGCGCTGGACGCGCTGGGCGAGGACGGGATGTTCGTGCCCGCCGTCCACACCCTGGGCGCGCCGCTGGCGGACGGCCAAGCCGATGTGCCGTGGCCCTGCAATGACGACAAATGGATCGTGCATTTCCCCGAGACGCGGGAGATCTGGTCCTATGGCTCGGGCTATGGCGGCAACGCCCTGCTGGGCAAGAAATGCTACGCGCTGCGCATCGCCTCGGTCATGGCCCGCGACGAGGGCTGGCTGGCCGAGCACATGCTGATCCTCAAGCTGACCGATCCGAAGGGCCGGGTGAAATATGTGGCCGCGGCCTTCCCCTCCGCCTGCGGCAAGACCAACCTGGCCATGCTTCAACCGTCGATCCCGGGCTGGAAGGCCGAGACGGTCGGCGACGACATCGCCTGGATGCGCTTCGGCGATGACGGGCGCCTGTATGCCGTGAACCCGGAAGCGGGCTTCTTCGGCGTGGCGCCGGGCACCAGCCGCAACACCAACCGGAACGCGCTCGAGACCCTGGCCACCAACACCGTCTTCACCAATGTGGCGCTGACGGCGGACAACGACGTGTGGTGGGAGGGCCTGACCAAGGAGGCCCCCGAGGGCCTGACCAACTGGAAGGGTCAGCCGCACGATCCGGCCTCGGGCGAGCCGGCGGCCCATCCGAACGCGCGCTTCGCGGCCCCCGCCGCCCAGTGCCCGACCATCGCGCCCGAGTGGGAAGACCCGAAGGGCGTGCCGATCGACGCCATCCTGTTCGGGGGACGCCGGGCCTCGGCAGTGCCGCTGGTGACCGAGGCGTTCGACTGGGACCACGGGGTGTTCCTGGGCTCGACCGTGGCGTCGGAAGGGACGGCGGCGGCCGAGAACAAGGTCGGCGAACTGCGCCGCGACCCGTTCGCCATGCTGCCGTTCTGCGGCTACAACATGGGCGACTACTTCGCCCACTGGCTGGCCATGGGCAAGAAGAGCGACCCGGCCAAGCTGCCGCGCTTCTACTTCGTCAACTGGTTCCGCAAGGGTCCGGACGGCAAGTTCGTCTGGCCGGGCTTTGGTGACAATGCGCGGGTCCTGAAGTGGATCTCGGAGCGGCTGGACGGCGAGGCCGGGGCGGTCGAGACGCCGGTCGGCCGGGTGCCGACGCGCGAGTCGCTGGATCTGGACGGGCTGGACCTGACCGAGACCGACCTTGAGACCCTGCTGGAGGTCGACGCCGAGGTCTGGACCGAGGAGGCGTCGCGCATTCCGGCCTTCTTCGAGACCTTCGAGGATCGCATGCCGCAGGCGCTATGGGACCAGCTGAAGGCGCTGGAAACCCGTCTTGCGGACGCGCGCAGCGCCTCGCTGGCGGCCGAATAGGTCAGGCGACGACTTGATTTCGGGTCACGTCCGGTCGATGCACCGGGCGTGACCTTTTCCTGTGACATTGTGGTGCTGGGCGCGGGCGCCCTTGGCCTGGGCGTGGCCGCAGAGCTGCGCGCGCGCGGACGGGACGTGTGCGTGGTCGACCCCGGCGGGACCAATGCCTCCTCGGTCGCGGCCGGCATGATCGCGCCGGCGATGGAGAGCCTGCTGGACCCGTGGGAGCCTGATCCGGTGGGCCGGGCAGCCCTGCTGCGACAGGCGCGCGACCTGTGGCCGGGGTTCGCCGAGCGGCACGGCATTGAGGTGATCCGGGACGGGGTGGACTGGATCGGCGAGGATCCGCACGGGGTGGCGGACCGGCTGGAGGCGTTGGGCTTTGCAGCCGGGCGCACGGCGGCGGGCGTGTTCTGTCCCGAGGACTGGCGGGTCGATCCCGTGCGCGCGCTGGCGGCGCTGGCCCAGGGACTGGAGCGGATTGCCGGACGGGCCACGGCGGTGGCGGCCGTCGATGGTGGCTGGCGCGTGACGCTGGAGGACGGGAAGGCGCTGTCCGCCCGGCAGGGGGTGCTGGCGACAGGAACGACCTTTCCGGCCCTGCCTGAAGCAGCGGCCCGGGCCGTGGACGCTGTCTCCGCGATCGGGGGCCGGCTGGCGTTCACGCCGCGGGCGCTGGTCGAACGGCCGGCGCGCTTCAAGGGCGGCTATCTGGTGCCGATGGGCGAGGGCACCGTCATCGGGGCGACGATGGAGACCGGCGGTCTGGCCGGGGACGCTACCACGCTTCAGGACGGCCTGCTGGCGCGGGCCCGGGGGGCGCTGGGGGTGGATGACCTGGGGCCGATGGAGTGGCGGACCGGCGTGCGCGGCGCGACCGCCGACGGCCTGCCGCTGACGGGGGCGGTGCTGCCGGGGCTGCATCTGGCGCTGGCGCCGAGGCGAAACGGCTGGCTGATGGCGCCGACGGTCGCCGCGCGGACGGTCGAGGGGATCGAGGCGTACCCGAAGACCTGACGCCCCGATCCCGGATCGCCCTTATTCCGGCAGGGTGAAGCGGATACCCACATTGACGCGGGCGCCGCCGACGGGCTGGCCGTCCACGGTGCGCGGGCTCATGCGGAAGTCCCGCGACAGCCGTGTGGCGGCGCGACCGAAGCCGTAGCCGCCGGGCGTCTCGCTGACCACCTGACAGTCGGTCAGGGTGCCGTTGACCCGGACCGCGCAGCTGAGCGTGGCCGAGCCGGTGACCCCGGCCGTGAGGGCCCGGTCCGGATAGGCGCGTATCAGCGCCTCGCCGCTGGGTCTGCGGACCCAGTCGGGCTGGGTGATCACCGGCGGGCCCGCAGGCACGGTCTCGACCGGCGTGGTCCCGGTGCCGCCGGGGGTCGGGTTCTCTATGGGTTTGGTCAGGGTGATGCCCGGCCCGGTGACCTGGGTCGGCACATCCGGGATGACAGCGACCAGCGTCTCGGTCGCGCGTTGGGGTGCGACCGGGTTGTGGATCGGCGGATTGGGCGCCGGAGGCTCGGGCGTGGGCTCGGTCTTCGGCGGGGGCGGCGTGTAGAACTCCATGAGGATGGTGTCCTTCGGCTCCACCGTCGGCGTGTAGGCCATCTCGACCCGCTGATAGTAGAGGGCGACCCCTGCGCCGACGTGGGCGGCCACCACCACGCCGAGCGCGACGAGTGTCGCCGGCGACAGCTTCTTGCGCGTGGTGCCGTATTCCAGGGGACTGATCAGGCCGGGGCCACCGGCGTGCGTCATCATCATGGTCGTCTCTCCCTTATGCCGTCCCCACAGCACACCCTGAGGCGAGTGGGCGCTGACCTTGCGGCAAGTTTGAGGCGAAACCGTTGTGCGGCGATCACGGTTACGGCGGTTAAGATTCAATTAACCATGACTGGTCAGCCTCTTCGCCATGACCATCGGTGCGATTCCCTCCCAGGGCGGTGTCGAGGCGGCCATCCGGCGCGCCTCTGCCTCGACGGGTGTGGACTTCGACTTTCTGCTGAAGACGGCCCAGCGCGAGAGCGCCATGAACCCGGGCGCCAAGGCGCGTACCTCGTCGGCGGCGGGCCTGTTCCAGTTCATCGAGCAGACCTGGCTGTCGACGGTCAAACAGTATGGCGGACGGCACGGCTATGGCCAGTATGCGGACCTGATCTATCGCGGTCAGGACGGGCGCTGGCGGGTCGACGGGGCCGCGCGCAATGTGGTGCTGGACCTGCGTTACGATCCGGTCGCAGCCTCGGCCATGGCGGGCGAGCTGACGGCCTCGAACGCCGCCTATCTGCGCGGACGGATCGGGCGGGAACCGACGGCCGGCGACCTGTATGCCGCACACTTTCTTGGGCCTGCCGGAGCCGCACGACTGATCGAGGCCGTGAACACCCAGCCGGGTGCCAGCGCCGCGGCCCTGTTCCCCCAGGCAGCGGGCGCCAACCGCTCGATCTTCTATCGCAACGGGCGCCCGGCGACGGTCGGTGAGGTCTATGCCAACCTGTCCAGCAAGGCCGGGCAGGGTGCGCCGGCGGCGGGCGGAGCCACGCCCGGGGCCGTGTCGCCCGACGCCCTGTCGCCCAAGGACCGGGCGGTGGCGGACCACATGGACCGGATGCGTCAGGATCAGGGCCTGCTGGCGCTGCTGCTGGGGCAGGATGGCGATCAGGCCGATGCCGGATTCCGCCGGGCGTTCGTGGGGATCAGCGAAGTCTGAGCCGGGCGCCGTGGTAAACCGCGCGTTAAGCCTGTCGCGCGCATGCTTCGAACCGGGAATCGGGGCACACCGGTTGATCTAGACAAGCTGAGTCCGAGATGACGGCCTATCGCGCACGCCTGACCGAGTTTGATATCCGCCGACTGGTGAAATCGACCGATGAGGACGAGCGCGCCGCTGCGACCCACAAGCTGTGCCGGAACATGGATCGCGCCGAGCTGACCCCCGAGGACCGCGAGGCGGCCGAGAAGATCCTGCGCGTGCTGGCCCATGACGCCGCCGAGCTGGTGCGACGCGCGCTGGCGGTGACGCTGAAATCCTCGGACCTGATCCCGCGCGATGTGGCGCGCCGTCTGGCCGCCGACGTCGATAGTGTGGCCCTGCCCATCATCGGATTCTGCCCCGCCTTTTCGGACGAGGATCTGATCGAGATCGTCAAGGCGGGGTCTTCCGCGCGGCAGGTCGCCGTGGCGGCGCGCCCGACCGTGGGGCGCGATGTGTGCCAGGTGCTGGCCGAGACCGGCAGCCGCGAGGCGGTGCGGACCCTGGCGGCCAATGACAATGCCGATCTGGCCGAAGGGGCCATGTCCGTCGTGCTGGACCGGTTCGCCGAAGCGCCCGAGGTGGTGACGGCGCTGTCCTACCGGCAGGTGCTGCCCCCCGATATTACCGAGCGGCTGGTGGCCCATGTGTCGGAGACGGTGCGCGAGCATTTGATGACGCGCCATGCCATCGCGCCCGAGGCGGCCATCCGGCTGTCGGCCCACGCGCGCGAGCGGGCGACGCTGGATCTGGTCGATCAGGCCGCCAGCACGACCGACATGGCGACCTTTGTGTCGCGCCTGAACGGGCGGAAGGCGCTGACCCCGTCGCTGCTGCTGCGGGCGCTGGCGCGGGGACAGGTGACCTTTGTCGAGCATGGCCTGGCCGAGCTGTCGCAGACGCCGCATTCGCGCACCTGGCTGATGGTGCATGACGCCGGGCCGCTGGGGCTGAAGGCCATCTACGACCGCGCAGGCCTGCCGCCGCGGCTGTTCCAGGCCTTCCGGTCGGGCATCGACACCTGGCGGGCCCTGCAGGCCGAGGGTGCGGACTTCAGCACCGAGACCTTCCGCCAGCGCATGCTGGAGCGGTTCCTGACACAGCGCCCGAATGTGCCGCGCGAGGATCTGGCCTATCTGATGGAGCGTCTGGACCGGTCTCCGCTGCCGGAAGACATGGAAAAGGCCGCAAACGCGGCCTGATCCGTCCAGCAGGAAGGGGTAGGAGCCTAGCCCTTGTGCTCGGCCACGCGGGCTTCGAGCGTTTCCGCCAGCATCTGGCCGACCGGATGATCATCGGTCTGGATCTTGTCGCGAACGGCGGCGCGGATGGCGTCGATGTGGGCGTCGATCAGGACGACCGGGGCGCTCATGCGCTTTTCCGGAGCATCCATGAGCTTGCACAGCGACCCGGCGAGGCGGGTGACCAGCGGATATTGATAGGTGGTGCCGAGACCCTTGAGGTCGTGGGCGCGGAAATAGAGCCCCTCGGCCGTCTCGGGGGTGTAGCCCTGTTCGCGGATGGCGGTCTGGGCGGCCTCAAGCTTGACGATCTCGTCCTGCAGCCACTGGCTGAACTGGGCGGACATGGCCTGCAGGGCCTCTTCGGCCTTGGCGATTGCGGCAGCATCAATACCGCCGAATCCGCCACCCACCTTCAGGCGAAGGGTGTTCGGGGGACGAATGACCTGGGCCGGACCGCTCATCGGCTACTCCTGCATAAACCTGGAAGGGATCATGCGGAGGGGGTCTTAAGAAGCCGTGACTGTCAGCCGGTGAACTGTTCGGACAGCACCCGTTCCTCGAACGAGCGGCCGGGGTCGAACATCATGGTGAGGTCGATGTCGCGGCGTTCGCAGACGTCCACGCGGCGGACGCGGCGGACCTCGAAACTGTCGGCGGTGGCGCTGACCGGGCGCTTGTCGGCCTCGAGCACCTCGAAGCTGACGCGGGCCTCGTGCGGCAGCAGGGCGCCCCGCCAGCGACGCGGGCGGAAAGCGCTGATGGGGGTCAGGGCCAGAATGCGGGATTCCAGCGGGATGATGGGGCCGTGGGCGGACAGGTTGTAGGCGGTCGAGCCGGCCGGCGTGGCGATCAGGCAGCCGTCGCAGGTCAGCTCTTCCATGCGGACGCGATCGTCGACACGGATGCGCAGCTTGGCGCTCTGCCGCGTCTGGCGCAGCAGCGACACCTCGTTGATGGCCAGGCCGCTGTGGGTGGCGCCGCTCTCGCTCCAGGCGTCCATCTGGAGCGGATGGATGACTGTCCGGTTGGCGGCGGCGAGGCGTTGGAGCAGGTCGTCCTCATCATAGTCGTTCATGAGGAAGCCGACCGAGCCGCGGTTCATGCCGTAGACGGGCGTGCCGCGCGACAGATTGGCGTGCAGGGTCTCCAGCATGAAGCCGTCGCCGCCGAGCGCCACGATCACATCGGCCTCGGCCGCCGGGACATGGGCATAGCGGTCGCGCAGGCGCACGAGGGCCGCCTGGGCCTCGGGACGTTCGCTGGCGGCAAAAGCCAGTCGGGGAGCGGGAGGAGGAGTCACCGCCACAGGTGAGACCGGGGGTCGCGACTTGTCAAACGAAGTGCGTCAGCGAACCGGGGTTTCGCCGTCGCCGATCAGGGCGAGGAAGGCGCGCTGGGCGGACTGGGGCGAAATCGCCCCGCGTTGCCAGACGGCCTGACCGGCTTCGCCCGGAGGTCCGCCGTTGATCTGGCGGATTTCGTACAGCAGGGGCGGGAAGACGGCCCGATCGATGCCGACGGCCGCACAGGCGTAATAGAGGGGCTCGGGGGTGTCGTGGGTCAGGCTGGCCTTGACCTGGGCCATGGAGAAGCCGCCCAGCACCGACAGGGCGTGGCGGAACAGGCCCATCTTCTTTTCACGCACGGCGCGGATCAGATAGCCCGGGCGCAGCTGGCCGGCGGCCTGAAGCTTGGTGACCAGACGGCGATCCATCTCGTCGCGGTCATCATCGACGAACGGCGGCGAGACGGCGCCGTAGCCGAGCGAGGTGAAGGCCCTGTCGACGGACTGATCGACCGCTTCGTCGAGCCGGAGGTCGGCGATGGCGAACCGCTCGCCCATCGATTCCCGGAGCGCCGCGCCGACCCAGGCATACATCTGGCGGGCCAAGGTCTCGTTCATGCGCGGGTGGCGGGTTAGCGGCGCGCGCAGGGCGGCCAGCCGGCGCGAGTGTTCGACCAGACGGCGCAGGCCCTCGGCGCTGATCTCGGCCGTGGCATTGCCGGCGAGCGCGGTCAGGGGGGCGGGGTGGGCCTGATCCAGAATGGCGTCGGCGACCCGGGCGCTGAGGTTGGGGCGGCGGGCGACCTCGATCTGGTGCTCGAGGCTGGCCTTGACGAGGATGGCGAGCAGGTCCTCGTCCTTGAGGATCGGACTGCTGGCGATGATCGGGCGGGCAATCTCGATCTCATCGAGGGCGAGGATGTTGATCAGTGCCGGCGGGGCCCAGCTGGCTTTGGCCAGACGCTCGGACAGGGCGTGGCGGATGTCGTGCTCGGCCTGACGCGCGAGGGTCAGGAAGATGTCGGTCAGGACCGGCGAGAGTTCCTGGCTGGCGGCGTCCGGATGCTGGTCGCAGAGCGCCATGACGCCCAGCAGAAGGCGCTGGCGATCCTGATGCGTGCGGCTGCGGGCGAGGGTCAGCAGGGCGCTCGCGTCTCCACCGGAGGTCCGGGACGGGGCGGGCTCTTGCTGGGCGGCTGCCATCACGATCGACAACTCCGATTGGCTGTCCGGGGGGCGCGCCGCCAGACGTCAACCGCACTATCGGCAAACTCGGTGAAGACGGGGTTAACCACATCTTGCCGAGCGGAGCCGTGGGAGCCCCCGGCTTGACCAAAGGCCCGTGTAGCGCGAGTTTCCCATCGCAACCGAGGAGTGTGAACATGGCCGATGGAGCCCCTGCGTCGCTGAAGTCCCGCGTGTCCGAAGCCGAATGGCAGGTGCGGGTCGAGCTTGCCGCCCTGTACCGGCTGGTGGCCCTGCACGGGTGGGACGACATGATATTCACCCACATCTCGGCCCGGGTGCCGGGGCCGGAGCATCACTTCCTGATCAACCCGTACGGCTATTATTTCGAGGAGATCACGGCCTCGTCGCTGGTGAAGGTCGATCTGGACGGGAACATCGTTCAGGAGACCACCAATTTCATCAATCCGGCGGGGTTCACCATCCACTCGGCAGTGCACGCCGCGCGCGAGGACGCCCTGTTCGTGATCCACCTGCACACGGTGGCGGGGGTGGGCGTGGCGGCCCAGCAGCACGGCCTGTTGCCGGTCAGCCAGAATGCCTGCCTGTTGCAGCACCAGGTGGCCTATCACGGCTATGAGGGGCTGGCCCTGAACCACGACGAGCGCGAACGTCTGGTCGCAGATCTGGGCGACAAGCCGCTGATGCTGTTGCGCAATCACGGTACGCTGGCGGTCGGCCAGACGGCCGCGGCGGCCTGGGTCGGAATGTTCTTCCTCGAGCGGGCCTGCGCCCAGCAGATCGCGGCCCTGTCGGCGGGCGTTGACAAGGTGCTGATCGCGCCCGACGCAGCCCAGGCCGAAACGAAGGAGCAGGGCAAGGGCATCGGCTTTGTGTCGGCCCTGGCCTGGCCCGGGGCCCTGCGGATGCTGGATCGCAAATCGCCGGGCTACGACGCGTGACACTCGCGCGGGGGCTGGCGACCGGTCTGGCCCTCGCGACGGCCGCCGCGATCGCGACCCCTGCGGATGCGGGTGGCTGGACGAAAAAGCGGGGCAAGGCCCAGCTGATCCTCAAATATGAGGCGATGCGGGCGACGCGCGGCTTTGATCCGGACGGCAACAGCGTGCCGCTGATGGTGGCGCGGCGGGACCGGAGCCTCGGCCTGTTCGCGGAGTACGGGGTGACCGACCGGCTGACGCTGGTCCTGAAGACGGACTGGCAAAGCGGGTCGGACGCCTTTGTAGACTATGAGGGACGCGGGCCGCTCGAGGTCGGTCTGGCCTGGCAGCTGTATCGCGACGACGTCCATGCGGTCGCCCTTCAGGTCAGCTATGCGGACGGGGGCGAGGGCCGCAATGCGGGCTATGCCCTGCCGGGCGAAGGCACGGCCGACTGGGAGGTGCGTCTGTCGGCCGGACGGTCGGCGACCCCCGACCAGCCCGTGTTCGGCGTGACGTCCGTTTTCGTGGACGTGCAGGGCGCGCGGCGATTCCGGAACGGGCTTGAGGACGAGACCCGCGTCGATCTGACGCTGGGGGGGCGGATCGGGCAGGACTGGCTGGTTCTGGGGCAGCTTTACGGCGGTCAGGTAGACGACGGCGGGCCGCGCTGGATGTCGTCGGAAACCTCCGTGGTGCGGGACTTCGGGGACTGGAGCGTGCAGGTGGGGTGGCGGGCGGCTGTAACCGGACGTGAGACCCCTCAGTCGGAGGGCTGGGTTTTCGGCCTGTGGCGGCGCTTCTAGGCCCGCGCAACTTTCCGCGACGGAATCCGTAACTCCCTGCGTTCCTAAAGAGCAATTGCGTCTGGCTGTCAGACCGCTATTGCAGGCCGGCAGTCAGGGATTCTTTGTTACGTGATCAAGCGCCACTTCCTCCTCATCGCCGCAGCCGCGCTGATTGTCCTGATGGCCGTGGCCGTCATCGTCCGGCTGTCGTTCGCCGATGCGGGCGAGGGCGGCGGACCCGGCCGGGGCGGCGGAGGACGCGGCGGCGGCCAGGAGGTCGCGGCCGTCCAGGTGGCGGAGCGGACCTTTTCGGACAGTCTGCAACTGGTGGGCGTGGCGCGCGGCCAGCGCTCGGTCAATATCGTCTCCTCGACCAGCGAGCTGATCACCCGGGTGCTGTTCCGCGACGGGCAGACGGTCCGGGCCGGAGCGCCGCTGGTCGAGCTGCAGGCGCGTGAGGAAGACGCCGACATCATCGAGGCCCAGTCGCGGGTCGATCAGGCACGGCGCGACTATGAGCGGACGAGGGATCTGGCCGAGCGCGGCATCGCCCCCCGGGTGACCGCCGAACAGGCCGAGGCCGCCCTGCGCGCCGCCGAAGCCTCGCTGGACGCCGCCGAGGCCCGCCGGGGCGACCGCATGATCCGGGCGCCGTTTTCGGGCGTGCTGGGTCTGACATCGGTTACCCCGGGGACTCTGGTCGGACCGGGCACGGTGATCACGACGCTGGACGACATCAGCACCATCCGGATCGATTTTCCGTTGCCCGAGCGCTACCTGGGCCGGGTGCAGTCGGGCACGCCGATCAGTGCCACCGCCGATGCCTTTCCCGGCTCGCAGTTCACGGGGCGCATCGCGCGGGTCGATACGCGGATCGATGAAGTGACCCGCTCGGCCACGGCGCGCGCGGAAGTGCCCAATCCCGAGGGTCGGATCCGGCCGGGCATGTCGATGCGGGTGACCGTGCGTCAGGGCCAGCGGCAGGCGCTGGCCGTGCCGGAGTCCGCGGTGCAGTACGAGGGCGAGGGCGCCTTCGTCTATCGCGTGGCGAATGGCGAGAAAGGCCAGATTGCCCAGCGCGTTGAGGTCGAGGCGGGGGCCGTCGAGGGCGGCTATGTCGAGATCCTGTCGGGCCTGGACGCCGGCGATACGGTCGTCGCGACCGGCCTGAACCGCATCCAGCCGGGTGCACCGGTGACGGTCGCCGGCCGGAGTGCCGGTCAATGATGCTGTCGGATGTCGCCGTCCGGCGGCCCGTCTTTGCGGCCGTCGCGGCCATTGTGCTGTGCGTGATTGGCCTGGCAGCCTTCTTCTTCCTGCCGGTGCGGGAGCTGCCGGACGTCGACCCGCCGATCGTGTCGGTCAACACCTCCTATGCCGGGGCCTCGGCCGAGGTGATCGAAAACCGGATTACCGAGCCGATCGAGCAGCAGGTGGCCGGTATCCCGGGCGTCGAGCGGATCGAGTCGACGAGCCGGGACGGACGCTCAAGCGTGCGCATCGAGTTCAGCCTGGACCGCAATATCGACGACGCCGCCAATGATGTGCGCGACCGGGTCTCGCGCGTTGTCGGACGGCTTCCCGATCAGGCCGAGCCGCCCGAGGTGGCCAAGGCGGACACCGACAGCCAGCCGGTGATGATCCTGTTCCTGCGCTCCACGACGATGAACCGGATGGAGCTGACGGACTATGCCGACCGCTATCTGATCGACCGGCTGTCGACCGTGCCGGGCGTGGCCCAGGTGCAGATCTATGGCGAGCAGCGCTACGCCATGCGCGTCTGGCTGGACCCCGCCGCCATGGCCGCGCGGGGCCTGACCGTCCAGAACATCGAACAGGCCCTGACCACCCAGAATGTCGAGCTGCCGGCCGGCGCGCTGGAGTCAGGCGCCAAGGACTACACCGTTCGCGTGGCCCGCAACTATGCGACGGCCGAGGACTTTGCCCAGATGCCGATCGGTACGGGGGGCTCGGCGTCGGCCCCCGGCTCCAGCCCGGCGGTACAGGGCGATGTGACTTATGTCACACGACTGGGCGATGTGGCGCGCATCGAGGAGGCCCCGTCCGAGGACCGCCGCCTGTTCCGGGGGAACGGACTGGACCAGATCGGTCTGGCGATCACGCGTCAGGCCCAGTCGAACGACCTGGCGATCTCGGATGCAGTGACGGAAATGGTTCAGACCATCCGGCCCAGCCTGCCGGACGGGGTGGAGCTGGAAGTCGGCTCGGACAATTCGGTCTTTACCGCCCACGCCATCGACGAGGTCTGGATCACCATCGGCATCGCCCTGGCGCTGGTGGCGCTGGTGAATTTCGTCTTCCTCGGCAGCCTGCGCGCCGCTTTCATCCCGTCGATCGTGGCGCCGATCTGCCTGCTTTCGACCTTCATCGTGCTGGCGCCGCTGGGCTTTTCGCTGAACCTGCTGACCCTGCTGGCGCTGGTGCTGGCCATCGGCCTGGTGGTCGATGACGCCATTGTGGTGACCGAGAATATCCAGCGGCGTCTGGATCACGGCGAGCCGCCGCTGGTGGCCGCCGAGCGCGGGGCGCGCCAGGTGTTCTTTGCTGTGGTCGCGACGACCGTGGTGCTGCTGTCGGTGTTCGCGCCGCTGCTGTTCCTGCCGGGCTATGTCGGGCGGCTGTTCGTCGAGCTGGCCGCCGCGATCGCCGCCGCCGTGGCCTTCTCGGCCTTCCTGGCGCTGAGCCTGTCGCCGATGCTGGCATCGAAGATCCTGCGTCCGGCCTCGGGCTCGGGGTGGCTGACGCGGCGGGTCGACCGGACGATGGACCAGGTCAAGAATTCGTACCGCAACTCACTGGACATGCTGCTGGGCCGGCGGGCGGCCGTCTGGGGCGTGGCCGGGCTGATCCTGCTGGTCGCGGCCGGCGGCGCCTTCATGTTCCTGAACCTGCCCAACGAACTGGTCCCCGATGAGGACCGGGGCCGGGTCAGCGTGCGGGTGCAGGGCCCCGAGGGCGCGGGCTTTGACTACACCCGGCGCATCATGCTGGGGCTGGAGCCGATCCTGGCCGAATACAAGGCGTCGGGCGAGGCGGACAGCTATCTGGTGTCGGCGCCGGGTTTTGGTGGCGGCAGCTTCAACTCGGGCAATGCGGTGATGATCCTGTCGGACTGGTCGGAGCGTCACCGCTCGGCCGCCGAAATCTCGGCCGAGATCAACGGGCGCCTGCGCGGCCAGACCGATGCCCAGGTGAACGCCAGCGTGCCGGGCAGCTTCCAGCGCGGCGGGGGGAATTCGAACAGTATCGAGATGGTGGTGACCGGCTCGGACTATGGCGAGATGTACCGGTGGCTGCAGCCGGTGCTGGCCGCGGCACAGGAATATCCCGGGTTCTCGCGCCCGCGTCTGAACTATGAGCCCAATGCCCCGCGCCTGCTGGTGGATGTCGATCCGCAGACGGCGGCCGCGCTCGGCGTGTCGTCGCAACAGATCGGCCGGACGCTGGAGACCATGTTCGGATCGCGCCGGGCCACGACCTACATCAAGGGCGGGCAGGAATACGATGTGATCCTGCAGACCGAGCGCGACAACCGGCGCGAGGTCAGCGATCTGGGCGCCCTGTATGTCGCAACCGGCAATGGCGATCTGGTGCCGCTGTCGTCCGTGGTCAGCACCAAGACGTCAGGCGATACGCCGGACCGGCGCCGTCAGGATCGCCAGCGCGCCATCAGCCTGCAGGCCGATCTGACCGAAGGCACGACACTGGCGGACGCCATGGCCTTCCTGCAGGCGCGCGCCGACGAGCAGCCGCAGGGTGTGGTCAATGTGCAGTGGGACGGCGCCGCCCGCGATCAGCGCGAGGCCGGCAATGCGGTGGCATGGGCCTTTGGTCTGGCGCTGGTGCTGGTGTTCCTGGTGCTGGCAGCCCAGTTCGAAAGCTGGATCACGCCGGCGGTCATCATGCTGACGGTGCCACTTGCGGCGGCCGGGGGCCTGTTCGGTCTGGTGATGGCGGGGTCGAGCCTCAACATCTATTCGCAGATCGGACTGATCATCCTGATCGGGGTGGCGGCCAAGAACGGCATCCTGATCGTCGAGTTCGCCAACCAGCTCCGGGATCAGGGGCGGTCGGTGCGCGAGGCAATCATTGAATCGTCGACCCTGCGTCTGCGGCCGATCATCATGACCTCGATCGCCACGGCGTTCGGGGCCCTGCCGCTGGTGTTGTGGCAGGGGGCCGGCGCCGGAAGCCGCCAGACCATCGGTGTGGTGATCTTTGCCGGGGCGATCTTTGCGACCCTGCTGACCCTGTTCGTCGTGCCGGTGATCTATGGGGTGCTGGCCCGCTTCACGCGCTCGCCGGAGTACACGGCTCGCAAGATCGAGGAATGGGAAGCGCAAGAAGTCGCGGCCAACGATGCCGTGCCGAAGGCTGCCGAGTAAGTCGGGTCAGATCGTGTACGCATAAGGGACGCGCCATGCTCGCCAAAAGCGGACACCGCTAACGTCAGCCAAGGGTGGAAATCGGACATTAAGTCCGCCTACAGCCCGCGATGCCCGAGGTGCTAAGTATCGAGAGTCAGATCGTCCCATTCCTCGTCGCTGAATAACCATTCGAGAGCGCGTCTCCGCTCGACGACCACGTATTCGATCAGCCCCGCCGGTGTCGGGAGACCGGCTACGGTCGCTTGTCGTACGCCCCAATGAAGGCAGTAGCTCAGATCAAGAGCCGCCAAAATCTCATCTGTCGCTCGCAACGTCGCTGCGAGGTCGCGTATGCGTCGGGACGACTCATTGGTTTTCAAGTTGGGGAGAAGACGTACAAACCCGTCATCCGCACCGACCCAAGGGTCCAGGGTGGGAACAAGGCGAAGAGCCCACGCCAAAGCCCATGCCCCCTCTACCTGGGTCTGAAACAGCTCCCGCACGTTGGAGCCGCTTAAAAAGGCGCGCTCCTCGGCAGTGAGAGCCGGTTGGAGCCCCTCACCATCTAGCCAAGCTTGAGCTCGCTCGACGGGAAATCCGTATGCTGCGGCACAGATGGCGTTGAGACACAGCAGCCGATCAACTACGGACTTCGCATCACTGACCAGACTGGGCTCGTCGAGAAATGGCAACGATGGGAGAATGTCGAGCCCATGAGCCTTCGCAATGCGAGTAGAGTATCGACGGGTCTTCTCTTGGTCGAACCGGAGCGTCATGCACCGACACTAGCTGAAGCGGGAAAGGTCTCCAATGGGTCGGAGGCCGACTGACGGCTCAGCCCGGAAGGGCGACATTGGGGGCGAGCCTGAGCTGATCCTCCGGCGCAGTTGCCGATGAACCGTCTTCGAACTCGATAGTGTAGATGTAGCCCACTGGATGATCTGCCAGAGACGATCCAGACCGTTCGTGCGGGGCGGAAATCCCGACGACCCATGCCCTACTGCCGGGGCGAAGAGGAGGGGGAGCCTCTCCCATAGTCTCGACGATGTCATTCCGGGTGAACGCGGGTGGCGGAAGCGTCATCAGCGAACGATGCCGAAGAGGTGGATTGCCGGCAATGTCCGCTTCGGGTCAGGAGCGGGGACATTGCATTGCCGCTTGCAAGGGGACCTGCAGGACCGGTGTTTCAGGGGTACGCACCCTGGCGCGGCGAGGTCTCGACCTTGAGCCAGGCGATGACGTCGCGGCGGTCCTGATCGTCGGGCACGCCGGGGAAGCTCATCTTGTTGCCGGGCAGGAAGGTGCGCGGATTGGCCAGCCAATGGTCAAGGCGGTCGCCGTCCCAGGCAAAGTCGGCCTCCTGCAGGGCCTTCGAGTAATTGTAACCCTCGTGCCGACCGGCGGCGCGCCCGAACAGGCCCCAGAGGTTGGGCCCGGTCATGTTGGGACCGCCCTCAGTGACCGTGTGACAGGCCCGGCAGCGGGCGAAGACCCGACGCCCGTTCTCGTAATCCGCCTGATTGTAGGGCGCCGGAAGGGCGGCCATGGCCAGGGTCACCTGTTCGGGGGTCAGGGGCGCGCGGGCGGGCGGCGGCGGTGTCGTGGCGGTCTCGTCCCCACAGGCCGCCGTGCCGAGGACCAGGGCCGTGAGCAGGGCGGGGGTGAGGAACGATGACTTCATGACGGACTCCCTTTGACCTCTGGATAGGAGGGTGCGGCAAAACGGACAACAGGCTGGACGGCGGCGACCCGCACCTGATAATCAGTGTCAACTGGATGGGCGCGCGGCCCGGGTGCCCGCGCCCGGACGCATTCCGCTGAACCTCCCCGACGGCAGTACGCACGCTTCATGACCGACATCATCCGTTTGAGCCAGGCCCGCAAGGGTCAGGAAGGCCGCATTCACACCGTCGAGGCGATGGAGGACAATCCCGCCGACGCCCAGGAGCTGGAGCGTCGCCTGCTGGAGTTCGGACTGGTCGAGGGGGCGCGCGTGGGCCTGATTCACGAAGGGCCGGTCGGCGCCGATCCCGTCGTGCTGAATGTCGAGGGCATGCGGATCGCCCTGCGCCGGCATGAGGTGAGGGGGCTGACGCTGAAGCTGGGGGCTGGCGACCTAAACCTCGACGACGAGGCGCGCGTCCCGGCATGAGTGAGTCCACGACGACGGTCGCCCTGGTCGGAAATCCGAACAGCGGCAAGACGGCCCTGTTCAACGCCCTGACCGGAAGCCGGCAGAAGGTCGCCAACTATGCGGGGGTGACGGTCGAGCGGAAGGCCGGCGCGATCAAGGCCCCGGACGGCACGCCGATGACTGTGCTGGACCTCCCGGGGACCTATTCGCTGCGCGCGCGCAGCCCCGATGAGGTGATTACCCGCGACGTGGTGCTGGGCCGCCGGCCCGAGGATGTGCCGGACGTTCTGGTGGTGGTGGCGGACGCCACCAACCTGCGGCTGGTGCTGCGACTGGCGCTGGAGATCAAGGCTGTCGGACGTCCGGCGGTCATGGCGCTGAACATGTACGACATCGCCGAGCGTCAGGGCCTGAGGATCGACCTCGAAGGCCTGTCGCAGGCGCTGGGCATGCCGGTCGTCACGACCGTCGCCACGCGCAAGCGGGGTATGGATGGCCTGCTGGAGGCTGTGCAGGCGGTGCTCGCCTCGACGGCCACCCAACCCTCGACCTGGCACGAGCCGGGCGCCGCGGAAATCCGCGCCGCGCATCGCGAGGCCGGACGCATCATGTCGGCCCATGTGAAGCCGCCCGAGCGGCCCGACACCCTGACCGGCAAGATCGACAGTGTGCTGCTGCACCCGGTGGCGGGGCTGCTGATCCTGCTGACGCTGCTGTTCGTGATGTTCCAGGCGGTATTCAGCTGGGCCGCGCCGGCGATGGACGCGATCGACATGGGGCTGGCCGGTCTTGGCGGCTGGGTCGCGGGCGTCATGCCGGACGGTCTGTTGCAGAGCCTGATTGTCGACGGGCTGATCGCCGGGGTCGGCAGCGTGCTGGTGTTCCTGCCGCAGATTCTGGTGCTGTTCCTGTTCATCCTGTTGCTGGAAGACTTTGGCTATATGGCGCGGGCCGCCTTCCTGATGGACCGCATCATGGGCGGGGCGGGCCTGCACGGCCGGGCCTTCATTCCGCTGCTGTCCAGCTTCGCCTGTGCCATTCCCGGGATTATGTCGGCGCGGGTGATCGACTCCAAGCGCGACCGGCTGACGACCATTCTGGTGGCGCCGCTGATGACCTGCTCGGCGCGCATCCCGGTCTATACGCTGATCATCGCCGCCTTCATCCCGCGCGAGACCGTATGGGGCTGGGTGGAGCTGCAGGGGCTGGTGATGTTCGGCCTGTATGCGGCGGGCATCCTGAGCGCGCTGATCGTCTCGTTCGTGATCCGCAAGATCTTCTGGAGAGGGGCCTTCGAACCCTTCATGATGGAGCTGCCGGCCTACAAGATTCCGGACCCGGGCAGTGTGGCGCTGAACCTGTGGCAGCGGGCGCGGATCTTCCTGGAGCGGGCCGGGCGGATCATCCTGCCGCTGATGGTGGTGGTGTGGGCCGTGTCGACCTTCCCCGGACCGCCGCCCGGAGCCACGGGGCCGGCCATCGACTACAGCCTCGCCGGCATGATCGGGCGGGCGCTGGAGCCGCTGTTCGCGCCGATCGGCTTCAACTGGCAGATGGTTGTGGCGCTGGTGCCGGGCATGGCCGCGCGTGAGGTGGCCGTGGCCGCCCTGGGCACCGTCTATGCCGTGGCCGATGCCGAGAGTGCAGTCGGCACCCTGGCGAATGTGCTGTCGCTGCAGTGGTCCCTGGCCACGGGCCTCGCCTTCCTGGCCTGGTATGTGTTCGCACCGCAGTGCGTGGCGACGCTGGGCGTGGTCAAGCGCGAGACCAATTCGTGGCTGTGGATGTGGGTCATGACGGCCTATATGTTCGCGCTCGCCTATGGCGCGGCCTTTGTGGTCTATCGGGTGGCCGTGGCGTTCGGCCTCGGCTGAGACGGAGCGGACATGTCGGCGGCGACGATCGGGATCGGACTGGCGGGCCTGATCGTCGGGGTTGCTGTCTCGCGGCTGAGCCTGTGGCTGGCGGCGACCGATGAGGTGCCGCAGAAGCCATCGAGCCTGAAGCGGGATGCGGTGCTGGCACTGGCCGGCGGCGGGCTGGGTCTGTGGGCCGCGCTGGCGTCGCCGGAGCTGACCATCGCCCTGTTCGGCGCCCTGCTGGGCTGGCAGCTGCTGATGCTCGCCGTCGTCGATTTCGAGAATTTCTGGCTGCCGGATGTGCTGACCTGGCCGCTGGTGGCGACGGGCCTGCTGGCGGCTTTCCTGGCCGAGCCCGAGGCTCTGACGGCGCGCGCGATCGGAGCGGTCGCGGGGTTTGCCGCCCTGTGGCTGATGGGCTGGCTGTACCGGCGGATGCGGGGGCGCGACGGACTGGGGGGAGGGGACCCGTTCCTGATGGCCGGTGCCGGGGCCTGGGTCGGCTGGATGGGTCTGGCCAGTGTGATGCTGTGGGCCGGGCTGGCGGGCATCAGTCTGGTGATCGCGCGGCGGGTGACGGGCAAGGCGGTCAGTGGTCAGGACGCCCTGCCGTTCGGCGTATTCCTGGCGATCGGGGTCTGGCTGACCTGGCTGTACGGCCCGCTGGGGATGGCGGTCAGCGGCCGGTGATCAGGCGCACGAGGATGTGGGCCGTGGTGTCGATGATGGCCCGGTCGCTGTCGGCGCGCTTCAGCAGGTTGAAGCTGGCGGCCGCGGATTCGGCAATATTGGCGACTTCGTAGGAGGCCAGCCGGGGGTCGTAGCCCTCCGGGTGAAGACCAGCGTGGGCGGCCTGGGCGATGCGGCGCTCGAGCGCCAGGTGCAGGCGACGCAGGCGACTGATGCGGGCCTCGACAAAGGCCGGTGCGCCGCGGTCGGCCATCATCTGCTCGACCCGGATGATGGCGCCGTGGCGCGCCCACAGGGCCAGCATGTCCATAATCAGGGCCCGCGCGTGGGTCAGGCCCTGACCGCCCGACCAGTCGGCCTCGAGGTGGTGAGCCAGCCCCTGCCAGTCGCTGGCCACCTCCTCGCAGAGGGCCAGCAGGGCTTCATCGAGAGTATCGAAGTAGGTGTAAAAGGTCGGCGCCGAGATGCCGGCCGCCTGGGCCAGGTCGGCGATGCGGATCTCGCCCATGTGGCGGGTGGCCAGCAGGGCGCGCAGCGCGTCGAGAATGGCCGTCCGGGTGCGCCCGCCCCGCGCCCCGATCCTGTGTCCCAGCTTGTTGACGGCGTCAGCCATGGCGCCCCGCGCGAGGGGGAGGGAGGTGGTGCCGGTTGCAGGAATCGAACCCGCGACCTTCGGTTTACAAAACCGCTGCTCTACCAGCTGAGCTAAACCGGCGCCGGGCGGTTATGCGCAGGGGCGGGGCCCCGCGCAAGGGGGCGTGTGCAGGTCCAGCACGCCCTAGGCCGGTTCGAGGGCGGCGGCCACCTTGTCAGCAAGGGCGCGCAGCTGATCGCTGTCCGCCATGGGCGCGTGGCCGTGGCCCTTCATCGGACGATCCGACCAGCGCGGGACGATGTGGAAATGCAGATGGAAGACGGTCTGGCCCCCGGCCTCGCCGTTGAACTGCATGATGCTCAGGCCCTCGGGCTTGAGAGCCCTTTCGGCGGCGCGGGCGGTGCGGCGGACGGCCCGGGTGATGCGATCCAGCACGTCGGGCTCAACCTCGAGCAGGTTGCGGGCCCGGGAGGTCTTGGAGATCACCAGCATATGGCCCTCGGACTGGGGGAAGACATCCATGAACACCCGCACGTGGTCATCTTCCCATACGGTGACGCTGGGGATGTCGCCGCGCAGGATGCGGGCAAAGATGTTGTCGGGATCATAGGTGCCGTGCAGGCTCATGCGGGGGCTCTCCGGTCTGACTCGCGGGACCCTAACACGGCCTGCGCCGGTCGGGAGCCATTGACCGGGTCGTGCGCTGTGTCGGAGGATTTGACCGGGGCCCGGTGCCCGAATGCGGAGACAGGTTGATGGTGCGGTTTATTGTTCAGGCGCTGGTGACGATGCTGGGGCTTTGGCTGTCCTCAAAAATCGTCGACGGTGTCGCCTTCACCTCGACCGGATCGTTGATCGCTGCGGCCATCATTCTCGGCATTGTGAATGCGATTGTGCGGCCCATTCTGGTGGCCATTACCATCCCGATCACGGTGATCACCCTGGGGCTGTTCCTGCTGGTGGTGAACGCCGCCATGATCGGGCTGACGGCCAGCTTCCTGGGAGGATTTGTGGTCGACGGCCTGATGCCGGGGATCGGCGCGGCGATCGTGACCGGCATCGTCAGCTGGATTGCCGGTGCCTTCATCCAGGACGAGCCGCGCGGCTGAGGCTGCTTGCCAGAGCGCCCGGGCCGGGCCATCAAGGGCGTTCATGCGGGAGGGGTGAATGCTCAGGATTGTTGCCGGATTTTTCATGGCGCTGGTGTTGGCCGGCCCCGCACTTGCGCAGGACGCGGACTATGCCCGGCGCGAGGCGCTGGCGCGGCAGGTCGTGGAGTTGGTTGATCCGGGCGAGGCCGTCGAGGCCGTGCTGATGACCCTTCCTGAACTCATTGCCGAAGAGAGCGCGGACCTGTCACCGGCCGAGCGCGCCGAGTTCAAGGTCGTCATGACGACGACATTCGACGAGATCATGCCCGGTCTGATGGACCAGATCCTCGAGGCCATGGTTCCGCTCTATGCGGAGACCTTCACCGTGGCCGAGCTGGAAGCCATGCTGGTCTTCTATGCGACGCCCGAAGGCCGGTCGATCATGAAAAAGAGTGTCACGCTCGGCGCCGACGCACAGCGCATAACCCGGAATCTTCTTCCCGGCTTTCTGGAGGACATGGCGGCCAGCGTCTGTCGCCAGATGGGCTGTGACCCCGCCGAGTTTCTGGCGAACGTGCAATGACGTCACCTGTCCGGCCCCGCCTGTCTCTGGTCGGGCCGGGGATCGTGGTGGCCGCGACCGGGATCGGCGCGGGGGACCTGCTGGCCACCCTGATCGCAGGGGGACGGTTCGGCTATGTGCTGCTGTGGGCAGCTCTGGTCGGGACCCTTCTGAAGATTGCGCTGGCCGAGGGCGTGGGGCGCTGGACGCTGGCCTCCGGGCGGACGCTGTTCGACGGCTGGGCGCGACTGCCGGGGCCGTCAGTCCGGGTCGGCGGTGGGCAGAGGCTGAACTGGGCCGGACTCTATTTCGGCATCTACGCGATCATCTGGGGCTTTGTGTACGGGGCCAGCGCCATGACGGCGACGGGCCTGCCGCTGACGGCGCTGTTCCCGGTTCTGGACCTGAAGACCTGGGGCATGATTTCGGGCGTGATCGGCCTGATCCTCGTCTGGCTGGGCAGCTACGGCCTGTTCGAGAAGATCATGACGGGGCTGGTGGCGATCATGTTTGTCACTGTCGTCGGGCTGGCGGCGCTGGTGTCGCCCGACCTGCCACGCCTGATCACCGGCGTGTGGCCCAGCCTGCCCGAGGGGTCGGGTTTCTACACCCTGGGCCTGATCGGCGGGGTAGGGGGTACGATCACCATGGCGGCCTATGGGTACTGGCTGACCGCCAAGGGCTGGCGCGGTCCGGAGTTCATGTCCGTGATGCGCTGGGACAACCGGATCGCCTACGGGATGACGGGCGTGTTCGTCGTGGCCATGCTGATCGTCGGCGCCGAGCTGTTGCATGCGGCGGGGATTGCGCTGGCCAGCGGAGACCGTGGCCTGCTGAACCTGTCGGATGTGCTGCGCGAGCGGTTCGGCCAGCCGATCGCCCTCCTGTTCCTTGTGGGCTTTCTGGCGACGACCTTTTCCAGCCTGATCGGGGTGTGGCAGGGCGTCAGCCTGATGGTCACCGACTTTGTCGCCCATGCGCTGGGGCGGTCCGACGACCCGGCGATGACGGGATCGAAGTCTCCGGCGTTCCGAGGCTATCTGCTGTGGCTGACCTTCCCGCCGATGGCCCTGCTGTTCATTGACCGGCCGTTCGGCCTGATCGTGGCCTATGGGGTGCTGGGCAGCCTGTTCATGCCCTTCCTGGCCGGGACCCTGCTGTGGCTGCTGAACGGTCGGGACCAGCCGGTCGAGTGGCGCAGCCACTGGCTGTCCAACGCCTCGCTGGCGCTGGCGGCCCTGCTGTTTGCGGTTCTGGCCGGGCAACAGCTGTACGAGATCATCGCGGGCTGAGCCCCGTCGCGCTTGCCGTTGCGACAGGCTTGGCCTACCCCTCCGCACGCGGAATCACAGCTATGGACCCGGACGCATGACCCTCGCCTTCCTCTTCCCCGGACAGGGCAGCCAGACTGTCGGCATGGGCGGGGCCCTGGCCGGCGCCTTCGCCTCGGCGCGCGAGGTGTTCGACGAGGTGGATGACGCGCTGGGCCAGTCGCTGTTCATGCTGATGCGGGAAGGTCCCGAGGATCAGCTGACACTGACCGAGAATGCCCAGCCGGCGCTGATGGCGGTGTCGGTCGCGGTCGCCCGGGTGCTGAAGGTCGAGTTCGGTATCGATGTGTCGAAGGCGGGCTATGTCGCGGGGCATTCGCTGGGCGAATATTCGGCCCTGTACGGGGCGGGGGCGATCAGCCTGGCCGACACCGCCCGCCTGCTGAAGCTGCGCGGTCAGGCGATGCAGCGCGCCGTGCCGGTCGGCAAGGGCGCCATGGCCTCGCTGATCGGGCCGAAGACGGATCTGGCGCTGGCCGAGGCGGCCGCTGCGGCGGGCTCGGAAGTCGGCGTCTGCGTCGTCGCTAATGACAACAACGCCGGCAATATCGTGATCTCGGGCGAGAAGGCGGCGGTTGATCGTGCGATCGAGAAGGCCAAGGAACTGGGCGCGCGCGCCATTCCGCTGAACGTCTCGGCCCCCTTCCACTGTCCGCTGATGCAGCCGGCGGCCGACGAGATGGCCGATGCGCTCGCCGATGCGAAGATCATCGCGCCCGCCGTGCCCGTGATCGCCAATGTGACCGCCCGCCCCGAGACCGATCCCGAGGTGATCCGTCGCCTGCTGGTTGAACAGGTCACCGGCCGGGTCCGCTGGCGCGAGAGTATGGAGTGGATGGCCGGTGAGGGCGGCGTGACGCGCTTTGCCGAGGTCGGCTCGGGCAAGGTGCTGACCGGCATGGCCAAACGCATCGCCCCCGACGCCGAAAGCCTGGCCCTGAACGCTCCGGAGGACCTTGAGGCGTTCGCGAAGTCAGTGACGAGTGGCGAGTGACGAGTGGCGAGCCCTTTTGCCACGCCGCCTTGCTGCCTCGCCACACGCCACTAATCACTCGCCACTTGGAGAGATATTGATGTTCAACCTTTCAGGAAAAACCGCCCTTGTGACCGGGGCCACGGGCGGCATCGGCGGGGCCATCGCCCGGGCGCTGCATGCGCAGGGCGCGACCGTGGTGCTGTCGGGCACGCGCGAGGCGGTGCTGGCCGACCTGGCCAAGGAGATGGGAGAGCGGACCTTTGTCGCCGCCGCCAATCTGTCGGATGCGGAGAGCGTCGATGGCCTGATCGGCCGCGCCGAAGAGGCCGCCGGGGCGCCGCTGGACATCCTGGTCGCCAATGCGGGCATCACCAAGGACGGCCTGCTGATGCGGATGAAGGACGAGGATTTCGAACAGGTCCTCAAGGTCAATCTGGAGAGCTATTTCCGCCTGTCGCGCGCCGCGCTGAAAGGCATGATGAAGCGCCGCTCGGGCCGCATCATCGGCGTGACCTCGATCGTCGGCGTGACGGGCAATCCGGGTCAGACCAACTATGCCGCATCCAAGGCCGGCATGATCGGCTTTTCCAAGTCGCTGGCGCAGGAGGTCGGCAGCCGAGGCGTGACCGTGAACTGTATCGCGCCGGGCTTCATCGCCAGCCCGATGACCGATGTGCTGAACGACCAGCAGCGCGAAACCATCCTGTCGAAGATCCCGGCGGGCCGTCTGGGCACGGGCGACGAGATCGCCGCCGCGGCCGTCTATCTGGCCTCGGACGAGGGCGCCTATGTCACCGGCCAGACCCTGCACGTGAACGGCGGCATGGCGATGATCTGAGGTCGAGGGGGTGAATCAATCCCCGTTACCGGCTCTTCCCCCCGCGACCGACTGTGCTAAAGGGCAGGGCACGACGGGGGCGTGAGTCCCGATCGGGCTTGCGCCGTCGTCCTCGCCGTCCTACGGCAGGCATACAAGACAACTGCCGCACCGTGCGGCTTATCAAGGCAGAGACACCCATGTCCGATACTCTGGAACGCGTCCGCAAGATCGTCATCGACCACCTGGACGCTGACCCCGACAAGGTCACCGAGAAGGCCAGCTTCATCGACGACCTGGGCGCCGACTCGCTCGACAACGTCGAACTGGTCATGGCCTTCGAGGAAGAATTCGACATCGAGATCCCGGATGATGCTGCCGAGCACATCCAGACGGTCGGCGATGCCGTGAAGTTCATCGACGAGAAACTGGCGGGCTGATGCCCGGCTGAAACCGGCCAGATGGCCGCCGTGGTGTGCCCCTAGCGGGCCCGCCCGGCGGCCATTAGTGTTTGTGGCGACAGTGGAATCGATAGGAGCCGCCAAGATGCGTCGTGTCGTGGTGACGGGACTGGGCCTTCTGACCCCTCTGGGGGCGGGCGTGGAACACAGCTGGAAGGGCATCCGGGAGGGTCGGTCGGGCATTCGCCAGATCACCGCTTTTGACACCGAAGGCTGGGGCTGCACGATCGCGGGCGAGGTCCCGAGCGTGGACGGGCGTGGCGGCGGCAAGCCGGGCGAGCCGGGCGTGTTCGATCCTGACGCCATAATGTCGGCCAAGGAACGCAAGCGCGTCGACAACTTCATCCTGTACGGCATTGCAGCGGCCGATGAGGCGCTGGCCGACGCCGGCTGGAAGCCCGAGACGGACCACGACCGCGAGCGCACCGGGGTGATGATGGGCTCGGGCATCGGGGGTCTTGGCCCCATCGCCGATACCTCGCTGGAGCTGGAGGCCAAGGGGCCGCGCCGCATCAGCCCCTTCTTCATTCCCTCGGCCCTGATCAACCTGGCCTCGGGGCAGATTTCGATCCGCCACGGCCTGAAGGGCCCGAACCACGCTGTGGTCACGGCCTGTGCCTCGGGCGTGCACGCCATCGGCGACGCGGCCCGGATGATCGCCCTCGACGATGCCGACGTCATGGTGGCGGGCGGTGCCGAAAGCTCGATCGTGCCGATCGGTATCGCGGGCTTCCTTGCCTGCAAGGCCCTGTGTACCGACTTCAACGACACGCCGGAGAAGGCCAGCCGCCCCTATGACAAGGACCACGCCGGGTTCGTCATGGGCGAGGGCGCGGGGATCGTGGTGCTGGAGGAGTATGAGCACGCCAAGGCACGCGGCGCCAAGATCTACGCCGAGGTGATCGGCTACGGCATGAGCGGCGACGCCTATCACATCACGGCGCCCTCCGAGGATGGCGACGGGGCCTATCGCGCCATGGCGGCGGCGGTGAAGCGGGCCGGAATCCAGCCGGGCGACATCGACTATGTGAACGCGCACGGCACCTCGACCATGGCCGACTGGATCGAACTGGGCGCCGTCGAGCGTCTGGTGGGCGATGCGGCATCTACCGTGGCCATGTCCTCGACCAAATCGATGACCGGTCACCTGCTGGGCGCGGCCGGGGCCATCGAGGCCGTGTTCACCGTGCTGGCGATCCGCGACCAGATCGCGCCGCCGACGATCAACCTAGACAATCCCGAGCGGGAAACCGCCATCGATCTGGTGCCGCACACGGCCAGGCCGATGAAGATCGACGTGGCCATGTCCAACAGCTTTGGCTTTGGCGGCACCAATGCCAGCCTGATCCTGAAGAAGGTCGACTAGGGTGGCCGGCAAGGGGCGGGCGCCGTCCGACACGAAACGCCCGCTGGGGGCCGCGCTGCTGGCCGCATCGGCGACCTTCAGCCTGTTCCTGATCGGCGCGCTGGTCTGGGGCTGGAGCGTCTTCTATGCGCCCGGGCCGGAAGCGCGTCAGGGCGATGCGACGATTGTGGTCCTGCCCAGCGGGGCCGGGGTGTCGGCCATCGGCCAGTCCCTGAAACAGGCCGGGGTGATCCGCTCGACCGACATGTTCAAGGCGGCGGTGACCCTGACCGGGGCCGACCGCAAGCTCAGGGCCGGCGAGTATGAAGTGCCGTCGGGTGCCTCGTTGCGCTCGGTCATCAGCCTGCTGGTCAGCGGGCGGGTGGTGCGCCACTTCGTGACCCTGCCGGAAGGCTGGTCGTCGGCTCAGGCGTACGACATCCTGATGGCCGAGGACATTCTGACCGGCGAGATCGACATCCCGGAGGAGGGCACGCTGTGGCCCGATACCTATGAGGTCACGCGCGGTGAGAGCCGGGCCTCGGTGATCACCCGGATGCAGAGGGCCCATGACCGCAACCTGGCCGAACTGTGGGCCCAGCGCGGCCCGAGCACGGTCGTGAACTCGCCGGATGAGGCCGTAATCCTGGCCTCGATCGTCGAGAAGGAAACCGCAGTGGCCGAGGAGCGGCCCATGGTCGCCTCGGTCTTCTCGAACCGGATCCGGCTGGGCATGCGGCTGGAGAGCGACCCGACCATCATCTACGGCATCACACAGGGCCGTCCGCTGGGACGGGGCATCCGCCGCTCGGAGCTGGATCGCCGCACCGAGTGGAATACCTATCAGATCGACGGCCTGCCGCCGACGCCGATCGCCAATCCGGGCCGGGAGGCGATCGCGGCCGTGCTGAATCCGCCGCGCTCGGATGCCCTGTTCTTTGTCGCCGACGGGACGGGCGGACACGCCTTTGCCTCGACCTATGCCGAGCACCAGCAGAATGTCGCGCGTTGGCGAGCAATTGAACGCCAGCGGGAGGGCCTGCCGCCGGTGGAAGAGCCGGCCGTCGATGAACCGCCGCCCGAGGCCGGCGCCGAGATCACCCTCCTGCCGCAGGGCGCGACGCCGCAATGAGTGACCTGTCGGGCATGACCGGCTTTGGCCGGGCCGACGGCAGCCAGGACGGCTGGGTCTGGACGGTCGAGGCGCGTTCGGTGAACGGGCGGGGGCTGGAGGTGCGCTTTCGCGGACCGCCCGGATTCGACGGGCTGGAGCGCCACGCCAAGGCCCGCGCCCAGGCCCTGATGAGCCGGGTCAGGTGACCGTCGGTGTGCAGGCCCGGCGCGAAGCCGATGCGGCCGGTGAGATCGCCATCGATCAGGCGCTGCTGGACCGGTATCTGGCCCTGTCGCTGGAGCTGGTCGAGCGGGGCGCCGAGCGGCCCCGCGCGGACGGCCTGCTGGGCCTGCGCGGCGTGCTGGATCGCCCCGAGGAAGACGCGGACGAGGACCGCAAGGCGCGGGTCGAGGCCGCCATGGCCGTCAGTATCGACGAGGCACTCAAGGCGCTGGTCGCGGCGCGAAAGGTCGAGGGCGGACAGCTGGCGACGCTGATCGCCGACTTCCTCGACCAGATCCGGGCGAACGTCGACCTGGCCGAGATCGAGGCCGCCGCCCAGACCGAAGCCGTACGCGAGCGGTTCACGCGGCGGATGGCCGATCTGGCGGGGGATGCGCCGGGTGTCGAGGACAAGGTGGTGGTCGAGGCCGCGGCGCTGGCGGCCCGCGCGGATGTGCGCGAGGAGCTGGACCGGCTGCGGGCCCATCTGGAGAGCGGGCACCAACTGCTGGCCCAGCCCCCGGCCGGTCGCAAGCTGGATTTCCTGATGCAGGAGTTCATGCGCGAGGCGAACACCCTGTGCTCGAAATCGGCCACGGTGGAGTTGACTCGGGTCGGTCTGGCGTTGAAGGCCACCATCGATCAGTTGCGTGAACAGGTTCAGAATGTCGAATGAGCGTATGCCCCGGCGGGGTGTCCTGTTGATCGTCGCCAGTCCGTCGGGCGCGGGGAAGACCTCGCTGTGCCGGCGCCTGATGGCGGATCACGGCGGGCTGGAGCTGTCGGTCAGCATGACCACGCGGGCCATCCGGCCGGGCGAACAGGCCGGGCGCGACTATCATTTCGTGGACCGCGAGGAATTCCAGCGGCTGGTCGAGGCGGACGCCTTTCTCGAATGGGCCAATGTGCACGGTAATCTGTATGGTTCGCCGCGCGCGCCGGTCGACCGCGCCCTGGCCGAGGGCCGGGACGTGCTGTTCGATATCGACTGGCAGGGCGCGCGCGAAGTGGCCCGCCGCTGCCCCGACGATGCGGTGCGGGTGTTCATCCTGCCGCCCAGTCTGGAGGAGCTGCGTCGTCGGCTGGTGACGCGGTCACAGGATGCGGAAGAGGTGATCGACCGCCGCATCGGCAACGCCAAGGGCGAAATCGAGCACGCCGACGAGTTCGACTATGTGTTCGTCAATGATGACTTCGACCGCTCCTATGCGGAGCTGGCCCACATCTACCATGCGGAGCGGTCACGTCGGTTCCGGAACATCTGGGTCAGCGCCTACCAGCAGGCCCTGCTGAACGAGCGGGTCTAGGCTTTCGAAGCACGACCGACGGGCAGAACGGCCCGGATGTCGGCCCGCCTGAGCCACAGTCCGCCCCAGAGGAAGGCCCCCAGGTAAAGACCGAACAGGACGTGGCTGAACAGCGGGCTTTCCGCGCGGATGTGCGTCGCCATGGCCCCTCCCAGAAGTCCGGTGAAGAGGATGGCGCCGAGCAGGGCCGTTCGCGGGATCAAGTAAAGCACGAGGAAGGCCAGCTCCATCAGGCCTATCATCAGCACATAGCCGGTTGGCCAGCCCAGCAGGGTCATGGTCTCCTCGGCCACCGGCATTCCGCTGAGCTTCGGCACAACCGATGCGCCGAGGATGAACAGGGCGAAGATACCGCTGAGCACGCGGCCCACCCAGACCAGAGGAGGCGCCTTCATTGGGGCATGTCCGGGTTGGTGTTGATCATCCACGGCACGCCAAACTTGTCGGTAAAGCCGCCGAAGCCGGGCGACCAGAAGCTGGCGGCGAACGGCATGCGGATTTCGCCACCGTCTGACAGGGCGTCGAAGATGCGGCGGGCTTCCTCGACATCCTTGAAATGCAGGGTGACGTCGAAACCGTCCTTCACCTTGTTCATGTCCGGTGTGAAGTCGGGATGCATGTCGCTGCCCATGATGGCCTGGTCCCCGACCTGCAGCCAGCAGTGCATCATCCAGTCCTTGATCCGTTCGGGCACGGGCATTTCGGGCGGCGCATCGGAATAGGGCATGGCAGCGGTGATCTCTCCGCCCAACACGCCGGCGTAAAACTCAAACGCTTCGCGGCAGGTGCCGGGGAAGCTCAGACTGGTCACGATCTTCATGGTGGGGTCCCTCCCGTTCAATCCCTGTTTGCGGCCAACCAGGCTTCGAGCCGGTCGGTCGTGCTGGTCCAGCCATGGCGATGGCCGGTCAGGCTCTGTTCGGACTTCAGCCCCTGATGAGTGAAGTCCATGTGGGTCTTGCCGTCTTCGGTGTCGCTGAACACCACGGTGACCAGCGTGTCAGCGGGCGGTCCGTCCTCGTGGCTCTCGTCCCACTTGAAGGTGAAGACGAGGCGCTCGTGCTCGACGATCTCGCGATAGGTGCCGCCCTGCCACAGGTCCTGACCGGTTTCGGGCGAACGCAGGCAGATGCGCCAGGCGCCACCGACGCGCAGGTCCTGTTCGACGCTGACCGCGGGCCATTCGACCGGCCCCATCCACTGGACGGTCATTTCCGGCCGGGTCCAGGCCATCCAGACCAGTGCCCGGGGCGCGTCGAACACCCGCGTCATGTGCAGGGTTGGGCGGGTGGCGAGATCCTCGGCGACAGCCATGGTCAGAGCGTCTTCAGCAGTTCGGCCAGTTGATCGGCGCATTGGCCCCAGCCCTCGTGGAAGCCCATTTGCTCGTGCTGTTTCATGGCCGCCTCGGTCCAATGCTGGGCCTTGGCGGTGTATTTTGTCCGGCCGTCGGGCAGCGGCTCCATGTCGACGCGACTGACCATGAAAGGATCGCCGGCGGGCTGCCAGTCGGCGGTCAGGCCATCGGTGGATACCAATCTGCGGTTGGGAATGACCTCGAGGAAGACCGAGGTGCAGGGAAAGCTGTTGCCGTCGGGTGCGACCATCATGAATTTCGTCAGCCCGCCGGGACGGGGATCGCAGCTGGCCTCGGTGATGATCCAGGGTTTGGGCGAGAGCCACTGTTTCATCAGCTCGGGCTCGACCCAGGCGCGATAGACCTTTTCAGGCGGGGCGTCGAAGATGCGCTCCAGCACCAGTTCGAAATTGTGGGCCTCTCCGCTGGTGTCGCAGGGGTTGTCAGAGTCCTCGGCCATCGTCTTTGCCTTTTTGCAGGTTTCTCAGATAGCTATCGAGGAGATCGAAGGAGGCGTCCCAATAGCGGCGATAGTGTTCCAGCCAGTCGGCCACGCCCTTGAGCGCCATGGGCTCCAGCCGGGCGGGGCGCCACTGGGCTTCCCGCCCGCGGGAGATCAGGCCCGCCCTCTCCAGCACCTTGAGATGTTTCGACACGGCCGGGAGGCTAATGTCGAACGGTTCGGCCAGTTCGTTGACGCTGGCCTCGCCCTCGCACAGCCGGGCCAGGATGGCGCGACGGGTCGGGTCGGCGAGGGCGGCGAACTTGGCGCTGAGAGGATCGGTGGCCATGGCGGCTTTCATGATGAACTGGTCGGTTAAGTAAACTGCCCGTCGCGGGCTGTCAACCGATCGGTTAAATGCGGGGAGCATTTCGGGCGAGACAGTCGGGCGGCATTGAGGGATGCTTGTCCGATGACCAGGAAGGCAATGACGATGAAGACACTCCTCACCCTGGCGGCCGCGGCAGCGATCCTGGCCCCGGTCCCGGCCCTGGCCCAGTCCCAGTCCACCGAGGCACCCGCCGCGGTCATCGACGCCCTGCATCAGGCGGCGCGGGAGGCGGATGGTGCGACCTATTTTTCGCTGTTCACGCCGGAGGCCCGCTTCATCGGGACCGACGCGACAGAGCGGTGGACGGTCGACGAATTCCGGGCCTATGCCGACCCCTACTTCAGCCGCGGGCAGGGATGGGATTACCGCGTGGTTGATCGGGACATCTCGATCCTGCCGATCCCGTGCCGGTGCGTGGCGGTGTTCGAGGAGGTGCTGGACAACGACAACTATGGCACCACGCGCGGGTCGGGCGTTGTGCGCCTGACCGACGACGGCTGGAAGATCGACCAGTATGTGCTGAGCTTTGCCGTGCCGAACGATGTGGCGCGCGATGTGGTGGACGTCATCCGGGCCGGGGAGACGACGCAGCCCTGATGGAGTTTGAGGACGACGCCTTTGTGCTGGCGGCGCGGTCGCACGGCGATACCGGCGCGGTCGTGGACCTGCTGACGGCGCAGCACGGCCGCCGCTTGACCTATGTGCCCGGCGGGGCCTCGCGAAAGATGAAGCCGCATCTGCAGCCCGGCTCGCGGGTGCGGGTGGCCTGGCGTGCCCGCGACGACAGCCAGCTGGGCTCGGCGCGGCTGGAGCCGTCGGGCGATGATGTGAGCCAGCTGTTCGACTCGGCCGTGGCGCTGGCGGGCCTGTCTGCGGCGGCGGCCGTAGTGCAGGGCGCCCTGCCGGAGCGCGAGGCCGAGCCCGGCGTGTTCGCCGCCATGGAGGCGCTGATGCCGGCGCTGACCGACGACGCGGTCTGGCCCGCCGTCTTCATCCGGTTCGAACTGGGGCTGCTCGGCAGTCTGGGGTTCGGACTGGATCTGGAGAGTTGCGCGGTGTCAGGCATCCGGGACGACCTGGCCTGGGTCAGCCCGCGCACGGGGAGGGCCGTCAGCCGGACGGCGGGCGCGCCCTATGCCGACAAGTTGCTGGCGCTGCCACCCTTCCTGCTGGGCAGTCAGGCCGCCGTGGTCGAGGGCGACGTCGGACATGGTCTGGCGCTGACCGGGCATTTCCTCGAGGCCTGGGTCTTCCATCCGCGCGACAAGCCGCTGCCGCCGGCGCGGGACTGGATGATCGAGCGGCTGAAGCGATCCGGCTTGTTATAGAGACGGCCCGGGGGCTAGGGTCCCGCCACATTCTGAAATGGGGAAGAACGCCATGGCGATACGCCGTCTGAAGGGGCTTGGGCTTGCCACCTCCCTGATGCTTTTGGGGGGTCTGGGAGCCTGCGCCAGCGTCGATACGCCTGCCGTCGCGCAGGTCGCCGCGCCGGCGGCCGACGATGTCCTTCTGGCCGAACGGATGAAGGCCCATGTGACCTTCCTGGCCGATGACGCGCTGGAGGGGCGGGATACCGGCTCGCGCGGCTATGAGCTGGCGGCTTTGTATGTCGAGAGCCACTATCGCAGCCTGGGCCTGACCCCGGCCGGCAATGCCGAGCGCACCAGCTGGCGCCAGCCGGTGAATTTCGCCGAGATGTCCCTGACCGACGGCAAGCTCCGCTGGACCGGGCCGGACGGAGGGGTCCACGACTGGAGCCAGGGCGATGGCGTGGCGCTGTTCCCCTCCGTGACGGTGGGCGAGGTCGCGCTCGACACGGGCTTTGTCTTCGTCGGCTACGGCCTCGACGTGCCCAGCGCGGGCATTGACGACTATGCGGGCCTGGACGTGCGCGGCAAGGTCGTGCTGGCCATGTACGGCATGCCGGAGGGCCTGCCGAGCGAGCTGGCGGCCCACATGGAGTCGGCCAAGGCGACGACGGCGTTCGAGCACGGCGCGGTCGGCTACATCATGGTCCACTCGGCCGACACGCGGAACATCCCGTGGTCGGTGCTGATGGGCTATTTCGGTGAGCCGCAGACGCGCTGGGCGGATGCTGAGGGCCGGGCCCACACCGACGCGCCCGGCATTCAGGTCGAAGGCTTCCTGTCGCAACAGGCGACCCGCCAGATGTTCGCCGCGGCGGGTCAGGACCTGAACGCCATCCAGAATGCGGCGGCCCGGGGCACCTCGCCCAAGGGGTTCGCCATTCCGGGACCGGCGTCGGTGCAACTGACGACCGGGGCACGCTATTTTGAGAGCCCCAATGTCGTGGCCATCCTGCCGGGGTCCGATCCGTCTGTGGCCGACGAAGTGGTGGTGGTCATGGCGCACCTGGACCACGTGGGCATGTCCGATGACGAGAACGCCCCCGACCGGATCTCGAACGGCGCCATGGACAATGCGTCCGGCGTTGCGACCCTGATCGAGGTGGCGCGAGCCCTGTCGCTGTCGGACGAGCGCCCGCGCCGGTCGGTGATGTTCCTGGCGGTGACGGGTGAGGAGCTGGGCCTGCTGGGCTCCAGCCGGTTCGCGGCCGATCCGACCGTGCCGATCGAGAACATCGTCGGCGTGGTCAATCTGGACATGCCGATCCTGACCTATGATTTCGTCGACGTCGTGGCCTTCGGGGCCGATCACTCGACGCTGGGGGCCATTGTGGCAGCGGCGACCGGGGAAGTGGGCGTGGCGACGGTGCCCGACTACCAGCCGGAGGAAAATTTCTTCGTGCGCTCGGATCACTATGAGTTCGTCAAGGCGGGCGTGCCTTCGGTGTTCCTGGCGACCGGACCGGGGGGTGAGGGACGCGAGGCCATCGCCACCTTCCTCGCGGACAACTATCACCAGGTCAGCGACGAGCCGGACCTGCCGTTCAACTGGCAGGCGGCGGCCCGGTTCGCGCGCGTGAACACCTCGATCGCCCGGGCCATTGCGGACGGCCAGGCACGGCCGATGTGGTACGAAGGCGATGAGTTCGGCGACCTGTTCGATCCGGACGGGCCGCGCGCACCCCGGCCCTGAGGCCATTACGCACCGCCGTATCCGCCCGCCGGGGTGGAAATCGGCCTAGACTGACCGGAGCGGCGGGCGATTCGTCCGCCGCTCCTCCTTCATACTGATGCCATGACCCTGCACACCCCTCCGCCGGACGGCGGCCGTATCGTTGACGAGCCCATGGGCGAGGCGCTGAGCCGGCGCTACCTGGCCTATGCGCTGTCGACCATCACCAATCGCGCGCTGCCCGATGTGCGCGACGGCTTCAAGCCGGTGCACCGGCGCATCCTGTACGCCATGCACCAGATGCGGCTGAACCCGCAGTCGGCGGCCCGCAAATGCGCCAAGGTCGTGGGCGATGTGATGGGGGGCTACCACCCGCACGGCGACGCCTCGATCTATGACGCCCTGGTGCGGATGGCCCAGTCGTTCGCCCAGCGCTATCCGCTGGTCGATGGCCAGGGCAATTTCGGCAATATCGACGGCGATAACGCCGCGGCCATGCGCTACACCGAGTGCAAGCTGACGCCGGCGGCGGTGCTGCTGATGGACGGCATCGACCAGAATGCCGTCGATTTCCGCCCCACCTATGACGACCAGGATCAGGAACCGGTCGTGCTGCCGGCCGGGTTCCCGAACCTGCTGGCCAATGGCTCGTCCGGCATTGCCGTGGGCATGGCGACCTCCATCCCGCCGCACAATGTCAGCGAGCTGATCGAGGCGTGCCTGACCCTGCTGAATGATCCCGAGGCCACGACCGAGACCCTGATGCAGCACCTGCCGGGGCCGGATTTCCCGACGGGCGGTGTCGTGGTCGAGGGACGGGCGTCGCTGCTCGAGACCTATGAGACGGGCCGGGGTGGGCTGCGCCTGCGCGCGCGCTGGGAGGTCGAGCACCTCGAGCGCGGGACCTGGCGGATCGTGGTCACCGAGATCCCGTATCAGGTGCAGAAGGGCCGCCTGATCGAGACGCTGGCAGATCTGATCGACCAGAAGAAGGCGCCGCTGCTGGGCGATGTGCGCGACGAGTCCGCCGAGGACATCCGGCTGGTACTGGACCCGCGGGCGCGGACGGTCGCGCCCGAGGTGCTGATGGAGAGCCTGTTCCGGCTGTCGGACCTCGAGGTTCGCATCCCGGTCAACATCAATGTGCTGGATGCCACGGGTACGCCGGGCGTGATGGGGCTGAAGGCCTGTCTGCAGGCCTTCCTGGAGCACCGGCGCGATGTGCTGGTGCGGCGCTCGAACTGGCGGGCGGAACGGATCGAGAAGCGGCTGCACCTGCTGGAAGGCCTGCGCATCGTCTTCCTCAACCTCGACGAGGTGATCCGCATCGTCCGCGAGGAGGAACAGCCGAAGGCGGTGCTGATCGCGCGGTTGAACCTGACCGAGGTGCAGGCGGACTTTGTGCTGGATACCCGGCTGCGGCACCTGGCGCGGCTGGAAGAGCTGGCGATCGAGACCGAGTACAAGGCACTGACCGAGGAACTGGCGGGCCTGCGCGCGCTGATCGACTCGAAGGCCCGACAGTGGACGCGGATCGGCAAGGATCTGGCTGAGGTGCGCAAGGCCCTGCCGTCGCCGCGCCTGACCACCTTTGGCGAGGCCCCCGAGGGGGCTGCAGCCGCGCCGGTCGAGGCCTTCATCCCGCGCGAGGCGATCACGGTCATCCTGTCGGAGCGGGGATGGATCCGGGCGGCGAAGGGCAAGGTCGAGGACCCGTCAGAGCTGAAGTTCAAGGAAGGCGACAGCCTGTCGTTCCTGGTGCCGGCCTATACGACCGACAAGCTGCTGGTCGCGGCGACGGACGGGCGGATCTTCACCATCGGGGCGGACAAGCTGGCATCGGGCCGCGGGCACGGCGAGCCGATCCGTCTGATGATCGATCTGGACGAGGGGGTGGAAATCGTCGCCCTGTTCGCGCACCAGCCCGGGGCGAAGCTGATGGTGGTGTCGAAGGCCGGCTACGGCTTCATCGCCCCCGAAGACGACCTGTTGGCCCAGAAGCGTGGCGGCAAACAGGTGCTGAACGGCGAGCTGGCCGTATGCCTGCGCGTCACCGGCGACCACGTCGCGGTGATCGGGGACAACATCAAGACGCTGGTCTTCCCGGTGACCGAACTGCCCGAGATGTCGCGGGGCAAGGGCGTCAAATTCCAGTCGTACCGTCAGGGCGGACTGGCCGATGCCACGGTGTTTGCCGAGGAGACCGGCCCGGAGTGGGTCGATGGGGGCGGGCGCCGCCGCAACTGGCCCGACTGGCGTGACTGGCTGGGCAAGCGGGCGGCCGTCGGCCGTCAGGGACCGAGGGGCCTGCGCAAATTCCGCTAGGGTGCGGCGTTACCGTTCCTGACATGACCCCGATTTCATTTGGGTCCGGGGCCCGGTTCGCGCGATAAGAGAGATCAGAAGCAAGGGAAACCGCTCATGATCACCTGGATTGTTATCGGCGTTATCGTCGTCGTCCTCCTGTTTGTCGTCGTCGGGGCCTACAACCGGCTGGTGGCGCTGGACCAGCGCGCGGACCAGTCGTTCGCCGACATCGACGTGCAGCTGAAGCAGCGTCAGGACCTGATCCCCAATCTGGTCGAGACGGTGAAGGGCTATGCCACGCACGAGCGGGCCACGCTGGATGCCGTGACCCAGGCCCGCGCCGCGGCGGCCGGGGCGAGCTCGGTCGATGACAAGGTGCAGGCCGAGAACATGCTGACGGCCTCGCTGGGCCGGCTGTTCGCCGTGGCCGAGGCCTATCCCGACCTGAAGGCGAACACCAACTTCCAGCAGCTGCAGACCGAGCTGTCAGACATCGAGAACAAGCTGGCCGCGGCGCGCCGCTTCTTCAACAATGCGGTCTCCGAGTTCAACGCGGTACGGCGCCAGTTTCCGACCGTGCTGTTCGCCGGTCTGGTCGGCTTTGGGTCGGACAAGCCCTTCTTTGATGTCGGCGAGAGTGAGCGGGCCGCCATGTCCGCCGCCCCGCCGCAGGTGCAGTTCTAGGATCCATGCAGGCCGTCGGGCTCCAGACCCACATCTGGGCGAACAACACCCGTTCGATCGTGCTGCTGGCCATGTTCCCGGTGCTGCTGGTGCTGGTGCTCTACGGGCTGCAATTGGTCCTGATGGGCTTCGGGATCATTCCCGGCTCGGGCGGGACGCTGGCCGACGACATGGCGCTGGCCGCCGGCATGCTGGGCTGGACCGTACCGGCCGCGGGTGTGATAGCCGCCCTCTGGTTCGCCATCGCCTATTTCGGCAACCAGGCGATGATCGACGCCATGACGGGCGCCCGGAAGGTCGAGCGCCGGGAGAACCCCGAGCTCTATAACCTGCTTGAGAACCTGGCGATTTCGCGGGGCATGCGCACGCCGACGCTGCGCATCATCGAGACCGATCAGCTGAACGCCTATGCCTCGGGCCTGCACGAGGGCCGCTACAGCGTCACGGTCACCCGCGGCCTGATCAACACCCTGAACCGGGATGAGGTCGAGGCCGTGCTGGCCCACGAGCTGACCCATGTGATCAACAAGGATGTGCGGACGATGGTGATCGCCTCCATCTTTGCCGGGATCCTGAGCGTGCTGGCGGAACTGGTGTTCCGCGGGCTGTTCTTCTCGCGCGGCGGTCGGGGCAACAACAAGAACGCCGGGCCGCTGATCCTGATCGGACTGGCGATCGCGGCGATCGGCTTCGCCCTGGCCTTCGTTATCCGGATGATGCTGTCACGCACGCGCGAGTTCGTGGCGGATGCGGGGGCGGTCGAGCTGACCAAGAACCCGGACTCGATGATCTCGGCCCTGCGCAAGATCGAGGGGCGTTCGACGCTGAAGGCCCCCGACGAGGTGCAGGGCATGTTCCTGGACAATCAGCCGGAGAAGGCGGGCGTCATGGGCCTGTTCGCCACCCACCCGCCGATCTCGAAACGCATCGAGGCCTTGGTAAAGTTCGGCGGTGGACGCGATTCCGGGCCTTGGTCGCAGCAGACCTATGCCCCGTCCACCTCGGTGCCCCGCGCAGGCTAGGGCAGGTCGCGCCAGCCCTCGCGCGTCAGGGCTTGAAGCGGCCGCAGGCGGGCCTTGTAGTCCATCTTGGCCGAGCCCTGGATCCAGTAGCCCAGATAGACGAAGGGGAGGGCCTGGTCGCGGGCCTGCATGAGATGATCCAGAATGGCGAACTGGCCGAGGCTGCGCCGCGCCAGCTGGGGATCGAAGAAGCTGTAGACCATCGACAGGCCGTCCGAGAGCATGTCGGTCAGCACCACCCCGACCAGATCGCCGGGCCCGGCGCCCGGGGACGGCAGGCGATATTCGATCAGATGGGTGCGCACGGCCGTGTCCTCGACCATGGCGACATAGTCGTCCCATCCCATGTCGCTCATGCCTCCGCCCGCGTGACGGGCCAGCAGATAGCGCCGCAGCAGGTCGAACTGCTCCATGGTGGCCTCGGCCTCGACCTGGGCGCGGACCAGATCGGCGTTGCGCTGAAGCACGCGCTTCTGCGAGCGGGAGGGCGAAAAGCCGCAGACAGGCACCCGCACCGAGACACAGGCGTCGCAGCCCTCACAGGCGGGCCGATAGGCGATGTTCTGGCTGCGGCGGAAGCCGGCCTGGGTCAGCTCGTCATTGACCCAGGCCCCGTCGCTGAACGGCAGATTGGCAAACACCTTCCGCTCGATCCGGCCCGGCAGATAAGGGCAGGGCGCCATGGCGGTCAGGTAGAAGCGCAGCTGGCGGGAAGGCACATGGCGGGTCATACGCGCCCCCCGACGGGGTGCGGGCGCGGCCGGTCGTGGCGGATGCCTTGAGCGCGCTTCATGGAGTGATGGGAGACCAGTCCGGCCTCTGGCGCAAGGCCCTTCGCGTGTTGCCTGCGAAGGGTTTGCGCCGGCGTCACAGGCTGGTGTCGCCGGGCAGGACCGGCGCCTCTCGCAGCAGGATGATCGAGATCCGGCGGTTGCCCGCCAGACTGGGGTCGTCGGGGTAGAGCGGCTCGGACCCGGCCTTGCCGTTCACCGAATAGATGCGGTCCACATCGACGCCGGCGGCTTCCAGAATCTGGCGGGCGGCATCGGCGCGGCGGGCCGACAGGCTCCAGTCATCCGGCGCGCTGGCCCGGTTGGACCCGGCGACCGAGCTGGTGTGGCCGGTGATCGAGATGCGGTTGGGCAAGGCGGTGATGATACGGGCCACGGCGCGCAGAAGGACCTGGGCACGGGCGTTGGGCCGGGCCGAGTTCTGCTCGAACATCGAGCGGCCTTCCTGATCGACAATCTGGATGCGCAGACCCTCGGGCGTCTGGTCGATGATCAGCTGTTTCGACAGCTCGGCCAGTTCGGGCATCGACTGCATGGCCTGACGCAGCGATTCGGCGGCGCTGGCGAAGTCGGCGGCCTCGCGGCGGGCGATCTCTTCGCGCAGCTGGTCTTCGCTGGCGCCCGCGAGATTGCTGCTCTGGCCGGCCTCGTCGGGCGAATCGGGAGCTTCCGGCGCCATCTGGGTGATGACCGACATCGAGCCCGAGCTCTTGGCACCGTCGTCGCCCAGAGATGTGCCGCCCAGAATGCCGCCGGAGCCCGAGGTGGTGGCCGAAATACTGGCGGGCGCAAAATACTCGGCGATACCCTTCTTCTGCTCCGGATCGGTCGTGTTGATCAGCCACATGAGCAGGAAGAAGGCCATCATGGCCGTCACGAAGTCGGCATAGGCGACCTTCCAGGCGCCGCCGTGGTGGCCGTGTCCCGCGACCTTCTTGACCTTCTTGATGAGGATCGGACGATCGCTCAGGGACATGGGCACCTCGCTTCAGTGTCGGCATGTTTCGGAGATCAAGGTTAAGGCGACGTTTCCCGAAGCGGCGGCTTGTGTGCAGGGAGGCGGACGCTAAGCTCGCGCCGTGACCGACAATTCCCATTCCGATCCCGACGGGGCCGAAGCCCGCGCCTATCGCCGCGCCATGTCGGCCTTTGCCACCGGCGTGTGCGTGGTGACCGTCGACAGCGAGGCCGGACCGGTCGGGATGACCGTCAATTCCGTGACCTCTGTCTCGCTGGAACCGCGGCTGCTTCTGTGGTGCCTGGACGACCGGGCCGAACGCGCGGGGGCCTTCATGGAAGGGCGTCCGTTCTCGGTGCATGTGCTGGGGGCCGGAGAGGCGGACTGGGCCGACCGGTTCAGCCGGGGTGACTATCGCCTGTCGGAAGACGAGGTCGGACGGTCGCGATCCGGATCGCCGATCCTGAAGGGCGGACTGGCGCGCTTTGACTGTGTGCTGCACGAGCAGATCGCCATGGGCGACCACCAGATTCTGGTCGGGCGGGTGGCGCATTTCGAAGCGGAGGAGGGGGCCGGTCTGACCTTCTTCCGGGGGCAGTACGGACGAATCCAGGAGCATGTGGAATGAAGATCGCCTTCTCGGGACTGGGCGTCATGGGCGCCCCGATGGCGGGCCATCTGGTCAAGGCCGGTCATGAGGTGACGGGACACAATCGCAGTCCGGAAAAGGCCCGCGCCTGGGCCGCGGCGAACGACGCCCGTGCGGTTGGGTCGCTGGCCGAAGTGTCGGGCGAGGTCGACGCCCTGATCCTGTGCGTGGGCAATGATGCGGATGTGCGCGAGGTCGTGGAGGCGGCCCTGCCGGGGATGCGCGTGGGCGCAGTGATCGTCGACCACACCACCACCTCGGCCCGGGTGGCGCGCGAGATGGCAGCGCTCGCGGAGGAGCGGGGTGTGGCCTTTCTGGATGCGCCGGTCTCGGGCGGACAGGCGGGGGCCGAGGCCGGGCAACTCAGCATCATGATCGGGGGCGACGCCGAAGCGCTGGCGAAGGTCGAGCCCGTACTGGCGGCCTATGCCAAGGCGATCCGGCACATGGGCCCGGCCGGCAGCGGCCAGCTGACCAAGATGGCCAATCAGATCGCCATCGCCGGGGTGGTGCAGGGGCTGGCCGAGGCCGTGCATTTCGCCCAGTCGGCGGGACTGGATACGGACGCGGTTTATGAGGCGATCTCGAAGGGCGCCGCCCAAAGCTGGCAGATGGACAATCGCTGGAAAACGGCGGCCGCCGGAGAGTTCGATTTCGGCTTTGCCGTGGACTGGATGCGCAAGGATCTCGGCCTCGTGCTGGAAGAGGCGCGCGCCAACGGCAGCCACCTTGCGGTGACGGCCCTGGTCGATCAGTTCTATTCCGAGGTCCAGGCCATGGGCGGATCGCGATGGGACACGTCGAGCCTCGCGGCGCGCCTGCAGGGCCGCAAGCGGTCCTAATCCAGAAACACCACCTCGCCCGACTGCATCTGTTTGACGGCAGCCACAATGCGCAGGGTGCCGGCCTCCAGGGCGTCGGCGAGCGAGGCGTCGGCGATCTTGAGCTTTTCGGCGACCCGACGGGCATTTTCCTCGACCGCGCGCACGGCGACATCGGCGGCGTCCGAGCGGCGGGCATCCAGCACGGCCGGGATGATCGGCACAATCATCTCTTCCAGCGAGGGGTCGAGCGGGACCACCCCGTCGACGATTGCCTCGGCGGCGGCGACAGCCCCGCAGCCCGTATGGCCCATGACCACGACGAGCGGGCATTTCAGGTGTTTGACCGCATAGACGATCGAGGCCAGGCCGCGACGGTCCACGGTATTTCCGGCGACCCGGATTGAAAACAGGCGCCCAAAGCCTTGATTGAACAAGATTGTCGGCGGCGTCCGGCTGTCCGCGCAGCCCACGATGGTGGCGATCGGGTTCTGGCCCTGCTGGAGGGGATCAAGGTCGCCGACCGTCACGTGGCCCAGGTTGTTCTCGCCGCGCAGGAAGGCCTCATTGCCGGCCCTGAGCTCGGCCAGGGCTTCTTCCGGCGTCGGACGCGGGGGAGTAGGCGGCACAACGGGCTCGGGCGCCGTCTCAACCGGCCGTTCAAGCGTGGTAGTCTCGCCCGGCGCATCGCCAAGGACCGTCACGGCGCGCGGCGCCTTCTTCCCAAAGCCAAAAAAGCCCATATACCCCCCGAAAGCACGACCGTCAGACGCCCCCTGCGGCTGACGCCTGAATGGTTAACAGCGTTCGGCGTAAATCCGGTGACAGTGCGTCGCTGTCAAGCGGTCAGCGATTGAGCCATTCGGCGACCCTCGGCGCGAAATAGGTCAGCACCCCGCTGCAGCCCGCACGTTTGAAGGCGCCGAGGCTCTCCAGGATGGCGCGCTCCTCGTCCAGCCAGCCAGCGTCGATGGCGCCCTGCATCATGGCATACTCACCGGATACCTGATAGGCGAAGACAGGAACGGAGAAGGTGTCCCGAACACGTTGAATGATATCGAGATAGAGCGTTCCCGGCTTGACCATGACGGCGTCCGCGCCCTCGGCAATGTCCATGGCGACCTCGCGCAGGGCCTCGTCGGAATTGGCATGGTCCATCTGATAGGTGCGCTTGTCGCCGATCAGGGCGCGCGCCGAGCCGACGGCATCGCGATAGGGGCCGTAAAAGGCCGACGCATATTTGGCGGCATAGGACAGGATCAGGGTGTCCTGATAGCCGTTGGCCTCCAGCGCCTCGCGGATGGCCTGGACGCGGCCGTCCATCATGTCGGAGGGAGCGACCACATCGGCCCCGGCATGGGCGTGGATGAAGGCCTGTTCGGCCAGCCGGTCGAGTGAGGCGTCGTTGACGATCCGGCCGTCCTCGACCACGCCGTCGTGGCCGTGGTCGGTGTAGCAGTCCAGCGCCACATCGGTGATGACGCCGATCTCGGGCACGGCGGCCTTGATGGCGCGCACCGTCTCGGGGACCAGGCCGTCGGGATTGGTGGCCTCGGTGCCGACGGCATCCTTCAGCGCATTATCGATATTTGGAAACAGGGCCACGGCGGGAATACCCAGATCGCGCGCGCGCCGCGCCGCCTCGACCGCGGCGGCCGTCGACAGGCGGTCCACGCCCGGCAGGGTGGCGACCGGCACGCGGTCGTCCCGACCGTCGTGCAGGATCAGCGGCCAGACCAGATCGGCCGGGGTCAGGGTGGTCTCGGCCACCAGACGGCGCACCCAGGGCTGGCTGCGCAGGCGGCGACCGCGGGTCAGGGGAAAGCTGGCGGGAAAGACGGGCGTGGACATGGCGCCTCATACCGCCTGCGACGCCGCGGGCAAAGCGGGGGCGGCCGGTGGGGGTTCAGTTTGCGGCGCCATGCTCTAGAAGGCCTGCAACAAGACAAGAGAGGACCCCCATGGATTTCGCCCTGACCGAAGACCAGCGCGCCATTCAGGACGCCGCCCGCGCCTTTGCCGAGGCCGAGCTGGCACCGCACAGCGCCGAATGGGACGAGACCAAGCATTTCCCGGTCGACGTCATGCGCCAGGCCGCCGAGATGGGATTCTGCGGGATCTACACCGGCGAGGAGCATGGCGGCATGGCGCTGGGCCGGGTCGAATCGGCGGTGATCTTCGAGGAGCTGTCGCGGGGCGATGTCTCGACCGCCGCCTTCATCTCGATCCACAATATGGCGACCTGGATGATCGACAGCGTCGGCTCGGCCGAACTGCGCGCCCGCTATGTCCCGGCGCTGGTGACCATGGAGAAGATCGCCAGCTACTGCCTGACCGAGCCGGGCTCGGGCTCGGACGCGGCGGCGCTGCGCACCACGGCGGTGCGCGACGGCGACCATTATGTGCTCAACGGGTCCAAGGCCTTCATCTCGGGCGCGGGCACCAGCGACGTCTATGTGGTGATGGCGCGCACGGGTGAGGACGGGCCCAAGGGCATTTCGACCTTCGTCGTCGACAAGGACGCCCCGGGCCTCAGCTTTGGCGGGCAGGAACGCAAGATGGGCTGGAACAGCCAGCCGACCGCCATTGTCCAGTTCGATGATTGCCGCGTGCCGGCCGAAAACCTGCTGGGCCAGGAAGGGCACGGCTTCCGCTATGCCATGATGGGGCTGGATGGCGGGCGGCTGAACATCGCCGCCTGTTCGCTGGGCGGGGCGCGCCTCGCGCTGGAAACGGCGCAGGAGTACGTCGCCAGCCGCAAACAGTTCGGCAAGCCGATCGGCGACTTCCAGAACACCCAGTTCAAGCTGGCGGACATGGCAACGCAGCTGGAGGCCGCGCGCCTGATGGTGCTGCGTGGCGCCTGGGCCATCGACACCAACCACCCGGAAAAGACCAAATGGTGCGCCATGGCCAAGCGGCTGGCCACCGACGCCTGTTTCCAGATCGCCGACGAGGCCCTGCAGCTGCACGGCGGCTATGGCTATCTGAAGGACTATCCGCTGGAGCGAATCGTGCGTGACCTGCGTGTGCACCGCATCCTGGAAGGCACCAATGAGATCATGCGCGTGATCACGGCGCGGGAGATGATGCGGCAGTAGGGGGCGCACCCGGACTCACCGCAGGTGCGGCGATTCTCCGGCCCTCCAGAAAATCAGGCCCAGTACGAGGGCTGCTGCCGGGAAGACGACGGCGTAACCCAGAATGCCGATATTGCGCAGATTCATGTCGCCGGTCGGGACACCGATCAGCCCCGCCAGAGCCAGCAGCCCGCTGAGCACCAGCAGCCATCGGGTCAGGCGCGCAAGCCCGCCGCCGCGCACCAGAGGCGCCGCCAGCAGCACGGCAAGGGCAAAGAAGACATCCCAGGCCAGGATGTCGAGCAGGTAGAACGGCGAGGGCCAACGGAAGGCGGCCTCAGCGGCGGCTCGGGGCCCGCTGAGCAGCACCAGATGCACCCCGAAGGTGATCGTCGCGCAGGCCGCCATGAAGACCACGGAGAGGCGCCCCCGTCCGCGCGGAACAGAGCGTGCCCGGGCGTCAATGCTCCAGATGACGAGCGTCATACAGGGTGCGATGAACAGGATCAGCATTTCCATGGCGACGAGCCACGGATCCGCAATCGGATCGCTCGCGGAAGATCTCGCCGCCAGGCCGATCAGGAGCACCGCTCCATAGACGAGGCTTGCGCCGCCGACCGCAAGCGTCGAGGCGACACCCACTGTTCGTCCGCTGATCGGACCGGTCTGCATGGCGGAAATGCCCCCTCGAACCCGCGCATTAACGCCGATCCCGCTGGCCACCGTCAACGGCCCGTCGCGGGGCAGCCCGGTGGCCTTCAGGCTCACCGCCCTTTCCGTCATCGGTCTTCGCGGCTAAGTCGGGCGGATGATCACCGAACCTGAAATCCTCGCACGCATCCAGTCCGGTCTGGGCCGGATCACGCTGAACCGGCCCAAGCCCATCCATGCGCTGAACAAGGGCATGTGCGACGCCATGATCGCGGCGCTGCTGGCGTGGAAGGACGATCCGGCGGTCAAGTCCGTGCTGATCGACCACGCGGGCGAGCGCGGATTCTGTGCCGGGGGCGACATCCGCATGATCGCCGAAAGCGGGGCAGGGGATGCGTCGGAGGCGAAGGCCTTCTTCCACGCCGAATACCGGCTGAACCATCTGCTGTTCGAGTATCCCAAGCCGGTGACGGCGCTGGTCGACGGCATCGTCATGGGCGGCGGCGTGGGCATTTCCGAGCCGGCCGAGGTGCGGATCGCGACCGAGCGGACGACCTATGCCATGCCGGAGACGGGCATTGGCCTGTTCCCCGACGTGGGCGGGGGCTGGTTCCTGCCGCGGCTGCCGGGATTTGTCGGGACGTGGCTGGCGCTGACCGGGGCGCGGCTGAAGGCGGCGGACACGGTGTTCCTGGGCATCCACACCCACTATCTGCCCACCGACGCGCTGGAGGCCTTCGGTGCCATTCTGGCGGCCGATCCGGCCCACCCGGCGGATGTCGCCGACGGTCTGGAGGGCGACGCCGGGGAGCCGCCGATCGAAGCGCACCTCCCGGCCATCGACCGGCTGTTCGGCCATGACACCCTGGAAGAGATTTTCGCGGCGCTGGAAGCCGACGGCTCGGATTGGGCCAACGCCCAGCTGGCGACCCTGAAGACCAAGTCGCCCCAGTCGATGAAGGTCTCGCTGCGCCAGCTGCGCACGGGCGTCAAACTCGACAGCTTCGCCGACAATATGGCGATGGAGTACCGGTTGGGCGGCCGCGTGGTGCGCACTCACGATTTCCAGGAAGGTGTGCGGGCCGTGATCGTCGACAAGGACAACGCCCCGAAATGGTCGCCGGCCGACATCGAGGGCGTGACCGAGCAGACGCTGGACGCCCTGTTTGCGCCGCTACCCGCCGATGAAGAATGGACGCCCCTGCCGCAACTGGCGTAAGCCTGCGACCGGGATACACACTGCGGGAGGATGGTCATGCGCCGTCAACTGACACTGCTTGCTGCCATGAGCGCTGGTCTGGTGGCCTCGGGCTGCATCATCATCGCCAATGACGGGGGCGGGCAGACGGTCATCACCCCGACCTCGCCGGCCACAGCGCGGGCCGATACCCGCGTCGCCATCGCCCTGTCGGATCCGCGGCGTCCGGAAGAGGATCGCGCCCGGGATGCCCTGCGCATGCCCCTGCAGGTGCTGACCTTCGCGGGGATCAGCCCCGGCGACCACGTAGCCGACATCCGCCCTGAGGAAGGCTATTTCACCCGGTTGTTCGCCCCCGCCGTGGGCGATGAAGGCCGGGTCTATGCCTTTGTGCCGACCCGGACGGCCGAGCGCGAAAAGCCCTATGCCGACGCGCTGGCGGCGACCTATGGCAATGTGGTGCCGGTCGTCGGCCTGCTGGACGAGATGCGCTTCGACACCCCGCTCGACGTGGTGTTCATGAGCCAGGAATATCACGACTTCCACATCCCGGCCTTCGGCGTGGACGTGGCCCGGATGAACCGCGCCGTCTATGACGCGCTGAAGCCCGGTGGCCTGTATGTGGTGATCGATCATTCGGGCCGGGCCGGCACGGGCAACAGCGAGGTGCAGACCCTTCACCGGATCGAGGGCGACTTCCTCAAGGCCGAGGTCGAGGCGGCGGGCTTTGTTTTCGAGGACTCCAGCCAGGCGCTGGCCAACCCCGACGATGACCGCACCGTCAGCGTGTTCGACGAGTCGATCCGCGGCGAGACCGACCAGTTCATCTACCGGTTTCGCAAGCCGGGCTGACCGCCGTTCGATAAGCGGTTAAGCTTGACCCCGCGCCATCCGGAGCGCGGGAGGAGCGATGATGCGGAAAATTACCCTGCTGGCGGCCTGTGCGGCTCTGGCCCTGTCGGCCTGTGGCTCGATGGACATGTTCGGACCTTCCGACGCGGCGCGTGTCGCGGTGATCGAGGCTGCGCTGGTCGGCCCGCCGCGCACCGATGAGGACCGTGCCCGCGACGCCAGCCGTATGACCGCGGAAACCCTGGCCTTTGCCCGGGTCGAACCGGGTGACCGGGTCATCGACCTGATGATCGGCGGCGGCTTCTTCACCCGGGCGTTTGCGGCTGCGGTCGGCCCCGAAGGCCACGTCACGGCCTGGCAGCCGGACGAGTTCGTCGCCTTCAGCGCGGACTATGGTACGGCGCTGGCTGCGGCTGATGCCCTGCCGAACGTGACCGGGGCGGGCTCGGCGATCAATGCGCCGGACTGGGCCGGCGGCGCGGATGTGATCTTCACCGCCCAGAACTATCACGACCTGCACCTCGACGCCTTTCCCGACGGCACGGCGGCACGGGTCAATGCGGCGGCCTATGCGGCGCTGAAGCCCGGCGGCTATTATGTGATCGTCGACCATGCGGCCGTGGCGGGGGCCGATGCCTCGGTGGCCGATACGCTGCACCGGATCGACCGCGACCAGGTGGTGCGCGAGGTCACGGCCGCGGGCTTGGTTCTGGACGGGGAATCGGATGCGTTGATCCGCCCGGCGGACCCGATGACCGCCAGTGTGTTCGACCCGTCGATCCGCGGAAACACCAGCCAGTTCATGCTGAGATTCCGCAAGCCCGGCTAAGGTCACGCTGGTCTTGGCTGCCCCGACCGGCTAACCCTCCGCGCAACAAATCGCGCACAGGGAGACGCCGACATGACCATGACCATCGCCTTCATCGGACTGGGAAACATGGGCGGCGGCATGGCCGCAAACCAGGCGAAGGCGGGGCGGCGGGTCAAGGCGTTCGATCTGTCCGAGGCCGCTGTCGCGCGCGCGGTGGAGGCAGGCTGCGAGGCGGCCGGCTCGGTCGTCGAGGCGGTCAAGGACGCGGACGTGGTCATCACCATGCTACCGGCCGGCCCCCATGTGCTGAAGGTCTATACCGAGCAGATCATCGGCGCCGCGCCGTCCAGCGCCCTGCTGCTGGACTGCTCGACCATCGACGTCGACACGGCGCGCAAGGTCGCCGGTCTGGCGAAGGAGGCGGGCTATGCCTTCGCCGACGCGCCGGTCTCGGGCGGGACCATGGCGGCGGATGCCGGGACGCTGGCCTTCATGGTTGGCTGTGACGAGGGCGACTTTGCGCGGATCGAGCCGGCGCTGGAGCCGATGAGCCGGGCGACCTTCCGTGCCGGGGACCACGGGGCGGGGCAGGCGGCCAAGATCTGCAACAACATGATCCTCGGCATCACCATGCTGGGCACCTGCGAGGCGATCGGTCTGGCCGAGAAGCTGGGGCTGGACCCGGTCAGGATGTTCGACATCGTGTCCAAGTCCTCGGGACAGAGCTGGTCGACGACGACCTACTACCCCTGGCCCGGCCCGGTGCCGACCGCGCCGTCGAATCGCAACTATGACGGCGGGTTCGCCACGGCCATGATGCTGAAGGACCTCAAGCTGGCCCAGGACGCGGCGGCCAAGGCGGGCGCCTCGACCCCGCTGGGTGCCCAGACCGAAGCCCTGTTCCAGATGTTCGACCGGCTGGGCTACGGCGGGCGGGACTTCTCGGCCATCCTGCAGCTGCTCCGCGGCAAGCTGGATGAGCTGCCCAAGGGCTGATATCGGCTATTGAGAACCGTTATCAATTAAGGGGTTGCGACCATTTCACCGCACCGTGAACATGGACTTTTAACCGTGTGAGGCGCACAAGGGCCGCGTCAGAAACGCCCAGGCGAGAGACCGCAAACCGTGTTCGACTACAAGGCCGCCTTTGGAAACGCCGTGGACCAGGTCCGGGCCGAGGGGCGTTACCGTGTCTTCGCCGATCTGAAGCGTGTTCGCGGTGAGTTTCCGCGCGCGGTCTGGCGCCGGGATGACGGCACCGAACAGGACGTCGTCGTCTGGTGCTCCAATGACTATCTCGGCATGGGTCAGCACCCCGAGGTCCTGACGGCCATGCAGGCCGAGGTCGAGGCCACGGGCGCCGGCGCCGGAGGCACGCGCAACATCTCGGGCACCACCCGTTCCGCTGTGGACCTCGAGGCCGAGCTGGCCGCCTGGCACCACAAGGAAGCCGCCCTGCTGTTCACCTCGGGCTATGTGGCCAATGAGGCGACGCTGACGACGCTGCAGCGTATCCTGCCGGGGCTGATCATCTTCTCCGACTCGCTGAACCACGCCTCGATGATCGCGGGCATCCGCAACGGCGGCTGTGAGCGGCATATCTATCAGCACAACGATCTGGTTCACCTCGAGGCGCTGCTGGCGGCAGCGCCGGCCGATGCGCCCAAGCTGATCGCCTTCGAGAGCGTCTATTCCATGGACGGCGACATCGCCGACCTGGCCGGCACCATTGCCCTGGCGCACAAATATGGGGCCCTGACCTATCTGGACGAGGTTCACGCCGTCGGCCTGTACGGCGAGGCTGGCGCCGGCATCGCCGAGCGCGACGGTGTTCTGGACCAGATCGACATCATCGAATGCACCCTCGGCAAGGCCGTCGGCGTGATGGGTGGCTACATCGCCGCCGACGCGGTGATCGTGGATGCTGTCCGCAGCTGGGCCGCCGGGTTCATCTTCACCACCAGCCTGCCGCCGGCCCTGACCGCCGGTGCCCTGGCCTCGGTCCGTCACCTCAAGGCCCACCCCGAGCTGCGCGCGGCGCATCAGGCCCGGGCCCAGGCGCTGAAGGAACGCTTCATGGCGGCCGGGATCCCGGTCATGCCGTCGGAGAGCCATATCGTGCCCGTGCACGTCGGCAATCCGGTGCACTGCAAGATGATCTCGGACATGCTGCTGGAAGAGCACGGCATCTATGTCCAGCCGATCAACTATCCGACCGTGCCCAAGGGCACCGAACGCCTGCGCTTCACCCCGTCTCCGAACCACGATGACGGCATGATGGACGCGCTGGTGACGGCCATGGACAAGCTTTGGACCCACTGCAACGTGGCGCGTCTCCCTGCCGTTGCCTGACGACCGGTCCGCCCCCGGCGAGGTGATCGTCGAGTTTGTGCGGAATGGCGCGTACCTGAAATGCTCTGCGGTGCACGTGGCCAGCGGGACCGAGGTCTCGGCGGTCGGGCCCGTGACCGAGCGAAATGGGCTGGAACGCATCGCCCTCGCCAAGCTGAAGCGGGCGTTGGCGGCACGCTGACCACAAGGTGTTGTGGTCTCGGGTCGTGGGGCCTAGATAGGGCGACCTTTCAGTTCGGGGATTGCCGTGACCGCTCATACGCATGACGCCTTCTTTTCGCGCAGCCTGTCCGAGGCCGATCCGGACATCTTTGGCGGCATCCAGGGCGAGCTGAAGCGACAGCAGGAACAGATCGAGCTGATCGCGTCCGAAAACATCGTCTCGAAGGCGGTGCTGGAGGCGCAGGGGTCGGTGCTGACCAACAAGTATGCCGAGGGCTATCCGGGGCGGCGTTATTATGGCGGTTGCGAGTATGTCGATGTGACCGAGGACCTGGCGCGAGCGCGGGCGAAGGAGCTGTTCGGCTGTGCCTTTGCCAACGTCCAGCCGCACTCGGGTGCGCAGGCCAACCAGGCGGTCTTCCAGGCCCTGCTGACGCCGGGCGACACCTTCCTCGGCATGGACCTGGCCTGCGGGGGCCACCTGACGCACGGATCGCCGGCCAATCAGTCGGGCAAGTGGTTCCGGCCCGTCACCTACAAGGTGAAGGAAGACGATCATCTGATTGATTATGATCACGTTGCCGAGATGGCCGAGCGGGAGAAGCCCAAGCTGATCCTGGCGGGGGCCAGCGCCTATTCGCGGCACATCGACTTCAAGCGGTTCCGGGAAATCGCCGACTCGGTGGGCGCGTATCTGATGGTGGACATGGCCCACTATGCCGGTCTGATCGCGGGCGGGGTGTATCCCGATCCGCTGCCGCATGCCCATGTGGTGACGACCACGACGCACAAGACCCTGCGCGGGCCGCGCGGCGGCATGGTGCTGTCGAACGACGTCGATCTGGGCAAGAAGATCAACTCGGCCGTCTTCCCCGGCCTGCAGGGCGGGCCGCTGGAGCATGTGATCGCGGCCAAGGCCGTGGCCTTCGGCGAGGCGCTGAAGCCGGAATTCAAGGCGTATGCGCAGCAGGTCGTCGACAATGCCCGTGCGCTGGCTGCCGTTCTGGTGGAGCGCGGCACGCACATCGTCTCGGGTGGCACCGACAGCCACCTGATGCTGGTCGACCTGCGGCCCAAGGGCGTGACGGGCAAGGCGACCGAGGCGGCGCTGGAGCACGCCCTGATGACCTGCAACAAGAATGGCGTGCCGTTCGACACGGCGCCGTTTACCGTGACCTCTGGCGTGCGTCTGGGCACCCCGGCAGGCACGACGCGGGGCTTTGGCGTGGCCGAGTTCCAGCAGATCGGCCACTGGATCGCCGACGTGATCGACAGCATGCAGGGCGGGGACGAGGCCGATCCCGAGGTCTCGCGCCGGGTTGCGGGCGAGGTGCGGGATCTGACCACGCGCTTCCCCATCTATGGATAGACATCGATGAAATGCCCGTTCTGCGGCCATGCCGACACCCAGGTGAAGGACAGTCGTCCGTCGGATGACGGGGCGGCGATCCGGCGCCGTCGGATGTGCCCGTCGTGCGAGGGGCGCTTCACCACCTTCGAGCGGGTGCAGTTGCGGGAACTGGTGATCCTGAAGCGGAACGGACGGCGCACGCCCTTCGACCGCGACAAGCTGGAGAGGTCGCTGGGCATTGCGCTGCGCAAACGGCCGGTGCAGCCCGACCAGATCGAGCAGATGGTCAGCCGCATCGTGCGCCAGCTGGAGAGCCTGGGCGAGACCGAGATCCCGTCCAGCGTGGTGGGCGACTTCATCATGAAGGCGCTGAAGGGCCTCGATGACGTGGCCTATGTCCGGTATGCGTCTGTTTACAAGGACTTCCGGCACACGGGCGACTTCGCCCGGTTCCTCGGCGACGAGGGCTACAATGACGACAAGCCGGGTGGCGACGGCCAGCCGGAATGACCGGGCGCCCCACCGTCACGCTGAAGCTCGCCACCTCGCTGGATGGCCGTATTGCCACGGCTTCGGGGGAGTCGCAGTGGATCACGGGAGAGGCTGCGCGGGTACAGGGCCACCGGCTGAGAGCCCGGCATGACGCCATTCTGGTGGGGATCGGCACGGTGCTGGCCGACGATCCCGCCCTGACCGTCCGTCTGCCGGATCATACCGGGCCCCAGCCGCTGCGTGTGGTGCTGGACAGCCGGCTTCGGACGCCCGGGACGGCGCAGATCGCCACGGGCAACAGCCTGATCTTTACGACGGCTTCGGCGCGCCCAATCGGGACCGCCGAAATCGTAGAGGTTGTCGATGTGGAGGGCCGCCCCAACCTGCACGCCGTGCTCGACACCCTGCACGCGCGCGGCATCCGCTCGGTCCTGATCGAGGGCGGAGGCGAGGTCGCGGCCGGATTCCTGCGCGAAAACCTCATCGACCGGCTGGAGTGGTTCCGGGCACCGATCCTGCTGGGCAGCGAGGGGCGGCCCTGCGTCGCGGCCCTGTCGCTTGCAAAGCTGGCGGATGCCCCCAAGTTTCGGCGCATATCCGCTGAGATCGTCGGTGACGATCTGTGGGAGCGGCTCGAAAGGATCTGAATGTTCACCGGCATCGTCACGGACGTGGGGCGGGTGCGGCGCATCACGCCGACCGCGCGCGATCATCGCTATGAGATCGAAACGGCGTTCGACACGGCGACGATCGACCTGGGCGCCTCGATCAGCCATGCGGGCTGCTGCCTGACGGTGACCGAGAAGGGCCCGGGCTGGTTCGCGGTCGAGGTGTCGGGCGAGACCCTGTCGAAGACCACCCTGGGCGACTGGGGCGAAGGCACCCGCGTCAATCTGGAGCGGGCCGCCAGGCTGGGCGACGAACTGGGCGGCCACATCGTTTCGGGCCATGTCGATGGTCTGGGCACGGTCGTGTCGATCACGCCCGAAGGCGGATCGCACCGGATAGAGATCGAGGCGCCCGCGCCCCTGCATCGCTATATCGCGGCCAAGGGGTCGATCACGGTCGACGGGGTGTCGCTGACGGTCAATGAAGTCGAAGGCCGGACCTTTGGCCTGAACATCATCCCCCACACCTGGGAGCACACGACGCTGGGCGGTCTCAAGGTCGGAAATTCCGTGAATCTGGAGATCGACATGCTGGCGCGTTACCTTGCCAGATGGCAGGAGACGCAATGATGCAAACCGCCCGGCAAACCGACACCCCCATCAGCCCCATTGAGGACATCATCGAGGATGCCCGGAACGGGCGGCCCTATATCCTCGTGGACGCCGAGGATCGCGAGAACGAGGGCGATGTCATCATCCCGGCCCAGTTCGCCACGCCCGACCAGATCAACTTCATGGCCAAGCACGCGCGTGGCCTGATCTGTCTGGCCATCACGGCCGAACGGTCGCGCCAGCTGCGCCTGCCCCCCATGGCCGCCGAGAACCGCGAAAGCATGGGTACCGCCTTCACCGTCTCGATCGAGGCGAAGGAAGGCGTGACGACCGGCATCTCGGCCGCCGACCGCGCCCGGACGGTGCAGATTGCGGTGGACCCGAACCGGGGACCGGACGATCTGGTCTCGCCCGGGCATGTGTTTCCGCTGGTGGCGCGCGACGGCGGGGTGCTGGTCCGTACCGGCCATACCGAGGCGGCCGTGGACATCAGCCGCATGGCCGGCCTGACGCCCGCAGGGGTGATCTGCGAGATCATGAACGACGACGGCACCATGGCCCGCATGCCGGACCTGGTGGCCTTTTCCCAGCTGCACGGCCTGAAGATCGGCACCATCGCTGACCTGATCGCCTATCGCCGCCGCACCGAGACCTTTGTCGAGCGGGTGCTGGATACGGAGTTCGACAGTGTGCATGGCGGCCCGTTCCGCATGGTCCTGTACCGCAACACGATCGAGGGCGTGGAGCATGTCGCCCTGGTCAGCGGCAAGGTCGATCCGGCCAAGCCGACGCTGGTGCGCATGCACCAGGTGGACTTCGCGGCCGATCTGCTGGGCCATGTCGAGTCGCGTCAGGACTATGTGCCCAGATCGCTGAAGACCATCAGCGAGCACGGCGGGGCTGGTGTGATCGTGTTCCTGCGCGACCCCGAACTGCACGGCCTGGCCGAACGGCTGATGGGGACGCCGCGGCCGCAGGCCGTCGACCGGTCGATCCGGAACTATGGCGTCGGCGCGCAGATCCTGAAGGACCTGGGTGTGCGCGACATGATTGTGATGAGCTCAACCCGCCCCAATCCGACCGCGCTGGAGGGCTACGGCCTGCGCATTGTCGGGTGGCGGGACATGGATGGAGAACCGGTGGCGTGAAGGATCCCGATCGCATTCTGATCGTTGAGGCGCGCTTCTACGACGATCTGGCCGACGCCCTGCTGGAGGGAGCGACCGACGCCCTGAAGGCGCGCGGCGTTCAGTATGACGTGGTGACGGTTCCGGGCGCGCTGGAAGTGCCGGGCGCCATCGCCTTGGCCGAAGAGGCCGGGCGCTATCCGACCGCGCCGCGCTATGACGGCTATGTGGCGCTGGGCTGTGTGATCCGCGGCGAGACCTATCATTTCGAGATCGTCTCGGATCAGTCGGCGGCCGGGCTGATGAATCTCAGCCTCAAGGGACTGGCGATCGGCAACGGCATCCTGACGACCGAGGACGAGGACCAGGCGTGGGCCCGGGCGCGCCTGAGCGAGGGCGACAAGGGCGGTGGCGCGGCGCGGGCCTGTCTGGAGATGATTGCCCTGAAGAAGCGGTTGCGCGTAGGACTGGGCGCGTGACCGAACCCAATAGCCTGAAATCCGTGCTGGAGCTTCTCGACGAGGCCCAGAAATCCGGGGACTCCTCGACCCTGACCTCGCGCCAGCGGCGCGCGCGCACCGTCGCGCGCCTGGCCGCTGTGCAGGCCCTCTATCAGATGGAGCTGGCCGGCGAGGGCGTCGATACGGTGATCGAGGAGTTCTCGCGCCACCGGTTCGACAGCGACATCGAGGGGCAGATGATGGCCGAGGCCGACGAGGCCTGGTTCGCCGATGTGGTGCGGGGCGTGGTCACCGAGCAGCGGGCGGTCGATTCGGCCATCCGGGCGCGGCTGGCCTCGAACTGGAAGATCGAGCGTCTGGACGCCACCCTGCGGGCGCTGTTGCGGTCCGGGGCGTGGGAGCTGATGCGCAAGCCCGAGGTCGCGCTGGAAATTGTGATCGACGAATACGTCGAGCTGGCCAAGGCCTTCTTCGACGACGCCGAGGCCAAGTTCGTGAATGCCGCCCTGGATGGGGTGGCCCGCGACACCCGGGCCTGATGCCCGCGATCGACGTCGCCGACGAGTTCGAAACCATCCAGCGCCTGCTTGCGCCCCTGGCCCATCCGGAATGGGGCAGGGGGCTGACCGACGATGTCGCCCTCATCCCGCGCCGCAAGGGGCATGATCTGGTGGTGACCAAGGACGCCATGGTCGAAGGCGTTCATTTCCTGCCCACCGACCCGCTGGACACGGTCGCCCAGAAGCTGTTGCGCGCGAACCTGTCGGACCTGGCCGCCAAGGGGGTCGAGCCGTTCGGCTATCTGCTGGCCTGTCACTGGTCGCCGCGCTGCGGCTGGCCGGAACGAAAGGCGTTCGTACAGGGGCTGGCCGAGGATCAGGAACGGTTTGGCGTGGCGCTGCTGGGGGGCGATACGGTATCGACGCCGGGGCCGGCCTCCTTCTCCATCACCCTGATGGGCTGGACGCCGAAGGGTGAGATCGTTGGACGCGGCGGAGCCCAGCCGGGCGATCTGGTGTTCGTGACCGGCGTGATCGGGGATGGCTGGCTGGGTCTGCGCGCCGCCACAGAGCTGTTGCGCCTCGAGCCTGAACGTCAGGCGGCTGTCATCGAGCAATATCGCCGGCCCATGCCGCGCACCGCCTTTGCGCCGGCCATCGCCGCCCATGCCACCGCGGCACTGGATGTGTCGGACGGACTGGTGGCCGATCTGGGCCATCTGGCACGGCAGAGCGGGGTCAGGGTCGATGTGCGGCTGGAGACCCTGCCGCTGTCCATGGCCGGTCAGGCCTGGTTCGACGGGCGCGCCGACCCGGTTCACGCGCTGGCGCAACTGGCGACCGGGGGCGACGACTATGAGGTCGTCTTCACGGCCCGGCCGGGGGACGAGTCGGCCCTTCGACGCGAGGCCGAGCGGCACCGTCTTCGCCTGACGTGCATCGGTGATGTGAGGGCGGGTGAGGGGGTCCGGGTGCGCTATCTGGGCGAGGATGTGCCGATCAGCCGGCCCGGCTGGGTTCACAGCTAGGTCGGAAACGGAATTCTAACCCCGCCCTGTCAGGGTGGCGGCCATGGATCGCAGACAGCTTCTTTCCCTGATCGCGGGCGGCATCGGCATGAGTGCCGCCGGACCGGCCCTGGCCGGCGGCGGTGGGGCCGCGCCCGCCGTCGTCAACCTGCAGGGCGTGGGGCTGCCGGTCATTGCCGATGGCCGTGTGCGCAACTACGTGTTCGTCAGCGTGCGCCTGCACCTGTCGGCCTCAGCCACCCTGGAGACCGTCCGGGCCAAGGACGCGCACTTCCGTGATGCCCTGGTCAAGGCGGCCCACCGCACGCCCTTCACCCTGGCCGACGACTGGTCGAGTCTGGACGCAGCCGCCCTGTCGCGCGCCATGATGGCGGCGGCCAACCGGATCGCCGGCCGCGGCAAGGTCAGCCGCGTCGAGGTGACCAACCAGGCCGCGCGCCGCAGGGTAGACCCGCCCCGCGGCCGGTGATCGCTGTTCGCCTGTTGCGCTTCCCCTGAGCATTTGGCACGTTTCCGCCGCAATTCCCGAGGGACGCAGCGTCGCGTCCATCGCGCACGGGGGGACCGGAAGGCGGACAGAGGCGTAAAGCCCGCCGCGCCAAGGGTCCGGGCGCCTTGCATGAACAGGGTATGGAAACGCCATGACAAACTATCTGTGGCTGGTCATCGCCGCAGGTGTGCTGGGGGTCCTCTATGGACTGGTCCAGACCGCCGCGCTGATGAAGGCCTCTACCGGTACGGACCGGATGCGTGAGATCGCTGCGGCGATCCAGGAAGGGGCTTCGGCCTATCTGAAGCGGCAATACACCACCATCGCCATGGTCGGGATCGTCATCCTGATCGCGGCCTATTTCCTGATCGGGCCCTATGCGGCCATCGGCTTTCTGATCGGGGCCGTGCTGTCCGGGGCCGCGGGCTATGCCGGGATGCTGATCTCGGTGCGGGCCAATGTGCGGACCGCCCAGGGCGCCAGCGAGAGCCTGGCGCGCGGGCTGGACCTCGCCTTCCGCTCGGGGGCCATCACCGGCCTGTTCGTGGCGGGCGGCGCCCTGATCGGGGTGGCCGGCTACTATGCCGTGCTGACCGAGGTGCTGGGACTGGACCGCGTCGGCCGTGAGGTGATCGACGGTCTGGTGGCGCTGGGCTTCGGCGCCTCTCTGATCTCGATCTTTGCCCGTCTGGGCGGCGGCATCTTCACCAAGGGTGCGGACGTCGGCGGCGACATGGTCGGCAAGGTCGAGGCCGGCATCCCCGAGGATGATCCCCGCAACGCCGCGACCATCGCCGACAATGTGGGCGACAACGTCGGCGATTGTGCCGGCATGGCCGCCGACCTGTTCGAGACCTATGCGGTGACCACGGTCGCCACCATGGTGCTGGCGGCGATCTTCTTCCGCGACCAGCCCTATGTGGACGTGCTGATGCTGCTGCCGCTGGCGATCTGCGCCGTGTGCATCGTCACCTCGATCATCGGCACCTTCTTCGTGCGGCTGGGCAAGTCCCAGAACATCATGGGGGCGCTGTACCAAGGCCTGATCGTGACCGGCGTGCTGTCGGTCGGGGCCGTCTGGTTCATCGTGACCCGCATGGCGCCGCCGCTGATCGAAGCCTCGAACGGCAACAGCTTCGTCGCCATGAACCTGTTCTGGTGTGGCATGGTCGGACTGGCGGTGACCGCCGCCATCGTCGTGATCACCGAATACTATACCGGCACGGGCTTCCGTCCGGTGAAGTCGGTGGCCAAGGCCTCGGCCTCGGGCCATGGCACCAACGTCATCCAGGGTCTGGCCGTCTCGCTTGAGGCCACCGCCCTGCCGGCGCTGGTGATCATCATCGGCATCATCGCCACCTATCAGCTGGCGGGCCTGTTCGGCATCGCCATCGCCACCACCACCATGCTGGGTGTGGCGGGCATGATCGTGGCGCTGGACGCCTTTGGCCCGGTGACCGACAACGCCGGCGGCATCGCCGAGATGGCGGGTCTGCCGGCCGATGTGCGGGTCTCGACGGATGCGCTCGACGCCGTCGGCAACACGACCAAGGCGGTGACCAAGGGCTATGCTATCGGCTCGGCGGGCCTCGGCGCGCTGGTGCTGTTCGCGGCCTATACGTCGGACCTCGACTACTTTGCCGCCAATGCCGCCGAATACCCGTTCTTCGCCGGAATGGGTGCGGTCGATTTCGGCCTGACCAACCCCTACGTCGTCGTCGGCCTGCTGTTCGGAGGGCTGCTGCCCTTCCTGTTCGGCGGGATGTCGATGATGGCCGTGGGCCGGGCCGCCGAAGCGGTCGTCGCCGAAGTGCGTCGCCAGTTCCGTGAAATCCCGGGCATCATGGAGTTCAAGGCCAAGCCGGAATACGGCAAGGCGGTGGACATCCTGACGCGCGCGGCCATCCGCGAGATGATCGTGCCGTCGCTGCTGCCGGTGCTGTCGCCGATCGTGCTGTTCGTCGGCGTGATGCTGATCGCAGACAAGGCGGATGCCTTTGCCGCCGTCGGCGCCATGCTGATGGGCGTGATCGTGACGGGCCTGTTCGTCGCGGTCTCGATGACCTCGGGCGGCGGTGCCTGGGACAACGCCAAGAAGCTGATCGAGGAAGGCCATCACGGCGGCAAGGGCTCTGAAGCCCACAAGGCCGCGGTGACGGGCGACACGGTCGGCGATCCCTACAAGGATACGGCGGGCCCGGCGGTGAACCCGATGATCAAGATCACGAACATCGTGGCCCTGCTGCTGCTGGCAGTGCTGGCCAGCGGCAGGATCGGCTGATCGCCGGTCAAACCCGCTGACAAGGAAAACGCCCCGGAGAGCGATCTCCGGGGCGTATTTCTTTGGTCGGTGATGTCGTAAGGATCAGTCCGGGCGGCGCTGGCCGGGGACGTCCTCGTCGGTGCGGGGCAGCTGGCCGCGACCGACGTTGCCCAGCAGCTGCTCGATGATGGTCAGCTCGCGGCCACGGGTCGGCGTCTCGTTCGGGTTCATCGCGATGTCCTGACCGTCTTCCAGGCCGAGGGTGCGCACGCCCAGGACCTTGCCGGCATCGTCGAAGGTGATCTCGGTCACATTGCGCTGGGCGACGAAGGCGCGGTTGAAGGTGTATTTTCGCGTGGTCTGGCTGATGTAGTACCAGACGCTCTCTTCCTCGAAGACCGAGGTGGCGGACGGCGAGCCCAGCTGGGCCAGAACGGTCTCGCGGGTGTCGGTGCCGGCGACGATGTCGGCGGGCTTCACATCGATCGCCTGAAAGCCGTGGGTGCCCACTACGGGCGCGCAGGCCACGAGGCCGGCGGACAGCACAAGAGCGGCGGCGAGAGACTTGGTACGATTCATGGACAGCGCCTGCGACAAGACAAGGTCTTTGACCTAGACCCTGCCGCGTCCTAGTTCAACGTCGCGGCGGAAAAGGGGCCGTTTGATCATGCTGAAAAAACTTCTCGGCCTGCGCGACAGGGCCTCCGCCGGGCGGGCGGCCTACGATCTGGCGGTCAGCCGGGCGCGGGACCGTGCCTTCTATGTCGATCACGGGGTCGAGGACCGGATCGACGCGCGATTCGAGCTCTACACCCTGCATGTGCTGCTGCTGGTGCTGCGCCTGCGCGACGAGGACACGACCGAAGGGCGCGACGCGGCACAGGACCTCTTCGATACCTATGTGTCGGCACTGGATAACACCCTGCGCGAACTGGGTGTGGGCGACGTCGAGGTGTCGAAGAAGATGCGCAAGCTGGGCGAGGCCCTTTACGGCCGAATGCAGGCCTATGAGACGCCGCTGCGGGCGGGGGACAGCAACGGCCTGACCGAAGCACTGGACCGCAATGTTTATGGCGGCCATGGCGCGGATCACGCCGCCTGGCTGGCGCGCTATGCACTGGAGTCGCGCGAGCGACTGGCCGAGCAGGCCTTCCGCGAGGCCCTGAGTGCCCCGAACTGGGCGGAGATTGCCGCATGAGCGCCGAGCCGCCCGTCCTGACCGAGCCGGTCCGCCTGAACCAGATTGGCGAGAAGCGCAGCTTCAGCCTGAAGCCCGACGCGGAGACGCGCCGCGCCATCGCGCGCTGGCTGGGCATACTGGAGCTGCCTGCGTTCGAGGCCGAGGTGCAGCTGGTGCCCGCCCACACCGGCTGGCGCCTGTCGGGCAAGCTGTCCGGTCAGGCGGTGCAGGCCTGTGGTCTGACGCTGGAGCCGGTTGAGGAAACGGTCCACGAATCCTTCGACCTGGACCTGGTCGAGGCGCCGGAGGGTGAGGAAACCTCCGAGGTTGAGATCACCCTGGATGAGAATGCGCCGGACCTGGTCACGGACGGCCGCATCGACGTCAGCCGGCATGTGCTGGAGCATCTGTCGCTGGCACTGGACCCGTTCCCGCGCAAGCCGGGAGCAGTGTTCGAGCCGCCGGAGGAGACGGCGGAGATTTCGCCCTTTGCCGTTCTGAAGGATCGTGTGAAGTCACGCGATGATGACGCGGGCTAGGCCTGCAGGACGGTTGCATCCGCCGGTTCGGGCGCTATCGTCCGCCCCCCGAGGCCGAACGGCCCCATGGAGACTTTCTGCTTGTCGAAAACGCTGGTCATCTCGCTGGACGCCATGGGTGGCGATCACGGGCCTTCGGTCGTGGTGGGCGGCATTGCCGACTATCTGAAGGCCCATGAGGATGCCGATGTCCGGTTCATCGTCCACGGCCAGGCCGAGGCGATTGAGGGCCAGGTCAGCGTCCACAAGGTGCCTGCGGCCCGCCTGGATATCCGGCACACGGACAAGTTCGTCGCCATGGACGAAAAGCCCGCCCAGGCCCTGCGGCGGGGCAAAGGGTCCAGTCTGTGGAACGCCATTGAGTCGGTGAAGACCGGCGAGGCGGCAGCCGTGGTCTCGGCCGGTAATACCGGCGCGCTGATGGCCATTTCGAAGCTGCAGCTGCGCATGGCGGCGCCCGGACTGGAGCGCCCGGCCATCGTCGCCAGCTGGCCGACGATGAAGGGTATCACCGCGGTTCTGGACGTCGGGGCCAATATCGACTGCGACGCAGCCCAGCTGATCGAGTTCGCCATCATGGGCGAGGCCTTCCAGACCGCTGTCCACGGAACGAAGCGGCCGACGATCGGCCTGCTGAACGTGGGGTCGGAGGACATGAAGGGCCATGAACAGGTGCGCGAGGCCCACCGCCTGCTGCGAAGCGGGGCGTTTGATCTGGACTATCACGGCTTTGTGGAGGGCGATGACATCGCCCGGGGCACGGTCGATGTGATCGTCACCGACGGCTTTACCGGCAATGTGGCCCTTAAGACCGCCGAAGGCACGGCGCGGTTCATCTCGGGTCTGCTGAAGGAGGCCCTGATGTCGGGCCTGCCGTCGCGTCTCGGGGCCCTGATGGCGCTGCCTGCCCTGAAGAAGATGCGCAGCCGGATCGACCCGAACGCCATCAACGGCGGGCCCCTGCTGGGCCTGAACGGCATTGTGGTGAAGAGCCATGGGGGCGCCAGCGCCTATGGATTCGGCAATGCCATCCGCGTGGCGGGCGATCTGGCCCGCAGTGACTATATGACCAAGGTGGGCGCCAGTCTGAAGCGCATGACCACGGTTCTGGAAGAGGACGATGCCGGCGCGGCCACGGCCACCGGTGGGGAGACAGCTCAGTGACCCGAGTTCGCAGCGCCGTGACCGGCGTCGGTGCCTATCTGCCGGAAAAGGTCGTGACCAATGCCGATCTGGCGAAGTTCGTCGACACCTCGGATGAGTGGATCATCGAGCGGACGGGCATCCGTCAGCGCCACCAGGCCGCGTCCGACCAGCCGACCAGTGATCTGGCGGTCGAGGCCGCGCGCAAGGCCCTGGCCGATGCGGGCAAGACCCCGGCCGATGTCGATCTGATCATCGTCGCGACGACCACGCCCGATATGACCTTCCCGGCCACGGCCTCGATCGTGCAGCGCAAGCTGGGCGTGCCGGTCGGGGTGGCATTCGACATCCAGGCAGTCTGCTCGGGCTTCGTCTATGCGCTGACCGTGGCCGACGGCTTTGTCGCGCGCGGCACGTCGAAATGCGCCCTCGTCATCGGCGCCGAGGAAATGACCCGGCTGATGGACTGGGAGGACCGCACGACATGCGTCCTGTTCGGCGACGGCGCGGGGGCGGTCGTGCTGGAGCCCGTCGAAGGGCAGGGGACACCGGCGGACCGGGGCATTCTGGGCACGGCCCTGCGCTGCGACGGGACCAAGACGGACCTGCTGTATGTCGACGGCGGCCCGGCCACGACCGGCGAGGTCGGCCATCTGCGCATGCTGGGCAATCAGGTGTTCCGCCATGCCGTGGTCAATATCGCCGAAGCCATCACGGCGGCGGCCAGGGACGCGGGCATCGAGGTCGCGGACGTCGACTGGTTCGTCCCGCACCAGGCCAACCAGCGGATCATCAAGGGCGTTGGGGACCGTCTGGGCCTCGACGAGAACAAGGTGGTCTCGACGGTGGCACTGCATGCCAACACCTCGGCGGCGTCCATTCCGCTGGCCCTCGATTTCGCCATCCGTGACGGCCGCATCAAGCGGGGGGATCTGGTTCTGCTCGAGGCCATGGGCGGCGGCCTGACCTGGGGCGCCTGTGCACTTCGCCTGTAAAACGAATTTGCGCCTTTCCATTTCAACGGCTTTCAGCCTTTAATGGCGAACTGACTTCAGCGAGGGGAGTGACGCGTGGACAATCACCAGACACTGACCCGGGCCGACCTGTGCGATGCCGTGCATGAGTCGCTGGGCCTGTCCCGGAATGAATGTTCGACGCTGGTCGAGCGAACGCTCGGGCTGATCGTCGAGGCGCTGGAGCGGGGCGAGACCGTCAAGCTTTCGGGCTTTGGCGTATTCCAGGTCCGGGAGAAGCGCGCGCGCATGGGCCGCAACCCCAAGACGGGCGTGCCGGCGGCCATCCACCCGCGGCGGGTCATCAGCTTCCGCGCCTCCCAGATCATGAAGAGCCGCGTCCACGACGCGGCCGGCTGACCGGAGGGCACGCGTGGCCAAGAGCCCCGACGCCTTCCGCAGCATTTCCGAAGCCGCCACCGAAGTCGGCGTGCCCCAGCATGTGCTGCGCTTCTGGGAGACGAAATTCACCTTCGTCAGCCCGGTCAAACGCGCCGGGGGGCGGCGTTTCTATCGCGCGCAGGACGTCGAGGTCCTTAAGGGCGTGCGGCGCCTGCTGCACGAGGAGGGACTGACGCTCAAGGGCGTTGCGCGTCTGCACAAGACCGAAGGGCTGAAGCGCATCCTGGGCGAGGACACCGCCACAGGACCGGTCGACGCCCTGTCTCCCCCGGCGGCGAGCACCGCAGCTCAAGCCCCTGCGGGGACCGGGCTGACCGACGACCAGCGCGAGCGCCTGACCTCGGTCCTGCGCGATATCGAGGCCGCGCGGACGCGTCTGGAAGCCGCGCTCAGCCGCTGAAGCAATATTGTGAGGCCGGGCCCGGATTTGGGTTTGCGAGGGCCGGATTGCCCGTCTATAGGGGGCGCCTCCGGAGCGTGGCGCAGCCTGGTAGCGCACTTGACTGGGGGTCAAGGGGTCGCAGGTTCGAATCCTGTCGCTCCGACCATCTTTGCAAGAAGACGGTTGGCTTAGGGGGTCGCTTTCGGGCGGCCCCTTTGCAATTGGGGGCCTACCTCAGCTGGCTGTCCTTGCTGCCCCGGCGGTTGATGGAGGAGTGGCGGACGCTGGCATCGCGCCCGGACTGGCACTGGACGCAGGTGGTGACGCCGGGCAGGGCCAGGCGGCGGCGCTCGGGGATTTCATCCCCGCATTCGACACACTCTTCGGTACCCGGGCCGGAGGGCAGCCGCGCGCGCGCCGAGCTGACGCCGTCGCCGACCGTGTCCTCGATCTGGTCCAGAACCGCGCCGTCGCGTGTCCAGCCACCTGCCATTCGTCTTGCACTCCGAAACCGTGTGACCCCTCAGATGGGTAACCGACGGGCGGATTTCAAAGTTCCCTAGCGGCGCGGCGGCTCGCGCTCGGCCCAGCGGAGCAGGGGGAACAGGGGAACGCCCCAGGCGATCCCGGCAATCGGATAGAAGATCAGGTCGGTCCAGAACGAGCGGGGCAGCAGGGCATGGATGGCCAGCACCGCCCAGATGTAGAAGGCCAGGAAGGCCACGATGCCGACCATGGCAACCAGTCGGCGCACCCGCACCGGCATCAGCGGGTGTTCCGGAACAGGAAGTGGGCGGCGAGCGCCAGAATCGCGCCGCCCAGTGCCCAGACGACCCACGGCCACTGGTCGAGCGTCGCCACGACGAACACCCGCACGGCCAGGAAGCCTCCGCACAGTGCGCCTGTGAACGCCACGAGCATGGGGGCCGCCAGTCCGCGACGACCGGTCACGGCGTCAAAGCCCCAGGCGAGGGCTGCCGTCAGCAGGACCGCGACCGCGATGTCCAGATTGTCCACGTGCGTCTCCGTTCGTGCGACGGCGTGACCGTCAAAAGCGACTCGATCTTGCCGTCCTGGACAGGCATATCGCCTGTACCGAGGTCGGGTCCATCGACCTTGCACTGTACCGTACCCGTGGCGAGCTTTGAATGAACCGTTTTGGCCGGCCCGAACGCAGCGTTTCCGTAGCCCTGTGGCTGTTCCTCGTGGCGAGCCTCGTGTTCGCCATGGTGGTCGTGGGGGGGATTACCCGCCTGACCGGCTCGGGCCTGTCGATCACCGAGTGGAAGCCGCTGCTGGGCGCCATTCCGCCGCTGACCGAGGCCGACTGGGAGGAGGCCTTCCGGAAGTATCAGGCGATCCCCCAGTATAAGCTGGTCAATGAGGGGATGAGCCTGTCGGAGTTCCAGGGGATCTACTGGTGGGAGTGGATCCACCGGCAGCTGGGACGGGTGATCGGTCTGGTGTTCGCCCTGCCGTTCCTGGTGTTTCTGGCCGCGAGGTCGATCCCCTTCCTCCGGCGTGTGGGCCTGCCGGCCCTGCCGGACCGGCTGATCTGGCGCTGCGGTGTGCTGCTGCTGCTGGGCGGGCTGCAGGGGGCGGTCGGCTGGTGGATGGTGTCGTCGGGGCTGGAGGCCCGCGTCGATGTGGCGCCCGAGCGGCTGGCATTTCACCTGGGTCTCGCCCTGCTGATCTTTGCGGCCCTGATCTGGACGGGGCTGGAGGCGCTGAACGGGCCCGAGCGGTCCGATTCGCCGACGGGCTGGGTGCGGGGTGCGGCGCTGCTGCTGGGTCTGGTGTTCCTGCAATGCCTGCTGGGCGCGCTGGTGGCCGGGGGCAAGGCCGGGCTGGTCTATACCGACTGGCCGTTGATGAATGGCGCCTTCCTCGCGCCGGTGAACTGGGGGCAGGGCGCGCTGGCCTTCCTGCACGACCAGGCCCTGACGCAGTTCAATCACCGGATGACGGCCTATGCGCTGATGGTGGCTGTTATCGTCTATGCGATCCAGGCCTGGCGCTGGCGGCTGGCCGAGGGGGCCGGGGCCTCGGCCTGGGTGCTGCTGGGGGTCGTTATGCTGCAGGCCGGGCTGGGCATCGTCACCCTGATGCAGGGTGTGCCGGTCTGGCTGGGTGTGCTGCACCAGGCCGGGGCGGCCGTTGTGCTGGCGACCGCGACCGTCAATCTGTGGCTGGTGATGCGGTCGCGCCCGCGGCGGTTTATCGGCGGACCGAGGTCCATGGGCCTCTGATCGCCAGGGTCATGCCCGGGTACATGATGTTGACGAACAGCACCTGTCCGTCGGGCGAGAAGCAGGCGCCGGCGAACTCGGAATTGCCCGTGAAGACGTTGCGTCCGATCGTATAGACCTGCCCGTCGCGGGTGACACCCTTAAGATGATTGCGGATGGTCGAGGAATAGTTGTCCTCGCAGACGATCAGGTCACCCCACGGGGCGACGGTGATGTTGTCGCCCATGTTGAGGGTCTTTTCGTCGGTGCTCTCGACGAACAGCTGGATCCGGTCGGCGGCGCCGTTCAGACCGGGCTGGACGCGCATCACCTGACCCCGCCGGATCGGGCCGCCCGAGGTGGCGGTCATGTAGAACTCGTCCTTGCCCCACCACAGGCCTTCGCCCCGGGCGACCAGCGCCCCCCCGGCGGCATGGCCGCGCTGGCGCAGGTCGTCATTGGGGGATTCGACGTCGTCCATGTCGATCCAGGTGATCTCGCGCCAGTCGCCGACGGTCCAGAAGCGGTCGTCCTGGTTGCGGGTATCGGCGCCGGCTACATCCTTGATCGCCATGGCCTGGAGGCGCCCGCCCTCGGCCAGCTTGCCCGGCGTCTTCGGGATGAAGCGGTAGAACAGGCCGTCGTTCTTGTCCTCGGTCAGATAGACGATGCCGGTGCGGGGATCGACGCAGACGGCCTCGTGCTCGAAGCGGCCCATGGCCTTGAGCGGAACCGGATCGACCAGACCCTCGGCGGCGACCGGAACCTCGAAGACAAAGCCGTGCGGGCGGGTGACATTGCCGGTCTCGGCCGTCTCGGTGTTTTCCTCGCAGGTCAGCCAGCTGCCCCAGGGTGTGATGCCACCGCAGCAGTTGGTCGAGGTGCCGCTGAGCGACAGGTGCTGGCTGATCGTCTGGCGGCTGCCGAGATCATAGACGAGGGTGGTGGTGCCGCCCGGCAGGGGCCGACCGTCCTTGTAGGTGTCATAGGCGCGCGTGGCATCGACATGGCGGATGCGCTCCTGATGCAGGCCGCCCGGCCCGAGATTGCGGTGCAGGGCGCTGGAGCCCTTCAGCTCGTGATTGCGGATCAGGGCGACGCGGCCGTCGCCCAGATCGAAACAGCCCATGCCGTCCGGCTGTCCGGGCACGAACAGGCCGTCGTCCATGGTGTCGCCGCTCTGCGAAATCACCTGGTAGGAAAAGCCCTCGGGCAGATCGAGAAGGCCGGCCGGATCGGTCCGGAGGGGGCCGTAGCCCTCGACCTGGTTGATGTAGGTCTCTTCGCCGGCATCCTGGGCATGGGCATGACGGGCGAGGCCCGCGAAGGCCAGACCGGCTGCGCCAGAGGTCAGCAGTTCACGACGCGCAAGAGACATGAGACACCTGTGGGGAGGACGATGTGGCGCCCTTATGCAACCGCCGGGGCCCGCGCGTCATCACGGTTCGGTGACGATTGCGGAACGGCTGTCACAGATCCAGATCGGCCTGGGCGAAGCGGGCGTTCTGCTGGATGAAATCGAAGCGCGGCTCGGCCTTCTTGCCCATCAGGCGCTCGACCAGATCGGCGATGTCGTCTTCCGATTCCGGCAGGGTGACGCGGGCCAGGGTGCGCTTCTTCGGATCCATGGTGGTCTCCTTGAGCTGGGAGGCCATCATTTCCCCAAGGCCCTTGAAGCGGCCGATCTCGGTCTTGCGGCCCTTGAAGGTGGTCGCCAGCAGTTCGTCCCGGTGGGCGTCGTCGCGCGCATATTCCGACAGGCTGCCGGCCTGGATGCGGTAGAGCGGCGGCAGGGCCATGAACAGTCGACCATGCCGGATCACCTCGGGCATGACACGGTAGAAATAGGTGATCAGCAGGGCCGCGATGTGGGCGCCGTCGACGTCGGCGTCGGTCATGATGATGACCCGCTCATAGCGCAGGTCGTCGAGGCTGAACCGGGTGCCGGGCTGGACGCCCAGCGCCAGCGTCAGGTCCGACAACTCGGCATTGGCCCGCAGCTTGTCCGCAGTCGCCGAGGCGACGTTCAGGATCTTGCCGCGCAGGGGCAGAATGGCCTGGGTAGCGCGATCGCGTGCCTGTTTGGCCGAGCCCCCGGCCGAATCGCCCTCGACGATGAACAGTTCCGTGCCCTGGGCCGCCTGACGGGTGCAGTCGGCCAGCTTGCCGGGCAGGCGCAGTTTGCGCGTAGCGGCGGCGCGCTGGACTTCCTTGTCCTTGCGGCGCTTGAGCCGGTCCTCGGCGCGGTCAATGACGAAGCCCAGCAGGGTGGTGGCCTGTTTTGGACTTTCGGTCAGCCAGTGGTCGAACGGGTCGCGCACCAGCTGCTCAACCAGCCGGGCGCCCTCGGGCGAGGACAGGCGGTCCTTGGTCTGGCCCTGGAATTCCGGATTGCGCAGGAAGACCGAGATCATGGCCCCGGCGTTGGCGATCACATCCTCGGCGGTGATGATCGAGGCCCGCTTTTCGTTCGACAGCTCGCCGTAGGCCTTGAGCCCCTTGACCAGGGCAGCCCGGAAGCCCGCCTCATGCGTGCCGCCGTCGGGCGTAGCAACGGTGTTGCAGTAGGACTGGACGAAGCCGTCGGCCTCTCCGAAGCCCGCCGGGCTCCAGGTCACGGCCCATTCGACGGCGCCCGCCTCGCCCTTGCGCTCAACGCGGCCGCTGAAGGCCGGGGTGACGGTTTCCAGCTCGCCGATCCGGTCAGACAGGGCGTCCGCCAGACCGCCGGGGAAGTGAAGCACGGCGCTGGCCGGGGTGGCATCGACGATCCGCTCCGGCGCGCAGGTCCAGCGGATCTCGACCCCGCGGAACAGATAGGCCTTGGACCGCGTCATGCGGAACAGGCGTGCGGGCTTGAAGGTGGCACCGGTGCCGAAGATCTGCTCGTCCGGCCGGAAGCGGATCAGGGTGCCGTGCTTCTTTGACGGCTGGCCCCGCTCCAGTCCGCGGAGGGGCAGGCCGCGCGAGAAGCTCTGGTGCCATTCATGGCCGTCGCGCCAGACGGTGACTTCCAAGTGGTCAGAGAGGGCGTTGACCACGGACACGCCCACGCCATGCAGGCCGCCGGAGGTCTCATAGGCCTTGCCCGAGAATTTGCCACCCGAGTGGAGCACGGTCATCACGACCTCAAGCGCCGACTTGCCGGGGTGTTTCGGGTGCGGATCGACCGGAATGCCGCGGCCGTCGTCGTGCACCGAGAGGTAGCCCTCGGCATCGAGCTCGACCTTGATCAGCTTGGCGTGGCGGGCGACCGCCTCGTCCATGGCGTTGTCGAGCACCTCGGCGAACAGATGGTGCAGGGCGCGCTCATCGGTGCCGCCGATATACATCCCGGGGCGTTTGCGGACCGGCTCGAGCCCCTCCAGCACCTCGATCGAGGCGGCCGAATAGCCCGTGGTGCCCGCAGGCGCCTCGACCGGCGAGGTCGGAGCGGCCGCCACGGGCGCAGGCGGTGCCGGGCGCGCAGGCGCGCCGGCCGGCTTTTCGGGCTCGGTCTCGGGCAGGTCGAACAGGAACGGCGGGGAAGAGGGAGGCATGACCTCAGTTTGAAACGATTCGAGGGGAGGTCAGGTAGGCCCCCTCGCGTCGTCGGGCAAGCGGAACCGTCACCCTGTGGCGGCGCGGCAGCGGGTCGGGGGTCAGCGCGCGCGCCGTGAGGGCCAGGAACAGCGCCCAGGGCAGGTTGGCGTGGCTGAGCAGGACGCTTTCGGACGCGCTGAGGACCGCGAACACCATCAGATAGGCCAGGGAAAAGCCGCCCTCACGAAAGCCCTGTCCGCCCAGCCGCACGATCAGTGCGATCAGGGTGATCAACATCGCCAGCCCCACCATGATCGCGCCCGGCCAGCCGACCTGGACCAGCAGGTCGATCCAGCCGTTGTGCGCCGACGGCACCAGCCAGCCGGTCTCCAGCCGCACATAGTGGGCGGGGACGGACTCCTTGCCCCAGAAGGCGCTGTAGCCATAGCCGGTCCACGGACGCTCGGCGACGCGCCGCATCAGGCTTTCCCAGATGTCGGTCCGGCCGGTCAGGGACGGATCCTTGCCGAGCGCCTCGAGGATCAGGGCCGAGTTCTGCTGCCAGACCAGCAGGCCGACCCCCGCACAGGTGATCGCGCCCCAGACCAGCACGACCGACAGCGCCGGGCCGCCGCGCCGCATGGCCCACAGTCCGGCGATGACGCCAAGGCCGAGCAGCAGGCACAGCAGCGACGTCTTGGACTGGGTGGCCAGCGTCAGGAAGACGCACAGCAGGAGGGTGAACAGGGCCGGCCAGGGCGAGCGCCCGGCCTGACCGGGGCTGGCCAGCACGGCGGCGGCGGCGATGGAGCTGGCCACCATGACGATGCCCATCTGGTTCTTCTCGTACCAGAGGCCGCGCCACAGGCCGGCGTTGTCGAACTGGTGGATGCCGATCGAGGGGAAGGCCAGCACCATCACCAGACTGCCCACCGCCATCACCACGCCGGTGTGCATCAGCAGGCGGGGTAGTTGGGCGCCTGTGAAGGCGGCACCGAGATAGATGGCGAAGGCGCTGGTCATGAACAGGGCAATGACGCGCCGGTCGGTCACCGCCGGGTCGATGGACCAGTAGCGCGAGGCAAGCGCCAGCAGGGTCAGCAGACCCAGAATCAGCCAAGCCGGCCAGGCCGCGAACATCCGCCCCGCGCGGTTCAGGATCAGGCCCAGCGTCACCGCATAGACGGGTAGCCAGATCAGGCGAAGGATCGGGGTCTCGCCCTGATCCGGCGCAAAGACCGGGCCGATCAGGGCGCCGGTCAGCATGACAATCACGAATCCGGCCGCCACCTGTTCCCACAGGGGCGGGGCGGGCAGGGGGTCAGCCCCCGCGCCGGGCACCGAATCGGGTCGCGCTCTGGACACGGACGGACCTTCCGTTGCCCGCCTTAAGGAGCGGTTTAGGCGGGCGCGCTGGACCGGCGGCGCGCTGCTCGCTAAATGGACCGACCACACGGGCACGCGGGTGCCCGATCCGCATACCGAGGCAGACATGTTGGCGCGTATCTACAGACCGGCGAAAACCGCCATGCAGTCGGGCAAGGCCAAGACGGCGGCGTGGGTGCTGGAATTCATGCCCCAGTCGGCGCGCTTCATCGATCCGCTGATGGGCTGGACCGGCTCGACCGACATGAACGGCCAGGTGCGGCTGACCTTCGACACCCAGGAAGAGGCCATCGCCTATGCCGACCGGCACGGCATCCCCTTCCGCCTGCAGGAACCGCGCGAGGCGCCGCTGATCCTCAAGGCCTATGCCGACAACTTTGCCCCCAACCGCAAACAGCCCTGGACGCACTGAGCGTTTACCGGACTGACCGCGACCCGGGCGCCCTTAGCTCAGCTGGATAGAGCACCCGCCTTCTAAGCGGACGGTCGCAGGTTCGAATCCTGCAGGGCGCGCCAGGGTTTCAGCCGTTTTCGTCATGACGGTTTTACAGCCGGTTTTACACCCGGCGTTCTGCTTTCGAGCTCATCGATGCGCCGGATGCGGTCGAGCAGCAGCTCGTCCTTCTTGACGTAGACGTTGATCAGCCGCTCGACGTGATCTTCGGACCAGGTGAAGATCTCGGCGATCTCGCGCACGGTGAGACCGGCCAGAAACATTTTCGTCGCAGCGGTGCCGCGCAGATCGTGGAAGTGCTTGTCGACGCCGGCGGCGTTCTTGGCCCTGATGAAGGAGGCGTCGAACCCGGTTTTCCAGCTGACCTTGTCCGTGCTGGTCAGGATTGTGGTGGCCCGCTTGGGAATCTCCTGCAGGAGGGCGCGCAGCGAGCTGTAGAGCGGAATGACCGCTGTTTTCCGCTCGCCACTCTTGCCGGTGCGGATCTCGATCGAGTGGCCCTGGACGTGCGTCCAGGCCAGGCGCAGGACGTCGCTCTTACGCAGTCCGGTCATCGCAGCCAGTCGAACCGCCCACATCACCTCGGCAGAGGCCTTCTTGGCGAGGGCAGCCATATCGTCGTCGGTCCAGATGATCTCCGAGCGGTCGCTCCTGTAGATGCGTGGGACGCCGGTGCAGGCGTTGACCTGCAGCTGCCCCTCGGCAATGCCGAAGGACAAGACCCGGGACAGCACCTGCAGGGCCATGTCGGCCTGACGCGGCGTGTGCTTCATCTCGTCCCGCCACTTCCGGATTGCCACGCGCATCAGAGGGCGGTCGAAGGCGCCGATGCTGAGCCCGCCGAACCGGGTCTGGATTCGGTCCAGAAACGGCTTCCAGTTCTTGCGGGTCTTGTCGGACAGGTTTTTCCAGTCGTCGCTCGCGCGATAGCTGGCGAGCAGGCCGGAAATCTTGGTGCGGTCACCAGTCGTGCGGGCGGCGACCAGGTCCGCCAGCTCCTTCACGAATTCCGGCGTGCCCGGCTCGCTGAGCAGCCGCGGGCCTCCGCGCCAGGCGTAGACGTAGGTCCGCCCCTTCGCCTTGACGACGTGGACGCCCTTAATGTCGAGCATCGCCATCGCTTTCCAGCAGTCCGCGAATCTCCGCGTCCAGCGCGGCCTCGTCAGCCTGCTTGAGATCGACACCCAAAGGCAAGATGCGGGTGCGGCCATGCTCGTCGATGATCACCTGGTGCTGTCCGCCCGCAATGGCCATCTCGACCGCGCGGGTCGCGAGGGCGGTGCGGGTGCGCGCGCTGAGGGGCTTCTGGCTCATGTTGCGGCCACCAAAGCGGCGGCCCGGCGGAAGTCGGCCGGGCGGAGCTGGACGAAGGTGCGACCGGTGTCCGTGTCTGCCGGCAGGCTGATCAGGACCGGGTTCTGTCCCTCGGCCAGCACCAGGGCGCATCGGGCGAAGGGCGCGAGCGCCTCGGTGAGGGCGGCGATCAGGGCGGCCTGCTCGGCCTGCCGATCGATCATTTTCACGATCTCGGACCTGTGGCGCCACAGGATGCGCTGGAAAGCCTCGGCATCGAGCATCCGCTGACCCCGCACGGCAAGCGCGGTCTCGGCCACGCTGGCGGCGTGGCCCAGACGGATTTCCTCGGCCGCGGCGGCATGCATCAGTCGGCGGCCTCCATGAAGCCCTTGAACTCGACGCCGGCAAAGTGTGCCAGATCGCACAAGACAGCATGAGCAGCGTTGACCTGGAGCGGCGTCAGGTTCGCCTTCTGGAGACGCCGGATTAGCGCGATGACCAGTTCCTGCAGCTCTACCGTGAACTGGCGGCGCACCAGCTGGGCCACGATCAGCCCTGCCTCAGTCTCGACGACGGCCCGGCCATCCCATGCGCGGCGCGAGTGCTCATACCGCAGCTGCTTGCGCTGGCCCTCCGTAAGGTCCGGCCCGTCCGGCTTCTTCTTGTCGGGCCACGCCTCGAGGCGGTCGGCCTGCTGCAGGGCCAGCTCGACGGCCTCGATCGGCGCGCCGGCCTTCGCCGCCAGATTGGCCCAGGCGCGCACGGCCTCGGCCCCGACCGCGTCGCGGCCGCGAATGACGAAGATCGGCTCCCCGGGCTCGAGCGTCCTGAGATTGACGCTTTGGTCGTAGTCGGCCCGGCCGGTCGAGGCGTGCATCACGCGGCCTCGAGTTCGCGCGCCACTTCCCCGGCCGAGGGCCCGGCGATCGCGCGGGCGACACTGACCAGCGACTGCTGGCGATCGCGCGACATGCTGACGAACAGGCCGGCCAGTTCGCGCCCGTTGCCGGTCGAGGCCAGCTGGTCGATCGCCGAAGGCGCGGCGGTGCGGCCGGGCTGGCCGTCCTCGCGCGGCGGGAACAGGTCCTGGACCTCGACCTTCAAAAAGTCGGCGATCATGACCAGCTTCGACGCCGATACGCGGTTGACGCCCTTTTCGTACTTCTGGACCTGCTGAAAGGTGACGCCGATTGCGGCGCCCAGCTGCGACTGATTGAGGTCCCGGTCCAGTCGCAGGCGGGCAATGCGCTTGCCGACCTGGACGTCGATCGGGTGCGGGGTTTTAGCGGTGTCGGTCAAGTTCAGGCTCCGGGGTTCAGGATGGATGCGGCCAGCCATGCGAGGGCATAGGCCGCGAGAAGGATGGCCAGCAGGCCGAGGAAGTGACGGCGCTTCATCCGCGCCGCTCGGGCCAGAAGCGCCAGATGATCAGGACGGCGAGGGCGACGAAGATCGTCACCGGCTTACCGATCAGCAGCGAGTCGACCAGGCCGAGGCCGATCCCGGCGACGGCCACGCCGGCGAACAGCCAGGCGACCGGGTTACGCGGCCGCCGTCGCTCGGGCAGGCGGCTGAGATAGGCGAGGGGGCGGCTGGCGCCGACCTCGCTGCCGACGATGTTGTGCTGGGTCATTTGACGAGCTCCAGAAGGGCCGCATCGCGCGCGGCGGTCAGTTCGGTGAAGGCCTCGGCCGAGCCGCCCTTGGCGTCCGGATGCCGCTCGCGCGACAGGCTGCGGAAGCGGTCACGGATGGCGCCCTCGATGCCCTCGACCGACAGGCCGAGGTGGCCGGGGAAGTCCGGGGGGAATTCCATGATCTCGCGCCAGCTGCGGTTCGAGGTCTGGACGCCGCCCCCGGGCGGGGGCAGGGCGCTGAACGCCTGCAGGGTGTCCTCGGCCGAGGCGACGCCGTGTCGGGTGATCGCCCGGGTCGCGTTGATGTGGGCGGCCAGTGCGGCGATGTTCTGCTCGACCTTGGTATAGGTGTCGCAGGCAAGGGCGTAAGGTCGACCGTTGAGGCTGAAATAGACACAGACGCCCGGGTCATGCGGTGCGGCCTGGCCAGAGCGAGGCCGCCCATCCAAGCGCGTCTCAAGGTTGGTCGACAGGAGCGGGTATTGCCCGCCCAGCAGCTCGATCTCGGTGTCGAGGCGATCGGTCGCGCCGGCGACGGATATGTCGCTCGGATAGCGGGCGGACCCCTGATGCTTGAATCGACCCGGCTTGCGCGCCGAGGGCGCCGTGCGCGGCCGATGCGCGGGCCAGGCGAGGGGATAGGCGCGAGGCTGGCTCGTTGGCTGGCACTCCGGACAGGGGCGGGAAGGTCAGCGTCTGGCCGCGCGAAGGTGCACAGCGTCCAGATGCCGAGGACAAGGCCGAACAGGATCAGCAGGATGATCGACGGCTCGGGAAAGCGGTTGTCGCGGTTCACCGGCGGTCCCTCTGCTTGATCGTGTCGACCTGGTCGGCGACGCATCGCAGGGCCGTGGTGGCCTCGTCCTGATGGATGGGGTGCGCGGACATGCCGACCGATTCCACCTTGTCGGCTTCGCCCGGCTTCCACAGCACCAGGGCGAAGGCCAGGCCCGAGCCCTCGAGGCGGCGGTGGATGTCCGCGCAGATCTGATCAGCGACGGCGCTCATGGGCGAGCCCTTCTGAAGCTGCGGCCCATGGCGTCACCCTCCTTGAGGCCCTTCTCGAACGCCAGGTAGCAAGCGAGTTGCGCGGGACCCGAGAGGGAAGAGATGCACATGCCAACGCCGCACCCCATGCCGCGCACGCGCTGCTTGGTGCGCACGGGATCGAGGGCGACTTTCGCCCCCAGCGACCCATGGTCCCAGATATCCGCTAGAAACAACGCCTGGACAGCCAGTGCTACAGGCTCGGAAACGTACTCCTCGCCGACGACATACTCCGGGTTCTCGGCGTGCGCCGCGCGCGCGGCATCGAGCAGCAGCTGCGCAGCCTCGGCAAGGCGGTCGGCCGTCTTGGCGGCGATGGCCGCAGGCGCCGCCATCAGACTTCACCCAGGGCGGACAGATAGAGGTCGAGGATGGCCTCTTCCTCCTGACGCTTCGCCTTGTCCTGCTTGCGGATGCGCAGCACCTTGCGCAGCACCTTGACGTCATAGCCCTCGCCCTTGGCTTCGGCGAAGACCTCCTTCATGTCGCCCATCACGGCCTGCTTGTCCTCTTCGAGGCGCTCGAGGCGTTCGACCAGGGAGCGCAGCCGCCCCTGGGCCGTGGACGTCAGCACGTCGGGTGAGGCTTCGAATGTGGTTCCGTCAGCCATCAGAAGCCTCCGACCTGGTCGAGTTTCGTGGGTGCCAGATTGACGATCTTTCCGCCCGGCGCCTGAGCATGGTCGCGGGCAATGCCACCCATGATCAGGACGGGCCTGCCGTCCTCACCGGAGAAAAAGACCGGACTGTCCGGCAGGGCCAGCGCCTCGAGGTGCGCGCTCAGCTGTTTGACGGTCAGCATGTCAGGCGACCATCGGCGCACGGACGTCGGCCGCGTTGGCCGCGCCCTGGGTCGGGCGGTACTGGCTCTGGCGCAGCTCGTATTCCGCGCCATCGAGGTCCGTGGCGACCGGCCAGACGGTTCCGGCCTCGATCGACACGACGCCGGGGACCTTCACGGGCGCGCCGTCGAGGTCGATGCCCTCGATCGTCATGGTCGCGCCCGAGCGCTTGGCCTTCCAGTCATGGATGATACGCATGGTCATGGTCCTTTCAGTGAGTTCTCAGGGCTTGGTGGGAGGGCAGGCTGCGCCAGTACTCGAGGCCCTCGGCCGTGAACTCGGCCGAGCACAGGCAGCGCAGGCTTTCGGGGTTCAGGTGACGGTGGCCGCAGCGCGGGCAGTCGATCTTGCCGTGATGCAGCGAGACACCCTGCAGCTGGGGAGGGGCGGGAGCGGTCATGCGGCCAGCCCTTGTTCGAAGATCTCGCGGGCGGCCGAGAGGCACCAGCTGCGCGGCGCCCGGCAGATGCGGGCCATCGCCTCAATGGTGAAGCCGATGGTGAGGCACTGTGCGACCAGGTCGCGCCGCTCCCGCATGACGCACGCCAGCGGGGCCGGTGCCTTCGCGGCCCGCTGCGCGGCCTTCCAGTCCTTGACCGAACGGCCTGACGCTCGCGCGTTGGCGACGTCATAGTATCGCTCGGCGTTGCGCTCGCGCGCCCATGCCAGCTCGAGCGCGTCGATCTCGTGATCAGTAGAGAGGCGGATAGTCAGGTCGGCCTTCATGCTCTGGCCCTCCGCCGCATCCGCTTGGCCTTGCGGATAGCGCGCGCCAGATCGCGGCGGCGTTGCTCGAGGACCGAGACCACTTCGTCACAGGCCTCGAGTTTGGTGTCGAAGGCGCCGATCGGGTCGCGCCTGACGTCAAAGTCGTGGCCGACCAGCTTGAAGGTCACGGTCCAGCTCATTGGCGCGGCATGCCCGCCTCGAGGGCCGCGAGGGCATGCACAGGCGTCCGGCCGATCAGGGCATTGAGCGCGACATTGCAGTCGCGGCGGGATGCCCCCGTGATCATGGCGACGGTCTCAAGGCTGCCGTGCTCGCGCATCAGCTGGCGCAGTTCGGCCAAGCCCTCGACGGTCCAACCCGACCGGGGAGGGGGAAGGTCGCAATGACAGCGGTTCATCGGACCGCAGGCGCAGAAGCGCCGCACGATCCGGTCGAAGGGCATGGGAGCGACCGAGACGCAGGCGTAGGTCACGCGGCCTCCTGCGGTTGGCCATGCTCGGGCCACTCGACCCAGCAGAGGCTGTCGAAAGCGTCGAAGACCAGGTCGTAGAGGCCAGCCCGGCCTCGGATGCCCCAGAGTTCCCGCGTGGGGTCCTCCTTCTGCATCTGGGCGGCGATCTGCAGATTGTCGGCCGCGTTGCAGAGCAGGGCCGCACCGCGCTCCTGCCCCTGATACGTGACCTCGGCCTGCAGGCTGCGGGCGGTCAGGGCGAGGGCAGGGAGGTCGACCCGCTGGCGCTCATCGGCGCGGTTGTCGCGATCGATGATGTTTTCGAGCGTCTGGCGCAGGCTGCTGATGCGGCTCTGCAGGTCGGGTGCGTCGGTTGTCTGCACGGGTCTCTCCCTCAATCTGAGGGGGAGTTCAAACAAAGTGAACCCTGCACGTCAAGCTAAAAGTTCAAACGCCGTGAACCTCCGACTTTAGACCCTTGCCAGTCGCGCGAGCGGACCTGCACACTCACAACGGGAATGGGAGGGTTTGTTCATTGGAATACTTCGGTCTTCTGCTGTTTCTGGCAGCGCCGCTGGCCGGCATCGTGGCGCTATGGGCGCTGTTCCGCCCAATCACGGCTTTGGGTTTGACCACCAAGAGAAGAGCAGCTGTGGCGCTGGCGTCTTCGGCTTTCGCATTTCTGCTCGGCCTCGTGCTTATCGCGGCCAACGTGCCGCCGGTAGATGCGCCCGTTTCGCAGGAGTCGACAGAGAGCGCTTCGGCTTCGCCGCCCAAGCAGAATTCGCCGCCAGCGAGGAAGCAATCAGCCCCAGCGCCGAGGCCTATGGTCCCCGCGCTGGACATGACCCGAGACCAGCTCTTGCAAGACATGAACAAATTTTGGCGCGAGGCTGACCAGCCGGGGGCATTCTCGGTCGCGGACGCGGACCCCGTAAGGGCCGGGCCTAACCAAGGGGGTTCGATCGCTCGGGCCTGTGTAAACGAGGCAAACTGCCTGGTGGTAGAAACTCGACCAGACGGGCGTGTGGTCAGTGCCACGATCATCACGATGACCGATGGATCCGGCCGTGGGACATCCCAGAGTATGCTGACCAGCCTCGGGCTGCTGGTTGTCTTCGGAGAGGGCAACCCCGAATCTGGCCGAGAATTCCAGCGCCAGCTGCAGCGTCTTGTTGCCGGCGATGAAAATCAGGAGGCTCGGGTCGGAAGCGTCTGTCTCGTCCTGTCTGGTGGCGGCCCGATCGGTCTGTGGACGACCGTCAGCGCACCCCCCTGCGGCGATTAGCGTGTCAGGGGCGGCGCTGGCGTAAAGGGCCGACTACGATCAGCGGCGATGGCCATGGCTGTCTCTTCGAGGCGTCGCAACCGCATTGCTTCCTCGGGCCTCATCAGCAGTTCATACGGCTGTAGATTTAGCCAGCCTGCGACGAGATTAACGATGTCGCGGCGATAGGGCTGCTTGCCGTGCCAGATCCTGTGAGCCTGATTCTTCGCGAAGCCTAGGTCGTTGACCAGGTCGGCCTGGCGCTTTCCCAGCAGCGTTGCCCACTCCTGGAGATGCCAATCGTTTTCGGGCGATTCGGTCACGTCCACATGATGTGGACTTCCGTGCGGTCGGTCGTTTCTCTCGATGTGAACCCGCGACATTGACTCATGGTTCAAACCATGTGAACTCTCGACGCCATGATGCTGGCGACTTGGCGAAAATCGAAGGGCTGGACACAGACCGATCTGGCGCGCGCCGTTCGGAAGTCGAAGCCCCTCATCAGCGGGCTTGAGACCGGCGCCATCGCAGCCACGACTGATCTCGCGATCGCCATTGATCGCTTGAGCTGCGGGGAAGTGCCTGTTCACGCACTCCGCCCCGATCTGCACGACGTCCGCGTCGTGCGAGCGGCTGCCGCGCCCGAGGCCCGCCCGTGATCGTAGTGTGGATTATCCTCGCGGTCCTGGCCTGGACCTGGATCTGGTTTCAGATCTTCAGCCTGTTCGCACCTGACCCGGCCGAACCACAGTCCCTCATGGGATGGATCTGGTACCCGGTCGCCGGTCTCCGCGCGCGTGGCCTGCCTTACGACATGGTCCACGCACTGATCTTCAGCCGGAAACCCCGGCGCGGCCGGTACGGCAAAATCCCCACCAGCGTCAGCTGCGGCGTCGAAAAGCCGTCGGGCAATACCCGTATCAGCCACGCGGGTCTGCGGTCGCGGAAGAACAGCCGCAGCGAAAGGGCGTCCAAATGATGGCCCTGCGGCAAGGATCGGCGAATTCGAATCGCGCGCTGCCAGTGAACATCCTCGGCCTTGGTCAGGCCGACCTGAATGTTCGAATCGGGCGCCAGCTGGATCTCGATGCCGGATGCAGCCTCGATCCGCATCAGGATCAGAGGTTCGCCGATCGCACTGGCGAGGCTCAGCTCCACCAGATCGGGACCGCGCGAGCGCACGTGTCGCTGTGCTGTCGCGAGCAACTGGTGCGGTCGAGGCCAGAATCTGTCCCACAGCAGGAAGGGCACGCCAAGGAAGGCGATAACCGCCGTGGCCAGGGCGCTCCACGCTTGGACGGCAGCAGGGGACCAACTCAGCATGGGGCCTATCCATGGCCTGAGTCCTCTCGCGCGTCAGCCCACCCGCCCGCAATCCATGAGGCCCGTCCATGAGCGACACCTGGAAGGGCGTTCCGCCCGCGTCTCAGCACCCACCCGGCCGGCCCTTCAGTGACAAACAGGAGGCGCGGATCCGCGAAATCGTGCGGGAGGAAGTGTCGACGCTCGGGCGCGAGGGTGCGGAGCGCGCTCTCCTCGAACTCCAGCGAAGCACCCCCGCCCATCGAGCGAGGTCCCTTGATGAGTAGGCTACTCGTCCGTCGGCGTGACTCTCTCTTCGATTTTGACAAGCAGCTCGGCAATGGCGGCTGCGGCCGGGTCGTCCGTACCTGGTCCCGGGATGTGCTTGCGCGCCATCTCAGGCAGAGCAGCGCGCAGGAGCCGAATATTGGTCGGGTCTCTGAAAGCCAGCAACATAAGGATGTCGAGGGTGACGGCTTCGAGGGCGCGATGCTCGGCCTCAAGAGTCCGCACGCGAGCTTGCAGTTCGAAGGCCATCCGAATCTCTCCTTGGTGTGTGTCAGCCCTGCCAAGGTAGAGGCCCCCGCCGGCGCGTCCACACGCATGCGCGCGTCGGCGGGGCAGCCGACCCGCAAGGCTGCCTGACATGGCCCTGCGCACCCCGCATCACCCCAGCCTCGCCGCCCGCCTGACCGGTGCGGTTGAGCGCCCCGCCGACGCGTCGCCTCCCCTCGGACGTCGGCGGGGCGTCGCTTTTGCAGCAGGGCGGAATCGGTGAGGGCGGGGCGTCGGACCCCGGCGCCCATGACTCGGACTGTCACTCCGACCGAATCAAGTTCCCGATTCGTACCATTGGTTAACAGACTGTTTTTGCTCCCCTTTGCTAGGGGCCGTTTAACGGCTCTGAGGCGAAGCCTGCTTGCCCGCCTGGGCCAGGACCGCGAGCGACAGAACCCCTCTGCGGCGCTGGCGAACCCGGCCGACTGATCGGTCGAGCATCCAGCCCCCGCACTGATGACGTGCCCACCCACATCGGCAAGCCGTGCGCGTCGGCCGCTCAAGGGCGGTCGCGGCCGCGCGGCCACCGGGTCGCCTTGCCCCGCCGGGGGCGGACCTTCGCGGCTCGGGACGTGCCCGTCTCGTCTCCCGCCACAGCGGGCCGACGTGTTCGCCTTGCCTTCATCACAGCCAACCATGGCCGCCTTACGGACGGTCATCGGGACGCCTTTTGCTCAACGCGCGGCACCGCTTGCCGCGTGACCGTGAGCCTGTGCGCCAAGCTGACCGGCTGTCAGGCGGATTCGTGAAGGACGAATCCCATGAACGTGCGACAGCACGCCTTCTATGCGCGCGCCCTCCAGGACGCCTGCGGAGGCCCGGACAAATGCCTCGAGCTCCTCGAGACCACCCCCTTCAAGATGGGGCGCACCCACCTTTATGACTGCCGGGATCCCGCCAAGGGGCGGACCATGCCGATCGGCGCTATCGCCTTCCTCGAGGGGCATCAGAACTGGCGGCTCTACAGCGCCACCCTCGCGCGCCAGCTGGCCCAGCCGTCGGACGCGATCTGCGCCCTGAGTGAGGCTTGCGAGGGCGCCGAGGACATGGCGTCCGCCCAGCGACTGGTCCGACTGGCCGGGCTCGATGGCGAGTACAGCGAGAATGAGAAGCGCCAGATCGAGCCGATCCTTCAGCGCGTGGAGGCGCGCCTCCACGGCATTCGGTCTGCGCTTGACCGGGAGGTGGCAGCATGACGGCCGTCCCGATCGACCACAGCCATCGGCGGCGCGAGGCCCCGCATCGCCGCACCCTGCAGCCCGTCCGCCGGCGCAGCCGTCCGGCGACCCGCACGGACTGGAAGCCCCTGTCGAAGGCCGAGGCGCGCCGCCGCCTTCTTGCGCTTGAGCTCTACCAGGAGGGCCTGCGCAAGCCCGGCCAGCGCTGGGGCGCCAAGGGCACGATCAGCCACGGGGCGATTGGCCTCTATCGCCTGATGCTGAACATGGCGGCGAAATTCGGGGGGCGCGTCGAACCGTCGGCCGCCTGGCTGGCCAGGCAGCGAAACGTGCCCGTCCGCATGATCCACGTCTGGAAGGCGCAGCTGAAGGAGCACGGCTTCCTCGGCTGGATCCGGCGCTATGTCGAGACAGGCCGGGATGGCGTGCGTGGCCCGCAGGTCGAGCAGACGACAAACGCCTACTGGACGGCCCTGCCGAAGGCCGCCGCGGCCCTGGTGGCGAAGTTGCGGGCGCCGCCCTCGGCCGACGTCGACACGGCCCGCGAAGAGCGCTTCCTCGCGGCGCACCCCGAGCTCGCTGACCAGCTGGCGCGGGTGCGCGACGCCGGCGCCGACAAGATGGCCCGCCGCGACCGGTTCCGATTGGAATGAACGTGAATGATCTGAGGGGTCAGAATCCGGACCGCAGATCTATAAAAGGGCGTCTCGCTGGTCGCGAGACGGCAAATTCCCAGGGATGAAAGGTGTCGCGCTGATCGCGCGACGCATAATTTCCCGGATCGATGCCGCCAAGGGCGGCGAAAACACCCCAACCGACACCGGGGGCGCGTACACGCGCCCTCAGATGGACCGATCATGCCCCGGATGATCGGCCCCCGCCGCCACCTGCTTCCTCGGTCGCTGGCTCGGCGAAAGGGGAGGGGGTCGAGGATTTTTCAGAATGGCCAGGCGCAGCGCTTGCCAGCCCCGGTAGCGCCCCTCGGGAGCCGCAGGGTGCAAGGAAACGCAATGCGCGCGGACCCCGGCTCACGCCAACCCCAGCCGCGCCGGGCGGGCTCCAGGGGCCCTGTCAAGGGTGCAAGGATTTCGACACGCGAAGCCAGCAGGCGAGGTGGGGGGAAAAGCGCGGCCCCCGGGTGGGCGGCGCGTAAAGAAGGGTATGGTTATCTGTAACCCATAAATGAGCAAGGGTCAACCATGTAACCCAAAAAATGTTGGCGCCGACTCGAGTTTGTGGCACACGCAGAGCCATGAGCGATCAGACCCAGCCCGCGAGGGGCCGCGGCCGCCCCGCGACAGGACAAGTGCCGCACCTGAACCTTCGAGTGCCGGTGGCGCTGCAGGAACGACTATCTATCCTGGCTGAGAAGCGAGGGGTGCCTCGATCGGAGATCGGTCGGCTGTGCCTTGAAATCGGTGCCAAGCATCTTGAGCGCGGTGACCGGGAATAGCCACGCGCTGGTCGCTCGCCGTCTCAAGGCGGACCGACGCTATAACCCTTCGATCGACACCAGGCGTAGTAGTCGAGCGTGCACCTTCGAACGTGGACGCGCGGGGTGCCCCGGGCGCCACAGCCTGAGCACGTGAAGCGATTGGCGACCTGGGCATAGGTCAGGTCCAGGTCAAACCTCCGAACAGCCTCTCCGGCCGACATCCTGGAATAGCGTCCGCACCAGCAGTGGATGTCGAGGCCAATCCCCATCTCGAGATCTGCTCGCATGGCAACGGTCATGGGCGCGCCCCTTTCACGAGGTACCGGCCGCGCCACCGACCCGCGAGGCTTGCCGCCCTCGCGGCAAAAATTCAAGCGGAGTTGACCCCGTTTTGTTCTCACCTGTGGGTGGGGTGGCGGGGCCGGGCCAAGGCCCGGCCGCCTGGCCTAGTTCGTGATGATCACCTCGCCCGCCGGCTTCGCACCCTTGCCCTGCAGGCTGTAGTGGGTGCCGACGCCCTCGATCTGGAAGCGGTCGAAGATCCGGCGGACCTCGGGCCGGTCATTGAGCGACAGGATGAACCGGCCCTTGAGGCTGGCCAGCTGCTCAGCCATCACCTCGAACTGGCCCTGGTCGAACAGGCCCGGGCCATAGTCGCCCTCACAGGCGAAATACGGCGGGTCGAGGTAGAACAGCATTCCCGGCCGGTCGTAGCGCCGGATGAAGTCGGACCAGTCCAGCTGCTCGATCACGACGGCCTCGAGGCGCCTGCCGGCAGCGATCAAGTCGGCCCCGACCTTCGACGCCTGGAATCGGCTCGGCCGATCGCGGCACATGCCGAAGTCCTGGCCGGTCACCTTCCCGCCGAAGGCCACCTTCTGCAGGAACACGAACCGCGCCGCGCGCTGCAGATCCGTCAGATGCGTGGGATCCACGCGCTGTTCGCGGTCGAAGTCGGCCCGGCATTGCAGCTGCAGGCTGATCAGGTCGCATAGCGCGCCAGGATGCGCCCGCATGCAGCGGAACAGGTTGGCCACCTCTCCGGAGCGGTCATTGATGATCTCGCACTTCGGCCGGGAACGCCGGCGAAAGAAGACGCCGCCCATACCAATGAAGGCCTCGGAATAGGCTTCGTGCGGCGTGGCCTCGATCAGGGCGCACAGGCGCCGCGCCAGATTGCGCTTGCCGCCGATGTACGGGGCGACGGGGGAAACAGGGTTACGGGCAGGAGGGTTGTTGCGTTCACGGACGACTCAATCACGGATAGCGCCCGCCGGTCAGGCCGGTGGCGGGGCGAGAAGGGGGTGCACCCCTGGACGTGCTGAGTGTTGGCTCGGCGGCTCTGGGTGCGCTAACACCCGGGCCCCCGCCTCTTGACGGCAAAGGGCCACCGGTCAGGCTTCCCCACCCGATGGCCCTCCGAAATGGCGCGGCGTTGTGCCGTGCGGTGCTGACAATCAGCCGGCCGGAACCTCTCGATCAGCCAGCAGCGCGGAGAGTGCGCCACGCGAGCGCCGCAGCCATGCTGCAAACTCCGTTACCGGCGCCCCGGGCGCGGTCCATCCGATCGGCCACCCCATCACCATCTCGTGGAAGTGCGGGTTCGAGATCAGGTCGCCGGGCAAGGAGCCTTTCCCAAGCCTCAAGCTCACCCGGGCGCGGCGCGAAGAGGACCTCTGCGCCATCGGCCGCACCCCGATCGACCACAGGGTCGCGCGAAGCGTCGTCCAGGCCCGGGCCGCATTGTCCAGGCTGAACTGGCCCCCGCTGCCCTGCTTCGCATCGGACGGCCCCGTGAAGGTCAGGGTCCCGTCCTCGATCACCATGTCCGGGAAGTAGCCCCCCAGCGACGCCGTGGGCGTCGGCCAGAATGAACAGCCGCTTCCGAACGTGAGGCGCGCCCGCCTCAGCCGCTGTGAACAGGCCCGCCTTGACGCCGTAACCCAGGCCTCGAAGGTCTCGGGCGACGTCCCCAAGTCCCAGGGAGACGTGCCCTTCGACGTTCTCGAGGAAGACGAAGCGCGGCCGGACTTCGTCGACGATTCGGGCGACGTCCGGCCACAGGTGTCGGGGATCCTGGTCGCCGCGTCGCTTTCCGGCCAGGCTGAAGGGCTGGCAGGGATAGCCGGCAGAGACGATATGAACGCGGCCGCGCCACGGGCGGCCGTCGAAGGATCGCAGGTCGCTCCAGATAGGAGCCGGTGCCAGGGCCTGGTCTGCCATCCGGGCCACGAGAGCGGCCGCAGCATGGGTTTCCCGCTCGACATAGCCCACAGTTCGGTAGCCAGGCTCGGCGATGTGCAGGCCGAGGTCGAGGCCCCCGTATCCGGCACAGAGGGAGAGACCTCGCAGCTCGAGGTCATGAATTCGGTCGGTATGAAGAGCCACAAAGCCCGTTCCCTTGTCTGGTCGCTCGACTGGCGATCGGATGGGGGCTCGAGGGCCTCAGAACATTGAGCGCTGAACAGCGCCGGCATTTGATCTCGAGCTGGCCGGCAAGGGCGCCGGGCTCGGCCTTGAACAGAAGCGCCGCGCACGAAGCGCAGCGCACCACCTCGTGAGAGGCGGTCGATGGATAGCTCATGTCGATACCTGGAAGGGCGCGACGTGATCCTCGCGGTCACCACCAGGTGTTGGCCAGGTGTCGCGGGCGCGCTAACGCCCGGCCCGCGAGGGCGGCGGCTGTATGTCCAGGATAGGCCGGACCCGCTAGGGCGTCGTGTTGTGTGGTGCGGTCAGCGCTCCTTGAAACGCACCACTTCAAGCCCCAGCCAGTCGTTGATCGCCAGGAATCGCATCTCCAGCGGGATGATCTCGGCCTGATAGAAGACGGCCTCGGCCTTTTCGACGTCGCCGAACCCGCCCGCTGTCTGGGGGATGACGCCGAGCAGCTGGGGCGGCACGCGATGCGCGGCCAGCACGTCGTCGCGCGTGGCGTTTTTGATCCCGACGAATTCGTCCTTCGCGGCCGCCTCTCCCGGGTGCAGGATCTGGATCGAGTCCTTCTTGCCGTTCGGCAGGTGCACGAACATCGACTTGAAATTGCCGACGCCCTTGGTGTTCTTGACCGCCGACTGGATGGCGTCGGCGTCGGCATCGCTCAGCCCGCCTTCGCCGACATACAGGATGAAGCCGGCGTGCGCCCCGTTGATATAATACCGGCGCCGGAACAGAGTCGCCGCCTCGTTCAGGAAGGCCGACTGCAGCGCGCTCAGATAGTCGGGCACGCCATAGATCTCCTGGTCCAGGCTGGGCTGCATCAGCTGCAGCACCGTGCCCTTACGGAACCAGTGCTCCTTCATATAGGCCGCCAGGAAGACGAACGCCCCGGCCTCGACGCCGCGCCGAGTGTATTTGGCCAGGCTGCGGCGCAGCCCCATGGGCCGATTGACCAGATTGGTGACCTGTTCGACGTAGCACTGCCCCATGACCAGATAGTCCAGCGCCAGGCCCTCGAACGTCTCGCGGCTCAGCATCGGATGCGGGATGAAGTCGCGCATCAGCTGGTTGACCTTCACCCGGAACGCGCTGGCGTGGTGCGAGGTCACATTCATCGCGCGCGACAGCACCGCCTGGTCGATCGGCGGCTGGTACCAGCGCCCGCCCGTGCCGGCGACCTCCCAGCAATCCAGGCACTCGATCAGGTCACGCCTGTTCAGCACCGGCTCGGGATCGCCCAGGGCAAAGGCCGTGGCGGTGGCAGTCGAGGCTTCCATGCCCAGCGGCGGGCCGCCGTGCCCCTTGGCAGACGGCGTCAGGGACATACGCGCGGCCATCGACAGTTCGCCGCGCTCCTCGGCCGGGATGGCTTCAATGCCGCTTCTCGCGCGGGCGCGGGCCAGATGGCGGGCACGGGGCAGGGGGCTAGTCATGGGAGATCACCACGCGAGAGCTCGAGCCGCCGCCGATGGCGGCCTCGATGGGTTCATTGATCAGGGATTGGAACAGGGCCCAGGCCAGGTCGGCATGGCCGCTGTTCTTGGTGCGGCTGGCTTCATAGGTCACATGCCGGCCGGACGCCGTCAGGGTGCGCCGGATCGACATCAGCGCCCCGAGCAGGTCGTGGAAGCCGGAGGGGATCTCGATGCGATGCTTTGTGACGACGTCGAGCGCCTTGTAGACCATCTGGGTCTTCACGAACGGGTCGTACTGGTGGCCGGTCGCCCGGGGGAAGAAGGTCCGCACCAGCTGGAAGACGGCATTGCCGATGCCGGTCTTGTCGATGTCGATCTTGGTGACCTTGTAACGGCGCGTGTACTCCCGGATCACCTCGGCCTGCTCGGTGAAGTCGCTGCCCTTGAACTGCCGGCGCTCCAGCACGCGGAACCTGCCGCCCGGCGTTCGCGGCGGCGCCAGCACGATCAAGCCCGCGGCGTCGGCGTTCTCACCGTCTCCGTTCGGGTCATAGGACAGCCAGACCTCACCGTCATACGGCTTGCCGAAGCCCAGGCTAATCCGGGCGTGGTCAACGTCGGGCCACACGTCCTCGGGCTCGACCATGCACGGCGTCAGGATCGTCATCGGGAACACCGAGAGGGTGTCGTCGACGAACTGGCACATCAGCAGATTGGCGAATTCGGGTCCCGAGTACTCGTCGCGCAGATCATCGATGTCGAACAGGTCATTGCCGCCGCGCTCGGCATCCTCGATCGTGACCGTCTGGCGCCAGATCCGGTCGGGCAGCAACAGCCCGTCCCTGGTCGCCTTCCAGCTGGTGTCGAAATCGACGCGTCGGTCTTTCGGTCGCTTCTTGTTCCACTCCTGGCCGGTCCAGAACTGATAGGCCTCGTGGGTGACCGAGCTCGGCGCCGAGAAAAACGTCTTCCGGTACCGCTTCTGCATCGCCATGCCCGAGGCGACCTTCTTCAGCACCTGGAAGCCGAAGACCCAGAAATATTCGTCGAAGTAAAAGTCGCCGTGATAGCCCTGCGCCGTCCGCGCATTGGTGCCCAGGTAGTAGAGGGTCGGCTGTTCCAGCGGCCGACCGTCCTCCGCCTCGCCCCGGTCGATCAGGATCGGATCACCGCTCAGCTCAACGCCGATCGTCTCCATGACGAACGCCCGGACATAGCCGCGGGCGATATGGGCCTGACTCTTCGAGGCCGACAGCCAGATCTGGTTCTTGCCGGTCTCGAGCGCCACGATCAGCTTCTCGAGCGCGAAATAATAGGACGCCCCGATCTGGCGACTCTTCAGGATGTTGCGGCTGCGCAGCTCGCGCTTCGACCACCACCCGGCCTGATAGTCGAACAGGATCTCGAGGAAGCGCGCCTTCAGGATCTCGGCCTGGTCCGGCGTGATCCGGTTCTTCGACGGCTTGGCCTTGGGCCCCGCGTTGCGGTTGGCGACCTTGGGGTTCAGGTCCGCCTCATTGCCGCCGCCCTCATATTTGCGGATGCGGGCGAACCGCTCGGCCTGGCGGCCCAGCAGGTCCAGCTCCTTGAAGTCCAGGCCGGACTTCCGGTCCTTCATGGCGACGGCGATGTAGCGGGCCTCGGTCACCCCCTCCATGCGCTCGACGGAGGTGGACTTGTCCCATTCCTCGCGCGCCTTCCAGCTGGCGATCGTGCCCTCCGGCACGCCCATCAGCTCGGCGATGTCACACAGCCGCCAGCACGCCCAATAGAGGAACTTGGCCGCGCGGCGCGCGTCCAGCATGGCCGCGACCGGAAACCCGAACCCGCTGTTGGCAGCCAGCATAGCCCCGAGGTCTTCGGGACCGCCGTCGCCGCGCTCAAGCAGCGGAGCGGTAGCGCGCTTCGCTGAGGTGCCTTCCGCTTTGGTGGGCCGCTGTTTCATCGGGGCGGACGCTAACCGCGCGCGCGCGACGGCCCTTCGCCTCCCTGTTGTCAGCACCGCACGGCACAACAGCCCCGCCTTGAGAAGGCGCGCCGCATCGCGGTGATCTGCGGCCCGATCAGTCCGCGCCGCATCCGGCGCTTCGAACGCCCATCACCCGAGGCCCCGATGTCCGATACGACCGCTCTGTCGACCCCCAAGTCCAAGTTCTTCCGTGTCGCCGTTGAGGGCGCGACCGCCTCGGATGGCCGCACCATCGAGCGGAACTGGCTGCTCGACATCGCCGCCAGCTATAATCCGGCGACCTTCGGCGCCCGGGTCAATATGGAGCACATCAAGGGCTTCTCGGCCGAGGGCCCCTTCATCGCCTATGGCGACGTCCTCGCGGTCAAGACCGAAGAGGTCGAGATCGAACTGGCCGGCAAGACGGAAAAGCGCCTTGCCCTGTTCGCCCAGATCGACCCGACCGACCAGCTGATCAAGTTCAACAAGGCCCGCCAGAAGATCTATACCTCGATCGAGGTCGAGCCGAACTTCGCCGGCACCGGCAAATGCTACCTGATGGGCCTGGCCGTCACCGATAACCCGGCCAGCCTGGGCACCGAGGCCCTGAAGTTCACTGCCAAGGCCGACTCGGAATTCGCCAAGGAGCTGAAGGCCACGCTCGATGGGCGCAAACAGCATGCCACCAGCCTGTTCTCGGCCCTGATCGACACCACCATCGAATTCGAAACCGCTCCGAACGCCGCGACCGAATCCGCCCTGGACAAGGTGCTGGCCAAGTTCTCGGCCCTGCTGGACGGCAAGAAGCCCGAGCCGACCCCGCCGCAACAGCCGCAAACCCCGCCCGCTGATCCGAGCGCTGCCGTGGTCCAGGGCTTCACCGCCCTGGTCGGCGACATGGCCGCCGCCATGAAGGCTGACCGCGAGGCCATGGCCACCCAGCATCGCGCTGACATGGCCCGGCTGCAGAGCGAGTTCGCCGGCCTGAAGGCCACGATCGAGCGCACGCCCTCCGACGACTACACCCGCCGCCCCGACGCCACGGGCAACAACAACGAGCAGGTCGACTTCTAGCCCGCTCCGCTCCGCCACCCAGACCGCCCCCTCCAGCCTGAACGCTCACACCGGAACCGAACCATGCGCAATACGACCCGCGTCGCCTACAACAACTGGCTGGACCAACAGGCCCGCATCAACGAGGTCGACGGGCAGACCGTCCGCAGCGAAAAGGCCTTCACGGTCGCGCCTTCGGTCCAGCAGCGCCTGATCGAAAAGCAGCAGGAATCGTCTGCCTTCCTCAGCTCGATCAACATCGTGCCGGTGCCCGAACAGTCGGGCGAAAAGATCGGCCTGGGCATCGGCTCGACGCTGGCCGGTCGCACCAACACCGACGCCAATGATCGCCCGACGCAGGACCCGACCACCCTCGACAAGGATGGGTTCCTGACCAAGCAGACAAACTCGGACACCCACGTCAGCTACGCCAAGCTCGACCTGTGGTCGAAATTCCCGAACTTCCAGCAGCGCCTGTCCGGCCAGGTTGTCCAGCAACAGGCCCGCGACCGCATCATCATCGGCTTCAACGGCACCTCGGCCGCGGCCCAGACCGATCGCGGCGCCAACCCGCTCCTGCAGGACGTCAATGTCGGCTGGTGCGAGAAGATCCGCGTGAACAAGCCGACCCATGTCTTCGACGAGGGCGCCACTGAGGCCGGCCTGATCATCATCGACCCCGCCGGCAATGGTGACTACCGGAACCTCGACGCCCTGGTCTATGACGCCATCCACTCCTTCCTCCCGGCCTGGGTGCGGGCGGACACGGCCCTGGAGTGCTTGGTCGGCGACGGCCTGCTGCACGAGAAGTACTTCCCGATGGTCGACCAGGAAGAGAAGCCGACCGAGCGTCTGGCCCTCGACGTCCTGATGTCCAAGAAGCAGCTCGGCGGCCGTCCGGCCGGGCGCGTGGCCTACATGCTCGAGAACGGCATCCTGATCACGCCGCGCAAGAACCTGTCGATCTACGAGCACGAGGGCACCCGCCGGCGCACCGTGGTCGACAACGCGAAGCGCAGCCGGATCGAGACCTATGAGTCGGTCAACGAGGACTACGTGGTCGAGGATCACGACTGGGCCCTGCTGATCGAGAACATCCAGTTCGGCCCGACGCCGGCGCCCTAAGCCGGAGTCTCGCTGAACCTCGCCCGTCCACTCCAGGAGCTGATCCGTGAAGTCCGTCGCTGCCCTCGCCCGTGAAAAGGCCGAAGCCCGTAAACAGGCCGAGGTCGAAGCCGCCACCCAGGCGGCCGAAAAGGAGCGGACGCGCAAGAAGCCCCGACCGGTGCCGGCCTTCATGCCGGAGGTCGCGGTCGAGGCGTCCGGCCGCCCGCGAATGGTGTCGGCCGCGGCGCAACGAAAGGCCTTCCTGATCGCGGCCAGTGCCGGTCGCGTCCTGGCGGCCAGCGGCGTCGATCTGCTGGCCATGGGCGACAATGACAACGGCGCCAACCAGCGAGAGCGGGAAAGCGCGGCCGCCAAGGTCATGCTGCAGCTGCAGGAGGATCAGCGCCGCCTGAAGGAGATTCAGTCCATCGAGCGCAAGATCGCCCTGAAGGCCGAGCTCCTGCCCGGCTACGCCGGCTGGATCGACGGCATGATCAAGGCCGGCAAGGCCTCGGCTTCGCCCCTCGACCAGGTCTTTACCGCCCTGATGGCGTGGCGCATCGACACCGGCGACATCAAGGGCGCCATGCCCATGATCGAGCACGCCCTGCTCAATGGTCTGGCCATGCCCGACCGCTTCAAGCGCGAGACGCCGGCCTTTGTGGTCGAGCAGGTTTCCGAGGCTGCCATCCGTGCCTATGAAGCGGGCGAGGACGCCGCGCGGGCCTTCCCGGCCGCCGTCCTGCCGGCGATCGAGGATCTGATCGACCTGGTGGATGCCGACATCCACGACGAGATCACCGCCAAGCTGCACCGCGCGCTCGGCATGGCCATCCTCGCGGGCGCCAAGGAAGACGACGCCGACGACCTGACCGCGCGTCAGGGCCAGGCGCTGCGCTGCTATCAGCGCGCCCTGCAGCTCGACGAGAAGGTCGGTGTCAAGAAGCCGATCACCCAGCTGCAGAGCGCCCTCAAGAAGGCCGGCGCGCTGCCCGAGAATTCACCAGAGGCCCAGACCCCGCCCGAGCAGGGCGGGGCAGGGGCCTGACACCTTCGCCCCCCGGCGCTCGGCGGCGGGACCGGCAGACGACGGCGTCCCCAATCCGTCGATCGTCGCGCCGGTCCCCCACCGCCGTAAACCGGGCTTTCCCTCCGCCCGTGTGACCCATGTCCGGCTTTGTCTTCAACCCTCCGAACGCGGACACCGAGCCACCGGCGCCGCCTCCCGCGGCCGATGCGGTCATGTTCGACGGCTGGTGGCCGAACATGAACATCACCGCCGTCCGGGACGCCATCCGCATCGACACTACGGTGACGCCTGATCGACTGCGCGACGCTGTTCGGCAGGCGATGCTCGACGTCGCCGCTGCGCTGGCCGACTGGCGCATCGATCAGGAGGCGGCCGGTTACGCCAGCCTCGCGGACGTGCCGGCCCGGATCATGGTGGACGGCGTCAGCGACTACGTCATGCGCTTCAATCGCGCGGTCTATTCCGTCGTCGGTGCTGATCTGGCCGAGCGTCAGATCGGCTCGCGTCTCACCTCGGCCGGCGCCGATCGGGCCGAGGAACTCTCGGCCGACATCGACATCCACACCCGCAACGTCTCCTGGGCCGTCAGGGACTTCCTCGGCCGCACGCGCGTCATAGCCGAGGCGCTGTGATGGCGCGTCTGGCAACATCCATCCGCGTCGAGGCCGAGGCTGGCGAGACCGTCGACGCCTTGGTCTATCGCGTTCTCGGCAAGGGATCGCCTGCCGTGGAGCAGGTGCTCGACGCCAACCCGAACCTCGCCGACCACGGCCCGATCCTGCAGGCCGGTCAGGGCATCGTGATCCCCGCGGCCGCGACCCTCCCGGCCACCCCGCCAACGATCAATCTGTGGGACTGATATGACTGCGCATCATCCCCTGCCGATCAATCCGCCGATCAACTGGTCCAAGGTCGCCTTCCTGTGGGCCGCCTCGATCACCGTCGCGGGCTGGGTCTTCTTCGGTGCCCAGGGCGAGCAGCGCCTCAAGACGCTCGAGGCCCGCACCCAGCCCCTGGCCAATGGCGACCTGGTGGCCGTCCAGCGCGACGTCGCGTGGATCCGCGATCGCCTCGAGCGAGAGCCGTCATGATCCGGATCAAGCCCGGCCAGCTGTTCGCCCTGCTGAAAGCCCTGCCCATGATCCGCTTCGCCCTGATGCTGGGCGGCGGGCTGGTGGCGACGGCTCTGGCCGCGCATGTCCAGGCCTGGCTCCTTCACGGTCGCTTCCCCGACGCCGAGACCGTCTGGCTGGCCCGCATTCAGGGCGCCACCTGGATGGGGCTGGCCAGCACCGCCATCGTCGCCCTCGTCATGGTCACCCTGGCCTTCGGCCGCGCCGGCCGCGTCGGCGTCAAGGCCGGTGGCGTCGAGCTCGACGTCGATTTTGACCGGGAAGACCCGGCCCCTTCAAAGGACACCTGACGATGAAGACCATCAGCCTGCTCGTGGTCCACTGTTCGGCCACCCCCGCCGCCCGCGACATCGGCGTCGCCGAAATCCGCGCTATGCACAGGGCCAAGGGCTGGCGCGACGTCGGCTATCACTACGTTATTCGCCGCGACGGCACGGTCGAGAAGGGCCGTCCCGACACGGTCATGGGCGCGCACGTCCAGGGCCACAATGCCAACAGCCTCGGCATCTGCCTGGTCGGCGGCGTGAAGCCGGACATGACGGCCGAGACGAACTTCACGCCGGACCAGTACGCCGCGCTCGAGCAGCTGCTGGGCACCCTGACCACGCGCCATCCCCGCGCCCGCGTTTGCGGCCACCGCGACCTGTCGCCTGACCGCAACGGCAACGGCAAGGTCGAGCCGGGCGAGTGGGTCAAGGCCTGCCCGACCTTCGACGTCGCCGCCTGGTGGGCCAAACGCGAGGGGGCGCGCTGATGTTTGCCCAGCTCAACAGGGCCGTCGCATTCATCGTTCTGGCCTTGCTGGTGTGCGGTCTGGTCAGCACGGCGGCCGCCTTCGTGGTCGATCACGGCTTCGCTCTGGGTCTCATCGTCCCCGGCATCTGCTGGTTCGTCTGGGTCCGGTTCTTCTTCGACCCGGGCGTCTATGGCGAGCGGGCTATCGCCGCCCCGATCGTCGGCATTGTCCTGGCAATCGGCTTGGTGATCGGCCTTCTGATCCGGATGGCCCCGTCGTGAAGCTGCCCGACGTCTCACGCTTCACCCCGGTCCACGGGATCCTGATCGCCGGCGCGCTGATCTGCTTTGCCGTGGCCGGCGTCCAGATCCTCGGCGGTCTCGGCTTCCGCTGGGATCCGTTCAACGCGGCCGAGCATCGGGCCGAAGTGGCCGAGGGCAAGGCAGCCGTCGCCACGGCCGACGCCGGCGCCCGATCGGCCGAGGCCTCCGGGGCCCGCCAGACCACGCGCCTGGTCGAACAGGCTGCCGCCGACCGCGAGGCCGCGGATGCGATCGCCCATGATTTTGCCCTGCAACGAGAGGCCCAGGCCGATGACTCGATTCCTCTTCCTGACGGTGGCGCTGGTCTGCGCGATAGCTGGCAGCGGTTGTGCGATCTTCGCCCGGCCGTCTGTGCCGATCACGGTGACGCCGCCCCGGCGCGAGATGCCGGAAAGCGCCAAGCGCCCGTGCCGGCTCCCGGTCCTGCCGGATGAGCTGACCGTCGACACGGTCGAGCAGACTCTCGTGCACGCCGGTGTCGCCCTTGTGAAGTGCGACATCGCACGCCAGACCGCCGTCGACGTCCACGACGGCGAACATGCCGACGAGGATGACTGGCTGCGCGAGCTGGGGGTTGAGCCGTGAAGAAGCCGAATTCGCTGCGGGCATACCTGTCGGAGAGCCTGGACCCGCGCCACGGGCTCAAGACCGACCCCTATCGTCTGCACATGGTCGCCACCGATCTCGGCATCTTCGCGTCGGCCCGGCCGGGGCAGGCGTTCGAGTACCGCTACACGCTCGAGCTGGCCCTCCTGGACTTCGCGGGTGACCCGGCAGAGATCACGGTTCCCTTGATGCTCTGGATCCAGCGTTGGCAGCACGACCTGATCAGCAGCCCGGAGGCCACGGCGCGGGGCATCAATCTCACCGTCGAGATGCTGAGCCCCGACAAGGTCGACGTCCACATCGATCTCAAACTGACCGAATCCTATCGGATCGAGGCTCGCCCTGGCGGCGGTCACGACGTGGTGTATCTCGAACCTCCGGCACCGCTGGCCTTCGCGGACGGCCCGCCGCTGCACATCGTCTATCTGGACGGCGCGGTCATCGCCCGCTGTGAGGCCCATCCCGAGGTCAGCTGATGGCCGAGGACCTGGCCCAGCTGCACGATATCGCGGCGGCCTGTCTGGCCGCGCTCGACCCGCCCGCCCGCAGGCGGCTGCTCAAGCGTCTCTCGGGGGATATCCGCCGCGTCCAACAGCGTCGCATGGCTGCCCAGAAGGCACCGGACGGGTCCAGCTGGCCCAAGCGCAAGCCGCGCCGCGACATGAAGCCGGCCACGCGGCCGGTGCGCTTTCTCTACCCGTCCGGAGGATCGGGCGAGCCGCGCCTGGTCGACATGCGTAGCTGGCGCCAGCAGGGCAAGATGATGATCGGCTTCGACCGCGAGGCCGACGGCCTTCGCACCTTCAAGGAGTCCAGGGTGATCCGCTGGATCACGCCAGAAGGTCAGGCCGACACCTCCATGGATGCATCCGCAGCCCGCAGTGTGCAGGGCCGGGTGCGGCGGCGGGCCCAGCCGATGTTCCGGGGGCTGCGGTCCAGTCGCTGGCTCAAGGCCGGCGCGGACAGCGAGGCCGCCTGGGTCGAGTTCACCTCGCGCGCGTCGCGCATCGCCCGCGTTCACCACGACGGCGGCCGGGATCAGGTCGCCCCGGGCGGGCCCGAGATCGATTATCCCCGGCGGGAGCTGATCGGCTTCGCGCCGTCAGACGAAGCGATGCTCCTGAACGCCTTCATCGATCATGCCGGCGACGCCCTCGGATGGGGTCGCCGGGCCGGGCGCTAGCCCGCAGCCGCGACTTCCCCGCTACATTTGTCAGCACCGCACGGCACAACAGCGCCCGGTCGCCAGCCCCCTGCCCGGGCGGTGACAACGGAGGCCCGCTTGTGACCTAGAGGTTTCCGTCCGTGTCCGTCCTCGCCGGCCAGGCCAGCGGCTCGACTGCCGTCAACCTGTCCAAGCTGCCCTTCCCGAAAGTCGTCGAGGCCCTGTCCTTCGACGCCATCGTGGCCGAGGCCAGGCAGCTGCTGATCGACGCCATGGCCGAGGACAGCCCGGAGGCCGGCGCCGCCATGGCCCAGGTGCTGGCCCTGCCGTCCGAGCCGCTGGTCAAGATCATCCAGATCTTCGCCTATCGCGAGCTCGGCTTGCGCCAGCGGGTCAATGACGCCGCGCGCGCCGTCACCATCGCCTATGCCGTGGGGGCGGACCTCGATCACCTGGTCGCCCTGCTCGGCGTCGAGCGCCTGGTCATCGTGCCGGCGTCCGGTGACGGCCTTGTGCCGGCTGTCATGGAAGACGACGAAGCCCTGCGCCGTCGCGCCCTGCTGGCACCCGAGGCCTATTCGGTGGCCGGCCCCGAGGGTGCGTATGTGTCCAAGGCCCTCGACGCGTCCGGCGATGTCCTCGATGCCAGCGCCACCAGCCCGTCGCCCGGCCAGGTCCTGGTCACCGTCCTGTCCCGCCTCGGCAATGGCGTCCCGGATCAGGCCCTGCTCGATGCGGTCGAGGCCTATGTCTCGGCCGAGGACGTCCGCCCCCTGACGGATCAGGTGACCGTGGCTGCGGCCGAGGTCCTCACCTTTGCGGTCGAGGCCACCCTGACCACCTTCGCGGGGCCCGACGCCTCGGTCGTCATCGACGAGGCGCTTGCCCGTCTCGACGCCTATCTGGCGGCCTGTTTCCGGCTCGGCCGCGACGTCACGCGCTCGGGCATCATCGCGGCTCTGTCGCCCGAAGGCGTCCAGGACGTCGACCTGGTATTGCCCGCTGCCAACGTCGTCGTGACCCGCACCCAGGCGGCACGCTGCACGTCGATCGACGTCACCCACGCCGGCCTCGGGGAATAGGCATGCCCCTGGTCCGCGATAGCCAGTGCCTGGCACCCGAGAATTCCACCGCGCTCGAGCTGGCCCTCGAGCGCCTGACGCGTCGCCTGGACGATGTGCCGGTCCCGCTGCGCGACCTCTGGCGCCCCGACACCTGCCCGATCGAGCTCCTGCCGTGGCTGGCCTATGCCCTGTCGATCGACAGCTGGAATCCGACCTGGCCGGAAGGCGTCAAGCGCGCCGTGGTGGCGGCGGCCATCGAGATCCAGCGCAAGAAGGGCACGGCCGCCTCTGTCCGTCAGGTCGTCGCGGCCTTCGGCGGTCAGATCGCCCTGCGGGAATGGTGGCAACAGGATCCCCCGGGCGACCCCTACACCTTCGACCTGGTGCTGACCCTGAACGGGGACGGCGGTCAGCCGGCCACGGCCCGCTTCGTCGAGGAAGTCATCGACGAGGTCGCCCGGACCAAGCCCGTGCGCGCGCACTTCACCTTCACCCAGGGCCTCTCGGCCCAGGGCGGACTTGGCACGGCCGCCGCAGCGCGCGCGGCCGACTACGTCCGCCTGCAGCTTGAGGCCGCCTGATGCCCGGATTGCCGATCACCATTACCGACGCGGGCCGCGCCGCCCTGATCAACGCCCAGAACACCGGCACCAATGCCCTGACGATCCATGAGATCGCCCTGACGTCCTCGAATATGGAGGGGGCGAACTTCGCGGCCATGACGGCCCTGCCGACCGAGCTGAAGCGGCTGACCACCTTTTCGGGCGACGTGGTCGCGGCGGACACACTGCACCTCACGATCCGCGACGAGTCGATCCAGTCCTATTCGATGCGCGGCTTCGGCCTGATCCTGTCGGACGGCACCCTGTTTGCCGTCTATGGCCAGGCCGCGCCCATCGTCCAGAAGTCGACGGCCTCGATCATGCTGCTGGCGGTCGACGTGGTGCTGGCCAGCCTGACCACGGCCATGATCGAATTCGGCAATACCGACTTCATCAATCCGCCGGCGACCGTCGACCAGGCGGGCGTCATCAAGATCGCCACACAGCCCGAGGTCGACGCCGGCGCGCGCAGCGACGTGGCGGTCCCGCCCTCGCGTCTCAAGGTGCTGCTGACGGCCCTGCTGGGGACGAAGGCCGACGTGGCGCACAGCCATGATGCGGGCCATGTCACGTCCGGCGTCTTCGATGTCGCGCGCATCCCGGACCTGGTGATGGGCAAGATCACCGGTCTGGCGGTGGCTCTGGCTGAGAAGGCGAACCTCGCTGGGGCCACGTTCACGGGCGTCGTAGCTATTGCAGCCGCCGGCGGAGGCCGACTGGATATCCGGGGCAACGCGGGCACGGTTCGCGAGATCAACTTCAAGACTGATGTCACTGATCGCTGGCGCATTCGAGCGAACGGCTCGGCCGAGTCCGGGGCAAACAACGGTGCGCTTCTCGAGTTCATGCGCTTCGCCGACAATGGCGCCTATCTGGGCATCCCGTTCGCGATCGTCCGGGCGACTGGTCAGGTCACGTTCGAGACCGTACCGCGGGTCGGCACACAGCAGGTGTGGTTTGAGGGCAATTTCGACCCGAACTCCAAGGCCGCAGCCATCCATTCCCATGACTGGGCGCAGGTCACAGGCAAGCCGGTCCTGCTCCAGTTCGTCAACTCGCTCGCCGTCTCGGGCTCGGACCTCAATCTCTGCACCACGCCGGGCTTCTATCGTCAGCCGCTGGACGCCGGCGCCACGGACGGCGCCAACTATCCCATTGGCGCGGCCGGCATGATCGAGGTGCTGGCCCAAGGCAATGCCGTCGAGCAGCGCTACACGCGGCCCTCGAGCGGAGACGTCTTCCATCGCGGGTCGATCGGAGGCGCCTGGTCGGCCTGGCGCAAATTCTGGGACAGCGGAAACTTCAATCCTGCGAGCAAGCTCGACGCTTCCGCCTTCACCTTTGCCAACCTCGGGGGGAAGCCGAACACCCTTGCCGGCTACGGCATCACCAACGCGGTCGTCCAGTATGTCGGGGCCATCAGCTCTGGCCAAGACCTCAACGACTACGTCACCACTGGCATCTACCACCAGTCCTCGAACTCGCAGGCGGCGTCGGGGGCGAACTACCCGACCCCAGCGGCGGGGCTCCTGGAGGTCTATGGCCTCTACTATACCTATCAGAGGTACACGACTTACAATGGCAATGAATCGTGGTGGCGCACGAATTACTCCGGAACCTGGTATCCATGGCGGAAGGTCTCGGACTCGACCCATGCCCATGGCATTTCTGAAATCCCGGGCCTCCAGGCGGCCCTGGATGCCAAGCTGGCGGCCAATGCCTACAGCCTGATCAGCCAGGCCGAAGCCGAGGCGGGCACCGCGACGACTGTCCGCTACGTCTCGGCCCTGCGTATCCGTCAGGCGATCGCGGCCTTCGCCTCGCCTCTCGGTCACTCCCATGGCTGGGGCGAGATCAGCGGCAAACCGGACTTCTTCGCTCCATCGCCGCACAGCCACGCGATCGGCGACGTCACGGGTCTGCAGGTGGCGCTGGATGCGAAGCTGGCCGCCAATGCCTACAGCTTGATCGGCCAGGCCGAGGCCGAGGCCGGCACCGCGACGACCGTCCGCTACTTCACCGCCCAGCGGGTTCGCCAGGCCATCGCAGCCTTTGCCTCGCCGCTCGGCCACGCGCACGCCTGGACCGAGATCACCGGCAAGCCGTCGACCTTCACGCCTTCGGCCCACACCCACGCCGCCGCCGACGTCACCTCGGGTGTCTTCGACGTCGCCCGCATCCCGAACCTGACGGCGTCCAAGATCACGGACCTGCTCGACCTGGTGTGGCCGGCCGGGCAGCTTCACCTCTTCGACCAGGCCACGGTCCCGGCCGGTACCCGCTGCCTGGTCGCCAACGGCGCCGTCGTCTCGCGCACCACCTATGCCCGGCTGTTTGCCGCGATCGGCACCCGCTATGGCGCCGGCGACGGCGCGACCACCTTCCAGATCCCCGACTGGCGCGGCCTGTTCTTCCGGGGCCTGGATAACGGGCGCGGGCTGGACCCGGGCCGCGCGCTGGGGACGGGCAGCTATCAGGCCAGCCAGAACCTGCAGCACCGGCACTCCATCGCCGCACGAAGCTCGACCGGGTCGAACGACAACTACGTCGAGGATGGCGATTCCGATGGCGTGGGTCGCAGCATGTTCACCGGCTACGAGGGCGGAAGCGAAGCCCGCCCGGTCAACGAGGCCCTCTTGGCCTGTATCTCCTACTGAGGCGCGCCATGCTGATCTATCACTATGATCCCGAGACTGGCCTTTACCGGGGCGCCGGCATGGCCGACGCGGACCCCATGGAGCTCGAGCTGGCCCGCAAGGCCGTTCACGATCCGCTGGCCGCCGCTGCCCACGCCGCCTATGCGAGCGCCTACGATGAAGCCATCGCGGCGTTCGCCGCCGCGCCCCGCACGACGCTCGACGAACTGGCCCAGGCCGAGCAGGATCTGGACGCCGCGATCGGGCAGGCCATGCAGATCCGCGATGCTGCGCTTGCCGATGCGACGGCCGCCGCAGGCCGGGTGCAGCCCGAGCACTGGCTGATCCCGGCCAATTCCACCCTCGAGCCGCCGCCGGCGTTCGGCTTCGACGAGGAAGCCGTGTTTGACGAGGGCGCCTGGACGGTTCGCCCAGCCGCGACGGATGACGATGATCCGGATGGCGAGCCCGACGAGGCTTTGCTGGCGCACGCCGTTCGCACCGACCGCACCCGCCGCATCGCCCGGGTCCGTTGGCTGGTCGATCGTCACCGCGACGAGCTCGCCCTCGGCATCACCACCACCCTGACGCCTGAGGACTATCGATCCGTCCTCGAGCACATTCAGGCGCTGCGGGATGTCCCGGATCAGGCGAGGTTCCCGCGCTCGATCAGCTGGCCCGAGCTGGACGAAAGCCTGACCACCACGGGGTAACCGCCTTTTGTGCCGTGCGGTGCTGACAACACCGCGCCCCTGCGATGTTGCGCGCGCTGCGCCATCGTCCGCAGCCTATGACCCGCCCCGCTTTCTCACGCCCGGCCGCCGACTCCGATCGCCTGATCGGCTCGCTTCTGCGCGTCGGCATCGTCCAGTCGGTTGATCTTGAGGCGGGCAAGGTCGTGGTGACCATGGGCGAACAGACCACTCCGCCGATCGACTGGCTGATGGCGGTCGGCGACACCACCATCTGGATCCCGCCGACGGTCGGCCAGCAAGTCCTGGTCATCGCCCCCGAGGGTGACATCGAGCAGGGCATGGTGCTGAACGGCCTGCCGTCCTCGGCCTTCGCGCCCCTGTTCCTCGGCCTGAAAAACGCCATCCGCTTTCAGGACGGCGCCCAGGTCTCCTACGATCCGGAGGGCCAGCACCTTGAGGTCGAGACGCCCGGCCGCGTGACCATGACCGCCCCGGGCGGAGTCACCATCGTCGGCGACACCACCATCACCGGCAACGTCTCGATCGATGGCGACACGACGATCACCGGCAACACCGTGGTCGACAGGAAGGTGACCGCCAAGGAGGACGTCGTCGTCGACGTCGCCGGCGCACCCAAGAGCCTCAAGTCGCACGTCCACACCGGCGGCACGATCTCCGGGAAGACGGGGGCACCGGTATGACCGGCCAGAGCGTTGGCATGTCGCGCACCACGGGCCGCGCCCTCGACAGCCGCAGCGCCGCACACCTCGAGCAGTCGATCGGCGACATCCTGACCACGCCCGAGCGCAGCCGCGTGATGCTGCGCCCCTATGGCTCGCGCCTGCCCGATCTGGTCGACCAGCCCGACAACCCGCGCACCCGCCTCGCCATCTATGCGGCAACGGCCATGGCGCTGTTGAGGTGGGAGCCTCGCGTGCAGCTGACGCGGGTGACGCTCGAGCGCCCGCGCCCGGGCGCCCTTCATCTTCGCATCCTCGGCCGCCGTGTGGATCTGCCCCGGCCCGAGGGCTTCGACTTCGCCTATCCGCTTCACCCCGCTCCGTCCGCCGCCTGATCGCCCTGATCGCCTCCTGCTCGACCTGAAGGAACTCCCATGGCCCTGACCCCTCGCACCCACGGCGTCGCCATCACCGCCGCCGCCCTTGGCGCGGTCGCCCTGTTCGTCAATCCGCTGTCCGTCTGGGGCATTGTCGCCACGGCGCCGGACGCGGTCGGCCTCGATCTCAATACGCCGATCCTGGTCCAGGACCTGGAGGCCACCATCGCCGCGGCCGGTGAGGCCGGGACCGCCTCGCGGGCGCTTCGCGCCATCGCCGACTTCGGTCGCTCGACCGGCGTTCTGATCCTGGTCGAGGAAGGGGAGGGGGCCGATCCTGAGGACATCGCGGCCGACCAGGCGGCGAACGTCATTGCCGGGCTCCAGAAGCTGCTGCTGGCCGAGCAGGCCGTGGCCGTGCGCCCGCGCATCCTCGCGGCCCCCGGCCTGGACGATGCCGCCGTCACGGCGGCCATGGGCGTCGTGGCGGCTCAGCTTCGGGCCATGGCCTATGCCCGTGCCATCGGCGCCACCCCGGCCGAGATCTACACCTACCGCCAGACCTACTCGACGCGCGAGCTGATGCTGATCGATGGCGACTTCAACGCCTTCGACGCCCTGGCCGAGGCAGAAGTGGTCAGCTTCGCCACCGCCCGGGCCGTGGGTGCCCGCGCCTGGCTGGACCGCGAGGTCGGCTATCACAAGACGATCTCCAATGTGGCCGTGCCGGGCGTGCTGGGTCTCACCAATCCCCGCACCTGGGATCTGCAGTCGGCCGACACCGAGATCGGCCTGATCAACGGCGCGGACGTCACCGGCCTGATCCGCCGCAACGGCTTCCGCTTCTGGGGCAACCGCACCTGCTCTGATGATCCGCGCTACGCTTTCGAAAGCGCCGTCCGCACGGATCAGGTGCTGCGCGACACCATCGCCGAAGGCGTCTTCCCCTACATTGATCAGCCGCTCCGCCAGTCGCTGGCGATCGACATCATCGAGAGCCTGAACGCGCTCGGCCGGCGCGAGGTCCTGGCCGGTCGCCTCATCGGCTTCGAGGCCTTCCTGGCCGAGGGCAACACGCCCGAGCTGCTGGCCGCAGGCAAGCTCCGCATCGGCTACCGCTTCACCCCCTGCGCCCCGCTCGAGGAGCTCGGTATCGGGCCCGAGATCACGGACGAATTCTACGCCGACTTCGCCGAACTGTCCGGCGCCGCCTGATCCCGTCCCCTTACGCCTGAGCCCTTCCAACCGCCCTTCCAGGAACACCCGCCATGCAGCTGCCCCGTCAACTCAAGGACATGAACGTCTTCAACGCGGCGAACTCCTTCGCCGGTCAGTCGACCAAGTTCACCCGGCCGAAGCTGGTCATCAAGACCGAGGACTATCGGGGCGCCGGCATGCTGGGCACCGTCAAGCTGGACATGGGCCTGGAAGGGCTCGAGGTCGAACACGAGTACGGCGGCGACATGCCCGAGCTGAACCGCGAATTCGGTTCGACCGACATCGACGGCAGCCAGCTGCGCTTCGCCGGCGCCTACCAGAACGACGCGACCGGCCGCTATGACGACGTCCAGATCGTCGTGCGCGGCCGCCATACCGAGATCGATTCCGGCACGGACGAGGTCGGCGCCAAGTCGGGCACCAAGTACAAGACGGCCTGCACCTACTACAAACAGACCCGCAACGGCCGTGTCGAATTCGAGATCGACCTGATCGCCGGGACCTTCATCGTCGACGGCGTCGACCGCCGCGCCGAACTGCGCCGCATCATCAACTGATGGCGGCGGGGCGCTCCCTTCCCCCGATCGCGGCCGCGCTCGAGCGCCAGCGCCACGACGATATCGCAAGTCGTCAGGCCGCCGATCGTCACTTCGACCGATTCATGGCCGCGCTGACGCGGCGCACTCGCCGGGACCCCTCCAATGGACACGAAAATCGACCCCAAGCCTGAGGCGCCCGCCTCGGCGGAGACCTCCGCTCCTGCGGAAAAGGCCCGCTCGGGCATCGACAAGAACGGCCGCCCGTGGGCGCTGGTCACCCTCGACAATCCCCTCGATCGCGGCGGGACCGAGATCGTGGACGTCACCGTGCGCAAGCCCCGCGGCGGGGATCTGCGCGGCACCAAGCTGACTGAGCTCTATGCGGCCGACGTGGTCGCCATGTCGATCGTCATCCCCCGGATCAGCGAACCGATGATCCACCGCCAGGAATTCATGGACATGGACGGCGAGGACATCGCCCAGCTGTCCGGCGAGGTGATCAATTTTTTGCTGACGAAGTCGCAGCGGCGGGAGGCCTCCCTGACCGAGTAGAGGACGCCTTCGCGGACATCATGTTCGTGATGCATGGCTGGTCGAGGGAGGCCCTTGAAGCCCTCGACCTGGCCGACCTCTCAGAAGAGCGGGAGCGCGCGATCGCCCTGTGGAATCGGGTCAACGGCCCGAAGGACGAATGACGCATGGACCGTAATCTTCGCCTCAATCTCATCTTCAAAGCTGCTGGAAACGCGAAGACTTTTCTTCAGGGCGTGAAGGGCGAGAGCGACCGGACGTCCAAGGCGCTCGGCGCCGCCCGCGAGCAGGTCACCCAGCTCAGTCGCACGACCAAGGACGTCGCCGCCTACAAGGCCATGAAGGTCGGCCTGACTGAAGTCCGCACCTCGCTCAGCGCTGCCAAGGCCGAGGCCGAGCGGCTCGGCAAGGCCATGGATACGACCGAAAAGCCGACGCGCCAGCTCACCAAGGCGTTCGAGGCCGCGACCAACAAGGTGAAGACGCTGGAACAGCGCCAGGCCTCCCACGTCCAGGGCCTCCGGGATCTGGACGAAAAGCTCAAGGCCGCGGGCGTGTCCACCAAGGCGCTCGGCGCCCATGAGCTGAGGCTGGAGCGTGACCTGGCCAAGGCGAACGATGCCCTTCAGGAACAGGCCCGGCGACTGGATGCGGTGACGGAGCGGCAGAAGCGGCTCGCGGGGGCGCGTGCCCAGTACGACAAGACCCAGCAGCTGGCCGGCACCATGCAGGGCGCCGGCATGTCCTCGCTGGCGGCGGGTGGTGCTGTGGCGGCGCCGCTGGTGATGTCGGGTCGCTCTGCGATGGCCTTCGAAGAATCCATGGCCGAGGTGCTGAAGGTCGTCGACTTCCCGACCCCTAAAGCATTTGCGGAAATGGAGCGGGATATCCTCAACCTGTCGGGGCGATTGCCTGTCACTTCGGGCGAACTGGCGGGTTTGGTCGCTCAGGGCGCGCGGGCCGGTGTCGCACGCCAGGATCTGCTCGCTTACGCCGAGGCCGCTGCAAAGATGGGCGTGGCTTTCGACATCAGCTCCGAGGATGCAGGCACGATGATGGCCACCTGGAGGGCGGCGCTGGGCCTCACACAGAAGGAGGTCATCACGCTTGCTGACCAGGTGAACTACCTGACCAACACCTATGGCGGTAACGCCGCTGAAGTGTCGAACATGATTACCCGGGTGGGCCCGCTGGCCGACGTTGCTGGCGCATCCGGTTCCGTGCTGGCTGCTCTGGCGCAGGTCATGAACAAGGTCGGGGTCGAAGCTGAGGTGGGTGCGACCGGTATTAAGAACCTCCTCCTCGGCCTTACACGGGGTGAGGCCGCCACGAAAAAGCAGCGCGAAGCCTTTGCCTCCCTCGGCCTCGACGCATCCACAATGGCCAAGCGCATGCAGACCGACGCCGAAGGGGCCATCACCAGCGTTCTTCAGGCTGTCGCGAGGCTACCCCAGGAGCGGCAGCTGTCGATCCTCTCGAATCTGTTCGGCACTGAGAGCGTCGCCGCCATCGCACCCATGCTGTCACAGATTGGCCTCGTCGAACAGAATCTCAGGGCCGTCGGCGATGCCAGTCTTTACGCTGGGGCAATGACCACGGAGTTCAATCGCGCCACCGATACCTCGGCGTCGCGCTGGACCATCGCCGGGAACAAGGGAAACCGCCTAGCCACTATTCTCGGCAATCGCCTCAAGCCGACGATCGACGCGGCCTCCGACGCCTTCGGCAAAGCAACCGATGCCCTAGCGGCCTTTGCCGAGCGCCATCCTGGCGTGACCGGCGCGGTGCTGGGTGTCGTCGGCGTCCTGGCCGCCGGCCTCATCGTCTTCGGCGGCTTGGCCTTAGCGGTAGCCGCGGTCCTCGGCCCGTTCGCCTTGATGCGGCTGGCCATGACGCAGACAGGTCTTCTCTTCGGGCCACTGGTAACCGGCCTCAAGAACGCCAGATGGGCCACGCTCGGCTTCAACTCAGCCCTTCTGGCGAACCCCATGCTCTGGATTGCCGTGGCCATCGCCGCTGCGGTCGCCTTGGTCGCCTATGTGATCTACCGGAATTGGGGTCGGATCGGGCCGTGGCTCAGGGGCCTGTGGGACGGCATCACCCGCACGGTCAGCGGCGGGCTTAGCCTGATCAAGGCCTACATCCTCAACTTCACCCCGCTCGGCTTCGTCATCCGCAACTGGCAGCCGATCGTCGGCTTCCTGTCGGCACTGTGGACTCTGGCCGGCGAGCTGGTGGGCCTCGGCCTCGACTACGCCAAATACCTGCTGGTCCGGTTCTCACCCATGCCGTGGGTCCGAAAGGCGTGGTCCGCCGTTACCGGCTTCCTCGGCGGGGTCTGGGAAGGTGCAAACAAGGCCGTCGGAAAGGGCCTGTCGCTGATCGGCGATGGCCTCATGCGTTTCACGCCTCTCGGCTTTATCGTCCGCAATTGGGACGCGATCTCCGGCTTCCTGCTGGAGGTCTGGGGTCGCTACAAGGCGGCCGTTCAGACCGGCCTCGATGCCATCGGCGGTCTGCTGATGCGCTTCGCGCCGCTCGCCTTCGTCGTCAACAACTGGGGCCCAATCTCCGAATTCGTCACCGGTCTCTGGGACAAGGTGAAGGGTGCCGTCTCGACGGGCATCGACGCGATGAAGGCGGTCATCCGCAAATACAATCCGCTCGACGACTTCAAGGCCGTGTTCAAGGATCTTTGGAACTGGCTCAGCGAGTTGCCGGGCAAGCTGCTGAAGGCCGGGGCCGACGCCGTCAACGGCTTCACACAAGGCATCCGGGGCAGGCGAGCTGACGTCCAGGCCGCGACGGCAGAGGTCGCCCGCGTGCCCGAGGCTACGACCCGGCGCGTCACCCAAACCCGCTCGCCGTCTCGCGTCATGATGAACGTCGGCCGGGACGTCATGTCCGGCTTCACCCTCGGCCTCGGCCAGAACAGGCGAGGGCCGGCCGGCGTCATGGCCGGCGCGGCTGCGGCCCTGATCGCCGCAGGCGCCGTCAGCATGCCGGGCGTCAGAGGAGGGGACATCGATGGCACGCGGGGCGTGTCGGCGCTCGCGCGCCCGACGTTCGACACCGGCCCTCGGTTGTCGGCTCGCCCGTCGACCGCGAGCGCGTCTGGCGCCCGGCCCCCGGACACTCCTGCGATCGGCACCCTCAATCTCACGATTAACCAGCGGCCGGGCGAGGATGTAGATGCGCTCGCCCGTCGCGTGGTCGAGCTGCTCCGCAAGCCGGACCTGTCCAGCCTGTCGGATGACCCGGACTATGGAGAGGCCTGATGTCTGATGTCGCCATGCTGATGTCGCTGGGGATGTTCGGTTTCTCGATCGACAGCGCCCTGTTCGACAAGCTGCGCCGCCGCCGCACCTGGCGTCATCCGACCAACGAGCGCGTCAACGCCCGGGCGGCCGGCCAGTTCGCCGGGCCGGGCGATGATCTGATCGAGATCTCCGGGATCCTGGCGCCCGGGCAGATCGGCCGCAAGGACGCGCTCGAGGAGCTGGCGGCCATGGCTGACACCGGCCAGGCCTGGACCCTCGTCGACGGGGAGGGCTTCGTCTACGGCGCCTTCGTCATCGAAGGGCTCGACGAGGGCAAGGGCAACTTCATGGCGGGCGGCATCGCCCTCCAGACCGACTTCAGCCTGCAACTGCGGCGCATGCAGGATCCGGAAGGACAGGACGCGCCGGCCGAGTCCGTGACGTGACCGCCCCCGGCTATGTTCATCGCCAGGCCGCCTATGACCTGGTCGTCGACGGAAAGAGCATCAGCGGCGACGTTTATCCGCGCCTGATCAGCCTCGGCCTCTCGGAACGGCGGGGCACAGACGCCGACGAGCTCGAGATCGTCCTGGACGATGCCGACGGCCGGGTGGCCATTCCCTCGCCCGGTGCCGAGATCTCGCTCAAGCTGGGCTGGCGCGACTTGGTCGACGGCGGTTCGACCACCCTGATCGACAAGGGCATCTTCAAGGTCGATGCGCGTCGGCACTCCGGCACGCCCGATCGTCTGACGATCAAGGCCCGGTCGGCCGACCTGACCCGGGCCTTCCGCACCCGCCGCACACAGACCTGGACCGAAACCACCCTCGGCCAGGTGCTGACCGACGTCGCCGGCAGAAACGGCCTGCAGGCCATCGTCGCGGCCGACAAGGCATCGATCGAGGTCGCGCACCTGGATCAGGACCGGGAGAGCGACAGCGCCTTCCTAGCGCGTCTGGGGCGGCTCCATGACGCGGTCGCCACCGTCAAGGCCCGCCGCCTGCTGTTCGCAGCCGTTGGCTCGGGCGAGACCCCGGGCGGCACCCCCATTCCGCCGGCGTCGCTGACGCGCAGCGACGGCGACCGGCACGATTGGGAAGCCGCCGAGCGCGACAGCTATTCCGGCGTCATCGCCATCTGGCAGGACCGGTCGGCCGCGACGCGCAAGGAGGTCCTGGTCGGCTCGGCCGACAACCCGAAGCGGCTCGGCAGGATCTACGGATCGGAGCGCACGGCCCGCCGCGCGGCCGAGTCGACGTTCAAGCGCCAGTCGCGCGCCGGCGCACGCTTCAATCTCAATCTCGCCCGAGGCCGGCCGGACCTGTTCCCCGAGCAGAAACTCTCGCTGTCCGGCTGGAAGCCACAGATCGACGCGGCCGACTGGCTGATCGTCGAGACGCGGCACAGCCTGACCGGCAATGGCGGCCTGACCACGACACTGAACCTCGAGCTCGGCGGCTCCGGTTCATCCTCGGGCTGAAGCCCGCCCGCCGCCATAACTCACGGTTCTTTTATTCTGACGAAAGGGAAGGTTTCTGTTATGACGTCTGCAGGGGCAAAGTCGGGGTCAAATATGCAGGACATGCCCAGCGCGGCCGCCTCGAGCGGTGGCCGGTTTTCCAGTGATCACCAGCCCGCGGCCTTCAAGGAGGCCGGGCGGCGCTTCGGAAGCCACATCCAGACCAAATGCCCGCACTGTCGGGCGCCCGCCAAGGTACGCAGCTCCAAGGAACTGACGCCGCTGTTCAAGGAGCTGCGCTTCCAATGCTCAGACCTCGAGTGCGGCCACACCTTCGTCGCCAGCCTCACCATCGACCGCACGATCGCGCCGTCGGCCCGGCCTAATCCGTCGATCCGTCTCCCGATCGGCCACCCCCGGCCGACAACGCCGGCGAACGACGACTAGGGTTTGATCGGGCGTCGCGCGAAATCTCTGGTCCACTGCATGGCGATCATGGCTTTGTCCCGAAGTCTGAGGCGTTCGTAGCGCCAGAGCACGGTGATCGGGCGAAACCGCTCCTCCACCATACGAAGCTTGGTCCGATCCTGCTTCGATGCCCTCACTACGACTACGCCGATCATGTTGCAGTCAGTCTCTATGCAGACGAGCCGCCTCGGCCCTAGCACGTGAAGCGTCATCCACCGGTAGTCTGAGACGGTGGCGACGCCGTACTTCGGTGCCTCAGCCTGCTCTCCGTCGCCCGTGATCCAGCGCCATACCAATCGACGAGACAGGCTCACCGTGCACCCTCCTGCATGGCTTTCCACTCGGCCGCGTGGTTCGGGCAGAGGTCTTTGTCCGGGGCGGGCTCGTGGGTGCACTGCCTGCAGAGCGGCTTGTCGCAGGTGCCGCTGCGTCGGCCGGGCACCTTCCAGTCGCAGAGCCGGGTCGAGAGATTGCCGCAGGCACAGCGCTGCCGTCGTCTTGAGCCGCAGACGATGGCGCGGCCGCGGTTCGGCAGCGTCGTCACCTCACAAGGCATAGCGGTGCCGCCATTCCGACGCTGCGATCAGGCGTCCAGGTTTTACAGGCGCCTCTCCCGGGCCGCCATGCTGGGGGCCGTTGCAGCACGGTTTTACAGCCAAGGCGTTGAAGTCCTGAAAAATCGCCCCGTCTTCTAAGCGGACGGTCGCAGGTTCGAATCCTGCAGGGCGCGCCAATCCTGGCCTTTCCCACTGCCCGGCGGTTGCGAAGGCGGGGCGGATGCCGTCTATAGGCGGCATGGCGCGTAGCGTATCGTCCATCATCGGAAGGAGCCTGGCCGGCAGCGCCGCCCTTGTGGCCGTGCTGGTTCTGGCTGCCTGCGGGAACAAGGATGAGCCGACCGGACAGCCGGATGGCGAGCTGGATGGTCTGCCGCCGGTCGAGGCGACGGCTCCGGGCACCATCGGACCGACCCTGGCCGCGGTGCGTCGGCGGGGGCGCCTCAACTGTGGCGTCCACGAGGGGCTGGTCGGCTTTGCCTATACCGACAACCGGGGACAGTGGCGCGGGTTCGACGTCGACTTCTGCCGGGCCATGGCGGCCGCCATCTTCAACAATCCGGATGCCGTGCGGTTCGTGCCGCTGACGACCGGGCAGAGGTTCGAGGCCCTGCGTCAGGGGCGGGTCGATGTGGTGTGGCGCAACACCAGCTGGACCATGGACCGCGACGTCACCGAGGACGTCAGCTTCGCCGGCACCAACTATTACGACGGGCAGGGCTTCATGGTCCGGCGCTCGCTCAACCTCGCCAGCGCGACCGAGCTGAACGGCGCGCGCATCTGTGTGCAGGCGGAATCGACCTCGCAGCTGAACCTTGCCGACTATTTCCGCCTGCGGGGGCTGGAGTATGAGCCGGTCGTCGTGCCGACCGAGGAAGAGGCTCGCCGCGCCTATGCCGAGGAGCGCTGCGATGCCTTCACGGCCGATGTGTCGGCGCTGGCGGCGGCCCGCACGACCCTGGCCAGCCCCGAGCAGCACGCGATCCTGCCGGATGTGATCTCCAAGGAGCCGCTGGGCCCGATCGTGCGTCGCGATGATCCGCACTGGACCCGGGTGGTGCGCTGGACGCTGAACGCCCTGATCCTGGCCGAGGAATACGGCGTGACCCGCGACACGGTCGCCGATCAGGCCAAGGAGGCCCGCGACCCGCGCATCCGGCGTCTGCTGGGCGTGGAGGGCGAGTTCGGCACGCGGCTGGGTCTGTCGGATCGCTGGGCGTATCAGGCGATCGCCGCCGTCGGAAACTATGGCGAAATTTTCGGGCGCAATCTGGGATCAGATTCGGCGCTGGACCTTGCGCGCGGGCTCAATGCACAGTGGAACGCGACGCCGTCAGGGCTGATCTACGGCCTGCCGATTCGATAAACGACCAGAACGGACACCCCGGGGGGACCTATGGAAACGACCAAGCGTGGCGGGGTACCGCTCTATCTATGGATGCTGCTCGGCTTTGCCGTGGGGCTGGGCGGGGGCCTGTTCGTCAACCTGAACGGGCTGGTCGTCGATCCGCGGGTGATGGAGCTGATCCAGGCGGTCGGCCAGATCTTCCTGCGCCTGCTGTTCATGCTGGTCATCCCGCTACTGTTCTCGGCACTGGCCGTCGGCGTGGCCGAAATGGGCGACCTGAAGTCGCTGGGCCGGGTCGGCTTCAAGACGCTGGCCTTCACCATCATGGTCTCGGCCATTGCGGTGGCTATCGGTCTGGGCATGGTGAACTTCTTCGAGCCGGGCGCCGGGGTTGACCCGACCCTGGCCGCGCAGCTGCTGGAGGACGGCGCGGACGGCGCCGCCGCCATCGTCGGCAATGCGCCCCAGAGCATCGAGGCGGGCCAGTTCTTCCTCGACATGATCCCGTCGAACGTGATCACCGCCGCCGCTGAGAACCAGATTCTGCCGGTCATGGTGTTCGCGCTGATCTTCGGCATCGGCCTGGTCATGGCCAAGTCCAAGGCCACCGATCAGCTGCAGGAGACCCTGCAGGGGCTGCTGGAAGTGATGATGAAGCTGATCAACGCCGTCATCAAACTGGCGCCGATCGCCATTGCCGCGCTGATGTTCAACTTAGCCGCCGTGTTCGGCTGGGACCTGCTGATCCGGCTGGGCGCCTATGCCGGCGTGGCTGTGGGGGCCATGGCGATCCACATGTTCATCGTCTATCCGCTGCTGGTCATGATCTTCGGCGGCATGAGCCCGCTGAAGTTCGCCCGGGGCGTTCGCGAGCCCTTCGTGGTGGCCTTCTCGACGGCCTCGTCGAACGCCACCCTGCCGATCGCCATCAAGGCGGCCGAGGAAGAGCTGAACCTGCCGAAGCGCATCTCGCGCTTCGTGCTGACCGTGGGTGCCACCGCCAACCAGAACGGCACGGCCCTGTTCGAGGGGGTGACGGTGTTGTTCCTCGCCCAGTTCTTCGGCATCGACCTGACGATCCAGCAACAGCTGGTGGTGATGCTGGTCTGCATCCTCGGCGGGATCGGCACGGCCGGTGTGCCCGCCGGCTCCCTGCCGGTCATCGCCCTGATCCTGGTCATGGTCGGCGTGCCGGCCGAGGGGATCGGCCTGATCCTCGGCGTCGACCGCTTCCTGGACATGTGCCGGACCACGCTCAACGTGACCGGGGATCTGGTCGCCGCCACCGTGGTCTCGCGCGGCGAGAAGGACATTCCCGCCTCGGTCGCGGGGCCCGAGCCCGTCGCGCCGCCGACGTCCTGAGGATCAGCCGGTCTGGACGGGGGTGTCTGCGTGGCTCCCCCATTCGGCCCAGCTGCCGTCATAGAGACGGGCCGATCGTCCCAACACGGTCAGGGCCAGCACGAGGATGGCGGCGGTCACGCCCGAGCCACAGGTGGTGACCGGCACGGCAGTCTCGTGCAGACCAGCCGCGCGGAAGCGGGCCTCGAGGTCGACCGCAGACCTCAGCCGACCCTGCGGATCCACCAGATCGGCGTAGGGGAGGTTGACGGCGCCGGGCATGTGTCCGGGCCGGACGCCCGGCCGGGGCTCGGGACTGTCCCCCCAGAAGCGGGCAGGACCCCGGGCATCCAGCACAGACGTATCCCCGGACTGCAGCGCGGTGCGAACGTCCTCCAGCCCCACAAGGGCGTCAGGGTCGAGCCGGGCGTTGAAACGGGTCGGCGCGGGCGTGGCATCGCCGGAGACCGTCTTGCCGCCCGCCTCGACCCAGGCTCGGAGACCGCCGTTCAGAACCCGGACATCCCGGGCGCCGAAGGTCCTGAGCATCCACCACGCCCGGGGGGCGGAGAACATCGGGCCCGCCTCATAGACGACGATGGTGTCGGCCTCCGACAGGCCGAGCGCCCCCATCGCCTGACCGAAGGCCTCGGCATCGGGCAGGGTGTGGGGCAGGGGAGAGGCCGGATCCGAGACCGCCTCGAGATCGAGGAAGACGGCGCCCGGGATATGGGCGGCGCGGTACCGGGCCCGGGTATCCGTGCCGTCCAGTCGCCAGCCGGCATCGACCAGCTTCACGGGCTGCGCCGCCATCAGCGCGCTGAGCTCCGTGGCGTCGATCAGCGGCGGCACCCGATCAGCTCCGGTTCAGGGCCAGCTGGATCACATCGGTGCGCCCGCTGCGGAAACCCGCTTCGCAGTAGCCCAGGTAGAAGTGCCACATGCGGCGGAAACGCTCGTCAAAGCCCTTCATTCGCTGGATGTCGGGCCAGCTGGCGTGGAACCGGCGGTCCCAGGCCGCCAGGGTATCGGCATAGTCCTGACCGAAGCGCTCGACCGCCTGCCAGGCGAGACTCGCGGCCTCGACGACGGGCCTCAGCCGATCCTCGCTGGGCAACATGCCGCCGGGGAAGATGTATTTCTGGATGAAGTCGGTGCGGACCGCATATTCGTCGAACAGGGCGTCCTGGATGGTGATGATCTGGAGCGCGGCCCGGCCGCCCGGGTTCAGCACCTCGGCGATCTTGCTGAAATAGGTGGGCCAGTACTCGCGACCGACCGCCTCGAACATTTCGATCGAGGCCACGCGGTCGAACCGCCCGGCGACGTCGCGGTAGTCGACCAGTTCGATGCTGACCCGGTCGGACAGGCCTGCGCGCTGCATGCGCTCGCGGGCGAAGTCGTGCTGTTCCTGCGAGATGGTGATGCCGGTGACCCGGGCGCCGACCTCGCGGGCCGCATATTCGGCAAAGCCACCCCATCCGCACCCGATCTCGAGCACGGACTGTCCGGCCTGAAGGTCCATCATGCGGGCCAGGTTCTCGTACTTGCGGGTCTGGGCCGCATCCAGCGCCTCGTCCCGCCCGACGAAGCGGGCCGAGGAATATGTCATCGTCTCGTCCAGCCAGGCGGCGTAGAATTCGTTGCCCAGATCGTAGTGGGCGTGGATGTTCTTGCGCGCGCCCCGGCGGCTGTTGCGCCGCAGACGGTGGCTGAACCAGTTGAAGATCTTCATCGGCAGGGCGCCGTTGAACAGGCGCTGGATGTGGTCGTAGTTCTCGACCAGCACCTCCAGCAGGACGGCCAGATCAGGGCTTTCCCAGTCGCCCGCCATATAGCCTTCGGCAAAGCCGATATCGCCATTGGCCAGAACCCGGCGCGCGATGGCGTAGTCCCGAATCTCGAGCACGGCGCTGCGGCCGGGGACCTTGCCGACCAGTTCGTGCATCTGCCCGTCAGGCAGCTTCAGCGTCAGCCGCCCCCAGGTCCAGTTGGCCGCCAGGAGCTTGAGGAACAGGCCAAAGCCGCGCGGGGCGTGGGCCGGGGCCCGAAGATCACCCAGGGTCATCGCCGTCATTACTGACCTCCGAAGCAGAGTGCGAAGGCCGGCATTCTACGACTCCTTGCCCAGACTCTTGAAGGCCTCGAGCGCGGCGTCTCGCGCCTCGGCGTGATCGACGATGGGGCGGGGATAGTTGCGGCCCAGCTGGACCCCGGCATCGGCGCGGACCTCCGGCGGGGCGTCCCACGGGTTATGCAGCCAGCGGTCGGGCATTCGGGCCAATTCCGGCACCCATTTGCGAACATAGCGTCCCTCCGCATCGAACTTGGTGCCCTGGGACACCGGATTGAATATGCGGAAGTACGGAGCGGCATCGGCCCCGGATCCGGCAACCCACTGCCAATTTTGCGAATTGCTGGCCAGATCGGCGTCGACGAGGGTGTCCCAGAACCAGGCCTCGCCCTCTCGCCAGTCGATGCGCAGGTGTTTGACGAGGAAGGAGGCGACGACCATCCGCACGCGGTTGTGCATCCAGCCGGTGGCCCACAGCTGGCGCATACCGGCATCGACCATGGGATAGCCGGTCAGGCCCTTCTGCCAGGCCTCCAGCGCCGTGTCGTTCGTCGCCCACGGAAAGTCGTCGAACTTGTCCTGGAAGTTGGAGCTGGGCAGCGTGGGGAACTGGTGCAGCAGGTGGGCGGAGAATTCGCGCCAGCCGATCTCGCGCAGGAAGGCCTCGGCCTGACTGTCGGTGACCTTGCCGTCGGACACCGCCGAGCGGACCTCGATCCAGACCCGCCAGGGACTGATCTCGCCCCAGTGGAGCGCGGGGGACAGGCGGCTGGTGCCGGCGACTCCGGGGCGGTCACGGCAGGTGCCGTAGTCCTTGAGGTCTTTATCGATAAAGTCCCGCAGGCGGCGGGCCGCCGCCGCCTCGCCGACTGCATCCGCGTCGAACCCGGCGGCCCAGTCCGTGCGGCCGTCGTACAGGCACCAGTCCTCCAGCGCCTCGGAGTCGACACCGCTGAAGCCCCGGATTTCCCGAGGGGCCGGGCGTTCGATCGGGTCGCCCAGTTGTTCGACAAGCGCCCGGTAGAAGGGGGTGAAGACCTTGTACGGCCCGCCGGACTGGGTGGTGATGGAGCCCGGCCGGGCCAGCAGCGAGGCGTTGAAGCCGCGGCACTGGATGTCGTCCGCCTCCAGCGCGTGGGCAATGTCCTTGTCGGCCTCGAAGGCCGCAGGCTCGAATCGACGGTTCATGAAGACCCGGCGGGCGCCGGCCTCCTTGAGTACGTCGCGGAGCACGGCCTCGGCAGGGCCCCGGCGGAGGATCAGGGGCGCCCCGGCCTGTTTCAGATCTTCCCCGAGCGCCTGCAGGCTCTTTTCCAGCCACCATTTCGAAGCCCCGCCCAGCGGCCGGCCGTCGGCTGGCTCATCGTGGATATAGAGCGGCACCACGGGGCAGCCGCTCTCGACGGCCTCGCGGAGGGCCGGGTTGTCGCGCAGTCTGAGATCGCGCCGAAACCAGACAACGACAGGCGACGGATCGTCACTCACGCGCGCACCTCCGGGAAAAACCTGTTATTCAGCACGCATCGCCCCCACATGGCCTCAAGTCTGGTGCAGGGGCCAACGCCAATGGCCCCGTCTGGTGCCCCAAATACAGTCTCGGGAAATCGAATAAAGTGAGCCGTCCGAACAGCGTCATCGAAATCAAGGACGGGCTGAAGCGCCCGGTCACCATCGGCGGGGGGCGACGGATCGTCTTCATCGCCGGCCCCTGTCAGCTGGAAAGCCGGCAGCATGCCCTGGAAATGGCCGGGGCCTTGGCCGAGATCGGCGAGCGGCTGAATGTCGGCATCATCTACAAGACCAGTTTCGACAAGGCGAACCGGACCTCGGCCAGCGCCGCGCGCGGGCTGGGCCTGGCGGAGTCGCTGCCGATCTTTGCCGAGATTCGCGAGACCATCGGCCTGCCGGTACTGACCGACGTCCATTCCGAGGCCCAGTGCACCGAGGCGGCCCAGGCCGTCGACGTCCTGCAGATTCCGGCCTTCCTGTGCCGCCAGACGGACCTGCTGCTGGCGGCCGCCGCCACGGGCAAGGCGATCAACATCAAGAAGGGCCAGTTCCTTGCGCCCTGGGACATGAAAAATGTGATCGCCAAGGTCACGGGCGCGGGCAATCCGAATGTCATGGCCTGCGAACGCGGGGCCAGCTTTGGCTACAACACCCTGGTGTCTGACATGCGGGCCCTGCCGACGCTGCGCGAGATCGGCTGTCCGGTCGTGTTCGACGCGACCCACAGTGTGCAGCAGCCGGGCGGGCAGGGGACGTCCTCGGGCGGCCAGCGCGAATTCGTGCCGATCCTCGGTCGGGCGGCCGTGTCGGTCGGTGTGGATGCCGTCTTCATGGAAACCCATCAGGATCCCGACAACGCTCCGTCGGACGGGCCCAATATGGTGCCGCTCGACCAGTTCGAGGCGCTGGCCGCCCAGCTGATCGCCTTCGACGATCTGGTCATCGCCCAGGGTATCAAGGGCGGGGCCTGAGCCGGTCGACGACTGGACGTGTCCGGTACGGTGGGATAGCTCCAGACCATGAACCTCGCCGGTCTTCAAAGCCTGCTTGCCCGGGCCCCGTCCCTGACCCTCGCCTGCGTGGGCGACATCATGCTGGACCGGTTCGTCTATGGCGAGGTCAGCCGCATCTCGCCCGAAGCGCCGGTGCCCGTGCTGCGCACGCGCCGATCGGTTTCCATGCCGGGCGGTGTGGGCAATGTGGCCCGCAACCTGGCCTCGCTGGGCGCGCGCGTCACCCTCGGCTCCGTCGCGGGGGATGATGGCGAGGGCCGGGTGCTGGCCGGCCTGCTGGCCGAAGAGCCCGGTCTGACCGATGCCGTCCTCTATGCCCCGGAGGCACGGACCGTGGTCAAGACGCGCTATGTGGCCGCGGGACAGCAACTGCTGCGCCTTGACGAGGAAGAGTCCCTCGATACCGCCTGGGTTGGCGAGGGGGTGTTCGACGGCGCCCACGCCATCCTGATCTCGGACTATGCCAAGGGGGTGGTCAGCGATGCGCTGATCGCCGCGGCACTGGCCCATGCCAAGACGGCCGGTGTGCCGGTGATCGTCGACCCCAAGGGCCGGGATTTCGCGCGCTACGGCGCCGTCGATCTGATCAAGCCCAATGCCGCCGAACTGGCCGGCGCGACCGGCCTGCCGACCGACACGGATGCCGAGGTCGAGCGGGCGCTGGCGGCGCTGCTTGAGCAGACGACCGCCCGTGCCGTGGTGGTGACCCGCGCGGGCAAGGGCATGTCCCTGCTGCGGCGGGGCGGATCGGTGCAGCATATCCCCGCCCGGGCGCGGGAGGTGTTCGACGTGTCCGGGGCCGGGGATACGGGGCTGGCGGCCTTGGGGCTGGCGTTGGCGGCGGGCCATGACCTGTCGGCTGCGGCGGGCTTTGCCATCCTTGCGTCGGGCGTGGTGGTCGGAAAGAGCGGCACGGCGACGGTTACCCCGGCCGAGCTGCTGGAAGCCGAGCTGACCGGCGCCATGGACATCGATCACGGCCGGATCGTGCCGGTCGAGGCCCTCGCCGATCAGGTCGAACTGTGGAAAGCTGCCGGGCTGAAGGTCGGTTTCACCAATGGCTGTTTCGACATCCTGCACCGGGGGCATGTGGCCTATCTGGCGCAGGCCCGGGCCTGGTGCGACCGGTTGATCGTGGCCCTCAACACCGATGCCTCGGTGCGGCGGCTGAAGGGCGAGGGCCGGCCCGTCAATGATCTGGACAGTCGGGCGGCGGTGATCGGCGGCCTGGCCAGCGTGGACCGCGTAACGGCCTTTGATACCGAGACGCCTCTGGACCTGATCAAGGCCCTGCGCCCCGATGTCCTGATCAAGGGCGCGGACTATACGCGTGACACCGTGGTCGGGGCGGCCGAGGTCGAGTCCTGGGGCGGCGAGGTCCGTCTGGCGGAATTCTCGCCCGGACATTCCACCACGGCGACGATCGAGAAACTGTCAAAGGACGAGGGCCAGTAATGCGCCGCATGATCGTGGTGACCGGCGGGGCCGGCTTCATCGGCTCCAACATCGTGGCCCGCCTGTGCGCGGAAGACCGGTACGATGTGGTCGTATGCGACCGCATGGAGGAGGCGGATCTTGCCAAGTGGAAGAACCTGGCCAAGCACCCGATCGCCGATTTCTGGTGGCCGGAGCAGATGTTCGACCGGCTGGAAGCCCATGCCGACAGCATCGAGGCCGTGGTGCACATGGGCGCCATTTCATCCACGACCGAGCCGGATGCCGACCTGATTCTGAAGACCAATTTCGCCCTGTCGCGCGACCTGTGGGACTGGTGCTGCCGCAAGGGCGTGCGGCTGGTCTACGCCTCGTCGGCGGCGACCTATGGCGATGGCAAGCTGGGCTTCGATGACGACGACGACTTTGAGTCGTTGCAGAAACTTCGACCCCTAAATGCTTATGGTTATTCGAAATACCTGTTCGACCTGTATGCGACCCGGCAGGCCGCGCGCGGCCACTCGCCCGAGCAATGGGCGGGGCTGAAGTTCTTCAACGTCTATGGCCCGAACGAGTATCACAAGGGCGGGATGAAGTCGGTCGTCGCCCAGATCTGGCCGAAGGTGCAGGCCGGAGAGCCGGTCCAGCTGTTCCGCTCGCATCACCCGAACTATGCGGACGGCGGCCAGCTGCGCGACTTCGTGTTCGTCGATGACGTGGTCGATGTGGTCGACTGGCTGCTGGCCAGCGATGAGGTTTCGGGCATCTTCAACGCCGGATCGGGCCAGGCCCGCTCGTTCGCCGATCTGGCGCGGGCGACGTTCGCTGCGGTCGGCAAGGAACCTCAGATCACCTATATCGACATGCCCGAGGTGATCCGGGACCGGTACCAGTATTTCACCCAGGCCCGCATGGACCGGGTTCGCGAGCTGGGCTTCGACGGGCAGTCGACGCCGCTGGAAGAAGGCGTTCGTCGCTACGTCCAGTCCTATCTGGCGACGGACGACCCCTGGCGATGAGCCGTCGCGCGATCAGCTTCCGGTCCCTGCTCGGCTATGCCGGCTTTGCCCTGGTGTTCCTGATCGTGGCTGCCGCTGCCGTCTGGCGGGGAGACATCCTGCAGGCCGGCATGGACCCCGAGGTGCCATTCCAGACCTATGATCCGCCGCCGGCGCCCGACTATGGGCAGGCCTCGGCCTGGGCGATGCAGGATGTCGGCATCGAGGGCTCGGGACCGGCCGCCGTCTTCTTCATCCATTCGACCACCTATGACGGAGGGCGCGAGTGGAACGGCCCGATCGGCGAGGTGGATGCCGATGACTGGCTGTTTCGCGTGGTCATCCCGAACTATGCGGGCCCTTTCGCGCGGGCGGGGCGGCTGAGTATTCCCCGATACCGGCAGGGCAGCCTCTACACCCGGCTGACCCTCCGCGATGACGCACGCGAGGCCCGGGCCTTTGCCTGGAGGGATATCGATGCCGCCTTCGATGTGTTTCTCGCACAGCATCCGACGGGTCCGATCGTCATCGCCGGACTGGAACAGGGCGGCGAGCTGGCCGACCGGCTGGTGCGCGAGCGCATTGTCAGTGATCCGGCCCTGCGGCGCCGCGTCGTGGCGGTCTACATCATGGATGCCGTGGTCGCGAAAGCGCCCGAGACGCCCTCGCTGCCGCCGTGCCAAAGCCGTGAACAGCTGGGCTGTGTCGTCGCCTTCTCGCCGGTCGGGCAGGACAACGACGGCGCCGCCCGACGGCGGCTGCGCCGGGCGCTGGTCTGGGACGTCCGGGGACGGCTGGCGGATCTGGGGGACCGGGACGCCCTGTGTGTCAATCCGGTGACCGGCTCGACGGATGAGGCCGAGGTACCCGCTCGCCTGCATCGCGGCGCCACCAATGCCACCGGCCTGGAATGGGGCGCCCGCCCCGCCCTGATCGCCCGGAGCGTCGAGACCGAATGCCGCGATGGCCTGCTGCGGCACAGCGAGCCGTCCATGGAGTCCTTCCGCGAGTCCGGCAACTGGTCGGATCGCCGGAAATCTCGCCCATACAATCTGTTCTATGGCGATATTGAACACGATGTTCAGGAACGTCTGGCCCTGTGGCTGCGCCTCAACGGGCAGGGCAGTGCGCGCGATCAGTCGCCCGAGGGCCGCGAGGCACGCCAGTCGAACAGCGCCTCGAGCACCTGAACCGCCTGACCGCGCTCTGACGTCAGCGCCGGGTCGCGGCCCAGGATCAGGCGGGCGTCGTCGGCAGCCGCGCGGATGAGGCTGGCGTGGGCGGTGGGGTCGGCAAAGCGATAGGCGGGAAAGCCGCTCTGCTTCAGCCCCAGCGGATCGCCCCCTCCCCGGATGCGGAAGTCGGCCTCGGCGATCTCGAACCCGTCCTCGGTCTGGCGCAGGATGTCCAACCGCTCGACAGCTGTCTTGCCGAGCCCTGTGTCCGACGCGGCATAGAGCAGGGTGCAGGCGCTGGGCTTGTCGGACCGGCCGATCCGACCGCGCAGCTGGTGCATTTGCGCCAGGCCGAAGCGCTCGGCATGCTCGATGACCATCAGGGTGGCATTGGGCACATCCACGCCCACCTCGACGACCGTGGTCGCCACCAGCAGCGGCGTATGCCCGTCCAGGAAAGACTGCATGACGGTTTCGCGTTCCGGCCCCGCCATACGCCCGTGGACCAGTCCGACCGGCCGGCCCATCAGGCGGGACAGGTCGCGGGCCCGCTTTTCCGCCGCGGCCAGATCGACGGTCTCGGACTCCTCGATCAGGGGACAGATCCAGTAGGCCTGCGCCCCGGCCTCAATGGCGGCTTTCAGCCGGGTGGCGACCTCGGCCAGACGGTCCAGAGGCAGGACGGCCGTGCGGATCGGCCGACGGCCGGGGGGCTTTTCATCGAGCCGGGACACATCCAGCTCGCCATACTGGGTCAGTTCCAGCGTGCGGGGGATCGGCGTGGCCGACATGGTCAGCAGATGCACGCCGCCGTCGGGCCCGCCCTTGTCCAGCAGGCGCTGGCGCTCGCGCACCCCGAACCGGTGCTGTTCGTCGATCACCGCCAGACCGAGGCGATGGAAGGCCACGCTGTCCTGGAACAGGGCGTGGGTGCCGATCACGACCGGCAGGCGGCCACCGGCCAGCCCCTCCAGCACCGGGCGCCTCACGCTGGCCGGATCGCGACCGGTCAGCAGGGCACACTGGATGCCCGCCTCGGCGAACAGGGGCGTCAGCCGCTCGTGGTGCTGACGTGCCAGGATGTCGGTCGGGGCCATCAGGGCCGCCTGAAAGCCGCTGTCGACCGCGTCGGCGAGGGCGAGGGCGGCGACGGCCGTCTTGCCCGAGCCGACATCGCCCTGCAGCAGGCGCGCCATCTGTTCGCCGCTGGCAAGGTCGCGCCGGATGTCGGCAACGGCGCGCTGCTGGGCACCGGTCAGGGTGAAGGGCAGGGCGGAGAGCAGGCGTTCAGCCCCTTGTCCGGGGGCGAGGCGCGGCGCCCGGACCGCTTGCCGCGTGCGCCGGCGGCGGGCCAGCGCCAACTGGTGGGCGAGTAATTCGTCAAAGGCCAGTCGCGCCCGGGCCGGGGCCTGCGGGTCCAGATCGTGCTCGCCTCCGGGCGCATGCAGGACCGTCATCGCCTCGGACCAAGAGGGCCAGGCCTGTTTGGCCAGCCAGGCCGGGTCCTGCCATTCAGGCAGATGGGGCAGGCTTTCCAGCGCCGTGAGCACCAGCCGGCGGACCTGTCTCGAGCTCAGGCCCTGGGTGGCCGGATAGACCGGCTCAACCGGCACGATCTCGTCCCGCTTGTCGGGAGCGAGCACATAGTCGGGGTGAGGTATCTGGACCAGGTCATTGAATTTCTCGACCTTGCCGCTGACGATCCTGCGCTCGCCCTCGGGGCACTGGCGCCGGATCCAGGCCTCCGACCCGCCGAACCAGATCAGGGTGAGAAAGCCGCTCTGGTCATTGGCCCGCACCTTGAACGGCAGGCCTGGACGCCCCGGTTTGGTCAGGCCGCCCATGACCAGATCGAAGATGCCGATCTCTCCCTCGACCGCGGCCAGGGCCGTCATCTCGCGGCGCCGGATCAGGCCCGAGGGTGCGAGGAACAGCAGGTCACGGACCAGCGGCCCGGCCAGACGATGCACGGCCGGGGCCAGCCGGGGGCCCACGCCCTTCAGGCTTTCGACGGGCACGAACAGGGGGAAAAGAATCTCGGGCCGCATGGTGCGTCACGATAGCGATCCGCGACGGGTGGCGAAATGGACAGACGACCGCTATCTGACACGGCTCCACTCCTTTTGACCGGGCAAGAATTCTTGTGGCCGAAGACATCGCACGTGCCGAACTGACCACCCGGCTGAACCGTATCCGCTTTCGCGCCTGGCGCCGGGGCTTTCGCGAGGCCGACATGATCCTCGGCCCGTTCTCGGACCAGATCGCGCCCAAGCTGGACGAGGCGGAACTGACGCAGTTCGAGGCCCTTCTGGATGAGGATGACCACGCGCTCTACGGCTGGATCAAGGGCTCGACGTCCACGCCCCCCGAGTGGGAGGGGCCGTTGATGGACCGCATCCGCCGGTTTGTCGCCGAGTCCGTGTCGGCCGAGGTCGCGCGGGGAATCGGTTGATGGGGCAGTCGTCCGCCCACACCCCCCTGACCGGCGCCCCGGAAGGCCTCGACGCGCTGCGCATTGCCGAGCGGCTGGCGCCCGGCCGGACGGCGCTGTTCGTGGCGCGCGACGCCTCCCGTGCCGCCCGGTTCATCGACGCAACCGGCTTTTTCGCGGACGGGATCGAGATCCTCAACTATCCGGCGTGGGACTGTCTGCCCTATGACCGGCTGAGTCCCTCGTCGTCGGTGTCGGCGCAGCGCATGGCCGCCCTCAGCACGCTGGCCCAGGGCAGCACACCGGATCGACCGCGCCTGATCGTGGCCACGGTCGCGGCCGCCATGCAGCGGATGCCGCCGCGCGATGTGACCGCCAGCGCCGGCTTCGAGACCCATGTCGGGCGAGAGCTCGATACGGCCGCACTCGAGGCCTATTTCGCGACCAACGGCTATGTGCGCGCCTCGACCGTCTCCGAGCGGGGCGAATATGCGGTGCGCGGCGGCGTGATCGACGTCTATCCACCCGGGTTCGACGAACCCGTGCGCCTCGACATGTTCGGCCAGGAACTGGAGTCGATCCGGACCTTTGACCCGGCCTCGCAGCGGTCGACCGGCCAGCTGACCTCCGTGCAGCTGGCGCCGGTGTCCGAGGCCCTTCTGAACGCCGAGGCTATCTCGCGCTTTCGCACCGGCTATCTGGAGCGCTTCGGCACGGCGGGGGACGACCCCCTGTATGCCGCCGTCAGCGAGGGGGCCCGCCGTCAGGGACTGGAGCACTGGCTGCCGCTGCTCTACCCGCGGCTCGAGACCCTGTTCGACTACCTGCCAGCCGATGCGGTCATCTATCTGGACAGCCAGGCCGATCAGGCCCGGGGTGAACGCTGGGACCTGACGGTCGATGCCTTTGACGCGCGGCGCGAAGCCGCCCAGAGCGCGGCAGGCCGCAGCGCCCAGAGCGGACGCGCCCTGCCGCCGGATGCCCTGTATCTCTCGCCGGACGACTGGACCTCGGCGCTGGCGGATCGCGCCGTCGTCCAGCTCAGCCCGCTGACCGGGCCCGGAGAAGACGCCGGCGGGCGGCTGGGCCGGTCCTTTGCCGCCGAGCGGGCGCAGGACAGCGTCAATCTGTTCGAGGCGGTCGCCGCCTATGCCCGCAGCCGCCGCGAGGCCGGGCGCAAGGTCCTGTTTGCGTCCTGGACCGAGGGGTCGTCGGAACGGCTGGCCTCCATGCTGTCGGATCACGGCCTGAATCCGGTCGTCCCTGTGCGGGACTGGGACGATGTGCAGGCCGCCACCGACGCCCTCTATCTACGCGCCATCCTGCCCGTCGAAACCGGGTTCGAGACCGATGATCTGGTCGTCATCACCGAGACCGACATTCTGGGCGACCGGCTGGCCCGGCCCCGGCGCAAGCGGCGGGCCTCCAACTTCCTCGCCGAGGCCTCGGCCCTGACCACCGGCGACCTGGTGGTGCACCTCGACCACGGCATCGGGCGCTATGAAGGGCTGCGCACGCTCGACATCCAGGATGCCCCTCACGACTGCCTCGAGCTGGCCTATGCCGGCGACTCCAAGCTGTATCTGCCGGTCGAGAACATCGACCTGCTGACGCGCTACGGGGCCGAGGCCGAGGGCGTGCAACTGGACCGGCTGGGCGGAGCAGGCTGGCAGGGCCGCAAGGCCAAGGCCAAGGCGCGCCTGCGCGAGATGGCCGAGGGCCTCATCGCCCTGGCGGCCAAGCGGGCGCTGCGCGAAAGCGATGTGGTCACGCCGCCGCAGGGTCTGTTCGACGAATTCTGTGCGCGCTTCCCCTATGAGGAAACCGACGACCAGCTGAACGCCATCGGCGACGTCCTGTCCGATCTGGCCAAGGGCACGCCCATGGACCGGCTGATCTGTGGCGACGTGGGCTTCGGCAAGACCGAGGTGGCGCTGCGGGCCGCCTTCGTGGTCGCCATGACCGGTCAGCAGGTGGCGGTCGTCTGCCCGACAACGCTTCTGGCCCGCCAGCACTTCAAGACCTTCAGCGAGCGGTTCGTCGGCTGGCCGATCACGGTGCGCCACCTGTCGCGCATGGTGACAGCCAGGGATGCCTCCGAGACCCGCGCGGGCCTGAAGGACGGTACCTTCGAGATCGTGGTCGGCACCCATGCGGTGCTGTCCGAGCAGGTCGGCTTCAAGGACCTCGGCCTGGTGATCGTTGACGAGGAGCAGCATTTCGGCGTCAAGCACAAGGAGAAGCTCAAGAGCCTGCGGGCCGATGTGCACCTGCTGACGCTGACCGCGACGCCTATCCCGCGCACCCTGCAAATGGCCCTATCCGGCATCCGCGAGATGTCGATCATCGCCACGCCGCCGGTCGACCGTCTGGCCGTCCGGACCTATGTCGCGCCCTGGGACCCGGTCATGGTGCGCGAGGCCCTGCTGCGCGAGAAGTACCGGGGCGGTCAGGCCTATTATGTCGCGCCGCGGCTGGCGGACCTGCCCGACATCGAGCAATTCCTGCGCCAGCAGGTGCCCGAGGTGAAGGCCGTGGTCGGCCATGGCCAGATGTCCCCGACCCAGCTCGAGGCCGTGATGAGCGCCTTCTATGAGGGCGAGTATGACGTGCTGCTGTCCACCACCATCGTCGAGAGCGGGCTGGATATCCCCACGGCCAACACCCTGGTCGTGCACCGGGCCGACATGTTCGGCCTGGCGCAGCTGCACCAGATCCGCGGGCGGATCGGTCGGTCCAAGGCGCGTGCCTTTGCCTATCTGACGACGGACCCGAACCGGCCGCTCAGCCTGTCGGCCGAGCGCCGTCTGCAGGTGCTGCAGTCGCTGGACAATCTGGGTGCGGGCTTCCAGCTGGCCAGTCACGACCTCGACCAGCGCGGCGGCGGCAATCTGCTGGGCGACGAACAGTCCGGCCACATCCGCGAGGTCGGTGTCGAACTGTACCAGCAGATGCTGGAAGACGCCGTGGCCGAACTGCGCGAGCAGGGCGGCGACGCGCGGGATCGCGACTGGTCTCCCACCATCAATGTGGGCGCTGCCGTCCTCATTCCCGAGAGTTATGTGCCTGACCTGAACCTGCGCCTCAGCCTCTATCGGCGCCTGTCGGATGCCGAGCGCGGCGAGGATCGCGAGGCCCTGGCCGCTGAATTGATCGACCGGTTCGGCCCGCTGCCGGACGAGGCGCAGCAACTGCTGCGCATCGTCGGGATCAAGGCGTCGTGCCGCAAGGCGCAGATCGAGCGGATCGACATGGGACCCAAGGGCGCGGTGCTGACGCTACGCAACAATGCCTTCCCCAATCCGCTCGGACTGGTCGGCCTGATCCAGAAGAACACCGGGGTGTGGAAGCTGCGGCCGGACCAGAAGATCGTGGTCATGGGCGAGTGGGCCGATGCCGAGGCGCGCCTGAAGGCCGCCGAACGGATCACCGACTCGCTGGCCACGGTGGCGGCCCTGGAAAGCTAGTACCGGAGAGCCAGGCGTCAGCCGGCGGCCCGCGCGCTCTCTGACGCGAGCGCCGCCGAGGCGCGTTCGAGCGCGCGCGCAGGGGCTTCGCCCGGCTGCTGCTCGGCCACGCCCAGTTCGAAGTCGACCACGAAGGGCGAACGCCCGGGGCCGGCCTCGAAGGCCGTGCAGCCGATGACGGCCACGATCCGCTGGGCGGCAATTCGGGCGTGGGCTTCGGTCGTGCCGGGCAGGGCCAGCGCGAAGACCTCACTCGACAGACGGGCTGCTGTGTCCTCGGTCCGGATCAGTCGCGAGACCATGGTGCCGATCTGGGGCAGGGCGCGGGACAGCCAGCCGTCCCTGCGGGCCTCCTCGACCGCCGGCGTCATCGAGACCTTCAGCACACAGACCGACAGGGGGCGTCTACGCTCTCGGGCGGCCTCGCTCACCCGGCCGAGATGCAGGGCGAACAGGTCCCGGGTGAACAGCCCGGTGTCCGGATCAGTCAGCCCGGACCCGCGCACCGATTCCAGGGCCCGACGGACGCCGATCTGGCGCCGATGGAATCGCGCCATGGCCAACAGGCGCCGGGCCGTTTCATGCTCTTCGGTATCGGCTGCGGCCACGTCGGCAAAGCCCCGACCATACAGGTCGGACGCGTCGATCTCGGCCCCACGGCTCAGGTAGAGCATCACAGGAATGTGGTAGAGTCTTGTATTTCTTTTCATTCCTGACGCGATGGACAGGGCCGGCGCCTGGTCTTCGGCGCCCCAGAGGACGGCCGCGTCGAACGGGCTCTCGTGCAGATAGTCAAAGGCAGTGTAGGGGGTGGGGGCCGCCACGACTTCCGCCCCGTCCTCGGTCAGGGCATTGGACAGGGCGAGGAATCGCCGGTCGGGCTTGCCGGCCGCCAGGATCCGGACCGGGGCGTCCACGGGAGGGACATCGATGGGCTGGGCGTTCTGGCGGAAGGTCTCGATTCGAAGGTTGAGCTCTTCTTCGGCCAAGGCCGCCCGGACCAGCTGTTCCAGACGGATGCGCAGCTGCACGGGGTGCGCCGGCGCCGTCATGGCCAGATCCACCGCCTCGACCTCGGCTGCACTGGCGGCTCGCGTCATCAGGGCGATGACCGCCAGATAGCGGGGCGAAGCAAGGTCCTTCAGTCGCGTCGCGACCGCTGCAACATCGCCGTCGCCGCCCAGCAGGATGGTCGCCTCGATCGGAAAGTCTTCCAGCACGATTTCGGCAGCCTCGGGCGTGGAGGCGGTGATGGTGGTCCAGCCTTCACCGTCCAGAAGTCGACACAGGGCGTCAGCCTCGGAATCTTCCTCGGCAACGACCAGAATACGCGGATCGAAATCCAAGACGGTTCGCCCCCTTCAGCCCCGAATCCTGCCCCGGAGCGCAGCCCGACAGGGCGTGACCATAGACAGCCCCCCGTCGCTCTCGCAACCGGTTCCGGGACCTCCTGGGGGAAGAGGGTTTGCAAAGTCACAAAAAAGTCTAGTTTCGCGCCGGATTGCCGCTGAGCGGGTCACCGAGAGATTGATCTTGAAAACGGACACTCCCTGGAGCCGGGCAGGCTTCTGGCTTCGATTGTCAGGCCGTGCCTTTGCCCGCAGCTGGGGTCGTGACGTCATGCTCTACACGGGCGGCGTCTCCTTCTTTGCCCTGCTGGCCGTGTTCCCGGCGGTGGCGATTCTGATCGGCCTGTACAAGGTGGGTCTGTCGATCAGCGAGGTCAGCGCCCAGGCCACGGCCCTTGCCGACGTCATGCCGACGGCCGCGCGCGCCATCTTTCTTGAGGAAATCACCCGCCTGACCAATGCCTCGGCGCGGACGGTCTCGACCCAGAGCGCCTTCGCCCTCGTCATCGGTGCCTATGCGGCGCACCGGGGGTTCAAGGCCCTGCTGGCGGGTCTGAACCTGATCCATGATGAGGCCGAGCCGCACGGCTTTCTGAAGTTCAATCTGCTGGCCTTTTTCGTGGCCCTGTTCGCTTTCGGCCTGTTCACCGTCGTGTCGGGCGCGGTCGTCACGGCCCGCCTGATGTCCCACGCGGATGCCGTTGGCACGGGTGAGGAGGTCACGGGCGGCTATATGCCGATGGATGTGTTGCTGCCCGCTATCGGTCTGTCGTTCGGCCTGACGCTGCTCTACCGCTATGCCATGTCGCACAAGTCGCGCGTGGCCTGGCGGCCGGCCATTACCGGCGGGGTAATCGCCACCCTCCTGTCGATGATCTCGTCATGGCTCTGCGCCATCTATGTCGAGCAGATCGCGGTGTTGGGCGCCACCTACGGCTCGGTCGGTGCGGTCGTGGTGCTGCTGATCTGGCTGTCGTGGAACGTGAATGCCATCTTCTATGGCGGCGCCTTCGCCACCGAGATGGAAAACGACAAGCGCGCCCGCGACGAGGCCCTGATCCTCGAGGCGGAAGAGGCGCTGACGCAAACCCCAAAGGTCGTCAGTCTGACGGCGCGGCGCCGGTCTCAACAGTAATCTCAAGCCCGCTCTCGACGTCCTGAACGGTCAGGACCCGGTGCGGCCCATCAGCCAGCATGTGGGGCACGTCGATGCGGGCCATCGGATCCGTGGCCAGCAGGCGGATCGTGTCACCGGGACGGGCCGTCTCAAGCGCTTTGGCCAGCCTGAGGCTCGGCACCGGGCAGCGGTGACCTCGCGCATCGACGACCGTCACGACAGGGCGTCCCGCAACATCTCAAGCGCCTGCTGTGTGGCGGCCAGCCGGATGGCCTGACGATCCGCCTCGGCAAAGCGACGCTCGACATGTCGCACGCCCCCCGGCCCCGCGAGCCCGAAGTGGACCAGTCCGACGGGCTTGTCCGCCGAGCCTCCGCCGGGGCCGGCGATACCGGTCACCGACACAGCGACGTCCACGCCTGCGCGACTGCGGGCGCCGGCGGCCATCGACTCGGCGACAGGGCGCGAGACAGCCCCGTGGGCCTCCAGTAGGGCAGGCGGAACGTCCAGCAGCCGCGTCTTGGCCTCATTGGAATAGGTCACCACACCCTGCTCCAGCACGGCCGAGGAACCTGCCACCGACGTCAGGGCGGCCGCAACCAGTCCGCCGGTGCAGCTTTCGGCCGTCGCCAGCATGACGCCGCCGGCGCGGGCACGGGCGACAACGTCCTCGGCCAGGGACAGAAGGTCGGTCGGAAACATCTCTATGGGCTCGGACGAGTCAGGCTTACGGTGGGCACAGGGTGACGTGGAGACGCCCGTCTGTCGATGCATCGATCCATTCCGGAGCCGGCATGAGTGAACGCAGCCTGTCCTTCGGTGGGCGCTGGGACACCGAGCGCGCGACGCCGATGATCTTCGGCCTCACCATCTTCACCTCGGCCATGCTCGTGTTCTCGGTCCAGCCGATGATCACCAAGCTGGTGCTCCCGGTACTCGGCGGGTCCCCTTCGGTCTGGAACACGGCCATGGTCTTCTTCCAGACAGGCCTGCTGGCCGGCTACGCCTACGCCCACCTGCTGCAGAGAGTGTCGTCGCTGAAGCTTCAGGTCGGAGTGCATGTCGCGCTGCTGGTCGTGGCCGCGACCTTCCTGCCCCTGCGCGTCAACGGGCTGCTGGGGGATCCTGATCCTGCGGCCCCGATCGGCTGGCTGCTGGCGACCCTGGCGCTGTCGGTCGGACTGCCGTTCGCGGCCCTGTCGGCGACGGCCCCCCTGCTACAGGCGTGGTACGCGCGGCTGAGGGCCGGGCATGCCGACGGGCAGAACCCCTATGTCCTCTATGCGGCGTCGAACCTCGGCAGCTTCCTGGCCCTGCTGGCCTATCCGGTCGTGATTGAGCCGCTGGCCTCCCTGTCCGGCCAGCGCTTGGGCTGGAGCGCGGGCTACGGGGTGTTTGTCGTGCTGATCCTCGCGCTGGGCCTGACCGTCTGGCAGGCCCGTGCGACCGGCCGATCCGGGCCCGACCCCAGGCCACTGCCGGCCAGCCCGGCCATCCCCTGGCGCGAGCGCGGGTTGTGGGTGCTGCTGGCCGCCGCGCCGTCCAGCCTGATGCTGGGCGTGACCGCCCATCTGGCCACTGATGTCGCCTCGGCCCCTTTCCTGTGGGTGATCCCGCTGGCGCTCTACCTGCTGACATTTGTGATCGCTTTCCAGAACCGCCCCTGGATCCCGATGCCCATCACCTTTGTGATCCAGTCCGCCCTGCTGGCGGTGACCGTCAGTCTTGTCGCCTTCCGCAGCTCCAGCTGGACCTTCCTGCTGCTGGTCAATCTGGGCGCCTTCTTCTTCATCGCCCTGTGGTGCCACCAGATGCTGGCGGCACGGCGCCCGCCTCCGGACCGGCTTACGGAGTTCTTCCTGCTGCTCTCGGTGGGTGGCGTGCTGGGCGGTGCTTTCAACGCCCTGATCGCACCTGTGATCTTCAACATGGTCTGGGAGTATCCCCTGGTGCTGGTTGCCGTCGGCCTGGCGCGCCCCTGGCGAGGGCCGTTGACGCTCCGGCACGGTTCCTTCCTGCTGGGAGGGCTGGCTTTGGCGATCCTGCCGCACATTATCTACGATCTGGTCCAACGGACCCCTGCGCTGTGGCCCATGTTCCATGAGATCAGCACCTTGCAACTGGCCATGGCGACACTGGGCGCTGCGGCCATCTTTGCCTTCATGGTTCGCGATCGCGCGCTCGTCTTCACGGCCATTCTGCTGGCAGTGACGCTCTCGGCCCAGCACATCACCCGAGGCTATGACTGGAGCCTGACCGAGCGCAGCTTCTTCGGCGTGATGCGGGTGGCCCGGATCGAGGACCCGGGCATGGGCGGGCCCGTGCACGTCCTGATGCACGGCACGACGCTGCACGGCGCGCAGGCCCGAAATCCCGAATTCGCCTGTGATCCCACCCTCTACTACGCCTATGACACGCCGATCGGCGTGGCGACCTGGGTCGTCCAGTCACGCGCGCCCGCCGTGCGGATGGGGGTGGTCGGGCTGGGGTCCGGCGCGATGGCGGCCTACAAGCGACCGGGTGACAGCCTGACCTTCTTCGAGATCGACCCCATGGTCGACCGGATGGCCCGGGATCCCCGCTGGTTCACCTTCATCTCCCACTGCGCCTCTGGTCCGGTCGAGACGGTGCTGGGCGATGCGCGTCTTACCCTTGCGAATCAACCCGACGCGGCCTTCGACCTTCTGGTGGTCGACGCCTTCTCGTCCGACGCCATTCCCACCCACCTGCTGACGGTCGAGGCGCTGGCGGACTATTTGCGCGTGGTAGGGCCGACAGGTGTGGTCGTGCTGCACCTGTCCAACCGGCACCTCGACATCACCCTGCCGGCCGTGGCCGCCGCGCGACAACTGGGCGCGACCGAGCGTCACCGCATCTATGTCGAGGCGGCGGACCGGCCGGATATGTCCGAGGCGTCGACCGAGGTGCTGATGCTGTCGGCCACGCCCGCGGGGCTGGCGGACTTCACTACTGACCCGGGCTGGAAAACGATTGCCGAGACCGACGTCAGGCCCTGGACCGACGACTACGTCAATCTGTGGGGCGCCCTGATGCGCGGCAGCTTCTAGCGCGAGCGGGGCAGGGTGACGGTGGCTACGGCTTGCGCGGCCAGCCCCTCGTTGCGACCGGTGAAGCCCAGTTGCTCGGTCGTGGTCGCCTTCACGCTCACGGCATCGAGTTCCAGCCCGCACAGCTCCGCCAGCCGTGCCCGCATGCCCTCGCGATGTGGTTTGATCTTCGGCTGCTCGCAGATCAGCGTCACATCGACATTCACCAGAACTCCGCCGCGGGCGGCCAGTCGCTCGACAGCGTGAATGAGGAACTGGTCGGACGCGGCCCCCTTCCACTTCGGATCGGTGGGCGGGAAGTGGTCGCCGATATCGCCGTCGCCCATGGCGCCCAGAATGGCGTCGGTCAGGGCGTGAAGGCCTGCGTCCGCGTCGGAATGACCGATCAGGGTCTGGTCATGGGAAATCTCGACCCCGCACAGCCAGACCGAGGCGCCCGGCCCCCAGCGGTGGACGTCGAACCCCTGTCCCACACGGGTCACCATCGGCGCCTCAAGCCCCCTCGCCAGAGCCTCGGCCATGATGAAGTCCTCCGGATAGGTCAGTTTGAACAGGCGCGGATCGCCGGCCACCAAGACGACACGCCCGCCCGCCGCGCGCACCGCCTCGGCCTCGTCTGTGGGCGGGGCTGCACCGGACCACCCCGCGAGTGCGTCGACGACCGTCGAGCGACGGAATGCCTGCGGGGTCTGGGCGCGATAGAGGCCGTCGCGGTCCACACTGTCACCCAGCGCTGAGTCTGTGCCGCGTCTCAGGCTGTCGACGGCGGGCAGGGCGGGGACGGCCCCGTCGAACGTGTCCAGCGCGGTGAGCAGGCGGTCAATCACAGCCCGGTCCAGAAAGGGGCGCGCTGCATCGTGGATCAGTACGGCCTTGTCGTCGGGCCCGCCCAGGGCCTTCAGGCCCCGCGCGACCGACTCAGCGCGCGTCGCGCCGCCCTCGACCATCCGCCATCCCTCCAGGCCTGAGAGCGTCGTCGGCCCTTCGGCCAGTCGGTCCGCCGCTGCCACAACGATGACCTCGCTGGCCCCGGCCTTCAGGAGGGCGTCGACCGACCATCGCACCACAGGCATGCCGCCCAGGGCGACCCAGGGCTTTTCTACACCTGCCCGGGAGCCCGAGCCCGCGGCGACAACGACGGCCTGAAACTTCATGCCCCGTCTTCTAGGGGGCGACCGCGCCCTTGACGAGAGGGGGCAGGGGCGAAGATAGGGGCCGATGCCTTCCTCCCTCGTCATCGGCGATGTGACTGTGCCCGGCCGGGTCCTGATGGCGCCGATGACCGGCGTCACCGACCTGCCATTCCGCCAGCTCGCATCGGAGCTGGGCGCGCCTTATGTGGCGACGGAGATGGTCGCCTCTGCCGAGCTGGCCCGTGGACGCCCCGATGTAGTGCGGCGTGCCGCGGTGGGCGAGGGGCTGCCGCTCACCGTCATCCAGCTGGTCGGGCGCGATCCGGAGGCCATGGCCGAAGGCGCCCGAATGGCCGAGCGCGCCGGCGCCGATATCATCGACCTCAACTTCGGGTGCCCGGCCAAGGAAGTGACCGGGGCCGCGTCCGGCTCTGCCCTGATGCGGGTGCCGGACCTCGCCTGCCGGATCATGGAGGCCGTGGTAGGTGCCGTCAGCCGGCCGGTGACCGTCAAGATGCGGTTGGGTTGGGACGAGACGTCCCTGAACGCACCCGATCTGGCCGCCCAAGCCGAGCAGATCGGGGTGAAGGCGGTGACGGTCCATGGCCGGACCCGCAAGCAGTTCTACACCGGCCAGGCCGACTGGCAGGCCGTGGGGGACGTCAAGGCGGCGGTGTCCATCCCCGTGATCGTCAATGGCGATGTGGTCACGCTGGACGATGCCCGCGAGGCCCTGACCCGGTCCGGGGCAGACGCTCTGATGCTGGGGCGGGGTGTCTATGGCCGGCCTTGGCTGGCGGCCCGGCTTCAGGCGGGGCTGGACGGCGGGACAGGTCCAGAGGCGCCGGATCGGGCGGAGCGGCTGGCCCTCGTCATCCGGCACATGCGCGCGTCACTGGACTTCTATGGCTATCCGCTGGGGCTCAAGATGTTTCGCAAGCATCTGGGCTGGTACATCGAAAACGCACCCTGGCCGGAGGAGGCCACGGAGCGGCGCGCCGCCAAGGCCCGCCTGTGCCGGCTGGATGACCCGGATGCCGTTGCCGGGGCTCTCGCGGACCTCTGGTCGGACCGGTGACGTAATTCCGCAACTAACCTGTTGATCATCGGCCACAGGTGTCGGATGGTGTCGGACGCATGACCGGCCCTGTTATCGCAGACCCGATGCCCAGAAGCCGCCCGCTTGATGCGGCGATCGGCGCTCTGCGCGCCGGAATCGCCACACCGGCCGGCCGACCGGTCTTCGGCGTAGCCTATGCGCTGGCCTTCATCATCACCGTCGCGGCCATCTGGCTGGTGGCCATCGCGCCCGAGGCCGGGGGTGAGGGGGGCGCCCGCGCAGCCGCCAGTCGCGCCGTCCTCTACATCCTGCTCGGCAATCTGGTGCTGATCCTGACGCTGGCCTCCGGGGTCGGCGTGCAGGTGCTGGACCTGATCCGCAATCGCCAGCAGGCGGGCGCCAGATTGCACCTCCGGTTCGTCACCCTGTTCTCGCTGGTGGCCGTGGTGCCCGCCATCCTGATCGCCCTGGTGTTCGGCGTGCTGGTCAACCGGGGCGTCGATCAGTGGTTCAGCGTCAACGTCAGCGAGGCCGTCGAGAACGGGGCCGACATCGGCCGCGCCTACGTCCGCGACGTCAGCCTCGAGCTGGAATCCGACCTCGCCACCATTGCCAATGAGCTGACGGCGCCCGAGGCTCGGGCGGACTTCCGCAACAGCCGGATCCGGTTCTCGGGCCTGCTGGCCCAGACGGCCGACATCTTTGGCTATCCCGCCCTCTATATCCTTGATGGCGATGGTCAGGTGCTGGCCAGTGGCGAACTGCCCGGGGCTCCCCTCTACGTCGGGCCGCCCCGGAGCGATCTTGAGATGGCCGCCCAGGGCGAGATCGCGCCCAGCGGCGTCACCGAGAACCCGGACACCATCCGCACCCTCTATCCGCTGACGGGCTATGGCGACGCCTTCCTTTATGCCGTGCGGCCCCTTCAGCCCGGGCTGATTGCCCAGATGCGCAATAGCCGACAGTCCATTGATGCCTATCGCGAGGCCAAGGAGAGCCGCGCCCGCATCCAGGCGGCCTTTGCCCTCAGCTATCTGGAAACCGCCTTGCTGGTGCTGGTCGGGGCGGTGTGGCTGGGCATGTCGGCAGCCAGCGCCATTTCGGTGCCGATCGGGCGCCTGGCCCAGGCCGCCGACCAGGTGGCGAGCGGCGACCTGTCGGCCCGCGTTCAGGTCGACAAGGAACCCCATGAAATCGCCGCATTGTCCAATGCCTTCAACCGCATGACAGGCGATCTTCAGGCGCAACAGGAGGCTTTGAAGGCCGCCAGCGAGGACGCCCAGGGCCGTAGTCGCTTCATCGAAACCGTGCTGTCGGGGGTCAGTGCGGGGGTGATCGGTCTGGACCGCAAGGGGCGCGTGTCGGCCATCAACGCCAGTGCGGTCGAACTGCTGGGCCTGCCCGACGATGACCTGACCGGTCAGGAACTGGCGGCCTTTTCGCCGGAGCTCAGCGAACTGCTCAAGCGGGCCGAAGCCCATATCGAGGAAGACATCGACGTCACGCGCGACGGCGAGACCCGGCGCCTGCGGGTCCGGATCGAAGGTGGGCTTGGCGGTGAGATGGTGCTGACGTTCGACGACATCACGCGTCTGGTGACGGCCCAGCGCAATGCGGCCTGGCGTGACGTGGCGCGCCGCATCGCCCACGAGATCAAGAATCCGCTGACCCCGATCCAGCTGTCGGCCGAACGCCTGCGCCGCAAATACCGGCCTCGCATCTCGGACGACGTCGAAACCTTCGACCGCTGCACCGAGACCATTATCCGGCAGGTGGGCGACATCGGCCGGATGGTCGATGAGTTCTCGTCCTTCGCCCGCATGCCGGCGCCCCGCTTCGCGCCCGAGAACCCTGCCGAGCTGCTGCGTCAGGCCGTCTTCGCCCAGCGCGTGGCCGTGCCCGATGTGGAGATCGAACTGCAAAAGGGCCTGCCGCGCCATACGCTGCAATGCGACGGCCGCATGGTCGGTCAGGCCCTGACCAACATCCTGAAAAACGCCGGAGAGTCTGTCGTCGCGCGCCGGGCCCTGACCGGAGAGGACGGCAACAGCCCCGCCATCCTGGCCCGTATGGAGGTCGACGACGGCACGGTCACCTTCATCATCGAGGACGACGGCGTCGGCCTGCCCGAAAAGGACCGCGATCGCCTGACCGAGCCCTATGTCACCACGCGCGAGAAGGGCACGGGCCTTGGCCTGGCGATCGTGCGCCGCATCTGTGAGGACCACGGCGGCGAACTGAAGCTGGCCGATGCCGAAACTCTCAAGGGCGCCCGGGTCTGCCTGGTGTTCCCGCTCAAGGCGCCCTCCCTGACGGGGTCCGCGCCTGCCACACCCTCAACCTCCACCGCCCCGGCGGCTGAATAGAGAGAAGCCATGAAAAACAACGGAGCCGATATTCTGGTCGTCGACGACGAGGCCGACATCCGCGACCTGGTCGCCGGCCTGCTGGAAGACGAGGGGCATTCGATCCGTACCGCCTCCAACTCGGACGAAGCGCTTGCCGCCATCCGGGCACGCAAGCCGTCGCTGGCCCTGCTGGATATCTGGATGCAGGGCGGCGGCATGGACGGGTTGGAGCTGCTCGACATCATCCGGACCATCGACCCGGACCTGCCGGTCGTGATGATTTCCGGCCATGGCAACATCGAAACCGCCGTCAGCGCCCTGCAGCGCGGCGCCTACGACTTCATCGAAAAGCCGTTCAAGTCGGACCGTCTGGTGGTGGTCATCCAGCGGGCGCTGGAGGCGGCGGCCCTGAAGCGGGAGAACCGCCAGCTGCGCGCCCAGGCCATGACCCCGACCGGGATCATCGGCAAGTCGGCGGCGGCCGCCACCCTGCGCAGCACCATCTCCAAGGTCGCGCCGGCCAACAGTCGCGTGCTGATTTCGGGCCCGCCCGGATCGGGCAAGGAGCTGGTCGCCCGCCAGATTCACGAGGCAAGCCCGCGCGCCCGGTCCGAATTCGTGGCCATCGCCGCCGCCGGCATGACGCCCGAGCGCCTCGACCTCGAGCTGTTCGGCGAGGAGGGGGTGGACGGTCGCCCCAGCAAGATCGGCGTGTTCGAACGCGCCCACAACGGCACCCTCTATCTCGACGAGGTCGCCGACATGCCCCGCGAGAGCCAGAGCCGTATCCTGCGCGTGCTGGTCGAACAGCGCTTCCGGCGGGTGGGCGGTGAGCAGGACGTCCAGGTCGATGTGCGGGTCATCACTTCGTCCTCCCGTGACCTGAAGCAGGAAATCGACGAGGGCCGCTTCCGTGAGGACCTGTTCCACCGACTGGCCGTGGTGCCGATCCGCGTCCCGCCCCTGTCGGAACGGCGCGAGGATATCGCCGAGATGATCGAGCACTTCACCGAGACCATCTGCGTGTCCCAGGGCCTGCCCCGGCGCCGTATCGGCGAGGATGCGGTGGCCGTGATGCAGGTCAATCCCTGGCCCGGCAATGTCCGCCAGCTGCGCAACAACATCGAGCGGCTGCTGATCCTGGCCACGGGCGACCCGTCGGAACCGATCACCGCCGACATGCTGCCGCAGGACGGGCCCGCCGATAACGGCACCCTGTCGATGGGCAATGAGCGCATCATCGCCCTGCCGCTGCGCGAGGCGCGCGAGGTGTTCGAGCGCGAATATCTGTCGGCCCAGATCATGCGCTTCGGCGGCAATATCTCGCGCACCGCAGGCTTCATCGGCATGGAACGCTCGGCCCTGCACCGCAAGCTGAAGTCGCTGGGCGTATCGCCCGCCCGCGGCGGCGATGACGAAGGGGAGGGTGACGAGGCCTGATGTCCCGCATTGCCTACGTCAACGGGGTCTACAGCCCCCACGGAGAGGCCGTCGTCCACATTGAGGACCGGGGCTTCCAGTTCGCCGACGGCGTCTATGAGGTCTGGTCGGTGTTCGATGGCCTGCTGGCCGACTTCGACGGCCATATGACCCGGCTGCAGCGCAGCCTGTCCGAACTGCGCATCCGGATGCCGATGACGCCCCAGGCCCTGACCATCGTGCTCAAGGAGACCATTCGCCGGAACCGCGTCGACAACGGCATCGTCTATCTGCAGATCACCCGCGGCACCGCCCGGCGGGACCACCCCTTTCCGCCGGCCGACACCGCGCCCAGTGTAATCGTGACCTCGCGCCGCGTGGATCAGGTCAAGGCCGAGGCCCAGGCGAAGAAGGGCGTGGCGGTCGTCACCAGGCCGGACATGCGCTGGGGCCGGTGTGACATCAAGACGGTCGGCCTGCTGCCGAATGTGCTCGCCAAGCAAGCGGCGCGCGAGGTCGGCGCCTATGAAAGCTGGCTGGTCGACGAACTGGGGCTGGTGACGGAGGGCACCTCGACCAACGCCTGGATCATCGATGCGAACGGCGTGCTGCGCACACGTGACACCCAGGCCAACATCCTGCGCGGTTGCACCCGCTCGACCCTGATGGAGATCATCAAGGCCGAAGGCATCCCGTTCGAGGAGCGCGCCTTCACCGTCGAGGAGGCAAAGGGCGCACAGGAAGCCTTCTTCACCGCCGCAGGCGCCTTCGTGCTGCCCGCCATTTCCATTGACGGCGTAAAGATCGGCACCGGAAAGCCCGGTCCGATCACCCGCCGCCTGCGCGAGGCGTACCTTGAGGCCGCGCGGGAGAATGCCGTCTGATGCGGCGGTTGCCGTGACCGGTGCCGGTGACTAAGGTCACGCCGTCGCTTCGCGGCTCCGGCAGCCTCCCTGCGCCGGAAACAATCAAGAACAGGATCAACCTGCCATGTCGCAAGACAAGCGTCAGAACCTTCAGGACACCTTCCTCAACACGGTCCGCAAGACCAAGACCCCGCTGACCATCTTCCTCGTCAACGGCGTCAAGCTGCAGGGCATCGTGACCTGGTTCGACAATTTCTGCGTGCTGCTGCGTCGCGATGGCCAGTCGCAATTGGTCTACAAGCACGCCATCTCCACCATCATGCCCTCGGCTCCGGTCGATCTGCGCGAGCCCGAAGATCAGGACTGATCTGTCCGGTCCGGTTTCTGAGGGAGCCTGTGGTCCTGTCCGTTCGTTTGCGGACGGGATGACCCTGTCCTCTTCTTGTCCGGAACCCGCGTGCCGACGCCCCTGATCGATCATACCGCTCCGCCCGTTCGGGCGCTCGTCCTTCATCCTGACCGCGCTGCGGGCAGTGCGTCCGCACGTCGCCCGCACGACCGGCTGGACGAAGCCGTCGGCCTGGCCGAGGCGCTGGACCTCGACGTTCGCGGCCAGGAAGTCATCACCCTTCGCCGTACGACGCCCGCCACCCTGTTCGGCTCGGGCAAGGTCGAGGAGATGGCCGCTCTGGTCCGGGCCGCCGAGGCCGAGGTCGTCGTCATCGACGATGCCCTGACCCCGGTGCAGCAGCGCAATCTGGAGAAGGCCTGGGAGGCCAAGGTCATCGACCGTACCGGCCTGATCCTCGAGATCTTCGGCCGACGCGCCCGCACGCGGGAGGGGCGCCTGCAGGTCGAGCTGGCGCGGCTGGAGTACGAACGCTCGCGCCTCGTCCGCACCTGGACCCACCTGGAACGCCAGCGCGGCGGCACGGGCTCGACCGGCGGTCCGGGTGAAACCCAGATCGAGCTGGACCGCCGCCTGATCGCCGACCGCATCGTCAAGCTGAAGGGCGACCTGCAGGATGTGCGCCGCACGCGCGGGCTGCACCGCACGGCCCGCAAGAAGGTGCCGTTCCCGACGGTCGCCCTGGTTGGCTATACCAATGCGGGCAAGTCGACCCTGTTCAACCACCTGACGGGGGCAGAGGTCATGGCGAAGGACCTGCTTTTCGCCACCCTGGATCCGACCCAGCGTCTGATCCGCCTGCCGCAGGGGCGCTCGGCGCTGATCGCTGACACCGTGGGCTTCATCTCTGACCTGCCCCACGAGCTGGTCGAGAGCTTCCGCGCCACGCTGGAAGAGGTGGCCGAGGCCGACCTGATCCTGCACGTACGCGACATCTCCAGCCCGGAGACCGAGGCGGAGGCAAAGGACGTCGAGACCGTGCTGGCCCGGATCAGCCCGGCAGACGGCGAGGACGAAGGCACGCTTCAGGCCCGCACGCTTGAGGTCTGGAACAAGATCGACCGACTGGACGCCGACAGCCGGACGGCCATGGTCGCGCGGTCCGAGGTCGAGGGCGCCGTCGCGGTCTCGGCCCTGACGGGTGAGGGCCTCGAGGCCCTGCGTCAGGCCATCGCGGAACGCATCGACACCGATGCGGAAATCCACCTGACGCTCGAACCCCAGGACGGAGAGGCGCTGGCCTGGCTATACGAGCATGGCCGCATCACGGAGCGCAGCTCAGACCCGGAGGGCCGCACCCGGCTGACCGTTCGCCTGTCGGAACCGGCGCTCGGGCGGTACCAGAGGCTGTTCACGGGCTGACCTCGCCAGAGCGGCGAGGGATTTGCTGGGGCGATAGCTCCGATGGCCTTTTGCGCTGAAAGCCTCCCTGAATGGCACAGATTACCGCCACCCGCTGCCCTGCTGCCGCGCTGCCGGAGGCTGAGGCCGACGCCTGGCGTGCCTTTCAGAGACAGCAGCCGGCCTTTGCCAATCCGCTGATGGGACCCGACTTCGCCCGCGCCGTCGGGCGGGTGCGCGAGGATGCCGAGGTCGTCACCTATCGACGCAGCGATGAGATCGTGGGCTTCCTCGGTCTGCACCGTCGGCCCGGGGGGTTCGCCCGCCCGCTCGGCGTGCCCTTTGCCGACTATCATGCTCTCGTGACGGGGCCCGCTCCCGGATTCAAAGGTCGGGAAGCCCTGACTCTCGCGGGCGTGCGCGCCTTCCGCCACATCGGCCTGATCGATCCGTTCGGCCTGTTCGACAGCATTGCGGTCGGCCCCACGGCGTTTGCCATCGCACTGCCAGAGGGTCCGGACGCGCATCTGGAGGCTATTCGCGCCGCCAATCCAAAGCGGGCCAAGAACTATCGCCGCCTTCTGAACCGTCTGTCCGACGTGGGCCCCCTGAGGCTTCAGGCCAGTCGCGACCGTGCCGATTTCGATCAGTTGCTGGCGTGGAAGTCGGAGCAGTTTCGCCGGACGGGCCTGCAGGACGTGCTGCGTCCGGCCTGGGTCCGGGGGCTCATGTCAAGCCTGTTCGAGACCTACACGCCGCGCTTTGGCGGGCTGATGCTGACCCTGCACGCCGGGGACACCCTGGCCGGCGGGCATTTCGGCGTGATCGCGAATGGCATCTATCACCCCTGGATTGCGTCCACCAACCCGGCCCTTGTTGCCGCCTCGCCGGGCAACGCCTTCCTGGATCAGGTCATCCGCGCCATGCCCGATCTGGGCATTCGGGTCTATGACCTCGGCCCCGGGCACGACCACTACAAACAGCCCTTCTCCTCGACCCTGAAGTCGGTCGGTGTCGGGCTGACGCTGACCGACACCCGCGCAGGCGGGTTGATGACGATCGGCTCGACGGACTGGGCCTCGGGAGTCGATGCACCGCTGGCCAAGGTGCGGCGGCGCCTCGACCACATCGCGGCGGTCGATCCGACGGCGGCCGGGCGGGCCATGGCGCTGGTCGATGCCATGCGGGCTATCCCGAGACGTCTGGGCGGCGCCGACTGACCGCCCCTAGGGTCGCGGAGACCAGCCGAGAAAATGCGAGATGTCGTCTGCGGCGGCCTCGGCCTGACCACGCACTACGGACGATGGGTCGGTGAGGGCCGCCCGGACCAGCGGCTCGACCACAGTGCGATCCAGGGTGCGGAACTCGCGGGCGAGATGGCCGAAGCCCAGGATGGCATTGCCGCGCACCCATTCGTTCGGATGCGAGGTCAGGCGCACGCAGACGGATTCGGCCCAGTCACGGTCGGCATCCTCGCAGCCCATGGACACGGCGACCGGAACATAGGGCATTTTTTCCGGATCGTTCTCGACGATCAGCGCCTCGATGTCGGCGGGTGTCCAGTCAGCGGGCAGGGGGCCCATCAGCCGCGCTCCGCCACCTTGGCCGCATTCCACAGGGCATCCATTTCGGCGAGATCCGACTGGTCGGGCGTGCGGCCGTCCTTCGCCAGTTCCGCCTCGATGAAGGCGAACCGGCGGATGAATTTGGCATTGGCGCCGCGCAGCGCATCCTCGGGCTCGACGCCCAGCTTGCGCGCCAGATTGGCAAGGACGAACAGCAGGTCGCCAACCTCGTCCTTCATCCGCTCGCTGGACCCGGCGGCGATCTCGACCTTCAGCTCGGCGACCTCCTCGTCCAGCTTGGCAAAGACCTCGTCCGTCGACGGCCAGTCGAACCCGACCCGCGCCGCCCGCTTCGTCAGCTTGGCCGCCCGGGCCAACGCCGGCAGGCCGACCGGCACATCGTCCAGCACGCCATGCTGGGCCTTCGCCTTCCGCTCGGCGGCCTTGATGTCCTCCCACCGGGCCTTTTGCGAGACGGCATCCGCCCGTGCAGCCTCCTCGCCGAAGACATGCGGGTGGCGGCGCTCCAGCTTGTCGGCAATGGCGTTCGCCACGGCATCGAAGTCGAACAGGCCCTGCTCCTCGGCCATGCGGGCGTGGAAGACGACCTGGAACAGCAGGTCGCCCAGCTCGGACTTCAGCTCGTCATGGTCGCCGCGCTCGATGGCATCGGCGACCTCATAGGCTTCCTCCAGCGTATAGGGGGCGATGGTCGCAAACGTCTGTTCGACGTCCCACGGACAGCCGGTCACGGGGTCGCGCAGACGCACCATGATGGCCCGCAGCCGGTCGAGGGGGGAGGGGGATGCACTCATGGTCCCGACCTAGCCGGTCGCGCCGCGCGCATCCAGCGCCGCCCGGATTTCAGCATGGCGCTTCTGGTCCAGCGGATAGCGCCACAAGGCGAACGCTCCGACCACAAGGCACAGCGCCGGCAGGCCCGCAAACATGGCCTGAAGCCAGGCCAGGGCCGTGGCACTGTTCTGCCCGCCCAGCGCGGGATCGAAGCCGGTCATGCGCAGGCCCGCGAAGGTCATGACCGACACGGCGTACCCCAGCTTGGACGTAGCGGTCAGGATCGAGAACAGCAGGCCGGTGCGGTCCGCGCCCTCGTCCAGCCGGACCTGGTCGGCCACATCGGCCATCATGGCCCGCAGCAACAGGTCTCCCGAGGCAAAGGCCAGTCCCACCAGAGCCACCATCAGCCCGGCGACCAGCACCTCGGCATTACCCAGCCCGGCCGCTTCGGCCAGCGGCACGAGCACCGGTCCGGCAAAGCTGGCCAGCAGCAGGGTGACGGCGAAATAGACGCAGGCGAGCACAAGGGCCCCGTGCTTGCCCATCCGCACGGCCAGTGCACTCCAGACCGGCGCTCCGGCCAGACCGGCGACGAAATAGACCAGCAGCAGGATCGAGGTCTCGGCCCGCTCGAACCCGCGCACGGCCTCGAAGAAATAGAAGAACAGGGCGCCCACCACGCCGCGTGCAATGCCCAGCATCAGGTCGGCGGTCAGAAGCCGCTGCAGCACCGGCAGCCGGAACAGCTGCAGATAGGCAAACCGGCTGGCCCGGTCGGGGGTCGGCCCGTGCTTCGGCTCGGGCGTGAAGGCAAAGGTCACCGCCAGCGTCAGGGGCAGGGCCAAAATGATAAACAGCCCCTGCCAGCGCACCGCGGCCGCATAGTCCCCCAGCCCCAGATTCTGGACAAGGGCGGGGATCAGCAGCACGACCAGCACGCCAACGATGTTGGCGGTCTGCCACCAGCCGTAGATGCGGGATCTCTGGTCGTAGTCACTGGTCAGCGTCGAGGCCCAGCTGACCTGAGACAGCAGGCTGACGGAAAAGCCCAGCGACATCAGGACCAGCCAGACGGTCAGATAGGCGCCCCCGGCACCCGGCCGCACCATAAAAAGCATGCCGACCGCCAGCATCAGCAGCGGAGCCGCCAGTCCCATCCAGAGCCGATAGCGCCCGAACCGGCTGTGGGTGCGGTCGATCACCATGCCCAGCGCCGGGTCGACGAAGATGTCGGCCAGCCGGATGACCAGAAAGATCACCCCGACCAGCGCCAGATCCACGCCGACGTGGCTGGCATAGAACTCGGGCAGGGTCACATAGACGGGCAGGCCAAGCGCCGCATAGGGCAGGCAGGCGGCCGAGAAGGCAGCCAGCGTCCGGTTGGGCAGTCGGCGGGGCGGGGCGGCGGTCGACATGGGTATCCCCTCGATGACGGCACGAGTCGTCCGCCGTCCCTGTCATAGCGCGAATTCACCCGACGCAACTGCCCCCTTGCCCTCGGGGCCCGGCTGGGGCTTGCTCGGAGGATGACGAGGTTCGCAACAGTGCTGGTGGTCCTGCTGGTCGGTCTGGCCGGTCCTGCCCTGGCGCAGGAGGACTGTAATGCGGGCCCCGGCTCTCGGGGGATCGCCGTGGCCAACGGCTATTCGGCCGACTGGTTGATGTGGCAGCCGTTCGATCAGACGGAGCGCGGCTGGCTGACCTACCTGCCGCTGATCCAGAAGGAGATCGGCACACGTTGCGCCCCGGATACGCCCGGTTTCGCCCAGGCCCTTGCCACCTTCCAGAAACGCTATGATCGCGTTCCGAACGGTCTCTTCGACCGTGGCACCTTTCAGGTGTTCAAGGGGGTGTGGCAGGAACGCCGGCCCTTCGTCATGGCCCGGGTGGCCGACATCTGCCCCGAACCCCCGCCGCAGAGCGAACTCGGCTATCTTGATCCCGACGAGGAGCACGCTGACCGTATGGTGCGGCTGCTGCAATACGATGTCCTCAACGCCTACCGCCTCATGGTTCGCGCGGCCCGGGCCGAGGTTCCGGAGATCGCCGACAACCCCGAGCTTCTCCAGATCTTCTCCAGCTATCGCGATCCGGACGCCGACACGGCCCGGTGCGCGACCGAGGGGAACTGCGACGGTTTGCGGCGCGCGGCCTGTTCTCCCCACCGCACCGGCACGGCCATCGACATCTATGTCGGTCACCTTGCGGGGCATGGCGTCGACTCGACCCGCTGGGCCAACCGCAGGCACCAGTCGCGCGGCCCGGCCTATCGCTGGCTGGTGGAGAATGCCGCTCGCTTTGGCTTCGTGCCCTATGCCTACGAGCCCTGGCACTGGGAATGGACCGGCCCGACCACGGAAATCCTGAACTCCGGGCGACTGGCGCCCTATCCGCATACCTCGCCGCTGGCGGGCGAATGATCCGCACCCTCATGGACGGAGAGATCGCCCTGGCCCGCTCGGTCTTCGGCGAAAGGATCGACCTGGCGGCCATCCGGCTGGTGCGGCTGCCGACGTTTCTCAGGCGTGCTTTCGTACCCGGCCGGTTCGCCGGTCGCAGCTGGATCTTCTGGCCGGCCACGAGCTGGGACGAGGACCTTTCGCAAGGCCCCCTTCGCCGACGCGCCACCCTGGTCCATGAGCTGGTGCACGTCTGGCAAGCCCAGCAGGGCATCAATCTCCTGATCGGCAAGCTGAGGGCAGGGGACGGGCCGAAGGCCTACGCCTATCGCTGCGACGCTGATGTCGCGTGGGACGGACTGAACATCGAACAGCAGGCGTCGGTCGTCGAGCACCGCTACCTTCTGGCGCAGGGCGCAACCGTTCCGGGGTCCGACGCCTTCTATCAGCGGGTCTGCCCTTTCTGACTTTCTGGTCGGTGCCCCTTGACGGGGCGAGGGCATAGCCTATTTCGACACTGTTGCAGTTACATATCCGACTCAGGAGATTTCCCATGCCCAAGGTTCTGGTCCTCTATCATTCCACCTACGGCCACGTGGAGCGCATGGCCCAGGCCATCGCCGAGGGCGCGCGCGAGGTCGAAGGCGCGACCGTGGATATCAAGCGAGTCCCGGAACTGGTGCCCGAGGAGCTGGCGAAGAAGAGCGGCTACAAGCTCGACCAGGAAGCCCCCATCGCCAAGGTCGAGGACCTGGCCGACTATGACGCCATCCTGATCGGCGCCGGCACGCGCTACGGCACGGCGGCTTCGCAAATGCGGAACTTCCTCGACCAGACCGGCGGCCTGTGGGCCAACGGCAAGCTGGCCGGCAAGGTGGGCGGGGCCTTTACCTCGACCGCTACCCAGCACGGCGGCAATGAGATGACCCTCATCGGTCTGATCCAGACCATCATGCACCACGGCATGCTGGTGGTCGGCCTGCCCTACACCTGGCAGGGTCAAATGCGGATGGACGAGATCACCGGCGGCTCGCCCTATGGCGCGACCACCATCACCGACGGCGACGGCTCGCGCATGCCCAGCGACAATGAGCTTGAGGGCGCGCGCTTCCAGGGTCGGATCGCCGCGGAAACCGCCAAAAAGCTGTTCGGCTGACGATGGCGGCGCCCGCCCTCTTCTTCGGCCACGGTTCGCCCATGAACGCCCTGGGCGGCCCGTGGGCCGAGGGGTGGCGCCAGCTGGGGCAGGACCTCGGCAAGCCGCGAGGCGTGGTGATGATCTCGGCCCACTGGGAGACCCGTGGGTCAGCCGTCACTGCCATGGCGAGGCCCGAAACGATCCACGACTTTGGCGGTTTCCCGCCCGAACTGCATGCCTTTCAGTACCCCGCGCCCGGCTCTCCGGAGCTCGCGGCGCGGGTTGCCGACCTTACGGGCGCGACCCCCACGGACCAGTGGGGCCTCGACCACGGCACCTGGTCCGTGTTGGCCCATGTCTGGCCGGACGCCGATGTCCCGATCGTCCAGCTGTCGCTGGACCGCACCCTCGACGCGCAGGGCCACTATGACCTCGCCAAGGGCCTGAATGCCCTTCGGGACGAGGATATCGTCATCGCCGGATCCGGCGACTTTGTGCACAATCTGCGGACATGGAAGCGCGCGGGCGGCGAGCCCTACGACTGGGCGCTGACGTTCAACGAGGCGGTCAAGGCCGCCCTGGTCGCCGGGGATCACGGTCGCCTGATCCACTGGATGGACCTCGCGGACAACGCCGCGCTCAGCGTGCCCACGGACGAGCATTTCCTGCCGCTGCTCTATGTTGCGGCGCAGGCCCGGCCCGAAGATCCGGTCGCCTTTTTCAACGACCGGATCGAGGGCGGCTCGATTTCGATGACCGGGGTCCGGATCGGCTGATCAGCGCTTCTTCGCCAGCATGCCGTCGACGCTGAAGGCGCCCGGGCCGGCAAAGAAGATGAACAGGAACACCCAGCAGTAGAGCGCCGCCAGCTCGCCGCCGTTCACCAGCGGATACAGGCCACCCGACATGGCGTGAAACTGGAAGTAGGCCACGGCCATCATGCCCGACAGCAGGAAGGCGACCGGCCGGGTGAACAGGCCCAGCACGATCAGCGCCCCACCAACCAGCTCCAGCACACCGCCAATGCCCATCTGGCTCATCAGCTCGAACGGGCCGCGGGCCTCGGCCGGGAAGGAGAAGATCTTCTGGGCCCCGTGCTGCATGAACATGAGACCGGAAATGACCCGCAGCCCGGCAAGGGCCATCGGGCTGTGACGCTCAAGCGAATCGAACATGGTTTCAGCCTCCCTGAATTGTGCCGGGATACTGCAATAGCCAAGGTTCCAGATCAATCGCCGTTCGCGGACCCTCAGGCCGCCTCGGCCTCACCCTCGACCATGCGCTGGATGGCGACATAGTCGGTCTTTCCGGTGCCCAGAACCGGGACCTCGCTGACCTTCATGATCCGCTTGGGCACGGCCAGATCCGGCGCGCCGTGGCTGCGCGCCCATTCGGTCAGGCGTGATGCCTCGGCATCGATCCGGTCGGTGACCAGCACCAGCTTCTCGCCCTTGCGGCTGTCGGGAACCGCCACGACGGCGTGGCGTGACTCGGGCCAGACCGCGCTGGCCAGCCCCTCGACCGCCGTCAGGCTGATCATCTCGCCGCCGACCTTGGCGAAGCGTTTCACGCGACCCAGGATGCTGACATAGCCGTCGGCGTCGATGTCGACGATGTCGCCGGTGTCGTGCCAGCCGTCCTTGAGGGGCTCGAGCCGCTCGGGATCATCCTCGGCGATATAGCCCGCCATGACATTGGGACCGCGCAGGTAGAGCCTGCCGCCCGTCTCGATGCCGGGAACCGGATCGACCCGCCATTCCATATCGGGCAGCATCTGGCCGACGGTACCCGGCCGGTTGCGGTCCGGGTGATTGACCGCCACCACCGGCGCCGCTTCGGTCGCACCATAGCCCTCGAGCAGCTTCAGCCCGCCGAATTTGGTGTTGAACAGATGGTGCGTCTCGTCACGCACCCGCTCGGCGCCGGCGACCACGAACTGCAGGGTCGAGAAATCGTCCGGCCCCGCGACGCGCGCATACTGGTTCAGGAAGGTGTCGGTCGCGAACAGGATCGAGGCCTTCACCTCGGGCAGCAGTTCCACGATCTGCTTGGAGTGCAGGGGAGAGGGGTACTGGAACGCCTTCATCCCGGTCAGCAGCGGCAGCAGGACGCCGCCGGTCAGGCCGAAACAGTGGAAGGTCGGCAGCGGGTTGAACATCACCCAGTCGGGGTCGAGGTCGATGTGCGTCGCGACCTGGCGGACGTTCGAGACCATGTTCGACTGGCTCAGCATCACGCCCTTGGGGCTTCCGAAGCTGCCTGAGGTGAACAGGATGACGCCCGGGTCGGACGGGCGCGTCTCGACGCGGAACTGCTTGGGGAAGAAGCCGGCCATGAGGCCGAACAGCTTGTCGGGCAGGCCGATCGACTTGCGGATGTCGTCCAGCCAGACGATCTCGGCCACCTGTTCCAGGCTGTTGACGAGGTCCTCCAGCTTGGCCTGGCTGATGAAGCGCCGGGCCGACAGGATTTTCTTCACGCCCGCAGCGCGGACCGCCGCCTTCAGGTTCAATTCCCCCGAAGTGAAGTTGAGCATGACCGGCACCCGGCCCATGGCGTGCAGGCCATAAAAGGTCACGACCACGCCCGAGCTGGAGGGCAGCAGGATGGCCACGCGCTCGGCCGGCTCGGTCAGGGCGGCGATCTTGCGGCCCAGCACCATGGCCGCACGGATCAGGCCCGTATAGGTCAGGGGATTGCGGTCCTGGTCCTCGAGAATCGGCTTGTCGCCATACTTTTCGCGCGCCGCGATCAGGGCGTCGAAAATAGTCTCCTGAGCGGCCTTGGCGTGCATGTCAGCCGACAAACGCATCCTCCCTGTGAGGGGTCTGCGCCCCTCCTTGATAATCGGGGCAAACTAGAGAGCAGAACGCCGGTTGAAAAGATAAGTTACACGGCGTGAGGGGCCGTGCGACGCCCGCACGGCTTGCCATCCGGTTCCCGAAGGCCGACATAGCGGCTTCCGAGCCCTCCCGCCGCCCGCAATTGTCCGACGCCATGGTCACCCTGATCGATACCCTCCAGCGGTCCTCCGCCGAGCTGCGCCACCCGGAAAAGCGCAACCGGCCGGAATCGCCTGTGCTGCGCAAGCCCGACTGGCTGCGGGTCAAGGCACCCGGGTCGGGCCAGTACAATGCGACCAAATCCATCGTGAAGGACAAGGGCCTCGTCACCGTCTGCGAGGAAGCGGCCTGCCCCAACATCGGCGAGTGCTGGAGCCAGAAGCACGCCACGCTGATGATCATGGGCGACACCTGCACGCGGGCCTGCGCCTTCTGCAACGTCAAGACGGGCCTGCCCCAACCGCTCGACCCCGAGGAACCGGCCAAGGTCGGCCTGGCCGTGGCTCAGCTTGGCCTGAATCACGTCGTCATCACCTCTGTCGACCGGGATGATGTCGCTGACGGGGGCGCGGCCCACTTTGCCGAGGTCGTCCGCCAGATCCGCCTGCAGGCCCCGACCACGACGATCGAGATCCTGACGCCCGACTTCCTGCGCAAGGACGGCGCCGCCGAGGTCATGATCGACGCGAAGCCAGACGTGTTCAATCACAACCTGGAGACTGTCCCGCGCCTGTATCTGAAGATCCGCCCCGGCGCCCGCTACTTCCACTCCCTGCGCCTGCTGCAACAGGTGAAGGAACGCGACCCGAACCAGTTCACCAAGTCCGGCATCATGGTCGGACTGGGCGAGACCAAGGAAGAGGTCATGCAGGTGATGGACGACATGCGCTCGGCCGGCGTCGACTTCATCACTATCGGCCAGTACCTGCAGCCGACCCGCAAGCACGCGGCCATCGACCGGTTCGTGACGCCGGATGAGTTCAAGTCCTATGAGGCCATCGCGCGGGCCAAGGGCTTCCTGATGGTGTCGGCCTCGCCCCTGACCCGCAGCTCGCACCATGCGGGAGACGACTTCGCCCGGCTGAAGGCCGCACGTCTGGCACAGACGGGGCGCTAGTCGCGACTTGGCCGTCCATACCCTGACCCGAATCCTGCCCTATGCGCCGGACCAGCTGGCCGCGCTGGTGGCGGATGTGCGCGCCTATCCGGACTTCGTGCCCTGGGTGACGTCCATGCGGGTCTGGAACGAGCGGGAGGAGGCCGAGGGCGTCAGTCTGCTGGATGCCGAGGCGGGCGTCGGCTTTGCCTTCCTGAAAGAGCGGTTCTCCACCTGGGTTAGGCATGACCGCAATGCGCCCAAGGTCGAGGTCGGCCTGATCCGCGGGCCTTTCAAGCACCTGAAGAATCGCTGGGCCTTCTTTCCCCATCCGGACGGCACCCGGCTGGAGTTCATGATCGACTTCGCCTTTCGCTCGCCCATCCTCGACGCCATGCTCCGGGCCAATTTCGACCGCGCTGTCGACAGCCTGATCCGCAAGTTCGAGGCCGAGGCCGCGCGCCGCTACGGCCAGCCATGACATTCGACTTTGACGCTGTGGTCGTGGGAGCAGGCGCGGTCGGCCTGGCCTGCGGCTACGCGCTGAGCCAGCGGGGCCGGACGGTGCTGGTTCTTGAGAAGCAAGACCACATCGGTCAGGGCGTGTCCTCGCGGAACAGCGAGGTCATCCACGGCGGGCTCTACTATCCGACCGGTTCGCTGAAGGCGCAGGCCTGCGTCGAGGGACGGCGGCGCCTGTACGCCTTCCTCGACAGCCACAAGGTCGACTACTGGAAGTGCGGCAAGCTGGTCGTGGCGACCGAGGCGGCCGAGGTCCCGCGCATCGAGGCGATCTTCGAACAGGCCACCATCAACGGCGTCGAGGGCCTGGAGCATCTGACCGGCGATCAGGCCCGGGCGCTCGAGCCCGCGCTCAACGCCCACGCTGCCATTTTGTCGCCGGAGAGCGGCGTGTTCGACAGCCACGGCTATATGTCGGCCCTGGAGGGTGAGATCACTGCGGCCGCGGGTGCGGTCGTCATTTCAGCCCCGTTCGAGGGCGCCGAGCCGCTTGCGGACGGCGGCTTTTCGATTCGGGTCGGCGGAGAGGGGGCCATGACCGTCACGACCCGCCAGCTGGTCACCGCGCCCGGCCTGTCGGCCCAGTCGGTTGCTGCGGCTATCGAAGGCTACCCTGCCGACCGGATTCCCGAGGGCCACTATGGCAAGGGCATCTACTTCCGCCTGACCGGACCGGCCCCGTTCAACCGTTTGATTTATCCGCCGCCGATCAAGGGCGCGTTGGGAACCCACTATCGCAAGGATCTGGGCGGGCAGGGGGTGTTCGGGCCGGACCTCGCCTTCGTCGAGACTGAGGACTATTCGGTCGATCCCGCCAAGCGCGACACCTTTGCCCATTATATCCGTCGCTTCTGGCCGGATGTGGATGCCGAACGTCTGGTCCCGGACTATGCCGGCATCCGGCCGAAGCTGCACGGCCCGGGCGAGGACCAGCCCGACTTCCAGATCCACGGCGCCGAAGTCCACGGCCTCGAAGGCCTGATCGCCCTGTTCGGCATCGAAAGCCCGGGCCTGACCAGTTCGCTGGCGCTGGGCGAGATCGTCGCGGACAGGCTGGATGACTGAGTTTCGTCCCGCCACGCCGGCAGATCTGGCCCCGCTGCACGCCCTGGTGCATGCCGCCTACCGCGGCGACAGCGCCCGGCGCGGCTGGACGCATGAGGCCGACCTGCTGGACGGCAACCGGATCGACCGGGGCTCGCTGATGGCCGCCCTGTCGGCTTCGGATCAGGTCGTACTGGTCGCCGAGACCGCCGCCGGCTTGACCGGCTGCGTCCATGTCACCGACCGGGGCGAGGGGCTCGCCTATCTCGGCATGCTGACTGTTGACCCCACCCTCCAGGCCCAGGGCACGGGCCGCCGGCTGATCGCCGCGGCAGAGGGCCATGCCCTTCGGCATTTCGGGGCGCGTCGGATGGAGATGACGGTCATCGTGCACCGGAATGAGCTGATCGCCTGGTACGAGCGGCGGGGCTATCGGCGCACGGGCGAGACCCGGCCCTTTCCCGCCACCGACCCTCGCTTCGGCCTGCCCCGGCGCGATGATCTGGCCTTCACCGTGCTGGAAAAGCCGCTCGACCGCATCCTCACCGACCGCCTGACGCTTCGGCCCGCGCGCCCCGATGACCTTGACGCCCTGCACGCCATCTTCACGCGTCCCGAGGCCATGACCTGGTGGTCATCGCCCCCACACCAGACGCTGCAGGAGACGCGCGACTGGCTGGACAGCATGCTCGCCAACCAGCATTCCGGCCTCGACTTCCTGATCGAGCGGGACGGGCAGGTGATCGGCAAGGCCGGTTTCTGGAAGGCGGCGGACATCGGCTACATCCTGCATCCCGATCATTGGGGGCAGGGCATCGCCCGCGAGGCGGTGACCGCCGTGCTCACCCGGCTGTTCGCCGTGACGGACCACGATCAGGCGACGGCGGACGTCGATCCGGAGAATCGCGCCTCGATTCGCCTGCTGGAGACCCTGGACTTTCGAAAGACCGGCTTTGCCGAGCGGACCTGGCATGTCGGCGGCGAGTGGAAGGACAGCCTGTACTACGCCGTTTCGCGTGCAGACTGGCAGGCGCGCCCGGGCGCTTGAACTCTGCGGCGTGTTGAGGCATAAGCCGCCCTCCGCTGGCGGCTCTTCTGGGCCGCCGCAACTGTTTTCGCGCCCGATCGGGCGCCCCTAACCGAGAATTGAGACGGAAATGGCCGTTCCGAAGCGCAAAGTATCCCCCTCGCGTCGCAACATGCGTCGCGCCCACGATTCGCTGGGCACCAATGCCTATGTCGAGGACAAGGACACGGGCGAGCTGAAGCGTCCCCACCACATCGACCTGAAGACCGGCACCTATCGCGGTCGTCAGGTGCTGACGCCCAGCGAAGACTAGGGTCTTCCACGCCGACCCTCGCGGGGGACGGACAGATATGCGATTCAAGCGCCGTCCGGGCACCGGGCGGCGCTTTCTGCGTTCCGGTCTGAACCCACAAGGAGTTCCCCCATGCGCCATCCCCCTCGCACCATCCTCGGCACCGTCGGCGCCATCGCCCTCATGGCGGCCTGCAGCCCCGAGACCGAGACCCCGACCGAACCGACCGCACCGCCTGCCGCGACCGATCCCACCGTCGGCGACACCACGGCTGTGAGCCTGACGGGCGAGGGCTGGGGTCCCCTGCGCATCGGCATGACCCGGGCCGAGGTCGTCGAGGCGCTGGGCGAGGATGCCAATCCGGACGCCGTCGGCGGGCCCGACCCTGAATCCTGCGACCAGTTCCGCCCCGAGCGCGCGCCTGAGGGCATGTTGCTGATGGTGGAGAACGGGGTGCTGACCCGGATTTCGATCTCGGAGCCCTCGGACCTGATGACCGACAAGGGCCTGCGTGTCGGAGACACCGCCGAGCGCGTGAAGGGCGCCTATGGCGATCAGGCGCGGGTCACCCCGCACAAATATCAGGACGCCCCCGCCGAGTATGTCACCGTCTGGAGCCGAGGCGGCGGCGAGGACTATGTCCAGGACACGCAGGCGCGCGGCATTGTCTATGAGATCAGTCGTGACGGCACCGTGATGGCTATCCACGCCGGTGGCCCCTCGATCCAGTATGTCGAGGGCTGTGCCTGAGGCTGATTGGCGTTTGGTCGGGGCTGCGCTAAACCCCGCGACCTGATCCTTTCGCAGCCCCGAGCCGAACGCCATGACCGACATCGCCGACATCACTGCCCGCCAGATCCTCGACAGCCGCGGAAACCCCACGGTCGAGGTCGATGTGACCCTGGAGGACGGCGCCTTTGGTCGGGCTGCGGTGCCGTCCGGCGCCTCTACGGGCGCCCATGAGGCGGTGGAACTGCGTGACGGCGACAAGTCGCTGTGGGGCGGCAAAGGCGTGATGAAGGCGGTCGACGCCGTCAACGGCGAAATCTTCGACGCCCTGAGCGGCATGGACGCCGAGGATCAGCGCCGCATCGACGAAACCCTGATCGGTCTGGACGGCACGGCGAACAAGGGCCGTCTCGGCGCCAATGCCATTCTGGGCGTGAGCCTGGCCTGCGCCCGCGCCAGCGCTGTATCCGCAGGACTGCCCCTGCACCGCTACATCGGCGGCGTCTCGGCCCGCATCCTGCCGACCCCGATGATGAACATCATCAACGGCGGGGCGCACGCCGACAATCCGATCGACATCCAGGAATTCATGATCCTGCCGACGGGCGCCGAGAGCTTCTCGGAAGGCCTGCGCATGGGCACCGAAATCTTCCATGCGCTGAAGAAGGCGCTGAAGGATGCCGGCCACAACACCAATGTCGGGGACGAGGGCGGTTTCGCCCCCAATTTGGCGTCGGCCGAGGCGGCGCTGGAGTTCATCACCAGGGCCGGGCAAGCCGCCGGCTATCTGGCGGGTGAGGACTTCCACCTCGGGCTCGACGTGGCCTCCACCGAGTTCTTCAAGGACGGGAAGTACCACCTTGAAGGCGAAGGCAAGACGCTCAACTCGGAAGGCATGGTCTCCTACCTCGCCGACCTGTGCGAGCGCTTCCCGATCGTCTCGATCGAGGATGGCTGCGGCGAGGACGACTTCGACGGCTGGAAGCTGCTGACGGACCGTCTGGGCGACAAGGTCCAGCTGGTCGGCGACGACCTGTTCGTGACCAACCCCGTGCGTCTGGCCGCCGGCATCGGCGAGGGGCTGGCCAACTCGATCCTGATCAAGGTCAATCAGATCGGCACGCTTTCCGAGACCCTGGATGCGGTCGATATGGCCCACCGTGCCGGCTACACCGCCGTCATGAGCCACCGTTCGGGCGAGACCGAGGATTCGACCATCGCCGATCTGGCCGTGGCCACCAACTGCGGACAGATCAAGACCGGCTCACTGGCCCGGTCGGACCGCACGGCCAAATACAACCAGTTGCTCCGTATCGAGGAAATGCTGGGTGACCAGGGTGTCTATTTCGGCGACGGGATGCTGCTGAAATAGGCCGCACTCGCCCCTGAAATCCTACGGCCAAGCTACGGTTCGTTAGGCATTTTCGTGCAGGTTCTGACAACCGTTTTTCACGCTCAGAAGGAGCGTTGTCAGTGCCTGAATGGATGAAGCCTTACCTCCCGTCCGCAGTCCTCGCGTTGAGCGTGCTCTATCTGGGCGTGCAGGCCCTGACCGGGCAGTACGGCCTGCTGACCGGAGACGAGCGCGCCGCCACCCTGGCCAAACGCGAGGCGGCTGCTGAACGTCTGGCCGCCGAGCGGCAGGATCTGGAACTGCGGGTTCGCTATCTGCAGACCAATCATCTGTCCCGCGACCTTCTGGAAGAGCGGGCCCGGGTGCTGCTCGGCTATGCCGACCCGGCCGATCACGTGATCCGGGTCAGCCTGCCTGCGCCCGCGGCAGACCGGTCTTCTCCTGCCCTCTAAACTAATGTTACAGCCCGGACGGGCCGCTTTGCGTTTTCGGAACGAAGGCTGCTAAAGCCGCTTTCGTAATGACAGGCCGCGCGCAGGTGCGACGGGCCGCAAAGCCGGGAGGCCCGGATGGCGAAAGCCGCCGCACAGAAATCCACATCGACCAGGCGGTCCAACGGTCCGGCCGCGACCAAGGAAGACCTGCTGCGCTACTATCGCGAGATGGTGCTGATCCGCCGCTTCGAGGAGCGCGCGGGCCAGCTGTACGGCATGGGACTGATCGGCGGCTTCTGCCACCTGTACATCGGCCAGGAGGCCGTGGCCGTCGGCGTTCAGGAGAGCGTCAAGCAGGGCCACGACAAGATCATCACCGGCTACCGGGACCATGGGCATATGCTGGCCGCGGGCATGGACCCCAAAGAGGTCATGGCCGAGCTGACCGGTCGCATCGGCGGCTCGTCGAAGGGCAAGGGCGGCTCGATGCACATGTTCGACGTGCCGACCGGCTTCTATGGCGGTCACGGCATCGTCGGTGCGCAGGTCGCCCTGGGCACGGGTCTGGCCTTCTCGGGTCGCTATCGGGGCGATGACTCGGTCGCCTTCGTCTATTTCGGCGATGGCGCGGCCAATCAGGGGCAGGTCTACGAAAGCTTCAACATGGCCCAGCTGTGGAAGCTGCCGGCCATCTACATCATCGAGAACAACCAGTACGCCATGGGCACGAGCATCGAGCGCTCGTCGTCGACGACCGATCTCAGCCAGCGCGGTGCCAGTTTCGGCATCCCGGGCGAGCAGGTCGACGGCATGGACGTCATCGCCGTGCGAGACGCCGTGGCCAAGGCCGTGAAGCGCGCGCGCGACGGAGAGGGGCCCTATATCCTCGAGGTGAAGACCTATCGCTACCGCGGCCACTCCATGTCGGATCCGGCCAAATATCGTTCGAAGGAAGAGGTCGACACCGTCAAGACGACCCGCGACCCGATCGAGCATGTGAAGAAGCTGCTGGCCGAGGCCAAGGCGACCGAGGACGAGATCAAGGCCATTGATGCCGAGATCAAGGGCATCGTCGCGGAAGCCGTCCAGTTCGCCCAGGAAAGCCCCGAGCCGGATCCATCCGAGCTCTACACTGACGTCTATGTGGAGGCGTGAGCATGTTTTCGCTGCTCGCCATTCTCGCTGGGCCGGCTGTCCAAGACCCCGCTGCAGAAACGAAGGCGCTTGCTGACTGTGCCCCGACCACACTCGAAGCCACATTCGTGTGCCTCGACACGCACTGGACGTCGCGGGCTGAATATAAGGCCCTTAGCTACGATGACACGGTAATGGCCCACTTCGGCATAGGGATGTGGATGCGAAACAACTGGGGCCTGTGGGGTGGTGGTCCTTTGGCCAGGCACTTCAATGAGATGGGAATTGAGCACCCAGACGACATGTCTGGGATCATCCTGAAATCTTACTGGCTCTATCTCCACGACTGTCCCCAGGGCGTCGATGAACAAGTCGCTTTCTACCGAGACTACTGGGATCGGAGTGAGGGCGAAGACTCAATTCCGGAGCCGATTTTGGATTGCACTGCAGGAGCCAGCGCTCAATGACCGACATTCTGATGCCGGCGCTGTCGCCCACGATGGAAGAGGGCACGCTGACCAAGTGGCACATCAAGGCGGGAGACACGGTCTCTGCCGGACAGGTGATCGCCGAGATCGAGACGGACAAGGCGACCATGGAGGTCGAGGCCGTTGATGAGGGCGAAGTGCTGGAAATCCTCGTGGCTGAAGGCTCCGAGGGCGTGAAGGTCAACACCCCTATCGCCCGCCTGTCGGGCGACGATGGTGCGGCAGCCCCCGCACCCGAAGCGCCCAAGGCGGAGGCAAAAGCCGAGGACGCGCCCGGCACGGAAGGCGCGCCGGCCGATGCGCCGGTCAAGCCGAAGACCGAGCTGAAGGATCCCGAGATCCCGGCCGATGCCAAGCTGGTCAAGACCACCATCCGCGACGCCCTGCGCGACGCCATGGCCGAGGAAATGCGCCGCGACGAGAACGTCTTCCTGATCGGGGAAGAGGTCGCCCAGTACCAAGGCGCCTACAAGGTCAGTCGCGAGCTGCTGCAGGAGTTCGGCGACAAGCGCGTCGTCGACACCCCGATCACCGAGCACGGCTTTGCCGGTCTGGGCGTGGGCGCCGCCATGGCGGGGCTGAAGCCGATCGTCGAGTTCATGACGTTTAACTTCGCCATGCAGGCCATCGACCACATCATCAACTCGGCCGCCAAGACGCTTTACATGTCGGGCGGCCAGATCCGGGCGCCCATCGTCTTCCGCGGCCCCAACGGCGCCGCCAGCCGCGTGGCGGCCCAGCACAGCCAGGACTATTCGGCCTGGTACGCGCAGGTGCCGGGGCTGAAGGTCGTCGCGCCCTATGATGCGGCCGACGCCAAGGGGCTGCTGAAGGCCGCCATCCGCGACCCGAACCCCGTCGTCTTCCTCGAACACGAGATGATGTACGGCCTGGAGTTCGACGTGCCGGACGTCGAGGACTACGTCCTGCCGATCGGCAAGGCCAAGGTCCGCCGCGAGGGCGCGGACGTCACCATCACCTGCCATAGCCGCATGGTCGGCTTCGCCCTGCAGGCCGCCGAGAAGCTGGCGGAAGAGGGGATCGAGGCCGAGGTCGTCGACCTGCGCACCCTGCGTCCGCTGGATCACGAGACGATCGTCGAGAGCGTGAAGAAGACCAACCGTCTGGTCTCGGCCGAGGAAGGCTGGGGCCCCATGGGCGTCGGCGCCGAGGTCGCGGCTCGCGTGATTGAGCACGCCTTTGACTATCTGGATGCGCCGCCGCTGCGCGTGCACCAGGAAGATGTGCCGCTGCCCTATGCCGCCAATCTGGAAGCCCTGTCGCTGCCCGGCGTCGACAAGATCATCGAGGCGGTGAAGGCGGTGACCGCATGACCCAGGAGCCGACCCAGTTCCAGCTGACGACGCCGGAAAGTGTCGCCTCCGATCCCGACGCCGTCGAACTGACGCGCATGTGGTGGTCGAAGGGCGAGCCGGTCATGTCGATCAAGCCGGCCTTCACCGACCCCCGCCAGTATGGCCACATGCTGGCTCTGGCGGCGAAACACATGGCCCACGGCTATGCCGTTCGTCACGGCCACGACGAGCGCCAGGCCTATAATCTGATCCTCGAGGGCTTCTCGGAAATCCTGAAGCGCAACGACGTCCAGACCGTCGTCGAGAAGGAGTGAGCGTCGCATGACCGACATTCTGATGCCGGCCCTGTCTCCGACGATGGAAGAGGGCGTGCTGGCCAAATGGCACATCAAGGTCGGCGACACCGTCTCGGCCGGTGACGTCATCGCCGAGATCGAGACCGACAAGGCGACCATGGAGGTCGAGGCCGTCGATGAAGGCGAGGTCCTCGAAATCCTGGTCGAGGCCGGCACCGAGGGCGTGAAGGTCAACACCCCCATCGCCCGCCTGGCCGGAGACGACATCGCGCCTGCGCCGAAGAAGGCCGAGGCAGCCAAACCCGAGGCCGAGACCAAACCGGAGGCGAAAGCCGAAAAGGCCGAGGCCCCCAAGGCGCCGCCGGCTCCGGCCAGGGACGGCGAGCGGATCTTTGCCTCCCCGCTGGCCCGCCGCATCGCCGCGCAGAACGGCGTCGACCTGAAGTCGGTCAAGGGCACGGGCCCGCACGGCCGCATCGTCAAGCGCGACGTCGAAGGCATGAAGGGCGGCACCGCATCGGCTTCCTCCGCCCCGGCGAAGGGCGAACCGCGTCAGGTGCTGTCGCTTGAGCAACAGGGCATCGCGCCCGGTAGCTACGACCTCGTCCCGCTGGACGGCATGCGGAAGGCCATCGCGCGCCGCCTGACCGACAGCTTCCGCGACGTGCCGCACTTCCCTCTGACCATCGACTGCGAGATCGACGGCCTGCTGGCGGCCCGCGCCCAGGTCAACGCCCTGCTGGAACCGCAGGGGGTCAAGGTGTCGGTGAACGACTTTATCATGAAGGCGGTCGCCATGGCCCTGAAGGCCGTGCCCGAGGCCAATGCCAGCTACACGCCCGAGGGCATCGCCATGCACCACCATGCCGATGTCGCCATGGCCGTGGCCATCGACGGCGGCCTGATCACGCCGATCATCCGCAAGGCGGAGACCAAATCGCTGGCCGAGATCGCCACCGAGTCCAGGGACCTGGCCAAACGCGCCCGCGACCGCAAGCTGAAGCCCGAGGAGTTCCAGGGCGGCACCTTCTCGGTCTCGAATCTCGGCATGTTCGGCATCAAGTCGTTCGCCTCGATCATCAACGAGCCCCAGGGCGCGATCATGAGCGTGGGAGCAGGGGAGAAGCGTCCCGTCGTGCGCGGCGACAGCCTGGCGGTCGCGACCGTCATGACCGTCACCCTGACCTGCGATCACCGCGTCGTCGACGGCGCGGTCGGCGCCCGCTTCCTGCAGGCCTTCAAACCGATGATCGAAAACCCCGTGACGATGCTGGCGTAAGGACGACACTGTGGCTGACACCTTCGATCTCATCGTCATCGGCTCGGGTCCGGGCGGCTATGTCGCGGCCATCCGCGCCAGCCAGCTGGGCCTGAAGGTCGGCATCGTCGAGCGCGAGAACCTGGGCGGCATCTGCCTGAACTGGGGCTGCATCCCGACCAAGGCCTTGCTCAAGTCGGGCGAGAAGTACGAAAGCCTGTCGCACCTCAAGGACTATGGTCTGTCGGCCGACAAGGTCGGCTTTGACTTCGAGGCCATCATCCAGCGCTCGCGCAAGGTCGCCAAACAGCTGAACAGCGGCGTTGGCTTCCTGATGAAGAAGCACAAGATCGAGGTCATCGAAGGCACGGCGAAGCTGGAAAAGGGCACGGCGGCCCCGAAGGTGGTCGTGGCCCTGAACGCCGGCGGCAACCGCACGCTGGAGGCCAAATCCGTCATGCTGGCGGTGGGAGCGCGTGCGCGCGCCATCCCCCAGATCGGGCTGGAAGCCGACGGCGATCGCATCTGGGCCTACCGCGAGGCCATGGCGCCGAAATTCATGCCGAAGTCGGTCGTCGTGATCGGCTCGGGCGCCATCGGTATCGAGTTCGGCAGCTTCTATCGCGCGCTCGGTGCCGAAGTGACCGTGGTCGAAGCTGTCGACCGCATCATGCCCGTCGAGGACATTGAGGTCTCGAAGGCCGCCCAGAAGGCGTTCGAAAAGCGCGGCATGAAATTCCGCACCGGCTGCAAGGTGACCAGGGTCAGCAAGGACAAGTCGGGCGTGAAGGTCGCCATCGAGGCGGGCGGCGAGGCCGAAACGCTCGAGGCCGAGGTCTGCATCTCGGCTGTCGGCATCACCGCCAACACGGACGGCATTGGTCTCGAGGCGCTGGGCGTCAATATGGAGCGCGGCCACATCACCATCGACGGTCACTGCCAGACCAATGTGAAGGGGCTGTACGCCATCGGCGACTGCGCCGGCGCGCCCTGGCTGGCGCACAAGGCCTCGCACGAGGGCATCCACGCCGCCGAACACATCGCCGGTTTCAAGACCCCCAACGTCCATTCACCCATCGCCGGCTGCACCTACGCCCAGCCGCAGGTCGCCTCGGTCGGCGTCACAGAACAGCAGGCGAAAGAGGAAAAGCGCGAGGTCAAGATCGGCCGCTTCCCCTTCAAGGTGAATGGCAAGGCCATCGCCTCGGGTGAAACCGAGGGCTTTGTGAAGACCATCTTTGACGCGAAGACCGGCGCCCTGATCGGGGCCCATATGATCGGCGCCGAAGTCACCGAGATGATCCAGGGCTATGTCACCGCCATCACCCTGGAGGCGACCGAGGAAGACATCCACGGCATCGTCTATCCGCACCCGACCGTGTCCGAGGCGATGCACGAAGCCGCCCTCGACGCCTACGGCCGCGTCCTGCACATCTGACTCTCCGCCAAACATGAGCGATTTGTAAGGTTGGGGCAGGGGGCTTTTGCCTTGCCTGTCCGACCGTTGCGGACCTAGTCTGCCCACCGTTGTGCGTGGGGGAGTAGCGTCTTGCTGAAACTTTTGGGCCTTGTGGCCGCCGGACTGGTGCTGGGTCAGGACCCGTCTCAGGATCCGGCCGACACGGCGCCGATCGTCAATCCGGGCGCGCCCGGCGCAGCGACCCGTCAGATCACGGCGGGGGAGGCGGTTGACCTCAGCCGCACGACCCACACGGCCGAGGACGTGCGCTTCATGCAGCACATGATCGTCCACCACGCCCAGGCCGTGGAAATGGTCGCCTTGCTCGAGACGCGCGGCAGTTCGCCCGCCGTCCGCACCATGGGCCGTCGGATCGCCCTCAGCCAGGAAGCCGAAATCGATCTGATGCGGAACTGGCTGCTGTCGCGCGGCCTGCCGCTTGAGCCGACCGACCTGCACGCCGGACACACCATGACGCCCGCGCCCGCCAGCGGCGGACACGACGGTCACGCCGGCCATATGGATCACGGCGCCGGCCACGATGCGCACGGCACAGCGGCCGCGCCGACCGACCCTGATGAAATCCCCCTGATGCCGGGCATGCTGTCGCCGGCCCAGATGCGCCGCCTGGCGGCCGCCGAGGGGCCCGAGTTTGACCGCCTGTTCCTCTCGGGCATGATCCAGCACCACCAGGGCGCCCTCGACATGGTCGACGAACTGCTGGCCCTGCCGGACTCGGGCAATGACCCGATGCTGTCCGACTTCCTGTCTTCCGTGGTGGCCGATCAGTCGGCCGAAATCCTGCGAATGCAGTCCCTTCTGTCTGATCACTGAGTCCCAACCAAAGGAACGGCCATGTTTGTCCGCAAAGCCCTGTATTCCTCCGCTGCTGCCGTCGCCGTCCTCCTGGGCGCGACCTCGGTCATGGCGCAGGTCCAGGAAATCCCCTCCGATGTCCGCACGTCGCTGGCTCCCGGCATCCACGACGCCGCCCAGGCCGCCGAAGGCATGGTGCTCGAGCATGCCGTGACGCCGCCGCCCGGCTTCTTCGACCCGGACGCCATCTTCGCGCCGCCGACCACGCGCGAGGAGGCCGAGGCCATGCGCGCCAACCCGCCGCGCTACAGCCCGCTGGCCCTCGCCAACAGCGACATGGCCGTTTCGGACGGCAAGCTGTTCGTCGGCAACTTCAACGGCTTCAACATCTACGACATCAGCGGGCAAGGCGCCCCGGAACTGGTCGTCTCGGTCGTCTGTCCGGGCGGGCAGGGGGACCTGTCGGTCCACGGCAACCTGCTGTTCATGTCAGTCGAGCAGAACAACGGTCGGATCGATTGCGGTGCCTCGGGCGCCAGCGGGGCGGTGAATGCGGAGCGCTTCCGCGGCGTCCGCATCTTCGACATCACGGACATCAAGGCCCCGCGTCAGGTGGCGGCGGTCCAGACGTGCCGGGGTTCGCACACCCACACCCTCGTGCCGTCGGCCGACCCGCGCACCCTCTATGTCTACAACTCGGCCACCTCTGGCGTGCGTCGCAGTGACGAGCTGTCGATCTGCTCGGACGGCGAGCCCGGCACCAACCCCGAGACCGCGCTCTACTCGATCGACGTGATCGAGGTGCCGCTGGATCACCCGGAGAACGCCGCCATCGTCAACCGGCCGCGCATCTTCGCCGACCGTGAGACCGGCGCCGTCGCCGGCCTGTGGATGGGCGGGCGCGCCGGCGTCAGCAGCCAGGCCACCGCGCGCACCAACCACTGCCACGACATCACCGTCTTCCCGGAGCTGAACCGGGCGGCCGGTGCCTGCAGCGGCAACGGCATCCTGCTCGATATCTCGGATCCGAAGAATCCGCAGCGGATTTCGGACATCTTCGACCCGGACATGGCCTACTGGCACTCGGCGACCTTCGCCAACAGCGGCGACAAGGTCGTGTTCACGGACGAGTGGGGCGGGGGCACCTCGCCGCGCTGCACGGCCGAGGCTCCCGGCAACTGGGGCGCCAACCTGGTGGCCACCATCACCAACGGCGAACTGCGCGGCCGCGCCTTCCACAAACTGCCGTCGGTCCAGGGCGCCAATGAGAACTGCGTCGCGCACAACGGCAACATCATCCCGGTGCCGGGTCGCGACCTGATGGTCCAGGCCTGGTATCAGGGCGGCGTCTCGGTCATGGACTTCACCGATCCGATGCGTCCGGTCGAGATCGCCTATTTCGACCGCGGTCCGCTGGGTGAACGCCTGATGATCGGCGGTTCCTGGTCGGCCTACTGGCTGAACGGCCGCATCTACTCCAGCGAGATCGCCCGCGGCATCGACGTGCTGCGTCTGGTCCCGTCGGATCAGCTGTCGGCGGCCGAGATCGCCGCTGCCGAAGCCGTCCACATGGACGTTATCAACCCGCAAACCCAGACCCGTATCAGCTGGGCTGACACGCCCGACGTCGCCGGCGCCTATCTGGACCAGCTGCACCGGTCGGAAAGCATCTCGGGCGACATGCACCATCAGGTGATGGGCGTGATCGACGGCTGGCGCCGCGGTCGCATCAACGCCGGGGCCGCACGGACGGCCGCTGCTTCGCTGAACGAGGCGGCGGGTGCCCAGGGCGTCAACCCGATCGACGCCGGTCGCATGAAGGCTCTGGCCGAAGTGCTGATCCGCGCCGCAGGCTAGGTTCTGCACCACAGACAGGGGAGCCCGCCGGAGCGATTCCGGCGGGCTTTTCCGTAAGTCCGTTTATCGCCTAAGATATATTATGTGAAATTGTGGGCGCCGGCTTACCGGTATTCCGGATTGGGATGGTCGAAGCGCTCGCCCTTGTCCCAGGCGGTCTTCTGGTTGCCATGGGCCGGAATGCCGCCCGCATCCTTGAGCATGCGCGCCAGATGCATCAGGTTCCAGGCCATGAAGGTCGCGTTGCGCTGGGTGAACTCGTTGTCGAGCCCGACCTTGCCATCGTCGCCATAGGACGGCCCCGGGCCCGCTTCGCCAATCCAGCCGGCGTCCGCCTGCGGCGGGATCACGTAACCGAGATGTTGCAAGGAATACAGCACGTTCATGCCAACATGTTTGATGCCGTCTTCATTGCCCGTAACGATGCAGCCGCCGACGCGGCCGTAATAGGCATACTGGCCCTTGTCGTTCAGCTTGCCCGAATAGCCGTACAGCCGCTCGATCACGCGCGTGCAGATCGAGGATTTGTCGCCGAGCCAGATCGGCGTGGCGATCACAAGAATGTCGGCTTCCATCACCTGCTTCTGCACCTTGGGCCAGCCGTCGGTGTCGAAGCCGTGCTCGGTCATGTCGGGCTGCACACCCGGCGGGATGTCCAGATCCGCGCACCGCAGCGTGGTCGTCGAGACTCCGTTGGCCTTCATGATGCCGATCGCCACATCCATCAGCGTCTGGGTGTGCGAGGTCTCGCCCCCGCGCTTCAGGCTGCAGTTGAGGAACAGCGCCTTGAGATCGTCGTATTGGGCCATGCGAGGAGTCCTTTGGTCAAAGACTGAAGCGCGCGGTCCATCCGTCATGGGCGACATCGACATGGGCCGGCAGGCGCGACTTCAGCGACTGATAGTCGAGGTCGAGATGCAGGTTGGTCAGTACAGCGCGCGGCACGCCGGTTCGTTCAATCCACTCCAGGGCCTGGTCCACGTGGGCGTGGGTCGGATGCGGCGTCCAGCGCAAGGCATCCACGATCCAGAGTTCGCTTCCCCGGACCGCGTCCAGCGCCGCTTCATCCATCGCATCAACATCACTGGAGTAACTGACGGGGCCAAGGCGATATCCGACCGAGCGGATCGGGCCATGACCCTGATCAAAGGTCACGACCGGGATGGTGCCGCCCGGACCTTCCAAACCCCAGGGCGCACCGTGGTCCGGGATGTCGCGCGCCTCCAGCAAGGCGGGATAGCCCTGCTGGCTCTCGAAGATGTAGCGAAACCGTCCTTCGAGGGCCTCGCGCGTGGCAGCGTCCATCCACGCCGGTATGCGGGCCCGGCTGCGCATCACGAACACCCTCAGATCGTCGATGCCGTGGGTCTGGTCGGCGTGGTCATGGGTGTATAGCACGCCATCGACGCGGGTGAGGCCGGCCGCCAGCGCCTGGGCGCGCAGGTCGGGCGAGGTGTCGATCAGGACCGCCGTCTCGCCCCCCTCCCCCTTCAGCCGCGCCAGCATCGAGCACCGCATGCGCCGGTTGCGCGGCTCCGACGGGTCGCACGCGCCCCAGTCGCCATCGCCGCGCGGCACCCCGCCCGACGAGCCGCAGCCCAGAATCGTGACCTCCAGCGCGCGTGTCATGCGCCCTCCGGCCGCGGGATCCGGTCGAACAGCGCAAAGAAGGCGTCGGTCGTCCGGCGCTCGGCCTCGTCACGGCCCCAGCCCCGGATTTCAGCCAGCTTGTCCAGCACGTGGCCGATATAGGCCGGCTCGTTCCGGCGCCCCCGGTGCGGGACCGGCGCCAGATAGGGACAGTCCGTCTCGACGATGATCCGGTCCGCCGGCATGGCCCGGATGACCGCGCGCACATCCTCGGCGGCCTTGAAGGTCGCGATACCCGAGACGGAGAACCATGCACCCAGTTCCGTTGCCAGTTCCGCGAGTTCCGGCCCACTGGTGTAGCAGTGCATCAAGAGCTTGAACGGGCTGGCGGCCATCTCGGCGCGCAGGATGTCCGCCATCACCTCGTCCGCCTCCCGCGTATGGACGACCAGTGGCAGCCCCGTCTGGCGCGCGGCCTCGACATGCACCCGGAACACGGCCGCCTGGACCTCACGCGGGCTGAGGTCATAGTGGAAGTCCAGCCCGCACTCCCCTATTCCCACAACCTTTTCTCGCGCAGCCAGCGTGACCAGCCGCTCGACCGTCAAATCCTCATAATGCCGGGCTTCATGAGGGTGCACCCCGACGGTGCACCAGATGTCGTCATGCGCCATCGCCAGTCCATGCGTGGCCTCGAACGTCGACAGGCGGTCCGAAATCTCGACCATCAGCGCCACACCGGCCTCGCGGGCGCGGGCGATCACGGCATCGCGGTCCTCGTCGAACTGGGGGGCGTGCAGATTGACGTGGCTGTCGATCAGCATGCGGCGCTCCGTCGGACCCGTTCCAGCTCGGCCATCAGGCTGAACAGCACGTCCGGGCGGTCCAGGTTCAGTCCGGCCGTCTGCTCGGAGCGCGACTGGATGCGCGACCACAGATCGGCCCAGGCCTCGGCCCCGGCTCCACCCTCCAGCGCGCGGCCTCGGGCCGCTGCCGCCAGGCGGTCCAGCAGCAGCTCGAACCGCGGCGCAGCCTCGGCCCGCCGGAAGCTCTCGGCGGCCGCAATCACCGCCTTCATGTCGGCCGGACCGCGCTCGACCCAGTCACGTACCAGAACATCCAGCTCGGCGACCTCATTGCCCGCCAGCGCCAGCGCGCGACCGGGCGATCCTCCCGCTGCCTCCGCCGCCGCGCGCGCCTGGTCCTCGTCCAGACCCATACGCGCCTGCACCAGATCGGTGAGCCGCGCCACGGGCCATGCGGGAAAGGTCAGCCGCCGGCAGCGCGACCGGATCGTCGGCAGCAGTCGTCCGGGCGAATGCGCCACCAGGAACAGCACACCCCGCTCAGGCGGCTCTTCCAGAATCTTCAACAAAGCATTGGCAGCATTGACGTTCAGGTCGTCCGCACTGTCAACAATGGCGACCCGCCACTGCGCGCGCGAAGGGCTCTTGGCGAAGAAGCCCGGTAGTTCCCGCGCCTGATCGACCGAGATGGTGCGGCGCGCCTTGCTGCCCTCCGTCACCCGCTCCAGCACCATCAGGTCGGGGTGCGACTGGGCCGCGATCAGCCGGTTGGTCGGGTCCTCGGGCGCGCTCCCCAGCGGCCCGCGAGCGGGGTCGGCCGCTGCCCCCAGCAGACGCCGCGCGGCACGATAGGCAAAACCGGCCTTGCCCACCCCTTCCGGCCCGCACAGCATCCAGCCGTGGTGCAGGCGTCCGCCGCCCATCGCATCGGCAAAGGCCTGTTCGGCGGCGGGATGACTGACCTCGTCATAGCGGTCGCGCGGATGGCTGCTCACGCCTGCACCTCGGGCAGGGGCAGGGCGGCCTCGATCGTGGACCAGACCCGCCCGGCCACATCGTCCTCCGTACCCCGGGCGTCGATCAGGCGGCAGCGCTCGGGATGGCGCGCGGCGATATCGCGAAACGTGTGGCGCAGGCGTTCATGGAAGGCCAGTCCCTTGGACTCGAACCGCGTCTCGAACAGCCCCCGTCCGAAAGCCCGCTCCAGCCCCTCCTCAACCGGCAGGTCGAAGATCAGCGTCAGATCGGGTTGGTCGTCATCCACCACGGTCCGGTCCAGCTGTTCGATGAACGACTGGGGCACGCCCCCTCCCCCGCCCTGATAGGCCCGGCTGGAATCGGCAAAGCGGTCGCAGATCACCCAGTGCCCGGCCGCCAGCGCCGGCCGGATGGTGCGCTCCAGATGGTCGTTGCGCGCCGCAAACATCAGCAGCACTTCCGTCAGCGGCGACCAGCGCTCGCCCTCGCCATTCACGACCAGCTGGCGAATCGCCTCGGCGCCCGCCGAGCCGCCGGGCTCACGGGTCAGAAGCACCTCAAGGCCCTGCGCGCGCAGCCGTTCGGCCAGCCGGCCCGCCTGGGTCGACTTGCCGCTGCCCTCTCCCCCTTCGAAGGTGATGAACCGTCCGCGCGTCATCCGCCTAGAATGGCGGCACGCCCCCGGGAAACCAAGTCCGATGCGGGGATATCAACAGGCTCAGGATCAGACCCGGAGGGTCAGAGCCTCGGGGCCAGTCCCAGATAGCGCACCCGCACCCGCCCCACGCCCCGCTGCAACAGGCCCAGCTCCTCGGCCGCGCCGCGCGACAGATCGATGATCCGCTCGTCCACGAACGGACCCCGGTCGTTCACGCGCAGCACCACGCTGCGCCCGTTGTCCAGATTGGTGACCTCGACCAGCCCCGGCAGGGGCAGGGTCTTGTGAGCGGCCGTGAGGGCGTTCTGGTCAAACCGCTCGCCGGTTGCCGTCGGCCGACCATCGAAGCCGGGCCCGTACCAGGACGCCATACCGACCTCTTCATAGTCGGCATCTTCGGTCGGATAGTACCAGCGCCCGCGGATCTGATAGGGCCGCATGGTGCCCGACACGATCGGTGCCGGATTGTCGACGCGGATGTTTGTGCCCGCCCTCGATCCCCCGGTAAGGCCCGTCGCCCTGGCCCCGACCCGCACAGTCCCCGCCGCAAGGTTATAGCCGCCCTCGGCCACATCGCCCGCCAGCCCGGCCGCCGCCCCGACCGTGCCGCACGCCGACAGGCTCAGCCCCGCCAGAACGACGGACAGGGCGCGAAGGGGGGTGAAGGATCGGGCCATGCGGATACACCTCGAATTCGGTCTGAGGTCCGCATCATCGCCGGATCATTTTCTTCTTTGGTTAACGCCCCCTCCCCCTGCTATGACGCCGATCCACTCCGGGGACAGGTGGCCGAGTGGTTTAAGGCAGCGGTCTTGAAAACCGCCGTAGGTGGAAGCCTACCGTGGGTTCGAATCCCACCCTGTCCGCCATCGCCTTCCGTCTGCGCCCCCGAAGCGTTCCCGGCGCTTGGTCCGGGGCTTTGGCACCGGGCGGCGGACCGAGCCTTCAGGCGTCGACCGGGCTGAACAGCAGTCGAAGATAGGACCGCAACAGCAGGATCTGGTCGGGAAGGACGTCCGGTTCACCCAGGGCCTTCGACAGGATGATGCCGCCTTCGACGGTGTTCGAGATCATGTCCGCCACCGCGGAAAGGGACACCTGGTCTCGCGGCGGATGACGCTCTGCAATCGCCTCGAGCAATGGCAGAAACCGCTCCCGCCACTGCTGCACCGCGGCCCGGTTGAGGTCCCGCACCCCCGCGTCGAACATGCGTTCGCTGTAGCAATAGGTTGCGACAAGGCAGCCGGGGTGGCCGGTGGGAAGATCGCGCATCATCCGGGCCATGCCCTCCAGCGCTTCCAGCAGGCGCGTCAGCGGGTCGCCGCCCTCTTCACGTGTTGCCGCAAACAGCTGATCGAGAACCGCTTCCTCGTTGTCGATGTAACGCTGCAGCAAGGCCCGCGCGAGATCGTTCTTGTCCGAGAAATGATAGAAAAAGCCGTTCTTTGTGATGCCGGCCTCGGCCACGATTTCTTCGATCGAGGTCGCGCCGAACCCCTTGGCGAGCACCCCGGACTCGGCAATGTCGAGGATGCGATCACGCGTATGGCTGCCTTTGCGCATGGGACAAATTCGCTCGAACTGCACCGCAAGTCCACTAGGTCGCCCGGAAGCGCTCGACTAGCTGGCTGGCTCGTTCACAGGAGATGAGCCTTGACCCGCGCAAATGCCTTCCCCCCCTGTCGCCCGGACCGGCTCTATCTGACCGAGGGAGGGATCGAAACCGAGATCATGTACAAATGGGGGTTCGACCTTCCCCACTTTGCGATGTTCCCCCTGCTGGAGCAGCCGCAGGCGCGCGATGTCATCGCGGACATGTACCGCCGCTACCTGGCGGTCGCCGCGCGACGCGGCATGTGGGCCCTGATCGGCGGCTTCGACTATCGCGCCAGCCCTGACTGGGGACAACGGCTCGGCTATTCCCGGGAGGGCCTGCGCGACGCCAATCTGCAGTCGATCGACTTCCTGCGGGACCGGGTCCGGGAATTCGGCACTGACCTGCCGGGCGCCCTGTTCGTCGGCTATGTCGGCCCCCGTGGTGACGCCTACCGGCCCGGACGGCAGCTGGAGGTCGAGGAGGCGCGGGACTACCACGCGGTTCAGCTGGCCACCCTGCGCGAGGCACAGGTGGACCTCGCCTGGGCCGTCACCTTCAGTAGCCCCTCTGAGGCCATCGGTGTCGTGGAAGCGGGGCGAGAGGCGGGCTTGCCGGTCGCCGTATCCCTGTCACTCGACGGCACCTCACACCTCAACTCCGGGGCCTCGCTGGAGGCCGCGATCGCACAGATCGAAGAGGCCACAGCGGGTTATCCCGCCTTCTACTCGATCAACTGTTCCCACCCGCTGGAATTTGCGCCCGCCCTGACCGGCGGGGCGTGGATGGACCGCATTCGCTGTATCCGTCCCAATGCGGCGGCGATGGACAAGATCGCCCTGTGCAAACTCGGTCGTCTGGAAGAAGGGAACCCTGAGGAACTGGGCGACCAGATGGGCGATGTCGCGCGGCGCTTTCCGGCGATGGACATCTGGGGCGGCTGCTGCGGGACCAGCCACATCCACCTGGACCGGATCGCAGGCGCCGCCCTTCGGGTCAGGACGGGTGCGGTCCCGGCCTGAGAGGGCTCCGCACAAGTCTCCTGGCGTGGACCTCCGGAGCCATCTGCACTCCGGCCCCGGCCCTCACGGCATGAAGATCGCCTTCGCATTGACGAACTCCTTCAGGCCGAACCCGCCGTGTTCGCGGCCGTAGCCGGAGTCCTTGACCCCGCCGAAGGGCATGTTCGGGTCGGCGGCGCCGAAGCCGTTGATGCGGACCATGCCGGTGTCGAACCGGTCACGGGCCAGGCGGAAGGCGCGGTCCTCGTCGGCCGAGAAGATTCCGCCGCCCAGGCCATAGCGGCTGTCGTTCGCCAGCTGGATTGCGTGTTCGTCATCGCGGGCGCGGATGACCGAGGCGACCGGCCCGAAGATCTCGTCGTCATGGGCGGGCATGCCCGGGGTGACGTCGCCCAGCACGGTCGCGGGATAGTAGGCGCCCTTGCGATCCGGCACCTTTCCGCCGCACAGGATTTTCGCGCCCTTCGCGACGCTCTTCTCGACCTGATCGCGGACGGTTTCGAACTGGTCCTGGCTGGACAGCGGGCCCAGCTCGCAGTCCTCATCCATCGGATCGCCCAGGGTGATGGCGTCCATCTGCGCCACGAACGCCTCGACGAACCGGTCATAGACGGCGTCCGTCACGATGAAGCGCTTGGCCGACACGCAGGTCTCGCCATTGTTGTAGAGCCGCCCCATGACCGAAAATTTGACGGCCGTCTCGATGTCGGCGTCCTCGAGCACCAGATAGGCGTCGTTCGACCCCAGCTCGAGCACGGTCTTCTTCAGCGCCTTCCCGGCCACGGACGCGACATGGCGCCCCGCGTCGTCGCTGCCGGTCAGGGTCACCCCCCGCACCAGTTGATGTTCGATCAGGGCGTCGCTGGTCTCATGGTCGATCACCACCACCTGGAACAGGTCCTCGGGCAGGCCTGCGGCGATGCAGAGCTCGCGCAGGCGCAGGGCCGACCCGGTGCAGATGCTGGCGTGCTTCAGGACACAGCCGTTGCCGGCCATCACCGCTGAGGCCAGCACGCGGACGGGCTGGTAGAAAGGGAAGTTCCACGGCTGGATGGAATAGATGACCCCGATCGGCTGATAGCTGACGACGCCGCGCTGGCCGTCGCTGCCGTAGGTGCGCTCCTCGTCCGCCAGCGCCGCAGGCCCCTTCTCGGCTGCATAGTCAAAGATGGCCGCGCAGATCTCGATCTCGGTCAGTCCATCCTTGAACAGCTTGCCGGTCTCGCACGTCATCAGGGTGGCCAGGTCCTCGGCCTCGTTGCGCAGCCTTTCGGCGATCGCCTTCAGCACCTTTGCCCGCTCCGAATGGTCCGTCTTGCGCCATTCCAGAAACGCCGCATGACAGGCTTCGAGGCGTTCTGTCGCCTCCGCCTCGGTCATGACATCATAGGTCTCGAGTTCCTGCCCGGTCGCGGGGTTTACGGTCGTGATGGTCGACATGGGGGTCCTTTCAGGGTGTCCGCCGTCAACGCGACCCGGCGGCGGACGTTGCCCCTTCCACCCGGATCGACGGTGCGACCCGACGCCACCCCCACCCCCTCGGCCGCCGCGTCGCTGCCTGCCGGAGGCAACGGAATGGGCTCAGAAGCGCTCGACAGGCCTCACCTTCAACACGGGATATCGACCATGAGCGCGAAGACACTCTTCATCACCGGCGCCTCCAGCGGCATCGGCGCCGCCACCGCACGCCTTGCCGTCTCGAAGGGCTGGCACGTCGGCCTGTTCGCGCGTTCCGAGGACAAGCTGCAGTCGCTGGTCAGTGAGCTGGGCGACAAGGCCATGGCCCTGCCCGGAGACGTTACCGAGCTCGACGAAGTGAAGGCCGCGCTGGACCGGTTCGTCGAGCACGCCGGCCCGCTGAAGGCAGCCTACGCCAATGCCGGCACGGGGCTTTCGACCTCGGGCACCGAGGCGGGCGACCCGGAGGAATGGGCGAAGATGATCCAGGTCAACGTCATGGGCGTGCTCTGGACCGCCAAGGCCGCCATGCCGCATCTCAAGCCCCAGGCCGGACATCTGCTGCTGACCGGCTCGGCCGCGGGCCGCCGCCACCTGTCCGGCTCGGTGTATGGCGCGACCAAGTGGTTCGTGCACGGCTATGGCGGCAATCTTGCCGAAGAAATGAAGGAATTCGGCGGGCGCTGCACCATCATCGCCCCCGGCATGGTGGACACGCCCTTCTTCGACGAAGCCAAGCCCGACAAGCTTCAGCCGGAAGACGTGGCCCGCGCCGCCGTCTTTGCGCTCGAGGCCGACCCGCGCTGCTCGGTCAACGAAGTTTTCCTGATGCCGACGCAATAGGCGCCGGTGGGCCTCAGGCCGGTGGCTGGGCCACCGGCCGCACGAGGCTCGTGTCGTAGCCCAGTTCGGCGACGCGGCGCAGGAGGGTCTCGCGGACCTCGGCCGAGGGGTTCGGCTCGCGGCTCAGCAGCCAGAGGTAGCGGCCCGACGGCTCGCCCACAATCGACCAAGAATAGTCCTCGGCCCGGTCCAGCACCCAGTAGTCCCCGAAATAGAAGGGCCCGAAGAACGAGACCTTGAGCTTGGCATTGCCCGAGTCCTCAACGACCCTGGCCTTGCCTTCGGCCGTTCTCGCCTCTCCGTCCACGCTGTCCTGGCGACAGGTGTTCAGCACCCCCACCAGCCCGTCCTCCCGAAGCGTGTAGCGGGCGGTCACGCCTTCGCAGCCCTTTTCGAAGCCGTTTTCGTACCGCCCGATTTCGTACCAGAGGCCGGAGTACCGGTGCAGATCGACGGACCTGGCGGGCTCGGGAACATCGGGGTTGCCCACCGGCCCCCTTTGCAGGGTCGCGCAACCGGCGAGCGCAACTGACAGACCGGCGACAAGGGCGAGAGCGGTGACAGGCTTGATCGACATGGCGCTCAAACGACGGATGCCGACCTGTGTTCCGCACGATGTGTGCGAAGCCGGAGCGACTTTCCCGACGCAACTCCGGCCCGTGGCATACTATACCCCTGCCCTTCGCCCTGAGGAATAAGAGCCCTGATGTCGATGTCTCCCGCCCGTCCGCACATTCAGACGATTGAGACTATTCAGACCATTCAGACGGTATTTTTGTCCGGTCGTCGGGGCGCCCCGGCAACCGGCCGGACCCTGCATCATTGAGCCTGGCATGAGCGACCCGAATGCCCGGCGCGTGCGCGTCATCGACCTCGAGACGGCGGGCAGCAGTCCGTCCGATGTATGCGAGATCGGCTGGCAGGATGTGGAACAGGGCCCGGACGGCACCTGGCAGGTCTCTGCCGCCTCGCGCGGGGCGCGGTTCGTTGACCCCGGCCGACCGATCTCCCCCGGCACCATGGCCGTGCACCATATCCTCGACGAATGGGTCGCGGGCGTCGGCTACTGGCGCGATGTGGCGCCCGCCGTGCTGAGACCCGAAGGCGGCGTCATGGCGCTGGCCGCGCATCGGGCCAGTTTCGAACAACGCCACTGTACGCCCGACCTGACCGGCTCGGCCGACTGGGTCTGCACGTGGAAATGTGCCCTGCGACTCTGGCCGGACCTCCCGCGCTTCTCCAACCAGATGCTGCGCTATCTGCGCCGGCCCGAGGGGCTGGATCACGACCTCGGTCTGCCGGCGCACCGCGCCCTGCCGGACGCCTATGTGACCGCCCACCATCTGCGCGACATGCTGAACGCTGCGCCGCTCGAAACCCTGCTGCACTGGAGCCGCCAGCCGGGCCTGCTGCCGCGGGTGCCGACGGGCGCGCACCGGGGCAAGGCCTGGTCAGCGGTCGAGGATGCGGCCCTGGCCACCCTCGCCCGGGACCGCGACCCCGACATCCGCTTCAGCGCCGAGACCGAGGTGCGGCGGCGCGCCGGACGGGCCGGGCCCGAAAGCCCCCTGCCCGTCCAGCGCACCCTCCTGTGACCTCAGAACTTCCGGCCGAAGCCGACCGACACGACCCAGGGGTCCAGGTCCACATCGCTGGTCAGGGCGCCGCCGTTGATCTCGGCGTCGGTGTTGAACCAGACCTTCTTGACGTCGACGTTCAGGCTCCAGGGCCCGGTCAGGCCGATGTCGGCACCGGCCTGAAGGGCCATGCCGAGACCGTTGTCGAGATCGACCGTGAAGCCGTTCTGGTCATCGCCCGAGTAGAAGATCATGGCGTTCACTCCGGCCCCGACATAGGGGCTGACGCGGCCCTCGGTCATTGGCCGGTACTGCACAGTCACCACCGGCGGCAGCACCCAGGTCTCGTGGACCACGACATCCGTTGTCGGCCCCTTGGCGCGGATTTCGTGCTGGGTCGTGCCCAGGATGGCCTCGACCGCCCAGTGATCCGTCAGGAAGTAGGTGAAGCCCAGCGTCGGCATGATGTCGTCCGACACATCGACATGCAGGCCGCTGTCAGCGCCACCCGAGGTCAGGATGCGGTCCTCGGTCGTGGGCGCCACATCCGTGATCCGGCCGGTCACGATCCAGTCGCCGGCGCGCGGCGGGCTCCACGGCTCGGCCGACTGGGCCTGGGCGGTTCCGGCGGCGCCGGCCGCCAGCGCAAGGGAGATGAGAGCGGTTTTGAAGGTCATGTTGAACATCCCCGACGGTGGACGATCGCACCATGCGGTCCAGCGCCTTGGCCTGCCGTGCGCCCGTCTCCGAAGCGTTGCCTTGATCCATGTCAAACCCTCCGCAGGGTGCGGCAATATGGGACAGGCCTTGCTTTCGCCGCGTTCGGCGCGCATACGGGGCCGGTCAACATCTCTGCGCAACGCCCTTTTTCTACTTTGCGACGCATCGAGATAAGCCGTTACCTCAGACACGACGGGCCCCGGGAATGTTTCTTCGGGTCAACGCCAACGGAGGTCTCAACATGGCTACCGGCACAGTAAAATGGTTCAACTCCACCAAGGGCTTCGGCTTCATCCAGCCGAACGACGGTGGCACGGACGTGTTCGTCCACATCTCGGCCGTCGAGCGCGCGGGCCTCGGCTCGCTCAACGAAGGCCAGACGGTCTCCTACGAGCTGGAACGTGACCAGCGCAGCGGCAAGACCTCGGCCGGACAACTGCAAATCCAGGCATAAGCCCGACTTGCATTGACGACCTGGAGGCCCGTCATCTCTCCGGAGGTGGCGGGCCTTCTGCGTTCAACCCGTAGTCATGGCGTCCGGCGCGGTGTACCTTGAGAGGCTTTCGAGAGTCCCCCCGTATGGTCCGTTTCCTCCTCATCGCACCCCGCCCCCACTGGGATGCCGACTTCGGCGGGATCGCGGGCGGACCCGGCGATTCTGTCACACGGGTGGCGCCGATCGCCATCGCCACCGTGGCGGCCATGGCGCCGGAGGGGATCGAGGTCGCCCTGCATGACGAGGCGCTCGCTCCGGTCGATTTCGAGGCCCGCGCCGACTTCATCGGCATCACGGCCAATGTCTCGCAGGCCCGGCGCGCCATCGAGATCGCCAGGGAGTTCCGCGCGCGCGGCAAGCCCGTCATCATCGGCGGTCCGCACATCACCCTCGACCCCCAGGTCTTCGACGGCGCCTGTGACGTCGCCGTGACCGGTGAGTTCGAGGAGATCGCCGAGAGCTTCTATGCGGACATGCTGGGCGGCACGCTCAAGCCCCGCTACGTGGGCGGACGCCCCGACCTGGCCCGATCGCCCGTGCCCGCCTGGCAGCTGTTCGACAATGACCGGGCGCTGGTCGGTGTCGTCCAGACCAGCCGCGGCTGTCCGTTCGAATGCAACTACTGCGACGTCATCCAGTACCTGGGCCGCAAGCAGCGCCACAAGACGCCCGATCAGGTGATCACCGAGGTCCAGCGCCTGTACGACCTCGGCTACAACCGCATCGCCCTGGCCGACGACAATTTCACCGTCTATCGCAAGCGCGCCGCCGAACTGCTCGACGCCCTGAGCGCCTGGAACGGGCGCGACGGCCGCGACCATGTGATCTTCGCCACCCAGGTCTCGATTGATGTCGCGCGTGACGACGACATGCTCACGGCCTGTGCCGAAGCGGGGGTGTCGAACCTGTTCATCGGCGTGGAGTCGGTCAATGAGGAGAGCCTCAAGGCCAGCAAGAAGCGGCAGAACCTGAACACCGACATGCAGGCCCAGCTGCGCAAGGTCGTCAGCCACGGCCTCAAGGTCGAGGCCGCGCTGATGGTCGGCTTTGACGCTGATGACCTCACGATCTTCGAGCGCCAGTACCGTTTCGGCATGGGCCTGCCGGTCGGGACCTTCAAGATCTCATCGTTGGTGGCCCCCATGGCGACGCCGATCTATGCCGAGATGCTCCAGGCCGGGCGGCTGGACCTGACGGGAGAGCAGGCTCACTTCCCGGGCGCCGACATGGTCACCAACATCGTCCCCGCCCAGATGACCAGACAACAGCTCTACACGGGCACGCGCTGGCTGATCAGCCGCCTGTACAGCCCGGCGGCCTTCTGGACCCGTTTCGAGGCGCTGGCGGAGATACTGGGCCCCAACCCCCTGCTGCAGCGCGGCACCGGCCGCCTCCACAATCCCCCGTCCCGGGCGAAGGCCAATGCCCACTTTGGCCGGATGGCGCGCGCAATCGGCCGCGCCTATCCCGACATCGCCGAGGTGATCGGCAAGGCCAACCGGCTGATGCGCGCCCGCCCGGAGGTCCGGGATGGACTGGCCGACATCCTGACCACCTGGATGCTGTCCCTGTACGTCCATATCGAGAAGGGCGTGTACGACCCTGAGTGGGCCCTGATGGATGGGCCTCCGTTCGAACGGGCTCGGTCGGCCGCCTGATTGCCGGGCTCAGGCCGCGAGGGTGGCTCGGCCAGAGGCATCCCGTTCAATCAGGAAGATGCGGCCAAGCGTGGCGATCATCTCCAGCCAGTCGGCCAGTGTCGCCTCACTGACCAGATCGACGTCGCGCGGCTCGAACTTGGAGGACCAGCCGCCGCTGTACATGCGGCACTCCGAGCAGACGGCGTCCGAGGTGCCGCACTTTTCGTTGCCCTGCTGCAGGTCGGTCTTGAAGTAGCGCATCTGGCCGACCATCCGCGAATGGCAGTCGCGGGCGACGCCCGTCTCCGGGTCGATGTCATAGAGCGGGCCGGACTGGGTCGCCCAGGCATTGTAGGCCTTCGAATAGACAACCGTGTCCGGGAAATCCTCGATCAGGCCATCCATTGTGCGCCGGACCTCGCCCAGGCTCTCGTCATCCCACAGCAGATTGCTCTCGGTGCTGGAGATGCGGAAGAACGCGCGATCGTTCCCCTCGCCCTCGGTCAGCTTGCGTAGATAGGTCTGGGTGGGCGAGTACATGTTGAAGGTGACCGGCAGGCCGTTGTCGCGACCGATCTCGGCCAGACGCCGGGCATCCCCGATGTTCGTCTTCGTGAGGGTGAAGAGCAGGATCGCCCGCGGATCGCCGGCATAGTTCCGGATGGCCTTGTGAAACGAGCGCCCGCCCCGGAGGTCGGCATCGGTCTCCGCGTCGACCCCCCAGACCGAAACACCGATCCGGTACGGCACGGCCGGGTCGATCCGGACGGTGCCGTTCGTGCCGATGTTCCCATAGGGAAAGTACTGGCTGGCGGCGATCAACCGGTCCTGATGCAGTGCTGGCTCGGCTCCGACGAAATAGGCCATGGTCACGCCGCGTTCGGCCTCGGCGGCGAAGAACCGGTCCCAGGTCCCGATATCCTCGACGTCCTTTATCGGTTTGAAATCATCCGAGAAATAGTAGCAGCCCTCGCAGAACAGATTGCAGCGCGTGGCGACCTCATAGAAGGCCGGCTTGCGGAAGGCGCGTACGACCCGCTTGGCCTCCTCATAGGCTGGCGCCAGGTGCGGCGCAGCCTGGAGAAGGCTCGCCAGCCGCGCCAGCCGTGATCTGCGGGTACTCGACACTGTGACTCCCATCCCGACGCCGGGTCGGACAGGCGACGCTACCATGGCTTGTGCGTCCTTGGGAGGGGCTCTCCTGGTCACGCGGGACATCCGGGCGCATCATCCCCACGGGCCCGCAGAACCGCAGCCAGATCGGCGGAAAAGATCCTTGCCCCTTCCGGATTCATGTGATTCGGGTCGACGAAGAGTCTGGAGGGATAGACCCGGGCAGGGTCACGCCATGCATTGACGACCACGGCGCCCTGATCCTCCACCTCGTCCAGTGACCGCCATAATCCATCCAGTTCCTCAGCCAGCCCCTCACGCGTGCGGCGCTGGAACTCGGGCGATGCGGGCGGCACGACGATGTATAACTGTCCTCCGGACGCGCGTATGCGGGCGTTGATATCCGCAATAGCGCGCCCGGCGCGCTCCGGAACCGAGGGGTCGTAGAAGCGGATCGAGCGGATATCCTCGAGGCGCGCGGCAGCCTCCCGGTCGGCCAGGGCCAGTTCGTCATCGGCGCCCAGAGTGCCATCGAGGCGCCAGATCAGGGACCCCACGGGTTTCGCCTCTGGCCGCAGGCCAACCCGGACAAGGACGTTCTGGAAGCGGCGGCGCCAGTCGTCATAGCCAAGGGCCGGTGAAATGCGCGTCACCGCGTACTGGCGCCAGTCGCCGCCGATCATGTCGTTCTGACCGTTCTCGAACAGGAAGCGGTACGTCAGTCGCCGGTTGTGGGTCCGGCCCGATGCCGAAATGGAATTGTCGTAGAAGACCGCCCCGGGGCTGAGCGCCAGAAACCAGTGGCGGGGCGGATCGGGCCGATCAAGAACAAGGTCGACCATCGCCCGCGTCTCGAACAGGTCCTGAAGCACGAAGAAGAAGTCGGCGCCGTCGGTGCAGAGGGCATCGAAGCGGATCGCGCCCCCCACCGAACTGCCGACGATGATGGCGTCACGCCCCGAGGTCGCGGCGAGCAGGTCGTTCATGGGGTCGAGATAGCGACGGTCCTCAAACTGACGGGAGGCCAGATTGAGGCCTGCCAGCAGAAGAGCGGCCAGGGCGACGAAAAGGATCAGGCGGCGCATCGGATCCCCGTCAGAAGTTGAAGTACAGGAAGCCGGGCTTGTCGAACGTCCCGAACATCAGGATGGCGGCAATCAGGGCATAGTAGAAGCCCCCGGCCACGATCGCTCCCCGGGCCCGCACCCGATCGAACACGGGGCGGCGGGCGTCCAGCCACTGGTAGAGTTCAAGGGCAATGATCGCCACGACTAGGTAGCGGGGAATGGTCGCAAAGCCGGCGACCAATGATGCGGGATCCCGCAGAAGCCAGCCGGACAGTTCGGCCATGCGGCCCCAGGCCTGGATCGATGTCTGCCACCCGGGAGTGGCAACCATGGACCCGAGCAGGATGAGGAAGCTCCACAGGACGACGCGGTTCAGCCCGTTCTGAAGGCCGATCTCCAGGTCGCGCGGGACACCGAGGCCTCGAGCCAGGCCATTCGAGAGCGCCGTCGCTCTGCGGCTACGTCGCACGATCCCCTCACCGATCATGACGAAACCGGCGATGAGGCCGGCCGCCAGCCAGGTCCAGGCCGCCCCGTGCCACAGGGCGACAATGGCTATGGTCAGCAGGGTCGCCAGCGCCCGGCGGACAGCCTTGTCCTCCCGCCGCCCCCTGCTCCTGCCGCCCCCACGCGCAATCGGCAGATAGACGTAATCGCGGAACCAGGTGGAGACGGTGATATGCCACCGCCGCCAGAACTCGGCCACGGACACCGACGCCAGCGGCCGGTCGAAATTCTTCGTCAGCTGAATGCCCAGGATCAAGCTGGAGCCGATGGCGATGTCGGCATAGCCGGAAAGGTCGGCATAGTACCGGTAGATTTCCCCGGCAGCGGCCGTGAGCACCAGCAGGGGCGAATGATCCAGAGGCTGGTTCAGGACGGGCGGGACCAGATCCGCCAGTCGATCCGCAATCACCAGCTTCTTGAAATAGCCTACCAGCATGAGCGCGCCGCCGGCGGCCGCGCGGCCGACGTCGAACATCCGCTCCTTGCGGAATTGCGGCAGCAGGGTTCCTGGCCGTTCGATCGGCCCTGCAAGGAGTTGTGGGAAGTACATCACATAGACGGAGAAGTAGCCGAGGTGCCGTTCCGGCTCTTTCCGACCCCGATAGACGTCGATGACATAGCCCAGGGTCTGGAAGGTGTAGAAGGAGATGCCGAGCGGCAGCAGCAGGCTGACCGGCTCGAAGGCGCGACTGTCACCCCCGTGGTAGATCGTCAGGCCCGTATTGGCGACCAGGGCAAGGTACTTGAACGTGAACAACAGCCCCAGATTGCCGCACAGGCTGATGGCCAGCAGCGCCTTCTTCCGCCAGCCGGGCCGGGCGGAAGGCAGTCTCTGCCCCACGAAGAAATCGATCAGGGTGGACACCCACAGCAGCCACAGGAAATCCCACCGCCAGGCCGCGTAGAACAGATTGCTCATGAGCAGCAGCACGACCCATCGCCAGCGCTGCGGCATCGCGAAATAGAGGACGACCACGAGCGGCAGGAACAGCAGGTAGTCGAGGCTGTGGAAGCTCATGGTCGGTCAGGCGCCGGTCACCGCGCTCGCGGCCGGACCCGGATCGGGGCGCGACCATGAGGACGAAGGGCAAAGTCGACCCAGCAGGTGAGATCCTGCCCCGGATTTGGCGACAGGTCATAGGCGCCGACCACATGGCCGATGGCCCGACTGAGCACGAGGAAGGCGAAGGAGGTGCCCACGCACCCCCGCGGCCCGGCCCCGAACGGCAGCCAGAGCTTGCGGTGGGCGGCGAGGTCCGCGCCCATGAAGCGATCCGGCACGAAGTCGTCGGGCCGCTCCCACAGATCGCGATTGCGGTGCATGGGATAGATGCCGAGGACTGCGGTAAATCCACCGGGCACGACCTCCCCCGCAACGTCCAGATCGACGGTCACGTCCCGCAGGATTTGCGGAATCGGCGGGTAGAGCCTGAGGGCTTCGTGAATGACGGCGCTGGTCAGGGGGCAGGACCGCAAGTCTCTCGCCGGATCGGCCGGCCCGGGACCGGCGGCCCATTCTTCCCTCACCCGGTCCTGGATGTCCGGGTGTTTGGCGAGCAACCAGAGCGCCCAGGTCAGGGTGGCCGTCGCATTGTCATGTCCGGCATGCAGGAACAGCAGGGCCGTGTTGAGCATGCGGTAAGGCTCGCCGAAGTCCTCGGCGCGCACCGCTACTGCCCGGGCACTCAACGCCCGGAGGCAGGCGATCTGGTCACGGAGGGGGGCATAGGCCAGGCGATCCATATCCTCGGCCGTCGCCTCGAGCAGCGGATCACTCTCCGCGGCCTCCTCCTCTGTGCAGAAGAAGGCGCGCCAGAGGGCTTGCATGGTCAGATGCCGGGCCCCGCGAAACAGGTCGACCGGTCCCTCCGTCCAGCTCGACAGGACATGGGAGCAGGCCCGCGCGACGCGCTCGACCGTCGTACGTTCTTGCGTGCCCTGAATTGGACTGAGGAAGGCCTGACGCCATGCCGGCCACTCCATCTCCTCGCCCTGGAGCAGGGTATCGCCAAAGCTGCTGCCGAGGACGCGGTCGTGGAGGCGTGACCGTGGATAGAGACCTTCACGGTTCTGGAGCACCCTCACAACCGTGGCCGGATCCGTCAGCATGACGATGCGGCGCTTGCCGACCCGGGCCTCGACGGCTCGCGCCTCAAGACAGGCCGACGACCAATATTTGTGGGGCAGCTGCAGGGCCCGGACCATGCCGGGGAATTCCAGGGGTGCGCGCCCCTCGAAGTCGAGCCTGGGCAGGCAACTGCCAGTGCGCGCCTCCTCGAACCCCGGCTTTAGGTGCTGTCGCATGTCGCCGCCTGATCTTTCGCCGGGAACCGGGCCAGTTCGACGAATCTGGGCGCGGCTTCCTCCCCGATTACCATGTGCCCGCCCGATGTCACCCAGACGTGCGCCTGAAGACCTCTTCCGGGCGTAGGCTCTCGGGCGATTCCATAGTGAAGAACACAGGAGAGGCCCCGACGCCGCAGCATCGCCTGAACCGCCAGACCCTGTTCGAAACACAGGGCGCGCCAGGGAACGTTCCGCGCGGCGCGCCGGACCGCGCGCCTGACCGGCAGGATTTCGTCCCGCGACACCGCCGGCCGCCCCCCTGCAGACTGGACGGTCCGGGCGACGCGTCGGAACGGGATGAAGGCCACTGCGAATGCCCCGATCCCGAGCGCGACAACGGCCTCGGTCAGGATCGGCACATCGGTCACTTTCATGATGCCCTCCGCCCAACGGGCGCCAGCCGCCGCCACAGCCACCGGGGCAGTCGCAGCAGATAGTAGAGGGCGGTCAGGCCCCGCGGCAGACCAAGCTCGACCCGGTCGTGGTCGCCCCGGCCGTTGCGCGCCAGCTCGAACAGAAAAGCTTGCCGGGACCCGCCGGTGAAGTGGCGGCCGATGCGGTTCATCCACCACGGCCTGCTGTGAGCCGAAACCTCGGTCCGGCCCTCGCCCCAGGCCAGATTCGAGAGCGCGCCCTGAACCAGATAGCGTCCTGCCAGGTCCAGCCGCTGCAGCGGCACAGGCATGTCGAACAAGGTCGAACAAAGGTGCAGGGCCACATCAGGTCCGCGTCCGCCGCCCATGGCCACGGCCTCATCCCTCAGTCCCCGAACCTCGGCTTCCGACTTCTGCCGCAGGAAGGCCGCGACGTCCGCGATCCACTTCAGGCGCGACCAGCTGTGGCGGGTGCCGTGAACGGTCAGATAGGCAAACAGCTCGGCGTCGGCCAATGTCCGCAAATGCCCCGACGCAACCGACACACGCCGGGTACGCGAGAGGCTCAACCCGGCCAGCTCATGTGGATTATCGACGAGTTTCCAGTGAAGTTCGACGAAGACCTTGCGCACCGGGTGCATCAGAACGCACTCTTTCGACACGGTCTGGAAGCGAGCGAAGGCCTCGGGCGACAGCCCATCGGGGCGATGCAGCACATAGCCCCGGCTGGCCAGCAGCGTGAGCGCCGCGTCGATCTGAGCGGGCGGAACCAGCAGGTCGATGTCCCACGAGTCCTTGAGGCCGATGTCGTCATGGATCAGGCAGGCGAGAGCCGTGCCCTTCAGAAAGATGGCATGAAGGCCGGCCTGATCGAAGGTCGTCTGCAGGGCCACGCTCTCTCCGGCCAGCAGAAGGCTCCGCATCGCCGCGCGGGACGCCATGTCCCTCAGTCCTGCGCCGGTCGCGGGATCAGGCTCGACGCCGGCCTTTTGCAGGGCCGCAAGGACCTGGGGCGCAACCCTGTGTCGGGCGACGGTAGCGAGGAGAGCCTTGCCGTCCAATGCGGGATGCGCCGCAAGCCGCACCACGGCGTCATCGGCCGCCCGTTCGGCACCGGGGCGACAACAGGCCGCCACAAGCCGGAGCTCCAGCGGAAGGGGAGCGCTCATCGGCGGGTGTCGTCGATCAGACGCCCCCCCTCGAACATGAGACGGCGGTCGCATGCCGCCAGGACCTGGGGGCGGTGGGAGATGACCACCATCAGCGGGCGCGGCTCGAGCGCAGCGAGGGCGGCCAGGACGGCGGCCTCGCTCTCGGCATCGAGAGCGGAGGTGGCCTCGTCCAGGATCATGACCTCGGGACGCCGCAGCAACGCCCGCGACAGGGCAAGGCGTTGACGCTCGCCTCCGGACACGAGCGCGCCATTCTCTCCCACAATGCTGTCGAGGCCCTCCGGCATGCGACCGACGACCTGGTCGGCGCCGGTGAGTTCGAGGGCCCGGGCGATCGCTGTCTCGTCGGCATCGACCCCGCCCCAAAGGAGGTTGTTCCGCACCGTGTCGTTGAAGAGCAGCGGGTCCTGGGTGACGTAGGCCAGCCTCGAGCGCCAGTCCGGGACGGTGCCAGCATCGAGTCGCTGGTCTCCTACGGTGATCTGGCCCTGCTGCGGCTCCAGCAGGCCCGCGAGCAGGTCCGCGAAGGTGGTCTTGCCGGCGCCAGACGAGCCACCCACCGCGATCAGCTCTCCGGGCTGGAGCGCAATGCTGAGCTCGCGCACACCACCCCGCCCTCCCGAGGCCGTATGCAGGCACGTGACGCCCTCAAAGCGAACCGGACGATTTCGGGGGAGCTGGCTGGTGGCCGGCTCGCCCGTCCGGTCGCGCAAAGGCAGCTCGGTCAGGATTTGCTGCAGGGCCTGCCAGGCCGGCAGGGCATAGGCGATCTGCTGCATGCCCGACTGGATTTGCGCGGCGGGGGCGGCAACTCGCGCCAGCACGACCAGAAGGGCCAGCAAGACGGCCGGCGGTGACCCCAGCACGAAATAGCCGAGCATCAGGACGCCGCACGCGACGGCCGCGCCGAGCAAACTCCACATCACGCGCAGGGCGGCCTGCCGGTTGACGAAGGCAATCTGCTGCCGGGCGGCGAGGTCGAGGTCGCGTCGGAAGCCGGCCACGAAGGCGGCATCCATATTCTGGCTCATCGCGGCCTTGAGTCCCCCCAGAAAGCGGCCGAGCTCGACCATGATGGCCATGTTCGCCGCGGTAACTCTCGCGCCGATGTAGCGCGTCGCGCCCAGCCAGCGGCCCATGACGAGCGCGCCGACTGCGAGCAAGCCGAGCGCGACAAGCGCCAGCTGCGGGGCCAGCATCACCGCAACAGCAGCCTGAACGACGACCAGGACGACGGCGACGCCACCCTGCAGCAGGAAATGCACCCCTGCTGAGCATCGCTGGATGTCGCCGCTCATCAGATGGGTGATGCGCCCATGGCCCAGGGCATTGAGCTCGGTCCACCGGCTGTCCGCCAAAGCCTGCGCCAGCATGGACCTCTTCGACTCCAGGTAGCCGATCTGCAGAGCGCCCAGCCGGAGATCGCGCTGCCAGAGGACAAGAGCCCTCAGGCCCATCACTCCCCCGAAGAGCAGCAGGATTATGGGCAGGCGGGCCGAATCCCGGACCTGTGGGAGAAGGGTCCACACGGCGGCGGGCAGCCCGGAGAGCGGGTTGTCCCCGGCGAACAGGGTGGCCAGCAGGGGGACGAGCAGGAACAGGCTGGCTCCCTCCAGCACGGCCCCCGCCGCAACCAGGAGCAGCAGACCCGGCGTGCGGCGGCCCACATAATTCGCCAGATCGCGGATGAAGCCGCCTGCCTGACCCAATGCCTGGGATTTCCCGGATTCAGGCATTCGTACGGGACGCCTTCCTGAGGAAATGGCCCGCGGAAATGCCGCGTAGCAACTTCAGACGATACTCGCGTTCCACTTCAGGCCGCGCCCACCCGTCGGCCGGCAGGTTTTCCAGAGCCGCTTCCAGTCGGTCAAGATCCAGCAGTGCCCCTGCGCCCTCGACGTGGCGCAGACGTCCCAACTCGTCGTGCAGACTGTGGTGAGACCTCTGGAGGTCCTCAAACCAGTCAGCAGCCTGATAGCCCTTGGCCCGTTCGCCAATGACCTCGGAAGGCAACCGGTCAGCCAGTCCCACGCGCGCCAGCCGGCGCGGCAGACCTTCGGCCAGAAACGCCCGCGTCGGGAGCGCGAGGCAGTATTCCACCAGACGTCGGTCCGCCGTCGGATCGCGGATATCCAGCCCCCAGCCCGCGAGCATGCCCTTGTTGTAGTTGCCGGGATCGAACCTCCGCAGGATGCGAAGCCGTTGGGCGAAGGCATCGGCTTCGGCGCGGTAGCCGAGGTCATGGCCCGCCGCCTCGGCGCGCGCGGCAATATCGTATTGCACGACCGCGCTCTCCGGGAGGGCCGAGTAGTCGCCCAGCCGGGTGACCCGGCCCCGGAGGCGGCCCGCGACGCGCCAGAGCGTATCGGGCACGAGCTGTCCGAAGGACCTGGCGAGATAGCCTTTCCAGCGCATTCGTCCGGAGCGAACGAGACCCCGGCCTTCCCGCACCAGACCGACCACGTCGCCTCGCATCAGGAGCTCCCCGGGCAGGGTCGTCCCGCTGTAGCTGAAGCTCATATTCCCCGCATTGCCGACCAGCATCACCGCGAGTCCGAGCTGGCGAGCCTCATCGTTGATGCGGTTCGTCCAGCCGAGATTGCAGATGTTGAGGACCGGGCGCTCGAACAGGAGAAACGCCTGGTCCAGAGGGCTGGCGAGGTCGTGTCCACCGCTGCGCACGACCCGGTGGTCTATATTGGGATAGAGCCGGGCAGTCGCGGTCGCGAGACGCGACTCGTCCTCGATGCGGCCCGGCTTGCCAGGCAGATCAGCCCCGCGTCGCGGTGCCGCCGTGAAGGCGGTCACCTGCCCCCCCCGGTCGGCCATGAGCCGGGCGGCCGTAGCCGTGACTGCCGCGCTGTCGAGCCCGGCACTCAGATGACTGCCGACCCGCCTTCCCGCCCCCCTCAGCCGCGCGGCAACCGCACGATCCAGAAGCTCACGGAAGCCCTCGACCTGCGCCTCGAAGTCCACGGGCACAGGCCGGTTGCGGTCCGGTTCCCAATGTCGGCGTGTGACCATTCCTCGCCGGCTGAACTGGACATAGTGACCGGGTTCGACGCGCCAGACATGACGAAACCATGTCCCCGGTCCGCTCTCGGGGATAAGGGCCAGCAGGCCGGCCAGCGCCGCTTCATCAGGCTCGATCGGAACATCGGGCAGGGCATGGAGGCCCTTGGCCATCGAGGCAAAAGCGACAAATCCATCCCTGTGGTGAAAGTGGAGCGGCTTGGCCCCCAGGGCGTCACGGGCCAGGGTCAGCTGCTGTTCCTGGCTATCCCAGACGGCAAGGGCATAGTCGCCATAGACATGGTCAAACAGACCGAGCCGCCATTTCTCCCAGGCCCGAAGGACGAGACGCGTATCTGACATGACCGCCGCCTCGCCAGCCGGCATGTCGAGCGCAGCGGCCATTCCGGCGCGATCATCCAGCCGCACATCTGCCACGAGCGTATAGCGACCACAGCCGCTGACGAGCGGTGGCACATCGAAGCGGTCTTCATCCAGTCGGTCCGAGCGTCGCAGGGCAAAGGCGATGTTGCCGCCGTCCCATGCGCCCTCGCCGTCCAGCCCGTACATGCGCTGGGCGTGGTCCATGGCTCGGCATTCAGACAGAACGGGCCGCCCGTCCAGACGCCAGCATCCCGACAGAGCCGTCATCGCGCGTCAGCGTTCGCCGAATTCAAAGCAGCCCCCTTGAGGCGACGGCAGTGATCGGCATCAGACCCGAAAGAGCCAATCCGGCCAGCGCGGCCCCCTCCAGGTCAAGAGGCGGAGGTGATCCCGTCGGTTCCGGGGGTGACGTCATTCTCGGCCTGGCCGACATCCAGTCGCTGCAGTTGCGGGGCCGTCCATGTCTTCACGGTCGAGGACGGAAGCGTTTCATCAGGGGTGACGACAGGGTCGCTCATAGCGGTTGAATCCTTACTGGTTTTGCAGACAGTGCCACGGAAGCAAAATCTGTCAAACTCAATCGCGTAAAGCGACGGGCGTTCCCGTAAATCGGGCATTGCGTGGCTCCAGCGCCTCCGCCAACCGGCTGTCGGCGCCTGCCGAAGCCCTCACAGCCGTCGGATCAATCCCTCTGATTCGAGCGAGGTCAGAAGGGCGAACACGTCGGTCCGGCAGACCTCCCGCGAGACATCGTATTCCGTCGTCAGTTGTCCGATGACATCGCCGACGGCGACAGGGGACGCGATCAGGTCCCAGATGCGCGACCCGATGGCGTCCAGCCCGTAACAGGTCCCGCGCTCCACGTTCATGGCCATGACCTCACCATCGACGCGGGTGGTTATCAGGTCCCCCGACGCCACGACACGCTGATCGTCGGCAAAGGTCGTTTCCATGCAGCTCATGCCAGTTTCTTTCCCATCCCTGATCGGAGAAGGCGGTCAACCATTGCCTCGACCTCGGCATCGAAGACATCATGTCCCCAGGGCCGCGCCCACTCCAGAATTGCGGCGCCCGACGCCACAGCGATGCAGTTGCGAAAATGCTCTGCCTGCAGCCCGAGGGCACCGACCACCGCGCGCCGATAGGTTTCAGACATCAGCAGTTGCAGCGCGCTTCTGCCCCGCACACGCGTCAGAGTGCCGTCCTCCTCCCCCGCCCGCTTCAAACGAATGACGGCGGCGAGCGGAACCGGGGTCTCGTTGACTTCGACCGGCAGGGGCATCTGGTATTTGTCGAGGTCGTCGTGAACGCGCTCGAGCGCTTCAAGCGTCTGGCCTCTCTTCTCGGCCGCATCCGCCCACAGCTTGAGACGCGGCAGACCGCGGTAGGCCACAGGCGCGCCCCCCTCCACCCCGATCACGCAGACATCGTCGCACAGGACCGGGTAGCCGTGATCCGAAAACCACGCCGCCAGGGTCGACTTTCCCGCGCCGGAAGGTCCCGTGAAGGCCAACGCCCTCCCCGCAAGGATCACCGCATTGGCATGAAGCGGGAGGAGGCCACGCTGGTGAACAAGGACACCCAGCGCCGAGCCGAGCAGGAACAGCCTGAGGTTCCTGTCAGAGCAGTCCGGCGCGCCATCCACGACGATCGAGGTTCCCGCCTCGATGCGGAAACGACCAATGCCCGGCAGGTTCAGGATCGTGATCCGGCCCTCATGCCGAAGGGTCTCGGTGCCGATGTCCTTTACAGGGCCGCAGCTCACAGTGACGACGTCCCGGGATCCGACCAGCGCGATTTCGCTCAGTTCCGGCAGCGGAATTTCCGAGCGCAGGCACAGGTTGAAACAGGCATAGTCGGGCACACGCCCCTGCTGGCCCGTTTTGCAAAATCTGACAACAGAAAAGGGGAAGATCTGGCGGAGACGGAGGGATTAGCCGACACCTCCGATTCATCCAGCAAAATCAGTCGACCCCGCAACGCAGATGGGACAGTTGATGCCCACGAATGTAGCAAACCAGAGAGGGCCTGCCAATCTCATCGGTCAGCACATGTTGCAGCGCATAGAGGGGAAATTGCCATGTCTCAGTCGATGACTGGCACGCCTAGCCACATTTAAAGATCTTTTTGATCTAGCCTATTTGTTGTCGTCTCGGTGCGTCAACTTGAAGAACATTTCTCTGCTTCGATACGCAGCCATCAGCTTCCCTTTCCGCTCTCCTGCCTTGCGACCAGTTGCTCCCTCGATTCGCACAACGGTATCTGCCGTTACCTCTCGCAGCCGCTCCAGTTCTGGTTCGGATAGCGCATACCGACCGACTAACTCGTGCAGTTTGCGGACCAACACATTCGAGAGATACCGGCTCCCTTGGACAGCCTTTCCAACTTCTTGGGCTAACGAGGCGATGCCCTTCGTACCTTGGTCTGCGAGAATGTTGAATTTCATGAGCTGCCGCCCGCGAGGCTCAGTTTCTGAGCCAAGCCCCTCCGCGAGCTGCTCCGAAAGCTTCTCGGTCCCCATATAGAAGCTCGCCAACTTCGCTACCGCGATCGGCATGGTCAGAGTGAGCCTCTGCGCTATCTCTCCCAAAGTCCAGTCCTCTGGAAAGTTAATCGCGTATTCAACGCCGTTGAAATAAAAGCGTTTCTCTTTAGAAATGGTCGGAACGAGTACTAGAGATAGGATGCAAAACTCAAGCCAACCATCGAGCGCCTCGGCCAGAGCCTCTCTCTTTTTCTTGTCTTCAATAAGCTCGTTGTGCTTAAGAATGGCACTTAGCATGCATAGCATGCCGATACTCTTAACACCATCCTCCCTAAAAAATACTCTTTTTACTTTTTGATCCACCGGAAACATAGAGTAGCTATGCTCTGCATCTAGCACCAAGTCTCTATCAGCTTGAGTCAGAGATGTATGGAGAATCTGCTGCTCAATACCGTAAAGCTCTTCTAAGGAAGATTTCGGGTCTGGTATATTTATATCTTCGAGCGCCGGCTTGGCATTAGGAAGGTCGGGCACGCCGGTCCACATATCTGCCAACTCGGACCTAAAGCGCTCTCTCGCCATGTCGAACAAGGCCTCGTCATCGCGCTCTAATGCACAGTAAAACGACACTTCACTTATGAACCCTAGAAATCGTTCTTCTTCGAAGATGTAGTCTTTGAATTCAATAGACTTCGTCATACGCAATGCAATAAAGTATTCCAAAAATGCCCTAAGTTTGAACTGTACATTTGAGCCAACTCGTTCTAAAATACGAGCTTCTACATAGTAATCTAGTAAGTGCGTCGTGTTATAGGAGAACCCATACCGCGACATATACTCGTTAAATCTCGTTAATACCTGCGCCTCTGCAATTTCATAGGACTCCGCACGAGTCATGAACTCCGCCAAATCAGCCAGGACCGCCGATCTATTGACGAAATCAAATGCGCCAGGAATCAGATCACGCGGCGCAAACTTGTCGAGTAAAATCTCGATGAACCGCTGGACCAGGTTGGCCCTATTGTAGGGAGCAGTACCGTCGCTCTCATATATTTGGATCAAGAAGGTGCCCGTCACGGGCGTGAGGGGCATGTTAAGGTTCTTGGCCTCCCGAAGCATACGCTGGAGCATCTCGTCCACTTCCGCTGGTGGCCGCGCCCCGAATTTGTCAACTAGACTCCGCATCTGGGAAGCGCGGTAGGGCTTCATCGTCAGGTGCGTGAATGGCACAGCCTCGGCCACAATGGGGGCTACGGTTGACCCACCCATCAGGGGCGTGGCCGACGCAATCACAAAACGGCACCGAGCATGGCGCTCAATGAAGTCGCTTAGGGCCTGCTTCCTCCCAGATTTGGAAAGATCAACATCGTCCACAAGGAACGTGAGTAGGCCGTTCTCTCGTAGCGCTTTGATTGAAACTCCATCCGGGAGGTCCGGAAGCTTGGAACGAATGAGCGCGTCGTCCTTCGCTGCATATTGCGGTATCTCAGGATGCGACAGAAGGACGGGTATCCCCGCAGCTTCTAATGGCCCCTCGCTGCGAGCCATTGAAACCGCCCACTGCCGCAGCAAGCTAGTTTTCCCAGACTCTGGGTCCGACGAGAGGATTAGGTTGTCGGTCCCGGCAATGACTTGGCTAGCGCTCAGAACTTCAACCTTGGCTCCTACACGGGTCTCGCTTTCCTTCTTAATGGGGGTGGCACGCTCGAAGTCCGGCGGAATAAAAACGTCATCCAAGCTCTTGGCGGAAAGCGTAGAACAGCATTCCGCCTCAAAGTACGGCCGAGCCAACTCTTGCCGCCAGTGACCAAGCAAACGAAAGTCCACTGAAGGCGTTGCAAGCTTCCAGACTTCCCGCGCCTTGTCAGAGGAGAAGAATTCCGCCGAGGCCAAGACGTCGATTGCCTTGTCAAAACTCTTACGGCGTTCGAAATAGGAACGGTAACGCGCCTTGGTGTGGAAGCCATCCTGCTCGATAAATGAGAGCAGAGAATACCCATTGTAATATTCGCGATCGGTATAGAGAGCCCCGCTTTGTGCGAAGAAGCAATTGCCCTCAATGGTCCGGATTTCACGCGGCCGGGGATCGTGGACGTGGCCGTGGAAATAGGCGGCAGCTCTTGATGCGAGGATCTGCTCGACAGCTCGCTCGTTCTCTTCATTCAGCCAATCGAGTGGATGATGGCCAATGACCACCGCCCTGATCCCCACGGGAATGGCGTCAAGCGCCTCCTCAAGAGCATGCTCCGAGATGCAAAGGAACCCTCGGTCCTTATGGGCTAGGCCAGCGGTGGTCAGGCACGCTGTATTCAAGGCTACGACACCGAGGGAGAGCTCCCTAAAGTAGTAACTCTGGAATAGCGGCGTCGCCTTTGTGAGATAATTGGACGAAAAAAGAGTTACAAAATCCGTATAATTTTCAAATGCCTTAGACACATATTTCCGAAATTCAGCGGAAGCAAAAAGTTCGTTTGCCCCTTTACGGCTCATTGCCGCCTTCTGCCACCCCACAATCTTGTCTATAACTGGCCCCAATACCGAACGCGCGGCATCGTGGTTTCCCGGGCAAATGACGATGTTCGATTCATCGATTGCCAGTGCTCTCGCAGCGCCAGATATTACGTCAGCTGCATTATAATATGACTCCTGCTCGTCGGCGTCTTTTACTACATCGCCGCTGAAAAATAATAGATCAGTTAACTCGGAGCTGTTCTTTAATGTCTGAATGTCATTGATAAACGCACCAAGAACAACTGACTGATCATCTGCTTTCACTGCAGTGAAGTGCATATCGCTGATGTGCACCACGTTAATCGGTCTTTTGGCCACGAATTCCCCCCGAGCGTTTTTCATACCCTAGCCGGAAATCCACCGATAGGAAACCGAGAGTTGTGCGCCCGCGGAAGGATTTGGACGGCTATTCATACCATTGGGGAAGGAGCCCCCGAGCGTCACTTCACGGCCTAAAAATGCCGGGCACATGCAGAGTGCCACCTGAGGCAGGTGTACAAACTACTTCCCCCTCACCCCCCTTGCGACGCCCGCGCACTTTCAGGTTTGCTTAGGTCTTCCCCACACCATCCTCCGCTCAATGGGCAAGGGGTAGGCACAAAAGTTGTAAGTTTTGCGCTTAGGCTCAAAACATAACTTGACGCACAATTGAGCCGCGCATATGAGCTAGGGGATCAGCCAGCCTAACTTGTGAGCCAGCCATGCACCGTATCGCATATTACCGGGTTTCGACCGGCGACCAGAGTATCGAGGCTCAACGTAGCGCCCTCGGGGGCAACTTCGATCAAGAGTTTAGTGACGAGGGCATAAGCGGTGGCACTCTAGCTGCATCGCGTCCGGGGTTCTCTGATTTGCTGAGCAAGTTGCGTAGCGGGGATACCGTGCACGTCCATGCGGTGGACCGTTTGGGCCGGGATGCAATCGACGTTCAGTCCACAGTTCGTCAGATCATGGCGCTAGGCGCAAAGGTTCATGTTCACGGCCTCGGAACGCTAGCCGGCGATACTGGGGAGCTTATCCTCGCAGTTCTCGCCCAAGTGGCCTCTATGGAGCGCCGACGCATCAGGGAACGCACCGAGGCGGGTCGCGTGACCGCTAGGGCGTCTCTGGAGGCCACAGGGAGGACGCACAGGGGCAAGGAAAGCCTCGGTCGACCCAAGGCCCAGGACGCAGCGACGGTGGCGCTCTGGCGGCTAGAAAACGGGGCCAGCATCAAGGACACAGCGGAGCAGTTCGGATTGTCGGTGGCGACGGTCAAGCGTTACTGCCATGCCCACAAACATGCAGTTGCTAAGGCTGCGGCCTAGCAGCTAGCTCGGTTTCACATACGCGAGATTGTCCGGGTCGGGAAACGCAGCACAGAACCGCAGGTGATTTATGATGCTCTGTATGGCAGCTCGCTTCGCCATCCTATTTGCATCGCCCGTGGACAGTCCCTCGACCTGCATGACCGAGGAAAAGAGCTCCTCAAGCTCACCGTTCAGGATCCTCAGTTCATCTTTGCCAAGGCAGGCATCCGCCATCGTCCGGTAGTAGCGAAGAACTTTGTCGAGTTTTGCGTCTTGGTGACGCCTGATCAGAATATGGGCGAGCCATACCGTTCCACCGATTGCTAAGACCCAAAGCACAATAGTCATGACTACCGCCTCCCCACGGCACCATAGGGTGACCTCAATGGGTCGTAAATACCGTGGCCGCAAACACCTCCGCGCTCGACATAGATGCGGATGTCGAGGATATCTGGAGCACAGGATGACGACGGCCTGCTTGCCAGTCTCGGCCGTCATATCCGAGAACTCCGGGTGCGCCGGAATCTGTCTCAGGAAGCGCTAGCCGACGCATCGGGGATTGACCGATCGCATATGGGAAAGATTGAGCGCGGGGAGAGGAATGTCACGATCCTCAATCTGGCGAGGATAGCAAAAGCCCTAGGGTGCAATCTGTCAGAGCTGATCGCTGGATCGGCATTGTAGGCTAAGCGCAGGAATATGCCGGACCTGACAACAGCCGAGATATTTTCGATGCGCGATGCGATTTGCTCGAGAGCGCTCCGGCAAACTCCAATTTGTAGAAGCAGGGGCTGCCTACGAGTGCATCCGTTGTCAGGAGTGAGCTAGTTTCGTCACCCTAGAACATGGGGAAAACCGCCCTACCCGATCAATCGGATTTCAGCCGAGTGGGTTGATGGAGAGCGATGCAATGAGTTGCCTCCCATATCTATTTGTCCCTCTCAAGTATAATATATGATATTAACAAGTTCGATTAATTTATAATAGCCGTCCAAATAAATGATCTAATAACATATCATAATGTACTAGCGCACTATTGCTTGTAAGGTTGGATATTGAATGAGTCGAACTCTGGCACGCTATAACTCTCAATACCCTCAACGAGAGGCTTGATAGGATAATCGAGACTTCCGTAGTCATCAGCCACATCACCACTCGCATGACCAGTGATAGCGTCGTTGACACTCTTAGGAATTCCAGAATCTCTGGCATAATGCTTGAAAGTATGACGGAAGGAATGAAATACGATCTTCCTATCCGTTACACCCTGACGGCGCAGATACGAACCAAACCATTTGCCCCAGTAGGCTGTTACCGAGCCGTATCTGTCTGGTTTTAAGAGTGGGAACAATTTCGGCTGCCCGCTCACGCGCGTGGATTCCACATACTGTAGAAAGCCGAGCTTTAGGAGAGCGTCATGAACCGGGACGCGTCGGTCACTACTTTGGTTCTTTAATCTGAGACCGTCCTCCTCATCTGAGGTGATGCGGATAACCCATGCCAATTCCTTTACGCCATCTCTCAGGTACCCCTCTTGTAGGACATCGATCACTCGAAGTTGACCAAGCTCGTTTAGTCTCGCTCCGGTGAAGAGGGCCATTAGGGGTAGCCAGTAGCTCGCCTCACCGCCCCCGTTTGAGGGCCGCTCCCCGGCCGAATGGACCGGACCTGCGAACAGCGACCTGAGCGAGGCGGTGTCGAACGGCTTGCGGCTTTCCTTGGCTCTCTGCGTGACAGGAGCTTTGACACCGACAGAGGGATCGGCGGTCAGAAGGTCGTTTCCGACTGCGTAACGGAAGAGCGCTCTCAACTGATTGAGCCGGTTGTTAGCTGTGGCGGGGCTTGATCCGGCTGCTAGCATCGAATCTTTGAAGGCCAGGATATGGCGCTTGGTGATCTGCTCAATGCGTAGGTTGCCCGTGGACTTGTCGAAGTCGCGGATAGTCCGTTGCCACATCTGCACCGACTTTGCCGTCGGTTTGACCTCTGCAGCCCATTTGTCCGCCAACTGGGTCAGCGTGAGGGCCTGAGGATTGGGCCGAGTAGCCTGCGCTTTGGGTGGAAGAACCGGCAATGATACCACGCCCTCCCCTGTCAGTACGGCTCGCGCGGCAATGACCATCGCCTCCGACGCGTTCATTGAGCCTGCCGGAAAGTCCGGAAAGTCGCCTCTCAAGACGGCCTCATGGTCAGCTAGGGCCTGTCTGACGCGATCGTTGAACGCTGGCAGCTCGCCCCTTGCAGCGTAAATTTCTCGCTCCTTTCGCCAACCGTCAGCGAGTCTGGCGGCGCGTTCGAGCACTGACATTGAATCCGTTACGGGGAGCCCGATCCCCACAGAATGGAGCTCCATTTCCTCGAACAACCGGTCAGTCCGGACAGCTTCTAGCCGACACAGGCGGGCCGCTGTGGAGCGGTCCTTCGTCTTAAGCGAGAAGATCAGTTCCTTCTTACCCTCGAACTGTGGGCGTAGGGCCTTCGGTATCACACGGCGGAAATAATATGCGGGGCCGCGCCGAAATAGGTATGTGGGCATTGGGTCTTCATCTGCTCCAGATGTAACACCCACTCGCGCAAAGCCTCTGATTCTGGAGGATTTCCTTGCCACGCAAGGTTCTGGCGGAGACGGAGGGATTCGAACCCTCGGTACCCCTTACAGGGTACGACGATTTAGCAAACCGTTGCCTTCAGCCACTCGGCCACGTCTCCGGCAGGCGCCGTCGATAGCCGAGCGCGGGCGGACGCGCAACAGGGGGATGAAGGGGATATTGCAGCCCCTGCGTTAACGGGACAGTCAGCCGGATGTGGTGGGGTGAGGATGACCCTCTCCGAAAGCCGACCCGACGCATGCCCAACAGCCTTGCCAACGCCGTGCCCGAGCCCTCGTCCGATGCCGCCGACGCACTGGATGCCGCGGGCCTGCAGGCCATGGCGCGCGCGGCGGTGAGCGGTGAGACGCCCCCTGCCGACGCGGCGACACATCGACGGGGACCGTTCCGGCCGGGGGTCTGGCTGAATGCCCGCGAGCGGGCGCGGGCGCGGCTCTCGGTCCACTACTTCCATGCGATCGACGTGCTGTGCGTGGCGGTCGTGACCCTGCTGGCCCTGTTCCTGCTGACGCCGGAGGGACTCGGCGACGCGCGCGTGGCCGATGTGCTGCCGGTCATCACGGGCGCGGCGGTGACCCTAGGACTGATGCGCTCGATCGACATCTACCGGTTCGGCCAGACACAATCGGACATCCTGCACCTGGGGGCCGTATCGGGTCTGGTGGCCGCTGGCGGCGTTCTGGCCCTCACCATCGGTGCCCTGCTCGGCGACATCCACTTCACCCTGATCCTGGTCTGGGGGGCGCTGACGCTCGTCACCCTCTATGGCCTGCACCTGTGCTGGTTGGAGCTGATCCGGCGCATGCGGGAGAACGGCGCCCTGACGCCGAACGTCGTGCTGGTCGGCGCGACCCGACACGCCGAGTCGATGATCCGCGAAGCCATGCAGCGGCGCGACCTCAACATCATCGGCGTCTTCGATGATCGCATGGCGCGCTCGCCGAGGGCCGTCGAGGGCGTGCCGGTCCTGGGGGACAGCGAGGCGCTGATGGCGCACCGCATCCTGCCCTATGTCGACCGCATCGTGCTGGCCATCGATCCCCGCGCCGAGGAGCGGGTGCGCGACCTGACGCGGCGGCTGACCGCCCTGCCCAATCCCGTCAGCCTGCTGGTCGATACCGAAGACGGACGTCTCCGGGCCGCCGCCATGGAGCGTCTGGCGCGCTCGCGGCTGTCACGGCTGAACGGCCAGATCGACGATGACCGCCGCGCCTTCAACAAGCGGCTTCAGGACCTGATTATCGGGGGGCTTGCCTTGGTGCTGCTGGCGCCGGTGATAGCGATCATTGCCCTGCTGGTGAAGCTGGACAGCCGTGGTCCCGCCTTCTTCCGCCAGCGCCGGCACGGCTTCAACCACGAGGAGATCGTGGTCTGGAAATTCCGCACCATGAAACAGGAGGCCACCGACGCCACGGCCAGCCGGCAGGTGACCCACGACGACGATCGCATCACCCGCCTCGGCCGGCTCCTGCGCTCCACCAGCCTCGATGAACTGCCCCAGCTGGTGAATGTGCTGAAGGGCGAGATGAGCCTGGTCGGCCCCCGCCCCCACGCCATCGGCATGAAGACCGGCCAGATCGAATCCGCGCGTCTCGTCGCCGACTATGCCCACCGGCACCGGATCAAGCCGGGCATGACCGGCTGGGCCGCCATTCATGGCTCTCGCGGGCCCCTGCATACGGCTCAGGACGTCCGCCGACGGGTCCAGCTGGACGTGGAATATGTCGAGCGCCAGTCGCTCTGGATGGACCTCTGGATCATGCTGGTCACCGTCCCCGTCCTGCTGGGCGACCGGCTGGCGGTTCGGTAGGGCGCGATGTTCTGGCGCGGGGTCTGGGGCTATCTGCCCGCCAATATCGTCCAGGGAGTGGTCGGCTTTCTGACGCTGGTCGCCTTCACGCGACTGCTGAGCCCGGATGACTTTGGCCGCTACGCCGTGGCCTATGCGGTTTTCAGCCTGACGCACGTGGCGGTTTTCACATGGATCGAGGCGGCCATGGCGCGGTTCTGGGCGGCCGAAAGCGAGGGGCCGTCGCTGGCCGACCATTTCGCCGGCCTCTATCAGGCGACCTTTGCCCTCACCCTCATCTTCCTGCCGGTCATGGGGCTGGCCATCTGGCTGTGGCCGATGGACACGGCATTCCGGGTCGCGGTGGCGGTCGGGGTCGCCGGCGTGCCGGTCCGGTGCCTCGCGCGGCTGGTGCAGGAGCGGTACCGCGCCTCGGGCGAGGTCGCCAAATCCGCCTGGATGGATATCTTCACGGCCGTCGGCGGTCTGGGTTTCGGCGTCGTCTTTGCGATCCTGGGCGCGGGGGCTGCCTCGCCGTTGATCGGGCTCGCGCTGGCGCCGCTGGTCCTGCTGCCGTTCGTCCTGCCCGCCGAGTTGAGGTTCGCGCGCGGGGGCCGGGCCGATCCGAAGCGTCTGTTGTCCTATGCGCGCTATGGCTATCCGATTGCCGTGTCGCTGGCGCTGACGCTGGTTCTGGGCTCGACCGACCGTATCCTGCTGGCCGTCTTCATGGATGAAGCGGCGACCGGCGCCTATCACGCGGCCTACAGCCTCGCGAACCGGACGCTGGATGTGCTGTTCATCTGGCTGGGCGCTGCAGGAGGACCGGCGCTTGTGATGGCGCTGGAACGTCACGGCCATGCCGGTCTGAAGGAAGCCGCCCGCGAACAGGCCTCGACCTTCCTGTTGATTGGTATTCCGGCGGCGGTGGGGCTGGCTTTGGTGGCGCGGCCGATGGCGGAGTTCATGATCGGCGAGGACCTGCGCGGCGCCGCAGCGGCCATCACACCGTGGATCGCCGTGGCCGCCCTGATGTCGGGTCTGTCCAGCTATTACTTCGGGCAGGCCTTCACCCTCGGCAAGCGCACCAGCCTGCTGTTCGTGACCATGGCCATTCCGGCGGCAAGCAATGTGGTGCTGAATCTCATCCTGATCCCGCCCCATGGGGTCATGGGCGCGGCCTGGGCGACGGCGGCCAGTCTGGCCATCGGGCTGACGTCGGTGATCCTGATCGGGCGGCGCGTGGTGGCCCTGCCCATTCCAGTCGACAGCCTGATCCGCATCGGCGTGGCTTCGGGCGCCATGGCCCTCGTGGTCACCCGCCTGCCGCGCACAGGGGGTTTCCTCGAACTGATGACGGACGCCGGCGTCGGCGCGCTTGTGTATGGCGCCGTCGTGGTCACCCTCAACGCCGCCGGGATCCGGGACGTGCTGGGCGAGCGCTTGCGACGCCTGAAGGCCCGGGGAGCCCCCGCATGAGCCGCGCCCGTAGGACGGACAGTCCGACATGGGCCGGTGCGACCCCGCGTCTCTCGGTGCTTATCCCGTTCCTGCGCGACGATCCCACGGATCTTCTGAACCGGCTGGAGGCCGAGGCCCCGGACCTGAACGGCCAGGCTGAGGTCGTGCTGCTGGATGACGGCACCGGCGATGCGAAACTGACAGCCGCGCTGGAGCAGCGCGTAGCAACGCTCCGCCTCCCTGCTCGCCTGATCACCCTGACGGCCAATGAAGGTCGCTCGCGGGGCCGCAACCGGCTGGCGTCCGCGGCGCGGGGGAACAGCTGGCTGTTTCTGGACAGCGACATGCGGCCGGATCGCTCCGACTTCCTTGCCGCCTGGCTTGCCCTGATCCAGCGTGAGGACCCCGCCGTCGCCTTTGGCGGCTTCTCACTCATGCAGGCCCCGACCGACGCCCGCTACGCCGTGCACCGGTCCATCGCCCTGAAGTCGGAGTGCCTGCCGGTCGAGGCGCGTGAGCAGGCGCCCGAGAAATACGTCTACACCTCGAACCTGCTGGTACGGCGCGATGTGTTTGCAGCCGAAGCCTTCGACCCCGCCTTTTCCGGCTGGGGCTGGGAGGACGTGGAATGGGCCATGCGCGTGGCCCGGAACCACGCCGTCCGGCACGTCGACATTCCCGCCACCCACATGGGCCTCGACACCACGGCCAGCCTGATGGCCAAGTACGAACAGTCGGCCGACAATTTCGCGCGGGTCATCGCCCTTCATGCCGAGGTCGTCTCCACCTATCCCAGCTACCGGGCGGCGCGCCTGATCCGGCGGCTGCCGGCACGGGGAGCCTTCAGAAGCCTGGTCCGCAGCGTCGTGCTTCAGGACTGGCTGCCGGCAGGGGCGCGGGCATTCGCGCTCAGGCTCTACCGGGCCGCGCTCTATGCGGAGGCCGTCTGATGGAGCGGGTCGCCGTCCTCGTGCCCACCCTGCGGCGTCCCGAGGGACTGGCCGCGGCCCTCGCCTCCCTGATGGCACAGGAACAGGTTGGGGGCCGCCTGTCCGAGATCGTGGTCGTCGACAATGATCGCCAGCCCAGCAGCCGGTCCGTGGTCGACGGGTTCAGCGATGCGCCCGTGCCCGTCATCTATGTGCACGAACCGCGGTCCGGTGTGGCGTCGGCGCGCAACGCGGGGCTGGCGGCGACGCAAGCACCCCTGATCGCCTTTCTGGACGATGACGAGATCGCCTCACCCCGCTGGCTGGCCAGCCTGCTGGACAGCCAGGCCTCGACCGGCGCCGACGTCGTATTCGGTCCGATCCGGGGGAGTGCCCCGGGGGCACCTGACGACCTGCGCCCCTATCTCGAAACCTTCTTCGGCCGCGAAGGGCCGTCCGCAGATGGCCTGATCGATCATCCGTTCGGCTGCGGCAACAGTCTGATGATACGGGCCACCGCCCTGCCCGGGGACGCGCCGTTCGAGGTCCGCTGGAACCATTCGGGAGGAGAGGACGACGCCTTGTTCGCCGCTCTGGAAGCGCGAGGCGGCCAGTTCGGCTGGTCGGCGGACGCGTGGGTGGACGAGGTCGCCCCGGCACACCGGGCGAACCTGAGCTATGCCCTGTCGCGCGCCTTTGCCTATGGCCAGAGCCCGTCGCAGGCCGCTTGGGGCCGCAAGGATCCGTTAGGCGTGGCGAAATGGATGGCGGTCGGCGCAGCCCAGCTGGTCGCTTGGGGACTGGTGGCCCTGCCGCTGGTGGTCCTTCATCGGCCCGAGCGCGCCCGCGTCTTAGATCGGGCCGTCCGCGGTCTGGGCAAGGTGCTGTGGATGCCGGGGCTGGAGCCGCGCTTCTACGGCGCGGCCGAGTTGCAGCGACTGGACCGGGCCGCCGCCTAGGCCGTCAGCCGGCGCAACAGCGGCGGCACGCGATAGGTGGAACGATTGACCACCACGCCCGCAATATTGCCGCCGACAGCCTCGATCTCGTCGCGCAGCGCCACCGGAGCGGCCGCCTCGGTCGCCTGTCCCGCCACCACCAGCACGGTCACATCCGCAAGCGGCGCGAGGATCAGGGCAAGGTCGCTGCGATCCGCCGAGGGGGCATCGATCACCACGGTCTCGGCATGTCCCCTGAGGGCATCCCAGTAGCGGCCATCGTCGATCGCCTCGGCGCGCTGGCCGGAGCGCAGCACCTCCTGATTGAAGCGGGTCACCCACAGCCGCCCGCCCAGCGCCGGACGCGCCGTCAAAAGCCGGGCCGGAGCTACGGGCTGCCCATCCTTGCCGACCAGCGGCGGGGTGATGGCAAAGAAGCTGGATCCGTCGGGCGAGGCATGGGCCGGACGCCCCAGTTGGCCAAAGCGCTCCGGATCACCCCCGATAATGCTCATCTGGTCCTGCTGCAGAAGGTCCGCATCGATCAGCCAGACCGGCCGGCGCGCACGGACAGCGGCCAGCCGGGCATACTCCCGGGCGACCGTCGAGGTCCCCTCACCCGCCAGGGCCGACACGAACAGCACGACGCGACCGCGATGCCCGCGCCCGGGGCCCAGGGCGGCCCACAGCTCTGCCATTTCGGTCGTCAAATCGATCATCGAATCGGTGTCACACGCCTCACCACGCCCGAGGCTACCATGCGCGCGGCCTCACCGGGCCTTCATCGGCGCGACAGCCAGTACCGGCATGTCGAGGGTACGCCCGACCACTTCAGCAGTGGCGAAGTCGCGCCGCGAGAATATGCGGACCAGACCCACGCACAGGGCGGTGAAGCCGGCGAACAGGATGACCAGCGCCAGCAGCGGCAGCTTCAAGCTCTTGCCCGTCGTCGGCGCGACAGCCCGCTCGATCACCGTCACATTGTCGGCGCCGGCCTGGACCAGCGCGCTGTCCGCGCGGCTCTGCGACGTGCGCTGCTGGAATTCTCGAATGTTGGCCGAGAGAACTTCGCGCTCACTCGACAGGGTGGTGTTTTGCGATTCGACCTCGATCAGGTCCGATTGGCGCGCCTTGATCTGTTCCAGCTGGCGGTCCAGCGCGGCCAGTCGTGCCCGCAGCGAGTCGCGCTCGGCCTGCACCGTGGCGCGGGTGGTCTCCAGCTCGGTCCAGATGGGATTTGGTCCGGTGCGGACTTCCTTGACGCCCACGCCGCCCCCGGCCGCGACATAGGCCTCGAGCTGGGCAATCCGCGCCTCGATGTCGCGGACCGGCTGCGAGTCGGGCAGATAGCGCGCCAACAGGGCCTCGCGCTCGTTGCGGGCCTGCAGAATCTGGTCCTGGGCCGAGACGTTCAAATCCTGCGACAGGGCGATTTCCGGAGGCGTCTGCGCCAGTTGCGCCTCGAGCGTGCGCAAGCGCTGATCCGTCTGGTCCAGCAGGGCCTGGGTCGACAGACGGTCGCTGTAGACCGTCTGATAGCTGGTCGCATAGTTCGCCTTGGCGGCGGCGAAATCGCCGATGTCATTGGACCGCAGGAAGGCCTGATACTCGGCATCAGCCCGCGCCAGATCGTCCTCGAACGCCTGTTGCTGGGCCAGATTGGCATCGGTGCTGCGGTCGGTGAACAACTCGCGCCGGTAGGCCAGATAGGCGTCCACGATGGCGTTCAGAACGGTAGCCGAGCGCTGGGCATTGCCGCTTTCATAGCCGACGGCGATGACCGGACTGCCGGGTGACACCCCGATCTTCAGGCCACCTGCGAGCGCCTTCATGGCCTGGGCCTCCTGGGCCGCGCGACTGCCGCTGGCCTTGTCCCCCAGAATGGCGGCCGGGCCGAGCGTCCGCACGACTCGTTGCTTGACCTCCTGGCTGTCGAGGATGGCGGCTTCGGATTGGGTCACGGCATCCGAATCCGGCGCCTGCCCCCGCTCGGTCAGCCCTACGCGCGGCTGATAGACGTATTCCTGACCGACGCCTGCGAAGATTCGGGCCTCGGCGGTGTAGGTCTTTTTCAGGGTCATGACCGCCACCGTGCCGAGGGCGACGATGACGAGGAACACCAGCAGCATTACGCCGATCTGGCGGATCAACAGGCCGACAATGTCCGCCAGGTCGTACCGCGGTCGGGCGGAATATGTGGCGGAGGAACGCATACGAACGGAGAATCCTGTCGAGAGGGTCAGGTGATCCTCAAGGGGCGGCGTTAACCATCGGTTACCCACGTTCCCCGACAGTGGTCCTAACTGATCAGAATGAGTCGGAACGGGACGGAATGACGGTCGATCGCAGACATCTGCTGCTGCTGGGCGCGGCGCTCGGGCTTTCGGCCTGTGGCGGCAATGGCGGCCGCATGCCGCAACCGGGCTACGGGCGGGTCGCACCGGCGTCGGCCAGCAGCTTCCCCGACATTCCGTTTGCCGACTGGACCGACGCCGAGCCCGAGTACGTCCTCTATCCGGGAGACGAGATCGAGGTCGCGACGCCGACGGCGCCCGAGTTGACCCGGACAGTGCGCGTCGGACCCGATGGCCGGGTCTCCCTGCCGCTCGTCGGTCAGGTGATGGCGGCGGACCGCACCCTGTTCGAGCTGGAATCCGCGGTCAGCGGCGCGCTGTCGAGCGAACTGATCCGACCCGTCGTCGAGGTGACCCTGAAGCAGGCCGGGCCGCTGAAGGTGTGGGTGGATGGAGAGGTGCGTACGCCGGGGGTCTATGACATGGCCGGCGACATCGATGCCTATCAGGCGATTATTCAGGCGGGCGGCTTCCTGCCGACCGCAAAGCCGACCCAGGTCGCCCTGATCCGGCGCGGGCCCGGCGGCACCCGGATGATGCGGGTGCTGGACCTCCGGCCCCGGCGCGGCGAGATCGTCGCCCTGCGGCGAGGCGACATCCTGTTCGTACCGCGCTCCAACCTGGGCGAGCTGGCCAACTTCTTCACCCAGATCCGCAACGCCCTGCCCATCGGGTTCAACTACACGATCAACGGGCAGTATCAGCAGTTCTAGGCGGCGAAAGTGGCCGAGCCTGCGTCGATCCAGCGGCGCGCGGCGCGTTGGGCCTCGCTGATCTCTTCGCGGTCCATCTCCATCGACATCTCGCGCCGATAGTCGCGGGCCTCGATCGAGCCCTTCATGGCCGCCAGATTGAAGATCATGTGGGCCGAAACCCGGTCGAGGGGACAGCCCCCCTGCCCGGCCGAATACATCAGGCCCAGTTTGAACAGGGCGTCGCCGTCCATGTCCGGGGTGGGCAGCGGCAGGCCGCCCGGTTCAGCGTCGTGCGCCATTTCTTGCGCCGTCATCTCAGTCCCTCCAGCCAAGGCCGTTCTGGCCCGCCGACGGTCCCGATAAAACCGGTCGCGATTGAAGTTAGCGTTAACAGCACAGGGCCTTGCGACGACTTTTCTGTCACCAAGTCATGAAGGCAAGTTGCTGTATTTACGGGGCGTCAATCGCTTGTTCAGGTCCGCTTTACGGTTGACGCCCTGCTTCAGGCCTTGCGGGCGCGCTGGCCGAACAGAAGCTTGCGCGCGTCCTCGGCATCCTTGCCTGCGGCGCCCAGATTGCCGCGCAGTTCGTCGCCCACGGCCCTCCCTGCCTTGACGGCCGGGCGTGCGCCGACCCGCGCCACCCAGGCTGCCAGTTTCGGGAACTCAGCCAGGTCCTGTCCTTGCGGCGCCGGCAGGATCCAGGGCCAAATGGCCATGTCGGCGATCGAATAGTCGCCCGCCACATAGTCCCGATCTGCAAGGCGACGATCCAGCACGCCGTACAGACGGTGGGTCTCGTCTGTATAGCGGCGCACACCATAGGCGATCTGGCGCTGGTCCTTGATCATGGCTGGCGCATATTGGCGGAAGTGGTGGGTCTGCCCCGCCATGGGACCCAGACCGCCGACCTGCCAGAACAGCCACTGGTCGACCTCGACGCGCTTGCGCACATCCTCCGGATAGAACTGGCCCGATTTCAGGGCCAGATACTGAAGGATCGCACCGGATTCGAAGATCGACAGGGGCTCGCCGTCGGCTCCATCCGGATCGACGATAGCAGGCATGCGGCCGTTGGGGCTGATGGCCTGGAGGGCCGGCTCGAACTGCTCGCCCCGGCCGATGTTCACGGGCTTCAGCTCATAGGGCAGTCCCATTTCTTCGAGGGCGATGGACACCTTCCAGCCGTTCGGCGTGGGCCAGTACCAGAGTTCGATGGGTCGGGTCATGCGGGGCCTCCTGCGCCTTGGTCCTGCATCTGGGCACCGGGCCGGGTCGCTACAAGGGCTTCCTGACCAGAGCGTTCAGGCGGGGTTCATTTCCGGGCCGACAGCCTGCCAGCCTCGCGGATCACCTGATCCACCGGCCACAAAAACCGGAGCATGTACCATGAGGCATCTTTCCCGCGCGGCCATCGTCGCGCTCACCATGGCCACCCTGGCCGTCCCCGCCATCGCCGAAGCGCAAAGCCGCCGCGACCGCGACGACCGCCGCGAGTGGCGGCAGGACAGGCGAGAGGACCGGCGCGACTACCGCCGTGACCGACGCGATGACCGGCGTGACTGGCGCCGTGACCGCCGTGAGGACCGTCGTGACTGGCGCAACGAACGCCGGGACGACCGGCGGGACTATCGGGATCATCGACGCGCCGACCGCTGGGACCGCAATAACCGCGACTGGTGGCGCGGCCGGTCGGACTTCCGGGACTATCGCGGGCGCCGGAACGGCTACTGGTATGCGCCGGGCTACGGCTATTACCGGGTCGAGCCGCGCTACTACGGCTATCGCTGGCAACGCGGTTCACGCCTGCCGTCGACCTATCACCGCTATTATGTGCGGGATCCCTACTACTATGGCCTGAGGCCCGCGCCGCGCGGCTATCGCTGGGTCCATGCGGACAATGACATCCTGCTGGTGGCGCTGGCGACCGGCGTGATCGCGGACGTGCTGTTCGACATCTGGTAGCATTCAGTACGCGGCCATCGGCAAGCCCCGCGCGGAAAACCGCGCGGGGTTTTGCGTTTTTGCGGGTCAGATTTCGTTCACATACGGTTCAGCCTGTTCCTGCCAAGCCTTGGAACAGATCATCGATGGTGATGACAGACAGGGGCGACAAGGACATCGAGATGAAACGTACCCTTTTGGTCTTCAGTGCCCTGACGGCGTTCGTTGCCCCGGCCATCGCGCCTGCGGTCGCCCAGGCCCAGCAGGCAGAGATTCAGGACCGCGACGGTCGACGGGGCGACACCCGCGCCCGCCGGGAGCAACGCCAGGAACCCCAGACGCAACCGCCCCGGCAGCCTCGTCAGGATCGGACCGACCGTCGGCAGGACCGACGTGAAGACCGCCGACAGGACCGGCAGGATAGGCGGGGAGATCGGCGTGATGACCGGCAGGATCGTCGGCAGGACCGCCGCGAGGACCGGGGCGACCGCCGCCAGGATCGCGGCGAGAACCGTCAGGACCGCTGGGGTGACCGCCGCGACAATCGTCAGGATCGACGGGAGAACCGTCAGGACCGGCGCGAGGATCGTCGCGACAACCGCCAGGACCGCCGTGAGGACCGTCAGGATCGCCGCGAGGACCGCCGCGAGTGGCGTCAGGACCGGCGCGAGGACCGCTATGAGAACCGTCGTGACCGGCGCGACTATCGGGAGTTCCGGCGCAGCTGGAGCCGCGACAACTGGCGGCGCGACTGGGACCGTCGTCACCGTTCGGACTGGTGGCGGGGTAACCGCTCGTTCCGCGGCTACACCGGCGTGCGCGTGGGCTTCTACTTCGCGCCGAACTATGGCTATTACTCGGTGCCGCGCCAGTACTGGGGCCGCCGCTGGAGCGAGGGTGACTATCTGCCGTCGATCTTCTGGCGCTACCAGCTGAACGACTATCGCACCTACGGGCTGGGCTTCCCGCCCCAGGGCACGCGCTGGGTTTACGTCGACAACCACATCTATCTGATCGACGAATACGACGGTTACATCATCGAGGTCGTCTACGACTTCTGGCGCTGGTAGGCGTCAGGCCTGAATGAAGAAGGGCCCGGAGAGCGATCTCCGGGCCCTTTTTTCACGTCCCCGCCCGCTCAGGCCGCGATCGACCCGCGTCGCGAGCGGTAGCGCCTCAGGAAATGCCCAGCTTGGCCTTCAGGATCTCGTTGACCGCGGCGGGGTTGGCCTTGCCCCCGGTGGCCTTCATGACCTGACCGACGAACCAGCCGATGGCCTGGGGCTTTTCGGCGACGGCGGCGGCCTTGTCGGGGTTGGCGGCAATGATCTCGTCCACGGCCTTCTCGATGGCGCCCGTGTCGGTGACCTGCTTCAGGCCGCGAGCTTCCACCACATGTCTTGGTGGGCCTTCACCAGCCCAGACATATTCGAACACTTCCTTGGCGATCTTCGAAGAGACTGTTGCATCCTCGATAAGTTCCACGAGTTCTCTAAGAAGAGCGGGCGGGAAACGGACGATGCCCAGATCGAAGCCTTGGCCGTCAGCAGCCAAGCGCGCCGACAGCTCATTGGTCACCCAATTGGACACCAGCTTGGCGTCGCGGCCTTTGGCAGCTGCTTCGAAATAGTCAGCCTTGGCCTGTTCCGAGATCAGCACGCCGGCGTCGTATTGTGACAGGCCGTACTGGCTCATGAAGCGGCGGCGCTTGTCGTCGGGCAGCTCCGGCAGACCGGCCTTGATCTCGTCGATCCACGCCTGCTCGATCTCGAGCGGCAGCAGGTCAGGGTCGGGGAAGTAGCGATAGTCGTGCGCCTCTTCCTTGGAGCGCATCGAGCGGGTCTCGCCCTTCACCGGATCGAACAGGCGGGTCTCCTGGGTGATCGAGCCGCCGTCCTCGAGGATCTCGATTTGGCGGCGGGCCTCGTACTGGATCGCCTGGGATATGAAGCGGAAGCTGTTGACGTTCTTGATCTCGCAGCGCGTGCCGAACGGCTCACCCGGACGCCGGACCGAGACGTTGACGTCGGCGCGCAGATTGCCCTTCTCCATGTCGCCGTCGCAGGTGCCCAGATAGATCAGGATGGTCCGGATCTTCTTGACGTAGGCCACGGCCTCCTCGGGGCTGCGCAGGTCGGGGCGCGAGACGATCTCCATCAGGGCCGTGCCCGCCCGGTTCAGGTCAACATAACTCTCGGTCGGCGACAGATCGTGGATCAGCTTGCCGGCATCCTGCTCCAGATGCAGGCGCTCGATGCCGACGTTGAAGAAGGTACCGTCCTCGGCCTCGACCTCGACCACGCCCTCACCGACGATAGGGTGATACAGCTGGCTGATCTGATAGCCGGTGGGCAGGTCAGGATAGAAATAGTTCTTCCGGTCGAACTGGCTGAAGGTGTTGATCTTCGCCCGCAGGCCGAGGCCCGTGCGCACCGCCTGTTCCACGCACCATTTGTTCAGCGTCGGCAGCATGCCGGGAAAGCCCGCGTCGACCAGCGACACCTGCTCGTTCGGGCCGGCGCCAAACCCGACAGCCGCCCCCGAGAACAGCTTGGCCTTCGACGCCACCTGGGCGTGGATCTCCAGCCCCATGACGATTTCCCAAGGGCCCGTGCGCCCCTGGATGAGTTTGGTGTTGGTCGCGGTGTCAGTCATGGAAACCTTCTAGGTCGACGCCCTCGTCCGGGAAAGAGGGTTCGGTCTTGAGCCCGTCACGAAATCCGGGTTCTCTGGCCGCATCCAAACCGGGAGGAGCCCCCCATGTCCAGAATTCTTGCTGCCGCTGCCATTGCTGCCCTGTCGACGGGCGTCCTCACCGCACCGGCGCTTGCCCTGACCGACACGCCGGCGATCGTCGCCATTGCCGACCATCCGACCATCGACAGCCCGATCAAGGATCTGCTGGCCGATCCGGCGACCGCCTCTATCCTCGACAAGCACCTGCCCGGGATCGCCGACCACCCGGCCCGTCCCCAGTTCGAAGGCATGACTCTGGCCGAGGTGATGCCCTACTCCGAAGGCGCCATCACCCAGGACATCATCGACGCCATCGACGCGGACATCAAAGCGCTGGAACACTGAGGTCGAAGGGGTCGCCGCCTGATCGTCGGGCGACGGCCCTCACCACCACCGCTCCGGCCTGGCGACGAACCCGGCCGACTGCTCCAGCACATCGGCGACCTGGAAGACGGTCGCCTCGTCGAGGGCCTTGCCGATGACCTGAAGGCCGAGGGGCAGGCCGCCGCTGTCGACACCGGCGGGCACCGATATACCCGGCAGGCCCGCAAGGTTGGCGGTCACGGTGAAGATGTCGTTCAGATACATCTGGATCGGGTCGATCTCCTTGTCGCCCAACGCAAAGGCGGCCGAGGGCGTCGAGGGGGTCAGGATGGCGTCCACCTTGTCCCAGACCGCGTCGAAGTCCTGGGCGATGCGGCGGCGGACCTTGAGCGCGCGGACATAATAGGCGTCATAGAATCCCGCCGACAGCACATAGGCCCCGATGGTCAGACGACGCTGGACTTCGGTTCCGAAGCCCTCCGCACGGCTGGTTTCGTAGAGATCGGTCAGCGACTTCGCCTCTCTGGCCCGGTGCCCGAAGCGCATGCCGTCATAGCGGGCGAGGTTGGACGAGGCCTCGGCCGGGGCGATGATGTAATAGGCCGGCAGCGCATATTTGGTGTGCGGCAGGCTGATCTCGACGATCTCGGCGCCCGCAGCCTTCAGCCACTCGACGCCCTTGTCCCACAGCGCCTGGATCTCGGCCGGCATGCCGTCGACGACATATTCCTTCGGCACGCCGATGCGCAGGCCCTTCACGCCCTTGCCGAGGCTGGCGGTCCAGTCGGGGGTATCGATGTCGAGGCTGGTGGAGTCCTTCGGATCGAAGGAGCACATCGACCGCAGCAGGATGGCGGCATCCTCGACGGTCTTGGTGATCGGCCCGGCCTGATCCAGCGAGGAGGCAAAGGCGACCATGCCAAAGCGGCTGGCGCGGCCATAGGTCGGCTTGATGCCGACGGTGCCGGTAAAGGCGGCAGGCTGGCGGATCGAACCGCCGGTGTCCGAGGCCGTCGCAGCCAGGCACAGGTCGCCCGCGACCGCCGAGGCCGAGCCGCCCGAGCTGCCGCCCGGTGTCAGCTCAGCGTTTGAGGCCTTTGATTTCCATGGATTACGGACCGGACCAAAGGCCGAAGTCTCGTTCGACGAGCCCATGGCGAACTCGTCCATGTTGAGCTTGCCCAGCATGACGGCGCCGTCGGCCCAGAGGTTGGCCGTGACGGTGGATTCATAGGGCGGGACAAAGCCCTTCAGCATGTTCGAGCCGGCGGTCGTCTGGACCCCGTCGGTGCAGAACAGATCCTTGATGCCCAGCGGCGCGCCTTCCAGTGCGCCGCCCTCCCCCTTCGCCAGGCGGGCGTCGGAGGCGCGGGCCATGTCGAGCGCCTTGTCGGTCGTCTGCACGACATAGGCGTTCAGGGCCGGGTTGGCGGCCTCGATAGTCGTCACGAAGGCGCGGGTGATTTCCTCGGACGAGAAATCGCGGGCCTTGAGGCCGTCCAGGGCGGCCTTGAGGGTCAGTTTCGTCAGGTCGCTCATCTATTCGACCACCTTGGGCACGACGAAGAAGCCATCCGCCGACTTCGGCGCGTTCGAAAGCACGTCCGCGACCTTGTCGCCGTCGGTCACGACGTCATCGCGCAGACGCAGGGGCTGGGCCACGTTCGACGTCATGGGCTCGACGCCCTCGACGTCGACCTCGTTCAGCTGCTCGATCCAGTCCAGAATGCCGCTCAGCTCGCGGGCCAGCGGCTCCAGCCGCTCCTCGGGGGTCTTGATACGGGCGAGATGCGCCACCTTGCGCACCGTCGCGGCGTCGATCGCCATTCCGGCCTCTCCACAGCAGGGGTGAACGGGCACGCGGCCCGAACGGCGGGATTAGCGGCACGGGGCCGGATTCACAAGGCGGGGACTAGCGTGCCGGGGTGACGGTCACCGTCTCGGGTACCGCGCCGTCCGGGCCGGGCGCGAAGCTCAGGATGACAGCGGTCTGGCGGCTGCCGATCTCGCCGGTGGCCTGATCCATCACGCTTTCGTTGAGCATCAGCTCGACGCGGCCGGCCGATACCGCCTGAATCTGGTACTCGAGATAGTCGCCGATGCGGAAGACGCGCCAGCCTTCGGCGGGGCTGTGGAAGAAGGCGATGTAGGTATAGAGGCCATTCATGGCCGGGTCGCCGCCGGCGGTGCCGAACATCTTGGCGGTCAGATCGCCCTGATCCGGCAGATAGTCGAGCGCCACCACCGCAGCGGCGGTCTGCAGGGCATCATCGGTCTCGGGCTGCAGGACCACGGCCTGACCGGCCTCGACCAGGCTGCCGCCGGGGGTGGGCGTCGGCTTAGATGAGGGCGCGTCCGACGGTCGCTCCGCGAGACCGGGATTGTTGAATCCCTCCCATGCGGCTGACAGGCGATCACACCCTGCAGTCCCGGCGAGGAGAAGCCCGCAGGCGCCCACGACCATGATGCGCTTCATATCCAACCTCCCGTTTCCCGCAGCCAGCTTCGGCTTTGACAGCCCTGGCAGCAAGCCCTATCGCCTGCCGCGTGTCCGTGGTTCCCCTGTCCGAGCTTGCCGCCTCATGCCCGCCGGGGACGCCCTGGCTGGGGCTGGACCTCGGCAGCAAGACCATCGGTGTCGCCGCCTCGGACGCGACGCGCATGATCGCCTCTCCTTTTGAGGTCATCCGACGGACCAAGTTTACGGAGGACGCCCACCAGCTGTTCCGGCTGATGGAGGCACGTGGCGCCACGGCGCTGGTGATCGGCCTGCCGCTCAATATGGATGGCGCCGAGGGGCCGAGGGCCCAGTCCAGCCGCGCCTTCGCCCGCAATCTGGACCGGCTGCGCGACATACCGGTCGCCTTCTGGGACGAGCGTCTGTCGACCTCGGCCGTCGAACGGTTTCTGGTCGAGGACCTGGATATGAGCCGGGCCCGCCGGGGTACGGTGGTGGATCGCAATGCGGCGGCCTGGATCCTTCAGGGTGCGCTCGACAGTCTGCGGCCCTGATCGCGGTTCGCGCTTTCGTTTTGGTCCGCATCGGCCTATAGCCGCCCGTCGATGGCCCGACCCGACACAGACCTTCTGACCGTCATCCAGGACCGGCTGAGGCCGTTCCCCCGGGACCATTTCCTGTCCGTCACCGATCTGAACGCCCAGACAGCACGCGATGTACTGGAGCTGGCCGACGGCTTCGTCGAACTCAATCAGGGCACGGCCAAGTCGCTGGACCTGATGGCGGGCCGGACGGTGGTGAACCTGTTCTTCGAGAACTCCACCCGCACCAGCGCCTCGTTCGAGATCGCGGCGCGTCGGCTGGGGGCCGATGTCGTGAGCCTGAGCCCGCGGTCGTCGTCGGTCGCCAAGGGCGAGACCCTGATCGACACGGCCGCCACGCTGAATGCGATGAAGCCGGACGTGCTGGTCGTGCGCCACTCGGCCTCGGGCGCCGCCGACCTGCTGTCGCAGAAGGTAGGCTGCGCCGTGGTCAATGCCGGCGACGGACGGCACGAGCACCCGACCCAGGCGCTGCTGGACCTGCTGACGCTCAAGCGGGAGTTCGGCGATGTGGGGGGGCTGACGGTGGCCATCTGTGGCGACGTGGCCCACAGCCGCGTCGCGCGCTCGAACGTCGCCCTGCTGTCGATGATGGGCGCGCGCGTGCGGCTGGTGGGACCGCCGACCCTGGTCCCGGGCGATGCCGACCGCTGGGGGTGCGAGGTCTACCATGACATGCGCAAGGGGCTGGAAGGCTGCGACGTCGTCATGATGCTTCGCCTTCAGCTGGAGCGCATGCAGGGCGCGCTGGTCCCGTCGACGCGCGAGTACTACCGCTTCTGGGGGCTGGACCGCGAAAAGCTGCGCGTGGCCGCGCCGGGCGTGCGGGTCATGCACCCCGGCCCCATGAATCGCGGCGTCGAGATCGACTCGGACATCGCCGACGATCCGGACATTTCGCTGATCCAGACCCAGGTCGAGATGGGAGTCTCGGCCCGCATGGCCGTGCTGGCCAGCCTGTCGCGCCGTCGCGAGGAGGCCGGACTGTGAGCTCCCCCTTCTGGATCACCAACGCCCGCCTGCTCGACCCGGCCACAGACTATGACGGTCAGGGCGCCCTCCACATTGCCGACGGCCGCATCACCGCCGTGCACAAGGGCGCGGGCTTCGTGCCCACTGACGACGACGGGGTTGTCGACGCAGAGGGGCTCTGCCTGTCGCCCGGCCTGATCGATATACGGGTCAAGACGGGGGAGCCGGGCGCCGAGCCGAAGGAAACGCTCAAGTCCGCCGCCCTGTCAGCCGCAGCCGGCGGCGTCACGACCCTGGTCATCCAGCCGGACACGGCGCCTGCAGTCGACGACCCCGCCATGGTCGACTTCATCCAGCGCCGGGGCGCGGCCCTCGGCCTGGTGAACATCTTCGCGGCCGGGGCCGCGACCCAGGGCTGCGACGGCAAGCTGATGGCCGAAATCGGCCTGATGCAGGAAGCAGGCGCCCTCTACTTTACGGACGTGGATCGGGTGATCCCCGACAGCCGCACCCTGATGCGGGTCATGAGCTATGCCGCTGCCTTCAATGCCCTGATTGCCTGCCGGCCCCATGATCCCTGGCTGGCGGAAGGCGCCGTTGCAACCTCCGGCGAACTGGCCACCCGACTGGGCCTGTCGTCCGTACCGGCCATCGCCGAGCGTATGCAGCTGGAGCGCGACCTGGCGCTCGTCGAGCAAACGGGCGCGCGCTTCCTGGTCGACCAGATCTCGACGGCGGGCGCGCTGGAGACCTTGGACCGTGCGCGTCAGCGGGGGCTGGAGGTCGCGGCCAGTGCCTCGATCAACCACCTGCGCTTCAACGAGGTGGATATTGGCGACTATCGCACCTTCTACCGGTTGGACCCGCCTCTGCGCGACGAGAGCGACCGCCTGGCCCTGATCGAGGCCGTGCGGGATGGCCGGATCGATGTGATCACCTCCGCCCACGCCCCGGCACCCGCCGAGGACAAGCGGCGCCCGTTCGCCGAGGCTACGCCGGGCGCGGTTGGCCTGCAGACCCTGCTGCCCGCCGCCCTCGGCCTGCACCACGAGGACGGCCTTGACCTTCTGGAGGTGCTCCGCCCCCTCACCTGCGGCCCGGCCGAGCTGCTGGGATTGTCGGCAGGTCGACTGGCCGAGGAAGCGCCCGCGGACCTGATCCTGTTCGATCCGGCGGCCCCTGTGGTCGTCGATGCATCCACCCTGCGGTCCAAGTCCAAGAACTCGCCGTTCGACAACCGGCGACTGCAAGGCAAGGTCGAGCAGACGTGGGTCGGTGGTCGGACGGTGTTCAATACCTAATCGGGTGATTTCAGATAGCGGGCGAAGACCCAGCCAATCTTCTGCACCCCGCTGAACCAGCGCCGGATTCGGTACCATTCCCCCACCCGCTCCAGCACCTCTACCTCGTCCCCGTTTCTGAGCGGGCCCCAGTCCATCAAGGCAAAGGTCGTCCCCGGGCCGCCGCGAACATTCAGCGCCCCGTCATCAACCGCGACGTGCATGATTGAGGGTTGGCGCTCATTGTCAGACCGATCATCCATCAACAGCTTGAAACGCCGGAGAGGGAAGGCCGGACCGGGGTCGACCTTCATCTTGCGCACCCCGTCCACGTCCCGATGGCCAACGATATCGTGGATCGAGGGATAGCTCTTCAGCAAGGCGCGGGTCAGGGCTTCGACCGCCACGAGCTGGGCTTCGGGGTAGTTCGGCCAGAACAGCTTGGCCGAGCCGGCCCAGGGATCGCGGGCCTCAGTCATGCCCGGAAAAGGCTTCAGCTGGGCGGGTTTGACGCGGCGACGTTCCCAGTTCAGGTAACCCCCGGCTCCATCGCTGAAATGGTAGCCGGGGTTGACGATCTCGATGCCGATGGAAAAGTTGTTCACCCTCGGTCGGGACTGGTAGTAGCCGTGCCCCGCGTGCCACGCGCGGTCGTTGGTAGACACCATCTGGGTGATCGCCCCGTCGACCTCGACGACGAAATGGGCACTCGCTCCGGATTTCGTGCTGGCGAAAGAATTAATCGCCGACCCCGCAGTGTAGCCCGCCGTATCCCGCAGTGTAGCCCGCCGTATAATGCATCACGATGATCTCGCGAGCATTCGCCCCTGAGTAGAGATTGGGTGACTTCACCCAGGTGGCCTCATCCAGACGCCCCTTGCTATCAAACTTCATTTTCTTGCCCCCGCGCGGAACAGCGCCAGAACACCTTGGGTAGAAAAACGCGAGGCGCACAATAAAAACATTGTTACCCGAACCCTGCGGCTCCGTCTCTGGTGCTGGTTCCCCGGTGCATTTGAGGCCCGACTGCGGTACGGATGATCGAATCATCCGACATTACGAGCGACGTGGCGCGCGATGTGGGACGCACACGCACTGGCTGTATGGGGTTTAAGGTGCAGGATCTGGCCGGAATCGCGGTGACGACGCTGCTCGGAGCGGCGCTGGCGGGCTATCTGCTGGGTTCGATTCCGTTCGGCGTGCTGCTGACCCGGGCCGCCGGCGCCGGCGATGTTCGCAAGATTGGATCGGGCAATATCGGCGCGACCAATGTGCTGCGCACCGGCCGTAAGGACCTGGCCTTTGCCACCCTGATCCTGGATGCCGGCAAGGGCGCAGTTGCCCTTCTGATTGCGCGCGCCGTGACCGGAAGCGACGTCGTGGCGGCTATCGCGGGCGGCGCCGCCTTCCTCGGCCACCTCTATCCCGTGTGGCTGGGCTTCAAGGGCGGCAAGGGCGTGGCGACCTTCTTCGGCCTGATGCTGGCCGCCGCCTGGCCGCTGGGACTTGTCGCGGCAGCCCTGTGGCTGCTGACGGCGGCGGTGTTCCGCATCTCGTCCCTGTCCGCGCTCGTGGCGACCCTGTTGACCCCGGTCCTGGCGCTGATGCCCATTGCGGCGCTGGGCCTGCCTGCGCCTCACAGCGTCTTCCTGCTGGCTCTGTTCGCCATGGCCCTGATCTGGCTTCGCCATTTCGACAACATCATCCGGCTGGTCCGCGGCAAGGAACCGCGTATCGGAGCCCGGCCCGCGGGATGACGGTGGACGCCGGCGAGCGTTTCGCGCGGCTGCAACTGGCCCGCAGCGAGCGGATCGGCCCGGTGACCTTCGCCCAGCTGGTGGCGCGCTACGGCACTGCCGCCGCTGCGCTGGATGCCCTGCCCGGCGTTATTCGCAAGGCGGGCGGAGCAACCTATACGGCGGCGAGGACCGAGGACATCGAGGCCGAGATCGCGCGCGGCGAGGCACTGGGCGCGCGGCTGATGGTGATCGGCGAGCCGGATTACCCCCCTGCCCTCGCTGCGGTCGACCCGGCCGCGCCCGTCCTCTGGATCAGGGGGCGGGTCGAGCTGCTGTCGCGAGACTCCATCGCCATCGTGGGGGCCCGGATCGCCTCGGCCGGTGGCCAGAGGATTGCGCGGGGACTGGCCTCGCAACTCGGTGAGACCGGCATGAGCGTCGTGTCGGGCCTGGCGCGGGGCATCGACGCCGCCGCCCACTGGGGCGCCCTCCCGACCGGCACGGTGGCGGTGCTGGGGGGCGGAGTCGATGACGTCTATCCGTCCGACAACCGGGAGCTCTACGACCGTCTGGTCGACGAAGGCTGTATCGTGTCGGAGAGCCCGCCCGGCACGCGGGCCCAGGCGCGAGACTTCCCCCGCCGCAATCGCATCATCTCGGGCCTGTCGCAGGGCGTGATCGTGGTCGAAGCCGAAATCCGCTCCGGTTCGCTGATCACGGCGCGGCTGGCTGCGGAACAGGGCCGCGAGGTCTTTGCTGTCCCGGGCTCGCCCCTCGATCCCCGGTCCCGGGGGCCGAACTCGCTGATCCGGGATGGTGCGACCCTGTGTGAACGGGTCGAGGACGTGCTTGAGTCCCTCGGCACCCGGGTCGCGCGCAGGATCCGGCCCGAGCGCCCAACGACCGTCGCCCTGCCGGATGAGGTCGACAGCGAAACCCTGAGCCGGGTCGAGGCCCTGCTCTCGCCCACGCCGACGCCGCGCGACGACCTGGCGCGATCGCTGGCCCTGCCTGTCGCCGTGGTGTCCGGTGCCCTGCTGGAGCTCAGCCTGGTCGGCCGGGCCCGGCTTTTACCCGGAGGATTGGCCTCGCGCTAAGCCCTATTTGCGCGGCGCGCTGGCCAGCAGGGCAGCCTGCTCCAGGGCGGTCGCGAGGGGCTCATCGTCCCGGCACTCCGCCCGGGCCAGCACAGCCAGCTCCCTCGCCATCGACCCGATATACTCCCTGAACGGTGGCTCGCTCGGAGCCGCTCGGTTCAAGGGGTGACTGTCGACGTTTTCCATCTGGGGTCCCACCTGAGAGTGAACAAACTCTACCTTAAGACGTGTTAATTAAAAATATCAACCTTGTCGTGTTTTGCGGGCCGATGATTGACACGCGGCAAGAGGCGACCCACGTTCCCCCGCCCTCACTGCCCCCGTTCCCCCGGGGCCGGTCTTCCCCGAAAGGCGCCACGCCCGAATGAACCTCGTCATTGTCGAAAGCCCGGCCAAGGCCAAGACCATCAACAAGTATCTCGGCTCCGACTTTGAGGTTCTGGCCTCCTACGGCCACGTCCGCGACCTGCCCTCCAAGGACGGCTCGGTTCGCCCGGACGAGGACTTCGCCATGTCATGGGAAGTCGATGCCCGCGGGGCCAAGCGGCTGTCCGAGATCGCCGAGGCCGCCAAACGGGCCGACCGCGTCATTCTGGCGACCGACCCCGACCGCGAGGGCGAGGCCATCAGCTGGCACGTCCTGGAGGTGCTTCAGAAGAAGAAGGCACTGAAGGACACCGAGGTCGAGCGCGTCACCTTCAACGCGATCACCAAATCGGCGGTGCTCGAGGCCATGGCCAATCCGCGCCAGCTGGATATGGAGCTGGTCGAGGCCTATCTGGCGCGGCGCGCGCTCGACTATCTGGTGGGCTTCACCCTGTCGCCCGTGCTGTGGCGCAAGCTGCCCGGCGCCCGCTCGGCCGGCCGGGTCCAGTCGGTCGCCCTGCGCATCGTGGTCGACCGCGAGATGGAGATCGAGCGGTTCCAGCCGCAGGAATACTGGTCCATCGAGGCGGATCTGACCGCCGACAGCCCGCCCTTCACCACGCGACTGGTGAAGCACGCCGGAAAACGGGTCCAGCGCCTGGACATCAAGGATGAGGCGACGGCCAGCGCCGCGCGCGCCGCGATCCAGTCGGGCCAGTTCACGATCACATCGATCGAGAAGAAGCCGGTCCGGCGCAATCCCTCGCCCCCCTTCACCACCTCGACCCTGCAGCAGGAAGCTGCGCGCAAGCTGGGCTTCACCGCCCAGCGCACCATGCAGGCGGCGCAAAAGCTGTACGAGGGCGTCGACGACCAGGGCGGCCTGATCACATATATGCGGACAGACGGTGTCTATGTGACCCCGGAAGGCATCGCCCAGGCACGCGAGGTCATCGGCGAGCGGTTCGGGCCCGCCTATGTCCCGTCCGAGCCCCGCTACTACAAGGTCAAGGCCAAGAACGCCCAGGAAGCGCACGAGGCGATCCGGCCGACCAATATCGCCCGCCACCCCGACTCGGTGCGGCTGGAGGACGACCTGCGCCGCCTGTACGAACTGATCTGGAAGCGGATGGTCGCCAGCCAGATGGAAGCGGCACGCATGGACCGCACGACGGTCGACATCGAGACGCCGGATGGCCAGACCGGCCTTCGCGCCACCGGCCAGGTCGTCATCTTCGACGGCTTCATCGCGGCCTATGAAGAAGGTCGCGACGACAAGCCCCGCGCCGGATCGGACGATGACGAGGACGACACCACCCGCCTGCCAGCCCTGAAGGAAGGCGCCGCCGCCAAGGTCGAGGCCATCCGCACCGACCAGCACTTCACCGAGCCGCCGCCCCGCTATTCCGAAGCGACCCTCGTCAAGAAGCTGGAGGAACTGGGAATCGGTCGTCCGTCGACCTATGCCTCGATCCTGACCACCCTGCGGGATCGCCAGTATGTGCGGATGGAGAAGAACCGCTTCTATCCCGAGGACAACGGCCGGCTGGTTACCGCCTTCCTCGAACAATTCTTCGGACAGTGGGTCGAGTATGACTTCACCGCCGCGCTCGAGAACGACCTCGACGAGGTCTCCGACGGCCAGATGGACTGGAAGACCCTGCTGCGGACCTTCTGGAGCCAGCTGAAGCCGGCGACGGCCGCCGTCCTGGACCGTCAGGGCGTGATCGACGAACTGGACGCGGCCATCGGCCCCTTCCTGTTCCCCGACAAGGGCGACGGGACGGATCCGCGCCTGTGCCCGCTGTGCAAGTCCGGCCGTCTGCATCTGAAGGCCAGCTTCAAGATGAAGTCGTCCTTCATCGGCTGCTCGAACTATCCCGAATGCCGCTACACGCGGGGCTTCGGTGCGGGCGCCAATGCGGAAGGCGGTGCCGAGGGCGGCGACCGGGAGCTGGGCGTCGATCCGGATACCGGCCAGCCGGTGGCCCTGAAGATCGGCCGGTTCGGCCCGTATGTGGAGACCGCCCTGCCGGACGCCGACAAGCCCAAACGCTCTTCCCTGCCCAAGGGCTGGAGCCCGGCCAGCCTGACGCTGGAACAAGCCCTGCGTCTCCTGTCCCTGCCACGCGAGGTCGGGCCGCACCCCGAGGACGGCAAGCCCATCAGCGCGGGTCTGGGCCGCTACGGGCCGTTTGTTCTGCACAATGGCGTCTATGCCAATCTGCCGGACATCGAGGAGGTGTTCGAGGTGGGCCTGAACCGGGCCGTCTCCCTGCTGGCCGAGAAGAAGGCGTCGCGGGGGGCACGTGGCGGGGCGGCGCCGCTGAAGGAACTGGGCAACCATCCCGAAAGCGGCGATCCCGTCCAGGTCATGGCCGGGCGTTTCGGTCCCTATGTGAAGTGCGGCAAGATCAATGCGACCCTGCCCAAGGGCACCGAACCCGAGAGCCTGACGCTGGAAGCTGCGCTTGAACTGGTCGCCGCCAAGGCTGCCGCCGGGGGCAAGAAGCCCGGGGCGAAGAAGGCTCCGGCCAAAAAGGCAGCTCCGAAGAAGGCGACCGCTAAAAAAGCCGCGCCGAAAAAAGCTGCTGCCAAGCCCAGGGCTGCGAAGGACTAGGCGGGTTTCAGCCGGTCGGGCGCCAGCCCGGCAAGCACCGCCGGTATCCGATCAGGAAGGTCCTCCGAGATCAGTCCGGGGCCGAAGCGGCGCGCGGCCTCACCATGGATCCATGCGGCGGCTGAGGCGGCGGCGAAGCTGTCCATGCGCTGGGCCGCCAGCCCGCCGATCAGCCCCGCCAGGACATCGCCGGAGCCTGCCGTCGCCAGCCAGGGCGTGCCGGTAGGGTTGACACAGATGCGACCGTCCGGAGCGGCAATGACCGTCTCCGGGCCTTTCATCAGGACCACGGCATCCGCCCGCTCGGCCGCGCGCGGTGCCGCCTCGACCGACGCGAGGTCGGCCAGGTCTGGGAAAAGCCGCGCGAACTCGCCCCTGTGAGGGGTGAGCACGTCATCGCGATCCAGCAGCGAGAACAGCGCCTCGGCCCGCCCCTCGAACACGCTCAGCGCGTCGGCGTCGACCACCAGGACCGCGCCCGTTCCGGCCAGGGCATGCAGATTGTCGACCGTCTCTTCATCCAGGCCGGCGGCGGGGCCGATGACGATGGCGTCCATCTGCCGGGCGCGCGTGGCCAGATCATCGGCTCCGTCGAACGGCTCCAGCATGACCGCCTCCAGGGCGGCCGCAAGGACAGGGACGGCTTGCGGCGGCGCATAGACCTTTACCAGTCCGGCCCCGATCCGCAGGCCCGCGCGGGCCGCCAGACGGGCCGCCCCCGTGCTGTGCAGGCCGCCCGAAACCACGGCCAGACGCCCTCGCGCGTGCTTGTGCGTATCGTCGTCGGGCCAGGGAAATCGGTCGAGCCAGTCAGGCCGGTCGGCGGGGGCGGTCATGGCGACTCCGTTCACGGATGGTGATAATTGTCGAAAGGCCCTTGCCTTATGGTGCAATGCAATGTCCCATTGCGATCCGAGTGCATGGACCAATTCCGGGTCGCCTCGGGGACGCTATGAAAAAGATCGAAGCCGTCATCAAGCCGTTCAAGCTGGATGAAGTCAAAGAGGCGCTGCAGGACGTGGGCGTCCAGGGCATGACCGTGCTCGAGGCCAAGGGCTATGGCCGGCAAAAGGGCCACTCCGAGCTGTACCGGGGCGCGGAATACGTCATCGACTTCCTGCCCAAGATCAAGATCGAGGTGGTCGTCAGCGACGATCTGGCTCCCGCCGTGATCGAAGCCATCCAGACATCCGCCCGCACGGGCAAGATCGGCGACGGAAAGATCTTCGTGTCCGACATCCAGGACGTCATCCGCATCCGCACCGGCGAGACCGGCGCCCAGGCGGTCTGAACCTTCACCGGCCGTGCCGAAAGGCATGGCACTGCTGCCCTCCTCCCCCAAGCCACAGGACACGAACTCCATGAGCGTCAAGGCCATCCTTCAGGACATCAAGGACAAGGATGTAAAATACGTCGACCTTCGCTTCACCGACACCAAGGGGCGGCTGCAACACGTCACCTTTGATATCGATCTGGTCGACGAAGAGTTCCTCGAGGAAGGGACCATGTTCGACGGGTCGTCGATCGCGGGCTGGAAGGCCATCAACGAGTCCGACATGCTGCTCAAGCCGGACCTCGACTCTGCCTACATCGACCCCTTCTACCAGCACACCACCATGTTCCTGTTCTGCGACGTGCTGAACCCCGACACCGGCGAGCCCTACAACCGCGACAGCCGCTCGATGGCCAAGAAAGCGCTGGCCTTCGTCCAGTCGGCCGGCGTGGGCGACAAGGTGTTCTTCGGCCCCGAAGCCGAGTTCTTCATCTTCGACGATGTCCGCTGGTCCACCCAGGCCCACGACACCGGCTATGCCTATGACTCGACCGAGCTGCCGGCCAACACCGGCTCGGAATACAGCGAGGGCAATATGGGCCACCGCCCCGGACCCAAGGGCGGCTACTTCCCCGTGAACCCGGTCGACTCCGGCCAGGACCTGCGCGCCGAGATGCTGTCGGTGATGAAGGACATGGGCCTGAACCCCGAGAAGCACCACCACGAAGTGGCGCCCGCCCAGCACGAACTGGGCCTGAAGTTCGCTGAGCTGGTGACGATGGCCGACCGGCTGCAGCTCTACAAATACGTCATCCACAACGTCGCTGCCGCCTATGGCAAGTCGGCCACCTTCATGGCCAAGCCCATGTTCGGCGACAACGGCTCGGGCATGCACGTGCACCAGTCGATCTGGAAGGACGGCAAGCCCCAGTTCGCCGGCGACAAATACGCCGGCCTGTCGGACATGTGCCTGTGGTACATCGGCGGCATCATCAAGCACGCCAAGGCCATCAACGCCTTCGCCAACTCGACCACCAACAGCTACAAGCGCCTGGTCCCGGGCTATGAAGCGCCGGTCAAACTGGCCTATTCGGCCCGCAACCGCTCGGCCTCGATCCGTATTCCCTGGGTCAGCTCGCCGAAGGCCAAGCGCATCGAAGCCCGCTTCCCCGATCCGATGGGCAACCCCTATCTGACCTTCACCGCCCTGCTGATGGCCGGTCTGGACGGCATCGAGAACCGGATCGATCCGGGCGCTCCGGCCGACAAGAACCTCTATGACCTGCCGCCAGAAGAGCGCGGCAACATCCCCGAGGTCTGCGGCAGCCTGCGCGAGGCCCTCGAGGCCCTCGACAAGGATCGCGCCTTCCTCAAGAAGGGCGGCGTCATGGATGACGACTTCATCGACAGCTACATCGAGCTGAAGATGGAAGAGGTGATGCGCCTCCAGCTGCATCCCCACCCCGTCGAGTTCGACATGTACTACAGCTGCTGATCGGCTCAGCAGGGAAAGGGCCGGAGGCATCCTCCGGCCCTTTCCAATTCTGCTGGTTTCTGGGACCTTTAGCGTAAATCGCTACTGGAGATTGCCATGCGCCGCATCCTGCTGATCGCCTTGCTGCTTGGAGCCCAAGGGTGCACCACCTTCGACGCCAGCACTTCTCCCCAGAATATCGTGCGTGGGCGAACGATCGTCGCCAACGCCCTGGCGCAGCCCGGAGCCAGCGATCGTATTACGCTCTTCTATGGCGGCGGGCGCGGCGAACGCGAGGCTCTGGCGCAAGCCGAGCTGAGGGGCGATGAGGTTTGCGGGGTTCTCACGGGAGGTGCCCTTCAACCCGTTTACCGGGAGCGTTTGGGGGGCGGCATCGAACTGGTGGACAACCTTTGGGTAGAGTTGCCGGCGAATCAGCATAGGCCGGGATACTGTGTCTCACTGGCCCGGATTGTGAACGCCAAGGTCGGCACCCACGCGGGCTTCCTTGGTCTTCGGTTGAACTGATCCGGCAAAGCGGTCCGCCTAGCCGGCCAGACCGTCTTCGAAGTCCCGCTTGCGGCGACGCAGCTCAATGACACGCACGCACAGGATCGAGACCTCGTAGAGCAGGATCAGCGGGATACCGAGCATGATCTGGCTGAGCGGATCCGGCGGGGTCACGAAGGCCGCCACAACTGCAATGGCCACGATCGCGTATTTGCGCCCCTTCGAGAGCGCCTCCGAGCTGACCAGTCCAGCCATGCCGAGCAGCGTCATGACGACCGGCAGCTGGAAGCAGAGTCCGAAGGCCAGCAGCAGCGCCATGACGAGGTTGAGGTAGTCGGACACCCGCGGCAGCAGCTCGGCGGATATGCCGCCGCTCGCCACCTGCTGGCCCAGCGAGAACAGCATCACGAACGGCAGCATGACATAATAGACCATGGCCGCGCCCAGCAGGAACAGCAGGGGGGCCGCGATCAGGAACGGCAGAAAGGCGCCGCGCTCATTGCGATAGAGGCCGGGGGCGACGAAGCGATAGACCTGCCAGGCCATGACCGGGAAGGTGATGACCACCGCCCCGAAGGCGGCCAGCTTCATCTTGGTGATCAGAAATTCCAGCGGGGCGGTGAAGATCAGGTTCACCGTCTCCCCGTCGCCCCGGGGCACAGGAATAAGCCCGGCCGTGCCCAGAATCAGGTCGAAGGGCGAGACGCTACCGCCCGGGCCGGCGGCTTCACGGAACTGGGCCGCAACGGCAAAAGGCTGGACCAGAAAGACATAGATCGGGTCGGCGACGATGAAACAGCCGATAAAGCCGACCACGAACGCCGCAACGCACACGATCAGCCGCCCCCGCAGCTCGATCAGGTGATCCATCAACGGCGCGCGCGACGATTCGATTTCGTCTTCGTCGTGGGCGGAGCGGCTCAAAGGTCCAAAGCCTTCTTGCGGGTGACCTTGGCCCGGCTTGCGGTCGGTTCGGTCCCCGTTTTCGCAGCAGCTTTCGCGCGGGGCTTGCGCAGCGGTTTGGCTTGCTCCGGCGCCGCATCAGGCTGCCCGGCAGGCGGGGAAGGCATGGGCCTCGCCGCCATCTCTTCCTTCGCGGTACCGTCGCCCTCGGGCGCGGCAAGGGCCGGCTGCGCGGGGGGCGAAACCAGCGGCTGCTTCAGGCTCTGGTCGATGTCGCGGAAGGCCTCTTCCGCCTCGGCCCCGAGCGGCACGGCCTGGGCGTTACGCAGGGCCTCGACTTCCTTGCGCAGCTCGTCGAGCTCGGCCTGGCGGGCCATTTCGTCAAAGCTGGAGCGGAACTCGGCCGCCATGGCGCGGGCCCGGCCCACGAACTGGCCGACCTTGCGCATCATCAAAGGCAGGTCTTTCGGCCCGACCACGATCAGGGCCAGCAAGCCGATGACAAGGATTTCCAGCCCGCCGATGCCGGGACCCAGACCACCCATGGATCACACGCTTTCGTTCAGGGGGACGATCAGCGCTTCAGGTCTTCTTTTTCCGCATCGGTCCGGGGCAGCACGCTGTCTCCGGAGGACTTGTCGTCCTCGCCCTTCAGGCCTTCGCGGAAGGCGCGGATGCCCTTGGCGGCATCGCCCATCAGGCCGGAAATCTTGCCGCGTCCGCCGAACAGCAGGAGAGCCACAACGGCGATGATCAGAATTTGCCAGATGCCGGGCTGCATGAATCTACGTCTCGATAAACAGGGTGGCGGGAGTGCCGGTGACTTTGATCACACCCCATATAGGCCTTGTGATGGCCACGCGCCAAGCGATCCTGTAGTGCGCCGCCATGGCTGCTGAACTTTCTCACGTGATCATCCACACCGACGGGGCCTGCAAGGGCAATCCCGGCCCGGGAGGCTGGGGCGCGATCCTGCAGACCGGCGCCGGGCACGAGCGGGAACTGCATGGCGGTGAACCGGAAACGACCAACAACCGGATGGAGCTGACGGCGGCCATCATGGCGCTGGAGGCCCTGACCCGGCCCTGCCGCGTGGATCTGCACACCGACAGTCGCTACGTCATGGACGGCATCACCAAATGGATCGTCGGCTGGAAATCCCGGGGCTGGAAGACGGCCGACAAGAAGCCCGTCAAGAACGAGGACCTGTGGCGCCGTCTCGACGAGGCGCGGGCGCGCCATCAGGTGAAATGGCACTGGGTCAAGGGCCACGCGGGCCATGAACTGAACGAGCGGGCCGACGCCCTGGCCAATGCCGGCATCGACGCCCTGCCCCGCCGCCCGGGTCGGCGCTAGGGCGCGCGTACCTTCAGCCGGGCGCCCTCGACCATCTCGACGATGACGCGCGAGCCAATGGGCGGCGTGCCGTCCCCCTCGATCTCGGCCGCCCATTCGGCGCCCGAGATGAACACCCGACCCTTGCCGTTCAGAAAGGGCGTGATGACCTCGGCCGGGCGACCAACCAGACGGGTGTCGCGGTCGTTGACGTCGGGCATGTCCGCAGGGTTCATCCGCTTGATCAGTCGGCTGGACAACAACGTCAGGGCGGCGGTCAGCACACCGAACACGATGAACTCGACCGCGAACCCGTAGCGCAGTCCGAGGGCGGTCAGCACGGCTACCAGCCCGGCGGATACGGCCGGCCACAGCAGCCATTCGCTGGACAGGGCGGCCTCGATCGCCAGCAGGGCGAGGCCGACAGCCAGCCAGATCCACCAGGGCTGGGAAGCGTGAAGCGAGACCAGGGCGTCGATCATCGTTCCATCTCCTATTCCGTGCGCGGCACCGAACCCCGCGCCGGACGCGAGGCCGGGGCACGGGCGGGCGCCGAACCGGCCGGCTGGGGCGCCGGAGCCGGGGTGCGCTGCTGTTCGCGGGCCAGGCCGACCAGTTCGCCCAGACCGGCGACCGTCCCGACCAGACCGCCCAGCTCGGCCGGCACGATCACCGTGCGCTGCTGCGGGCTGCGGGCCAGTTCGGCAAAGGCCTCGACGTACTTCTGGGCCACGAAGTAGTTGATGGCGTTGACGTCGCCACGGGCGATGGCCTCGGACACCATGGCCGTCGCGCGGGCCTCGGCCTCGGCTTCCCGCTCGCGCGCCTCGGCGTCGCGGAAGGCGGCCTCGCGGCGCCCCTCGGCCTCAAGGATGGCGGACTGTTTCGCACCCTCGGCGCGGGCGATAGCGGCCTGCTTCTCGCCGTCGGCCTCGGTGATCACGGCACGACGCTCGCGCTCGGCCTTCATCTGGCGAGCCATGGCGTTGGTGATGTCGACCGGCGGGGTCAGGTCCTTGATCTCTATGCGGTTGACCTTGACCCCCCACGGCTCGGTCGCCGCGTCGATCACCGTCAGCAGGCGGCTGTTGATGCTGTCGCGCTGGAACAGCACCTCATCCAGCTCCATGGAGCCGATCACGGTCCGCAGGTTGGTCGAGCTGAGCTGGGTAATTGCATAGGGCAGGTCCTCGACCCGATAGGCCGCAGCCGCTGCATTCATCACCTGGATGAAGACGATGGCATCGACCTTCACCATGGCGTTGTCCTTGGTGATCACCTCTTGCTGGGGCACGTCCAGGACCTGTTCCATCATGTTCATGCGGCGACCGACGCGCTCGACGAACGGGGTCAGCAGGCTGATGCCGGGCGACAGGGTCTTGGTGTATTTTCCGAAGCGTTCGACCGTGAATTCACGGCCCTGCGGCACGATCTTGATCACGCTGAACAGCAGGATCACCGCAAAGACGACGACCACGATTCCAAAGATGTCCAACATGTCCATTGTTTCCGGCACTCCCGATGGGTTTGGACAGGCTAGGCCGTAAAACCCGCGTTCGCCACAGAAACCGGACGCGGCCGGATCATTCCGGCGTGAACAGGTCCGCGGCCATCCGTATGACCCGCACCGTCTCGCTCCACGCGACGCGCGCGGCGACATCCTTCACCGGCCAGAACCGCGCCTCAGCCGCATCGTCACCGGCCATCGGCTCTCCCGCTGTCCAGCGCGCGGCGAAGTCGATCAGCACATAGTGGCGGCCATCCTCGGGGAAGAGGCCGTCCACGACCTCCACCAGCGGCCCCAGCTCGGCCTCGACGCCGGTCTCCTCCCTCAGTTCGCGCAGCGCGGCGTCACGAACAGTCTCCCCCGGCTCGACCCGACCGCCCGGCAGGCTCCATTCGCCCAGGCGGGGCGGACGCCCTCGCCGGATCAGCAGAACCTCATCGCCACGCAGGCAGATCACCCCCACGGCGGCGACCGGAGCAGTCATGGGGGGTGTATCGGACGTGGGGTGCCGGGCCATTCACCCTTTTCCCCGGCCCGGTCATCTGAGACAAGCAGGCATGGCAGCCCCCTCCCCCCAGGCGATCGCAGAACTGAAAGAGGCGCTCGGTCCCGACGGCTGGAGCGAGGATGCCGACACCCTCGCCCCGCACCTGCGCGAATGGCGGGATCGCTGGCAGGGCCACACCCCCCTGTTGCTCAAGCCCGGCTCGACGGCCGAGGTCGCGGCCGCCGTCGCCATCTGTGCCCGCCATGGGGTCGCGATCACGCCCCAAGGCGGCAATACCGGACTGGTCGGCGGTCAGATCCCGATGGGCGAAGTGTTGCTCAGCACCAAGCGCCTGCGCGCGATCCGCGACGTCAGCCCGCTCGACGACGCACTGACGGTCGAGGCCGGGGTGACCCTGTACGAGGCCCAGCAGGCCGCCCTGGCGGTCGACCGCCGGTTCCCGCTGGGGCTCGCGTCCGAGGGCACGGCCACGATCGGCGGCGTCCTGTCGACCAATGCCGGCGGAACATCGGTGGTGCGCTATGGCATGGCCCGCGATCTGGTGCTGGGGATCGAGGCCGTTCTGGCGGACGGCCGTGTGTTCAACGGGCTGAAGCGGCTGCGCAAGGATAACACCGGCTATGACCTGAAGCAGCTGCTGATCGGGGCCGAGGGCACGCTGGGGATCATCACCGCCGCCACGCTGAAGCTGTCGCCGGTTCTGCGGGGGCGCGCGACGGCGATCGTCGGTCTGGAGGCGCCCGAGCAGGCCATCACCCTTCTGGCGCGGGCCAAGGCCGAATCGGGCGGCGGGGTCGAAGCCTTCGAGCTGATGAAGCGACTCGGCACTGAACTGGTGCTGAAATGGATTCCGGACACGCGTGAGCCGCTGGAAAGCAGCCCGCCCTGGTCGGTGCTGATCGAGCTGGGCTCCGGCTCTCCGGACGAGGCGGGCAAGGCGCTGGAGCGGCTCTTGGCCCAGGCCTTCGAGGACGGCCTGATCACGGATGCCGCCATTGCCGCGAACGAGACCCAGGCGGCGGCCTTCTGGCGCCTGCGCGAGGAACAGTCCGCAGGCCTCAAGCCTGAGGGCGGGGGCTGGAAGCACGATGTCTCGGTGCCGGTGTCGCGGATCGCCGACTTCATCGAAGAGGCCTCCGCCGCCATCGAGGCCTTCGAGCCCGGCGCGCGAATCAGCGTGTTCGGCCATGTGGGCGACGGCAACCTGCACTACGACGTCCTCTGTCCTGAAGGCGCGAACCTGAGGCCCTTCCTGTCCCGCTGGGCAGACGGATCCCGCATCGTCCACGACATCGTCGCGCGCTACGACGGCTCGATCTCGGCCGAGCACGGCTTGGGACGACTGAAGACCGACGAGGCCCGGGGCTACAAGTCGGATGTCGAAATCGACACCTTGAAAGCCGTCCGCAAGGCGCTGGACCCCCACGGCATTTTCAACCCGGCCATCCTGTTCTGAACGACTGCGACCCTCTGACGCCGGTTCCCATCTGCGGCGAAGCTGCCTAAGTCAGGCGCCCGAAGGGAGACCCGATGTGCTGATGATCCTGTCTCCGGCCAAGCGGCTGGACTTCTCCGAACCTGCGCTGGACGCCCCGGCGACCGCTCACCGCATGGCGGAGGACGTTCGCAGCCTGTCGGTCACGGCCCGGCGCCAGACCCAGGCGGACCTGCGGCGCCTGATGGGTATATCGGCGGATCTGGCCAAGCTGAATCAGGCGCGGTTCAAGGCTTTCGATCCCGACAGCGACGAGGGGATGCAGGCCGCCTTCGCCTTTGCCGGCGATGTCTATCAGGGCCTGGATGCCCGCAGCCTGGATCGCGACAGCCTGAACTGGGCCCAGGACCACCTGCGCATCCTGTCCGGCCTCTACGGCCTGCTGCGACCGCTCGACCGGATCCAGCCCTACCGGCTGGAGATGGGCACCCGGCTGAAGACCCGCCGGGGTTCCAGCCTCTACGACTTCTGGGGCGACCGGATTTCGAAGGCACTCAACGCCGATGCGGACGGCCAGACGGACCCGACGCTCGTCAACCTGGCCAGCCAGGAGTATTTCGGCGCCGTGGACGCGAAGGCGCTGAAGCTGCCGGTCGTGACCATCCACTTCCGCGAGGAGAAGGACGGCGAAAGCCGGGTCATTTCCTTCTTCGCCAAGAAGGCGCGCGGGACGATGGCGCGTTATGCCATCGATAATCGCCTCGACCGGGCCGAGGATCTGAAGGCCTTTGATCGCGATGGCTATGCCTTCCGGCCCGGGCCGTCGACGGAAACCGACTGGATATTCACCAGATCAGGAAATTCCTGATCCGCCTCCGTGGCGCGCCCGAGGATCAGCGGCTATAGATCACGGACGGTTTCATTCACGAGCAGGCAATCGATGTTTCAGTGGCCCAAGCGCGGTGACAAGGCAGAGTCCGAACAGGCCCGCCCGCGCGACATGAACGATCTTCGCGGCCAGGTGGCCGTGATCACGGGCTCGACGTCGGGAATCGGACTGGCGCTGGCCCGGGCCGTGGCCGCGCGGGGCGGTGATGTGGTGCTGAACGGGCTGGGTGATCCCTCCGAGATCGAGCGCACCCGCACCGAGATGGAAGCCGCCTGCGGCGTCCGCGTCCGCTATCACGCTGCCGACATGCGCCATGGCGAGGAGGTGGCCGACATGGTCGCCTATGCCAAGCACGAGCTGGGCCGGCTGGACATCTTGGTCAACAACGCCGGGGTGCAGCACGTCGAGGCCATCGAGAAATTCCCGGCCGACAAATGGGAACAGATCATCGCGATCAACCTTTCGTCGGCCTTCTATGCCACCCGCGCCGCCGTGCCGATCATGAAGGCCCAGGGGCGCGGCCGGATCATCAATGTGGCCTCGGCCCACGGTCTGGTCGCCAGCCCGTTCAAGTCCGCCTATGTCGCGGCCAAGCACGGCGTGATCGGCCTGACCAAGACCGTCGGTCTGGAACTGGCGCGCGAGGGCATCACCTGCAACGCCATCTGCCCGGGCTTCGTCGAAACCCCCATCGTCGAAAAGCAGATCGCCGATCAGGCCCGCACCCACGGCATCTCCAAGGACCGGGTACTGGAGGAAGTGATCCTCAAGTCCCAGCCGACCAAGCGGTTTGTGACGACCGACGAACTGGTCGGCATCTTCCTGTACCTGGTCTCCGATCTGGGCGCCTCGGCCAACGGGACGGCCTTCTCGATCGACGGCGGCTGGACGGCGCAATAGGCCTCATGGCCCGCACATCCCCTCCCCCGCCTGTCTGCCTTGCCCTGCAGGGCGGAGGCTCGCATGGGGCCTTCCAGTGGGGTGTGCTGGACAGATTGCTGGAGGCTGAGGCGCTGGATTTCCGCGCCGTCACCTGTGCCTCGGCCGGCGCGATGAACGCCGCGGCGCTGATCACCGGGCTTGAGGCCGGCGGCTTCAACGGGGCTCGCAAGACGCTGGACAAGCTGTGGCGCGAGATCAACCTGTCGGGGGGCAAGAATGTCTTCGGCGACAGCGCTATCTGGAATGCCGCCTTCAGCCCGTCGTGGTTGAAGGACACACCGTTGTGGCGCTCGGCCGAAAGCCTGGCGATGACCATGTCGCCCTACCAGTTCAATCCCTTCAACCTGAATCCGCTGCGTCGTGTGCTGGATACGGTGGTCGATTACGAAGCCGTCCACCGCTCGGATATCCGGATGTTCGTGGCCACCACGGCCGTGCGCAAGGGCCGCGTGCGCCTGTTCGAGAATGCGGAACTGACCCAGGACGTGCTGCTGGCGTCAGGCTGTTTGCCGCACCTCTTCCAGGCGGTCGAAATAGACGGAGAGCCCTATTGGGACGGCGGCTATCTGGCCAATCCGCCCCTGTGGCCGCTGTTCTATGCCTCCACCCCCGACGACATCCTGCTGCTGCCGCTTAACCCTTTCCGGCGGGACGAAACGCCCCGTGATGCCGATTTGATCATGGATCGCCTGAACGAGATCGTCTTCAACGCCCCGCTGGTGGCCGAACTGCGGGCGGTGGCCTTCGTCCAGGACCTGATCGAGGCCGGGCGGCTGAACCAGACGGGCGACGACGGCTATCGCAAGCTACGTATGCACGCCATCGAGGCCGATGCCCACCTGTCGGACCTGCCGCTGCGGTCCAAGTTCGACACGGAATGGACCTTCCTCAACCGGCTCAAGGACAAGGGCCGGGCTGCCGCTGATATCTGGCTATCCGACTGTCTGGCCCATGTGGGCAAAGCCGCCAGTATCGATCTGAAGGCCCGCTTCCTCTAGCCGACGAACCCGGCCGCCCGGCGGATCCGGTCATTGATAGCTTCGCCCAGCCCGGTCTGCGGAAGGGGTGCGATGGCGATCCCGGCCGGCTGCTCGCGGTCGGCCTCGCGCAGCAGGCGGAATAGTCGGGCAGCTGCCTCGGTCAGGTCGCCGCTGGCGCTGAGGCTCCAGCGCGGATCGCCCACACCGGGGCCGAAGCCCAGCAGGATCTCACCCGGCCGCGCCTCCTCCGCCTCGATTCTCACCGGTGCGTCCGGCGCATAGTGCAGGCTGAGCCGCCCGGGCGACCGGTGGCCCTCCGCCCCGTCGGCCTCCAGCGGCCCGACCACCACCTCCAGCTGCTCGCGGGTGATGCTGCCGGGCCTGAGCAGCCGCGGGCGATCACCCAGCAGGGACACGACCGTGCTCTCAAGCCCCACAGCACAGGGCCCGCCATCCAGAGCGACGGCGGCCGCGCCTCCCGTCTCCTCGACGGCATCGTCGAAGGTGGTCGGGCTGGGTCGTCCCGACCGGTTGGCCGAGGGCGCGACGACCGGACCGCCGAACGCTTCCAGCGCGGCGCGCGCGACCGGATGCCCGGGCACGCGGACCGCCACACTGTCCAGTCCCGCCCGCGCCAGCTCACAGACCCGACTGCCCTCTCGCACGGGCAGGACGAGGGTCACGGGACCCGGCCAGAACCGGTCGGCCAGCGCCTCGCCCATCGCCGTCATCACGCCCACGCGCGCGGCGGCCTCGACGCTGTCGACGTGGCCGATCAGGGGGTTGAAGCGCGGTCGCCCCTTGGCGGCAAAGATGCGCGCCACGGCCTCGGCATTGCCCGCGTCGGCGGCCAGCCCATAGACGGTCTCGGTCGGCAGGATGACCAGATCACCGCGGCGGAGGGCCGCCACGGCATCCGGGATCGTCCAGGTCACGGGCGGCGCGGAATGAACGGCAGCATCCGGTGCAGCACATTGTCGCGGTCGACGAAGTGGTGCTTCAGCGCGCCGAGGATGTGCAGGGCCAGAAGCACATACAGCAGCTTGGCGCCCATCTCGTGCGCATCCATGAACTGGCCCGCGACCTCGCGTCCGCCGGAGATCGGCAGCAGGGGCCAGTTGAACAGGCCAAAGAACTCGATCTCACGACCCGCTGCCGAGGATGCTGCCCAGCCACCCAGCGGCATGCCGATCAGCACCACATAGAACAGCACGTGGGTCGCGCGGGCCATCCAGACCTGCCATTTCGGCATTTCTGCCGGCAGCGGAATGGCCGGATTGGCGATCCGCCAGCCGATGCGGATCAGGGTCAGGACCAGAATCGAAAGGCCCACCGATTTGTGCAGAAGCACTAAGGACCGGCTGAGGTCCCCCTCGGTCGCGTCGTGGGCCATGATCAGGGCGATCTGTCCGATCACCAGAACGGCGATCAGCCAGTGCAGGGTCAGGGACACCTGCGAGTATCGATTGCGAGGCTCGGCCATGACTTCCCTTCCGTGACGGCAGCGGACCAAACTTGGCAAATCCGGTGTTCGCAGCCAAGTGTCTGAGGAACCGCATCACCACCCTCCGGTCAAGGGAATCTCTATGAGCTACCGCGCCCCCATTCGTGATCTCGGGTTCACGCTGAAGCATGTCCTCGGTCTGGAAGAGCTTCAGGCCACCGGGGCCTGGCCCGACCTCGATGCCGATCTGGTCGATGCCGTGCTGGAGGCCGCCGGTCAGGTGGCCGAGGGGACGCTGGCGCCGCTGAACGTCCCGGGCGACCGAGCCGGAGCGCGGCTGGAGGGCGACGGTGTGATCCCCGCGCCGGGATTCGCCGGGGCCTACCAGACCTTCGTCGAGGGCGGCTGGATGGGGCTGGCCGCGCCGATCGCCCATGGCGGACAGGGCCTGCCCAAGGCGCTGGAGCTGGCGGCCTATGAACCGGTGCACTCGGCCAATATGGCCTTCGGCCTGTGCCCCATGCTGTCGCTGGCGGCGATCGAGGCGCTGGAGGCCCACGGCACCGAGGCGCAGAAGGAGACCTATCTGACCCGACTGATCTCGGGCGAGTGGACCGGCGCCATGGTGCTGACCGAGCCCAATGCCGGATCCGACCTCGGGGCCCTGACCGCCACCGCCACGCCGAACGGCGACGGCACCTACAGCCTGACCGGACAGAAGATCTTCATCACCTGGGGCGACCACGACATGACGGACAACATCGTCCACATGGTGCTGGCCCGCCTGCCCGATGCCCCGCCGGGACCGAAGGGCATCAGCCTCTTCCTCGCCCCCAAATACCTCGTGAACGACGACGGCTCGCCGGGCGAGCGGAATGCCTTCCGGCCCGTGGGCGTCGAGCACAAGCTGGGCATCCATGCCTCTCCGACCTGCGTCATGGCCTATGAGGGCGCCACGGCCGAACTGGTCGGGCGGCCCAATGAGGGGCTGGCCCATATGTTCGTGATGATGAACGCCGCCCGCGTCGCTGTGGGCGTCGAGGGCGTGGGCATCGCCGAGCGCGCCTATCAGCATGCCCTGGCCTATGCGTCGGATCGTCGGCAGGGCCGTTCGGTCTGGACCGGCGAGGCCTCGGCGCCGATTCTGGATCACCCGGACGTCCGCCGCAGCCTTTCGGTGATGAAGGCGAAGGTTGCCGCCGGTCGCGCCATCTGTCTGGCGACCGGCATGGCGGCCGATCTGGCCCGCAGTTCGACGGACGCGGACGTGGCCCGGCACTGGAAAGGCCGCGAGGATCTGCTGACCCCGATCGCCAAGGCCTGGGCAACCGACATGGGTGTCGAGGTGGCTTCCATGGGTTTGCAGATCCACGGCGGCATGGGCTTCATCGAAGAGACCGGCGCCGCCCAATACTATCGCGACGCCCGGATCGCCCCGATCTACGAGGGCACCAACGGCATTCAGGCCATGGACCTCGTCGGCCGCAAGCTGTCGCAGGACGGCGGGGCCTCGGCGCGCCTGCTGATCGAGGAGATGAAGACGGTCCTGACGCCGCTGGCCGGCCTCTATGACGGCAAGCCGGTCGAGCGGATGGCCAATGCCCTGTCGGCGGTCGAGGACGCCACGCTCTGGCTGCTGGACCGCAAGACCGCCGAGGACGGCACCGCCGATGTGCTGGCCGCCGCCGACGCCTATCTGAAGCTGATGGGCGACGTCATAGGCGGCTGGTTTTTGGCCCGCGGCGCGCTCGCGGCCCAGGCGCTGAAAGCCAATGGCGAGGGCGACACCGAATGGCTGGACGGCCGCATCACGCTCTACGAGGTCTATGCCGCCAATGTTCTGGGCCATGTGTCCAGCCGTCTGGCTGCGATCGGTCAGGGCGGCGACCTGCTGCTGCGCATGACCCCGGCGGTTCTGGCCCCCTGAGGCCCTTCATGGCCGTTTGTTCATTTGACGCCTTCGCGCGCCGCCGATCATGGTGCCGGCTCCTGATTTCCGTCCCTTGCTGGAGCCTGTCATGAACCGTCGGCAGATGATCGCGTCCACCGCCGCCACCGCCCTCGCGGCCGCGGCCTCCCCTGCCCTTGCCCGTTCTCCGAAAGGCTACCTGCCCGACATGCCCGTGCCCCCCGTCGCCAAGAAAATCCCGGTCACCATCGAACAGCTGGGCCGCGTCCGCGTGGACGAGTACCAGTGGATGAAGGACGACAACTGGCAGGCGGTGCTGCGCGATCCGACCCTGATCAAGGCCGACGTCAAGGAACACCTCGAGGCCGAGAACGCCTATCGCGAGGCCATGATGGCCTCGACCGAGCCGCTTCAGGCCACGATGTTCGACGAGATGAAGGGGCGGATCAAGGAAGCGGACAGCTCGGTCCCGTCGCCGGACGGCCCCTGGATGTACTACACCGAATACCAGGTCGGAGATCAGCACCCGCGCTACATGCGAATGCCGATGCCTGACCCTGACGAAACGCAACGTGTCGAGCTCCAGCCGCAACTTCTGCTCGACGCCAACGCCCTGGCCGAGGGCAAGGCCTATTCCGACGTCGGCGACATCGCCTGGACACCCGACCATAGCCTATTCGGCTATTCCGAAGATGCGCAGGGGTCCGAGGTCTATCGCATCTATGTCAAGGATCTGGCGACCGGCGAGTTGCTGGGCGAGCCGATCGAATCGGCCTCGGGCGGGCTGACCTTCTCGCCCGACAGCCAGTGGATCTTCTGGACCAACCGCAACGACAACGGCCGCCCCGACAAGATCTTCCGCCGTCCGGCCCGCGGCGGCGCCATCACCCTGGTCTATGAGGAAGAGGACGAGGGCATGTTCATCGGCGTCGGCCGCACCTCCGACGACCGCTTCATGATCATCGGCATCGGCGATCAGGAGACCTCGGAGACCCGCTACATCCCGGCCGACGACATCGCCGGCACGCCGCGCGTACTGGAGCCCCGCCAGGTGGCCCGCAAGTATGACGCCGACCACTGGGGCGACCGCTGGGTCATCCACACCAATGCCGACGACTCGATCGACTTCAAGGTCTGCGAGGCCCCGACGGCCACGCCGGGCAAGGCGCACTGGCGGGACCTGATTGCCCACACCCCGGGCCGCTATATCGAGGGCATCTCGCTGGTGAAGGGCTTCATCGCCCGTCAGGAACGCGCCGATGCCAACACCCGGATCGTCATTCGGGACCGCGCCGGCGCCGAGCACGAGATCGCTGTCGACGAACCCGCCTATGCCCTGACCCTGGGCGGGGCGTCCGAGTTCGACACCCCGGTGATGCGCTACACCTACAACTCGCCGTCCACCCCGACCTCGACCTATGACTACGACCTCGCGACCCGCGAGCGGAAACTGCGCAAGGTTCAGGAGGTCCCTTCGGGGCACAATCCCGATGACTATGTGGTCGAGCGGGTGAACGCCCCCGCCAGCGACGGCCAGCTGGTGCCGGTCACCATCCTGCGCCGCAAGACCACACCGGTGAACGGCTCGGCCCCGCTGCTTCTCTACGGCTATGGCTCCTACGGCATCCCCATGTCGGCCAGCTTCTCGACCAACCGCCTGTCGCTGGTCGACCGGGGCTGGATCTATGCCATCGCCCATATCCGGGGCGGATCGGACAAGGGCTGGGGCTGGTTCCTCGACGCCCGCCGCTTCACCAAGAAGAACACCTTCACCGACTTCATCGCCGCCGCCGAGCACCTGATCTCGACCGGGCACGGCAAGGCCGGGCACATCGTGGCCCAGGGCGGTTCGGCCGGTGGCCTGCTGATGGGCGCCGTCAACAATATGCGCCCCGACCTGTGGGCCGGGGTGATCGGCCAGGTGCCGTTCGTGGACGTCATCAACACCATGAGCGACGTCAGCCTGCCGCTGACCCCGCCGGAGTGGCCCGAGTGGGGCAATCCGCTCGAGGACCCCGAGGCCTATGACTACATCGCCAGCTACAGCCCCTATGACAACATCGAGGCCAGGGCCTATCCGGCGGTGCTGGCGACCGGCGGCCTGTCGGACCCGCGCGTGACCTATTGGGAGCCCGAGAAGTGGGTCGCCCGCCTGCGTCCTGCGACCACCTCGGGCAAGCCGGTGCTGCTCAAGATCAATATGGAGGCCGGCCACGCGGGGTCCTCGGGCCGCTTCGACTATCTGAAGGAAGTCGCCCACGACTACGCCTTTGCCATCTGGGCCATCGACAAGGGCTGGGAGCGGGCCTGACAATCCGCCGCCTCGACCTGACAGCCGGACGGCGCTAGAGACAGCGCATGGCGATCGTTCGCGTCCTGTCGATCCTGTTTGGTGTCCTGGCCGTGCTGGCGCTGGGTTCCGTCCCGGCCCCGGCCAGGGCGGACGCCATGCCCTGCCATGAGCAAGGCATGCAGACGACCGACATGGCGATGCCGTCCTCGCCGGACACTCCCGCGCCGTCGAAGCCGGTCGGGGTGGCCATGGCCTGCTGTGTCATGTGCGTGGTCTCGCCGCTTCAGGAACCCGCGACACCTGCATTGGTGGCCCTCCCAACCTCGACGCCTGTGATCCGGGCGGGGCAGGGCATGACCGGTCTGGCCCCCGCCCCCGCATCGCCCCCGCCCCGACGCCCTGCCTCATTCTGAAAGCCGCGCCGGGTTCGCCCGGCATTCCGATACCTTTCAAGAGGAGGGCCTTATGGCTGTCCGATATCTTGCCGCCCTGATGTGCGGCACCTGCCTGACCGTGGTGGCCCCTGCCGCCCAGGCCCAGGACTCGCATGACCACCGCCCCGCGCCTGACGCCCATGCGGAGCATGACATGAGCGCCGACACGCAGCCGGCGGATCCACACGCCGGTCACGCCATGCCGATGACCAGCGTGCTGGGCGCCTGGCCCATGACGCGCGACGCCTCCGGCACCAGCTGGCAGCCCGACACCTCGGAGCATGGCGGCATCCACTGGGGCGAAGGAGGCTGGTCCTTCATGGCCCACGCGACCTTCGACCTGGTCCATTCGGATCAGGGCGGGCCGCGCGGCGACACCAAGACTTTCCTGGCCGGCATGATCATGGGATCGGCCCGCCGGGACTTTGCCGATGGCTCGACCGTCAACCTCAGGGGCATGATCAGTCCCGACCCGCTGATGGGCAAGGAGGGCTACCCCCTGCTCCTCGCGGCCGGGGAAACGGCGGATGGCGCCACGCCACTGGTGGACCGCCAGCACCCGCATGACCTGTTCATGGAGCTGTCGGCCTCATACGCCCGACCCGTTACGGATCGCGACAGCGTGTTCGTCTATGTGGGACTGCCGGGCGAGCCGGCCTTCGGTCCTCCGGCCTTCATGCACCGCATGAGCGCCATGGCCAGTCCTGAGGCGCCGATCACCCATCACTGGCTGGACTCGACCCACATCACCTTCGGCGTGGCCACGGTCGGCTGGGTCCGGGATGACTTCAAGCTGGAGACCTCGGCCTTTCGGGGCCGTGAGCCCGATCAGGACCGCTACGACATCGAAAGCCCCGACCTGGACAGCTGGTCGGTGCGCGCGTCCTGGAATCCCTCGCCGGAATGGTCCCTGCAGGTCTCGTGGGCGGATGTGACAGCCCCCGAGCAGCTCGAACCCGACGAGGACGAGACCCGCATGTCGGCCAGCGCCATTCACACGCGCCGGCTCGGCGATGCGGGCTGGTGGTCCACCACCCTGGCCTGGGGCGCCAAGACCAACGACCACGATGAAACGAAGAACGGCTGGGCACTGGAAAGCGCGCTCAGCCCCGACGACCGCTGGACCCTGTTCGGCCGGTACGAGCGGATCGAGACCGACGAGCTGGTGGCTGGTCATGGCGGTGGACACGGAGACCTCTACACCGTGTCCAAGGTGTCGGTCGGGGCGGTCCGTGAATGGGAAGTGCGGCCCAATGCCCGTTTCGGCGTCGGGGCTCTGTACTCAATGAATAGCGTCCCCGCAGCGCTGGACAGCGAGTATGGCCCGGATCCGGACGGCAGTATGGTGTTCGTGCGGCTGCGGCTGAACTGAACCACTGGCCCGGGTCGCTTACCGGCGGCCCGGGTTCTCTCCTAGTGCGGGGCGATCGTCGGCGGAGGCGTTTGCAGCCACGGCGCAAGCCTCAGCCTGCGCGGGGGCCGGGACGTGTCGCCGGAGGCCCGGAAGCGGCAGGCAAAGTCCACGACATCCTTGAGGGTGCTCTCGTCGAAGGGCTTGCACACTACGCCGAGCGCGCCGGCAAAGCCCTCCGGAATCTGTTCGGGATTGGCCGTCATGAAGACCACGGCCGCCCCGTGGCGGCTGACCAGCTCATGCGCGACGGCCGGGCCGGACAGCCCGTCCAGCAGGTTCAGGTCGACCAGGGCCAGATTGGGCTTGTGACGCTCGGCCAGAATGGCCGCAGTGGCCTGGTCCGCTGCGATGCCCACGACCTCGCAGCCGTGGTCAAGCAGCATCAACTCCAGCTCCATCGCCAGAATGGGCTGGTCCTCAACGACGATGACCCTCATTTCCCCCGGGAGATACTTGATCAACACAACAACCAAACGCCGGTGGACGAGGCGGCTAACACGGTTGAGCCCGCAATTGTCCGATTGCGTACACAGTGAACGCACCTGTATCGGATTGGTTCGACCTTTGCTATTCACGCGCCGGGGCGATGTCAGGATAGAGTAGGCGGCGTGTCGGAATTTGAGCCTCGTCACGAGGAAACCCCTGTTTCCACGCAGGGATTGAAGCTTCTTGGAAGCCTGGTGCGAATCCGGTTGCGCGCGGTGCGCGACCCGGAGGCCGTGCGTCATTTGGGCTGGGTCGCGGACATGACCAGTGCCCTCAACCTGATGGCGGAGCGTGTCGCGCGCAGCGACGGGGCCGCCCTGGACGACTATCTCAACGAGGCCGTTGCCTTCTGGCGCCGCCACTATGAGGACGCGGGCCTCAGGCTGACCCTCAGCGGCCTGCCGCGCGAGGTGCCGCGGGCCCTGCACCTGCCGCTCGCCATCATCCTCCACGAGATCTGCGGCGAGGTCGCCCGCCTGCATCAGCCCGGCGAGGTCGGGGCGGCGCTGGCGGTCGCCTTCTCGGCCTCCCGCGAGGATGTGGGCATGGTGGTCACGACCACCGCCAGCCCCCGCGAGGACACGCCCCACGCGGAGGTCCGCGCCATGATCGAGGGGCTGGTGGCCCTCATGGGTGGCATGACTGGCTGGTCGGACCCGCGCGAGGGCGGCCTGACGCTCCGCGTCCGCCTGCCTCGCGAGGGCCGCAGCCTGCAGTAGGGCCTACTGGCCGTCCGCCGCGACTGCCCAGGCGTTGTTCGCGAACTGCTGGGCCGAGATGAAATAGCCCTTGCGCGACGCATCGCTGGAGCAGACCTCGCGGCGCACGTCACTCATGATCGTGCCGTCGTTGACGGGCGTCAGACTGCCGTCGCCGATAAAGTCCTCGACGACGATGTTCCCGCCACGATCAAAGAACTGGCTCCGAAGCGTGGCATAGCTGGCCTGCGAACAGTCCATGGTGATGCTCGAGACGGCGTAATCGAACGGCACTGCGTCCGGCACCAGGGAGACCATGGTGAAGGTCACGTCCCGGCTGCTGCCGCTGATCCGCATCGAGCTCCAGTCCACGGCCGCCACGGCAGTGTCGGATGCGGAGACCGCTTCCCAGCTCTGGGCCAAGGCAGGGGTTGCGCCGATGACGGCCAGAGACGCGGCGATTGCGAGCGATTTCAACATGGAAGGCCTCCCGAATGATGCGCCGCATTCTGACCGAACGGCGGTCGCGGGTCGACCGCGATGTCCTGATCATATCTGACGGGAGGGCCGCGAGGCGGTGGCTGGGGAACTAGGACTCGAACCTAGAATGACGGTACCAAAAACCGTAGTGTTACCATTACACCATTCCCCAGCAGGGCCGGTGCGTCGCGGGGCGGGCCCGCGAGAGGCGCCGAAATACGCCAAGGGCGCGGGCGATGCAACACCCCCTTTCGCAACTTTGCAGCGCTTTTCCTCCCCCTTGAGAATTAGGCCATATCGCGGCTTGCGGGGGGTGGGCTGCATGGGTATAAGCCGCGTCCTCAAGTCGGAGTGTGGCTCAGTCTGGTAGAGCACTGCGTTCGGGACGCAGGGGTCGCAGGTTCGAATCCTGCCACTCCGACCATTTTCCCGGGGCCCGTCCCGTCGGCCCCCTTCCCTCCCTAATCCTCGGCCTTCGAGGCGACCCCGGCCAGATGGCGGCCCACGGCCTCGATCGGGCGTTCGCCCAGCGCCTTGCGCCGCGCGACCAGGTCCGGGGAGCCGGCGTCATAATCGGCCATCAGCGTCTTCACGAAGGCGCCCGAGCGGACCTCGGCAAGCACCTCGTCCATGGCGGCCTTTGACGCCTCGCCCAGCACGCGCGGACCGGTCAGATAGGCCCCGTATTCCGCCGTGTTCGAAATCCGGGCGAAAGCCCCGGCAATGCCCCGCTCGAACATCAGGTCGGTGACCAGCTTCAGCTCATAGAAGCATTCGAACCAGGCGACCTCGGGCGGATAGCCGGCCTCGACCAGCTTCGTGAAAGCGCCGTCCACCAGATTCTTGACCCCGCCGCACAGCACCACCTGTTCGCCGAACAGGTCGCTCTCGCACTCGGCAGCAAAGGTTGTCTCGAGAATGCCCTTGCGCCCACAGCCCAGCGCCGCCGCATAGGACAGGCCGAGCGCATGGGCGCCCCCGGATGCGTCCTGGTGCACACCGAACAGGCAGAAGACCCCCTGCCCCTCCTCATAGAGGTCGCGGATGCGCGGCCCGATGCCCTTGGGCGAGGCCAGAATCACATCGAGGTCGGCGCGCGGCTGGACCAGTCCGAACCGCACGGACAGGCCATGGGCGAAGATCAGGGCGGCACCCGGCTTGATGGCCGGCTCGATATCGTCGGCCCACAGATCACGGTGCGCCTCGTCCGAGACCATGATGGCGACGACATCGGCGCCCTCCGTCGCCTCGCCGGCGGTCAGCACCTCGAAGCCGTCCGCCTCGGCGACAGCGCGGGTCTTTGAGCTGCCCTTCAGGCCGACGACGATGTCGGTCACGCCCGAATCGCGCAGGTTCAGCGCATGGGTCCGCCCCTGGCTGCCATAGCCGATCACGGCGACGCGCTTGCCGCGGATGATCGACAGGTCGCAGTCGCGGTCGTGGAAAACGGGCAGCGGGGCGGCTAGGGTCCGGGTCATGACCCAAGACATAACGCCTTCTGACGTGATCGCCTTCTGGAAAGCGGCCGGACCGGAGAAATGGTTCGCCAAGGACGAGGCTTTCGATGCCGAATTCAAGGACCGGTTCCTGGAGGCGCACATGGCCGGTGCGCGGCGCGAGCTGGACGGGTGGATGAGGACGGCAGAGGGGGCGCTGGCGCTGATCATCCTGCTGGACCAGCTGCCCCGGAATGCCTTTCGTGACACGGCGCACCAGTTCGCCACTGACCCGCTGGCGCTTAGCCTGGCGAAGGACGCCGTGGCCCGTGGCCATCTGGAGCGGACCGAGGCGGGGTTGCGGAAATTCCTGCTCCTGCCGTTCGAGCATTCCGAGCGGCTGGAAGACCAGGACCGATTCATCGACCTGATCGGAGACGATCCCGAGGATCTCAAATGGGCGAGGATCCATCGCGACATCATCGTGCGCTTCGGCCGCTTTCCGCACCGCAACCCGTCGCTGGGCCGCGAGACCACGCCCGAGGAACAGGCCTTCCTGGATGAGGGCGGGTTCGGGGGGTGAGAAATACCGTCTGAATGGTCTGAATGGTCTGAAGTGCGGGCCCCGAAAACACCGTCTGAACCGTCTGAATAATCCGAAACGTCATTTCTCATATCCTCCCCGCTTGCGGGGAGGTGGCGCGGCGCGCTGGCGCCGTGACGGAGGGGGCGGCGCTGCGGGTTCTGAGTTTGCGCTTTCCCCTCGCTTGGCGGCGGTGCCGCCCCCTCCACCACTCCGTGGTCCCCCTCCCCATCAAGATGGGGAGGTGATGGAAAATTACCGTCTGAATGGTCTGAATCGTCTGAAATGTGTGCGCCTCCGTCGGCCGGGCCTCTGCCAACCGGACAGTGTGGGCGCGGCGCGGACCAGGGCGGGCAGAACGGCCCGGGAAGCGGCGGCGCTGTTGAAGGCATTCGGGAAATGGGGGGCGGCTATCGCAGTTTCCGTCTCCTCCCTGTCGAAGATGGGGAGGTGGCGCGGCGCGCCAGCGCTCTGACGGAGGGGTTTTCGAGGGCACGCACAGCCAAGAGCCCCTCCACCCTGCTTCGCCAAGGCTTCGCAGGGTCCCCCTCCCCACCGCTGCGCGGCAGGGAGGAGACGCCGGCGCGACTGAGTCCACAGGTGGGTGGGCAAGCTATCCACCGTGCCGCATTGGCGTTTCGCGAATCAGCGGCAAAGTGGCGGGATGAACGCGCTCGCTCCGATCCTGACCGCTGATGCCGGGCCGGCCGCCGATCCGGCGCATCCCGAGTATCAGTATCTGAACCTGCTCCGGGACATCCTGGACAATGGCGCGCGACGCGGAGACCGGACGGGCACGGGGACGCTCGGCGTATTCGGACGGCAGATCCGGTTCGACCTGTCGAAGGGGTTTCCGCTTCTGACGACCAAGAAGCTGCATACCCGTTCGATCATCGTCGAGCTGCTGTGGTTCCTGCGCGGCGAGACCAATATCCGCTGGCTGAAGGACAATGGCGTCCGCATCTGGGATGAATGGGCCGATGCCGAGGGCGAGCTGGGCCCGGTCTATGGCAAGCAGTGGCGCAGCTGGACCGCGCCTGACGGCCGGGTGATCGACCAGATCGAAAAGGTGGTTGAGAGCATCCGCACCAATCCCAACAGCCGCCGGCACATCGTCACGGCCTGGAACCCGGCCGATGTCGACGACATGGCCCTGCCGCCCTGTCACTGCCTGTTCCAGTTCTTCGTCGCCGACGGCAAGCTGAGCTGCCAGCTGTACCAGCGGTCGGCCGACATCTTCCTCGGCGTGCCGTTCAACATCGCCAGCTATGCCCTGCTGACCCATATGCTTTGCGAAGTGACGGGCTACGCGCCCGGTGAATTCATTCACACCTTTGGCGACGCGCATCTGTATCTGGATCATCTGGATCAGGCCCGGCTCCAGGTGACCCGGGAACCGATGGACTTCCCTCGCCTGACCTTCGGGCGACGGGTGCGTACTCTTACCGAGTTTGAACTCGCTGACATCGTGATCAGCGACTATCGGGCCCACCCGCACATCGCGGCCAAGGTTTCGAAGTGATACGGCGGCCGCCGCTATTTATAGGATCTTCGGTTGAGGCACTGGATGTCGCCTACGCCATTCAGGAGAACCTTGAGTTCGATTGTGAACCGACGGTCTGGTCGCAGGGCGTGTTCCAGCCGTCCAGCGCGGCGTTGGTCGACCTGCTGAAATTTTGCGATCGGGCGGAATTCGCGATCTTTGTCTTTACGCCCGATGACATAGTCCAAATGCGTGGCCAAACTTTCCCCGCCGCGCGCGACAATGTGATTTTCGAACTGGGCCTCTTCGTGGGCGCCCTTGGTCCAAATCGCTGCTTCTACGTCGTCCCGTTCGGTGAGGACCTGCATTTGCCCTCGGACCTCATCGGCGTCGAACCCTTGCGATACGTTGCGGATCGTAGTGACCGGAACTTGCGGGCTGCCCTAGGTCCGGCTTCCAACAAAATCAGGCAAGCGATCAGGTCCATCGCCCCGGCTCAGCCAACTCCTGACCTGCCATATAATGTGGCAAGATTGGCAACCCCAGTGGAACTCGCCCAAGGGTTGGCTGAGGCTTGGGACTCAGAACCCCTACTCAGCATGCGCGAACATCTGAGAGCAGGACTGCCAAGTCACATGGCAGACGATGACTCCGTAGAAGTGACCCGGTCGCTATCCGAGATATATAGTTTCCTGAACAGCGCCGCGCATGGTGTGCTGACCGGGTCTGTAGACGAGACTATCGCGCGGGCCACATTCGCTGAAGCCATGACTGCGGTATGGGCGGCGGCCTACACCTATTTCGTCCCGGCAGGCGTCGACCCTGCGGAGGCTTGGCATCCCCTGCCTCCCCTCGCCCAACTGGTGCAGCAATGGCATCAAGATTGACGATGAAGCTGAACGACCTCTCCGCCTCGGTCCTGCGCATCTCCGACATCTATGCGGCCGAGCACGGGATCGACCGGGATCGCGACTGGGCGCTGCTGAAGCTGCAGGAGGAGCTGGGCGAGCTGACGGCCGAGCATCTGCGGATGAGCGGACGGGCGCGGGGTGAGGCGGATGCGTCAAAGCTGGGCGATGAGGCCGCCGATGTGCTGGGCATGCTGCTGATCTATTGCGACAGCGCCGGCATCGAGCTGGAGGCCGCGATGCAGCGCAAATGGCTGCACTGGCTGGAGAAGGCGCCCGCATGATCCGCCCTCGCCTGTCCCTCGTTGCGGCCCGCGCGCGGAATGGCGTAATCGGGCGTGACGGCGATCTGCCCTGGCGGCTGCGGGGCGACCTGCAGCGGTTCAAGGCCATCACCATCGGCAAGCCGTGCCTCATGGGGCGGACGACCTGGGAGAGTTTGCCGCTCAGGCCCCTGCCCGGCCGGCTGAACATCGTGCTGACCCGGGACGAGAGCTTCGAAGCGAAGGGCGCGGTGGTCTGCACCAGCCTGTCGGAAGCGCTGGAGATGGCGCGCGAGCAGGCGCGCGAGGACGGCGTCGACGAGATCTGCGTGATCGGCGGGGCGCAGCTGTACGAGGCGGTGATGGACCGGGCCGACCGGCTGTACATCACCGAGGTCGAGGCCGAACCTGACGGCGACACCCACTTTCCGGCCTTTGACGAGGGGGCCTTTGTCGAGATGGCGTCCGAGGCGCATGATGCGGGCGAGAAGGACGACCACGCCTATGTGTTTCGCACCCTGGACCGGAGAGCCAAATGATCGTCGCCACCACCAATGACCTGCCCGGACACCGCGTCGTGCGCGTGATCGGGATGGGGCGCGGGATCACCGTGCGTTCGCGCAACATCGTGTCGGACGCCCTCGGCGGGCTGCAGTCGATCGTGGGCGGGCGCATCGGCGCCTATGTCAAACTGGCGGAGAGCGCCCGCAAGGAAGCCTATGAGGCCCTGATCGAGGAGGCGCGCGCCATGGGCGGCAACGCCATCCTCGCCATGCGCTATGACGCCAACGAGATCATGCCGGGCATCACCGAGGTGCTGGCCTATGGCACGGTCGTGGTGGTGGAAGCCGAGTGAGTGACGAATGGCGAGTGATGAGTGGCGAGCAAGGACTCGCAAGCTTTGAGCGCGCCTGATTTTTTCCTCGTCACACGCCACTCGCCACTCGCCACTTCCTAGCTGAGCGTCGTCAGCGCGCTGCGCTCAAAGTCCTTGAGCTCGTCGTGGCGGCCGTCGCGGATCTTCTGCACCCAGTACGGATCGGCCAGCAGGGCGCGGCCGACGGCGACCAGATCGAACTCCTCGCGCTCCAGCCGGGCGATCAGGCCGTCCAGCGAGGCAGGCTTTGAGCCCGCGCCGCCGAAGGCCGCGATGAACTCGCCGTCCAGACCGACCGAGCCGACGGTGATCGTCGGCTTGGCCGTCAGCTTCTTGATCCAGCCGGCGAAATTGAGGTCCGAGCCTTCGAACTCCGGCTCCCAGAAACGGCGCTGCGAGCCGTGGAAGACGTCGACGCCCGCGTCCGACAGCGGGGTCAGCCACTGGGTCAGCTCGTCCGGAGTATGGGCATTCTTCGCGGTGAAGTCGTGCGACTTCCACTGGGACAGACGCAGGATCAGGGGCATGTCAGGGCCGATGCCCTCGCGCACCGCCTTGACCACCTCGGCGCCGAAGCGGGCGCGATCGGCGATGGTCGGGCCGCCCCAGCGGTCGGTGCGGTCGTTGAGGCCGCTCCAGAAGAACTGGTCGATCAGATAGCCGTGGGCGCCGTGGATCTCGACCGCGTCAAAGCCCAGCTCGCGGGCGGCGCGAGCCGAGCGGCCGAAGGCGGCGATGGTGTCGGCGATGTCCTCCTCGGTCATCGGCTCCAGCTTGCGCTTGCCCGGGGTGGTCATGCCGGACGGGCTGTCGACCTTGCCGAGGGGCTGCCAGTCCTCGCCCGGACCGCGGGCCGAGCCGACGTGCCAGATCTGCGGCGCGATCAGGCCGCCGGCGGCGTGGACCTCGCCCACCACCTTCTTCCATTCGGGCAGGGCCTCGCCGTGGAAGACGGGGACCTTCGGGTCATTGCGGGCAGCGGGGCGCTCGACCACCGTGCCCTCGGTGATGATCAGGCCGACGTCACCCTCGGCCCGGCGGCGATAGTAGCCGGCCACATCCGGGGTCGGGATGCCACCCGGCGAGAACGACCGCGTCATCGGCGCCATGACGATCCGGTTGGGCAGCTTCAGCGACTTGATCTGAAACGGCTGGAACAGGGCATCGACGGACATAAGGGACTCGCGGTTCAGTGACTGGAACCGTCGATGTGGCGATTGAGGTTGCGTTTGAAAACCCTCGCGCGGAAAAAACCGTGTGCGCCGGATCAGGACCGGAACGGCGCTCCACATCGTGTGCACTCGCGGGGAAGCGGCAGGTGCACCCCACCTGGGTCCTTGCCCCAGAAGCGGGTCCAGAAGCGCTGATCCTGTTTGAGCCGCTCCTCCGCAGCATGATCCGTGAAGGCCGGCCAGCCGCAGCGATAGCATTTCAGCGTGAACAACCACACGCTCGGCAGGAAGGCGACGAGAGCCGCCGCAGCCGGCCAGAGATATCCCAGGGGCCACGCCACGAAGACCGTGATCACAGCCAGGGAAGCCCCGGCCAGAGCGACCCACTGCCAGCGCCGGGCAATGGCAAAGCGTGGAGGGATGGAATTCGGAGGCTCGCTCAATCCGTTCTCCCGGGAGGTCCGGGGAAGCCTACCGCCGCAGGAACCGCCCGCAAAGGTCTCAGTGGATCGCGCGTCAGGGAAAGAGCACGGCCGCGACCTGCCCGGCCAGACGTCCGAACGGCTCTGCCGCATCAGGGGTGACCGCACCGATCAGGAAAGGTGTGCCGGAATCGCCTGCCCGGCGGACGGCGGCGTCCAGCGGGATGTCGGCCAGCAGGGGGATGCCCAGTCGCCCGGCCTCCGCCGGGCCGCCGTCGGTGCCGAAGACGTCGCCGCTCATGGTCTGGACCAGGCCGAGCACGGGGGTGCCGACCTTGCCGAACAGGGCGTGGGCACGGCGGGCGTCGGCGAGGGCGACCTCCTGCGGCGTGGTGACGATGATGGCGCCGTCCAGCGGGGTCTTCTGGATCAGGCTGAGGTGGACGTCGCCGGTGCCGGGCGGCAGGTCGACGACCAGCACGTCGAGGGGCGCGGCCTCGGTGCCCCAGCGGGTCTGGGTCAGCATCTGGGTCATGGCCTGGGAGGCCATCGGCCCCCGCCAGACCATGGCGTCCGAGGCCTGGGTCAGGAGGCCGACCGACATGGCGGCGAGGCCGTGCACGCGCTGCGGCTCCATCTTGCCGTCGACATAGTCGGGCTTGCCCGAGATGCCGAGCATGGTGGGCAGGGAGGGACCATGCACATCGGCGTCGAGGAGGCCGACGCGGAGGCCGCGCTGCGACAGGGCGACGGCCAGATTGACGGCGACGGTCGACTTGCCGACCCCGCCCTTGCCGCTGCCGACGGCAATCACCCGGCGCACATGGTCAGGACGGTCGGTCGGCACCGGGGCCTTCGGGCGCCCCTGATCCACCGCCTCTTTCGACAGGCCGGCCGTGCGGCGCGGCGGTGCGGGCGTCGTCTCGGCGGTCAGGATCACCGACACCCGGGTGATGCCCGGCAGGCCCTTCAGCGCGGCCTCGGCCTGATCGCGGACGGGGGCATAGCGAGCGACCTCGGCCTGATCGACCTCGAGCACAAAACCCGCGCGATCCTCGGCCACCACCAGACCCTTGACCTTGCCGCCGTCCATCAGACCGCCGCCGGTGACCGGATCGGTCAGGCGGTTCAGCAGATCGATGACGGCCTGTCTGTCGGGCACGGCTTGCTCCTTGGCGCGCGAGGGGGTTTACCGGGCCTTCTATCCCCCTGACCGCATCGGCGCGAGGTTCCATTTGTCCCAGGGCGAGGCCGCCAGATTGACCCTGATCGGGGGGCCGACCGCGTCAGGCAAGTCGGCGCGGGCGCTTGAGATGGCCGAGCGAACCGGGGCGGTGATCGTCAACGCCGACAGCCAGCAGCTGTATGCCGAGCTCAGCGTGCTGAGCGCCCGGCCGGATGCCGACGAGGAGGCCCGGGCCGAGCACCGGCTGTACGGCGTGGCGGCGGGCGACGATCCCTGGTCGGTCGGGCGCTGGGTGCGCGCGGTGCGGGACCTGCTGGCGGAACTGGACAGGCGACCCGCCGTGCTGGTGGGGGGCACCGGCCTGTACCTTACCGCCCTGACGAAGGGGCTGGCCGATATCCCGCCCGTGCCTGACGCGGTGCGGCAGAGCATCGAGGCGGACTATGACCGGATGGGCGAAGCCGCCTTCCGGCAGCGACTGGCCGGGGTCGATCCCGAGGCCGCCGCGCGGATCGAGGACCATGACCGGCAACGGTTGATCCGGGCCATGGCGGTGGCCACGCACACCGGACGCGCGCTGTCGGACTGGCAGGCGGACACCCGCCCGATCCTGCCGCCCGGAAGCTGGACCGGCGAGTTGATCGTTCCGGAGCGCGAAGTCCTCTACGCCGCCTGCGATGCCCGGTGCGCCGTCATGCTGGAGCGGGGCGCGCTGGACGAGGTACGGGCCCTGATGGCCCGGGACCTGTCCCCTGCCCTGCCGGTGATGAAGGCGGTCGGGGTCCGTGAACTGGCAGCGCACCTGCGGGGCGAGACCTCGCGCGCGGTGGCGCTGGACCAGATGCGTCAGGCCACCCGCAACTATGCCAAGCGCCAGCTGACCTGGTTCAGGAACCAGATGCCGGACTGGGAGCGGGTCTGAGCCGCGCGGCCAGCAGGCCCACGCCCAGCCAGGCCCCGACAATGGGGCTCATGCCGATGCCCAGCCACGGGACCGGAAAGGCGCCGCACAGGGGCGTGACGGCGGTCGCCACAAACCAGGTAGAGAGTGCCAGCGCGGCCGTCGACGCCGTCGACCGGCTTGCCAGCACCGGGGTAAGCACCGTCGCCGCCAGCATCAGCACGCCGGCAACGGCAAGGACGGGCGACAGCGACCAGGCCAGCTGGACGATCTGCTCAACCTCGGGGACCGGCTGGAGCGGATCGGGCCGGAGCCAGCTGACCGCCGCCGCCACGAACAGGGCGCCGAGCAGGACCATCTTCGCCGGTCGCTGCAGATCCGACCGGGCCACAATCACCGCAAACGCCAGCGCGAAGGCTGTGGCCTGCGAGGCGTCAGGCTGCCCGACCAGCACGGCGAGCACGCCGAGGGCCAGCACGCCCTGCCATGCCTTGAGACTTGAACCGGCCAGGGCCACGACCATCACGGGCAGGACGACGAGGGCGACATTGATGTGAAGGGGCCCGACATCCAGCCAGCGATGAACTCCCTGCTGGGGCATGCCGAGCAGGCTGGCGACCAGCAGCGCCGCGCCGGACATCAGCAGGACCATTCCGGTGCGCGGTCCGGCCGCCATCATCAGCGGCAGGGCCAGCACGGCTCCGGCGGCCCAGGCGATCAGATTGCGGACCCACGACCCCGTCGCCACGTCCGCGAGGGCGCATATCCAGCAGCCGAGGGCCACCGTGATCAGGCTGGCGACCGCAAAGAGGCCGTAGAGGCGCAGCGGACGACGGCTTTCCGTCAAGGCTCGACCATCTCCATCACGCCGGAATCGAACCGGACGCCCTCGAACTCGGGATAGGCCTTGCGGAGCATGGCGGCCTGATCGGGGCTGGAGGGATCCATGATGTACCAGACCCCGTCGACCACGAAGGCAAGGTTCGGCGTGATGGCGCGCACCTGGATGTCCTCGACCTCCATGAGCATGGTCAGGTCGAAGATGGCGTATCGACGGCTGCCGTCGGGGGTGATGAAGGCCTGCGCGTCGTCGACGTCGATGTCATATTGGACAATCGTCACGCTACTCATGACCTCGCGGACCGATGCCTTGGTCGCGGCCCGGGCTTCTGCTTCGTCCACGCCGAAATGCTCGGCGATCGTGGGAAGAAGCCGCGGCGGCAGGAAATCCATGATGGCCTCGAACTGGCCGGCATCGACATAGCCGGTCATTTCGGCGACGCGGGCCTCAAGGCCGGCGCGCTCGTCAGCGGTCAGCTGTACGGCGGTCTGTGCAGCGGCCGATGTCGGCGCAACCAGTGCCACAGCTACGAGGGGCCCCAGAAGGGCAAGACAGAGTGCGAGACGACGAAACATGGGACCTCCCCCTTTGAATCAGGAATGATTGCCTGAGGCTGGTCCGACAGGCCAGCGCGTTTCTTCATCCCGACGATTATTGGATTCGTGACCAATGGCCCCTATATTGGGGGTGTCCGGGTTCGCCCGGACTATGGCGATAAAGGCGCTTGTAATAAGCGGACCGGACCCGGGTGCGATTCCCGGCGGCTCCACCATTTTCCCCCGCGTTATCGGCGGAAGGTATGGGGCCGACTAGCATCGACGGACGTGTAAAGAAGATTGCTTTCGCTCGTACTGGCCCATCGTTATCGGGCCATTTTCTAACTGCGAACGATAACTTCGCTGGGGAATACGCTGTCGCCGCGTAATGCGGTTCCGGTAATTCCAATCTAAACTCCTGGAGGTTCAGATCTTCAGGCGGGGCCTGTCGGGAGCCTGGCAACAGAATCCCGGCGCTTTTCCCGCATTCCGGCTCATGTCGCCCTTTCGTCCCCCGGCGCACGGGGCTATCAGGGTGCGTTCCTGACTGAGGCTGGCATGACAAGCGCGACCCCACCCGTCGACGAGATGCATTATGAGCGCCTGGCGCAGGATGCCCTGCGCGGGGTGATCCGGGCGGCGCTGGCGCGCGCCGCCGAGCCCGATGGCCTGCCCGGGGCGCACCATTTCTACATCACCTTCCAGACCCGGGCGAAGGGCGTGCAGCTGCCGCCCGACGTGGTCGCCAAATATCCGGAAGAGATGACCGTCGTCCTGCAGCACCAGTACGAGGATCTGGTGGTCGAGGACGACCAGTTCAGCGTGATGCTGCGCTTCGGCGGCGTGCCCAAGGCGATGACCGTGCCCTATCGCGCCATCAACCGCTTCTTCGATCCCTCCGTGCAGTTCCTGCTGCAGTTCGAGACCGTGGCCGCCCCCGATCCCGACGAGGATGGGGACGAGGAAGAGGCCGTGGAGGCGCCCGTCGCCGAGGTCCCGGCCGATGACGGCCCCAAGGTCGTCTCGCTGGACCAGTTCCGGAAAAAATAGCTAAGGTTCCGCCGGCCAGCCGGACGGAGCCCGCCCTTGCCTTCACTCGCCGCCGATGCCCTGCTGATCGGGGTCGTGTACGCCATCGCGCTTGTGCTGCTGCGGGCGTCGTATCAGCGCAGCGGACGGGTCTGGGTGCTGCGCCACTGCATCGTCGTCCCGAACGCGCGCCGCCCTTCCCAACGGGCCTGGGTCGAGGGCTGGATCGGCGAGGCCGTCATCCTGACCCTGGCCGCCGCAGCCAGTCTGGTGATCGCATACTTCACGCCGGATATTTCTCTGGTCGGCCTGCTGGTCCGCTGGTGGTGGCAGGCTCTGCTGACCACCCTGATCGTCGTGGCCGTGGTGCAGGTCTACTCCACCACGGTCATCCGCGCCGCCGTGCTGGAGGGGCGGAAGGCGGTCTATTGCAAGCGCCTGCGGGCGGCCTATGCGACCTATAATTTCTACAGCGTCTGCCTCTTCGGGGTCGGCGCCATGGTTCTGCTGATGCTGGCGGCCCAGTACCTGAGCGACGGTGCGGCCTTCCGGGCCGAGGCGCGGGTGATCTCCGATGTGTTCGATCTGGCGCGCATGGCCGCCCTTTCGGGCACGGAGCCGGGAGCCTCGCTGCAGGGCCGCTACGTCGAGGCGATGACGCTGGCCGAGACCGGTTTCGGCCGGATCGCCCTGGCCGCCAAGCTGCTGCAGAGCCAGTTCAACCCGCTGTTCGTGTTCGCCGGCCTGCTGATCGCGATCAATATGCTGATCAACTTCACGCCGCTGAAGCACATGTTCATGGGCGAGGCCGTGGTGATGACGGCGATCTTCACCTACGGCCCACTCGCCATCATAGGCCTGTTCGCCCTGGCGGTTTACATGGGGTCGTACGAGACCCTGCTGGAGGGCGCGCTGGCCAACCTGCGGGCGTTTACGCCCCCACCGGGTCTCGGCGACTGGGAGATCGCCCAGCGCCATTCCGAAATGGTGGCCGAGCTTGCCAACTCGATGAACCTGTTCGGATTTGTGCGGATGATCGCGGGGGAAGGCGGCGGCTTTGCCATCCTCGCCTGGGGTCTTCAGTTCGCGCTCGAAAAGATTTCAGACAAACGGGAGGCCGCCGTGCCCGTCCGCCTGCCGAACGCCCGGTTCCGTCCCAATGCGGGTTAGGGCCGCCCTCGCCACCGCCGTGGTCTTCTGCGCGGGCCTGATCGCGGTGCATGCCTGTTCGGCGCCGCTGAAAGAGGCTACGCGCACCTTCCCTGCCCATCCGGAGTGGCCGCAGTCCATGGACACCATCAGCGTCATCACCTGGAACCTGGGCTATAGCGGACTGGGACGGGGCTCGGACTTCTTTGCCGACGGGGGACGGTCCTGGCTGCCGCCGGGGCCGGGCACGACGCGCGAGTCGGCCGATGCGATCGCCGCCTGGCTGGGCGACAGCGATGCCGATGTGATCCTGACGCAGGAGAACGCCCGGGCCAGCGTGGTCAATTTCTGGACCGATCTGAAGGGCCGCACGGACCGGGCGCTGGCCGACTATCAGGCCCAGTTCCATGACGACTTCCGCACCCGCTATCTGCCGCCGCCGCTCCGGATCAGCAACGGCATGGCCACCTATGTGCGCCACGGCCGGGTCCGCTCCGAGATCTGGCCCATGCCCAGCGACGGCGACCCCTATGACGGGCTGATCCGGCGTCGCTATGGGGCGCTGGCGACCTATGTCGAGGGGCCCGGCGGGTGCTGGGTGATGGTCAATCTGCACACCTCGGCCTTCGACGAGGGCGGTGCCCTGCGCAAGCGTCAGGTGGCCGCCGTGCTGGAGCGCGCAAACGAGGCGCACGGCCAGGGCTGGCGCGTCGTGATCGGGGGCGACTTCAACCTGCGCCTGGTGGAGACCGCCTTCCCGCACACGACCGAAGAGCAGTATCTGGACTGGATCCACGACTTTCCGGACGAGATCCTGCCCGAGGGCTGGCGGATCGCCGCCGACTCCTCGGTGCCCAGCGTGAGGACCAATGAGCGCCCCTTCGAGGCGGGCCAGAACTATACGACGGTGATCGACGGCTTCCTCGTGTCGCCAGGCGTCGAGGTGGTGTCGGTGGCCGGGACACCCATGGGCTTTCGCCATTCCGACCACCAGCCGGTGCGGGCCGTGTTTCGGAGCGCGGATATGCCGGGCGCGGCGGTCTGTAGCGAGGCGCCCTGACCTCCATCAGGTTCAGCAGGCTTGACCCCCTGACGAATTGGCGGCTCCAATCGCGTCAGGAGGAGGCCTGCCATGATCCGTCGCATCATCCCCGCCCTGTTCGGCGCCCTGGTGCTGTTGGGCACAGTCGCTTCGCCGGCCGCGGCCATGCCCGGCGTCGGGTTCGAGGGCTGGGCCTCGGCCATCGTCGCCGCCGACTGGCGCACCAGCCGCGGGACGCCGATCCAGGCCTTTGACAATGCCCGGCGCGATCTGGTGGCCGGCTTCACCGGGGTCGGCTTTGACCGGGCGGACATGGTCGACTTCAGCCTGCGCCCCGACGTGGCGGATCCGGTTGGCGGCGACCAGGCACTGGCAGCGATCACCGAGGTCACGGACCGCGCGACCCGGGGGTGCTTCCTCTATTTCACCTCGCACGGCTCGCCGCGCGGAATCGTGTTCGGCCCGGACCGGATGATCAGCCCCATGCTGATGGACCGGCTGGTCGATGGCTGGTGCGGCGAGCGGCCCACGGTGGTGGTGGTCTCGGCCTGTTTCTCCGGCGTGTTCGCCGATCAGCTGGCGGCCCCGAACCGCATGATCATGACGGCGGCGCGGCGGGATCGCTCCTCGTTCGGCTGTTCCGAGGACGCGACCTATCCCTATTTCGACGGCTGTGTGCTGGAGAGCCTGCCGACCGCGCCGGACTTCCTCGCCCTGGCCGATCAGGCTGCCCTGTGCGTCGAACGGCACGAGCAGGAGGAAGGCCTCAGCCCCGCGTCCGGGCCGCAGACCGTCGTCGGGGTCGAGCTGGCCCCCCTGCTGCGCACCACCTACGCCTTTCGCCGCTGACCGCATCTTCCCGCTTGCCATGACCGGCCGGCCATGGAACATATGAAGAACATCGAGGCAGGGAGGGACGAAATGCTCGAGGGCGGATGCCACTGTGGCGCAGTGCGGTACAAGACAGACGGCAAGGTCGAGCACCACGCGCTTTGCCATTGCATGGACTGCAGGAAGTCATCAGGCGCGCCGGCGGTCAGTTGGTGCCTGGTGCCGACCGACAGCCTGACCATCACGGGCGAGACCCGGACCTACGCCTCGTCGGAGCATGGACGACGGTCCTTCTGCGTCACCTGTGGAACAGGCCTGTTCTATACGAATGAAGTCATCTTCCCCGGGATGACCGATATCCAGGGGGCCACGCTGGATGACCCCGACGCCCTGCCGATCCAGGCCCAGATCCAGACGGCCGAGCGCATCGGCTGGATGGCGACCCTGGACCAGATTCCGGCGTTCGAGCGCTATCCGCCGATCGGGCCGGACGCCTGATCGGGCCTGGGAAAGACCCGGATCACAATGCGTTCGCGCTCGCCCTCGTGGCGCTGGACCAGCAGGCGCGCGACCTGGGCGTCGTCGTGGAACAGATAGCCCTTGATGGCGTCCAGCAGGGCCTTGGCCAGATTGTCGAGGTCCATGTGCGGGGGCTCGCCGACATGCTCCATGTCGATCTCGACGACGTGGTCACCCCATGAGGGCCGGGCGCCACGCCATTCCTTGCGCATGAACTCATAGACGAGCGGCTTGTAGTATTTGGCCTGGGTGGTCAGGCCGTCGATGGTGATCTCGACCCCCTGCCCGGCCTCGCGCGCCCGGACCTTTCCCGTGCCGATCCAGTCCGGACTCACGGGAAGCAGGGCGCCGGCAGGTCGCCGACCAGACTGGCGGACAGGATGCGCACCGGCGGCGTCAGCTGTTCCTCGGCATTTGCAGGGCTGCGGTGGATCGCGTGAACCAGATCCATGCCGGCGGTCACATGGCCGAAGGCGGCAAAGCCCTGGCCGTCCGGATTGCGCGCGCCGCCATAGTCGAGGCTGGGCGCGTCCTCGACCACGATGAAGAAGCTGGAGGTCGCCGTGTCGGGCCCGTCGCGCGCCATGGAGATGGTCCCTGCCAGATGGCTGAGGCCCGTGTCGCGGGTGCGCTCAAGGCTGATCGGCGGGTTGAGGTCGTCGTCCGACCCGCGCGGGGTGGCCGCCTGGATGACGCTGATCGGATTGGGGTTGGCGTTGGTCTCGGCGACGACGGTGCGGAAAAAGCTGCCCCCCTCGTAGTGCCCGTCGGTGACATAGGACAGGAAGTTGCAGACCGTCAGCGGGGCCTTGTCCGTCGCCAGCTCAAGCGAGATGACGCCGCGCTCGGTGACCAGATCGACGCGCACCGGCTCACCGACCGGCCGGGGTTCGGTCGCACAGGCCGCGAGGGCCATGGCGGCGACCGGAATCAGGGACAGAATTCGCATCAGGTCCTCCGCATGTGAGGGCCGCTTGCCCCCCTGACGCTTCGTGCTACACCCGCGCCCATCCAGGCGCCAAGCCCGATCCCTCTCCGCTGCCGGAAAGCTGTCCATGTCCGATACCCAGAAGCCCCGCGTCGAAACCGATACCTTTGGCCCGATCGATGTGCCCGCCAGCCGTTACTGGGGCGCGCAGGCGCAGCGCAGCCTCGGCAATTTCAAGATCGGCTGGGAGACGCAGCCCCTGCCGGTCGTGCGCGCGCTGGGCATCGTCAAGAAGGCCGCCGCCGAGACCAATATGGCGCTGGGCAAGCTGGACCCGAAACTGGGCCAGGCCATCATCAAGGCTGCCGATGAGGTGATCGAGGGCAAGCTGAACGACCATTTCCCGCTGGTCGTCTGGCAGACCGGCTCGGGCACCCAGTCGAACATGAACGCCAATGAGGTGATCAGTAACCGCGCCATCGAAATGCTGGGCGGCGAGATGGGCTCCAAGGCCCCCGTTCACCCGAACGACCATGTGAACATGAGCCAGTCGTCGAACGACACCTATCCGACGGCCATGCACATCGCCTGTGCCGAGGAGGTGGTGCACCGCCTGCTGCCGGCCCTGCAGACCCTTCACAATGCCCTGAACGACAAGGCCCAGGCGTGGAAGGACATCATCAAGATCGGCCGCACCCATACCCAGGACGCCACCCCCATCACCCTGGGTCAGGAGTTCAGCGGCTATACCCAGCAGATCGCCAAGGGCATCGAGCGGATCAAGGGCACCCTGCCTGACCTGATGCAGCTGGCGCAGGGCGGCACGGCCGTCGGCACCGGCTTGTCGGCGCCGGTCGGATTCGCCGAGGGCGTGGCCGACAAGATCGCCCAGATCACCGGCCTGCCCTTCACCTCGGCGCCGAACAAGTTCGAGGCATTGGCCGCGCACGACGCCATGGTCATGACCCACGGCGCGATCAACACGGTCGCCATGTCGTGCTTCAAGATCGCCAACGACATCCGCTTCCTCGGCTCGGGCCCGCGCTCGGGCCTGGGCGAGCTGGCCCTGCCGGAGAACGAGCCAGGCTCGTCGATCATGCCGGGCAAGGTCAATCCGACCCAGTGCGAGGCCCTGACCCAGGTGTGCGCCCACATCCACGGCAACAATGCCGCCATCGGCTTTGCCGGGTCGCAGGGGCATTTCGAGCTGAACGTCTACAACCCGATGATGGCCTACAACTTCCTGCAGTCGGTGCGGCTGCTGGCGGATGCGGCGGTCAGCTTCACCGATAACTGCGTGGTCGGCATTGAGCCCCGCCTCGACAACATCGAGCGCGGGCTGAAGAACTCGCTGATGCTGGTGACGCCGCTCAAGGAAAAGTACGGCTACGACCTGGCCGCCAAGGTGGCCAAGACCGCGCACAAGAACGGCACGACGCTGCGCGAGGAAGCCATTGCGCTTGGCATCCCCGGCGAGGACTTCGACGCCATCGTGCGGCCCGAGACGATGATCGCCCCGGGGTAACAGGCATGGCGCGGCTGGATCGCCCCTACTGGATCGAGGCCCGACTTGAACGGCGGGAGGGCTGGGACGAGTCGCGATACCCTTTCGACATCCCGGTCGTTCGCACCCTTGACACCCTGGCCTTCCATCCCGCTGTGACGTTCCTCGTTGGCGAGAACGGGTCCGGCAAGTCGACTTTGATCGAGGCGCTGGCCACGGCGTGGGGTTTCAATCCCGAGGGTGGATCACGGGACCACGTCCACAGCACACGGGCCTCGCATTCCGAGCTCCACGCCTACATTCGCCCTGTGCGGGCGCCGCAACGGGCACGGGACGGCTACTTCCTGAGGGCCGAGAGCCTGTTCACCCTCGCCACCTACATCGAGAGCACGGGCAGCGGACGTCCGGGTCAGGCCGGCCTGCACGAACAGTCCCACGGCGAGGCCTTTTTCGACCTGTTCGAGAACCGCCTGCAGGGCCACGGACTGTACATTCTCGATGAGCCCGAGGCGGCCCTCTCCCCGTCACGGCAACTGTCGTTCCTGACGCGTCTCCACGAGCTGGTGAACACCCGGTCGCAATTCATCATCGCGACCCATTCGCCCATCCTGCTCGCCTATCCAGACGCCTGGATCTACGAGACCTCGTCGCACGGGCTGAACCGGATCGCCTACGAAGACACCGAGCATTTTCAGGTCACGCACAACTTCCTGAACCGGCGCGAAATGATGCTCGACATCCTGCTGGAACGCCGGGACCAGAACGGAGACGACGACGGTTAGTCGACCACCGTCGTTTCGGGGCGGTCGCCGCCGTCCGAAACTTCGCGGTGCCACTGGCCGGAGGAGTCCTCCCAGCTGATGGTGCGGGTCTGGCCGCCGACCTGCTGTTCGGCGGCGGCGGTGCGGGCCGCCTTCAGCGCCGCGTCATGGTCAGGGAAGGTCTCGGAATATGTCTCGCCGACCTGATAGGCCCAGCCGCCATCGTGCTGGACGATCTTGTAGATGACTTCGGTCATGGGGTGTTCCCGGGTTGATTTGACTTGAGATAGGCAGAAGGCCCCGCCTGTGAAAGCGGGGCCTTCCGTATTTCAGATGGGAGGCCGCGACCTATTGCTTGTCGGTCCAGCGGTCCTTGGCCTGGTCCTCGGTGAGGTTCAGGTGGACATGCTCATCGACGCGCGAGACCCACTCGGTGGGGATCATCCGGTGCTTGAACCCGGTATCGAAATCCAGCTTGGCCAGTTCGATCTGATCGCCCTTCACATGGTCGACGCGGCCGATGCGACCGCCGTCCGAGGCGATGACGTCCATATGTTCCTTGATGGCTTCCAGCATGGTGTTTCTCCCTGTCTGTTGGATGTGATCCATAAACGGGGAGGCGCCGGGGGCCGTTGCATACGGCAGCGCTGAGGGCGCCTCAGGGCTTGTCGCGGATGGTCCGTCCGACGGGGGCCAGGGCCAGCTTGGCCAGCTCGAGATCCTTGAGCGCGAAGGGGATACCGATGATGGTGATCGCCTCGGCGAAGGCCGCGATCAGGTGGCTGAGCGCGATGTACCAGCCGGCAAAGATGAACCACACGACGTTCAGCACCACACCCACCGGCCCCGCGCCGATGTCGGCTGCGTCCGGCTCGCGCCACACGACCTCGCGACCGAACGGCCAGAGGGTGTAGGCGCCAATCCGCCAGGCCGCGAAGGTCCACGGCAGGCCGACGATGGTGACGGCCAGGATGGCGCCCCCGATGAACCAGCCGATCGCCGAGATCAGTCCGCCGAAGATCAGCCAGAGAACGTTGAGAACAAGTCGAATGAGGTCCATGCGGTAACCATAGAAGACGACCGGGCGCCCACCGAGTGAATTTCCTGACATCCTGATGTAGGCTTTGCGGCATGGCCGAGATCATCAATCTGAACCGGGTGCGCAAGGCACGTGCGAGGGACGAGGCCCGCGCCGACGCCGAGGCGAACCGCGCCCGCCATGGTCGCACCCGGGCGGAGCGCGAGGCGGCCGGGAAGGCCCGCGATACGGCGGCCCGCCATCTGGATGGCCATAGACGCGAGCTGGACGATGACTGATCCGCGCAAGGACAAGCGGGTCCGCCACGGTCTGGTCCCCCTGCTGGTCGCCCTGCGACTGGAGGCGAAACGACGCGCGCAGAAGGAGGGCAAGTCGCCGCCGGACGACGAGCCCGACGACGATCAGCGCTGAGGCTTTGTCGCTCTAGCTGACCTTGGGCGCGCGAATGAGCAGCACCTGTCCGGCCAGCACCAGCGCCAGACCGGCGAAGGCCGGCAGGCCGAACCGGGCCCCCTCGAACATCACCGACACCAGCATGGCGGTGGGCGGCGTCAGGGCCGAGATGTAGCTGGCGAGGCCATAGCCGCGGCTGCGCGCGATGGTGAAATAGAGGACGAAGGCCACCACCGACCCCATCAGCGACAGATGGAGCAAGGACCCGATGTAGGCGAAGGACGGCTCGATCCGCCACTCGACCCCCTGCGTCAGGCCGAACAGGGCCAGCATGGCGGTGCCATAGGCCATCGCCCAGGCGGTGGCGGGCATGACAGCGGCCCCCGCCACCTGTCCCCGCCAGGCGAAGTAGTTGCCGACCGCCGAGCTGAGCACGGCGATGCAGGCCATGCCCACGCCCAGTCCGGCGGCACTGGTCATGGGGCTGCCGAGGATTTCGCTGCCGGACAGGACGGCCACGCCCAGAAGTCCGAGCGCCGACCCGGCCCAGGCCAGGCGCGACGCCTTTTGACCCGCCACCAGCCGGAACAGCACCAGATTGACGAACGCAAGTCCCGCGAAGATGACCGCCACGACGGCCGAAGGCACGCGTTCCTCCGAGGCATAGACGAAGCCATAGGACAGGGCGAAGACGAAGGCCCCCTGCCCCAGCGCCGCCAGATGCTGGACCCGGTTCAACCGGACCCGGCGGCGGGTCGCGAGGCAGAAGGCGAACAGGACCAGCGCCGCCAGTCCGAACCGCCAGACCACCGAGACGGTCGGCGCAACCGGTCCCAGTTGCAGGGTGATGGCGTACCAGGTCGTGCCCCAGATCAGCGCGCAGACGGCGATCCCGGCGACCAGCCAGCGACCCCCGAGCATCGGAGATGAAGGAGACGACACGGCATTTTCCCTGCGGCAAATGGAGGCGGAGCCATGCGCCGATTTCCCCGCCATGGCGAGGCCCGCGCGCCTTCGCGGCGGTCAAATCGCGTTCCAGTGCGTGACACGGCGCCGTGACGGCGCTGTTTTGCGGCAACGCTTGGGGCGCTCGTTCATTGTGCTCCTGAACGATTGCAGACATCCGGGGCGGAATGGAACATCAGGGAGTGGTACTGGCGGCCATCGGCGTGCTGGGCATTGGCGCGCAGTGGGTCGCGTGGCGCACCGGCTGGCCGGCCATCGCCCTGATGCTGCTGGCCGGGATCATCGGCGGACCGCTGACCGGCTTTATTCAGCCCGAGCGGGATTTCGGCCACCTGCTGGAGCCGATCATCTCGCTGGCGGTCGCCATCATCCTGTTCGAGGGCGGGCTGAACCTGAACTTCCGCGAACTGCGCCACTCAGAGGGCGCGGTGCCGCGGCTGGTGTTCCTGGGCGTGCCCATCGCCTGGGTGCTGGGTACCCTGGCCTGCTACTACGTCGCCGGACTGATCTGGCCGGTCGCCATCCTGTTCGCCGGCATTCTGGTGGTGACGGGCCCGACCGTTATCCTGCCCCTGCTGCGACAGACCAATCTGGCGCAGAGGCCCCGGGCGATCCTGAAGTGGGAGGCCATCGTCAATGACCCGCTGGGCGCCCTTTGCGCCGTGCTGACCTATGAGGTTCTGCACCGGGCCGGAGAGGGTGACACGATTGCGGGAGTCGTCATCTCCCTGCTGCTGGCGTCGGTGGTCGCCTGCCTGATCGGCTGGGGCGCGGCCCGGATCATCGCCTGGGCCTTCCCGCGCGGCTATGTGCCCGAGTTCCTGAAGTCACCGATCCTGTTGATCGCCGTGATCGGCGTGTTCGTGGGCGCCAATATGATCCAGGAAGAGTCGGGCCTGCTGACCGTGACGGTGATGGGCGTGGCGCTCGCCAATATGAAACTGGCCAGCTTCCGCGACTTCATGCACTTCAAGGAGAACATCACCGTCCTCCTGGTCTCGGGCGTGTTCGTGATGCTGTCGGCCTCGCTGAACCTTGAGGTGCTGCGCCAGTTCGAATGGCGCTTCCTCGCCTTCCTGATCGTGCTGCTGTTCGTGGTCCGGCCGGCGACGGTGCTGCTCAGCCTGGCCTTCAGCCGGGTGCCCTTCCGCGAGCAGCTGTTCATCGGCTGGATCGCGCCGCGCGGGATCGTGGCCGTCGCCATCAGCGGCCTGTTCGCCCTGAAGCTGGGCGAGCTGGGCTATGCTGACGGCAGCACGCTGGTGACCCTGTCTTTCGCCGTGGTGATCGTCACCATTCTGGCCCACAGCTTTACCGCCAAACTGGCCGCGCGCTGGCTGGGCGTGACCGGCAAGGGCGACAAGGGCGTGCTGATCGTCGGCACGACGCCCTGGAGCCTGTCGCTGGCGCAGCTGCTGCAATCGCTGAAAATCCCGGTGCTGATCGCCGACACCAGCTGGCAGCGCCTGGCCGCCGCGCGTCAGATGGGCATGCCGGTCTTCCACGGGGAGATCCTGTCGGAGGTGACCGAGGACCACGTCGACATGAGCCAGTTCCAGGCCCTGGTCGCGACCACGGACAACGAGGCCTACAACGCCCTGGTCTGCAACGAACTGGCGCCCGAGGTGGGCCGCCACGCCGTCTTCCAGCTGGGCGACACCTCCGAGGACAATCCGCGCGCCCTGCCCCCTGCCCTGCGCGGCCGCACCCTGTTCGCCTCCGGCCTCGGCGTCGAGGAGATCGAGCGGCGCGAGCGGTCCGGCTGGGACTTCCGCAAGACGCGGCTGAGCGAGAAATACGGTCTGGAGGACGCCCGCAAGGAGCTGCCGGACGAGGCCGAAATTTTGGTGCTCGTGCGGGACGGCGGTAAGCTGCACTTCTTCAGTCATGCATCGCGGCCCAAGCCGCAGCCCGGCGATACGGTGGTGTCCTATGCGCCGCCGCGTGAAACCGCCAAGGCCCGGGCGAAGAAAACCCCGCCCCCGAAAGGAGACGAAGGCATGATCCCGATCCCTTCGCCGTCAGGCGCATGAACCGGACCGTACCCCTGCTCATCGGCCTGGGACTGGTGACGGTCGCCTGCCAGGAGCCGGCCGAGCGCCCCGCCGACACGGCCCCCGAGACCCCGCCGGCCACAGAGCCCGCGACGGTCGAGCCCCGCGGGTCGATCATGCGGCCCGACGTGCTGGCCGAGGCCGATCCGCCGGCCGCTCCCCTGCCGCCGCCCGTCGAGGGGCAGGTTCTGTTCGGTCTGGGCGAGACCGGCCTGAGCGACGAGGCGCGTGCCATGCTGGACGCCCTGGTCGAGGGCAAGGACCTGACGGAGCCGATGTGGCGCCTGACCCTGACCGGCCGCACGGACGCCAGCGGCGACCCGCAGGTCAACCAGCGGCTGGCACAGGAGCGGGCCGAGTCGGTCCGCGACTATCTGGTCGAAAAGGGTATTCCGGCGGACCGTATCGCGATCGTGGCCGCGGGGGCGCCCGAGCCCGGTGAGGACCGCTCCGGCACTCCGATGCAGGATCGCCGCGTGGACATCCGTGCCGAGGCCCGGGCCGCCGAAGATTAGACGTCCCGGACATGCCTGTTTGAGCCGGATGCGCTAGGCTGGGTGTATGCTGAAAAAGAAGTCCGTGCTGCTGGCCGGCCACGCCACCTCCATCGCGCTCGAGCCTGAATTCTGGGCCGTGCTGGAGGGGCGCGCCACGCGCGACGGGCTAAGCCTTGCCGCCCTGCTCAAGCAGATCGACGCCGGCCGCGGTCGGCGGCCCCTGGCCTCGGCCTGTCGGCTGGCGGCCCTTCAGTGGGTAGCCGAAACCGCGCATGAAGAAGGGCAGGCCGCCCGAGGCGACCTGCCCTGATCCACACCGTGCCTTGAATCACTCGGCGGAAGGGGTGGGTACGTCGGGCGCCGAGACCTCGGGCAGGTTCACGTCGACGTCCACATCCTTCTCCTGGGTGCCGATGCCACCCGAGAAGACGAAATAGGCCACGATGGCCAGCACCACGACGATGCCGCCGACGATGAAGGCCAGCCCGGCGTTTCCGCCGCCGCCGCCGTTGCCACCCGTGTTGTTCGATTGATCCGACATACGCGTCCTCCTGTTTTGATCTGTCCAGCCAAACGAGACCAAACGGCACAGGTTCCCGGGGGGCTGTCAGCGCGGCGGCAGGCGATCCCGGATTTCCCCCATGCGGTTGTACATGAGGAACATGAGCAGCCACATCTCGCAAATGAAACGCCAGAAGACGAGGTAGATGATCCCGCCGATCGGGGCGAGGATGAACATGGCGAAGCCGCCCCCGCCCCCCTGGCCGCCCATCATGGCGCCCATGATGCCGCCACCGAACATGGCCAGTACCGTCGTGATCAGGATCACGGCCAGCCCCACGTAGTAGATGATCTTGATCAACGCGCTGCCGATCAGGTGGTCGAATCCCCAGAACCTCTTGATCAGTTCCTGAAATCCGCCCTCTTGCTGCGGCGGTACCGGTGTCCCCACTGTGCTCATGGCGAGCCCCCTCTGCTTTGGTTGAAGGCGCAACCTTGGGTCACCGACTCAGGTTCTGTCAAAACCGCCTCCGATCCCCGGGTGGCTTTGGCGTCGGGCAGTTCCTATTATGTTTCGCCCATGACCGAATCCGCCTCCCTGCCCTCGCCCCGCATCTCGGACCTCGCGCGAGCCCCCGCGCCGGTGCCGGACTATCTTGAGGGCCTGAACCCGGAACAGCGCGAGGCGGTGGAGACGACCGAAGGCCCCGTTCTGGTGCTGGCGGGTGCCGGCACGGGCAAGACACGGGTGCTGACCACGCGGCTGGCGCACATTCTGGCGACCGGCAAGGCGCGCCCGTGGGAGCTGCTGGCCGTCACCTTCACCAACAAGGCCGCGCGCGAGATGCGCGAGCGGATCACCCATCTGATCGGGCCGTCGGCCGAGGGCTTGCGCTGGCTGGGCACCTTCCACTCCATCGCTGCCCAGATCCTGAGGCGCCATGCCGAGCTGGTGGGCCTGCGCTCCAGCTTCACCATCCTCGACACCGATGATCAGGAGCGGCTGCTGAAGCAGCTGATGGAGGCCGAGGGCATCGACACCAAGCGGTGGACACCCCGTACGCTCGCCAGCCTGGTCGATCACTGGAAGAACCGGGGCTGGACGCCGGCCAAACTGCCCGCGACCGAGGACTTCGCCGACGGCAAGGCCAAGGCCCTCTATGCCGCCTATCAGAACCGCCTGCAGACGCTGAACGCCTGCGACTTTGGCGACCTGCTGCTGCACAACCTGACGATCCTGTCAGAACATGCGGATATCGCAGAGGAATACCAACGCCGATTCCGCTACATCCTGGTCGACGAGTATCAGGACACCAATGTCGCCCAGTACCTGTGGCTGAGGCTGCTGACGTCCTCGACCGGCAATGTCTGTTGCGTGGGCGACGACGACCAATCGATCTATGGCTGGCGCGGCGCCGAGGTGGACAACATCCTGCGCTTCGAGCGCGATTTTCCCGGCGCAAAACTGGTCCGGCTGGAGCGCAACTACCGGTCGACCGGCAATATCCTGGGCGCGGCCTCGGGCCTGATCGCCGGCAACCGGGGGCGACTGGGCAAGACCCTCTGGACCGAGGACGACGGCGGCGAAAAGGTCCGGGTGCGCGGCGTCTGGGACGGCGAGGCCGAGGCCCGGCTGATCGCTGACGAGATCGAGACGGCCAAAGCCAGCGGCATGAAATACAAGGACATGGCTGTCCTTGTTCGTGCTTCGCATCAGATGCGGGCGTTCGAGGAACGCTTCGTCATGCTGGCGATCCCCTACACCGTCATCGGCGGACCCCGCTTTTTCGAGCGCGCCGAAATCCGCGATGCCCACGCCTATCTGCGGCTGATCCAGTCCGAGGATGACGACCTGGCCTTCGAGCGGATCGTCAATGTGCCCAAGCGCGGCATCGGTGACACTTCGGTCCAGAAGATCCTGCATCTGGCGCGTACCGCCGGCATCTCGGCCATGGCGGCCGTCCACCGGCTGATCGAATCGGACGAACTTCAGGCCCGCACCCGGACCGCGCTGGCCGGGTTCGCCCGCGACCTGCACCGCTGGCGCACCCTGGCCGCCGACACGCCCCACCCCCAGCTGGCCGAAATCGTGCTGGAGGAGAGCGGTTATACCGATATGCAGAAGGCCGACCGCCTGACCGGCCAGACGCGGCTGGATAACCTCAAGGAGCTGGTCCAGGCCATGCAGGCCTTCGATACCCTGCAGGCCTATCTGGAGCATGTGTCACTGGTCATGGACATGGAGCGGGCCTCGGGCGACGACTCCGTCCAGATCATGACCCTGCACGGCGCCAAGGGGCTGGAGTTCCCGCTGGTGTTCCTGCCCGGCTGGGAAGAAGGGGTCTTTCCCAGCCAGCGCAGCATCGACGAGAAGGGCGAAAAGGGCCTCGAGGAGGAACGCCGGCTGGCCTATGTCGGCCTGACCCGCGCGCGCCGCGACGCCCGGATCAGCTTTGCCGCCAACCGGCAGGTCTACGGCCGCTGGACCGCCCAGATGCCCAGCCGCTTCGTCGACGAACTGCCGATCGACAACGTCCAGCCGGAAAGCGAGACCGGCTATTACGGGGCCGCCCCCAGCGCCCGGCAGGTCCAGGATCGCTGGTCAGAAGGCAAGACCTTTGGCGGCGGCTATGACAGTCCCGGCTGGAAACGCGCCCAGCAGCGCAGCACCACCGGCTCGGCCCACCGCAGCCCGCCCATCGAAGGCGTCAGCCGCCGCGTCGAGCACCCCACCACCGCGGCCCCCACGGGCCAGTGGAGCCGGGGCGAACGCGTGTTTCACCAGAAGTTCGGCTATGGCCGTATCCAGGGCGTCGAGGGCAACAAGCTGCGCGTCGCCTTCGACAAGGCCGGCGAGAAGAAGGTGATCGACAGCTTCGTCGAAAAGGCCTGACCGCAGAGAGGGACGGCCACGGCCGCGTGATGGTCGGGGCGAGAGGATTCGAACCTCCGACCCTCTGCTCCCAAAGCAGATGCGCTACCAGGCTGCGCTACACCCCGACATCAAGGGACGGCCCTCATGCCACGCCCCTGCCCCGCCCGCAACGCGGATCAGTGATCGCAGGGCGCGTCGGTATCGAAGAAGGGATGGCGGACCCGGTCGCCGGGCTGCGCGCCGATCTCGCCCATACGGCCGGCGCGAACCTCGAGCACGCCGTTGGCAGCCCCGCGCGAGGGATAGGTGGACTCGGTGTAGGGAGTCGTGTGGGCGGCAATCGAGATGATGCAGCCCTGCGGGTCCAGATAGACGATGTCGAGCGAGCTGGGCGTGTTCAGCATCCAGAAGCCGCGCTCGGCCGCCTCCGGGTACTGGAACAGCATGCCCCGGTCGTCGGCCAGCGGGGGCCGGTACATCATGCCCCGCTGGCGCTCGGGTTCCTCGTCGGCGATCTCGACATCGAAGTCGAAACTGCCCTGGGCCGTCACGACCGTCAGGGGCTCGATCGGCAGGGACTGTCCACCGGGGGTGCGGGCGTCCTGTGCGCCACAGGCCCCCGTGACCAGCAGCGTCGCCACCAGCGCGACGACGGCATAACCGCGAGCCAGGCTCATCCTATGAACCGCACGGTTTCTGGGTGTCGAAGAAGGGGTGACGGATGCGGTCGCCCGGTCCGGCGCCGATCTCGGCCATGCGGCCGGCCCGTACCTCAAGCACGCCCTTGGCAGCCCCGTTGGAGGGATAGGTCGTCTCGGCATAGGGGGTGGTGTGCGAGGCAATCGAGACGATACAGCCCTGCGGATCCAGATAGACGATGTCGAGCGAGCTGGGTGTGTTCTGCATCCAGAAGGCCCGCTCGGCCACGTCCGGGAACTGGAACAGCATGCCGCGATCATCGGCCAGCGGCGGACGGTACATCAAGCCGCGGGCGCGCTCTTCCTGATCGTCGGCGATCTCGACGTCGAAGTCGAAGCTGCCCTTGTCGGTGACGATGGTCAGGGCTTCGACCGGCAAGGTCTGGCCGTCACCGGTCGTGGATTCCTGGGCGCAGGCGCCGGTGAACAGAAGGGCCGCGCAGAGCGCCGCAGCAGGAAGGTAACGCTTGAACACCTGTTCCACCTCTTTCGTCAGGTGGAGCGGGCCCCACCCATTCTGATTTCAGCGACCACGAGGCCCTTGGGGCCCTCGGCGAATCGAACCTGAACCGGATCGCCCGGCAGCAGGTCCTCTATGCCGCAGCGGCGCAGGGTCTCGACGTGCACGAAGATATCGCCCTCGGCGTCGTCGCGCACCACAAAACCATATCCCTTGGTGCGATTGAACCATTTGACGACCGCCGGCTCGAGCGGGAGCCCCGAGGCCGCGACGGATGAGGCCCCCTCACCCCGGCCGAGGGCGCGCAACCCGTCATAGCCCGTGCGACGGGCGGGCGTCGTATCGGCGGCGTCTTCCTGGAGGTCCAGAACCTCGAGCACCTGCCAGCCCTTGGGCCGGCGCACGCATTCACAGCGGATTTCGGCGCCCTCGGGCGCCGTGTCGCGACCGGTGTCGCGCAGATTGCTGATGTGCAGCAGCACATCCTTGAGGTCCGTCATGTCCGGATCGTCCGGAACGATGAACCCGTATCCCTTGCCGGGATCGAACCACTTGACCTTGCCGACGATCTCGATCGTCCCCGGCGTATCAAGCCCCTCTGTATCAGACACAGTCAAACACCCCCGCCCGCGACAGCAGACAGAGGATGCTTAACACGGTTCGGCGAAGCGTGTGGAGTGCGAAAACGCCGGTTTTACACCTTAGGTTGCAAATGCGAAGCAGTGTCAGAACGACGACTGACCGCAAAGCGCGGGACGGACGCAATAAATTGTCGGGGGGAATACTCCCGCGTGGCAGTCCCTAGGGGAATCGAACCCCTCTTTCTAGGTTGAAAACCTAGCGTCCTAACCGATAGACGAAGGGACCGCTGCGCGGGAGGACGGCGATATAGCGGGCGATTCCGACGCTTGCAACCCTCTTTGGCCAACTGAATCGATCAAAGTCGTCTGGGATCGGCGACGTCGTCAATTTCCAGCTGAACCCCCCGTCGGCCGTTCCAGTCGTCGGGCTTCAGACGGCCGACGATATTGAGCGCGCCACCGGCCGCGAGGGCCTGTCCGGTCTCCTGATCCGCACACCGCCAGGCCACTGCGCGAACGGTCCGGCCGTCCGCGCCGCGCAGCTGACAGCGCAGGTGCCCGCCCTTCATGGCGCGCACATCGACGGCCCGGACGCGCTCGAGGGCGAATACAGGCTCCGGATTGCCGGGACCGAAGGGCGCCAGCCGTTCGAAGGCGTCCAGCAGGGCCCGGTCGGCGGCTCCCGGCTCGATCAGGGCGTCGATCAGCACGGCGTCGAGGGCGCGCGCGGCCTCGGCATCGGTCTGGGCCGTCAGGGTGGTGTTCAGATAGTCGCGCAGGGCGTCGATCCGGTCGGTCCGGACCGTCAGGCCCGCCGCCATGGCGTGACCGCCGCCGGCCATCAGGATCCCCTCATCGGAGGCCTGTTGAACTGCCCGCCCGAGGTTATAACCGGGCTGGGACCGGCCCGAGCCCTTGCCGATGCCGTTGACGGGATCGAGGCCGATCACGACCACCGGCTTGCGCCAGCGCTCGCGCAGACGGCCGGCGACAATGCCGACCACGCCGGGGTGCCAGCCCTCGCCCGCAATGACGGCGGCGGCGACTGCGGGATCCTCCACGCCCTGGGCCTCGCCCAGCCGGACGGCGGCCTCGGTGACCTCGGCCTCGACCTCGCGCCGCGCCAGATTCAGGGCATCCAGTTCGCGGGCCAGGGCCAAGGCCTCGTCGGGGTCGTCCGTCGACAGCAGACGCGCGCCCAGGTCCGCACGTCCGATCCGGCCCCCGGCATTGATGCGCGGGCCGAGGATGAAGCCGGCGTGATTGCTTCGGGCCTCGCCCGGCTCACCGCCGGCGACGGACAGAAGGGCGCTGAGCCCGGGATTGGCCCAGGACGACATGACCTGTAGCCCCAGCCGCGCCAGCGCCCGGTTGAAGCCGGTCAGGGCGGTCACGTCACAGATGGCGCCCAGCGCCGCCAGGTCCAGCCAGCGGCGGATGTCGGGCTCGCTGCGCCCTTCGAACAGGCCGCGCCTGCGGGCCTCGCGGTTCAGGGCGGCCAGCAGCACGAACACCACGCCCGCGGCCGCAAGATTGCCCTGTCCCGAGCGACAGTCGGCCCGGTTGGGATTGACCACCGCCAGACAGGCCGGGGCCTCGCCCCGCATGAGATGGTGATCGACGACCACGACGCCGAGGTCGATGGCGGCGGCATGGGCCAGGGCGACCTCGGCGGCCGCGCCGCAGTCGACCGTGATGACCAGATCGGCGCCCGCGGCCTTCAGCGTGTCGAAGGCGCGGGGGCTGGGCCCGTAGCCTTCGGTCAGCCGGTCGGGAACATAGAGGGGCAGCTCGTGCCCCATCTCGCGGAACCAGCGGACCAGCAGGGCGGCACTGGACGCCCCGTCCACGTCATAGTCGGCAAAGACGTGGATGCTCGCGCGACGCTCAAGGGCATCGACGATGGCCGAGGCCGCCGCATCCATGTCGGCAAAACTGGATGGGTCCGGGAACAGGGCGCGCAGGGTCGGATCGAGGAAATCAGCCCCCTCCTCCGCTCCCACCCCCCGCGAGGCCAGGGCGCGGGCCAGCGGCTCGCCCAGTCCCAGCGCCTGGGCGTGGGCGCGGGCAATGGCCGGATCGTGCGGGCGCTCCAGCCACTGCCGTCCCGACAGGGAGCGTTCGACCCCGAGGAAGGCCGGCGTCGGTCCTGTCCGTTCCGCCTCCACCCGCGCGTCAGGCGGGGCGCGAGGTGCGGATGCGACGCACCGTGCGGCTGAAGGAGTCCATCACCAGGGTGTGGGTCTCGATCCGGCCGCCGACATGGCGCACGCCATCCAGCAGGGCGCCCTTGGTGACGCCGGTCGCGACGAAGATGGCGTCCTTGGAGACCAGTTCGTGGAGATCGTACTTGCGGTCGAAGTCGGTGACGCCGGTACGCTCGGCGCGGGCGCGCTCGTCGTCATTGCGGAAGATCAGCCGGCCCTGGAACTGGCCGCCCACGCATTTGAGGGCCGCAGCGGCCAGCACGCCCTCGGGCGCCCCGCCCGACCCCAGATAGAGGTCGATGCCGGTCTCGGGCTCGGTCGTGTGGATGACTCCGGCGACGTCGCCGTCGGTGATCAGCAGCACCCGGGCGCCCACACCGCGCAGGGCGGCGATCAGGTCGGCGTGGCGCGGCCGGTCCATGACGCAGACGGTGATCTCGCCGGGCTTGACCCCCTTGGCCCGGGCCAGCGCCATGACGTTGTCCTCGGGGCTGCGGTCCAGATCGACCAGACCCGGCTCGTAGCCCGGGCCGACCGCGATCTTGTCCATATAGGTATCGGGGGCGTGCAGCATGCCACCGCCGGGCGACATGGCCAGCACCGCCAGGGCATTGGCCATGGCCTTGGCCGTCAGGGTGGTGCCCTCCAGCGGATCGAGCGCGATGTCGATGGCCGGGCCCTGACCGGTGCCGACCTTCTCGCCGATGTAGAGCATGGGGGCCTCGTCCCGCTCGCCCTCGCCGATCACGATCTTGCCGTCGATGTCGAGCGCGTTCAGCGCCGTGCGCATGGCATCCACCGCGACCTGGTCGGCCGCCTTCTCATCGCCCCGGCCGACGAGGGACGAGGCCGCGATGGCGGCCAGCTCCGTCACACGCACCGCGTCGAACGGCAGGCTGGAAACGTAGGGTTTGGCGTCCTGGGCCATGAGTGTCTCCTGAGGGTCGCGTGACCGGCGGTCCGCGGCATTGTTATGGCTGTGTACCCGGACTCACCGTCTGGGAATGGGGGGTGGGGCGCGGCCCCGGTCGCGAAGGCCCTGGGCAAAGGCCTCGACCTCCTCGCGGGTCTGGAGCGTGGCGGGCGCGATCGGCCGGGCGGCAATGTCGTCGGCGACGCGACGGGCGAAGCCTTCGGGGTCCTCGAGCGTCCAGTCGATGGCCGCGACCTGGGCCGCCGCTTCCGACGAGGCCGAATCCAGAGCGGTCACGCGGCCCGCGACCTCGACCGCGGACGGCGGCGGCGTGCCCTGTCGGGGGAAGTCCCGCCAGTCCGGGTAGCCACGATTGGCGTCAATCAGCGCCGTGATTCGCGGCGACAGCGGCGCGATGGCCTCACCAGCAGTTTCGGCGCCAGGCGTGGCACAGGCAGCGAGGGACAGCCCCGCCGCGAGGCCGAGGCCGGTCATCGCCCACTTTTTCGCCTGCTGCGCATTCATATCGGGCACGGTCATATGTCATGATCCCGGCGCAAGAAAGGGCAAGGACGCGATCCGGGGCGGCATTCCCCGGCCGGGTCGACAAGGATCCCGCCCCATTGAGAGGAAACCATGGCGAAACGCCCGACTGAGTCCGACAGCCCTCGCCCGAAAGCCGGTGCCCGCGCGCCGCGCAAGGCGGGCCGGCCGACCTCGGCAAAGGGCAGCGCCAGACCCCGACAATCCGCGCCGCGTCCGGAGCCGGAAGCGGAACAGCCGGCGCCCGGCCCCGAGGCGCAGGCACGACAGGCGACCGCGCCCGGCACGCCGGAAACCGCCCTGCCCGACCTCGGGGCCCTGTCCATGAATCTCGCTCGGGCGGCGATGATGGCCCAGGCCGCCATGGCCGAATCGGCGATGAGCCAGGCCGGACGGCCGGCAGCGCTCAACCCGGACCCGTTCAATGTCGGCCCGGCCCTGACCTCGGTGATGACCGGTCTGGCCGCGCGGCCGGACAAGCTGTTCCAGGCCCAGGCCGATCTGTTCACCCGCTATATGGACCTGTGGTCGTCGACCGCCAGCCAGACGCAGGGGGTGCCCGCGCCGGCGGGACGCCCGGACAAGCGCTTCAAGGACCCGGCATGGAGCGAGAACCCGACCTTCGACATCATGCGCCGTTCCTACCAGCTGTCAGCCGACTGGATGAACGAGCTGGTGTCCTCGGTCGAGGACGTCGATCCGCGGACCAAGCGCCGGGCCGAGTTCTTCACCCGCCTGCTGACGGATGCCTTCTCGCCCTCGAACTTCCTGGCGTCCAACCCGGTGGCACTGAAGGCGCTGGCCGAGAGCAACGGCGAGTCTCTGGTCAAGGGGATGCAGAATTTCGCCGCCGACATGGAGCGCGGGGGCGGCAAGCTGAAGATCAGCCAGGCCGACTATGACCGCTTCCGGGTGGGCGAGAACGTCGCCACCGCCCCGGGCCAGGTGGTGTGGCGCGACGACCTGTTCGAGCTGATCCAGTACGCCCCGGCGACGGAGCAGCAGCACGACATCCCGCTGCTGATCTTCCCGCCCTGGATCAACAAATTCTACATCCTGGACCTGCAGCCGGCCAATTCCATGATCCGCTGGCTGTCGGAGCAGGGCTTCAGCGTCTTCGTCTGCTCTTGGGTCAATCCGGATGCCGACAAGGCGGGCTACGGCTTTGACGACTATCTGGAGAAGGGCATCTATCGCGCCATCGACAAGGTGCGCGAGCAGTGCGGCACCGAGACCGTCAACACGGTCGGATACTGCATCGGCGGGACGCTGATGGGCGCGGCCCTGGGCCATATGGCGGCGACGGGCCGCAAGGATGTCGGCGCGACGACCTTCTTTGCCGCCCAGCACGACTTTGCCGAGGCCGGCGATCTGCTGCTGTTCACCGACGAGCACTGGCTGGAGGAGATCGAGCGCCAGATGGACGAGGCCGGCGGCGTGCTGCCCGGCAGTGCCATGGCCGACACCTTCAATGCGCTCCGGGCCAATGATCTGATCTGGTCGTTCTTCGTCTCCAACTATCTGATGGGCAAGGACCCGCCGGCCTTTGACCTGCTGTTCTGGAATGCGGACCAGACGCGGATGCCGAAGCGGCTGCACATGGACTATCTGCGCTCGATGTATGGGCGGAATGCCCTGACGCAGGGCCAGTTCGAACTGGGCGGAGTGACGATCGACCTGTCGAAGGTGGCCATTCCCCTCTACTTCCAGGCCAGCCGCGAGGACCATATCGCTCCAACGCGTTCCGTCTATCGCTCGGCCCGGGCGTTCAGCGGCGCCGATGTGACGCTGACGCTGGCGGGCTCGGGCCACATCGCCGGGGTGATCAATCCCCCCTCGGCCCGGAAGTATGCCCACTGGACGAACGACGCCCTGCCCGAGACCTTCGACGCCTGGATGGAGGGGGCCGAGGAGCACCCCGGCAGCTGGTGGCCGCACTGGGCGGCATGGCTGTCGAAGCGGTCGGGGCCGAAGGTGAAGGTGCGGGATCCCGAGGCCGGCCCCCTGCCCCCGATCGAGCCCGCGCCCGGCAGCTATGTGAAGGTGCGGTCGTGACGGCTGGCCCCAATCTGATGCTGGCCGTGACCACGGGCACGGCCTATGCGCTGCAGGTGCTGACGACGTCGCTGTACGGGCGGACGGACCAGACGCTGAAGTATGTGCTGATCGCCCTGCTGGTGCCCGTGCTGTTCGTCCTGATGAACGGCTGGATGCTGAAGCGGATGGGCCGCAGGGCCCAGCCGATGATCCAGCCGGGCTATCCGGGCGCGGCCATCTGGGCGTCGATCCTGCCGCTGCTGACCCTGATCGGCGCGGCCATTCCGGTGTTCGTGCCGGGCTATGACTACGGCATCCTGATCGTCATCGCCGGCGTGTGGTTCGGCCTGACGGTCCAGTCGGCGCTGGCGGCACGCACGGCCTAGGCCGGTCGGAAGATCAGGGCGACGCCGTTGTTGCAGTAGCGTTTGCCCGTGGGGCGCGGGCCGTCGTCGAAGACGTGGCCCTGATGCCCGAGGCAGCGGGCACAGTGGTATTCTGTGCGCGGCACGCCGATGCGGTAGTCGGTCCTGGTGCCGATGTTGCGCGAGATCACATCGTAGAAGCTGGGCCAGCCGGTCCGGGAGTCGTACTTCCAGCGCGACTGGAACAGCGGCAGCTCGCAGCCCCGGCACAGGAAGATGCCGTCGCGGTGCTCGTCATTCAGAGGGCTGGTGAAGGGCCGCTCGGTCGCCTCGCGCCGCAGGACGTTGAACGATGGTCCGGACAGGCGGGCGCGCCACTGGTCCTCGGTCAGGCGACGAAACGGCGAGTCGGCGAAGCGGGGGTCACCGGCGCTGGCCGTTTCGGACGAACAGCCGGCGAGGGCCAGTCCGCCCAGACCGGCCAGAAGGGTGCGGCGACGAAGGAGCGCTTGGGTCATGATCCATATACGGCGCCCGGCCCCGAAGGGTTTCAGGTCAGACCCGCCCCCTCGTCCAGACCCAGCATGAGATTGAGGTTCTGGACCGCGGCGCCCGAGGCGCCCTTGCCCAGATTGTCCAGCAGGGCGACCAGGCGCGCCTGATGGCCGTCGCGGTCGCCGAACACGTGCAGGCGTAGGCGGTTGGTGCCGTTGAGGCCTTCGGGGGTCAGGCCGGTCATGGCCTCGGTCTCCTCCAGCGGAGCCACCTCGACGAACCGGGCGCCGTCATAGGCCTCGACGAGCGCGCCATGGATCACCTCGATCGACGAGGGAGACGGCAGGGCCGACAGGTGCAGCGGCACCTCGACCAGCATGCCCTGACGGTAGTTACCGACTGCCGGAGAGAACAGGACAGGACGGGAAAGTCCTGCATGTTTCGTCATTTCCGGCACGTGCTTGTGCTTCAGGGTGAGACCGTAGGCCCGGAAGGGATCGGGGGTGCCGTCCTCGAATTCTGCGATCATGGCCTTGCCGCCGCCGGAATAGCCCGAGACGGCGTTGACGCTGACCGGCCAGTCGGCAGGGATCAGGCCCGCGCGCACCAGCGGCGCCACCAGGGCCAGAAAGCCGGTCGGATAGCAGCCCGGGTTGGACACGCGGGTCGAGCCGGCCACGGCCTCGCGCTGGCCCGGGCGCAGTTCGGGAAAGCCATAGGTCCAGCCGGGCGCGACGCGGTAGGCGGTCGAGGCATCGATCACCCGGACGGACGGATTTTCGACCATGGCCACAGCCTCGCGCGCCGCATCGTCGGGCAGGCACAGGATGACGGCCTCGGCGCTGTTCAAGGCTTCGCGCCGGGCCTCGGGATCGCGCCTGCGGTCGCCCAGCAGGATCAGCTCGAGGTCGGATCGCCCCTCGACCCGCTCGCGGATCTCAAGGCCCGTGGTGCCGGCTTCGCCATCAATGAACAGGGTGTGGGGCATCTGTGTCTCAATCAACAACCGCCACGCCGGGCGGGTACCAGGTAATCTCGAACCTTAGGCCGTCCGGGTCCTTGAGGAACAGGGCCTTTGCACCCCCGAGGTCCTGAATTTCCGGAACCTCAAGCCCTGCGGCCTGCATGGCGTCGCGGATGGCCGTGACGGTTTCGGCATCGGGCGCCCCGAACCCCAGGTGGTTGAGGCCGGCGCCGTATCGCTCATAGGGCCGGGTCTCGGGCCTGGCTGGCAGGAACTGCAGGAAGAAGCCCTGCCCGTCGGTCCAGTTCTCGCGCGTGGTTCGGTGAAAGCCCAGCAGCGGCAGCAGCGTTTCATAGAAGGGCCTGCTGGCCTCGATCGAGGTCACCAGCAGGGTCAGATGGTCCAGCTTGAGGTTCGACATGAGGGGCCCCTTTTGGCGGGGATATGGGGAGCCTGAGCACGAGTGGCGAGAGGGGCGGAGACGCGCCAAGGCCACCGTCCGTGGTTGCGGCGGGTTGGAGGGCGGGCGGAGCGCCGGGCCTTCGCCCGGATGAGTTAGAGTTTACCGTTTCGACGAAGGCTGACGCTCCGCGCGGTGGTTTTCCGGAAGCTTGCGTCGGGTGGCCGTGTTCGGGCCTTACCGCAGCGCCTCCGACGGGCGGGCTGAACCTGCATTCAGTCCCGGAACGGCCGAGTATCCCCCTCGACCCTTGCCCTGATCACGCGCCCGGAGGCGGAGATCGAGGGTGCTCGGGCACGCTTTGCCCGATCCCGCTCCATCGCTCCCGCCGCTCACAAGGTCGCAGGCCTTACGAGCCCTCCGCGCGACGGGACGGGAGAAGGTTTGCACAGGGCCGGGGTGAGGCGGGAAGAACGGTGCGAGAAAGGGTGGGGGTGTTGAAAGGACGGGGGATTTCGGGGGCTGTTTTTATAGCTGCGCCGTTCAGCCCATCGTCATCCTCCGACTTGATCGGAGGATCGGTCCATCCAGACCGTTTCCCGTCGCGGGCGGCACCGATCCTCGGGTCAAGCCCGAGGATGACGGACTTTCTGTCTCCTCCCTGACGAAGTCGGGGAGGTGGCGCGGCGGCGAAGCCGACGTGACGGCGGGGGTTCTGGGCGGCGTGCGCGCAGTGAAGAGCCCCTCCACCCTGCTTCGCCAAGGCTTCGCAGGGTCCCCCTCCCCATCAAGATGGGGAGGAGACGAATACCCTAAAGAAAAAGGGCGCCGCGGTTTCCCGGGCGCCCTCTTCCGTAGCGTATCTGAAGAGCCTTAGCGCTTCGAGAACTGGAACGAACGGCGGGCCTTGGCGCGGCCGTACTTCTTGCGCTCGACGACGCGGCTGTCGCGGGTCAGGAAGCCGTGGGGCTTGAGGACCTTGCGCAGTTCCGGCTCGTAGTGGGTCAGGGCGTGCGACAGGCCGTGGCGGATGGCGCCGGCCTGGCCCGAGAGGCCCGAGCCCTCGACGGTGCAGACCACGTCGAACTGGGTGGTGCGGTCCGAGACGGTCAGCGGCTGGGCGACCATCATCTGCAGCACGGGGCGGGCGAAATACTGGGCCAGCTCCTTGCCGTTGACGGTGATCTTGCCCGAGCCGGGCTTCACCCAGACGCGGGCGATGGCGTTCTTGCGCTTGCCGGTCGAATAGGCGCGGCCCAGCTTGTCGAGCTTCTGGACGTGAACCGGGGCCTCGGCCTCGGTGGAGCCCATGCCCTTCAGGGCGTCAAAGCCGGTTGCGGCGGTGTCGGTGTTGGTCGCGTCGGTCATGATCAGACGGTCCGGATGTTCTTGGAGTTGGCCGACTTGAAGTCGATCGTTTCCGGCTGTTGGGCTTCGTGGGTATGCGCGCTGCCGGCGAACAGGCGCAGGTGCGTCATCTGCTTGCGGGCCAGGGGGCTTTCCTTGGGCAGCATACGCTCGACGGCCTTTTCAAGGACGCGCTCGGGGAAGCGGCCGTTCAGGACCTTCTCGGGCGTGGTTTCCTTGATACCGCCCGGGTGACCCGTGTGACGGTAGTAGACCTTGTCGGTCAGCTTGGCGCCGGTGAAGACGACCTTGTCGACGTTGGTCACGATGACATAGTCGCCGCAATCGACGTGGGGGGTGTAGTCCGGGCGGTGCTTGCCGCGCAGACGGTTGGCGATGAAGGTCGCAAGACGGCCCACCACGACGCCTTCGGCATCGATGTGGATCCACTTCTTCTCGACATCGGCCGGCTTCAGCGAAGCCGTGGTGCTCTTCAGCATGTCTGAGGTCCTGATGGTCGGATGACGCCCCAGAGAATGCGGTGCGCCGGATTGAAGGCGGGCTGCTACAGGATCGCCGCAGCGCCGTCAATGCCGGTTCGAGCACGGTTTAGACGTTAAGGCATTGTTCTAAAATGGCTTTCTTCGTACGGTATTAAATTACCGTATCGAAATGGTCGAATTGTCAGCTTCGACCCCGCACCAGGGTGTTGCGGACCCGTCGGCCCAGAGGGTCACGAGCCATCCAGCTGTCGCCGATCTCGGCCTCGACGATGTCGCTGCAGAAGCGCGGGATCATGAAGCCGGGGCGGATTCGGTCGAGGCAGACCCGGTTGCGATCCACCTCCCAGCGGGCAGTGATGCGGCGCCCGTCGGAAAAGCGCCCTTCATAGCTGCCGTCGCGGTTGAACCAGTGCTTGACCCAGCCGCCGTCGGGATAATGGGACATGACGGTGTTGTCGAAGGCCACCGCCATGAAGGCCGGCACCTCGTCCGCCCGACTGTCACCCGCCCGTAGCGACGACGCCGGCAGGAGCGCGAGCCCCGCGGCCAGGACAAATCCGACAATTGACCTGCGCATGCGCGGCCCCCTCCCCTCTGAACTCTCCCGGGACGAACTATTAACGATCTGTAAGGATTTGCAAGATCGCTGACGCGCCAAATACTTGACTTCGCCGTGTGGATATCTATATGCGGCGCTCGTGCTCGGGACAGGAACGGCAACGGGGCCGCCCGCACGCCCAGAGGGGCGGTTTCGCGCACAGTCGGCTCCACACGGGGGCCCGCCTGACTTTTCCTCCCGAACATACAAGGTTTGAATGACCGACTTTACCCAGCTGGGCCTTTCGCCCACGACGCTGAAGGCCGTGACTGACACGGGCTATACCTCCGCCACCCCGATCCAGGCCCAGGCCATTCCCGTGGCCCTCGCCGGACGCGATGTCCTTGGGATCGCCCAGACCGGGACCGGCAAGACCGCCGCCTTCACCCTGCCGCTGGTCGAGCGACTGGCATCCGGGCGGGCCAAGGCCCGTATGCCGCGCGCCCTGGTGCTGGCGCCGACCCGCGAACTGGCCGACCAGGTGGCCGAGAGCTTTGCCAAATACGCCAAGGGCACCAAGCTGAACTGGGTGCTGCTGATCGGCGGCGTGTCCATGGGCGATCAGGTCGCCGCGCTGAACAAGGGCGTGGATGTGCTGATCGCCACGCCCGGCCGCCTGCTGGACCTGTTCGATCGCGGCAAAATGCTGCTGACCGGGGTCGAGCTGATGGTGGTCGACGAGGCCGACCGCATGCTGGACATGGGCTTCATCCCCGACATCGAGCGCATCTTCAAGCTGACGCCGCCGCGGCGCCAGACGCTGTTCTTCTCGGCCACCATGCCGCCGGAGATCACGCGCCTGACCACCCAATTCCTGAAGGATCCGACCCGCATCGAGGCCTCGCGCCCGGCGATGACGGCCGAGACCATCACCCAGTATCTGGTGCGCATCCCGCGCAGCGACCCCAAGCTGAAGCGCGAGGCGCTGCGGGCGCTGGTGGCACGCGACGACGTCAAGAACGGTATCGTCTTCTGTAACCGCAAGTCCGACGTCGATGTCGTCGCCAAGTCGCTGAAACGGCACGGCTTCGATGCCGCGCCCATCCACGGCGACCTGGACCAGAGCCTGCGCATGAAGACGCTGGCGGACTTCCGCTCGGGCGATCTGAAGGTGCTGGTGGCGTCCGATGTGGCGGCCCGGGGCCTGGACATTCCCGACGTCAGCCATGTGTTCAACTATGACGTGGCGCACGCCGCCGACGACTATGTGCACCGGATCGGCCGCACGGGCCGGGCCGGAAAGACCGGCCAGACCTTCATGATCGTGACGCCGTCGGACGACAAGGCGCTCGACAAGGTCCTGAAGCTGATCAAGATGACGCCGGAAGAGCTGACCCTCGACCTGTCGGGCGGCGGCAAACCTGCGGCTGCGAAGGCCGAAAGGGCCGACAAGGCGCCCAAGGCCGAGGCCGCGTCGGATGAGCCTCCCGCCGACAAGCCGCGCCGCTCGCGCTCGCGCCGCAAGCCGGCCGGTGAACCGACGCAGGACACCGCCCCCGAGGCGAAGGCTCCGGCGGCGGAGGCCGCGCCCCCTGCTCCCGCACCCGAGACTCCGAAGAAGGACGCCGAACCGCGCACGCGCGGCCGCTCGGGCCGGGGCAAGAAGGCGGACAAGGCCGAGGCGGCGCCCAAAACGGATACGGCCGACAAGGCCCCCGTCAAGGCATCGGACAGCACGGCCTTTGGCAATGAGGGCGTGCCGGCCTTCCTGAGACGTCCGATCTGACGACCGGCTCCCGCGTTTAACCCGCTGTTACGCTTCGCGGCCTAATGTCGGGAAAGCGACCCAGAACGGGGCGCCGGTTTCGGGGGAAATGACGTATGACCAAGGTCGACACCACGGTGCGAGGGCCTGAAGCCTATGGGCTGGCCCGGCGCGTGCTCGACGACATGGAAGCGGCCGGTGTGTGGCCGACCCCCGTCAATTTCGAACTGTGGCTGCACTATCTCGGCGATCCGGAAGGGGCGCTGGGCCGGGAGATCCGGCGCATCCTGGCGGCGCAGGAGCCGTTCTCGGAGTCGACCTCCGAGATGCTGGCCTCGGAATATCTGCCGCGCGGACGTCTGAACGAGGAAATCCGCGACGCCGGGCGCATGCTTGACAAGGAACTGTCCACCGTCGCGACCACCATCGCCAATGCCCACAAGTCCCAGGTCGAATACGGCGTGACCCTGGCCGATGCCAGCGGACGCATGGACGCGGTGGAAAGCCCCGAGACGCTCAAGACCCTGGTCAGCACCCTGGCTGACGCAACCCACAAGGCCAAGAGCCAGAACAGTGCGCTGGAACAGCAGCTGGAACACTCGACCCGCGAGGTCGCCAAGCTGCGCGAACACCTGGAACAGGTGCGCCGCGACGCCATGACCGACGCCCTGACCAATCTGGCCAACCGCAAGGCGTTCGACGAACACCTCGAGGGGTCGGTCGACGCGGCCCACGCGACGGGCAAGGCGCTGACGCTCGCCGTCATCGACATCGATCATTTCAAGCGGTTCAACGATACCTGGGGCCACCAGACCGGCGATCAGGTGCTGCGCTATGTGGCCAGTGTGCTGGGCCGGTCGGCCCGCTCGCCCCGCCTCGCGGCCCGCTATGGCGGTGAGGAGTTCGCCATGATCTTCCCCGACGAAAGCACGGCGGCCGTCGATCAGGCGCTGAAGTCGGTGCTCAAGGAAATCGCCTCGCGCGCGCTGCGGCGACGGTCGACCAATGACGAACTGGGCGCCGTGACCATTTCGGCGGGCTATGCCCGACTTCGTCCCGAAGAGACGCCGTCCTCGCTGCTGGAGCGGGCCGACGCCGCGCTCTATGCCTCCAAGCGGGCCGGGCGGAACCGGGTGACCGACGCGGACCAGCTTGAACAGGCCGCCTGACACCGTGGACGCCGGACGACTGGCGCCGTTCAGCCGACCCCGCAGCCTGGCCTTTGCCGCGGCCTACTGGACGCTGTCGATCCTGTACTGTCTGGCGGCCGTGTTCGCGGCCTTGCTGCCGGGACGCGGCGCGACCGGCTGGATCATCCGCCGCTATGTGCATCGCATGGTGCAGGCCATGCGCCTGCTGGCCGGCATCCGCGTGACGGTGCGGGGGCGCGAGCGCCTGCCCGAGGGGGCCTTCATCGTCGCGGCCAAGCACCAGAGCTGGGGCGACGGCTATTCGGTCTACAACCAGTTCCCCGACCTGGCCTTTGTGACCGGCGACCATCTGGAGAAATTCCCGCTGCTGGGCACGGTGCTGCGCAAGCTGGGCGCCATCGTCGTGAACAACTGCGGGGGGCATGAAGCGCGCGCGGCCCTGAAGCGCCGGGCCGAGGACGCCCGCGCCGAGGGGCGCCGCATCCTGATCTATCCCGAGGGCAATCTGGCGAAGGTCGGCGAGAAGTTCCGCTATCGCAGTGGTGTCTGGCACATGTACCGCGACTTCGACATGCCGGTCGTGCCGGTGGCGACCAATCTGGGCCTGTTCTGGCCGCAGGAGCAGTTTCTGAAACGGCCCGGCACGGCGGTGCTGGAGTTCCTGGAACCCCTGCCGATCGGCCTGCCCAAGGATGAGTTCATGGAGCGGCTGGAAGCGGCGGTCGAGGCCCGCACCGCCGAACTGGTGGCCGAGGCCACCGGCCTGCCGGTGACCCCGGCGGTCCAGGTGCCGACGCCGGACGAGGTCAGGCGGGAAACGGCAGGCTAACCCGGGGGCTTCTGAGCAGATTCAGCCACAGTGACGTTCTGGCCCTGATAGGCGAGAGGAAAGCCGGCTCGGTCGGACAGGTAGATTGCCGTCTCCGAGCGGCGGACAGCATCGATACCCTCTCGCGTCCGGCTGCGGCCCGCCGACGATACACGATAGACCCGAACAGGCTCGTCAACCTCTCCCATCCTCAACACGCCGCAAGCCTCATACCGGATGACTACTGGCAGGTTGAGCCGCATCGTCTTGCCGCCAAAGCGGCTGGTCTCGGTCATGCCGACTGAAACAACCTGGCCCACGTCGAGCGTCCGCAACGCTTCAGTGACCGGGCGTTCGAAAACGATCTCCCGACCGGTTGGGCCGGTCCCCCCTGCAGGCACCAGACCAGCCACCGTCCGCTGGGTCATAATCCGGTTCTGTTCGGGGAGGGCGTCCGCGACCGCCCAAGAAAGCGGGCGATAGGAACTCTCGATGATGCTGCCAGACACCGCTTCTATCGTCTGGCTGACCCGCACTCCATCTTCCCTGGCGTAGACAAAGACCATTCCGACCTGCGGCGGCCGGTATCCGCTCAGAGACGCGCAGCTTTCGCGGGCCGATGCCGTAAAGCCGGGCAAAAGCTCTATTGCCCGGTCAAAAGCTGGCGGACTGTCCGAAAGCCCTCCAGCATCACTGCTACAGGCCGCCGCAGCCCACATTGCAGCGAGCAATGCAGTGAAGCGCGAGGGCGACGACATATCCGCAGGGGTCAGCCAGTGCCGCCCTGGCAGGGGAAACCATTGCTATCGAAGCAGCCAGCCGCACACGCCATATAGGCAAACCAGCTGTCGGGTGTCCCGTCATTCGGGTGCAGCGTCTCGCACGCCGTCATACAAGGTCCACATTCCGCGTGCGCAGCGAGCGGGCTCATCACAACGATGGCTGCAGAAAAGACGCCAGCACCAATCTGTTTCAGGTTCCGCATATTCTCATCCTCCCCACGGGCGTTAATCCCACCCCCACAGTACGCAAAAAACCTCAGGTTGTCCATCCTGCATAACAACGATACAAGTAAGGCGGCTGGCTTTCCGGGTGAGGGGTAGAGCAATGCTATTTCGCGGCTGCATGGCGACTTTGATCGGGTTCACCCTGTCGGCATCGGTTGCGGTAGCCCCCGATGCACCCGACGTGTTTGAGGAGTTCAAGGCTGTCTGCCTGGACTGGCACGCGGATCCGGTAATCGCCGAGCAGATCGCCCTCGAGCGAGGATATGAGCCAGCCGGGGAACTGGTCCCGGACGACCTGTTTCAAGGGCAGGGCCTGAATGTCTGGGTCAAGGTCGAGGGCGGCGTGGAATACCGCGTCCTGACGAAGGAAGCCTCCATTTGGGGATACGGGGGCGGAAGGGCACCGCAGGATCGTTGCTATCTTTCCGCGGAGCCGGGTGACCATCGGCCCGCAAGACGTGCGGTGGGACGGTACCTCGGCCAGAGCTTTTTCCGCCAGAAGGACACATCGGTATTCGCCTGGATCGACACCCCCGAAGGTCGCGAGCCTGTGCGCCGCGCCACCTTTGAACGTGTGATGATCACCAGTCTGACGGAGCGTGGCATGCAGATGGTGCTGGTCCGCCAGCATCAGCGTCAGACAATGCTGGCCTATCTGGTGCCGCGCGAGGAGTGACTCATCATTTGGCCGGCGTCAGGGTCACGCTCTCGCCGCAGCCGCAGGCGTCGGTCTGGTTCGGGTTGTTGAACACGAATTTCGACGCCAGATCCGTGACCTGGAAATCGATCTCGCTGCCGATCAGGAACAGGACCGCCTTGGGATCGATCAGGATGCGGGCGCCCTTGTCCTCGACCACCTCGTCCAGCGGTTCGATCCGCTCGGCATAGTCGACGGTGTATTCCTGTCCCGCGCAGCCGCCGTTCTTGATGCCGACGCGCAAGCCCACGCAGGGGCCGGCGGCGCCTTCGGTCAGGTCGCGGACGCGCGCGGCGGCGGCCTCGGTCAGGCGGACGGCCTGGGGACGGGGACGGCGGGCGGGTCGGGTGGCGGTCAGGTCGGTCATGGATCAGAACATGTTGAGGGCCAGCTTGGCCTCATCGCTCATCTTGGAGGGGTCCCAGGGCGGGTCGAACACCAGATTGGCCTTTGCCGAGCGCACACCGTCGACGGTCATGACGGCATCCTCGACCCAGCCGGGCATTTCGCCGGCGACGGGACAGCCGGGCGCCGTCAGGGTCATCTCGACCAGCACGTCGCGGTCGTCCGAGACATCGACCTTGTAGATCAGGCCCAGCTCATAGATGTCGACCGGGATTTCCGGGTCGAACACGGTCTTGAGCGCCGCGACCAGATCATCGGTCAGGCGGTCGAGCTCGGCCTGGCCGAGGGCGCTCTTTTGCGGCGCGTCCCAGCTTTCGGCGAAATCCGGACTTTGGGTGATGCGATCGTCCATGCCTAAACGAAGAATTCCCTGGCCTTGATGAGGGCGTCGGCAAAGGCGTCGGCGTCCTCGATCGTATTATATAGGGCGAAACTGGCCCGCGTGCTCGACGTCAGGCCAAAACGGGCCGCCAGCGGCTCGGCGCAGTGGAGGCCGGCCCGCACGGCGACGCCATAGCGATCCAGCACCTGGGCGATGTCGTGGGCGTGGGCGCCGTCGACGGTGAAGGTGAAGATGGCCCCCTTGCCGGGCGCCGTGCCGATCTCGGTCAGCCAGTTCAGCCCCGACAGCCGCTCCCGCACGCGGTCCAGAAGCGCGGCCTCGTGGGCGTGAACGGCGGCGGGATCAAAGGTCGAATACCAGTCGAGCGCCGCGCCCAGACCGATGGCCTCGAGGATCGGCGGCGTGCCGGCCTCGAACCGCTGGGGCGGCTTGGCATAGGTGACGCGGTCCTGGGTGACGGACTCGATCATCTCGCCGCCCCCCTGATAGGGCGGCAGGGACTCCAGCGCTTCGGCCGTGCCGTAGAGGGCGCCGATGCCGGTCGGGCCGAACAGCTTGTGGCCGGTCAGGACATACCAGTCACAGCCCAGCGCCTGAACGTCAGGCGAGGCGTGCACCGCGCCCTGGCACCCGTCGATCAGCACGCGGGCGCCCGCCGCTTGGGCGAGGCGGCTGATCTCGGCCACCGGGTTGAGGGTGCCCAGCACATTGGACATGTGGGTGACGGCAACGATCTTCGTCTTTGGGCCCAGCAGGTCGGCACAGGCCTGCATGTCGAGGCTGCCGTCGTCGCGCACGGGAATCCACTTCAGCACCGCGCCCTTGCGTTCGCGCAGCATGTGCCAGGGCACGATGTTGGAGTGGTGCTCCATCTGGCTGACGAGGATTTCGTCGCCGGGCTGGATGGATTGGCCGATACCGGCGGCGACCAGATTGATCGCCTCGGTGCCGCCCCGCGTCCAGACAATCTGGTCCGCCGAGGGCGCGTTCAGATATCGGGCGACGGTCTCGCGCGCGGCCTCGAAGGCCTCGGTGGTTTCATTGGCGAGGGTGTGCAGGCCCCGGTGGACGTTGGCGTAGCTGCCCTCCATCGCCGCCGTCAGGGCGTCGATGACGGCGCGCGGCTTCTGCGCCGAGGCGGCCGAGTCCAGATAGACCAGCGGCTTGCCGTTCACCTGCCGCGACAGGATGGGGAATTGGGCGCGGGCAGCGTCAGCGTCGAAGCCGCTGCGGGTCATGAGCGTGCCGTCAGCCATGCGCGGACCTCCTCTCGTGCCCCTTCGTGGTCGATGCGGTCGACGACCTCCATCAGGAAGGCCTCGGTCAGCAGCGCCCTCGCCTCCTCGGCCGAAAGGCCCCGCTGCTGCATGTAGAACAGGGCGGTTTCGTCCAGCGCGCCGACCGTGTTGCCATGGGCGCACTGCACGTCGTCGGCATAGATGATCAGCTCGGGCTTGGCGTCGACCTCGCCGCGGTCCGACAGGATCAGGGCGTGGTGGCCCATGCGGGCATCGGTGCCGTCGGCCCCGCGCTCGACCACGATCCGGCCCTGGAAGACGCCGCGTGCCGTGTCGGTCACGACGCCCTTGGCCAGCTGCGAGGTCAGGCCGTCAGGGCCCGCGTGGGTGACGACGCTGGTCAGGTCCGCATGGCGGCTATCGGTCAGTCGATAGAGGCCGTCCAGACGCACATCGGCGCCATGACCGGCGTGATGCACATGGGTTTCCAGCCGCTGGAGGCGGCCGCCGGTCGCGATCAGGGTCTGGTGAAAGATGGCCCCCTCGCCCACCGTGACCTCGGCCTGGGTAATCGACAGGCTGTCGGCGGGCTCGTCGGTCAGGACGATCCGGTGAACGGCGGCGCCCGACGGGACGTCGATGCTGAGCCGGTTGTGCGCGGCATAGGCCGCCCCCTGGCCCTCATGGCTTTCGAGCAGCAGCAGGGTCGAGCCCGGACGGGCGGAAATGCGGGCGGTGGCCGTGTGGCCGGTGCCGCTGGCATCCGAGATGAAGCGCAGGCGCAGGGTGTGGTCCCCGAATGCGACATAGGCGTCGGCGCCCACGGCCCGGCCGTTCACGAACACCAGGCCGTCGCCGCCCAGCTCATAGAAGGGCCCCGCGCCTTCCACCCGGCCCGGCGGAGACGGCGGCGGCGCATCGCGCATATAGCGACGCACGTCGCTGTACTTCCACGCCTCGGTCCGCCGCGAGGGGAAGGTCGCCGGGTCGTTGAGATTGAAGGCGGCGGTCAAGGTCACGCGGCCTCGCCCACATAGCGGTCATAGCCCTCGGCCTCGAGCTGGTGGGCGAGCTCCGGGCCGCCCGACGCGACGATCTTGCCGGCGGCCAGCACATGGACCCTGTCCGGTTTGATGTAGTCGAGCAGGCGCTGATAGTGGGTGATGACCAGCATGGAGCGCTCGGGGCCACGCAGGGCGTTCACGCCATCAGCGACGATGCGCAGGGCGTCGATGTCGAGGCCGGAATCCGTCTCGTCGAGGATCAGCAGCGACGGCTCCAGCAGGGCCATCTGCAGGATCTCCATCCGCTTCTTTTCACCGCCCGAGAAGCCCACATTCAGGGGCCGCTTCAGCATGTCGAAATCCATCTTGAGGGCTTTCGACGCCGCCTTGACCTGTTTCAGGAATTCCGGGGCCGAGACCTCGTCCTCGCCGCGCGCGCGCTTCTGGGCGTTCAGCGCCGTGCGCACAAAGGTCAGGGCCGGGACGCCGGGGATCTCGATCGGATACTGGAACGACAGGAAGACGCCCTTCGCCGCACGTTCGGCCGGGTCGAGGTCCAGCAGGTCCTCGCCACGCCAGGTGACCGCGCCTTCGGTCGCTTCGTAGCCCGGGCGGCCCGACAGGGCGTAGCCCAGGGTCGACTTGCCCGCGCCGTTCGGCCCCATGATGGCGTGCACCTCGCCCGCCGGAACGTCGAGCGTCAGGCCCTTGAGGATCGGGGTGTCACCAACGGCGACGTGGAGGTTGTTGATCTTAAGCATCTTCAATCCGGGCTACACGAAACTCGACGACCGAGACGAGCAGCAACTCGTCCAAATCGCGCTCGAAGAAATCGACCAATTCTTGGGCTCGCTCCAAAAGAGCGTCGAGGTCACCCCCACCTCCACCGGCATGATCGCGAAAAAAGGCATAGAGGCAGGCCTGCAAATCGACCCTTTGCGACGAACATTTCAGGATCGATGCACGCGCAACCACGTCGGCCGGCTCGCCCGATTTCTCAAACTCCTCAGCGCGCTCGCAAACTCGCTTGAAATATTTCTCGGCAGCTTCCACGGCGAACTTATCGACCTCGTGACGAATCTTCACGCCATGGCTCTTGGCGCGTTGAGTGATGGTTAGAACACTCACCCCACGCTCCCTTCCAGGCTGATCGCCACCAGCTTCTGGGCTTCGACGGCGAACTCCATCGGCAGCTTCTGCATGACATCGCGTACGAAGCCGTTGACCAGCAGGGCCACGGCTTCTTCTTCCGACAGGCCGCGCTGCTGGGCGTAGAACAGCTGGTCGTCGCTGAGGCGGGTGGTGGTGGCCTCGTGCTCCAGCTGAGCCGAGCCGTTCTTCGCCTCGATGTAGGGGATGGTGTGGCTGCCGCAGTCCTTGCCGATCAGCAGGCTGTCGCACTGGGTGAAGTTGCGCACGCCCGTCGCCTTGGGGTGGACCGAGACCAGACCGCGATAGGTCGAGTCCGATTTCCCCGCCGAGACGGCCTTGGCGATGATCCGGCTCTTCGAATTCTTGCCGAGGTGGATCATCTTGGTGCCGGTGTCGGCCTGCTGGTGGCCGTTGGTGATGGCGATCGAATAGAATTCGCCCGAGCTGTCCTCGCCCTTGAGGATGCAGGAGGGGTATTTCCAGGTGACGGCCGAGCCGGTCTCGACCTGGGTCCAGCTGACCTTGGAGCGGTCACCGCGGCAGTCGGCGCGCTTGGTGACGAAGTTGTAGATGCCGCCCTTGCCCTCGGCGTCGCCGGGGTACCAGTTCTGGACGGTCGAGTACTTCACCTCGGCGTCTTCCAGCGCGACGATCTCGACCACGGCGGCGTGCAGCTGGTTCTCATCGCGCATGGGGGCGGTGCAGCCCTCGAGGTAGCTGACGTAGCTGCCCTTGTCGGCGATGATCAGGGTGCGTTCGAACTGGCCGGTCTGGCTGGCATTGATGCGGAAATAGGTCGACAGCTCCATCGGGCAGCGCACGCCCGGCGGGATGTAGACGAAGCTGCCGTCCGAGAAAACCGCGCTGTTCAGGGCGGCGAAATAGTTGTCGCTGACCGGCACGACCGAGCCCAGATACTGGCGCACCAGCTCGGGGTGTTCGCGCAGGGCCTCGGAGATCGGCATGAAGATCACGCCGGCCTTTTCCAGTTCCTTCTTGAAGGTGGTGACCACCGACACGCTGTCGAACACGGCGTCGACCGCAACCTTGGGCGCGCCCTGGACGCCGGCCAGGACTTCCTGTTCCTTCAGCGGAATGCCCAGCTTTTCGTAGACGGCCAGCAGCTCGGGATCGACCTCGTCGAGGGACTTTGGCCCCTCCTTCTTCTTCGGCGCGGCGTAGTAGTACAGGTCCTGATAGTCGACCGGCTCATAGCGAACCGAGGCCCAGGTCGGCTCTTCCATCGCCAGCCAGCGCTCATAGGCGGCCAGACGCCATTCCAGCATCCACTCAGGCTCGCCCTTCTTCTCCGAGATGAAGCGGACGATGTCGGCGTTCAAACCCTTGGGGGCGAAGTCCTGCTCGATGTCCGAGGTGAAGCCGTATTTGTAGCGCTCCAGCTCGGCGACGGCGTCGACGGTTTCCTTGACGGCGACCATCAGGCGATCTCCTCGACGGGCTGGCGGGCGCGCACGCGGGCGCGGGCCTCGCACCAGGCGTCAGCAAAGGCCTGCCAGTCGGCCTCGGTCGTGCCCCAGCCCCCCGAGACGCGGATGGCGAAGGTGGCCAGCGGCTCCAGCCCCATGGCGACCATGGTCTTGGACGGCCTGGTCTTGCCCGACGAGCAGGCGCTGCCGGCCGAGACCATCACCCCCTTGAGGTCGAGGCTGATCAACTGTTGCGGGCTGTCCCAGCCCTCGGTGGTCACGAACAGGGTGTTGGGCAGGCGGGGCGCGCCCTCGCCCACCACGACCGCGCCCTCGACCTTGAGGCGCTCGGCGGCGGCGTCGCGCCAGGCGGAATGGTCATGCGCCAGGTCACGGACAGCGCATTCGGCGGCGATGCCAAAGGCGGCGATGCCCGGGACGTTTTCGGTGCCGGCGCGGAAGCCGCGCTCCTGACCCGCGCCGTGCAGGATGCGAACCGCGCTGCGCCCCTCGCCCATCACCAGGGCACCGACGCCCTGGAGGCCACCCAGCTTGTGCCCCGACAGGGTCAGGGAGTCCGCGCCCAGTTCGCGCATGTCGACCGTGATCTTGCCGGCCGACTGGATCGCGTCGACGTGCAGCCAGCCACCGGCCCCGGTGACCAGGGCGCGGGCTTCGGCGATCGGCTGGATGACGCCGCTTTCGTTATTGGCATGGTGGATGGCGACCATGGCCCGGCCCGGGCGCTTCAGCGCCCCGGCCAGCCAGTCCAGATCGACCTGACCGTTGGCATCGACCGGCAAGGTCTCGACCGGCACGGATGACATGGCGGCGGCCTCGGCCACGCAGGGGTGCTCGGTAGCCGAAACGATCAGCCGCTCGCAGCCCGCCGCAATGGCGCTGGCCACGGCCTGGGCATTCGATTCGGTCCCGCCGGAGGAGAAGATGACAGCCGTCGGATCGGCGCCGACCAGATCGGCGACGCGCGTGCGGGCGGTCTCGATATGAGCACGGGCGCGACGGCCCTTTGCGTGGACGGCATTGGGGTTGCCGCCCTCGGCCATGATCTGGGTGACCAGGGCCTGGACCTCGGGACGGATCAGGGCCGAGGCGTTGTAGTCGAGATAGACGGTCATGCGGCGGCTCCCACGCTGGCCGGGGCCCCGGCACACGGCGAGCGACGGCGCGCGCCCGTGCGGTTCAGAACAACGTCCTCGAGCGACACGCCGGCCAGATAGGCGTGGATCTCGGCCCCCAGATCTTCCCAGAGATTATGGGTGATGCAGCGTTCGCCCGAGGCCATGCAGCCGCGCGGCGAGGCATGGGCGACGCAGCGGGTGGCGCGGATCGGCTCGTCGACGGCCAGAACGATGTCGGCGACCACGGTCTCGGACGGTGCGCGCGCCAGACGATAGCCCCCGCCGGGTCCGCGCACGCTCTTCACAAGGCCGCAACGCCGCAGCCGGGCGAACAATTGCTCAAGGTAGCTGAGCGAAATTTCCTGGCGCTGGGCGATCTCGGACAGCGACACCGAACGAGCCGATCCGTCCTGGGCACGGCCGTTCCGCGCCAGATCGGCCATCGCCATCACAGCATAGCGTCCCTTCGTCGACAGTCGCATCCCGCACCTTCCTCATTTGCGCGCACAGACGGGCAATTTTCCCGCGCACAGGCGATCAGGTGTGTTAGAACCCGCGCCTTCGCCGCCGCGCCCTCGGGGTACCGGCACTTAGAAAGTCCTACTACAGCAGTCAAGTATTGCCTGACCCTGCTGTGACCTTTTGAACCGGATGGTTTGAAGACACATGCCTGAAGTGATTTTGCCGGGTGCGTCCGGTCGTCTCGAAGCCCGCTATTCCCCCGGCAAACGCCCCGATGCGCCGATCGCCCTGATCCTGCACCCGCACCCCAAGGCGGCCGGCCATATGAACAATCCGGTCGTGCTGACGCTTTTCCAGCTGTTCCAGCAGCGCGGCTTTGCCACCCTGCGCTACAACAGCCGCGGCATGGGCAAGTCGCAGGGCGAGTTCGACAGCGGCATCGGCGAGCTGGGCGATGCGGCGACCGCGCTGGACTGGCTGCAGGCCGAGAACCCCGCCGCCACCCAGACCTGGGTCGCGGGCTATCAGTTCGGCGCCTACATCGGCATGCAGCTGCTGATGCGCCGGCCCGAGACCGACGGCTTCATCTCGGTGTCGCCGCCCTCGAACATCTACGACTTCTCCTTCCTCGCCCCCTGCCCCGCCTCGGGCCTGTTCCTGCACGGCACGGCCGACACCATCGTGCCGCCGGTCGAGGTCGAGCGCGTGGTCAACAAGCTGCGCACCCAGAAGGGCATCGTCATCGACTATGAGCTGGAGGACGGCGCCAGCCACTTCTGGCAGGACCATATCGATGCCGTCGACCGGCGCGTCGGCGCCTATCTGGACAAGCGACTGGAAGAAAAGCCGGCTTAAGGCCTAGTCGGCCCCGTCCAGCCAGAACTCGATCTCCCGCACAATGTCCTGCGACCAGGACGCGGTATGCTGTCCCAGCGCCTTGCGGTCGCCCGCGAACAGGGCGCGTGAGGCCTCCTCGAACCCCGGGCGGTCCCCGGCCATGGCGGACATGAAGCGGTACGCGGCCTCGCGGCCGAGGCGAACCCGCTGCGTCTGGCCCTCTGCCCGGCTCGCGGCCTCGACCATGCGGCGCAGCGCGGCCGAGGCGCCCCCCGGCTGGGTCGCCAGCCAGTCCCAGTGGCGGGGCAGAAGTGTCACCTCGCGCGCCACCACCCCCAGCTTCGGGCGGCCCCGGCGTGGCTTTTCCGCGGGCGCATAGCGCGCGACCACATCGGCAAGGTCGCCGCGCAGGTCCAGATCGACCACCGCCCCCCGGGCGTCGAAGACAAGGGTGGTTCGCTCCGCGTCCTGTTGCCGGGCGTGCCAGACGGCCCCGGCGACCTCGGCCAGGGTGCCCTCCCCGATCCGCTCATCGCCTGCGAAGGCCGTGTAGCGCGATTGCGAATTCTCGTCGGTCATGCCGGTTCCTATATTTACCCGGGTATATTTATGCGTCATATTACCCGGGTAATACGGAGATGACCATGGACCGCCAGGCCAGAAAAGAGGCCCTCAGCCAGTACCGCGAACGCCCGCCCGCCTGGGGCGTGTTCGCCGTCGTGTGCGAGGCCAGCGGACAGGTGTGGGTCGGCAAGGGCGCCAACGTCGACCGGCAGCAGAACGGCCTGTGGTTCGCGCTCAGGATGGGGTCCAGCCCCTTCCGCTCGCTTCAGGCCGCCTGGCGCGAGCACGGCGAGGCGGCCTTCCGCTATGAGGAACTGGAGCGCCTGCGCCCCGACTATCCGGAGGTCGGCATCAAGGATGAGCTGGCGCGCCGCGCCGCCCTGTGGACCGCCCGGCTGGAGGCCGATGTGCTGAAGGCCTGATCACCGTATTCATCCCCTCCGCGCAACCCGGCGGGTGGCGTCAGTCTTCTTCGCAGGGCGGGTAACGGGCGAATATCCCCTCGTACTCGGCGAGCGTTCCGACAAAGCCTATTGAAGCGCGTCGCTCGTCTGCGCGATCGGGGTCTTCCAGATTCTCGTAATCAATGACCCAGCGCCCCCCTTTACACGTCACCTGAGTCCCATATCGCTGGGGCCGTCCTTCGCTGACGGCCAACCGGTCGTACATCAGGCCGTAGTCCTGACCGTCGATTTCGCCAGCCAGTGCCAGCGGCTCGAGAATGGGCACGAAGCGGCGCCACTGCTCCACGTCCGAGTGCTGGATGATCAGGAAGGCGGCTCCAGACGCCCGCTCTCCATAGCGATCGATCGTGAACCAGCCCTCGGGAGGAACGAGGGTCAAAAGCTCGGCGAGCAAGCGGTCGTCCAGAGCTTGAATCGGCGCGGCCATCGCGTCGAAGGCCGCCTGACGCTCCTCTTCCGGAAGACCGGACAGGTCGATGGTGACCACGACGCGGCGAGCCGCCTGATCCAGCTGTCCCATGCGAACCAGCCGCTCACTGACGTCGACCGGCGGCGGCAGGGCGGCCTGACGCGCTTCCTCAGCCTTGATGGCCTCGGACACCGGCGCGATCAGGGCGCGAGCCTCGGGGCTCAGCACGACGGGATCCTGTCCCCCAGTCAGGCCCAGAACCGAAAGCACGCCGACCAGCATGAGCGCGATCATGGCAATTCCTCTCCCGACAGGGCGTCAGGTCAGGGCGCGTGGAACTCTAGTAGATCAGGAACGGCCTGCGGGTGTCTTCCCACGCGTGCTCGTCCGGGGTGGCGAGGGCGTCGAGGTCGGAGGGGATTGCGCCTGCGTCGTCGACCCATTCCCTCAGCGAGGGACCGCCGTTGATCACGTCGATGGGCAGTTTGCCGAAGGCGTATTCGTAGGGGAAGTCGCGCCACAGGTCGTAGTCGGGCCACAGGGCGCGGATGGCCTTGAAGCCCAGGGCCTGGAGCCGCCAGGGGCGGAAGGCGGCGTGGTCATAGTGCGGACCTTCCGCATGAATCTGTACCCCATGGCACAGCTGGCCGACGTGTTTGTGGAAGGTCGGCTGGAACCACATTTCGCGGAGGGCACAGCCCGTCAGCCAGTCGGGCGCCAGACGCCGCATTTCGGTGATCACGGCGCGGGCGTCGATGTCGGGGGCGCCGAACAGTTCGAGCGGGCGGGTGGTGCCGCGCCCTTCGGACAGGGTCGCCCCTTCCAGCATGACGGTGCCGGCATAGGCGCGGGCCATGCCGAGCGTCGGGGCATTGGGGCTGGGGTTGATCCAGGCGCGCTCCAGCAGCGGCCAGCCATGGCCGGGGGCGGCGTCGATGGCATAGCCCTGCATCTCGATGACGCGATAGTCGACGTCGAGGTCGAAGTGGTCGATGAACCAGCGGCCCAGCTCTCCCATGGTCAGGCCGTGGCGCATGGGCATGGGGCCGGCGCCGACGAAGCTCTCCCAGCCCGGCTGCAGCAGGGTGCCCTCGACCGGGCGGCCGGCGGGGTTGGGGCGGTCCAGAACCCAGACCGTCTTGCCGTGCGCCTGTGCGGCCTCCAGCACGTAAAGCAGGGTCGTGACATAGGTGTAGATGCGGCAGCCGAGGTCCTGCAGGTCGATCAGGATGACGTCGAAGGTGTCCATCCATTCGTCCTTCGGACGGCGGACCTCTCCGTAGAGGCTGAAGACGGAAAAACCATGGACCGGATCGCGATAGTCCGGGCTCTCCATCATATTGTCCTGCAGGTCGCCCTTCATGCCGTGCTGGGGACCGAAGGCAGCGGTGATGTCGATGTCCGGGCAGGCGACCAGGGCATCGATCGCATGCGTCAGATCCTCGGTCACCGAAGCCGGATGGGCCAGCAGGGCCACGCGACGGCCCTTCAGCGGGGCACGCAGCGCCGGTTCGGACAGGAGGCGGTCGAGGCCGGTTTTCATGGGATCTCCAGCACGAACGAGTCGGGATGATGAAAGTCGGGCTTATCCGACGGATGCGCCAACGCCCAGTAGCTGAGGGATCCGTTGGTCGCCTCGATCACGGCGGAGAGGGCGATCGGGCCGGTGGCGTCAGAGGGTAGATCGATGACGGCTTCGAGGGCGACGTAACGCTCTCCGCCATCCAGACCATGAACGTCAACGACCTGATCCGCCGGACTCATGCCTTCGCGATAGCCGCTGAAGGCATATGTCGCCCAGGCATCCGAGGGCGACAGATTATACTCGACGTAGCCATCGCCGGTTCTGATGAAGACCTCGAAACAGGTGTGCTGCCAAAGACCGTCTGTGCGGATCGGCGGAGCCTTGCGCGGCCACTCGATGGCATCCGTGTCGCCCTCAACAATGAAGCGCAGCCAGAGCCGGTCGGCCCGGCGCTCCTGATCGACCGTCACGGCCAGACCGGCGCGCGGGGATGCGGGGTGAGCCGACAGACTGACAACCATTCGAAATCGGCTCCTTAAGCTGGCGCAAGGTCCGTGCTACACGCCCCTTCCCCTCCCCGCCAAGCCTCAAGCCCCATGACCGAGCCAGCCTTCAAGTCCGACTTCCTCAAGACGCTGCGGGATCGCGGCTACATCCACCAGATCACCCATCCGGACGAGCTGGATGCGGCGGCGGCCGGCGGGGTGGTGTCGGGCTATATCGGCTTTGATGCGACGGCCCCCAGCCTGCACGTCGGCAGCCTGATCCAGATCATGATGCTGCGCCGGTTGCAGCAGGCCGGGCACCGGCCCGTGGTGGTCATGGGCGGCGGCACGACCAAGGTCGGCGATCCGACCGGCAAGGACGCCTCGCGCCCGCAACTGACCGACGAGACGATCCAGGCGAACATCGCCTCGATCCGCACGGTGTTCGAGAAATTCCTGACCTTCGGCGACGGGCCGACCGACGCGGTCATGATCGACAATGATGAATGGCTGTCGACCTATGGCTATATCCAGTTCCTGAGGGATTACGGCACCCATTTTACGGTCAACCGGATGCTGGCCTTTGACTCGGTCCGGCTGCGGCTGGAGCGCGAACAGCCGATGACCTTCCTCGAGTTCAACTATATGCTCATGCAGTCGGTGGACTTCCTCGAGCTGAACCGGCGGCTGGGCGTGACCCTGCAGATGGGCGGCTCGGACCAGTGGGGGAACATCACCTCGGGCGTCGACCTGGTGCGGCGCGTGGACCAGAAGTCGGCGTTCGGCCTGACCACGCCGCTGCTGACCACGGCCTCGGGCGGCAAGATGGGCAAGACCGCCCAGGGCGCCGTCTGGCTGAACGCCGAACAGCTGAGCCCGTATGACTACTGGCAGTTCTGGCGGAATGTGGACGATGCCGACGTCGGCAAATTCCTGCGCCTGTTCACCGACCTGTCGCTGGACGAGATCGCGCGGCTGGAAGCGCTGGACGGCGCGGCCATCAATGACGCCAAGAAGGCCCTGGCCGATGCGGCAACCACCATGCTGCACGGCGAAGAGGCCGCCGCGACCGCCCGCCAGGCCGCCGAGAGCGCGTTTGAGAAGGGACAGCTGTCAGAAGACATGCCGACGTTCACGGTCGACCGGCAACAGGTGTTGGAGGGAGCCGTGACCACAACGTCGATACTGATCATGTCGGAAGTGGTCTCTTCGCGAAATGCGGCCCGCCGCGAGATCATGGGCGGGGGAATCCGGATCAATGGCACCAAGGTCGCCGATGCCGAGCAGGTGTTGTCGCTCTCGGACTTTGGGGCGGACGGTGAACTGGAACTGGCAAAGGGCAAGAAGACCCGTCTCAGGGCAAAGCTAACCTAAAATCCGCTCATCCCCGCGGACGCGGGGACCCAGATCTGGAAGGACAAGACGATGACCTTCTTCACCTACATGCTGGCCAGCCGCCGGAACGGCACCCTTTACACCGGCTCGACCGACGATCTGATCACACGTGTCGGCCAGCACAGGACCAAGGCGCTCGGTGGGTTTACCGCGAAATATGGTGTCCAGACACTCGTCTGGCTTGAGCGGCACGAGACACGGGAAGCGGCCTTCCGGCGTGAGCGACAGATCAAGAAGTGGAACCGCGCCTGGAAGCTAGACCTGATCGAGAGCGTCAATCCGGAATGGCGGGACTTGTATGATGAGGTTCGTCTCGGAGACCTCTCGGATGTATCGAACTGGGTCCCCGCGTCCGCGGGGATGAGCGGAGATGGGGATAGAGATGACACTTGAAGGCAAACCCGTTCCGGCGTTCGACATGCCGACGGCCGACGGCGACCGGGTCAGTGACGGGGCGCTGAAAGGGAAACCCTATGTGCTCTACTTCTACCCCAAGGCGGACACGCCCGGCTGCACGACCGAGGGCAAGGACTTCTCGGCCCTGATGGACGCCTTTGCCGCCGCGGGCGCGCGGGTGATCGGGGTGTCGAAGGACACGGTCCGCAGGCTCTCGAACTTCAAGGCCAAGCACGATCTGACCGTCACCCTGGCCTCGGACGAGGACGAGAGCGTTTGCGAGGCATTCGGCACCTGGGTCGAGAAGTCTATGTACGGCCGGACCTATATGGGCATCGAGCGCGCCACCTTCCTGGTAGATGCCGGGGGGGTGATCCGCCGCCACTGGCCCAAGGTGAAGGTCAAGGGGCACGCCGAGGCGGTTCTGGCGGCCGTGCGCGGGCTCTAGATTCGCGGACGCTCAGCACGCCGATCAACTGTACGGCATCTGACACACGATTTTGCCTGTCCAGATTCGCGGATACCCTTGAGAGGCGAAAACCGGTTTCGGCGACCGTCGTTATTCGCCCAATACGATTCCGAAGAGGGTTAATGCTTCACTAACAGGGTTGAAGCCCCCTGCCCCCTGCCGCATAAAGCGTGCGTTCGGGGGTGTAGAGTATGCACGACGAGGCAGAAACGACCCGGACAGGCTGGCTGCAACGGTGGTTTCCTGTCCGTTACATCTATCTTCGCACCGGCGATGAGGTTCAGGCCTATGCCCTGACCGCCAGGCGCCAGATCATGATGGGTGCCCTGGCGCTCGGACTGGTCGGGTGGGGTCTGGTCGCCAGTTGCGGCTTTATCATCGACATGATCGGCGTCAGTGGCGCCGAGCGCGCCGTTGCCCAGGCCCGCGCGGCCTCCGAGCGGGTCAACGCCGATCTGCAGGCCCGTCTGGACACCGCCGTGGTGCGAATGGAGGCCAGCACCGGCTCGCTGGACGAACTGGCCCAGATGGTCGAGCGGCGCCACGCCGCCCTGACGCAGGTCATGGGCACCTTCCGCGGCGTGGACGGGGCCGAGCTGGCGCTGCAGCCGGTCGTGATGACCGACTCCGACAGCCGCACGCCCATGGAACGCATGGCCGCCGTGCGCATGGATCAGGAGCGGCTGATCGCCCGCGCCGAACAATTTGCCGAGACGCGCGCCGAGCGCCTGCGTCTGGCGTTCCGTCTGGCCGGCCTGAACCCGGCGGCCTACGTCGGACAGGGCACATCGCTGGGCGGGCCGCTGATCCAGGCCGATGACCCCAGCGCGCTCGCCGCCATCCTGAATGTGGACGAGCCCTTCGCGACCCGCATCCTCAACGCCTCTCGCAATCTGGGCGATATGCGCGGCCTGACCGATGCCGCCGAGGGCCTGCCCTTCTCGCGTCCGACCCAGGCACGCACCACCTCGGGCTTTGGCGTGCGGTTCGATCCCTTCAACGGACGCCCGGCCCTGCACCAGGGTCAGGACTTTGCCGCCCCGCTCAATACGCCCATCCATGCGACCGCGCCGGGCATCGTCTCTTTTGTCGGGGTGCGTTCAGGGTATGGCAACACCGTTGAGATAGACCATGGAGGCGGTTTCAAGACGCGCTACGCCCATCTCAACTCGACCTCTGTCCGGGTCGGGCAGCGGGTTGCGCTGGGTCAGAGAATTGGCGCCATGGGTTCGACCGGCCGGTCGACCGGTGTGCACCTCCATTATGAGGTCTGGATGAATGGCCGCGCCCAGAATCCAGCCCGCTTCATGAAAGCCGGAGATTATCTTGTTCAATAAGTCCAAATCGCCCGCCAAGCCCTCGTCGGTGCCGTCGATCCCGCCGCTGCCCGACATGCCGCAGGCCCCGCAGTCGACCCAGTCGGCCCAGCCCCGTCCGGCCGCCCCGGCCCCGCAGGCCCAGCCCGCACGCAATCTGTCGACCCTGTCGGCGGATCTGAAGTTCGACGGCAATGTCTCGGGCTCGGGCGACCTGCAGGTCGACGGCCAGATCAAGGGCGATGTGAAGGTCGGCCGTCTGATCGTCGGCGAGACCGGCGCGATCGAGGGCAGCGTCAGCGCCGACTATGTCGAGGTGCGCGGCCGGATCGTCGGCGCCGTCTCGGGCAAGCAGGTCAAGCTGATCTCGACCGCCTATGTCGATGGCGACATCACCGCCGAACAGCTGTCGATCGACATCGGCGCCTATTTTCAGGGCCGCTGCATCCAGGGCACCCGCAATCCGGCACCCTCCGCCCAGTCCGCCGCGCCGCGTCCTTCGGCCCAGCCCGCCGTCGCGCCCCAGGCGCCGCAGCCGGTCCCGCAGGCCGATGCGCCGCAACGGATCGACATGTCGTCCAACTAGCAGCGACCTTTTCGTTGGATACCAAAACGGGGCCAGGAGCCTGATCCGCTGAGAAGGGATCGCTTTCGCGATCCCGCCGATGCGGTGAATCAGGCTCCAGTATTATGCGAGAGCCTGATTCACGCTCTCGTCAGAACCCAGCAGGGGTTCTGTCTCGAACGATCAGGCTCTGGCCCCGTTTTTCGTATCAGCTGTCGGCGCCCTCGCGTGTCTCGCCCACCCGGGCCGCCAGCGCGGCGCCCATGAAGGCGTCCAGATCGCCGTTCAGGACCCCGTCGGTGTCCGAGGTTTCGACATTGGTCCGCAGGTCCTTGACCATCTGATAGGGCTGCAGGACGTAGGAGCGGATCTGGTGGCCCCAGCCGATGTCGGTCTTGGCGTCGGCCAGCGCCTGGGCCGCAGCCTCGCGCTTCTGCAGCTCCAGCTCGTAGAGCCGCGCACGCAGCATCTTCCACGCCTGTTCGCGGTTCTGGTGCTGCGACCGACCGGCCTGACAGGCGACGACTGTGTTGGTCGGCACGTGGGTCAGACGCACGGCCGAGTCCGTCTTGTTGATGTGCTGACCGCCGGCGCCCGAGGCGCGGTAGGTATCGGTTCGGACGTCGGCCGGGTTGATGTCGATCTCGATGGTGTCATCGACCACCGGCGACACTCCGATCGAGGCGAAGCTGGTGTGGCGCTTGGCCGCCGCATCATACGGACTGATACGGACCAGCCTGTGCACGCCGGATTCGGACTTGAGCCAGCCATAGGCGTTGGGGCCCGAGATCTGGACGGTGGCGGACTTGATGCCGGCCTGTTCGCCCGAGGTCTCTTCCTGCAGCTCAACCTCATAGCCGTGGGCCTTGGCCCAGCGCGTGTACATGCGCAGCAGCATGCCGGCCCAGTCGTTCGACTCGGTGCCGCCGGCGCCGGAGTTCACTTCCAGATAGGCGTCATTGCCGTCGGCCTCGCCGGACAGCAGGGCCTCCAGCTCGGCGCGGGCGGCGCGTTCCTTGATGGCCTTCAGCTGATCGACGGCCTCCTGATAGGTGGCCTCGTCGCCTTCCTCGTCGGCCATTTCCGAGAGCATCACGCCCTCCTCCAGACCCGATTCCATCTCGCGAACCGTGTTGACGCGGGCCTCGAGCTGGGACCGCTCGCGGCTGACGGCCTGGGCCTGATCGGGGTCATCCCAGAGCGTCGGGTCCTCGACCCGGGCATTCAGCTCATCCAGTTTCCGTAGGGCGACATCCCAGTCAAAGACGCCTCCTGAGCAGAGCCACGCTCTGCTCGATGTCGGCCTTCAGGGCCTCGACATCCGCTCTCATCGCCTACTCCTGCGATCTGATGAAAAGGCGCACCCGACCGGGGCCGGGTGCGCGCCATGGCAGCTACCTAGAGCGTCAGTAGAGTCCGCTCAAGTCCTCGGCCGGCTCCTTGCGAGGCGGCGGCGGGGTGGTCGGGGGGGCGGGAGTCGAGTCCTCACGGGCCTTTTCCTCCTGCTCACGCCGGATGATGTCGTTGTAGTTCTGCGGCCCCGTCGGGGTTTCCGGCTCGCGGGTAGGTTCCTCACGGCGACGCTCGGTGCCGGGGCGGAAGGCTTCCTCGATGCCGTTGACGGTGCGGAACACGGCATTCTTCGGCTTCAGGAACGGGCGCGCCGGATATTCCTTCAGCGCTTCCTGCATGAAGGCGTTGAACACGGGCACGGCGGTCGCTGCCCCGGCCTCGCCACTGCCCAGCGAGCGGTTGTCGTCAAAGCCGATGAAGACGCCGACGACGATGTCCGTGGTGAAGCCCACGAACCAGGCCGAGCGGTATTCATTGGTCGTGCCGGTCTTGCCGCCGACCCAGCGGCCGAGGCCCCGGGCGCTGGCGGCCGTACCGCGCTGGACCACGCCTTCCAGCATGGAGCTGACCTGATAGGCGGTGATGGGATCGATCACCTGCTCGCCGCGCGGCTCCAGCCGGGGCGACTCCTGACCGCTGAACCCGCGGGTGCACTCGCGGCAGGTGCGGTCATCGGCGTTGAAGATGGTCTCGCCGTTCCGGTCCTGGATCAGCTCGATCAGATACGGCTCGACGCGGCGCCCCCCGTTGACGAAGGCGGCATAGGCGGCGGTCAGGTCATAAGGGGTGGTCTCGCCGGCCCCCAGCGACACCGACAGGTTCGGCTGCAGATCATCGGCCACGCCCATGCGCGACGCCAGATCGATGATCCGGGGCATGCCGACCTTGTCGGCCAGACGCACGGTCATGACGTTCCGCGACAGTTCCAGCCCACGACGCAGGGTCTGGGGTCCGTAATATTGCCGGCTGTAGTTTTCCGGGCTCCAGCGGGTGCCGTTCGGCCCGCCTGCGAAACTGATCGGCGCGTCGTCGATGACCGAGGCCGGGGTAAAGTCACCCTCGAGGGCCGCGGCATAGACGATGGGCTTGAAGGCCGAGCCGGGCTGGCGCCGGGCCTGGGTGGCGCGGTTGAAGCTGGACAGGGCATAGGAATAGCCGCCGACCATGGCCAGCACCCGGCCGGTCTGGGGGTCCATGGCGACGAGGGCGCCGTTCACCGCGGGGATCTGCTTCAGGGCGTACTGGTCACCCCGGGGCTCGACGAAAATCAGGTCGCCGCGCTGAAGCTGCTTGCGCGCATTGGCCCAGGCCGCATCGGCCGGAACCAGGGTGCCGGCGCTGCCGTCGCCCGCCAGACGCACCCGGACGGTGTTGCCCGAGACGCTCTCGACGGCGGCGGCCTGCCAGGCGCGACGCTCGGGCGGGGCGGTCTCCTTGAGCGCCTGTTCTTCCCAGCCTTCCGAGAAGTCGGTCGTGCCCCAGGGCCCGCGCCAGCCGTGGCGGCGGTCGTAGGTCTCAAGGCCGGTCATCAGCGCGTCACGGGCGGCCGTCTGAAGCGTCGGATCCAGCGTGGTCCGCAGATAATAGCCGCCGGCATTGATGGCCTGGGCCCCGTATTCGGCGATGGCCTGGCGACGGGCTTCCTCGACGAAGTAGTCGGCGTCGCGGTACTGGGCCCGGCGCGGGGCGTCCTGGGTGACCAGCGGGCGGGCGCGGGCGGCCGCCAGTTCCTGGGGTGTCAGGGCGCGGTTGTCGGCCATTTCACCCAGCACCCAGTCCCGGCGGGCCTTGGCGGCCTCGGGATACCGTTTGGGGTGATAGTTGGTCGGCCCCTTGGGAAGGGCCGCGAGGAAGGCAGCCTCGTCGGCCGTCAGCTGGTCCAGCGACTTGCCGAAATAGTTGTAGGCCGCCGAGGCGATCCCGTACGACCGGTAGCCCAGATAGATCTCGTTCAGGTACAGCTCGATGATCTGTTCCTTGCTGAGGGTGGCCTCCAGCCGGCTGGACAGGATGGCTTCCTTCAGCTTGCGGTTCACGCTGGTCTCATTGGTCAGCAGGATGTTCTTGGCGACCTGCTGGGTGATGGTCGATCCGCCCTCGAGGCGCCGTCCCGTCACGACATTGAAGACGTTCTTGAACATGGCCCGGCCGAGGCCGGACACGTCCACACCGCCGTGGGTGAAGAAGTTGCGGTCCTCGGCGGCCAGGAAGGCCTGAATGACCACCGGCGGAATCTGTTCGAAGGAGACATAGATGCGGCGTTCCTCGGAGAACTCGCCGATCAGGGTGCCGTCGCCCGCATAGACGCGCGTGGCCGTGGCCGGACGATAGTCGGCCAGCTCGGTCGCATCGGGCAGGTCGTGGAACAGCCACGCCGCATAGACGGTGACCACCAGACCAGCCAGGGCGATCGCGCCCAGAAGGCCGATCCCCGCCATCACGAACCAACGTTCGGCTATCTTCACCGCTTACTCCGACAGGACCCGTCCGGAGGGTTTAGCCCGCGTCGCTCCCCGGCGAAAGGTCTTGCGCGCATGGGGCAGACCGGTCGGCCGTCTCAGCGATTGCCGCCGGCCTGGGGCGTGCCCGCATACTGGGCCGGCGAGGCCAGGGTGGTGAAATACTGGTCGATGCCCTGCACCACACCGCGCATCAGTTCGCGACGGCGACGTTCGTCCATCAGGACGCGCTCATCCTCGGGATTGGTGACAAAGCCCATTTCCAGCAGGACGGCGGGCACATCGGGGGCCAGCAGCACCGCCAGACCGGCGTCGCGGTGGCTGCGCCGCAGCAAGGGGTGGCCGGTGCGCTCGATCTCGGACAGCAGGTTGCGGGCGAACTGGGCCGAGCGGTTCTGGGTCGAGCGCTGGGTCATGTCCAGCAGGATGCGGTCGACCGACGGGTCCTGACCGGGCAGGTGCAGCTCGCGGTGCCAGTCATCGCGGCCGGTAAACTCGCGCACGGCACGCCCCGCGCCCTGTTCGGACAGGGTGTAGACACTGGCGCCCCGGGTCGCGGGGTCGCCACCGGCATCGGCGTGCAGCGAGATGAACAGGTCGGCGCCGGCCTGACGGGCGATCTCGACGCGGCGGGGCAGGCCCACATAGACGTCGGTCTGGCGGGTCATGATGACGCGGTAGCGGCCGGTGCGCTCCAGCTCGGCCTTGAGCGCCAGTCCGGCGGCCAGGGTGATGGCGCTCTCCCGCGACTGCTGGCCGAGGGCGCCGGGGTCGTGGCCGCCATGGCCGGGATCGATGACGATCAGCGGGCGGCGGTCGCCCGAGCGCGAGGGCGGCGGCGGCGTGGCCACCCGGGCGCGGCGCGACTCGGCCGTGCGGGGCTGCGGTGCGCCGGTGGCCTTCAGGTCGATGACATAGCGATAGTGGTCGACGCCGTCGCCGGGCGACAGCAGGAAGCGGCGCTCGATCTCGACGCCCGAGGCCAGAACCAGCTCGATTCGCGAGCGGCTGCCGGTCTGGGCGACCTGGTAGGCGCGGACGAGCCCCGTCCCCTGCCCCGTCTGGCCACGGCCGGCACGCACGCCGTCGAGGTCAACGACCACACGGCCATCGCCGCCGTCATCGACCACCGTGCCGCGCGTCGAGGCTTCCAGATCGACGACCACGCGGGTGCGCTGGGCATCGCCACCAAAGCGGACGCGCAGGATCTCGCCGTCCACGCCGAGGGCAAAGCCGCGCCCCGCCGTCAGGATCAACATGCAGATGACGACAAAGGCCAGGGCCGTCATGGCCCATTCCCTGGCTCGCCACCCGGCGAGATCGAATTTCAGACGCGCACGCATTCTGTCGTAACCAAAAGCCCGTATTTCCGGTCTCGATCAGGGATGACACAGGCCTCTGAGGATTCCGTTAAGACCATTCGCCTTTCAATTCCGTCAGAGGCCCCCTATTGTTCAGGTGCTGTGGTTGCGGCCCGCCCCGAGCGGGACCTTTGACCGGCAGCCCCGATCCCACCCTTCTGACGCCCGCACGGCCCGACCGACGGACGACAGGGCGGAACCGGCCTCGCGGATGGCGGATGCCGACGAATGGCAGACTGACCGACGCAGACCGCGTTCCAGGAACACGCACGACCATGGGCCTTTCGACCCGCTCGAATCCGGAGACCGAACCTGTCCGCTCAGCAGACGGCATGACCGTTTGCGCGAGGTTCCTCCTGGCCCACCCCCCTCATTTCAATCGGCGAGCCGCTCGACCGGTCGGGACACGTCCCGACGGGCGGGGACCGGCGCGCCCAGGAAAGACCCTTTATGTCCAAGACAATGCTTATCGACGCGGCCCATGCCGAGGAGACCCGCGTCGCCATCGTGGAATCTCGCCAGGTTGAGGAATTCGACTTTGAATCCCGGGCGCGGCGCCAGCTTCGCGGCAACATCTATCTGGCCAAGGTCACACGGGTAGAACCCAGCCTCCAGGCCGCCTTCGTCGAATACGGCGGCAACCGCCACGGCTTCCTGGCTTTCAACGAAATCCACCCCGACTACTACCAGATCCCGGTCGCCGACCGGGAGGCCATCATGGCCGAGCTGTCGAACTCCTCGTCCGAGGATGAGGCCGACGACGGCGAACTGCGCGAGGTCGACGAGGAACACGACAGCGACGGCGCCCTGGCCGACGAGGAGCGCCTGAAGCGGCGCCTGATGCGGCGCTACAAGATCCAGGACGTCATCCGCCGCCGCCAGATCCTGCTGGTGCAGGTCGTCAAGGACGAGCGCGGGGCCAAGGGCGCGGCCCTGACCACCTGGCTGTCGCTGGCCGGCCGCTACTGCGTGCTGATGCCCAACACCGGCAAGGGTGGCGGCATCTCGCGCAAGATCACCAATGCCGCCGACCGCAAGCGCCTGAAGGCCGCCGCCTCGGCGCTGGACGTGCCGCACGGCATGGGCCTGATCATCCGGACCGCCGGCGCCAAGCGCACCAAGGCCGAGATCAAGCGCGACTACGAATATCTGCTGCGCCTGTGGGAGACGATCCGCGAGACGACCCTCAGCTCGAACGCCCCGTCGCTGATCTATGAGGAAGAGAACCTGGTCCGCCGTGCCGTGCGCGACATGTTCGACAAGGATTTCGACGGCATCCAGGTCGAGGGCTATGAGGGCTGGAAGCAGGCGCGCGACTTCATGCGCGTGCTGATGCCCGCCCAGGCCAGGAAGGTTCACCTTTACCGGGGCTCCAAGCCGCTGTTCGCCGCGAACGGCATCGAGGATCTGCTGACCCAGATCCACCAGCCGGTCGTGCCGCTGAAGTCCGGCGGCTATCTGGTCATCAACCAGACCGAGGCGCTGGTCGCCATCGACGTGAACTCGGGTCGCGCGACCAAGGAACGTAACGTCGAGCAGACCGCCTACAAGACCAATCTGGAGGCCGCGGCCGAGGCCGCCCGCCAGCTGCGCCTGCGCGACCTGGCCGGTCTGATCGTCATCGACTTCATCGACATGGATGAGTCGAAGAACAACCGCTCCGTCGAAAAGGTCATGAAGGACGCGCTGGCCAAGGACCGTGCCCGCATCCAGATGGGCCGGATCTCGGACTTCGGACTGATGGAAATCAGCCGCCAGCGCCGCCGCCTGGGTGTGATCGAGGGCGCGACCGAGGTCTGTCCGCACTGTCAGGGCGCCGGTCGGGTCCGCTCGCCGGAATCCGCCGCCCTGATGATGCTGCGTGCCGTCGACATCGAGGCCGGCAAGAACGGCGCCGGCACCGTCGGCCTGAAGGTGCCGCTGGCGGTCGCCCTCTACATCCTGAACCACAAGCGCGACTATCTGGACGCGCTGGCCCGCACGCGCGGCGTGGTGGTCATGGTCTCGGTCGACGAGAGCCTGGCCCAGGGCGACTACAAGGTCGAGCGCCTGACCTCCGATCCGGACTTTGTCGCGCCCGAGGCCGACGCCCTGCCGGTCGACGACGCGCCGATGGATGACTTCGCCGACGACGATTTCGACGACGAGGACGAGGACGAAGAGCTCGACGCCGCCGAGGCCGGTGGCGAAGACGAGAGCGAGAACGAGCACGAGGACGGGGACCGCTCGAGCGGCCGTCGCGGCCGCGGCCGGGGCCGTCAGCGCGGACCGGCGGTCGAGGCCGCGACCGAGGACGACAGCGAGGACGGAGGCCGCCGCCGCCGTCGGGGTCGTCGCGGTGGTCGCCGGGTCCGCGAGGACACCGAGCGCGACGGCTTTGCCTGGGTGCGCGGTCGCACGCCGGACCTGTCCGATCCGTTCGTCTGGTTCGACCCGCTCAACCCGCACGGGGATGGCGACGACAGCGAGCCGAAAGCCGAGCGGACCGAGCGTCCGGCCGTCCAGGCCTCGAACGACGATGCCGAGGGTGAGCGCGAGGGCGGTCGTCGCCGTCGCCGCCGTCGCGGCCGCGGTCGGGACCGGAACGGGTCCGACGGTGCCAGCCCGCGTGCCGAGGCCCGCGCCTCGAACGAGGGCATGATCGACGAGGATCCGGTCGACACCGCGATCGCCGCGCCCTCGGAAGAGGATGCGCCCTCGGTGCCGGTGACGCCCGATGCCCCGGCCGCCGAGGAAGCCGCGCCCAAGCGTCGCCGCGTGCGCCGCAAGGCCGCGCCGGTCGAGGCCACGGAAACGCCGGACACCGTCGATGCCGAGGTCGATGCCACGGCGGAAACGGCTGTCTCGCCCGACATCGCGACGGAGTCGGTCGAGGCCGAACCGGCCGAGGTCGAGCCGGTTGCCGTGGAGGCGGACCCCGCGCCGCAGACCGCCGAAGACGTCGAGGTCACGCCTGCCGCCCCGCCACGCAAGACGGTCGATGTCGAGGAAATCCTGGCCAATGATCCGAACCAGATCACGGCCCCGCCGCCCAAGCCCAAGCGCGGCTGGTGGCGCCTTTGACCTGACGCGCCCCCGCGGCGATGATCGGGCAACCGGTCCTGTCGGGCGACTTGGTCATTGTTTGGCCTTGTCGCCCGGCGACCAATAGACATCCCGGGACCAGTCGGCCGCGCGGCCGTCGTCGGACAGGAGCACGTCTTGAGCTGGCTTAAGCGAACCGTTTCCCGCGTCGGCGGCGTGGCCGTCGCGATTGCCGCCCTGCTGGCCCTGCCCGCGCAGGCCAATGCCCAGAGCATCATCCGGGACACTGAGATCGAGGGCATCATCCACGACTGGTCGGCGCCCGTGTTCACGGCCATGGGGCTGAACCCGGACGAGATCACCATCCTGCTGGTCAATGACCCCTCGCTGAACGCTTTTGCCACGCGCGGGCGGATCATGGGACTCAACACCGGCCTGATCCTCGAGACCGACAATCCCAACCAGCTGCTGGGCGTCATCGCCCACGAGGGCGGCCACATCCGCAACCGCCACACCCTGCGCGACGGCGTGCAGCAGGCGGGCATGCAGCCGTTCCTGATGACCATGGCGCTGGGTGCGCTGGCCGCCGTGGCAGGCGCCCCCGACGCCGCGGCCATGCTGGTCGCCTCCAGCCAGTATTTCGGCACCCTCGGCGCGCTGCGGTATATGCAGAGCCAGGAAGGCGAGGCCGACATCACCGCCGCACGCGCGCTGGAGTCTGCCGGGATTTCCGGCCGGGGTCTGGTGGAGTTCTTCGAGAATTTCCGCTCGCAGGAAGTCTTCTCGGAGGCCCGGCGCTACCCCTACTTCCGCAGTCACCCCCTGTCGTCGCAGCGCATCGAGAACCTGCGCCGCCCGGTCGAGGCCTCCCCCTATTACGGCGAGGTCGACACCCCCGAGCGGATGGCCGAACACGCCCTGGTCATCGCCAAGATCCACGCCTTCATGGATCACCCGGGCATCACCCTGCGCGAATATCCCGAGAGCGACACCTCCCTGCCCGCCCGCTATGCCCGCGCCATCGCCTGGTTTCGCGACGGCCAGACGGACCGCGCGCTCAATGCCGTGGACGCCCTGATCGCCGAACAGCCCGAAAACCCCTTCTTCTGGGAGCTGAAGGGCCAGATCTTCTTTGAGGAAGGCCGCCCGGTCGAGGCCGTCGAGGCCCACCAGCGCTCGGTCGACCTGATGCCCGATGCGCCGCTGCTGCGCATCAATCTGGGCCATGCGCTGATCGAGTCGCGCGACGATACCCTGCTGGACCGCGCGGTGGCTGAGCTGAAACAGGCCACGGTGCTGGAGCACGACAACCCCATGGCCTGGCGACTGCTGGCCCAGGCCTATTCGCAGATGGGCCGCGAGGGCGAGGCGCGGCTGGCCTCGGCAGAGTACTATTATGTTCAGGGCCAGACGGACCAGGCGACCCAGTTCGCCCTGCGCGCCCGTGACATGCTGGAGCCCGGCTCGATGGAATGGCGCCGGGCCATGGACATCATCCTCGCGTCGGGCGCGACCATGGACGACATCCGCGTGCTGGACGAATCGAACGCCAACCGGCCACAGGGGGTGATCCCGCCCTCCGGCCAACACTAGAGACCACATGACCGACACGCCCCCCGAGACCGGCTCCGAGACTCACCCGGCGCCGCAGGACACGTCCTCGCGCTGGATCGCCCGCCACGGGACTCCGCTGGCGCTCGGCCTGGCCGTGGTCGCGCTGGGCCTGTCTTCCTGGGCCAGTTTCGGCGGCGGGTTTGAAAGCCGGGTGCGGACCTATCTGGTCGAGAACCCGCAGATCCTCGACGAGATGATTCAGGCCCGCGACCAGCGCGCGGCGACCGAGCGGATCGACCGCATCAATGCCGCCGTCGCCTCGATGCCGCAGATGCTGGAGCCCGGCCCCGGCGAGCCGGTGTTCGGGCCGGCCGATGCCGATGTCACCGTGGTGGAATATTTCGATTATCGCTGCCCCTACTGCAAGTCGGCGGCGCCCGGCTATCTGGAGCTGATGCGCGCCAATCCCGATGTGCGGTTCATCTTCCGCGAATGGCCGATCCTGGATTCGGGCACCACCACCGTGTCGCAGCACGCCGCGCGCGCGGCGCTGCTGGCCCATAGCCAGGGCAAGTATCTGGCGGTGCACCAGGCCCTCATGGCGGAAAGTGCCCTGTCGCACGAGGCGATCGACCGGATTCTGGCGGCAAACGGTGTCGATACCGGGCCGAACGGTCAGGCCCTGATGGCCACCGGGATCAGCCGAACCCTGGCCGATGTACAGGCCGGCGCGGGCGCCGCCGGGATGGACGGGACGCCGACCTTCTTCATCAATGGCAAGGCCAGCCCCAGCAACGACCCGGCGGCCATCGACCAGGCCATCGCCGCCGCGCGTTAGAGCAGCTCTCTAAATCAGGCCGCTGAGCGGCGAAGAGGCGCTGGCGTACCGGCGCTTGGGCATGCGCCCGGCCAGATAGGCCTCGCGCCCGGCGATCACCGCGTGCTTCATGGCGCGCGCCATCCGGATCGGGTCCTTCGCCTCGGCGATGGCGGTGTTCATCAGGACGGCGTCGCAGCCCAGTTCCATGGCGATGGTGGCATCCGAGGCTGTGCCGACCCCGGCGTCGACCAGCACCGGCACCTTTGCCTGTTCAACAATCAGCCGCACATTGACCCGGTTCTGGATGCCCAGCCCCGAGCCGATCGGGGCGGCCGCCGGCATGATGGCGGCGGCGCCGGCCTCTTCCAGATGGCGGGCCATGACCACGTCGTCGGTGCAATAGACCATGACGTCGAATCCGTCCTTGACCAGCATCTCCAGCGCCCGGAGCGTCTCGGGCATGTCGGGGTACAGGTGCGGGGTCTCCGACAGGACCTCCAGCTTGACCAGGTTCCAGCCCCCCGCCTCGCGCGCCAGCCTGAGCGTCCGCACGGCATCCTCGCCGGTGAAACAGCCGGCCGTATTGGGCAGATAGGTAAAGCGGTCGGACTTCACATGATCGACCAGCATGGGCTGGGAAGGATCGGAAAGGTTCACCCGCCGCAGCGCCACGGTGACGATCTCGGCCCCCGCTGCCTCGGCCGCCGCCGCGTTCTGGGCATAGTCGGCATATTTGCCGGTGCCGACGATCAGCCGCGAGGTGAAGGTGCGACCGGCAACGGTCCAGGTGTCGGAGTGTGTATCAGTCATGCCTTGCGTTGCGCGCGAATACACCCACAGGTCAACCCCCGGCGCAGGGGGCGTGGTCGGGGATCGTCGACCCAAGCATCGAGTCAATCAGCACGATGAGGTTCATCAATTCGTCGCTGTCCCGGCCCCCGAACATCGACGGTTCCTCATGCTTGGTCATTTCGGCGTACCTAAACGTCAACGCATCGCGGACCTTATCCAAGCCAGACGTGTCGGGCAGATCCTCGATCAACCTTTCAAGAAGCATGAAGTCCATGATCGTGTCCCCACGCTGTGCGAGTGCCGTCATGATCACGATCCGGCCCGTCTTCCCACCGCTGCAATACGCATCCAGCAGCGCTTCATCCCGGGGTTCTCCATACCCTAGCACCAGCATTTGAGCAGGCAGCCAGACAGGGTCGGCCTCGTCCCGCCAATCCGCCAGCGGCAGTGCCCGGGCCAGTTCCGCGATGGCCCACGCTTCAGCATCTTCATCGAACCCTGCGGCCAGTATCAGGGAGATACGCGGGTCAGCGCGCCAATCGCCCGTGAACAGCTCCCGAATCGGTCTCGTGAGCGACCATCCCCCGTCCCCTAAGCCGAGCTCCTCTCCCGTCACTTGCAGAGACAATGCCAAGGTTGGCCAACGGGACGCCACATAAGGGTCCCGTGCCCAAGCCTCCTCGTCCAGATCGCCGCTCATGGCTACGAGTATGTCGCTGATCAATAACGCCGCCTCGTCCCGCGTTAGATTTGCCAAGCCAACTGCCGCCGCTTCAGCCATGTCATAGGCCCGCGCGAGCTTGCCGTTCCCGGCGAGCCAACGAATGGCCATGCCGGTCTGACGGGGAGTAGGTTTAGCGGCTATGATCCGCTCGAAAAAAGGCCCAGCCTCGGGATGCTCCCCAGTGATCAGCGATTGCAGGATATAGAACTTCTGCTCTTCCCGATCGAAGGGCGGACGCTGGGTGTCGAAGACCGCATCGGTCAGGGCCTGAGCGGGCCCTCCCTCCTGGTTGGCCTCCAGCCCCCGGATACCAAAGCGCGGACTCTCGCCTCGATCCAACGCCTCATAGGCTTCAATGAGAAAGGCGGTAGGCTTCCAAGGCGACAAGGAACTCAGATGATCTCGAATATCAGCGGCCAGCGCTCGCTCATTCGGCGTAGCTCCCGGCCGTTCTAGGCGGGGTAAATGCCCAGCCAGAACCTCAATAACCCTCATCCGGTCCGGTTCTGCGGCCTCGACGCCGATGTAGAAGTTGAGCACCTCTACCCACAGGCTGTCCGGCCCATGATAATCCTCGCCATCGCGCCAGAAGGTGTGATGAACCTTGCGCCAGCCCGTACCGGAACCATCCACACTGCGTTTGAGAAAGACGACATATTGTCTCCCCTCCTCAAAGGTCATCCGCGAACACGGACCCATAAAGCCCTCAGGGTGGGCGACCGAGATGTCGTTGGGATCACTTTGGCGGGCGCGCCCGATGTATGCCCAGTCATCAATGAACTCGGAGGGCGGCTTGCCTTTCAACGCAAAGTCCACGCGGAACTGCACGCTCGTCGAACCAGGCTCATCGCCGACCTCTTTGATCGGTGTGGCCACCACGACGGCATCCGCCCCCTCGACCATTTCATAAGTCGAAGACCGGACAAAATCCCCGCTGACGGAGCAGGCCTCGACTGCTGAGGCCATCGCCCAAAGCACAGCGACAAGAATAGCCGAACACCGCATACCAACCGCCCTCCAGATGACGACGCTCACGCTAGCCTGCCTTGGGAGAGCCGGTCACCCCCCGCCGACGAACTGGACGATCTCGATGCGGTCGCCGTCGGTCAGGGCCGTGTTGGCGTGCAGGGACTTCGGCACGATCTCAAGGTTGCGCTCAATGGCGACCTTGCGCGGGTCGAGACCCAGTTCCTCGACCAGACCGGTCAGGGTGGTGGCAGTGACCTGACGGGATTCGCCGTTGACCTGAATGTGCATGACGCGGGGTCACCTTCCTTGCCGTCCGGGCTATGACCGGCCGGAATGCTAAGCTAAAACCCGGGCCGGAATCGCGAGCGGCGGAGCCCATGGGCCGTACTGACGTCATCTATGTGCTGAACGGCCCCAATCTCAACCTTCTGGGCGAGCGGGAGCCGGAAATCTATGGCCGGGAGACCCTGGCCGATGTGCAGGCGCTGTGCGAGGCGGGGGCCGGGGACGTCCCCGTCGTGTTCCGGCAGTCGAACCACGAGGGCGAACTGGTCGAGTGGATCCACGAGGCCCGCGGCACCGCCCGCGCGCTGGTGATCAACCCTGCGGCCTTTACCCACACCTCGGTTGCCCTGCTGGATGCGCTCAAGACCTTGGACATTCCGGTCGTGGAGTGCCATTTGAGCAATCCGGCGGCGCGGGAGGAGTTCCGGCGCCATTCCTATGTCTCGCTGGTTGCGACCGGCGTCATTTCGGGCTTCGGCCCCCACGGTTACGAGCTGGCGGTCAAGGCCGCCCTGAGGCTGGCGCAGGAACGCGCCGACGCCGCGGCTCGTTGAAAGAACGAAGAAGAACAAGGGTCACCCTCTCATGGCTGTGAAGAAATTGCCGAACGAATCCGAGATCGACACCACCCTGGTCCGCCAGCTGGCCGACATCCTGAAGGAGACCGAGCTCTCGGAGATCGAGGTCGAGCGCGGTGAGCTGAAGATCCGGGTGGCACGCGAGCTGACCGTGGCGGCCGGCCCGGTCACCTATGCGGCGGCGCCGGCTCCGGCCGCTGCCCCCGCCCCGGCTGCTGCGCCTGCGCCGGCGGCCATGCCCAGCGACCCCGCGACGATGGTGGCGCGCGCCGGCGAAGAGGTGAAGTCGCCGATGGTCGGCACTGTCTATCTGCAGCCCTCGCCTGAGGCCCCGACCTTCGTGAAGGTCGGCGACAAGGTGAAGAAGGGCCAGACCCTGCTGATCGTCGAGGCGATGAAGACCATGAACCCGATCCAGTCGCCGCGCGACGGCGTGGTGGCGGACGTGCTGGTCGGCGACGCCCAGCCGGTCGAGTTCGGCGAACCCCTCGTCCTGCTCGAGGCCTGATCCCGTGTTCACCAAGGTCCTGATTGCCAACCGGGGTGAGATCGCCCTGCGCATCCATCGCGCCTGCAAGGAGATGGGCATCTCCACCGTGGCCGTGCACTCGGAAGCCGACCGGGGCGCCATGTGGGTGCGGCTGGCCGACGAGAGCGTCTGCATCGGCCCGGCGCCGGCGGCCAAATCCTATCTGAACATCCCCTCGATCATCGCGGCGGCGGAAATCACCGGGGCCCAGGCCATCCACCCCGGCTATGGCTTCCTGTCCGAAAACGCCCGCTTCGCCGAGATCGTCGAGGCTCATGGCATGAGCTTCATCGGGCCCAAGTCCGAGCACATCCGGATCATGGGCGACAAGATCACCGCCAAGCAGACGGTCAAGGACGCGGGCATTCCCGTGGTTCCGGGCTCTGACGGTGAGGTCGAGACGGTCGAGGCGGCCATTGCGGCCTCGAAGTCGATCGGCTTCCCGCTGATCGTCAAGGCGGCGGCCGGCGGCGGCGGACGCGGCATGAAGGTGGCGCTGACGCCCGACGATCTGGTCGAGGCCGTCCAGACCGCCCAGTCCGAGGCCAAGGCCGCCTTCGGCAATGGCGCGGTCTATATGGAGCGCTATCTGCAGAAGCCGCGGCACATCGAGCTTCAGGTCGTGGCCGACAGCCATGGCAATGTGGTGCACCTGGGCGAACGCGACTGTTCCTTGCAGCGTCGTCACCAGAAGATTCTGGAAGAAGCCCCCTCGCCCGCCCTGTCGGCGGCCGAACGCGCCCAGATCGGCGAGACGGTCAACAAGGCTATTGCCGCCATCGGCTATCTCGGCGTCGGCACGATAGAATTCCTTTGGGAGGACGGCGAGTTCTTCTTCATCGAGATGAACACCCGCCTGCAGGTCGAACACCCGGTGACCGAAATGATCACCGGCGTCGATCTGGTCCGCGAGCAGATCCGCATCGCTGCGGGCGAGCCGCTGAGCTTCCGGCAGGAAGATGTGAAATTCACCGGCCATGCCATCGAATGCCGGATCAATGCCGAGAATTCGGAGACCTTCACCCCGTCGCCCGGCACCATCACCGACTATCACGCGCCCGGCGGACTGGGTGTGCGCATGGATAGCGCCATCTATGCCGGCTATTCGATCCCGCCCTATTACGACAGCCTGATCGGCAAGCTGATCGTGCACGGGCGCGACCGCGAGGCCTGTCTGGCGCGGCTGAAGCGCAGCCTGAACGAGATGGTCGTGGGCGGCATCGACACCACCATCCCGCTGTTCCAGAAGCTGCTCAACGAGCCGGACATCCTGTCGGGGGATTACGACATCCACTGGCTGGAGAACTGGGCCAAACGCCAGAAGGGGCCGGCCAGCTGAGCGAGGCGCTCACAACGCTGATCGACCCCGAGGCCCTGACCGCCGACTATCTGCTGCATGCCTATCGCTATGGGTCCTTTCCCATGGCGGAGGCGCGCGACGACGACACCCTGATTATGATCCGGCCGAATGTGCGCGGCGTGATCCCGCTGGACCGGTTTCACATTCCGGCGCGTCTGGCCCGCACGGTCCGGAGCAGCAATCTGGAAGTGCGGGTGAACGGGGACTTCCCGCAGGTCATCGCCGGCTGTGCGGCCCTGATCCGGGACCGCTGGGACACCTGGATCAACCGGCGCATCGAGCAGGTCTACACCGAGCTGCACGAACAGGGACATGCGCACAGCATCGAATGCTGGGCCGGCCATGCCCTGGTCGGGGGCCTGTATGGCGTACAGATCGGCGGGGCCTTCTTCGGCGAAAGCATGTTCACCTGGCAGCGCGACGCCTCGAAGATCGCGCTGGTGCATCTGGTGGCGCGCCTGAACCGCGCCGGGTTCAGCCTGCTGGACGCCCAGTTCGTCAACAATCACCTGAAGCAGTTCAACATCGTTGATGCCCCGCACCGGGTCTACATGCGCGTGCTGCGTCCTGCGCTGGAGCAGCAGCCGGATATGGAGGCGTTCAGGGCAACGATGAGCGGCGAGGAGGCCGTGGCCTATGCCCGGCAGTCGACCAGCCAGGCGTCGTAGACGGGGTGCTCCAGCACGGCCATGCCGGGCGAGGATGCGAACATCCAGCCGCGGAAGATCTGGCGCGGCTCGGCCCCGGTGACCACGCCCCGGGGCTGCAGGCTGACCTCGACATAGCCGGCGGCTTCCTGATCGCGCTCTTCCTCGGACGACACCTCGCAGGCGCGCACGCGGAAGATCAGCTCGCGCTTGAAGGCCACCGGGCGACCGCCAACCTCGACCTCGAAGCGGATGGATTCGGCCGTCACCTTGTCGATGGCCTGGATCACGGCGACGCGGCGGCGCTGACGCGGCGGCGGCGGGCCTTCGGGCTCGGTCGGAGCCTCGATCACCTCGACCTCGTCCTCCTCGGCGACCTCGACCTCGTCGGTCTCCTCCGGGGGAGTCTGGATCTCGTTGAGCGGCGTGTTCCGGCGCGCCTGATTGAGGGCGGCCGTGGTCTCTTCCGGCGTCAGCGGCACGGGCACCGGCGCGGCCGGGGCCGGCTGGGTGTTAGGCGCCGTCTCGGTCGGGGTGAGGGTGTTCTGCGCGGGCGCAGGGTCCTGCCGGGCCGGAGCCGGATTGCCGGCGGGCGGGTCCTGGATCGGCCGGGCGTCCTGGGGCAGGTCGTTCAGCGCAGCGGTCACGCCGACACCGGCCACCGCCAGGGTGGCCACCGTCACCAGTCCCAGAAGGCGGACCGGGCGCTTCATTCGGGCGTCCAGGCCTCATAGTCGCCCGTGGCGGCCGGGCGCTTGCCGGTCGTCAGCAGCGATCCGGGCGGGCGCCAGGCCAGCGGCGTACCCGTCAGATTGGGCAGGTGATCCTTTTCCCAGGTCTGGCGCGGCAGGGCCATCTCGGTCGGCGGCTCGTCGAAGGTGTAGTGCAGCCAGCCGTGCCAGTCGGGCGACACCTTGGTCGCCTCGGCATAGCCGTCATAGATCACCCAGCGGCGGCGGCGGCCGTCATAGCTCTGGGTGTCGCGCGATTCGTAATAGCGGTTGCCCTGCTCGTCCGTGCCGACCAGCCGGCCACGCTTGGCCACCGTGAACAGGGTGCCGATCGTTGCACCACTCCACCAGGAAAACAGTTTGGCCAGCACGTCAGGAAACCCAGTCATGTCAGTGGGGCGCGAACCGGTGCGCGCCGATGGATCATCATACGAACCGGCACCCGGCACGTCCAGCGGCGGATCGCCGCGAAACAGGGCTGGACGGGCGGCGCGGAACTTGCATGACAGGGGGTGACTGATCCGCAAACGGGACCCCTGCCATGACGCGCTCCGCCCTTGCCGCCGCCTTCGGCCTCGCCACAGCCGTGGTCATGCTGGCCGTCGCCATGCCCGAGCCGGCCTTTGCCCAGAATGCCAGCCAGATCGCCCGGGTGCGGGCCGGCAACAGCTGCCCGGGCTGCAACCTGTTCCAGGGCGATTTCTCGTACATGGAGGCGCGCGGGCTGAACCTGTCCGGGTCGCGTCTGCGTCAGGCGAATCTCAGCCTGTCTGTGATGAACCGCACCCGCTTCACCAATGCCGACCTGCGCGACGTCGATGCCTATGGCGGTGTCTTCTCCAGTTCACGGTTCGGCGGGGCCAATCTGACAAACGCCAGCTTTGTGGGCGCCTATCTGGAGGGGTCGGACTTTTCCGGCGCCACGCTGGACGGCGCCAATTTCTCGGGCGCCCAGATGCAGCGGTCGACCGGCCTGACCCAGCGCCAGCTGAACCGGGCCTGCGGCGACGCGGAAACCCGCCTGCCCGGTTCGCTCCGCATTCCGGCCTGCTGAGGGGCCCGATCCTTACGCCGAATTAAGTAGGGATTTGCGGACAATGACGGCATGGAGACGGTGTGAACACTCTCGTCCTTCCCCTTGCGAAGCCTGAACGCCGCGGTCGCGCCGCCCTGGCCGGTCTGGCGCTGCTGACCGCCTTTGCCGCAACGGGTGCGCAGGCCGGGGTCTGGCGCGGGGACGGCGACCGTCAGGACGCCCGCTCGGTGCAGGTCCAGGTCGTGCCCGCCCTGCAGGACGGCCAGATCTGGGATCAGATGTTCGTTCAGGATCCGGACGTGGCCCGCGTGGTCTCGCTGGGCGGGACCTGTCGCCGGTGCGAACTGTCCGGTCGCGACCTGTCCGGGGCGACGTTCACGGCCGCCACCTTCACCGATGCGACCCTGGTCGACGCCAATCTGCGCGGGTCCGAACTGGTCGGATCGAACTTCTCGGGCGCGGACTTCACACGGGCAGACCTGCGGGGCGCGACCCTTGTCGCCGCCAACTTTACCGGGGCCGACTTCACCGACGCCCGCATGGACGGCATCGAGGGCCTCGGGTCGGTGTTCGTGCGCGCCGACATGTCCTCGGCCAATCTTCAGGGCGCGGCCCTGGGCGGCGCCAATATGAACGGGGCCATTCTGGCGCGCGCCGATCTGCAGGGGGCCGAGCTGTTCGGCGTGACCCTGGCCAATGTGAACGCGCGCGGCGCCGATTTCCGCAATGCGGAGATCACGGCCTCGAACCTGTCCAACGGCAATTTTGCCGGCGCCAACTTCCGGGGAGCGGAGCTGGACGGCGCGCGCCTGACCGGTGGATCCTTCTCTCGCGCCGACTTCACGGGCGCCTCGCTGGACCGTACCGACATACGCGGCACGGATCTCAGCCTGTCGCGCGGCCTGACCCAGTCGCAGATCAGCGAGGCGTGCGCTGACTCGGGCACCCGACTGCCCTCGGGCCTGACGGGCCGCAGCTGCCGGAACCTGTCGCGGGTTCAGCCCCCGGCCGCGCCCCGGCCTCCGACCCCTCCCCGCGTCGTGGTCGCGGGCCGCTAGGCCCGGACCTCAGACCTTGATCGGCAGGGCCGTGCGGATGTGCACATCCTTCAGCTGACGCTCGTCGGCCGCCGTCGGCGCATTCATCAGCAGATCCTCGCCCTGCTGGTTCAGCGGGAAGGCAATGACCTCGCGGATGGCCGTCTGGCCGGCCAGCAGCATGACGATCCGGTCGATGCCGGGGGCCAGACCGCCGTGCGGCGGGGCGCCATAGCGGAAGGCGTTCAGCATGCCGCCAAACTGGTCCGCGACCACGGAGGCGTCATAGCCGGCGATCTCGAAGGCCTTCAGCATGATCTCGGCCTTGTGGTTCCGGATCGCGCCCGAGCAGAGCTCATAGCCGTTGCAGACGATGTCGTACTGATAGGCGCGGATGGTCAGCGGATCCTGGGTCTCGAGTGCCTCCAGCCCGCCCTGCGGCATCGAGAAGGGGTTGTGGCTGAAGTCGACCTTCTTCTCTTCCTCGGACCATTCGAACATCGGGAAGTCGACGATCCAGCAGAATTTGAACTGCTCCTCGTCGATCAGCTTCAGCTCGGTGCCCACGCGGGTGCGCGCCAATCCGGCGAATTTGGCGAAGGTGGCCGGCAGGCCTGCAGCAAAGAAGGCGGCGTCGCCCTTGCCGAGGCCGAGCGACGTCATCAGGGCCTCGGTCGGCTCCTGCCCCAGGTTCTTGGCGATCGGTCCGCCCCAGGCCTGCTGGTCATCGGACCAGAAGATGTAGCCGAGGCCCGGCTGGCCCTCGCCCTGGGCCCAGCTGTTCATGCGGTCACAGAAGGCGCGCGAGCCGCCGGTCGGGGCCGGGATGGCCCACACCGCGTTCCTGGCGTCGGCCGCGAGGATCTTGTTGAACAGGCCAAAGCCGCCGTCGCGGAAGTGGTCCGAGACGTCCTGCATCTTGATGGGGTTGCGCAGGTCGGGCTTGTCCGTGCCGTACCAGGCCATCGACTGGGCGAAGGTCAGGCGCTCAAAGCCCTTGTGCTCCAGCGTCTGACCGAAATCGTTGGTGAAGGTGTGGGGCTGGTCGATCGGCGAGACCGGCTTGCCGTCGGCGAACTCCTCGAACACGCCGTGCATGACGGGTTCAATGGCGGCGAACACGTCTTCCTGGGTGACGAAGCTCATCTCGACGTCGAGCTGGTAGAACTCCAGCGACCGGTCGGCGCGCAGGTCCTCGTCGCGGAAGCAGGGGGCGATCTGGAAATAGCGGTCGAAGCCCGAGACCATCAGCAACTGTTTGAACTGCTGCGGCGCCTGGGGCAGCGCATAGAATTTGCCGGGGTGCAGGCGCGACGGCACGAGGAAGTCACGCGCACCCTCGGGCGAAGAGGCCGTGAGGATCGGCGTCTGATACTCAAGGAAGCCCTGATCAACCATGCGGCGGCGGATCGAGCTGATCACCTTGGAGCGCAGGACAATGTTCTTGTGCAGGGTCTCGCGGCGCAGGTCGAGGTAGCGGTGCTTGAGCCGCAGCTCCTCGGGATATTCCGGCTCGCCAAAGACCGGCAGCGGCAGTTCGGCGGCTTCGGACAGCACCTCGACCGACTTGACCTGGATCTCGATCTGGCCGGTCGGCAGGGTGGCGTTGACCGTCTCGGGCGAGCGAGCGACGACCTCGCCGTCCACGCGAATGACGCTTTCGGCGCGCAGACGCTCGACGGCCTCGAAGCCCGGCGTTTCCGGATGCAGCACCAGCTGCGTCAGGCCGTAGTGGTCGCGCAGGTCGATGAACAGCAGGCCGCCGTGGTCGCGCTTGCGGTGCACCCAGCCCGACAGGCGGACGGTCTTGCCAGCATCGTCACCCCGAAGGGCGCCGCAGGTGTGGGTACGATAAAGATGCGTCTCGGCCATGGGTCTGGATCGGTCACGAAAGGGGAGAATTCGGGAGGCCGGAAGGGCGCATTATCGCCGCTGAAAGTCAAGCACGCGGGTGATCAGGAAAGACACTCCCCGCGCGGGAAAGCGCTTTTCACAAGCGATACAATATAGCATTAGGCGACGCGTGACACGCGATCCCGCAGACGAGATCAGCCTGACCCGGGCGCTGGCCATTCTGGCCGCGACCTTTGCCATCGTGTTCGCCAGCCTGCTGCCCTCGGCGGTGGCGGCCTCGGCGGCCGGCGACACGCCGATCCAGCTCTGCTCCGGTCAGGTCATCCGCGTCACGCTAGACACCGACGGCCATCCCGTCCCGGTCGATCCGGACCAGCAGGCCAGCCTGACCTGCGCCATGGCCCTGCTGTCGGGCCTGCAGGCCGTCGACACCCCGCCGGTCGTGCTGCCGGTGCACCCCGAGGCCGCCGCCGCTCCGGCATTCGCGCCGGTCTCTGCCAGTGCGCGCCCGACCGCGCTCTATCCGCCCAAGCCTCCGGCCACGGCCCCACCTCACGCCTGAAGACGTCTCTGCCGACCGTGCACGCCCCTTCGGCTGCGCGCCTCCGTGACTCTTTCAGGATATCTTCCCGTGAAATCCCATCTGTTGGCCGCCACTTCTGCGGTGGCCCTGGCCTGTGCGGCCACCCCTGCCCTCGCCCAGGACGCGACCGAGACGACGGTCGACTCGATCATCGTCACCGGCACCCACAATCCGGACGACCCGCCCGTGGTCGCCGAAGCCCGGACGCGCCTGTCGCGCACGCCGGGCGCCGTGTCGGTCGTAGCCGCCGAAACCTATGAGGACCGCTTCGCCCAGGGCTTCTACGACACCCTGCGCAACGTCCCCGGCGTGCTGGCGCAGAAGCGCTATGGCGAGGAGGCCCGGCTGTCGATCCGGGGCTCTGGCATCGCCCAGGGCTTCCACCAGCGCGGCGTTCTGTTCGCCCAGGACGGCGTGCCGTTTGCCGATGCCGACGGCTTTTCCGACTTTCAGGCCATCGACCCGATGAGCGCCCGCTACATCGAGGTCTACAAGGGCGCCAACACCCTGCGCTTCGGCGGGGCCCAGCTGGGCGGGGCGGTCAATCTGGTTTCGATCAACGGCCGGACCGCACCCTATGAGACGATGCTGCGCGTCGAGGGCGGCTCGTTCGACAGCTATCGCGGCCAACTGGCCCTGGCGCGCCAGTGGGGCGACTGGGATCTGTACGCCTCGGTCGCCGGCATGGAATCCGACGGCTATCGTGATCATGCCGACCAGTCGCAGGGCCGTCTCAGCTTGAACCTCGGCCGGTCGTTCGGTGAGGACCGCGAGGTGCGGCTGGTCTTCCAGGCCGCCGACATACAGCAGGACCTGCCCGGCGCCCTGACCCTGACCCAGGCGCTGGAGACCCCGGAAATGGCCAGTGCCGGCTCGGTGGCCGGGGATCAGGCCCGCGACCTGACGGTCAGGCGCCTGACCGTGCAGACCCGCTGGCGTCTCGGCGCATCGACCGTCTTCGAAGGCGCCGTCTGGGGCTGGCAGAAGGATCTGTGGCACCCGATCTTTCAGGTGCTCGACACCGACTCGCAGACGGCGGGCCTGTTCGGGCGGTTCGACTGGACCGGTCAGGTCGGCGGCCTGAAGGCCGATCTGTTCTATGGCCTCAGCTATCGCGACGGCGAGGTGGACGGCCAGCGCTATCTCAACACTGCCGGGATGGCCGGGGCCCTGACCGCTGACAATCTGCAAAAGGCCACGGGGCTGGACGTGTTCGCCGAAGGGCGGCTGTTCGTCACCGACCGGCTGGCTCTGGTGGCGGGCGGGTCCTATGGCCGGGCGACGCGCGACTATGTGGATCGCCGGAATGCCGCCAACAACGACGGTGTCACCTGGGACTGGGTCTCGCCGAGGCTGGGCCTGTTGTGGGAGAGCGAGGACGGGGCGCAGGTCTATGCCAACCTGACCCGCTCGGTCGAACCGCCGACCTACGGCGCCCTGGTGCAGGCCCCGCTGATGGGCTTTACCCCGGTCGACGTCCAGGACGCCTGGACCGCAGAGATCGGCACGCGCGGCCGTCGCGGAGCGCTGGCCTGGGATGTCACCGTCTATCGCAGCCGGATCGACGGCGAGATCCTGAACTACATCACCGGACCCGACATTCCGGCGGCGACCTTCAACGGCGACCGGACCATCCATCAGGGCCTCGAGGCCGGGCTGGAATGGACGCTGCCGGTCACGCCGGCGGACGGCCGGCTGGTGCTGCGCCAAACCTATAATTACAACGACTTTTACTTCGAACGCGATCTCCTGTGGGAAGGCAACCGGCTGCCGGTCGTGCCCGAGCATCAATACCGGGCCGAGCTGAGCTGGCGGCATCCGTCGGGCCTGTTCGTCACGCCCACGGTCGAGTGGCGGATCGACGACGTCTGGGTCGACTATGCCAATACGCTGAAGGCGCCGGGCTTTACCGTCTGGGGTCTGAACGGCGGCTGGGACCTGGCCAACGGCACCACCCTGTTTATCGACGCCCGCAATCTGACGGACGAGCGCTATATCAGCGAGATCAGCGCGGTCACCGACGCGCGGACGGCCTCGACCGCCGTCTTCATGCCGGGCGAAGGGCGCTCGGTGTTCGTGGGAGTGAGGTTGAGCCTGTAATGTCGAAGGTCACACAGCCCTTGCAGGACGGCCCTGCCCTGTCCAACAGCTGGCGCCGCGTCTGGCGCTGGCATTTCTTCGCCGGCCTGATCGTCATGCCGGTGCTGATGCTGATGGCCCTGACCGGCGGCCTCTATCTCTACAAGACGGAGATTGAGGGGCTGGCTTGGCGATCAATGGCTGTGGTCGAGGCGCGGGATACCCGCGCCTCGGCTGACCTCTGGCAGCAGGGGGCCGAGCAGGCGGCGGACGGCACGGCGCTGGCCGTCGTCGTGCCCGACCGCCCCGACCGCGCCGTGCAGGTGCGGGTCCGCGGCGACCGCGGCGAGCGCACCGTCTTCGTCGATCCCTATGACGGTCGGGTCACCGGCATGGTCGGCGGTCAGGGGATCATGGAACTGGTCAAGAAGCTGCACAGCCTCGAACTGCTCGGAAAGCCGTTCAACATTCTGGTCGAGGTGGTGGCCGGCTGGGCGATCATTCTGGTGGCGACCGGCCTGTTCCTGTGGTGGCCACGCAAGGGCCGCAACGTCGCCGTCGCCCTGCCCCGTGCCGGCGATCCCGCCCGCCGCCCGTTCTGGCGCGACGCGCATGCGGTGACGGGCCTCTATGTCGGCGGCATCATCCTGTTCCTCGCCCTGACCGGCATGCCCTGGTCGGCGGTCTGGGGCGACCGGTTCATGAATGTGATGCGCGAGAGCGGTCTGGGCCGTCCTCCGGCACCGGCGGCGGCCAGTCCGTGGAGCCACGGCAAGGGCCACAATGCGCCCTCCGGCACCGGCTGGACCATGGAGCATGCCGTGCTTCATACCCCGACCGGGGGCCCCGGTATGCTGTCCCGCGTCATCGCCACGGCCGAGGCCGAGGACGCCCGCAGCCTGTACGTCGAGGGCACGACCGGCCAGGTGGTCGCAGACCTGCGCTGGGAGCAGTTCGGCGGCGGCGCCAAGGCCTTCGAATGGGGCATCGCCGTCCATCAGGGCATGCAGTACGGCGAGATCAACCGGTTGATCATGCTGCTCGGCTGTATCGGTATCTGGGTGCTGGGCATCAGCGGCGGACTGATGGTGTGGAAGCGGCGTCCGCGCGGACGTGGCATCACCCCGCCGCCTGCGCCACCGGACGCTCGGGGACGGGCCGCCGTTCTGGGCATCGTCCTGCCGCTGGCGGTGATCTTTCCGCTGACGGGCCTGTCGCTGGCGGTCGCCCTTGGCGCAGAGTGGCTGTGGGGGCGGATGCGACGCTGAGACACGCCATTCATCCACAGACGCGACAGCTTGTCCCGGATGGTCACAGCCATGCTTAACCGATCGCCGCAGGGTTCTGATATGTCAGGGGCCATGACGTCCCCGACGGACAGCACCGGCCAGATGCGACTGCCCCTCAGGCGAGGCCTGAGCGGGCAGGAAGAGGCGTTTGTCGTCTCGGCCAGCAATGCGGCGGCCCACCAGGCGCTTCTGACCTGGCCCACCCCGCTGGGCGGCACGGCGGCCCTGTGCGGCCCGGCGGGGTCGGGGAAGAGCCATCTGGCACGGGTCTGGGCGGAGCGGGTCGGGGCCCTGCCCTTCGACGGCATGGAGATCGCCCTGGCCGACCCGCTGGAGCTGGAAGGCCGTCCGCTGCTGCTCGACTCTGCGGCCACAGTGGATGACGAGACGTTGTTTCACCTGATGAATCTGGCCCAGGCCCCGGGCGGCGCCCTGCTGCTGGTGTCGCGCGACCTGCCGGGACAATGGCCGGTCGGCCTGCCGGACCTCCGGTCGCGCCTGAACGGCCTGCTGGTCCTGCAGCTGGAGGCGCCGGATGATGCGGTGCTGGCCGCCATGTTCCGCGCCCGCTTCGCCGAACGCAGCCTGCAGCCCGCCGAGGATGTGATCGCCTATCTGATCCGCCGGGTGGACCGGTCTGCCGACAGCGTCGAGCGCGTGGTGGAACTTCTGGACGGGGCCCACGCTCCGGTCACGCGGGTTCTGGCGCGCCGGGTGCTGGACGAAAGTGGCGACCTGTTCGCCCCGGAGTGAGATCGAAGGTTGCGACTGTCATTGCCCCGGTCCAGAACCGCATCATGACGGATACGCCCTCACCCGACCTGTCCTCCATCACCGATCAGGCCGTGGGCGAAGGTGTGCCCACCTCGCGCGCGCCCCAGCTCAAGCTGTCCGAGACCCTGATCACCTCGCCCACCCGGTTCATCAACCGGGAACTGTCATGGCTGGCCTTCAACGGGCGGGTCATGGAGGAGGCGTCGAATCCCGCCCACCCGCTGCTGGAGCGGCTGCGGTTCCTGTCGATCTCGGCCAATAACCTGGACGAGTTCTTCATGACCCGGGTCGCGGGCCTCAAGGGTCAGGTTCGCGAGCGGGTGCGGGTGCTGTCGGCCGATGGCCTGACCCCCAGCGAGGCGCTGGAGCGGATCAATGAGGCCGCCGGCGAGCTGATGGCGCAGCAGCAGAAGCGCTGGCGCAAGCTCAAGATCGAGCTGGCCCATGCGGGCATCGAGGTGATCGACGCCGGCAAGGCGACCAAGACCGAGCGCGAGCGGCTGGAGCCCGAATTCCTCGACCAGCTATTCGCCATCCTGACGCCGATGGCGATTGACCCGGCCCACCCCTTCCCCTTCCTGCCCAACCTCGGCTTCTCGCTGGCGCTGAAGCTGCGGCGGCGTCGCGACAACCGGATCCTGTACGCCCTCGTACCCGTGCCGACCCAGGTGAAGCGGTTCTGGCCGCTGCCTACCGACGGCCGTTCGGCCAAGGGTCGCACCCGCTATGTGACGCTGGAAAGCCTGCTGATGCTTTTCATCGACCACCTGTTCCCCGGCTGTGACGTGCTGGAGCGCGGGACCTTCCGCCTGATCCGCGATTCGGACATCGAGATCGAGGAAGAGGCCGAAGACCTGGTCATGGAGTTCGAGGAGGCGCTGAAGCAGCGCCGGATGGGCTCGGTCGTGCGCATCAAGATCGAGGCCTCCATGCCCGACGACTTGCGCGACTTCATCACCCACGAACTGCACGCCCTGCCACAGGATGTGGTGATGATCGACGGCATGCTGGGTCTGGCCCAGGTGTCGGAGCTGATCGGCGGCGGCCACCCCGACCTGAAATTCCCGGGCTATGAGCCCCGCTATCCCGAGCGGGTCCGCGACCATGGCGGCGATGTCTTTGCTGCCATCCGCGAGAAGGACATGCTGATCCACCACCCGTTCGAGAGCTTCGACGTGGTGGTGCAATTCCTGCGTCAGGCCGCGCGCGATCCGAATGTGATCGCCATCAAACAGACCCTCTATCGCACCTCGCGCGACAGCCCGGTGGTCGCCGCCCTGATCGAGGCCGCCGAGAACGGCAAGAACGTCACCGCCGTGGTCGAGATCAAGGCGCGCTTCGACGAGGAGGCCAACCTGCGCTGGGCGCGGGCCATGGAGCGGGCCGGCGTGCACGTCGTCTTTGGCTTCGTCGAGTACAAGACCCACTCCAAGCTGAGCGTGGTCGTGCGGCGCGAGGGCGATGGGCTGCGGTCGTACTGCCACGTCGGCACGGGCAACTATCACCCGGTGACGGCGCGCATCTATACCGACCTGTCGCTGTTCTCGTGCCAGCCGACGCTGACGCGCGATGCCAACCGGGTGTTCAACTACATCACCGGCTATGCCCAGCCCGACGATCTGGAACAGATGGTCGTCTCGCCGCTCAACATGAAATCGACCCTGATCGAGCTGATCGAGAAGGAGATGGCCGCCGCCGCGCGGGGCAAGCCGGCCGCCATCTGGGCCAAGATGAACTCGCTGGTCGATCCCGACATCATCGATGCCCTGTACCGCGCCAGCCAGTCGGGCGTGCGCATCGATCTGGTCATCCGGGGCATCTGCTGCCTGCGCCCGGGGGTGAAGGGTCTGTCCCAGAACATCCGGGTCAAGTCGATCGTCGGTCGCTTCCTCGAGCACAGCCGCATTGTGGCCTTTGCCAACGGGCGGGACCTGCCCAACGACCGGGCGAAACTGTTCATCTCGTCCGCGGACTGGATGAACCGCAATCTGGAGCGCCGGGTCGAGGTGATGGCGCCGGTCCTGAATGCGACCGTCCACGATCAGGTGCTGGATCAGATCATGGTCGCCAATCTGAAGGACGACGCCCAGAGCTGGGAGCTGGACTCCGAGGGCAATTACCACCGGCTGAAGCCCGCCGATCCCGAACGGCCGTTCTCGGCGCACCGCTATTTCATGACCAATCCCAGCCTGTCCGGACGCGGCAGCAAGGTGAAGACGCTTCCGGCCACGCTGCGCTATGACCGCCCTGACGCCTGACCCCCTCCACTCCCGCGCCACGACCTCGGCCGACGCCGCGGTGATCGACATCGGCTCCAACTCGGTGCGCATGGTGCTGTACCGGCTGGAGGGGCGCGCCGTCTGGACGGTGTTCAACGAAAAGGTGCTGGCCGGGCTGGGCCGCGACCTGCCGAACACGGGCCGCCTGTCCGAAGAGGGCGTGCTGATGGCGCTGCCGGCGCTGCGCCGGTTTGCCGCCGTCATTGAGGGCGTACGCCCCGAACATGTGTTCGTGGCCGCGACCGCCGCCGTCCGCGACGCCGAGGACGGGCTGGAGTTCTGCGAGCGGGTGGCCGCCGAGACCGGCATGCACATCCGCGTCCTGTCCGGCGAGGAAGAGGCCCGCGAGGCCGCGCGCGGCGTGCTGGCGGGTCACCCGGCCGCCGAGGGCGTGGCCGCCGACATGGGCGGGGCCAGCCTGGAGCTGATCCGGCTGACGGACGGCGAAGTCGGTCAGGGAATCACCCTGCCGCTTGGCCCCTTCGCCTTGGCCGATGGCGGCGATTTCGACGCCAGGAAGCTGCGAACCAAGATCGACAAGCGACTGAAGGGCAAGACGGCGGACTTCAAGGCCCCGATCCTCCACGCCGTCGGCGGGGCCTGGCGCAGCATCGCCCAGTTGCATATGGCGATGTCGGACTATCCGCTGCAGATCGTGCACCAGTACGCCATGACGGCCGACGATGCGCGCGAGGTGGCCCGCTTCGTCTCGCGCCAGTCACGCGCCTCGCTGGACCGGACACCGGGTGTGTCGCGGCGGCGCGCCGAGACCCTGCCCTATGCCGCCCTGGTGCTGGAGGCCCTGATCGAGCGGCTGGAGCTGAAGAGCATCGAGTTCTCGGCCTGGGGCCTGCGCGAAGGTCTGTTGCAGGACGCCCTCAGCGACGAGCATCGCGACAGCGACCCGCTGATCGCCGGCTGTGCGGCCTGGGGGGCACGACAGGGAATTTCGCCCCTGCTGCCCGGCGCCCTTCAGGCCTGGCTGGAGCCCGTCCTGCCCGCCCTGCCGGAGAGCTTCGGCACGGCGCGGGACCATGCGCTGACCACCGCGGCCTGTCATCTCTGCGATCTCGGAGCGCGCCTGCACCCGGACCACCGCGTCGAACTGGTCTTTGATCAGGTGTTACGCGCGCCGGTTCCCGGACAGACCCATGCGGAACGCGCCTTCCTCGCCTGCGCGCTGAACGCCCGCTACGGCGGGCCTTCGGCCACGCCCCAGCCCGAGGTCATCGACCGCCTGCTCGACGAAGGGGCGCGTCGGCACGCCAAAGCCCTGGGGCAGGCGATTCGCCTGGCCTGTGACCTGTCCGGGCGCGCGCCGCAGCTGCTGGCCGGCGCCCGCCTGTCGCTCAAGGACAAGACCCTGATCCTGACGGCGGCGGACGGCTATGCCGACATGCTGCTGGGCGAACAGACCCGGCGGCGACTGAAGAACCTGGCCGACACACTCGATCTTGAGTGCGGCGACTGACCGGCGCAGTCTGTCCCTAAAACTTCGGGAGGGTGACATGCCAGTGACGGGAATCGGCGGCTTCTTCTTTCGCTCAAGCGATCCGGACGGTCTGGCCGCCTGGTATCTGAAGCATCTGGGTGTGGGCGCCCCGCCCGGCGCCTTCGTCTGGGACCAGCAGGCGGGCCCGACCGTCTTCGCCCCGTTCAAGGACGACAGCGACTATTTCGCCGCCGACAGGCGCTGGATGCTGAACCTGCGCGTCGAGGGTCTGGACGACCTGCTGGCGTCGCTGGCCGCGGCCGGCATCCCGGTCGAGACTCGCGCCGACTGGGACGCGCCCGAGGTCGGGCGGTTCGCCCGCATCCACGACCCCGAGGGCAATCCGATCGAACTGTGGGAGCCCGCGGGGGCCTAGTCCTCGATCTCGACGACCTCGACGCGCGAGCCGTTCAGGACCAGAGCCAGCTCGCCGCGCTTCAGCTTCAGGGCGTCGTCACCAAACAGGTCCCGCCGCCAGCCGCGCAGGGCATCGACGTCGGCGTCGTCATCCAGCGCGATCTTCTCGAGATCGGCGACATTGGCGATCATCTTGGGGGCGACGCCGGCATTGTCGCTCTTGGCCTTCAGCAGCACCTTCAACAATTCCACCACCGAGGGGGCCGCCGCCGGCCGGTGGCCCGGACGCTCCAGCTTCGGCGCATGGGCCTCGGGGTCGGCCAGCACCCGCCGCAACTCCTCGATCAGGCTCTCGCCGAGGCGCGAGGCCCCGAATCCCTTCGAGACCGAGCGCAGCCGGTTGAAGGCGTCGGGATCGGTCGGGGCCTGGGTGGCGATCTCGTCGATGGCCTCGTCCTTGATGATGCGCCCGCGCGGCTGGTCGCGTTCCTGGGCCGTGCGCTCGCGCCAGACGGCCGTGGCCACGAAGGCGGCCAGATATTTGGCCGAATATTTCTTGGGCTTCAGGCGCTTCCAGGCGTTTTCGGGTGTGGTGTCGTAGAGCGCCGGGTCGGTCAGGCTGCCCATTTCCTCGAGCACCCAGTCCAGCCGTCCGGCCCTCTTCAGCTGCTCGCGCAGTTTCGGATACAGGGCCGCCAGATGGGTCACATCGCCGAGCGCATAGGTCAGCTGGGCGTCCGACAGCGGGCGCCGCGCCCAGTCGGTGAACCGGCTGCCCTTGTCCAGATCGCGCTTCAGCATCTGGCGCACCAGCGCCTCATACGACACCTGATCGCCAAAGCCGGCCGCCATGCCCGCCACCTGGGTGTCGAACATCGGCAGGGGCATTGCCCCCAGCCGCACGAAGATCTCCGTGTCCTGCCGCGCGGCGTGGAACACCTTGATGATGTCCGGATCGCGCAGCAGTTCGAGGAACGGCTCGAGGTCCAGTCCGTCCGCCAGCGGGTCGATGATGCCCGAGACCTCCGACGACGCCGCCTGGATCAGGCACAGCTTGGGCCAATAGGTCGTCTCGCGCATGAATTCCGTGTCCACGGCGATGAACGGCGCGCGGGCCAGTTCGGCACAGAATTCGACAAGGGCTGGATTGGTGGTGATCGGTGTCATTTGGATGCTATAGCCCCGGCGTGCGCCCCCATGGCAAGAGGGACGCCGGATTTCCGTCCACTGATTCAGGTTCGTGTTCGATGAGCGACAGTTCCCCTCCCCCGCCCAACGGCCTGACCTACGCCCAGGCGGGGGTGGATATCGACGCCGGCGAGCGGCTGGTCGATGCGATCAAGCCGCTGGCCAAATCGACCGCGCGCAAGGGGTCCGAGCCCTCGCTGGGCGGATTCGGTGCCCTGTTCGATCTCAAGGCGGCCGGGTTCGAGGACCCGCTGATCGTCGCCACGACCGACGGGGTCGGCACCAAGCTGAAGATCGCCATCGAAACCGGGCGCCACGACGGCGTTGGCATCGATCTGGTGGCCATGTGCGTCAACGACCTGCTGGCCCAGGGCGCCGAGCCCCTGCTGTTCCTCGACTATTATGCCACCGGCAAGCTGGACGTGGAGGCCGCCCGCCGCGTGGTGGCCGGGATCGCCGAGGGCTGTCGTCAAGCCGGCTGTGCCCTCGTGGGCGGCGAGACGGCCGAGATGCCGGGCCTCTATGAAGGCAGCGACTATGATCTGGCGGGCTTTTCGCTGGGCGCGGTCGAGCGCGGCCACACCCTGCCCCGCCACGACCTGCAGAACACCGGCGACGTCATCATCGGCCTTGCCTCCAGCGGCCCGCACTCGAACGGCTATTCCCTGATCCGCAAGGTGATCGAGACGCGCGGCCTGAACTGGGCCGACGACGCCCCCTTCGCCCACGAGCGCACCCTGGCCCAGGCGCTGATGGAGCCGACCCGCATCTATGTGAAGTCGGTCCTGCCGCTGATGAAACAGGGCTGGGTCAAGGGCGCCGCCCACATCACCGGGGGCGGCCTGATCGAGAATCCGCCCCGCTGTATCGCCCCTGGCCTCGAGGCCGCGTTCGACTGGCAGGCCTGGCCGCGCCCGGCCGTATTCGACTGGCTGGCCGAGAACGGCGGCATTTCCGACCATGAGATGCGCCGCACCTTCAACTGTGGCGTGGGCTTCATCCTGATCGTCGGTCCCGAACACGTCGAGGATGCTCTGGAGGCCCTGCTGGAGGCCGGCGAGACCGCCTTTGTCTGCGGCCAGCTCCAGGCCAGCGCCTGAGCGGTTGACGCCCCGGGCGGCTTGCCCTCACGGTAGCCGCTCTGTTCAGGAGATCGCCATGCGTCTGCTCGCTTCCCTCTGCCTGACGGCAGGTCTTGCCCTCTCGGCGGGACTGGCCTCCCCGGCTGCGGCCCAGACCCCGGCCGCTGTAGATCATGCCGACCTCAGGGCCCTCGGCCTGCTGGTCCAGCCCGAGCGGATGCGGACCGACATCCAGAGCATGGTCGACTTCGGCACCCGCCACACCCTGTCGGAGACGCAGTCCGGGACGCGCGGCATCGGCGCGGCCCGTCGCTGGGCCGAACGCGAGTTCGAAAGCATCAGCCGCGACTGTGGCGGCTGCCTCGAGATCGTCACCCCGTCCGACACGGTCACGGGCCGGCGTGTGCCGACCCCGACCGAGGTCGTCGATGTCGTCGCCATCCAGCGTGGCACCGGTGATCCGAACCGCGTCATCATCATCTCGGGCCACCTCGATTCGCGCGTCAGCGACGTGATGGACTTCACCTCCGACGCCCCCGGGGCCAATGACGACGCCTCGGGCGTGGCCGCCGTGCTGGAGGCCGCCCGCATCCTGTCGGCCTATGAGTTCGACGCCACCCTCGTCTATGCCGTCCTGTCGGGCGAGGAGCAGGGCCTGCTGGGCGGCAAGATCCTGGCCGACTATGCGACCGAACAGGGCTGGTTCGTCCAGGCCAATCTGAACAACGACATCGTCGGCAATTCCGAGGGCCAGAGCGGCATCATCGACACCACCCGCGTGCGCGTCTTCTCGGAAGGCACCAAGACGGTCGAGACCGAGGCCCAGGCCAACAGCCGTCGCTACAACGGCGGCGAGGTCGATTCCTCCTCGCGCAATCTGGCCCGCTTCATCGACGGCATCGCCGACCGCTATCTGACCAATTTCGACGTCGAGATGATCTATCGCACCGACCGCTTCGGGCGCGGCGGCGACCAGGTCGAGATGCTGCGCGCGGGCTTCCCCGCCGTGCGGATTTCCGAGGGCGCCGAGAATTACGACCGCCAGCATCAGGACCTGCGCGTCGAGGACGGTGTCCACTATGGCGACACCATCGACGGCGTGGACTTCGACTATCTGGCCCAGGTCACCCGCCTGAACGTCATCAGCATGGCGGCGCTGGCCCGTGCTCCCGCCCCGCCGACCGGGGTGACCATCGCCGGGGCGGTCCAGCCAGACACCACCCTGACCTGGCAGGCCGTGCCCGGCGCCGCCGGCTACCGCGTGTGGTGGCGCTCGACCACCGCCCCGCAGTGGACCTCGAGCCGCTGGATCGCGGGCGGCGACGCGACCCGCGCCGTGCTGGAAGGCATTGTCATCGACGACTACTTCTTCGGCGTCTCGGCGGTCTCGGCAGACGGCTATGAGAGCCCGGTCACCTTCCCCGGTCCGCCCGGCGACTATCGCGTGGCACCCGCCGAGTGAGCAGACCACCTGTCCGTGTCGCCGTGCTGATCTCCGGCACGGGCAGCAATATGCGCGCCCTCGTCGAGGGTGGCGGCGACGCCTATGCGGTCGCGCTCGTGCTGTCGAACAGGGCGGAGGCTCCGGGTCTGGCGTGGGCCTCCGAGCGCGGCATCCCGACCATTGCCATTCCCCACGCCCCCTATGGCAAGGATCGACAGGCGCACGAGGCGGCCATCGATGAGGCCCTGCGTGACCATGACATCCAGGTCGTCGCCCTCGCCGGCTATATGCGCGTCCTGACCCCCTGGCTGGTCGGGCGCTGGTCCGGCCGGATGCTGAACATCCACCCCAGCCTGCTGCCGAAATACCCCGGCCTCGACACCCACCGCCGCGCCCTCGAGGCCGGCGACGCCGAGGCCGGCTGCACCGTCCACCTCGTCAGCGAAGGCGTGGACGAAGGCCCGATCCTCAACCAGGCGCGTGTGCCGGTCATGGCAGACGACACACCGGAGACCCTCGCCGCCCGCGTGCTCGAGGCCGAGCACAGGCTGTATCCGCAGGCGCTGGCGGCGTTCTGCGCGGGCCTGTGAGATCGTGAGTCTTGTCGCACCCAAGCTCGGCATTCCCTCTTGCAGAGCGTTCAACCTGCGACGCAACGTGCTGGCATGACCGATGCCGAAGAACGCCTGCTGTACGCGCTGGCCTTGATGGGGCAGCAATATCTTCAGACACCCACGGGCGATCTGGATCACGTCTATATGGGCGCCGGGGAAGAGGCGATCGCGTTACTTGCCGAATACGGATTGGTGGAGCCGTCGGTCCGGGGCGGCGAATGGACGGCGGCAGGCCAAGCATTACTGACGAGCCGAAGGCCCCCCCGTCACGACGGCTAGCCTGGGTATGCTCGCACGAAAAAGGCCCCGGTGTTTCCACCGGGGCCTCATTCATCAAACCATTCAGCCTTAGCCGACGATCTGGTCTTCGGTGAAGAACTGCTCGATCTCGATCTTGGCGTTCTCCAGCGAGTCCGAGCCGTGGACCGAGTTTTCACCGATCGACAGGGCGAACTGCTTGCGGATGGTGCCCTCGGCGGCCTGTTCCGGGTTGGTGGCGCCCATGACTTCGCGATAGCGGGCCACGGCGTTCTCGCCTTCCAGGACCTGGACGACGACCGGCTCGGCGGTCATCTGGCCGACCAGCTCACCGTAGAAGGGGCGCTCGGCGTGGACTTCGTAGAATTTCTTCGCTTGCGCTTCGGTCAGCTTGACGCGGCGCTGGCCGACGATGCGCAGGCCGGCGCCCTCGATCACGGCGTTGATGGCGCCCGTCAGGTTGCGGCGCGTCGCGTCGGGCTTGATGATCGAGAAGGTGCGTTCGGTCATGGGGTCAGTCTTCGTTTGGGGGTTTCGGGTCGCGGGCTTATAGCGGGGCGCCCGCGCCTTTCCAACCACCCCCGTGATGCCGGTCGCCGTCAGGCGCATCCGGTGCCCGTCTGCCTTTTGCGATATTCCTCCTCCCCATGCTTCAAATCACCAATCTGACCTTCAACGCCTGGGGCCGCCGGTTCCTCGACGATGCCTCCGTCTCCCTGCCGCCCGGGTCCAAGGTCGGCCTCGTGGGCCGCAACGGCATTGGCAAGTCGACCCTGTTCAAGATCATCCTCGGCGAGCTGGCCGGCAACGGTGACGAGGTCTCCCTCCCGAAGACCGCCCGCATCGGCTCGGTCGATCAGGAGCACCCCGCCACGCCCGTGAGCGTGCTGGACACCATTCTGGAGGCCGACGAGGAGCGTCACGCCCTGATGACCCGGCTGGAGACGGCCGAGCCCGAGGAGATGGGCGAGATCTGGGCCCGGCTGATCGAGATCGACGCCGACAGCGCCCCGGCGCGCGCCTCGGAAATTCTGGTCGGCCTGGGCTTCAGTCAGGAAGACCTGCACCGGCCGATGTCGCACTTCTCAGGCGGCTGGCGGATGCGGGTGGCACTGGCCGCCGCCCTGTTCGCCGAGCCCGACATGCTGCTGCTGGACGAGCCGACCAACTACCTCGACCTCGAAGGCGCGCTGTGGCTGGAAGCCCGGCTGAAGAAGTATCCGGCCACGGCCCTGATCATCAGCCACGACCGCGAGATGCTGAACGCGGTCTGCACCCACATCCTGCATCTGTCGAACCACAAGCTGGACCTCTACACCGGCAACTACGACACCTTCGAAAAGACCCGGTCCGAGAAGCTGCGCCTGATGGCCGCCACCCGGGCCAAGCAGGACGCCGAGCGCGCCCACCTGCAGTCCTTCGTCGACCGGTTCAAGGCCAAGGCCTCAAAGGCCGCTCAGGCCCAGTCGCGGGTCAAGAAGCTGGAGAAGATGCAGCGCATCGAGCTGCCACCCGAGGACCGGGTCGCGCCCTTCGTCCTGCCGTCCCCGCCGCGCCCCCTGCCCCCGCCGCTCATCCGTCTGGAAAAGGCCTCGGTCGGCTATGAGCCGGGCAAGCCGATCCTGCGGAACCTCAACCTGCGAATGGATCTGGACGACCGCATCGGCCTGCTGGGCGTCAACGGGGCGGGCAAGTCGACCTTTGCCAAGCTGATCGCCAAGGCCCTGGCCATCCAGGCTGGCGAGTTCCACCGCGACGGCAAGATGCGGGTGGGCTGGTTCCACCAGCACCAGATCGAGGCCATGGATCCGACCGACACCCCGCTGGAGATCATCCGCCGGGCCATGCCGGACGCCTCCGAATCCAGCCGCCGCTCGCGTCTGGCCCAGTTCGGCCTGCCGTTCGAGAAGCAGGAGACCCGCGTCGACGCCCTGTCGGGCGGCGAGCGCGCGCGGCTGCTGCTGAACATGGTGGCCATGGACGCGCCCCACATCCTGATCCTCGACGAACCGACCAACCACCTCGACATCGACAGCCGGCGGGCCCTGCTGGATGCGCTCAACGAATATACGGGCGCCGTCATCCTGATCACCCACGACCGCTCGCTGATGGAGCTGGTGGCCGACCGGCTGTGGCTGGCTGCCGACGGCACGGTGAAGCCCTTCGAGGGCGACATGGACGCCTATGCCGCCTTCGTGCTGGAGCGGGCCAAGCAGGGCTCAAAGCCTGCCCAGCCCAAGGCCGAGCCGGAACCGGCGCCCGTATATTCGTTGAGCGCATCCAGCA